>NZ_JAFMOW010000064.1 GCF_019049675.1 Rahnella bonaserana | reverse complement strand
CGCCCCCGCCCCCGCCGCTGCCTGCTCAATCAGTTGCGCCACTTCTTTTGGATGGGATTCATACACCGAATGACTGGCACCGGCGATTTCGACGGTGTGGCTGTGCGCGCGTTTGGCGTACATACGTTCTAAATCCGGGTTAATGATTTTGTCGGACTTGGCCACCATGTACCAGCTCGGTTTCATTTTCCACGCCGGATCAGGAATGTTAGCGGTAAACACGCTGGCGGAGGTTAGCATTTGTGCCTGCGCTTCAAATTGCGCCTGTTTAAGCGGCAGATCGGCAGCGAAATCCGCCGGGAAGTTGGCCGGATTGATGTAGAGGAAACCGTCCGGCGTTTTTACAAACGGATGTGCGGCGTTCGGGAATTTCTTACCGTTAATCGCTTCGGTTTCCCCGTTATCCAGCGCATGTGCCGCGATATACACCAGTCCAGCCACGTGCGGATCGTTGCCTGCTTCAGTAATAATCGCGCCGCCATAACTGTGACCGACCAGAATCGCCGGACCGTTTTGCCTGTCCAGAATACGTTTGGTGGCCGCGACGTCATCGGTAAACGAGGTCAGCGGTTCCTGCACCAGCGTCACTTTATAGCCGTCGTGCGTCAGGATGTCATACACCGGACGCCAGCCTGAGCCGCCCACAAAGGCACCATGCACCAGCACGATATTTTTCACTGGAGCCGCCACGGCGGCCTGGGAACCCAACGCCGCCGTGGCAGCCAGTAACAATGTTGAAGCTAAACGTAAACGCATGGCACTTCCTCTTTTCGTTTTAAACCTGAATGAACATCAGTCTGTGGGGCCACTGTGAGCCTGACGGTCTGACAGAGAAGTGACGTGATGATGACAAAAACGTCATCAGGGCGGAGCTACCCCCCCGGCAGTGGAAACGTTTCCCCGGAGCGATCTGTATGTTTTTTAAGCGGGAGGGCGAGGTAGGGTTTTATATCTTATGTAAAGAAGGGCCTGTTTCATTACCTGCAACAGATTGAATGAAAAAACGTCAGAGAATATTCTCTTGTCTTAAAATAGTGGTCTATATTTACTCTGACTTTGATTCGGCCTGTGCAGTTTCGAAAGATGAAAGCCAAATTACCCAACCGTAAGCAGTGCATGATTAATACACGAAATGAGCATGTTGTGTTTTTATGTTATGTGTTTAGTATCAGTGTTTTAACTATAATGTAACCGTTGCCATTTACAGGCAGATAAAGACTGGCTTTTTATTCGGTGAAATTTCAAATGAAAGCGGTGTTTTATTTTATCCGCCAATAAATGCGGCATCAGGTCAATTAATCCACGAAGTTTACGCGGGGAATTAATTGGAAAGTCGCATGGTGATGCACACTGCGTGCGGTATTTTGTTAAAAAGTTATATTTGTAAAGTTGCGTATGTACTAACAGGAAGAAAAAATCTATAGTGAGCCCCCTTACGGCTCTCAATCAGATCGGTCGATTTATGTCTACTTCTAATGTCTAAAATTGAGAGATGTGTCTTATTTTTTGACCCAGCCTTTTAACACAAATAAAAGAACTCATAAAGTGAACGCCAAAACCTCTGCTTTTATCATCACGTTCTTGTCATTTTTGAACCCGGTTTCAGTCAGTTATGCGCAATCAGCGACCGACGCCCCGAAAGGCGATACGGACGATTCATCAGACTCTTCTTCCCTGATGATCATTAAACGCGAAATCAGCGGCGGCCTGTCAGAACTGGATACACCCGCAGCGGTCAGCGTGGTGGATGGCGACGATTTCAGAAACAGCAAAGCGCAGGTCAACCTGTCAGAAAGCCTCGGCAGTGTTCCGGGTTTGCAGGTGCAGAACCGCCAGAACTACGCGCAGGATCTCCAGCTTTCCGTGCGTGGCTTCGGCAGCCGTTCAATGTACGGCGTGCGCGGTGTGCGTATTTACGTGGATGGTATTCCGGCCACGATGCCGGACGGGCAGGGGCAGACCTCCAATATTGATTTGAACTCGGTAGAGCGCGTGGAAGTATTGCGCGGTCCCTTCTCGGCGCTGTATGGCAATGCCTCCGGCGGCGTGGTGAACGTGGATACCCAAACCGGTTCCCAGCCTGCAAAACTTGAAGCGGGCACTTATTTTGGCAGTTATGGCTCGTTTCGTAACAGCGTAAAAGCCAGCGGAGCGACCGGCGACGGCACGCACGCGGGTGATGTGAATTACCTGATTTCCGGTTCGCGTTTCACCACTGATGGCTACCGTGATCACAGCGGCACGCAGAAAAACCTCGGTAACGGCAAACTGGGTGTGCGTATTGACGATGCCAGCACCCTGACGCTGATGTTTAACAGCGTTTCTGTTGATGCGAACGATCCGGGCGGTCTGACCGAATCCGAATGGCATGACGACCCGACGCAGGCAAAACGCGCCGATCAATACAATGCGCGCAAATCGCTGGATCAGACGCAGGTCGGCCTGCGGTATCAGCGTCAGATGGGCGAGAACGATGAGTTCAGCCTGATGACCTATCATGGCGAGCGCCACACCACGCAGTACCAGACCATTCCGGCGGCATCGCAGAAGAATCCGCTGAACGCAGGCGGGGTGATTGTGCTGGAACGTAAGTATTCCGGCGTGGATACCCGCTGGAAACATGACGATCAAATAGGTTCTGTGCCGTTCTCCGTTACCGGCGGTCTGGATTATGAAACCATGACCGAGCGCCGTTTCGGTTACGAAAACTTCAATGATGAAGGCGATCTGGGCGTAAAAGGCGACGAACGTCGCAATGAAAAGAACGTGATGTGGAACCTCGATCCCTATCTGCAAACCACGTGGAATCTGACACCGCGCTGGACGCTGGATGTCGGGGCACGCTACAGCACCGTGAGTTTTGACTCACAGGATTATTACATCACCGGCAAAAACCCGGACGACAGCGGTTCGCGCCTTTATCACAAACTGCTGCCGATGGCCTCACTGAACTATGCGGTGACGCCGGCGCTGAATACCTATATCTCTGCCGGTCGCGGTTTCGAGACGCCGACCATCAACGAGCTTTCGTATCGCACTGACGGCCAGTCCGGCCTGAATCTGGGTCTGGAACCTTCGACCAGCAACACCGTTGAACTGGGCAGCAAATGGCGCGTCGGCAATGGTTTAGTCACGGCAGCGGTCTTCCAGACTGATACTGACGATGAGTTAATTGTTGCAGAAAGTGTCGGCGGACGTTCGAGTTACACCAACGCCGGAAAAACACGTCGTCGCGGACTGGAACTGTCGTTAGATCAGCAGATTGAAGAAAACTGGCGCGTTAAAATGGCCTGGACATTGCTCGATGCCACCTTCCGCAATGAGACCTGCGGCGCCGGGGATTGCACACCCGCGGGCAACCGTCTGCCGGGTATTGCACGCAACATGGGCTACGCTTCACTGGAGTGGGCCCCGGTTGATGGCTGGCATGCTGGCGCAGATGTGCGCTACATGAGTGACATCGAAGTGAATGACGAAAACAGTGAACAGGCACCGGCTTATACCGTCGCCAGCGTGAATGCGGGTTATCGCTTCAACTGGAACAAAGTGACGCTCGACCTGTTTACCCGGGTCGACAACCTGTTTGACAGAAATTACGTCGGTTCTGTCATCGTCAATGAAGGCAACGGTCGCTATTTCGAGCCGGCACCTGGCAGAAACTACGGTGGCGGCGCTACGCTTTCTTATAGTTTCGAATAACTTTTAGTCAGTAATTTCAGTCAGCAGAACAACGAACCACGCGGTGTTGCCCGGCGCCTCCACTCAGGCAGGGCAGCACATGCAAGGAATGACACCCGGTGAGAACCGGATGTTCTTGAAGATTCGGGCGATGCCTGAATCGACGATTATAAAAAATCAGTAAGGTCATCAACTATGGAAACGAAAGCCTCGTTATCACGCATCGTCGTCATAATTACCGCTTTGTTCGCCGCGTTAAGCGGGATTTATCTTCTTGTCGGCGGTATCTGGCTGGCAAAATTAGGTGGTTCTCTTTATTACATTATTGCCGGTGTTATCTCGCTGGTTACCGCGTGGTTGTTGTATCGCCGCCGCTCTTCTGCATTATTGCTGTATGCAATCTTCCTGTTCGGCACCACGGTGTGGGCTGTGTGGGAAGTGGGCACAGACTTCTGGGCACTGACGCCGCGTCTGGACGTCACTTTCTTCCTGGGCCTGTGGATCCTGCTGCCAGTCGTTTATAACCAGATGCTGGTGAAAAACGCCTTCGCCCGCGGCGCTCTGGCGCTGTCTCTGGTGTTCACTGTGCTCGTGCTGGCGTACTCCGTCTTCAACGACCCGCAGGAAATCAACGGCACCCTGAAAGCTGCCGATGCTGCTCCAGCGGCGACGGACTCCGGCGTTCCAGCCAGTGACTGGCCGGCCTATGGCCGTACTCAGGGCGGTACCCGTTACTCGCCGCTGAACCAGATCAATGACAAAAACGTCAGCAAGCTGGATGTGGCATGGACATTCCGTACCGGTGACCTGAAAACCCCGAACGATCCGGGTGAAATCACCGACGAAGTGACGCCAATCAAAATCGGCGACATGCTGTACCTGTGTACGCCGCACCAGAAGCTGTTTGCTCTGGATGCCGCGACCGGTAAAGAGAAGTGGAAATTCGATCCGCAGCTCAATTCTAACCCGACCTTCCAGCACGTGACCTGTCGCGGTGTGTCTTATCATGAGACTACGCCTGCGGCACAAGGTGATGCTGCTAAGGGCGCGGCACCTGCTGTCTGTTCACGTCGTATCATTCTGCCTGTCAACGATGGCCGTCTGTTCGCACTGGACGCTGAAACCGGCGCACGTTGCCCGGCATTCGGTAACAACGGTGAGCTGAACCTGCAAGGCAACATGCCTTACGCTACGCCGGGTCACTATGAGCCAACATCACCGCCAATCATCACTAAATCAGTGATCATCGTGGCGGGTGCGGTTACCGATAACTACTCAAACCGCGAGCCTTCCGGCGTGATCCGTGGCTTTGATGTTGAGACCGGTAAACTGCTGTGGGCCTTCGATCCGGGCGCTGCTGAACCGAACAAAATCCCTGAGGATGGTCAGCACTTCACACCGAACTCCCCGAACTCATGGGCGCCTGCGGCTTATGATGACAAACTGGATCTGGTTTACCTGCCAATCGGTGTCGCCACACCAGATATCTGGGGCGGCAACCGTACTCCTGAGATGGAACGTTACGCGAGCGGCCTGCTGGCGCTGAACGCAACCACCGGTAAACTGGCCTGGTTCTACCAGACTGTTCACCATGACCTGTGGGATATGGACGTTCCGGCGCAGCCAACCCTGGCTGATATCACTGACAAGAGCGGCAACAAAGTTCCTGCGATTTATGTTCCGACCAAAACCGGTAACATCTTCGTGCTGGATCGCCGTGACGGTAAGCTGATTGTTGATGCACCTGAAAAACCTGTTCCGCAAGGCGCAGCGAAAGGCGACCACGTTTCTCCGACTCAGCCATTCTCCGAACTGACTTTCCGTCCGGAAGCCAAACTGACCGGTAAAGACATGTGGGGCGCAACGATCTATGACCAGCTGATGTGTCGTGTGATCTTCCACAAACTGCGTTATGAAGGCACCTTCACACCGCCATCCGAGCAGGGCACTCTGGTGTTCCCAGGTAACCTCGGCATGTTCGAGTGGGGTGGTATTTCTGTGGATACCGATCGTCAGGTGGCTATCGCTAACCCGATTGCTCTGCCATTCGTGTCTAAACTGATCCCACGTGGTCCTGGCAACCCTATGGAGCCAGATGAGAACGATAAAGGCGGTTCCGGTACTGAGACTGGCATTCAGCCACAGTACGGCGTGCCATTCGGTGTGACGCTGAATCCGTTCCTGTCTCCGCTGGGCTTCCCTTGTAAACAGCCTTCATGGGGTTACATCTCCGGCGTTGACCTGAAAACCAACGATATCGTGTGGAAAAAACGTATCGGCACCGTGCGCGACAGCTCACCATTACCGCTGCCGTTCAAAATGGGTATGCCAATGCTTGGCGCGCCGATTTCTACCGCCGGTAACGTGTTCTTCATCGCCGCGACCGCAGATAACTACCTGCGCGCGTTCGATATGAGCAACGGTGACAAACTGTGGGAAGCTCGTCTGCCAGCAGGCGGCCAGGCGACCCCAATGACTTACTCTGTGAATGGCAAGCAGTACGTTGTTATCGCAGCAGGCGGTCACGGTTCGTTCGGCACCAAACTGGGCGATTACATCATCGCTTATGCACTGCCAGACGCTGACGCTAAATAATTAGCTGTCATAAGCTCTGAAATCTGAAAGGCCGCGAATGCGGCCTTTTTTATGGCTACAACGCCCGTAGCCATCGCGCCGGATTTCCGGCGTAAACGCCTTTCACCGTGATGTCTTTCGTCACTACGCTTCCCGCACCAATCACTGCGCCATCGCAGATTGTGACGCCCAGAATGGTCGCACCGCTGCCAACAGACACATCGTTACCCACGCGGATCCTGGCCCATGAATCCCGGTCGGGATTGGGTTTTCCTGCCTCAAACATATCGTTCGCAAACATCACGCCGTGACCGATAAAGCAGTTTTCCCCGACAGTGACATATTCACAAATAAAGGTATGCGACTGGATTTTTGTCCCCCGTCCGATGCTGGTGTTGGCCTGAATTTCCACAAAGGGCCCGACAAAAACGTCATCACCGAGAGCACAGTCATACACATTAGCGGGTTGGTAAATCACCACATCCTGGCCTGCTTTCACATTACGGATTTGCACGTTGCGTTGGGTGTAGGGCATTTTATTTCTCCTGACAGAAGAGGTGCTGCGAACTCCCTGTGGCTGCTATTTCCCGCAACCCGTCACTTGCGGATAATTGCGGCAAACCAGCATGAGTTTATGTTTCGGTTCAAAGCCTTTATCCAGCATACATTGCTGAACTTTGGCGGCTTTCAGGACGGTCGGGTCAAAAAGGCCCGAGCCCAGCGGTTTCGGATATCCGCATTCATACATTACCTGTAACGCGAGCTTGTCATTCTCAGCTGCGTGCGAAAAATGCCGTGAGGCACCCGCTTTACGCCAGCTAATGAGTTGGTATTCATTCCGGCCTGAATCCGGTTTGATCGGATGAAAACCCTCATCAGCGACAAAAGGCAGTGCTTCGAGCTGTCGCTGACTGAGCGGGTGACCCTGTTGTTTCTCGATGCAGGCAGGGGTGTTTTTGTAATAATCGCAAATGTGAAAACCCCCCTTATAGGTAAATCCTTTCCCCTCCATGCACTGGTAATACAGCACCGATTCATTATCGGTAAAAGAAGGTTCCGGCCCCGGAAGCGGGACGCCGCATTGACCCATTGCAACACGCGCATCATCTATGTTGCTGCCAGGGCGCTGCCACTGGGTTAAATCAGGCGGAGGAGGACATCCGGTGAGCAGAAAAACCGAACCAATGAGTGCAGATGAAGAAACCAGAGAAAAATAGCGAGGCATATAAATCCTTTATTTATAATGATGATCCAGATTTCATTCAGCCATTACTAAGAAGCACAACCTTCTGGCTTAAACACCCGGGTGGTGGAGGCCGGATTGTTTGCCAGTTTATTTGCCGGTCTGCGCGGGCGTGCGACAAGTTCTCCGCCGCAATTGGGGCATATCCCGCTCAGTTTATCTTCGGCACAAGGGACACAGAATGTGCATTCAAATGAACAAATTCTGGCGTCAGCAGCCGGGGGCAGATCGGTGTTGCAGCACTCGCAATTGGGTCTCAGTTCCAGCATAGAATTTATCCTTGAGCAGCATGTGTAAGTTTTAGCCATTTTGCAGGTGAGCGGCAGTATTTCGCAAGCGGCTCACGCTGATCACTATCGCCAGCACCGTCGCAATCACCGCCACCCACAGACTGACCCTCACAGCTAACGCTTCATGTAATACGTTGCTGGCAGAATAAATGGTCAGGATAACGCCGACGCACGCCGCTCCCAGACACTGGCCAAATGTGCGCATGATCGCCAGTACGCCGGAGGCATAACCGCTGTTTTCCCGCGAAGCGCTGGAGAGCATTTCACGATTGTTCGGGCTCTGGAAGCAACCGAAGCCCAGACCGCAGATAAAGCTTCTCAGGCCGATATCCCAGACTTGGGCATGTTCCGGCAACTTTGCCAGCAGCACTAAACCCAGTGCGAAAACGCACAATCCTGCGGTCGAAATGATCGCTGCCGGATAGCGGTCGGCATAACGTCCGGCATGCGGCGCGGCCAGAATAATCCCCAGCGGCCAGGGCGTGAAAAGCAGTGCGGAGACAAAAGCACTGTAGCCATAGACGCTCTGGAAAAGGAACGGCAGCGCGACAAAGGTAATCCCCTGGCTGATAAACGACGCCAGCGAAGTGAACGCCGCCAGCGTGAACCGGCTGGAAGCAAACATTCCAAGCGGCAGCAACGGTTTTGGTGCGCGATGCTGACGCCAGACAAAGGCCATGCCTGCGATCACTGCAATCAGCCCGTAAGTTATGGCGGTCATGAGTTCATGGCTGCCGGGGTGCGAAAAGGAATCCGCCGCCATAATCAGTGCGCCAGGCGCTACGGCAGACAACACCGCGCCGGAGACATCAAACGGAGATTGGGTCGCGGCGGGATTAGCCGGAACCACGCGCAGGGTGAGGATAATAGCCATCACGCCCAGTGGAATATTAATGGCGAACAGCCACTGCCAGCTCATCCCTGACAGTATGGTTCCGCCCAGCACCGGCGCTATCGCCGTGCTGGTGGCAATAATCAGCGCGTTCAGGCCCAGTATTCGCCCGAGCAGCCGGTTGGGAAACACCGAGCGCAAAATCGCCGGGCCGATGCTCAGCGTGGCCGCCGCACCGATACCCTGAAGCACCCGCATGAAAATCAGCGTATCGAGGGAGGACGACAGCGCACAACCCAAAGAGGCGAGGGTAAAGACCGTCAATCCGGCGGCAAACAGCCGACGAAAGCCGATGTGGCTGGCGAGCGCGGCAAATATCGCCAGCGTCATGGAGGCAGAAAGCAAATAACCGTTAGAAACCCAGACGGCAGCGCCCGCCGGGATGTTCAGTGCCCGCGCAATTTGCGGCAAGGCAATATTAACCATCGAGCCGTCAAAAACCGCCATTGTTGCCATGGTCATAACTGCGGCCATGGCCAGTCCGCGCTCGCGACCCGGTAACCCTTCGTCGCCCGGTTTGTCGGAAAATAATTCCATTACACTTTCACCTTATTAATATTGAGTCAGGCAACTATAGCGGGAGGTCATATAGTGCGGAAGACGCAGCATCTGCACTTAATACCTGCACCAAACGCCTTCTCTCCTTATTGCTGTTGCGTTACTCTGTGCAGATGACTGAACCCGATCTGAACTTACTTATTGCACTTGATGTGCTGCTGGCTGAAGCAAGTGTAGCCGGTGCTGCCCGACGTCTGGGATTAAGCGCCTCTGCCATGAGCCGTACGCTGGGTCGCCTGCGCGATACCACCGGCGATCCGCTGCTGGTGCGCGCCGGACGAAATATGGTGCTGACGCCTTACGCGGAAGAAATCCGCCAGCGCGCCCGTAATGCCAGTTTTGAAGCCCGTGCCTTGCTGCGGCCTTCATCCGCAGATTTCAACGTCGCCAGACTTGAGCGGACTTTCCTGATCCGCTCCAACGACGGTTTTGTGGTGGCATTTGGCGCAGCGATGATTGCCGCGGCGGCGCAGGTTGCCCCGTCAGTGTGTTTGCGATTTATGCCAAAACCGGAAAAAACCTCGAATGCGTTGCGGGAAGGGCGGGTCGATCTTGAGATTGGCGTTTTAGGCGAAATGGGGCCGGAAATTCGTTTACAGACGTTATTCCGCGACAGGTTTATGGGCGTGGTGAGAAAAGGCCATCCGCTGGCGGGTGAGAAAATGATTACTGCAAACGAGTATGTGTCTTTCGGACATGTTGTCGTTTCGCGCCGCAACAGCACCTATGGGCCTGTGGATGACGCGCTGGCCGAAGTCGGACTGAAACGGAAAATCGCCGCCGTCGTGCCGGGGTTTTCTGCCGCGCTGGCGATTGCACAACACTCTGATCTGGTGGCATTGATCCCCGCTTCATTATTCATTGCTGACCCAGACCGGTTACATGCGTTTGAACTGCCGGTGAACACCCGCGAAATCACAATATCTCAGATGTGGCATCCGCGTTCAGAAGTGGACCCGGCGCACCGCTGGTTGCGACAACTGGTGCTCAGTGTATGCCGGGAAAAAGGGCCGCGTTAAACGAGGGAATAAACCCTACTCTTATTCAGCTTCCAGATAATGCTTCAGCGTCATGCGTAAATCGGGCGTTAATTCCTTGATGTTGTTAAGCATCCAGCGCAGATACATCGGATCGTCTTCGGCGATTTCGGCAATTTTCCTGCCGCGATATTTCCCAAACATCATGGTGCTGACCAGCGCCGGGCGGCCGGTAATGGTCACCATTTCTTGGGGCGTCCAGCCGGATTCATCCATGATGCGGATCAGCAGCGCGGCGGTGATATAGCAGTCAAACAGCGCACGGTGATGATGCAGGTCCGCAGGCGTGGCGACTTGCAGCTTGAGAGATTTGTAGAGCGCCATATTGCTGTACTTGATCCCCGGCCATAAACGACGGGAAAGTTTCACTGTGCAAATCCATTCGCCCGGCATTTCTGGCAGCATACGCTGGTCAAAACTGGCGTTGTGCGCCACATAATATTGACTGCCGTGATAGCGCGGAATGATCTCCTCAATCCACGGTTTATCGGCAACCATTGCTTCGGTGATTTTATGAATGGCCATCGCCTGATGGCTGATCGGACGATCCGGGCGCACCAGATCACTCATCGGATTAACGATTTTCCCGTTCTCAATATCGACGGAGGCCACTTCCACCACGCCACCCTGCAATCCGCAGGTTTCCGTATCAATAACACGCAACATTTTCTACTCCGGCTGATCACCAAATACTTTCAATACCGCTAGCCTAACGGAATGGCTTTCCTGTGCCCACTTTTCTGATCACAACTTTTTTCATCACAAACAAAGGCTGGATATCTCCCTGCACTCACTCCGTCTATTTCCTGTACAGATCACAGTTCGCCTCTCTTTCGTGAAAATGCTCACATTCATCCGTGCAGATGCCCAAACAAACCCGGAAATTTTCGGCTTTTAGCTGTGGAAAAGGGATCACAAACTGGCTAAGTTCATTATTGAAACGCTATTTTATTATTGTTGGATTGCGGTTTTAAGGAAGTGTGAGTGCGCTCACATTGCTGAATGAACACGCAATTGCGGCGCGCCCTGAAGGGCGTTAACTCACTCAGTAATGGCAGGTATCGCTGTGAAAATAAGTTCCGTTGAAGTCTCTGTTTTTACTTATCCGACCCGTCGCGTTTCTGACAGCGCGGGTCATTCGCATCCGGGTGAAGAAAGTCAGGCGAAAATGGCGATGTTAACCATCACCACTGATGAAGGCGATTGCGGCTATTCGTTTGCACCGCCGGAAGTTGTGCGTCCGCACGTAGTGAATGCTTTTTTCAGAAAAGTACTGATCGGTCAGAATCCGTTCGACCGTGAACGTCTCTGGCAGGATCTGGTGCACTGGCAGCGCGGCAGTGCGCATCAGCTGACCGAAAGGGCGCTGTCGTTTGTCGAACAGGCATTGTGGGATTTGATTGGCCGCAAACTTAAGATGCCGGTGCACAAATTATTGGGCGGATTCCGCGAGAAAGTACCGGCGTACGGCAGCACCATGTGCGGCGATGAGCTGAAAGGCGGATTATCGACACCTGACGAGTTCGGCCAGTTTGCCGAAAAACTGGTCGCGCGCGGTTATCAGGCTATCAAACTGCACACCTGGATGCCGCCGGTGGCGTTTGCGCCGGATCCGAAAATGGACATCAAAGCCTGCGCCGCCGTGCGTGAAGCGGTCGGACCGGACATCGAACTGATGCTTGACGGCTATCACTGGTACAGCCGCAGTCAGGCGCTGACCATTGGTAAGGCGCTGGAAAAACTCAACTTTGCGTGGTTCGAAGAACCGATGGAAGAAGAGAGCATGGCGTCCTACGCGTGGCTGGCGGAAAACCTGTCGATTGACGTCATTGGGCCGGAAAGTCTCGGCGGTAAGCATCACAGCCGCGCGGACTGGGTGAAAGCCGGAGCCTGCGACATTTTACGTGCAGGTGCTAACGGCGTCGGCGGTATCTCGCCGTGTATGAAAGTCGCCAGTCTGGCAGAAGCCTTTGGCATGGATTGTGAAGTCCACGGCAACGGCGCGGCGAGTCTGGCAGTGGTCGGCGCTATCCGCAACTGTCGCTGGTATGAGCGCGGCCTGCTGCATCCGTTCCTCGAATACGATGAACCGGCTGCGTACCTGAACAGCATTGTTGATCCGATGGATGAACAGGGCTTTGTGCATCTTTCTGACCGCCCGGGCCTGGGTGAGGACATCAATTTTGATTATATAGAAACCCATACCGTCAGCCACGACTGACCTGCGGGCAGAAAAAATAATAAACCTCTGACTCTACCCGGAAGGTACATCATGAACTCTGGCAAAACGTGGGGCGCGTGGATTTTCGCGCTCCTGCTGATGGCCGCAGGCTGGACGGCGCAGGCGAAAACGCCGCCCGACCAGCTGATCATCGGCATGAACATGAATAACCTGTTAACGCTCGACCCCGCAGCGATGACCGGCAATGATATTGTCGGCATCGTGGTCAATCTTTATGACCCGCTGATTGAGCTCGATCCGCAACAACTCACCAATGTGCGACCGGCGCTGGCGACCTCGTGGGAGGTCAACGACGCCCGCAATCTCATCACGTTTCATCTGCGCGAAGGCGTGAAATTCCACTCAGGCAATCCGGTCACCGCCGACGATGTGGTGTGGTCGATGCGTCGCATTTTGCACCTCAATCTGGCACAGGCCTCGGTGTGGAAATCCTACGGATTCAGCAAAAAGAATGTCGACGAGATGGTGCGTTCGCCGTCACCCGGCATCGTGGAAATTCAGCTACCTAAACCTAACGACCCGAAACTGGTGATTTACTCGCTGGCGGCGCTCGGCAGCGTGGTGGCGCTGGACAGCAAAACCGTGCAGGCGCATGAAGTGAACGGCGACTGGGGTAACCGCTGGCTGACCACCAATGAAGCCGGTTCCGGGCCGTTTCGCCTCGATAACTGGCAGGCGAAGGACGTGCTGAACATGAGCCGGAACACACAGTACTGGCGCGGCGAACCTAAGCTTTCGCGCGTGGTATTTCGCCATTTTCAGGAATCCCAGACCTTACGTCTGATGATTGAAAAAGGCGATCTGGATATTGCCAATAACATGGCCGTGTCGGACGTTACCGCGCTCAGCCATGACCCGGCGATGCAGGTCGATCAGGTGAAAAAAGGCACTATTTATTACGTGGCGATGAGCATGAAAGAGCCGCATTTCGCCAACCCGAAAGTACGCGAGGCGGTGCGCTATCTGATTGATTATCAGGGCATCGGCAAAGCGCTGATGAACGGTTACGGCATTGTGCATCAGCGGCCGATTCAGGTCGGAATGCCCGCCACGTTGCCGGATCCCGGTTACCAGCTGGATATCCCACGTGCGAAAACTTTGCTGGCCGAAGCCGGTTATCCCGACGGTTTTGATACCACGCTGCGGGTGCTGGCCGATCAGCCATTCCTCAATATTGCGATTGCGGTGCAGTCGACGCTGATGCAGGCAGGCATTCGCGCCAAAATTGTCACCGGCACCGGTAACCAGATTTACGGCGCAATGCGCGAGCGTAAGTTCGACATGCTGGTCGGGCGCGGCGGCAGCGGCGTGGAACCGCATCCGCATTCCAGCCTGCGCGCGCTGGTTTACAACCCGGACAACAACGACGCGGCGCGGCTGACCAACTTTCAGGGCTGGCGCACCGGTTTTTACGACAAACGGCTGAACACGGATATCGATCAGGCGTTGCTCGAACGTGACCCGGAAAAACAAAAACAGGATTACTTTGCCATTCAGGAACGTTACGACGCGCTGATCCCGGCGCTGGTGCCGCTCTCGCAAATGGTTGATTCCATCGTAGTGCGTAAGGATGTCAAAAATTACCTGCCGCATCCTTCAGCAACCACTTTCCTGCGCGACGTCTGGAAAGATGATCCCGCTGACGCCCAGCCAACCGGAGGTAAAGGATTATGACCATGCAAATTCCGGCGCCTGCTTCAAAGCAAACGGCGCGGTTGTCATTCCCTGCCGGGCGTATCGGCAAACGGCTGGTCCAGGTGGCGGTCACGCTGTTCGGCCTGCTGTTGCTGACGTTTTTTATCGGCCGTGTGATGCCGGTGGATCCGGTGCTGGCGATTGTCGGACCGGACGCCGACCACAGCACTTATCAGCAGGTTTACCACCAGCTCGGTTTTGATAAACCCTTGTGGACGCAGTTCGGCATCTACCTTTCCGGGCTGGCGCACGGCGATTTAGGCAACGCGCTGCTGACCGGCAAACCGGTGACGCAGGACATTCTTCGCGTGTTCCCGGCGACGATGGAACTGGCGACGCTGGCGATCATTCTCGGCGCAGGCGTCGGCATTCCGCTTGGCGTGCTGGCGGCGGCAAAACGCAACAGCATCGCCGATTACGTGGTGCGTATCATCAGCCTTGCTGGTTATTCCACCCCGATATTCTGGGTCGGCATGATGGGTTTACTGGTGTTTTACGCCTGGCTCGGCTGGGTGGGCGGTGCCGGACGGGTAGATTTCAGCCTCGACGGGCAGGTCACGCGCCACAGCGGTTTTATGCTGATTGACGCGCTGATCGCCGGAAACTGGGAAGTGTTCCGCAATGCGCTTAATCACCTGATTTTGCCTGCGTCACTGCTGGGTTTTCACTCGCTGGCTTACATCAGCCGTATGACCCGCAGCTTTATGCTGGCGCAGCTTTCGCAGGAATTCATCATCACCGCCCGTGTGAAAGGGCTCAGCGAATGGCATGTGCTGTGGAATCACGCGTTCCGCAACATTCTGGTTCAGTTGCTGACCGTGGTGGCGCTGGCCTACGGCTCGCTGCTCGAAGGCGCGGTGCTGATCGAAACTGTGTTCTCGTGGCCGGGCTTCGGTTCGTATCTCACCAGCAGCCTGATGTTAGGTGACATGAACGCGGTGATGGGTTGCGTGCTGGTGGTCGGCATGATTTTCGTGGTGCTGAATTTACTCTCTGATCTGCTTTATCAGGTCTTTGACCCGAGGACAAAAGTATGACGATCTCCCTCGATTCCGTCACGCTCAGCGCAGGCGATGAAAAACGTCAGCGCGTGAAAAGGGCGTTTGGCCGCGTCGGTCATTTTCTGTGGCAGATGGCGTCTAATCCGCTCACTGCTATCGGTGGCGCGATTGTTCTGGTGCTGATGATTGTGGCGATATTCGCGCCGTGGATCGCGCCGTTTCATCCGCTGGTGCAGGATTTAAACAACGCGCTCAGCCCGCCGTCGGCGGCACACTGGTTCGGCACCGACGAGTTTGGCCGCGATATCTTCAGCCGTCTGGTGTATGGATCGCGCATCACGCTTTACATCGTGTTGCTGGTGTCGGTCACCGTCGGACCGCTCGGGTTGCTGCTGGGTGTCACCGCCGGTTATTTCGGTGGCAAAACGGACATGGTGCTGATGCGCGTCACCGACATCTTCATCTCGTTCCCGAGTCTGGTGCTGGCGCTGGCGTTTGTCGCTGCGCTTGGGCCGGGGCTCGAGCATGTAGTGATCGCCATTACGCTCACCGCGTGGCCGCCGATTGCGCGTCTGGCACGTGCTGAAACGCTCTCCTTGCGACAGGCCGATTTTATCTCAGCGGTGCGTTTGCAGGGTGCGAGTCCGCTGCGGGTGCTGTGGCGTCACATTGTGCCGCTGTGCCTGCCGTCCGTCATCATCCGCATCACCATGAACATGGCCGGGATTATTCTGACCGCCGCCGGTCTGGGCTTTCTCGGGCTTGGCGCACAGCCGCCGGATCCGGAGTGGGGCGCGATGATTTCCAGCGGTCGTACTTACATGATGGAGTGCTGGTGGGTGGCGACCATTCCCGGTCTGGCGATCCTGATTAACAGTCTGGCGTTCAACTTTTTAGGAGATGGCCTTCGTGACATCCTCGATCCCCGAAATGACTGACGCTCCGGCGTTACTCGATGTGCAGGACCTGCACGTCAGCTTTGTGAATGGCCGTCAGGTGACGCAGGCAGTTCGCGGCGTGTCTTTCCAACTGGGGCGCGAAAAACTGGCGATTGTCGGTGAGTCGGGCTCTGGGAAATCCACCGTAGGTCGCGCGTTATTGCATCTGCATCCTTCAAAAGCGCAGATCACCGCCAGCAAAATGCAGTTCGCCGATGTCGATTTGCTGCGCGCCAGTCCGAAGCAAATGCGTCAGGTACGCGGCAAGCGTATTTCTATGATTATGCAGGACCCGAAATATTCGCTGAATCCGGTGCTGTGCGTGGGCGACCAGATCGCCGAGGCGTGGCGGTCGCACCACAAATGTTCGTATCAGGATGCCAAAAGCAAAGTGCTGAACATGCTTGATGTGGTGCGCATCCGGGATCCGGAACGGGTGTACGGCCTGTATCCGCACGAGATTTCTGGCGGGCAGGGGCAGCGCATCATGATTGCAATGATGCTGATCACCGATCCGGAAATGGTGATTGCCGATGAACCGACCTCGGCGCTCGATGTGTCCGTTCGTTTACAGGTGCTGGCGCTGCTCGACGACCTGGTGAAAACGCGCGGTCTGGGGCTGATTTTTATCAGTCACGACATCAATCTGGTGCGCAGTTTCTGCGACCGCGTGCTGGTGATGTACGCCGGACGCATCGTGGAATCCATCGCTGCCACCGATTTGGATAACGCGCAGCATCCGTACACGCGCGGCCTGCTGAACGCGCTGCCGGACATGGATAACCGTCGTTATCCGCTGCCGGTAATGCAACGGCAGGCCAGCTGGCTGACCGATTAAGGAGCCGACATGACAGCTAAAACCATGATTGACGTGCGTAACCTGAACCTGACGTTTGGCGAAGGCGCGAAAACCACGCAGGTGCTGACGGATGTGAATATCGCCGTGCGTGAAGGCGAGATTTTCGGGCTGGTGGGGGAATCCGGTTCCGGCAAAACCACGGTACTGAAATGTCTGGCGGGGTTGTTTACTCACTGGAAGGGCGAGCTGGAAATCGATGGCCAGCAGCTTGAGCACCGCATCGGGCGCGACCGCTGTCGTCTGGTGCAGATGGTGTTTCAGGATCCGTACGGCTCCTTGCATCCGCGCCATACCATTGGCGACATTCTGGAAGAGCCGCTGCAAATTCATCGCATCGATCAGCGTGATCAGCGCATTAATAATATTCTGGAGAAAGTCGGCCTGAACCGCGCGTTCCGCAGCCGGTATCCGCACCAGCTTTCCGGCGGACAGCGCCAGCGCGTGGCAATTGCGCGGGCACTGATCCTCAAACCGCGCGTTTTACTTCTCGACGAACCGACTTCTGCGCTGGATGTGTCGGTACAGGCGGAAATCCTCAATTTGCTGTTCGATCTTCAAAAAGAGGAAGGTCTGACCTATCTGATGGTCACGCACGATCTGGGCGTTATAGCCCATCTTTGCCAGCGCGTCGCGGTGATGAAATACGGCAAAATCCTCGAAACGCTGGAAACCGATGCCTTGCTGCGCGGCGATATCACGGACGATTACACCCGCGTGCTGGTCGACGCCAGCCGCGACTACAGCCGTGAAATGGCGGCGAAAGTGATGCTGTAGGATGGGGACTGGCAGTATTTCCCCGTCTGTTACAGCGTATTTTTCATAACATTTCCGTCTTTCACAATAACGCGGAATGCTTCTTCCGGCCGGGCGATAAGCTCAATATCTGTCAGCGGATCGCCGTCTACGACGATCATGTCTGCCAGCGCACCCGCTTCAATAACGCCCAACTTACCGGGGTACGGATTGCGGGGGCCGGAGAGGGCGCATAGCTCGGCGTTCACGCTGGTGGCCATTTTCAGGATCTCCACCGGGGTGTACCAGCGCACCAGTTTGGCTAACTGCGCGCCCTGACGGGTGGCGAGATGAGCGTCAAACAGAGTGTCCGTGCCCCAGGCGGTTTTGATGTTGTATTTTTTGGCAAGCTGGTAAGCCGTATCAGTCCCCGCAGACATTACAAGCTGTTTGGCGCGCGATGCAGGCGTCGCCATCGGCACCGCATCTTCATCATCGAGGAAAGGCTGCAGACACCACCATATATGCTGTTGCGCCATCAACTGCACCGTGTCTTCATCCACCAACTGGCCGTGTTCAATGCACTTCACGCCACCTTTGATTGCCATCGACACCGCCCGCGCCGTGTAGGCGTGCACGGTCACATATGTTCCCCAGTTTTCCGCTGCGGTCACCGCCGCCTGGATTTCTGGTACGGAACCTTCGGTGACATCGATGCCGTCATACATTGAGGCGACGCCACCGCCCGCCATGAACTTAACCTGCGATGCGCCGCGCATCAGTTGCTCCCGGGCACGCAACAGAACCTGATCAGCTCCATCAGCGATCGCCGTGATCCCAATCCGTTCGATATAACTCAGGTTGTCGCCGGGTGCGCGCGGTACTTCATGCAGCAGCCGGAAATCGCCATGTCCGCCGGTTTGCGAAATAAATGCACCCGATGGATAGATACGTGGCCCCGGCGTTATCTGTTCGTCAATCGCCCGTTTCAGGCCAAAGACCGGGCCGCCCATATCGCGTACAGTGGTAAAACCACGCAATACCGTCGCCTGCGCCTCAGCAATCGCCAGCGCCTGAATATAGTTAAAATCAGCCGTCATAGCGGTCATCATTGACGGACGCGCCATGATCGCATGCCAGTGGGCATCAATCAGCCCCGGCATTAGAACACCGCCTGCACCATCAATTATCGTGGCATTCTGAGGTAATGGTGTGCCCGCCGTTTCGATGGCCTTAATCACATTGCCTTCAATAATGACCTGCAAATCTTCGCGCAGCTCGTCAGAAACACCGTCGAAAATTCGCACATTTATGAACGCTTTCAGGTGCGCAGATGTCGCCGTTGTGGCCTCACGGAGGGATTTTTCGCCCGGTAGAGCCGCGGAAACTGTTGCAGCGGTGATGGGCGGTGCTTTTGCGGCTTCCCGGGTCAGGACTGTGTTGATTCGTACAAAGGCGGGGCTGTGGCACAGACAAGCTTCAGAATGTTCGTGAGTCGGATAATTCAGAGGTGTTTGTCGCATAAAGCAGTGTTCCTCAGCAGTCAGTCAGGCTTATGCATTCAGAATGCTAATTATTTTTAATAAAGAAGCAGATAACTTCATTCTAAGGTTAAAAGCTTACCGCGTAAATTTTTAAGGTTATCTCTCTTCGCTATATAAAGTTGTCTGGAACGCCAATATAAAGCGGCTTTAAAACCAGGGACTTGACAGAATAATAGTGACGCTTTAATTTCGTTGATACTATCAACTTTCAGGGTTAATCATGTCGGCCATTCACAGGATCCGTACCGAGCTCCGCTATCTTGTCAGGGAGCTCGGGCTGCTGGATAAAAATTGTTTTCGTTCGGGTTTATCCCTCACGCAGGCCCATCTGCTGACCTATCTGTCAAAGAATGGCGTGACGTCTTTTGCCGAATTATGCCTGCAGCTGAGTATGGATAAAGCGTCGCTGAGCCGGACGCTGAACGTGCTGGCGGGGAAAAATTATGTTGAACCGGTGGCGGGTGTCAAAGACAAACGGCAGAAAAGTTTTCAGCTGACGGCGGCGGGTACGCGGAGTTTAGAGACTGCGGATGACGCGGCGGATAATGAATTTTCATTTATTGATAATGAAATGGAGCTACAGGAGGTACAGGAAATCATAAAGGGATTACGGACGCTGAGAGTGAATACTTTCCGGCGTAATGCCGCACGTCATCCGCAAAGAATACAAATTGAAATTATGCGCAGTCATTACCTGCCGGAAGTCACGAAACTATTAACTGAGACCTTTGCGCAGGAGCAGAATATTCCGGCGGAACTGATTTCATTACCGCCGCAGTTGAAAAGTCAGAGCTGGATAGTCCGCTCGGGGGAATATGTTCTCGGCACCGTCGCCGGCTGGTATGAAAATAATCACTGGCACTGGGGAAGATTTGCGATAAATCCCTGCTATCGCGGTATGGGGATCGGTAAACAGCTGGCGCGTGTTTCATTGCAGGAGATGCTGGAGCAAACGGATAAAGTGCTGCTGGATGCGCGGGATTCCACGGTGAAAATCATCAGTGATCTGGGCGGTGTAATCACCGGCCCGACCACTGATTTTTACGGCATGCCGATTACACCGATGCGCCTTAAAAAAGAAGATTTTCAAAACGCGACCGCCTGACCGGTCGCGTTCCTGTTGCCTCAGCCTGCGTTGCCCCATCTGCGTTTCAGGTAGCTGACGGCTTCCTGCGTCTGCGGCTGGTTGAGGTAGTTTTCCCTGAACAGAATCGTGCCCTGAATTTGCGGGTTGGATTCATTCATATCGAGCTGTTTTTTCAGCTCCGGCACGCCGCCGCTAATCATCCAGTCCGGTTCACTTTTTGAAGGCTCACCCACTTTATAAAGTGCGACGCCGATATAAAGGCGCGTATGGGTGGGTTTTACGACATCAGCCCACCACTGCGCCAGCACATCATAACGCGCGGCTTTGCGGGCAAAAGGCCAGTAAAGTTGCGGGGCGATGTAATCAAGCAAACCCTGCTGCACCCAGAGACGGGTATCGGCATACGCCTCATCATAAGCCGCCGCGCCAGAGGTGCGGGAACCTGCCGGATCGTGCGATACATTCCGCCATACGCCTGCCGGACTGACGCCAAATTCTACGCCGGGTTTCAGCTGTTTAATGGTGCGCGAAACCTGCTCAATCAGCAGCTGGGTATTGTGGCGTCGCCAGTCAGCTTTCGAGGCAAATCCCTGTCCGTAACGCCGGAACGTCAGATTATCGTCGAGCGTCGAACCCGGCGCTTCAGTATAGAAATAGTCATCAAACTGCACGCCATCCACCGGATAACGTGACACCACTTCGGCTACGATACTGGTTATCCAGTCGCGCGCTTCAGGAATACCGGGGTCGAGCACAAAGCGGTCGCTGGCGGTGCGGATCCAGTCGCGGTGCAGGACAAATACGCTGGCAGGGTGCAGCGGCAGCGTATTGTTCAGTTCGGTCACGGTGGAAGGCTTGGTGTTGACCGACACGCGGTAAGGGTTAAACCAGGCGTGGACTTTCATCCCGCGCTTGTGCGCTTCATCGAGCATAAACTGCAGCGGGTCATAGCCCGGATCCTGGCCGATTTTGCCGGTCAGCGTATCCGACCACGGCAGGATTTTAGACGCCCACAGCGCCGTGCCATCCGGTTTTACCTGGAAGAACACGGTGTTTATACCGAGACTTTGCAACTTGTCGAGTTTGTCAGTCAGTGCCTTTTTCTGCTGGCTGATGCGTGCAGACGGGCTGCTGGCTGTCACCGAAGATACCGGCGGCCAGTCGAGGCGGGAAACCGTCGTCAGCCAAACTCCGCGCACAGGCTCATGCGACGGCGCAGCTTTGCCCGGCTGCGGGTGTTTGGTTACCGGTGGCTGCGGGGTCACCAGCGATTTCGGCGGCGTGGATGAGCAACTGGCCAGTAAAAGGGCCAGTCCCATCAGGGCCGCTGATTTTTTCAAGATCCTGATCGCTGAAATGTGATGAGAACGGGCGATGATGAACTCCATTTTTCTTGTAATCGCGGGGACAGACAGCAGATTAGCTGCTTAGTGTCGCGAGCTTTATAATCAGGGTTAATTTTCCCTGTAATCAGATATTAACGCAATTTTCGCTGACGTCTTTTTGCTATCCACTGGCGAAATATTCCTTCGGCGCTTACCGTCAGGATCCCCAGCATGATCAGCAACGCACCGGCAATAAAGTTGATTCTCAGTGGCTCATGCAGAAAAACCACACCCGCAATAATGCCGAAAACCGGCGTCATAAACGATAGGATCCCCAGGCGCGAAGCCTGATAACGGCGCATCAGGCTGAACCACGCCAGATAACTGCCGAACGTCACGATCACGGTCTGGAACACCATGCTGCTGACCGAAACCGGCGTGAGGCGAAACTGCGTCTGACCGGTCAGCAACGCCATTGCGCCGAGCAAAACGAACGCGCCTGCCAGCTGATAAAACAGCGTCATAGTAGCGCTGCCGGAAGATAACGCGCTGCGGCGCACCACGATAGTGGTCATGCCCCAAAAGGCACCGGCCAGCAGGCCGAAGAAATCGCCGAGCAGCATATTGCTGGCCTGCGGTGCAGCAGAATTATTGCCGCCAAACAGGAAAGCGACAATTACGCCGAGAAAGGTGATGCCGACGCCGGACCATTGCAGGCGGCTCAGGCGTTCTTCCGGCACCAGAAAATGCAGACCGAGCGCAGCGAAAATCGGTGCGGTATACAGGAAAACCGCCATGTGAGCGGCAGTCGTGAACCGCAGGCCTTCGGCGACAAACATAAATTCGACGGAAAACAGCAAACCGACCAGCAATCCGGGGCGCAGCGTCTGTGCGCTGAACGGGATTTTTCGCTGACGGATGAGCATCAGGATCATCACCGCCAGCCCCGCCATGCCCGAGCGCAGCGCCACCTGCAATAACGGCGTGATATCCGCTGCGGCGCTTTTGATCGCCACCTGCTGCACACCCCAGATAATACAAAGCCCAACCATCACGCTGCTGGCAAATCCGTCCAGCGGTTTACGCGAGTCCATTTTCTGTTTTCCTGTTCTGTTTTTATTGTCATAAATCAGTCCAACAGATTAGCGCGAAACTATAAATTCAGATAATGGTTCAGCGAGCACGGGCCGGATTTTTCCAGCGTACATTGCTCAGGGTTACGGCCATCACTGACAGTAACGCCAGTGCGCCTGCCGGGGCGAAAACCGTCCAGCCCGCACGCTCGATATAAGGCATGCCTTCGGCCAGCACGCGTCCCCATTCAGGCACCGGCGGCGGAGCGCCAAGGCCAAGAAAACCCAGAGACGCCAGCGCCAGCGCGATGCCCGGTAAACGCAGCAATGCATGGCGCAGAAGCGGACCGGCAAGGGCGGGAAACACATAAAACACATTACGACGAAAAGCGCCGACGCCGGAAAACGTCAGCATCTGCATATAAGCCCGCGCGCGGATTTCTGCCACCCGCGCGGCTGTGTGAGCCGCCAGCGGTGCCCAGCTGACGGCAGTCACGGCAATAATGGCGCCTCCCGCCGTCGGGCGGCTAACGGCGGCAACCACTAATCCGGCGATCACCGGCGGCAGCGCATTCGCAACTTCAACCGGCCCGGTCATGGCGCGGGGAAACGCTCCGGCAATGAGGCCGATAGCCAGACAAATCAGCGAAACAATCAGCGCCTGAAAACAGGTATTGAGCGTACCGTGCGCCACACGGGCGAGAAGGTCGCGTCCCATGGCATCAGCGCCAAAAGGCAGGGCGAAAGAGGGCGGCTGTAACCGCAAATATTCCGATGCCAGCGGGTCGCGTGGCAAACCGGTGAAGACCATGACCAGCAGAATTCCCAAACATAACAGTGGGATCCACGGTCGGGATTTTTCCGTGGGATTGGAAGATACCGGAACCGGCAGCGCGTTCAGTCTTACGGCGCGCCCCAACAATACGATCCGCACCCCTCCGGTTAACATGCCAAAAAGAGACGCCAGCAACAGCAGGATCAAAACGCCGGTCTGTAAGGCCGGTAAATCTCCGGCTGCTGCGGCACCCAGCGTGGCGCGCCCCAGACCCGGGATCGCGAACACCTTTTCAACCGCCACCGCGCCGCCGGTCAGGGAAACCAGCACCAGTCCGGTCAGCGGCATTACGCCGGGCAGCGTCCGGCAGATAACCGCCAGCGCGGTATGACGGCGTTGAATACCCAGCACGCTCCAGGTCGTCAGCCAGTTTTCTTTAAAGGTTTCGCAGAGCGCATCGGAGTAAATTCGCCCGAGATATCCGCCCGCAGGAATCCCCAGTGCCAGCGAAGGCAGGACTGCGTAATGCCAGCCTTGCCAGCCATAAGGCGGAAAGAGGGAAAGCCAGACCGCACCCACAATCAGCAAAACAGACGCCAGTAAAAACTCCGGCAGGGCGGTGAACAGTGCTGCGGTAAACCCTGCCGGACGGGGCGTTCTGCCCTGTAATCCGCGCACCATCGTGCCTGCGCACAGCAGCAGTGCGAGAGTAAAGGCCACGCTGGCCGAGGATGCCATCAGCGTTAATGAAACGCCGGTTGCCTGCAACATACCGGGCAGAACCGGCAATCCAGAAACCCAGGACACACCGGCGTCGCCGTTCAGCAAACCGCTCAACCAGTGCGTCAGCGCGAACCAGGGGCCGTTGTCCAGCCCGAGCGACTGGCGGATAGCGCCCAGCGTTTCTGCAGTGGCTTCCTGCTCACCGGACCGTGCGCGCAGCAGCGACAGCGCCGGATCACTGCCCGACAGCCACGGCAGCAGACCGGTGAGCACGACGATCCCCGTCAGCGTCAGCAGGCGTGAAATCAGCGGCACCAGTGCGCCGCCGGTCTGACTCATGCGCAGACGGCTGACCCCCGCGCAGGTACGGCAATACAGGGATTCACTCATCAGTCGGCCTGAACCATGCGCTGCGTTGCTGCGTTGATCAGCGTGCGTTCACGCGGGTCGCGCACTGCGTCACGAATGTCCGCTGCTTCGCCCTGAATCACGCGTTCATGCAGCATCGGAATGGCGGCATCGGTTGCGAGGATCAGGTTTTCAGCCTGCATAATGGCCTCACGGCGCGCATTGCCTGCCGGAATGGCAGCGGCTTTTTGCAATGCCTGGTCGATTTCAGGGCGACACAGTTGCGCGATGTTAAAAGAACCTTTGCAGGCGAAATCGCTGTACATGTAGGCCACCGGATCGCCGGAGTCGAGCACCGTCGCCCGCGATAAAATAAACGCATCGAATTTGCCTGCCAGCGCATCCGATTCGATTTGTGAGTACTCACGTACGACCTGTTTCACCGTGAAGCCCGCCGACGTCAGTTGCTGTGCCAGATACACCGCCACTTCCGGCAGCTCCGCGCGGTCACTGAACGTCGCTAATGTGATGGTTTCACCGGCAGGTTTCGCGGCGGCAACCGGGTGGCTCACCGGCTGGCGCAGTTCTGCTGCCCACGGCAGCGCCGGGCCGAGCAATCCCTTGGCCACATCGGCACGTTTTTCGTAAACGTTATCCACCAGTTGCTGGCGGTTGATCGCGTCGCGTACGGCAGCCCGCATTGCCGCGTCCTGCATCACACCGGATTTCGTATTGAGATACAGCGTGTTGGTGCGAGGCATCGGCACTTCGTGGATTAAACGCTGGTCGAGCAACGGTGCCTGTGAAACCGGAATAGCTTCCACAATATCCGCTGCACCGGTGCGTAACGCGGCTCCCCGCGCGGTACCGTCCGGCACAAAACTGACGTCGATGCCGCTGGCTTTAGCCTGTTCCCCCCAGTAACCGGCGAAACGCTCGAGTCTGGCGCTGCTGGTGCCGTTGATCTGCACCAGTTCAAAGGGGCCGGAACCGGTGTGGCGCGGGTTCACCGTACCTTCCGCGCTGTAGGCTTTTTGTGAAAGGATGGCCAGTTGCGGGCTGGAAAGCCGCTGTGGCAGCAACGGATCGGGTTGCGCGGTGGTGACGATAACCGCCATCTGGCCATCGGCTTCAGCGGTCAGCTGCACACCATCCAGAATGCGCGGTTTCGGCGCAGCACTGGCGGCGACGGTCAGCGCATTCACCACGGTTGTTGCATCCAGCTCGCTGCCGTCGTGGAATTTCACGCCGGAACGCAGCTCGAAACGCCAGCGGTTATTGCCAGTTTGCTGCCAGTTGGTCGCCAGCGCCGGTTGCGCTTCGCCCAGTTTATCCAGTACCACCAGCGTTTCTGCCGTGCTCCAGCGCGAGAGTTTAAACGCATCGTCACTGAGCGGCGTCAGCGCCGAACGCGGCGGTTGTAACATCGCCAGTCGCAGGCGCTGATCGGCACTTTTTTCAGGGGTTTTATCGGCTTCATTGAAGCAACCGGTCAGTAAAAGCGCAGCAGAAAGCAGCCCGGCCAGCGGGCTTACATGTAACAGAGACATCAGAATTTCCTTGTCAGATTGCGGGAGGAGGCAGGCGGCGGCAGATTCGCCACATCGCCAGCGCACTTAAAAAGGGAACTGCCGCCAGTGCCAGCCACGGAATGACCGCAGCGGGTGATGGGGTTAGTGCGTTATCGAGCAGGCCGCCGAGAAGGAAATTGCCCACCAGCACCGCGATGCCGCCCATCGAAGAGAGCGCACCGTAATGCGCACCGAGATTATGTTGCCCGGCAAAGCGTGGGATCAGATCCATCCCGACCGGCACAATCAGCATCTGGCCGACAGTCAGCAGGGTGATCAGCAATAATGACGGCAGCAGCCGCAGCCAGCCCTGGGGCGGTATTGTCCAGGCGAACAGCGCCACAGCGACAAAAGCGGCGGAGAGCAATCCGAAGCCCGCAGGCAAAATCCGCGCGGCACCTGTCCGGCGGGCAAAACGCGCCAGCGGCATTTGCAGTACGATCACCAGAACCGACGCCAGCACAAAAAGTGGCCCCAAATCTTGCTCACTGCCGCCAGAACGGCGCAGTTCAACCGGCAGCGCCAGATACAACTGGTTGTAGCTGAACAGGTACGCACTGTAGGCGATGATAAAGGCGACAAAACGCGGCTGACGGAACGTCTCCCACCATGGCACAATTTTCAGTTCGGCGGCGCGTTTCGGCGAGGCGGGCAGGGTGAAAAACAGCACCAGCAGCGCAATCAGGAACAGACCGGAACCGGCGAGCGCCACCGGCTGAAAACCGTATCTGGAGAGCAACGAGCCGAGCAATGGCCCAAGTACCGCACCCAGTTCCGCACAGACAGCGGACAGCGCGAACCATTCGGCGCGGCTGCGTTTTCCGGATTTTTCGCTTTGGGTCCCTGCCTGCGCCAGCAGAGCTTCAATGGAAGGGGAAAACAGCGCGCCGCCGACACCGGTCAGGCACGCACCAAGGATCACCGGTGCCAGCGTGTCGGAAAGTCCAAGCAGCAAGAAACCGGCGATGCGCACCACGCAACCGAGCAGAATAATGAGACGTGCTCCGTAGCGATCGGACAACGCGCCGCCGAGTAAAAACATCCCTTGTTGTGAGAACGTGCGCAGACCCAGCACCAGCCCGATCGCCCAGCCGGAAAGCAGTAAATCATCGCGAAGAAAAATCGCCAGAAATGGCACGACAGCATAAAAGCCAATATTAAACACCAGGCTGCTGGCGAGCAGCAGCGGCGGTTTGGGCGCAGAAGCGCGCGCAATAAATCGGGTCAGCATCCGGTTATCCGTTAACGGTCAAAGGTAAATGAGGTATGGCCTGCAGCAGCTGCCGCGTATGAGTATGGTCCGGCGAACGCAAAACGTCCTGCGTGGCGCGGTCTTCTACAATCTCACCGCCGTGCATCACCAGCAGACGGTCGCATAAACCGGCGACCATCGAAATATCATGTGTCACCATCAGCAGGCCCATGCCATTTTGCTGCGTCACCTGTTGCAGCAGCTGTTTAACCTGCGCACGCAGCGGCAGATCCAGCCCGCTGACCGGCTCGTCAGCCACCAGAAATTGCGGGCGGATCGCCAGCGCACGGGCAATCGCCACACGCTGCGCCTGTCCGCCGGAAAGCTCGCCTGCCGTCCGGGAGGGGAGAGTGTCGCTGAGACTCACCTGCGCCATCACATCGCTGACCCGCAAACGAATATCGCCTTCAAATCCGAGATGTTTGAGCGGTTCAGCAATAATCTGACCGATCGTCTGCGCAGGAGGCAGTGAGCCTGCAGGATCCTGCGGAATATACTGCACACGCTGGCGGTATTCGCGTAATGACCGCAAGGAGCCGGGGCGGATTTTTTCTCCGGTGCAATACACCTCGCCGTTGTCTGGCGCTTCGAGTGCCAGCAAAATTTTCAGCAGCGAAGATTTCCCGCAACCGGAAGCACCGACCAGCCCAAGGGTTTCATGGCCAGCGATGCGCAGCGACAGACCTTCGAAAAGCGTCGTGTGCTGCCTGCGCCAGAAAGAACCCGGCAGCGCAAAATGCCGGCTGACCTTATGCAGATGCAGAAACGGGGCAGTGACCAGATGCAGTGAAGATTCCATCAGACCGTCACTCCTCGCAGCGCTGCGTGATTCTGATGCGACGCGTCGGCCTGTCTGGCAGCGTGCACCAGTTGCCGGGAATAAGGATGTTGCGGATGACGGAGTAACTGCGCCATCGGCGCGGATTCCACCAGCACGCCGTTTTCCATCACCAGCGCGCGCTCGCATAACTGCGCGGCGACGGCGATATCGTGGGTAATAAACAGCAGAGCGCGCGTAGGGCTGGCAGAATAGGCTGTTTGCATGACCTGCAAAACCTGATGCTGGGTGAGTACATCCAGCGCGGTAGTCGGCTCGTCGGCGAGCAGCAGCGAAGACGACGACTGCATCGCCAGCGCAAGACACAACCGCTGGCGCTGACCACCGGAAAGTTCCGCCGGATACCTGGCCATTAATTGCGCGATATCGCCAAGTCCTACGGCATCCAGCATGGCGAGGAGTTCTTGGACGCTGGCGACGGGCAGGGCGAGACGCAGCTGTTTACCGATTGTCATCAGCGGATTCAGTGCCGTAGACGAATCCTGAAAAACGGTGGCCACGCGGCTGTATGAGCAACGTGAAACCGGCGGTTTGCCGCACACTTCCAGGCCGTTCACCCGAATGCTGCCACGGAGATCTGCGCGTGCGGGCGCTGTGCCGGTGATGGCTTTGGCGGTCAGCGATTTACCCGAGCCGGAAGCGCCGAGCAGGCAAACGCGTTCACCTGCGTTGATGTTGAAACTCAAACCGGAAATACGATTTTCACCCGCGAGCCATAACGTCAGTCCTTCAACCGCCAGAACCGGTGCGGTGTGTTGTGCTCTGTCTTGCGTCATCCCTGAACCTGTCCATTACAGTGGTTTTTTTGATATGTGATAACATAACAAAATGTGTCAATTTGATGCAAAAGGATTTTTGTTTTTTTCTCCGTCTTCTTCCTCCTTCCTGCATTTTTTTGCCCGTTGCAAAAACAACAGGGCAAAAAAGTCCTCCACCTGCACAACCCTGAGCAACAGCCTTTCAGATGCTGAATGTTAGGTTAAACGCATCTTTTTTCGGCCGCCTTCCGTAAGCCGGCAACCTGAGTAAAGGTGTTGAAATAATGGCGAGTTATTTTTTCTCCAGCCCGCGCGTGTACTTTGGCGACGGTGCCCTCACGGCATTAAACAGTCTGATCAATAAGAGAGTGGCGATTGTCACCGATGAATTTATGGTGACGTCAGGCAAGGTCGCGTATCTGACGGAACAGATGCCGCAGGCCACGATATCAGTGTATGGCAAGGTCAGGCCGGATCCGGACACAGACATTTTGCAGGAAGGCGCGGCAAAGTTTAAAGCCTTCCGGCCGCAGGTGATTATTGCTCTGGGCGGCGGGTCTTCGCTGGATGCTGCCAAAGGCATCAAAGTGACGCTGGAAGATCACTATCAGCAGAGCGATTCTGAGCAACAGAACATCGAACTGATTGCCATTCCAACGACCAGCGGTTCCGGTTCGGAAGTGACGTCATATGCGATTATTTCTGACCCGCAGAATGGCCGCAAATACCCGCTGGTTTCGCAGGCACTGGTGCCGGATACCGCCATTCTTGATCCGCAACTGGTGCTGAGTGTACCGCGACATATCGCGGTGGATACCGGAATGGACGTGCTGACTCATGCCATCGAAGCACTGGTTTCAACCGGCGCTAATGATTTCAGTGATGCGCTGGCCGAAAAAGCCATCGCCCTGACGTGGCAGCATTTGCCGCAGATTTATGAGGATGATAAAAACGTCGCGGCGCGGACTCATATGCATAATGCTTCCTGTATGGCGGGCATGGCGTTTAACTCGGCCGGCCTTGGGCTGGTGCATGGCATGGCACACGCCATCGGCGGGATGTTGCATATTCCTCATGGTAAAATTAATGCCATGTTGTTGCCATTAATCACCGAATTTAACGCCGCGCATGCCTCGCCCGAAACGACCCGCCGTTACTGTCAGTGCGCACGCATTCTTGGCATCGCAACTGCTGATCCACAAGACATGATCTCCCAACTGGTGCAGAGCCTCCGCCAGCTCAACCGGCAGTTTGGTATTCCCTGCAGCTTAAAAGAACTCGGCACAGATCTGGCAGCATATGAAACGATGCGCCCCTTGCTGACACAGGCCGTGCTGGCCGATGGTTGCACGGCTTCCAACCCCTATACGCCTTGTGCGCAGAGCATTGATCTGCTGCTTTCCTGCATCGCTGAAACCGGCGAATACCGTGCACCGAAGTTTGCCGTGCCGGTGGGTATTTCTAACCGCCACGTGCATTTATGCCGTGAAGATATGGATGTGCTGTTCGGATATGGCTCGACACTGACTCGCCTGAAAGCGGTTAAACAGCCCGGCCAGTTTGCCGCTGAAGAGACCGTTACCTTACGCACGCCCAAAGGTGATATCCCCAATGTACGGGTACTTGGGCCGCTGCGCAGCGTCACGCAGATTGAAATTTCTGTGGCCGACAGTTTTGTGCTGGGCGTGAAAGCGCCGGTGAGAATGTCGGGTGATCTGGAAAATTCGCCGGGCATTGAGCTGGTCGGGCCGAAAGGAAGGGTCAGCAAACCGTACGGCACAATTGTGGCCTGGCGGCACATTCATATCTCACCGCAGGAAGCACAGCGCCACGGTTTACGCGATGGCATGGAAATCGATTTGCAGGCAGAGGGCCAGCGGGCAGGAGTTCTCAGCCATGTGATGGTGCGGGTCAGCACTGATGCGGTAGCAGAATTACATATCGATGTAGAAGAAGCCAACGGCCTGGGGCTGCGCAATGGCGACCTGCTGTTTCGTACCAGTAACGGATCGCGCCCATGAATACGCCGGAGCTTCAGCGTTTGTCACGGCTGATAGATAAGTCGATTGCCGAGCTGCTGGTGCGCAAACGTGCGGCACGCAATGCAGGATGTAAAACCGTGCGCGTGGTGATCACCGGCAGCGACCTGACGGCTTTGCCACAGACTCTGAAAAGCCTGCAGGCACTGGAGGCTGCCGGTTATGTACTCCGGGTGATGTTCTCGCTCAGCGCCGGACAGTCCGGGTTGAAATCTGCATTACTCTCTGAAATTAAAGCCTTTAGCGACGACGATGAACGGTTATCGCTGACCGACGACAGTCTGTATTTGCCGGCGCTTTCCACCAACAGCCTGAGCAAAATTGCGCTCGGTTTACGCGATAACCTCGCTACGACACAGGTTTTCCACGCCCTCAGCATAAAAACGCCGGTAATTGTCACACTCAATCCTGAACTTCTGCATCCGAGTGATAGCGCATTTTCGCTGCCGCTACAGGCCCGGCTGAATGATTATGTCGATACGCTCAGGCAATACGGCATTGCGATAAAGGGCCGTGAAGATAATGCCTACCAAAAGCGACTGATCACCCTGAATGATATTCGTCTTTATCACACTGGCGACTCGCTGCGAATCGGTCGTAACACGCTGATTACGCCTGCTGCGCAAGATGAAATTCGCCGACAGAACATCACCGTGATCCGGTGAACCGGAGGAATTATGTATCTGGCAAAAGTGACCGGCGCGCTGGTCTCGACCACCAAACACGTCTCGTTAAACGGGGCCAAATTACTGATGGTTGCGCGGCTGGATGAGCATTACCAGCCCACCGGCAGCGCCCAGGTGGCGGTGGATTTCGTCGGGGCAGGCAATGGCGAAATCGTCATTATCTCCACCGGCAGTTCGGCGCGCATGAGCAACAGCAAAGAGCATTCTGTGATTGATGCTGCCGTGGTTGGCATCGTCGATCCGCAAGATCTCTCTTAAGGAAACGCTATGTCTGAACAACTCGATGGCTGGATCAGCGCGGCGATTGCAGCGCAGGGAAAGGGTTCCCGGCACAGGTTGAGCATGGACGACGCTGCTTTGCTGGCGCGGTTTGCCGCCGAAGAAGCGCTGAATATTGGCGTGCCGATGGTGTTCAGCCTGGCGGATGCCAGCGGCCATCAGCGCTATTTCTTCAGCATGGAGAACGCATTGCTGATCAGCCACCAGCTTGCGCCGGAAAAAGCCCATACCGCCGTGGCGCTCAAAATGCCCACTCTTGAACTCGCTGCGCTGATACAGCCGGGTGCAGCGCTATACGGCCTGCAACATCAGAACGGAATTTGCTGCATTGGTGGCGGGTTGCCGTGCTGGTCGGAAGGTATTTTGCTTGGCGGGATTGGTATCAGCGGCGGCACGGTTGAACAAGATCTGGCAGTCGCACGTAACACACTTACCCGCTTCAGCGCCGCACGTTTTGTACTCACAACAGGAAATGATTAACAGGGGTCAACATGTCCTTCGGTTCACTGGTATTAGTTATTAACTGCGGGTCATCCTCGCTGAAATTTTCGCTGATCCCGTCTGATTCAGGCGCGCCGGTGCTGTCGGGGCTGGCTGAAAGGCTTGGGCTGGATAACGCCAGCATGACGCTGAAAGACACTCACGGACAGAAGACCACGGTAGTGCTGAGCGAAGCCAGCCACGTTTGCGCGCTGAAAGTGTTGTTCAGGGAACTGGCAGAACGCCAGTGGTTGCCTGCGGTACAGGCTATCGGACATCGTGTCGCCCACGGCGGCAATGAATTCAAACAATCGGTTCGCATCACGCCGGGGGTCATCGAAAAAATTCATGCGCTGTCGGCGCTGGCGCCTCTGCATAACCCGGCGAATCTGACCGGCATCGAAGCGGCCATCTCACTGCTGCCTCAGGTGCCACAGGTCGCGGTGTTTGATACCGCGTTTCATCAGACGCTGCCAGCAGCGGCTTATACCTACGCCATTCCGCTGGAATATCAGCAACGCTATCAGGTACGCCGTTACGGATTTCATGGCACGTCGCATCGTTATATTGCCGGTGAAGCGCTGACAATGTTGGATCTTGACCCGGCCGATCACGGCATTCTGATTGCCCATCTTGGTAACGGTTCTTCGGTATGTGCGGTGCAAAACGGCCGCAGCGTGGATACCTCAATGGGTATGACGCCACTGGAAGGGCTGGTTATGGGTACACGTTGTGGCGATCTGGATTTTGGAGCAGCGGCGCATATTGCAACCTGTACCGGTCAGAGTATCGATGCGTTGTACAAAATGGTGAATAACCAGTCCGGGTTGCTCGGATTATCAGGAATATCCAGCGACTGCCGTACCTTACAGGATGCGCGCGGGCAGGGAGATGCAAGGGCTACGCTGGCGATAGATGTGATGGTTCACCGTCTGGCGCGCCATCTGGGGGCGCATCTGACCTCACTGAAACGCCTCGATGCGCTGATTTTTACCGGGGGCATTGGCGAAAATTCGGCGCTGATCCGCGAACTGACGCTCGATCGTCTTGGCGTGCTGGGGATGAAACTGGACGTGCAAAAAAATCAGCACACCTGCGGCGGTCGCACGGGCGTCATCTCATTACCAGGTTCCCCGCGCGTAGTCGTGATCCCGACCAATGAAGAAAAAATGATCGCGCTGGATGCGGTCGAGATTTGCACCGCCCAGACGGTGAATTAATTAAAAAGAAAACAAAGAGATTTTATTGTCCGGTTGCCGGATGAAATAACAAGAAAGTCCGGCTGGCGGGCAAAACATTTTGTCCTGAAGTCCTTATTATCATTGTGCGTGAATAGTTTACCAGCAGGATATAAGTGCGCGGATTTTTGGCCGGCGTTAATAACCCTGCATTAATTAATTTCCCAACTCAATATCAGAGGTCGTTATGCAACAAGAAGCGTTAGGTATGGTTGAAACAAAAGGTCTGGTTTCTGCAATTGAAGCCGCAGATACCATGGTGAAATCTGCCAATGTTACTCTGGTAGGTTATGAAAAAATCGGTTCCGGGCTGGTCACTGTCATGGTGCGCGGCGATGTCGGTGCAGTGAAAGCGGCGACGGATGCCGGTTCTGCAGCGGCCCTCAAAGTGGGCGAACTGGTATCTGTACATGTTATTCCTCGCCCGCATATTGAAGTTGAAAAAATTCTGCCTAAAGCCGTCGGCTAATAAAGGTCAGTTAACAGTTGTCGGTTAATAACCCCAGAGGATACTGACCATGAGAGATAATCTTGTTGAGCAGATTATATCTGAAGTAGTGAATAAACAGACCAGCGACAATGCCAGGGATAAAAAATCCGCCAGTATTGCCGGTTGCGGTTTAACGGAATTTGTCGGCACCACGCTCGGACATACTATTGGTCTGGTTATTGCCAATGTCGATCATCAGTTACATGACGTCATGAATATCGACAAGAAATATCGCTCTATTGGTATTCTTGGGGCGCGAACCGGTGCGGGTCCACATATATTTGCGGCTGATGAAGCAGTGAAAGCCACCAACAGCGAAATATTATCGGTGGAACTGGCGCGTGATACGGAAGGCGGCGGCGGACACGGATGTTTAATTATTTTTGGTGCTACTGATGTGTCCGATGTCCGCCGTGCTATTGAAGTGGCGCTGTCAGAGATTGAACGCACGATGGGCGATGTTTACGGCTCTCCGGCCGGTCATCTTGAATTCCAGTACACAGCACGTGCCAGTTTTGCGCTGAATAAAGCTTTCGGTGCGCCGGTCGGTAAAGCCTTTGGCATGACTTGTGCGTCACCTGCGGCCATCGGCGTGGTGATTGCCGATGTGGCGGCCAAATCGGCGGTGATCGAGCCGGTAGGTTACGCCAGCCCGTCGAAAGGCACCAGTTTTAGCAACGAAGTCATTTTCACCTTTGCCGGTGATTCAGGTGCGGTGCGACAGGCCGTGATTGCGGCGCGTGAAGTCGGGCTGCAACTGCTTGCCACGCTGGATCCGACGCCTATCAGTTCTACCACTAAACCTTATATTTAAGGGTTAACCTGGCGAAGCGACGTGAAGTAAGGAATTAACAGCATGAATGATATTGAAATTGCTCAGGCGGTCTCCAACGTGCTGAGCAGGTTTACCAAAACAACGTCAGATCCGGCGCCTGAGGCTGTGTCTGAAGTCGCGCAGGCAACGGGCGGTGATACGATCGACGCCATTGTTGCCAGAGCGCTGGCGCAGGCTCCTTATAAAACCCCGACAACGGCCGTGCAGTCACCAGCGAGCGAGGCAGGCAAAGGTGCGTTCGCTTCAATGGATGAGGCGATTGCGGCGGCAGTGCTGGCGCAGGTTAAGTATCGCCACTGTTCAATGCAGGATCGGGCGACGTTTGTTCAGGGCATCCGCGATGTTTTCCTGCAGGACGCCGTTTTGCAGGATATTTCCCGAATGGCGGTTGAAGAAACCGGCATGGGCAATTACGCCGACAAGCTGATCAAAAACCGTGTGGCGGCGCAGAAAACGCCCGGTCTGGAAGACCTCATCACCGGCGCGCTGAGTGGCGACAGCGGTCTGACACTGACGGAGTTCTCTGCTTACGGTGTTATCGGTTCAATCACGCCGACCACCAATCCGACAGAAACCATCATCAACAACAGTATCGGTATGCTGGCGGCAGGCAATTCCGTGGTATTCAGCCCGCATCCGCGCTCCCGCAACGTTTCTTTATACTGTGTTGAACTGATTAACCAGAAACTCGCCGTCCTGGGCGCACCGGCTAATCTGGTGGTGACGGTCACGCAACCTTCCCTCGACAACACCCGCGTGCTGATCAACGACCCGCGCATCAATATGCTGGTGGCGACCGGCGGTCCGGCGATTGTGAAAACGGTAATGTCATCCGGTAAAAAAGCGATTGGTGCCGGTGCAGGCAATCCGCCCGCAGTGGTGGATGAAACCGCCGATATTGAAAAGGCGGCCCGCGACATCATTCGCGGATGTAGCTTCGATAATAATTTGCCGTGCGTGGCTGAAAAAGAAGTGATTGTCGTCAATCAGGTAGCGGATTATCTGATCCATTGCATGAAAAAAAGCGGTGGCTATTTACTGTGTGACAAACAACTTATCCGCCAGCTGGAATCTCTGGTGCTGAACGAAAAAGGCTCCGGTCCTGACACCGCTTTTGTTGGCAAAGATGCTCGCTATATCCTGCAACAACTGGGCGTTAGTGCGCCGGAAGACACAAAAGTGATTTTAGTTGAAACCGGGAAAAATCATCCGTTTGTGGTGCATGAACTGATGATGCCGGTGCTGCCGGTGGTTCGGGTCGATAACGTGGATGAAGCCATTGAATTGGCGGTTCAGGTCGAGCACGGCAACCGCCATACTGCCATCATGCATTCAACCAACGTCGAAAAGCTGACCAAAATGGCCCGGCAGATCCAGACTACGATTTTCGTCAAAAACGGGCCTTCTTATGCCGGGCTGGGTGTCGGCGGCGAAGGGCATGCCACCTTTACCATTGCCGGACCTACCGGAGAAGGGCTGACGTCAGCGCGTTCATTTGCCAGAACACGTCGCTGCGTAATGGTCGAGGCCCTTAACGTCAGATAAGGAGCGTCGATGAAAAAACGCATTATTAATGCGCCGGGCCCGGACATCGTGGCGATGATAAAACGCAGAATGCCAGGGGAATTTCGTTCAAGGCTTGATCTTATCCGTATCGATGCGATTGGCATGATTATGTTGCCGGTGCCGGACCTGTATTTTTACGCAGATGCCGCCAGTAAAAGCGCCAATGTGGTGGTCTCTGAAATATTCGGCAGTTGTCCGCAACATATTACGACGCTGGCTATTTTTGGCGAAGTCGCCGCGGTAAATGAAGCCATGCGAATAATAGAAGACGACAACAATAATAGCGCTTTCTGATTATCCGCTAATAAAACCTATTACTGCCGTAAGGTTAATTCACTAATTTCTGGAGTTATACTATGTTAGAGAAAGGTTTTTCTAATCCGACCGAACGTGTTGTCAGACTCAAGAATATGATCCTGCATGCTAAACCTTATGTTGAATCGGAACGCGCAGTATTAGCGACGCAGGCTTATAAAGAAAACGAACAACTTCCCGCTATTATGCGTCGGGCGCGCGTGGTCGAGAAAATATTCAATGAGCTGCCGGTGACTATTCGTCCTGACGAGTTGATTGTTGGCGCGGTGACGATTAATCCGCGCTCTACTGAAATCTGTCCTGAATTCTCTTACGACTGGGTAGAAAAAGAATTTAATACCATGGAACACCGGGTCGCCGACCCGTTTATTATCCCGAAAAAAACGGCTGATGATTTGCATGAGGCGTTTAAATACTGGCCGGGAAAAACCACCAGTTCACTGGCGGCATCTTATATGTCGGAAGGCACCAAAGAAAGTATGGCCAGCGGCGTATTTACCGTCGGCAACTATTTCTATGGTGGTGTCGGCCATGTCAGTGTGGATTACGGCAAAATACTGAAAATCGGCTTCCGAGGTATTATTAACCTGGTGACCCGTCAGCTGGAAGCTCTGGACCGTTCCGAACCTGGATATATTAAAAAAGAACAATTCTACAATGCCGTGATTATCAGCTATCAGGCGGCAATCAATTTTGCGCATCGCTATGCGCAGGAAGCGACACGTCTTGCGCAGCTGGAAAGTAATCCAACGCGTAAGCGTGAGCTGGAACAAATTGCGCAGAACTGTACGCGTGTGCCGGAAAACGGCGCCAGCAATTTCTGGGAAGCTTGTCAGACCTTCTGGTTCCTGCAAAGTATGCTGCAGATAGAATCGAGTGGTCACTCCATTTCCCCGGGGCGTTTCGATCAGTACATGTACCCGTATCTCGCCGCTGATACTTCCATCTCGAAAGAATTCGCGCAGGAGCTGGTGGATTGCTGCTGGATAAAGCTTAACGACATCAACAAAACCCGCGATGAAATTTCCGCACAGGCATTTGCCGGTTACGCCGTGTTCCAGAACTTGTGCGTCGGTGGTCAGACTGAAGATGGCCGCGATGCCACCAACCCGCTGACCTACATGTGTATGGAAGCTACTGCACATGTGCGTCTCCCGCAACCGTCATTTTCCATCCGTGTCTGGCAGGGTACGCCGGACGAATTCCTGTTCCGTGCCTGCGAACTGGTGCGTATGGGGCTGGGCGTACCGGCAATGTACAACGATGAGGTGATTATACCTGCGCTGCAAAACCGTGGTGTTTCTCTGCACGATGCCCGTGACTATTGCATTATCGGTTGCGTCGAACCACAGGCACCGCACCGCACTGAGGGCTGGCACGATGCGGCATTCTTCAATGTGGCGAAGGTGCTGGAAATCACCCTCAACAATGGCCGCGTAGGCAGTAAACAATTAGGACCGGTGACCGGCGAAATGACCGGATACGCCAGCATTGATGATTTCTTTACGGCCTTCAAAAAACAGATGGCGCACTTTGTACATCAACTGGTGGAAGCCTGTAACAGCGTCGATATCGCCCACGGCGAACGTTGCCCGTTACCGTTCCTTTCCGCGCTGGTGGATGACTGTATCGGTCGCGGTAAATCGTTGCAGGATGGCGGCGCAATCTACAACTTTACCGGCCCGCAGGCCTTTGGTATCGCTGACACCGGGGATTCCGTCTACGCCATCCAAAAGCAAGTCTTTGAAGACCGCAAACTCTCAATGACTGAGTTGAAAAACGCGCTGGACGCTAACTTTGGTCATGACATCGGCAACGCTCCTCATGCGACAGGCGGTAAGTCATCGCTCGGAGAGCAGGAAATCCATGAGATGGTGAAACGCATCATCAGTCAGCATGGTTCTCTCGATCCGGCCGCGATTAAAAATGAAGTTTACCGTCAGCTTGCCAGCAGCACTTCTGCGGCTCCGGCTGGCAATAACCCGCGCTTTGAAGAGATCCGCCACATTCTGGAAAACTCACCGTGCTTTGGTAACGACATCGACGAAGTGGATTTGGTTGCGCGTAAATGTGCGCTGATTTACTGCCAGGAAGTTGAAAAATACACCAACCCGCGTGGCGGCCAGTTCCAGGCCGGGATCTATCCGGTGTCGGCTAACGTGTTGTTCGGCAAAGACGTGGCAGCACTGCCGGACGGACGCATGGCGAAAGAACCCCTGGCTGACGGTGTATCACCGCGTCAGGGCAAAGATACACAGGGGCCGACGGCAGCGGCTAACTCGGTGGCTAAGCTCGATCACTTCATTGCCTCTAATGGCACGCTGTACAACCAGAAATTCCTGCCGTCTTCACTGGCCGGAGAACAAGGGTTGCGGCATTTCAGCGGGCTGGTGCGCAATTACTTTGATAAAAAGGGTATGCACGTCCAGTTCAACGTCATTGACCGTAACACCCTGATAGAAGCGCAGAACAACCCGCAACAACATCAGGATCTGGTGGTGCGCGTCGCAGGATACAGTGCGCAGTTTGTGGTACTGGCGAAAGAAGTGCAGGACGACATTATCAGCCGTACAGAACAGCAATTCTGATCAGCTAACTTCACGGGCTATGTAGCAATACATAGCCCGTTTTTTAAATAACCTGTGGCGCTGATAGCGGGTCAATTTTATGAATAAAGTCGATTACGAGATGGAAGGCGTGCTGTTTAATATTCAGCGCTATTCTTTGCATGACGGACCAGGGATCCGCACCATTCCTTTTTTTAAAGGTTGTCCACTGTCATGCAAATGGTGCAGTAACCCGGAATCACAACGTCCTCAGCCGGAGTTAATTTTTAAAAAGAGCGATTGTATTCGCTGTGGCAAATGTATTGAGGTATGCAAGCAGCAGGCATTATCGATCAGTAACGCTTTCTTTATTGATCGTGAACGTTGTATTCAGTGCGGCGAATGTACACAGGTCTGTCCGACACAGGCTCTGGAAATGAAAGGTAAACGCATGACGGTCGCTGATGTTATGCGGGAATTACAAAAGGAAGAAAATCTCTACCGGCGTTCAGGCGGCGGCATCACGCTTTCCGGCGGTGAACCGCTGGCGCAGCCTGCATTTGCCCGCGAACTGCTTAAAGCCTGTAAGGAAAAGGGCTGGCACACGGCCATGGAAACCACCGGTTTTACCACGCCGGAGGTGATTGCTGATGTATTCCCTTACGTTGACCTGGCGCTTACCGATATTAAAGCGATCAATCCGGCCATTCATCTGGCTAATACTGGAATTGACAACAGTCAAATACTGGAGAATTTGCTGCGTATTTCATTCCTGACCAAAACCATTGTGCGTATCCCGGTGATCCCTGGCGTGAATGATAATCCAGATGAAATACACAATATCGCGGAATTTGCGCGGCTGATGTCAAACGTCGATACCTTGCATTTATTGCCTTATCACTCTTTTGGCGAAAATAAGTATGGCCTGCTGGGGCGTATTTATCCGATGGGTGAAGCAGAAAGTATTGCCGAATCGAAAATGGAATTATTAAAAAAAGAAGTTGAGTCGTCTGGTTTTCATTGCCACATCGGCGGCTGAGTTTCCGTTGAGGAAATCCAGTCCTGTAAAACAATCATCGGGAAGGGTCGTTGTATGAATGATTCAGTGAAGACGCAATGTATTGCGGAATTTCTTGGTACCGGTTTATTTTTGTTTTTTGGCATCAGCTGCCTTGCGGCAGTAAAAGTTGCGGGAGCCAGTTTTGGTTTGTGGGAAATCTGCATTGTGTGGGGACTGGGGATTTCGCTGGCTGTCTACCTCACCGCAGGCATTTCCGGTGCACACCTGAATCCTGCGATCACCATCGCCCTCTGGCTGTTTGCAAGTTTTCCCGCTCGTAAAGTGGTGCCTTATATTATCGCCCAGGTAGCCGGTGCTTTCGGCGGCGCGCTGCTGGCATACATGTTCTACCATAATCTCTTTATCAATTTTGAAACTGCCAACCATATGGTGCGCGGAAGTGTTGAAAGCCTGCAACTGGCCAGCATTTTTAGTACTTATCCTTCGGCGGCCATCAGCGTGTGGCAGGCGGCGTTTATCGAAATCGTCATAACCTCGATTCTGATGGGGCTGATCATGGCGCTGACCGATGACGGGAACGGCGTGCCGCGTGGCCCCTTAGGTCCGTTGCTGATTGGCATTCTGGTCGCAGTTATCGGCGCTTCAACCGGCCCGCTGACCGGTTTTGCCATGAATCCGGCGCGTGATTTTGGCCCGAAATTGTTCAGTTTCTTTGCCGGATGGGGTGACATCGCCATGACCGGCGGCCGGGCAATTCCATATTTCCTGATCCCGATTATTGCGCCTGTTATCGGTGCTTGCCTGGGCGCAGCGGTGTATCGCCTGTGTATCGGTAAAAATCTGCCGGGTAATGCGGCGGTGGCGGAAGTTGCCAAACCTTAGATTTCATTTAGCCCATAAAAACCAGCCCATAAAAAAGGCGGTGCTGATGCATCGCCGTTTTTTTATCTGCAAATCACGTTTATTTTTTTACGTTTATTTTCTACGGCCAGCGCCACGAGGCTTTTGGCTGTTGTTTACAGTGACCGTTGATTGTTCCTTCTTCGGTGCCTCTTCTGAAAAATCCATACAAGTGGATTGATCCGGCGTTTCTTCCACATTCAGTTCTTCCACATTACGCACCGGAATAGTGAGTGGGTTTTCAAACGGTACGGGTTCAGCTTGAGGCCCGGCAGCGGTTATGCCGAGGGTATCTGCAGAATAAATCATACATTCAATGTGTTGCGCCGTACGGGCAATCACTTTGTGCGCATAAACGGTGCCCACTTTGCTGGCCGCCATCACACCCGCTGCGACGCCCGCGTTAATGGCGCCGATCTCGCCTTCAAATTTGACGGTGACCATACCGCCACCTTTGGTCAGTTCATAACCGATAAGCGTGACGTGCGCGGATTTTATCGCGGCATCCGCGGCTTCTATTGCCGCGGCCAGACCGACGGTTTCAATTAATCCCAAACTTTGTCCGGGCATAAGTCGCTCCTGTTAACAGATTCAAGGTGAAGTGCGTCGCGCACTGTTTCAGGCGTTATCGCGCAGTGCCTGTGCTTTATCGGTTTTTTCCCAGGGGAAAATGTCGCGACCAAAATGGCCGTAGCAGGCGGTCTGACGGTAACGCGGGACAAGCAAATCCAGTGTCGCGATGATGCCGCTGACGCTGAGGTCAAAATGTCGGTTCACCCGCTGAACCAGTTGTGGCTCCGTAAGCGGGCTGCTGCCAAAAGTGTCGATACGGATGGCGACCGGGCGGGGCAGGCCGATGGCCCAGGCGAACTGGACTTCGCAGCGCTCAGCCAGCCCTGCCGCGACGATATTTTTTGCCACATAGCGCGCGGCATAAGCGGCCGAGCGATCGACTTTCGAAGGATCTTTACCCGAGAAGGCACCACCGCCATGACGGGCTACGCCGCCGTAAGTATCTACGATGATTTTCCTGCCGGTCAGGCCACAATCTGCTGCCGGACCGCCAGTGACAAATTGTCCGGCGGGGTTGATCAAGATACGGGTTTGAGGCGTTAGCCAGCGGGCGGGAATAACCGGTTTGATGATCTCCTCAAGTACCGCTTGGCGAAGGTGCGTAAGAGAAATTTCCGGGCAATGCTGCGTGGAAATCACCAGCGTATCGGCGGATACCACCTGATACTGGCGATAGCGTAACGTAACCTGACTTTTGGCGTCGGGGCGCAGGAAGGGCAGGCGCCCCGACTGGCGTAACGCCGCCTGACGCACCATCAGACGGTGTGCATACACCAGCGTCGCAGGCATATATTCTGCCGTTTCATTGCAGGCATAACCGAAAGTGATGCCCTGATCGCCCGCGCCCAGTGAATCAGGGGTTGCACCGCCAATACCTTGCGCGATATCGGCAGATTGTTTACCCAGCATATTCAGTACGGCGCAGGTCGCGCCGTCGAAACCCAGACTGGAATGGTTGTAGCCAATTTCTTTAATGGTGTGGCGGATTACTGATTCGATATCAACATGAGCAGTTGAGCTGATTTCCCCCGCCACAATGGCTACCCCTGTTTTGACCAGGCATTCACAGGCCACTCTGGCTTGCGGATCCTGTAACAGACAGGCGTCCAGAATGGCATCGGCTATCTGGTCAGCCATTTTATCCGGGTGCCCGGCGGCAACCGATTCAGAGGTAAAAAGAGAGTCTTCCAAAGTTGCCCCACGTTGTTCAAAGGTTCCCCCATGGTAGGGGGTGGCAGCTGAAAGCAACGTACATTATCTTGCGGGCAGGGAGGACTTTTTTGCCCTCACGGCGTACGGTCGCACAAAATTAGCCCGCCTGTGAACTGACGGGTTCCGGTGCGACGATTTTACGGAAATCTGACGGTGACATGCCGGTCTCTTTTTTAAATATACGGCAAAAATAGTTGGCGTCCTGGTATGACAATTCCAGCGCGATGGTGTTGATTCTGAGATCACTGAACTGCAAAAGTGATTTGGCAACGCTTAACTTGCGGGCAGCGATGTAATTTGAAAAACCGGCACCGGTCATTTTCTTAAACGCCCTGCTCAGATAGCAGGAGCTGACGAAGGAGCGAGCGGCAATGTCGTCGAGCGTCAGATTATTAAGAATGTTTCTCTCAATGTGGAATCTGGCGCGATCGATAAAATTCATGGTGCCGGCAAAGTGTTTTAGTGCATGGTCGAAAACGTCTTCGCCGATGCTAAGCAGGCTGGTCATGATGCGGAAATAGGCTCCAGGCGTAATGCCAGACTGGCTGATTTCCTGGATCATTGCCGTTACTTTCTTCCCGGCGGGCAGTCCTTTATCTCCCAGTGAAGAAAGATGCTGATGCAGTAATTCGAGTATATCCGTCAGTAATTTGCGCTGACTGATGCCGGAAGGTGTACTGGCGCATGCGTCATCGAGCGCATTTAACAGAAACTGGTGCCACTGATAATAATCGCATTGTTCGATCATCGCGCCGATAGATTGTTTAAGTGCCCGTGACGCCGCAATATCCACGTCACTCACCGCGAGGGTTTTGCTGATGGCATCGGTAAGGGTACTTTTTTTCACCGGTTTCAGCAGATAATCATCCACTTTCAGGTTCAGCATGCTGCGCACAATATCGAAATCGTCATTAGCGGTAGTGACAATCACTTTGGTGCTGGCGCTTTTGGTGCGCAGATATTCAATCACCTGATTGCCATTAGGCAGCGGAATATTAATATCGACCAACATCATGTCGATTTGATCGAGCTGGTCGATCAGCTGGATGGCTTTTTTGCCGGTATTGGCTTCATGCACCACAGAATTATCGACGTACTGAGACACAATGCGTCGCAAAGATTCAGATTCAATGAGTTCGTCTTCGACAATCACAATATTGTACATACTCATATCTCCAGATTTCAGGCTTGCAGCATGGGAAATTTCAGGGTGATAGTGGTGCCCATTCTTGGCCGGTGCGCGCTGGAAATCGCCAGACCGTAGCTTTCACCAAATAATAGCTGAAGCCGGTTTTTTATATTATTAATGCCGATACCGCCTTTCTGACGTTTCTCGTCACCGGACAGAATATTGGCAATATCCGCCTGTGAAATGCCGTCGCCGTTGTCGGTCACCTCCAAAATGACATCGTGCCCGTCGTCTGTGGCACTGATCTGCAACAGGCTGGGAGTGTCGCGTGGCTCAACCACGTAATTGAAAAAGTTCTCGACCAGCGGCTGCAAAATCAAAAACGGGCAGACAACATCGAAGTATTTTTCCGGAATATCACACTCATAATCAAAACGGTCATTCATGCGGACTTTCTGAATGGACATGTAGCAGGTGACATAATTAATTTCATGACTTAGCGTAATCAGACCATGATTATTTTTGCGCAGCAAATAGCGCATCATGTCGGAGAAGTCATGCACCATGGTTTCTGTGCGCTGTGCATCTTCCAGATATGCCAGACGGCCAATGGTATTTAATACGTTAAATAGAAAGTGCGGGTTAATCTGATAAGACAGGGCTTTGAATTCCGCTTCGTGCAATGAACGTTCTATTTCCACTCTTTTACGCAACTCATCGGTGAGTTCGAGATCTTTGCGGTGCAGTTCCCGCTGAATATTGTTGGTATGTGCCTGTTCTACCAGATATGACGAGACATGTAATAATGTGGAGGCGGTCGATTCGAAACGATCGTAAGGCATGCGTTTAGCATCATGATGTAAGTCGATCAGCCATTCATTTTCTTTCCACAATTCGTTGTTATTGAGAATAAAGGGGATGGTGCGCTCTTTCTCTTCCTCGACTTTTACCTGGCCGGAAATAAACGCACCCAGATAATGATCGTTAATCATGATTGGCACAGCGAACTCAACAAAGCCGCAGTAACAGCGGTACACCACTGGTTTTCCGGCCTCCATAGCGGCACGTCCACCGGCGTTATCACTTTCGTAGCAATGTGTTGCCAATGTTTCGTTAAGCCGTGAACGGGCGCAGAAATCTGAAAAACCGCTGGCCTGCGTGACGGGCACACCATCCTGATCGACCACCACTAAGGCAATCATCATCGATTTACTAAAATTATCCTGGAGGGTTTGAAGTCTTTTTACATCAAGAAATTCATGCAATTTATATTTGTTATTCATTATGATTACCTGCACTGGTAATTGAAAGCATTCACCGTATAAATATACAGGAAGGCACCTTTATGTATTTTGAAATCCGTCACAGCGGGGGTAATTTAAATAATCTTGATTATTAATTTATATGCGCTGATGTTAATTATAAGTGTGTAAATCAGTCAGATATTTGCGATTCAGACGCAAAATGATTAACTCACCATGACTGCATTGAAGTCTGTATGGGACAACGCAGGCGGAATAAATCAGATGATGCGAAATGAATTATCACATCATCTTGTTGCGAGAGTATTTACTATTTATTTGATCTGCGAGAAGTGCCGGGAACGCCAGTGCAATTTAGGGGTCAGGAAGCATTGGGTTTGTGCGATGGGTTGTTCATTCATCAGGTCACTGATCATGCTGAAGCAGTGCATAGCCAGTTCCCCGCAATCCTGCGCGACCGTGTCAATTTTCACGGACAGGGAATCGTACAGATAGTGGTCGTCAAAACTGCACAGATGAATATCGCTCTCGAGCAGCTGATGCTGGCTCATATAGCGCAGAACGCCTTCCATCAGGCCGCAGGAAGCCACGAAAAGCGCTTTGGGCGGACGTCCGAGACGGGCGCAAAGTTGCGCAAACATTTCGTAGCCGGAGCTAGGGTGGTAATTGCCGTACACAATCCAGTCCGGATTCAAAGTGACACCCGCCCGTTGCAGGCCAAGCTGATAGCCCGCGAGGCGGTCACGGGTTGGGGAAATTCGTGGCTGACCGCCGAGAAAATAAAATTCCTCACGCTGGGTTTCTGCAACTCGCGAAACCAGTTCTGCCGAGGATTCGATGGCTTCACAGACCACAATCGGCAACTGCGTGTCCTGCATATGACGGTCGAATAAGACGACGGGCAATTGCTGGCTGATTTTCACGTATTCCGCATCACTGAGCATACTGGACGCCACAATCAGTCCGTCGACCTGACGCTGAATGAGATTATTGACCACCATGGTTTCCTGACTGGTATTTTCATCCGTACAGGCGATCAGCAGCTGCATGCCGTTTTCGCGACACAGCGTTTCAAGTTCGTTAGAGCAGGCAGCAAAACCATAGTTGGTCATTTCCGGGACCACCAGCCCAAGTGTGAAACTGCGGGTCACATTGAGCGAACGCGCGTGAATGCTGGGCTGATAATGATGTTCAGCCGCCACGGCGAGTACCCGATCCCGGGTGGGATCGGAGATTCGAAACTTCTTGCTGTGTCCGTTGAGTACCTGGCTGGCAGTCGATTTTGAGACGCCAGCCAGTTCGGCTATGCCACTGATAGTGATGCGTTTGGTCTTTTTCACTGCGCCATATTCTGTTGTCCGGAAAGACATTTATTCTATCACGCATTCCGCCAACGACCAGTGGCGCAGCGTAATCTGATGTGACCCCCGCAAGTTCAATTGTGCCGGTAAAACAGGGAAATAGCGTGAGGACATCACCGCTTCTCCGCCATTAATGAATATCTCAAGGCTCGACGCATCGCTTAACACCGTCAGCTTATGCAACTGACCGCGCCAGATCCGATGTTCAGGCAAGCCTGTACGCCGGTTATTTCGCGTTAAACGCAGCCATTGTCCGTTAAAGCTGAGTGTCATATCGCCACCTAAACTGGCGCTAAAAGCATGTTCAGTGACGATCTCTGTTTCAGCTTTTGTGATGTTCAGAGGAGGGCAATCGTCGGCAATCCCCTGCCATGCCTGCTCATCACGACGGAGTTGTTGCAGCTCGCGCGCCGGTTTTTGCATGATTTTACCCGCCACCAGCGTCACTTCGCGCGGGCAGGTCATCGTATGCAGCCAGCCGTTTTGTATCGTTGGCTGGTAAAACTCATCCCCGTCCGGGATCCCCATCCATCCAATCAGCAGGCGTCGCCCGTCATCCGTTTGCGTGGTCTGCGGCGCATAAAATTCGAACCCCAGATCCAGCTCAGTGAATTCGCCGTGCTTAAGGGTCGCATTGTCGTAATCCAGTTGCCCGACAAAATAACCCGACTGGAACGTATTCAGATAACGGTCAGATTCCGCCGCTAAACCTTGCGGACAGCAAATCAGAATGTCGTTATCTGCCAGCCGGAATAAATCCGGACATTCCCACATGTAGCCGAATTCGCCCAGCCCGTGTAAACCTGAACCGGCAATTTCGCCCAGAAAATCCCAGGCTGATAAATCGTCAGATCGCAGCAATAACACTTTGCCTTTGAGACTGAGATCCTGAGCGCCCAGCACCATGTACCAGTGGTTTTCATGGCGCCAGACTTTCGGATCACGCACATGTCCGGTATAGCCTTTCGGCAGATTAAAGACCGGCCCGGTTTTATCAAATTCGCCGTCTGCATTTTCGCGCGCCAGACACTGAAATGCGGTACGGCTGCCATCGGGATACTTCACGTTACCGGTATAAATCAGCGTCAGCTGGCCGTTATCGGTCACGGCTGAGCCGGAATAACAGCCGTGAGTTTCGTATTCTTCTGACGGCACCAGCGCCAGCGGTTCATGCTGCCAGTGCAATAAATCGGCCGAGCTCCAGTGACCCCAGAATTTAGCACCGTGCGCACAGGCCAGCGGGTTCCATTGATAGAACAAATGGAAACGACCGTTATGCTGAATAAATCCGTTCGGGTCATTCAGCAGCCCGACCGGTGGCGCGAGATGCCAGCCGGGACGATAAGGATCTGCCGCTGCTTTAACCTGACCGGCCACCACGCTGCGCAGCGCTTTTCTCAGCAAACTGGTTTCCGTCATTTCTCACTCTCCGTGTTGTATTTCAGCAGCAATGACAGCAGGAATGCGCTGCCGAAGGCAATCACTAACCCGATCAGGTAGCTGAGAATAGAGCTGGCCTGCACGATAGCCAGCCCCGGTATGCCGGTCAGACCGACTGCCGTCATATTGACGTGCATCGCCACCACCCAGGCACCGCCGAGCGCACCGCCCGCCAGCGCCGCCAGAAAAGGCTTCATAAAGCGCAGGTTGATCCCGAAGATTGCTGCCTCCGTAATACCCAGCATGGCGGAAAACGCCGAAGGCACTGCGATGGCTTTAATTTTCGCATCACGCGTTTTGAAGTAAACCGCCAGACAGGCACCGCCCTGCGCAACGTTAGCCATCGACCAGATCGGCAGCAGGAAATTCACGCCGATATTTGGATTACCCAGCAAACCGGCTTCGATAGCATGGAAGCTGTGGTGAATACCGGTGATGACGATGACCGAATACAGCCCGCCAAATATCAGCCCCGCGAACCAGCCTGCATGAGTAATCAATGTACTGAGAATAAAGGAGATGCCGTCACCCAGCGCACGACCCGCCGGGCCGATAATCAGGAAAGCGATAAAGCCGGAAATGATCACTGTCAGGAAAGGCGTCAGGATCAGATCCAGTGCATCCGGAATGATTTTGCGCAGGCGTTTTTCGATAAAACTCATGAACCACACCGCCAGCAGCACCGGGAAAACCGTGCCCTGATAGCCGATCATCGCAATCTCAATACCAAAGAAATTCATGGTATGGAAACCGCTGGCGACGCCCCAGGCGTTAGTCAGCGCCGGATGGGTCAGAATGCCGCCCAGCGTAGCGCCGAGGAACGGGTTGCCGCCAAATTCCCGCGCGGCGGTAAAACCAATCAGAATTGGCAGAATGATAAACGCCGCTGAGCTGAACATATCGAGCATGATAAAAATCGCGCTCTCCGGGTTGGCCCAGCCGTAGGTTTTCACCATGCCGAGCAGCCCCATCAGCAGGCCGGATGCGACAATCGCCGGAATGATCGGCACGAAAATATTCGACAGCACGCGGGCGATGCGCTGAAACGGATTCAGCTTTTGCGCCGCAATATCAGCGGCTTCAGATTTACTGGATTCGCTGATACCGGCTACTTTAATAAATTCGGCGTAGACCTTGTTCACCAGCCCCGTACCAAAAATGATCTGAATCTGTCCGGCATTGCTGAAACAGCCTTTAACGCCTTCGACCTGTTCGATAGCACTTTTGTTGATCAGGCTGTCGTCCGCCAGCACCAGACGCAGCCGGGTGGCACAGTGTGCCGCGCTGGCAATATTGTCCTTGCCGCCCAACAACGGAAGCAATTCAGTCGCAATCGCATTGATATTCATAGAATCCCTTAATTTTCATTATCATTAACGCCCGGTCAGGCCGGGCGCTTTTTTTAAATCAGACCCTGCCGTTTAGAACCAGGTTTCCATCTGGATACCAAAGTTCCATTGCCCGCCCGCCGTGAATCCGTCGGTACCAAATGAATCTGCGGAGGAATAACTGTCGAGCTCTTTGCTCCAGTCCATATACGTGGCGAAGAAGCGGATTTCCGGACGACTCAGCATGTCGCTGATATCGCCTACCTTGAAGGTCGGAGCGAAGGTCAGTTTGTAGAAACCGCCTTTCACTTTGTTGTAATCGCTGTAACCCTGTGGATTGAGATCCATATACTGATAACTGCCTTCATATGCCAGTTCGAAGTTCTCGGTAATTTGCTGGATCAGACGGGTGTTAAAGGTCAGCCATTTGTAATTATCGCCAGAGACATAACGGTCTTTGCTCTGCTGCGCCAGCACTGCCGGGGCGATACTCCAGTTTTTGCTGATGGGCGTGATGCCATACGTTGCCAGACGCAGCGTTCCGGCATCGTCAGTCAGTCGTCCGTCAGAGCCCAGCGCTTTCACTTCCGCTCCCAGTCCGTGTCCGTAAAGCAAGGCTGTTTTCGATGTCCCTTCACGCAGGCCGTAGAAACTGTCACCGTGATACGCCAGCATCGTGTGGAAGCCGGTGTCCGCCGCGGTGCTGGTCCCCCGGTTGCCGGTATTTTCACGATCCTGATTATTTTTGGCACGCAGGCCGCTCAGCATCCACTGGAATGGACCGGCATAGTTGTTGGCCGTGACAATGTAGTTTTCGATGCGGGTGTCGTCGTTATTGTCGTCTTTCAGATCGTCAAAGTTTCTTCCGTAAAGCGAGAAGTTACTTTTCAGGTTATCGCCCCATTTGACGTCGTAGATCCCGCCGCCGGTACCCGCCAGGAAGATGATGTCGGAATCCAGCCAGTGAATGTCGAAGTTATCGCGGTCAAAACGTTTACCCGCCCACAGCGTGGAATCTTTCCACGGACCGGTGAATGTCGGCAGCGACCCCAGTTCGACAAACGCCTGACGGATATTTAAGTCGCTGGTCGCGCCGGTCCAGTCGTTGTAGCTGCGCTGACCATCAGCCAGCATGACTTTGTAGCGGGAGGTCGCACCGCTGGCCATCGTCTGGTTGTGCTCCAGATTCAGTTCGACGTAGGTGTTATTTTCGTTACCCAGACGCCCGACTGCACCGCCTGTTTGTCCGGCCGGGGTGACGTACGGGCCACTTTCCGTTGAGGTGCCAGAATCATTCATGATCACGCCGGAACGGGCATAACCACTGAATTTAAACCCGCTGTTATCACTGCTGTTGCTTTTGGCATTACTGGCTAACGTTTCGGTGCGTTTAGCCACATCGGCAGTTTGCTGCCGGGTGGTTTCAGCCGTCTTCGCCACCTGACGCGTTTGCTGTTCGTTACTGGCGGTGCGTGTCTCGAGTTGTTTAACCTGCTGTTCTGCCCGCGTAGCACGGTCTTCGGCCTTAGCGGCTCGGCTTTCGGCGAGTTGTAGTCGTTTTTCCATCGCCGCAAAGCGGGCTTCAATAGCACTGGAAGAAAGATCGGCCCCCTGAGCCGCAGAAGAAAGAATAAGTCCAATAGCAACAGCAAGATAGCGAGGTTTCATCATCATTTTTATCCCTTCAGAGGAAGTTTAATTATTATGGGAAAACCATTTTGCTAAATTGCTAAACTGGTTTTCCTGAGCACAATAGACATTCACCCTCCCTTTATGCAACGGAGTTCCTTTATCTGTTGGTGTAATTGTGATCTTGCTGGCAAATCTGCACTTAATCTTAATAATTCATTTGTGCTTGTGAAGCTAAACCGGTTCTTCTATTTTATCGACAGGCAAATTAATCAGGAATGTAACTAAGGGAATGACGATGAATAACAGAATTTGGGTACTGGGCGATGCGGTGGTGGATTTGATCCCTGAGCCGGATGGTCGCTTATTAAAATGCCCGGGCGGTGCACCCGCAAATGTTGCCGTGGGCGTCCGCCGTCTCGGAGGAAACAGTGCTTTTATCGGGCGTGTAGGTGATGATCCGTTCGGGAAGTTTCTGGTGAAAACGCTCGGCGATGAGAGAGTCAATACCGACTGTATGATCCCTGATCCGCATCACCGTACCTCCACCGTGGTGGTGGAAAACGATGCCGACGGCGAACGTTCTTTCACGTTTATGGTGCGTCCGGGGGCGGATTTATTTCTTCAGGCCACCGACATTCCGGCGTTTAGCGCAGGACAGTTTTTACACTTGTGTTCGATTGCCTTATCCGCAGAACCATCACGGTCTTCCGCCTTTCTGGCAATGGCGAAGATGAAAGCGGCACGCGGTTATGTCTGTTTTGATCCCAATATCCGGCATGACTTGTGGCCGGATGAGGAACAGCTGCGTGACAACCTTGTCCGCGCCTTGTCGCTGGCGGATGTGATTAAGATATCGGAGGACGAGCTGGCGTTTCTGACCGGAGAAACATTGCTGTCAGAGGGAATGCTGCGCCTGTGCGAACGCTATAATCCCGAACTGTTGCTGGTCACGCAGGGTAAAAATGGTGTGTCAGTCTACCGCAAGAAGAATGCCACCCTTAACCACTATCCGGCACCCGAAGTGCGGGCGGTGGATACTACCGGTGCGGGGGATGCCTTTGTCGCCGGACTGCTGGCCGGGCTGGCGCAGCACTGGCCGCTGACCTCGGACAACGTCTGGCAGCAAATCGTTCATCAGGCGCTGGCGTGCGGGGCTCTTGCCACCACAGCCCGTGGCGCAATGACCGCATTACCCGACAGCGCGACCTTAGAGGCGTTTTCCTCCCAGAACTGATCCGAATAGATTTACTCTGTGTCCGTTTTTTTGTGTAGGATCAGGGGAGTCAATTTTGCCGGACCGGAGAGTTATGGCTTCGCTGAAAGAAGTAGCACAACTGGCCGCGGTTTCACTGATGACAGTGTCCCGCGCCATTAACGAACCGCAGCGGCTAAAGCCCGAGACACTGGCGCGTGTCCAGCAGGCGATCAGTGCCCTGAATTATGTGCCCGATTTCTCCGCGCGCAAAATGCGTGGCCGCAGTAGCAAAGTCTCGACTCTGGGTGTGCTGGCGCTTGATACCGCCACCACGCCATTTTCCGTTGAACTCCTTCTCTCGATTGAACTGACGGCGCGTGAATTTGGCTGGAGCAGTTTTCTGGTCAATATCACGTCGCAGGAAGACAGTAAGCGGGCGGTCAGTCAGCTGCTTTCTCAGCGCCCGGACGGTATTATCTTTACGACCATGGGGTTGCGTGAAGTAGAAATCCCGGAACGTCTGCTGGATAAAAACCTGGTGCTGGCAAACTGCCTGAGCCGCGAACACGCGCTGCCGGGTTACATTCCTGATGATTTTGCAGGGCAGTATCAGGCGATGAAAGCCCTGATCAAGAAAGGTTACCAGCGTCCGCTATGCTTTTATTTACCCGATTCCATACCTGCCGGGATTTGCCGAAGGGCAGGCGCGGAAGCGGCCTGGCAGGAAGCCGGATTGCCTGCACAACAACTGCGCCAGTTCCATATGGCGTCAGGTGATGAGCATTATCGCGATGTGGTGGCTCTGCTGAATGAGTTTACCCCGCAGGATAAGCCGGATTTTGACGTGCTGGTGTGCGGCAACGATCGTATTGCGTTTCTGGCCTATCAGGTATTGCTGGCGAAAGGCATCGCCATCCCGCAGCAGGTGGCGGTTCTGGGTTATGACAACATGGTCGGTATCGGTGATCTGTTCCAGCCGCCGCTGACCACGGTGCAGTTGCCGCACCGCGAGATAGGCCGTGAAGCGGTATTGCATCTGATCGAACAGCGGCCGAACAGCGGAGTGATACAGATTTCCTCCCCGCTGCTTGAGCGTGCTTCTTTGTGACGTTATTCGGTGCTCAGTGTCCAGCTATCTCCCTGACTTAACATGGCCTGTCCTTTTTCTGCAAAGAGAGAAAGGGCGCGCTTGTCCGGCTGCGGATAAATTCTGCTGCTGAGCGTTTTCTCCCCCTGATTAACAAAAACTTCCACCGATGAGCGGTCGATATAGACACGCAACTCCAGAAGATTGCCTTCCGGCAGCACGACACTGCGGCTGTCCTGAATTCCGTATGCGGAATAATCCCGGCTCAGAAAGAGTCTTTGCGCCTGTTTGTCCACGAATACGGAAAGACCGTCGCCGAGCATGATGCCAAAGCGTTCGGCGTCGGAATGACTGAGATCCCATTGCAGGATAATTTCAGTCGCCTGCGCATTTTCAGAAAGTTGCTGCACGTGGCCTTTCAGCACGCAGGGCGTCAGCGGGCGATGTTCCCGGCGAAGTGTGCAGACTTCTTCCACCGGCACCATGAGGAGTTTTCCGTCACGTAACGTCAGCTCGCGGGGCAGGGTAAGGCAGCCCGCCCAGCCTTCTTCTTTGGACGGCATTACCGATTCCCACATATCCATCCAGGCGATAATGATCCGGCGTCCGTCGGCCGCAGTGAATGACTGCGGCGCATAGAAATCGTGCCCGTGGTCGAGTTCCATAAAGCCTTGCGTAATCTCAAAGTGGTGACCCGGCTGCCAGTGCCCGCGCAGATAACCGCTCTGGAATAAGTTCTGATAATCATGGCCCTGCGTGCGGATCCCTTGCGGCGAGCACATCAGAATATTTTCGTCGCCCAGCGGGAAGAAATCCGGGCATTCCCACATGTAACCGCTAGCGGCGTCCGCTTTGGCGAGGACGCGATCAAACGTCCAGTCGCGCAAGCTGGTGCCTTTATAAAGCAGTACCTGTCCACAATCGCTGGCGTCACGGGCACCGACGACCATCCACCAGTGACCGTCTTCCTGCCACACTTTCGGATCGCGAAAGTGCATGATATTTTCCGGCGGCGTCAGCACCACGCCCTGTTTGGTAAAATGAAGACCGTCCTGACTGGTTGCAAGACATTGTACTTCACGGATGGCGCTGTCATTTCCTTCACCATTGAGCCAGACGTGGCCGGTGTATATCAGGCTCAGCGTGCCGTTGTCATGAACGGCACTGCCGGAGAAGCAACCGTCGCGGTCGAATTCTTCTCCCGGTGCCAGCGCCACCGGCTGATGCTGCCATCTCACCATATCCTTGCTGATGGCGTGACCCCAGTGCATCGGTCCCCAGTTTTCACTGAACGGGTGGTGCTGATAAAACGCGTGATATACCCCCTGATGATAAATCAGGCCATTCGGATCATTCATCCAGCCCGCCGGAGGGGCGAGGTGAAAGTTGGGATAAAAGGCGTTGCCACGCAGAGGTTCTGCCTGATTTAACGCCTGTTGTGCGCGTTCAAGTTTTGTCTTCATACCATCTCACTTTTATTCAGAAGCAAATGTTTTGCTGTCGGGGAAGGCGGAGCCTGGCTTTTTTCGCCGGTCAGCAGGAAAACGGAAAGGAGGGTGAGGACCAGTACCAGTGTCCCCATGATCATGTAGGTGTCAGCAAAGCCCAGCAGGTCGTAGCCGTGACCGGCCAGCGGCGATAACACACTGGCGCAGACTTGCGTAATGAACTGGAATCCCACCAGATAAAGTGTGGCGGAAAGGCGCGGGTCAAAGCGGGTGGTAATATATTTAAACATCGCAATCAGCAGGATGGGCAGCTCAACAGCGTGCAGCAATTTCATGCAGGAAATGGTGACCGCATCGGCTGCGAGGCCGGAACCAAAAACGCGCAGTGCCATAATCGTTCCACTCAGCAGCAATCCGTTTTTCGCCCCGATTTTGTTGACGACAAAAGGGGCGAGGAACATGCCGCCCGCTTCCAGAAACACCTGGAAAGAGTTAAGGAAACCGTACATCTCGTTGCCGTGGCGGACATCAGAAAACAGTGACGCGAAATACACCGGAAATTGCTGGTCGTAGACGTTGTAAACGCTGACGCCGGTAACAAAAACAATCAGCGCCCAGAATCGCGGGAGGCGAAACAGGGTCATGGCATCGCTGAGCGTCAGGGTGCTGGACTTGCCGTATTCGAGCTGGCTCAGGGCATCCGTTTTCACCTCACGAAGTTGCCACAGCAGCAGCAGAAAAATGGCAGCCGAACAGGAAGCCATCCAGAAGTTAAGGTTGGGATTGATATTAAACAGCATCCCGGCAAAGAAGGTTGCGACCGCCCAGCCCAGTGAACCCCACATTCTGGCTTTACCGAACTCAAATCCAAGAATACGACTGACGCGCTCGGTGTAAGACTCCAACGCACCGATCCCGGCAAAAAAAGTCGCACCGACATACAAACCGCCCGCCACAGCGCCTGACAAAATACTAATCTTCAGCAGCGGCGCAAAAACGAAAATAAAGAACGGCCCGCTGATGAGTAACAGAAACCCCAGAAACCAGAGCAGGTTTTTACGCAACCCCAGTTTGTCCTGAATGAAACCGTACAGAGGCTGTGCACAAAGCGCGGTCAACGCGACGGCGGAAAAAAACAAGCCTGTTTCAGTGCCTTTCAGCCCGACCTTTTGGCTCAGCCACAGTGAGATAAGCGAAAAGGCGGAAGACCAGGTGTAGAAAAAGGAAAAAAGTAAACCACTCAGCAATGCGTAATGACTTCGTTGACTGTTTTTCATGGCATGTCCGGGTTTGAATCGTCACAAGGAGTCATATTGTTAACGTTAACATCTCAGTTTTCAAAGATTCATAAAGCCAGAATTATGATGTTAATCACGAATGTTAACGTTAACATTTTTGGAGTGTGATCAAAGTATCATTTTTCTTGAAGAGCATCTCTTTGTTGAGTGAGGCGAGCGGGTCAGCGAAAACAAAACGAGAAGGAGCATGGGAGGAAAAAGGGCAGGTTAAGCAGCTTCCGGGACTGAATAAAAAAGGAGGAGATATCGCTATCTCCTCCCGTGTTTTACATCAGGACATTTATGAGGCTGTCATTACAACGGGCGCTGATGGGTATAAACAGCACGGGGTTGAGTACGGCGCCCCAGCATGCCCATAAAGCCCGCCAGAATGGCTTCAATCACTAACATCACAAAGGTAAACCAGCTGGCTTTCGCCGTTGCAGCAGCTGCTTTTTCAGCGGCTTCGCGGGCTTTCTGCTCAGCTTGTTGTTTCAGTTCTTCATATTTCGCACGGGCCTGCTGATAGGTTTTTTCAGCCTGGCTGACAATCTGATCGACTTCCTGATCGCTTTTTCCGGTACGGGCCTTGATGATATTTTTCAACGCGTCACGGTCAGCTGCCTGGAATGTATCAGCATTACGACTAATTAAACCTTTAATAAAATTAGTGATATCCGTATCGGCTGTTTGCGGATGGTTGGCGGTATCAGCTGCCTGATTTTGTGCATTATCAGCCTCATTCTCGGCTTTATTTTGCAGATTCTCAGGTTGTAGTTCTGGTTTGCCGGTCTGGCGCAGAGTGGTTTCAAGTTCATTCTGCAGACTGTCGAGATTAATATTATTTTCTCCCAACTTGTCTTTAACCATTTGAGTAACCGGTGGCGCGGCGGCAGATATTCCACTGCCTAACGTTTGTAGTCCGGATCCCACAACACTGGCTGCACCGCTGACCGCATTGTTGACGACCACAATCAGGAACCAGGTGCAAATTAAGGTGTTCACCCCAAACATTAATACGCCATGCAGAGCACCTTCACGCTGAGCCAGTCGCCCGCTGGCATAGGCCCCGGCCGCAATGGAAATCAACATGCTGATGCCTGTCCAGATGGCCGCTCCCTTCCCTAATCCATCGAGTGGGTTTTGCTCTTTCAGCGGATCAATGGTACTGGCTCCGATGGCTGTCCCTAATATTGCCAGTAACAAATAAACCACCATTGAAATAATGACGCCGGCAAAAATAGCACTCCATGAAATACGTTTAAGCGGCACTCTGTTAACTGGCTCAATCAACGTTTCATTATAAATTTCAGTGGTAGGTTGTTGATGTTCTGTCATTTTGATATCTCCATGTATCGCCATACTTTTGATGGTCAGATGGCGGTTAATACCATCATAATCACTGCCTGCCGTGGCTAATATCAGCGGATGATCGCACGATTACATTAGCTGCCTTAATGTTAGTAAGAGAATGACGATTACACCAAAAAATAATTATTCACCTTAAAAAATAGGGGCTTTATTCTAACCCTTCCTGCCTTGCTGAAAATAAATCAGTAAACAGAGCGGTTTCAATAGGTTACCGCGAGGGAGGCTCAATGGACAATGAAAGTGTGTCGTAGCGCCGCTACTGATAGCTTTATCGCAGAACGCAGAAGGGTTGCTGCGGATAACGGCCGGCGCGAATTTACTGCGCGTTTTCCTGTCAGCGGACGTTGCCGGGTAACGTGAAGTATTCACCGTATAAATATATAGGGATTAACATTGATTCTGCCACCGGGCGAAGTGTCGATGGAAAAAGGATTATATTCTTGACCCCCTTTCTGCTGAGGTCGATAATAATTAAAAGAGTCATTCAGTCATTGGGCGGGAAACGTTTCATGATGACTGATTTATTAAAAATGCACCATTTTATGAAAAAGTCCTTCGCTGTCAGAGTCCTGTTAAAATTAAGCGGAGCCATTCATTCGCGTTTTATTCATAACTTCGCGGCGAGTAAATAAAAATCCTTATCAAATTCAGATGAATTTTTTAATAAAAACATCAATATCTTAATAAAGAGTTAATGCCATGTTAAATCGAAAACTATCACACACAAATTCACACACAAATTTATTATACGGGTCAGCCTTTAAGACGGTAGCCAATCGATACAAAATAGTTATAGGAGTGAGATCACCAAACGCGCTGAGTTTTGCACTGCTTAACGACGGATTTCCTTCAAAAAATTTTCATGTCAAGGCGAAGTCCAGCCCGGCCGGCCCCACGGCGGGTTTCATTACTGAAGATATAAAATATTCAAAAAGCCCGCTTCATTTAGAACAAAAGCATCGCAATTACATTAATGAATCAAAAGTGAAAGGGGCTAAAGCAGTAAACTTAATTATTAACAACGCAAGGATTAAAGAATTAATAGAAAGTAAAAAAATGACACGTTGTAGCCAGGGGCGATATTCAGCAAATTATCCTAATGGAACATACGATTTCTTTATTAATGATGCCGGTGGCGTTTTTGATGAAAAAAATAATCCTGTTAAAGTGATGACAAACCCTCCTGAATTTGGGGCTACTGCAAGTAACATACAGCCGATAACAGCAGACTATGATCTCTTCGCGATTATCCCGAGGGTTAATCAAAGTTACAATATCAGGCCGCTGACTTCCCCTCCAATACTTATGAGAGGGAAATTTAACCTTGATTTTCTTTCACCAAAGAGTTTTTGTAATAAAAAAGAAGATGTTAACAAAGGAAACATGCACTTTTTTGGTGAAAGGATCGCAGATGCCCTGAACAGGGAAGTAAAAGTTCTGGGGTATTCCGGGGGTAAGTTAATCTGGCACAACGATGAAACGGGGAATCCATTTAGTCCAGGATTTGATGTTAATGACAAACCTATATTCTTCCTTCCTGGGGGAGAAGTTTTTGTCGCAACCTCAAGGCCGGGATTAATCAATTTTTATGCGTGTTTAAAATCAGAAGGGTATGCGCCTGAATACAGTCCACGATTTGGTTTTTAATCATAAGATGTACCGCCCGGTCAGGATCTGTCTGTCACTGGCAGCACAGTGTACAGGAGTAGATAAGCAGAAGAATGGTCGAAAGATATCGCTCCGGGGCTTACAGAAACATCGGGCCTGGCCATTCACTTCTGTAGTTCAGGCCGCCTCTTGTTCCTGTAAGACGGGTTGTAACCGGCGGTGGAGATAGCTTCCTATTCTGCCGGGTGATAATTACCTTGCTCGTCTGCGCTTTCAAAGACCATTGAAACGGAGTTCACACAGTGACGCAGATTCTTCTCGGTTAAATATTCTCCCTCAAAGACATGCCCCAGATGCGCCTTACAGTTGGCACAGACAATTTCGGTTCTGCGGCCATCGGCATCAGGCACGCGCTCAACCGCACCCGGAATTTCATCATCAAAAGCGGGCCAGCCGCAGTGAGATTCAAACTTATGTTCTGACGAATACAGCGGCGCAGAACATCTTTTGCAGACATAACGGCCCGGTGAAAAGTGCTCATTATATTCACCGGTATAAGGGCGCTCCGTCCCTTTATTTTCAATAACAAAACGTTCGAATTCGTTGAGTTCTTTATTCATTCTGATGACTCCTCAGATTACAGACATTGCAGGTTCTGGCTTTCAGTTTACACGATAAACCTGACCGCGTGGCGTACACGACCAGACCTGAGCACCTGCTGCTAAGCGCCGGTCAGCGGGTTCAGCTCAGCAGGGAAGGCGGGGATCTCAGTTAAAACGTGACGGTTGAGGCTCATTCTGGCTGACGGGCATTGACGTAAACGTGCGGGAGGACAGCAAGGAAATAAAAAAGCGCCATGTTTGCACATGACGCTGTTGTGATTAAACGGCTGTATTAACGTCTGATGTTAGAAATCAACATTAACGCCCAGCTGGAAGCTGCGACCAGGCATCACGGCCAGCGCTTTGTTGTATTCATCCTGATTGGTGGTATCAGTCAGAGTACGACTGCTCAGGTAATCCCAGTATTTGCGGTCGGTGATGTTGTAAACGCCACCGCTGAGTTTCACGTTCTTCGCGACTTTCCAGTACGCCGTTGCATCAACCATACCGTAGCCCGGTACGTTCATGTATTCGGTGGTGGAACCCGTGATTGGCGTACCGGCGTTGGTGTAGCTCTGACGGTTAGTCGCTTCGGCTTTTTTGCCTTTGACGAACGTCGCGGTCAGCGCAGTACCGTACACGCCGGATGGATCATCCCACGCCACGCCAGCGACAAATTTCATTGGCGGCACACTGTCGAGATCCACATATTTGTCGCCATCGTAGCTGGATTTAGATTCACCCTTGGCATACCCCAGTGCGAAGGTGGTGCTCAGACCGTCAACGCTGCTGAACCAGGTACCGTAGTTAATTTTGGTACTCACATCACCACCATAGATAAACGCTTCATCGCGGTTTTCGGCCTGATAAATCGTATAAATATTGGATGGCACATTGGTGAACATGCCCGGGTTGGCCGCACGGCTGTAACGGGTGTTGGCAATAAAGTTTTTGTAAGTGTTGTAGAAGACGGAAGTCTTGAAGGTCACACCTTCAGTCGCTTCACCTTTCATACCCCATTCGAAGTTATTGCTGGTCTCGGTTTTCAAATCCGTGTTGCCGATCAGCGCGTATTGCTGAGAACCGGCATAAGAAGAACCGAGGTTCCAGGAACCGTAAAGCTGGCTGGCATCCGGGAATTGCGCACCACGACGATATTGCAGGTAAGTCATCAGCTTAGGCGTGATGTCATAGGTGAACGCCAGGGACGGGAGAACCTGCGTATCGGAATTGGCTTTGCCGTAAAGGGTAGAAACCTGACCCTCAGAAACGGTTCTGTTGGACAAGTCAGACAGATCTTTCGCTTTGGTGTTCTGATACGCCACACGTACTGCAGGCACGATGGAGAAATCATGGCCATCGAGGTCAAACTTCATGGTGTCCTGCAGGAAGCCGCCGAGAATATAAGAACGGCTGTTCGCTTCCGGCTGCATGATAGTGGTGTAAACGCTTTGATCCGGGCTTTCACGGAACGGACGTTCAGTGTTGGACATACGACCGTTGATACCGGCGCTCAGCTCATGACGCCCCAGTGTTTTCAGCCAGCTGGTTTCGCCGCCGAACGTGTTGACGTCATAGTTGGAATAGACGTTCATCATCTGCTTACTGGCGTTCGGCATGTAGGTATTGTCGTGCGCCTGCGTGTACTGGTAATACACTTTCGAAACAATAGCATCGACGTAATCGTTGAACGGCGTCCATTCATCCTTCAGCGTCGCGCCCCAGCGGCGGGTATTACTTTGCTGCTGTGCGGTGCCGAGAATAGCGCTGCCTGAGCTGTTCCACGCATCGTAATGGGTATGGTTTACTTTTTCGTAATAATCGAGCGTACCGGTGACTTTATGTTCGTCATTTGGCTGCCAGATAACGGATGTCATGACTGCGTCGGAGTGCCAGTTTGCCGGATACGCATCGTGCGTTCCGCTGTTATTGCTGGTTTCCTGACCGTCGCGGCGGCTGATGGCAATCAGACCACGCAGGGTTTCGTCACCTGCGGCGGCGGTGATGCCGTTGTGCCAGGAGCGGTCGGAAGAATCATAATCAGACTGGTAACCGAAATAGGTTTCCTTGCCCGGACGCAGATAATCATCGGCAGATTTTGGCAGGAAGGAAACCGCACCGCCGATAGAGGTGTTGGCACGTTCAGCGGAGGTGGCGCCGGATTCGATATCCACCTGGCCGTAAATGTAAGGATCGATGTAATCACGGCCAATACCGGACGTGCCCAGACCCGCGCGGCTTGCGTAGCTGCGGCCGGTGGCGCTTGGCTGGGGAATGCCATCGACATCGATGCCGACGCGGTTGCTTTCCAGACCCCGGATGTTATAGCCGGTATAACCGTTACGGTCGAAGCCGCTTTTGCCGTTGCCGGAACCGCCGCTGGAGCCGGTGGCGGTGATCAGCGGCTCATAACGCATGATTGTGCCGAAATTATTGCCACCTTTTTGCTGCATTTCTGCTGCTGTGATGGTGGTTTTCGAGCCCGGCTTTTTATCCGGCATCGTTTCGGTCACCGTCATCACTTCTTCATTGTTCTGCGCCAGATCCTGCGCAGTACGTACCACCGGTTTTTTCCTGATGGCTTCAGAAGCTGGCGTTTTACTGGCTGCCAGATCGGTGGTGTCTTTAATCGCTTGTGCTGCAGTTACGTTAAAGGTGGTGGTGAGAATCGTCCCCATGAAAATGACGTTTTTCACCAAACCCTGCTGTGTAAAGGATTTGAACATTTGTTTTTAGCCCTGCACTATTTTTAAAAGTTCTGCTCGCATTTACTGCCTTTCGACAAATCAGACGCGCTGGTCATCTGCTTTCAAATCTTCCGTAAAAAGCCCTTATCCTTATAAAATATGGGTTTATTTAACGTCCTTACCCACTTCGGCTTGGTGCGAATGATAATGATACTGATAATTGTTATCAACAAATTGATAAATAAAAATGGGCTTCTTAACGAAATCTTTGCAATGCCTGGCTCAGAATGAACTACCGTGAGCACAAAAGTGCGGGGGTTGATGTCTGTGTCCTTACGTTTTTCAGGGTTGCGGAAAATAGTCCTAAGATATATCTTTCGTTCAACCTTACTTCAAAAGAGAAAACGTGATGACTCAACATCGCAACGAAATCCCTGCCGTAAACCTGCCTGTCCGCGTCAAAAATGACCTGGTTTTCCGTCATATCACCGTTAAAAGCAGCGAAAACGTGGCTGGCTGTTTCCAGCGTATCGTGTTGAACGGCGACGATCTGAAAGGTTTTAATTCGCGTGGTTTTGATGACCACATCAAACTGTTTTTCCCGGCAAATCCCGGTGATGTGATCACGCCTCCGGTCGCGACCGACGAAGGCATTGTCTGGGGCGAAGGGCCGCGTCCGCTTAACCGCGAATACACGCCGCTGCATTTCGATGCACAAGCCAATGAACTGACGCTGGATTTCTATCTTCACGATGGCGGTGTCGCCAGTGAATGGGCGGCTGGCGCGAAGCCGGGTGATAAACTGATTATTGGCGGGCCGCGCGGTTCACTGATCGTCCCGACCACTTACGCATGGCAGTTGTATGTCTGCGATGAAACCGGTCTTCCGGCGGTGAAGCGCCGTTTGCGCGAGCTGAAACAGGCCGCGTCTGCCGCGAAAGTCACCGTGCTGGTCAAAGTGAAAGATGTCAGCTGCGTTAGCTACTTAGACGATGAAAAAGAGTTCGACATCGAATGGATTGTCAGCGAAGAACAAAATGGTTATCGGGAAGATGACGCGGCGGTTAAAAAGCTGAAAAGCCTGTCCCTGCCGGAAAGCGATTACTACATCTGGGCGACCGGTGAGGGGAAATTTGTTAAAGGGCTGAATGATTACTTCGTTGAAAATCGCGGACTGGACGCCAATCTGGTGCGTTGTGTCGCTTACTGGCACAACAAGTAACGATGATGAATCATAAACACCGTCGCGAAAGGATGTTTGAAACGGGTGATATCCGTCTGCTGATGCTGCATTTTTTACAGCAACGTTCAGCTCACGGTTATGAACTGATCAAAGCCATCGAAGAACTCTCTAAAGGCGAATACACGCCGAGCGCCAGTATTATTTATCCGAACCTGACGTTCCTGGAAGAACAGGGTCTGGTAACGGCAAATCAGGAAGAGGGCGGCAAGAAACAATATTCGATTACGCCGGAAGGCACGCAGTCGCTGGCAGAGCAGGGTGATTTGCTCGGTTCAGTAAGGGAAAAACTGCATTCACTGGCGATTTTATCGAATAACCGCAGTATTCCGGAAATGCAGCGGGCGATTAACAATATGCGCATGGCGCTCAATTTGCGGCTGGCGAAAGGTCCGATCGGGCAGGAAACGCTGTATAAAATCACCGATGCGTTAGACCGCGCGACCAAAGAAATTGAGCGCAGCTGAGCCGTGTCACAGAAAGTTAAAAGCCTCCGGCCGGAGGCTTTTACATTCAGGAAATATAACAGGAAAATCAGTTCTCTTCAGGCCACGGGGTTAAGATTTCATAACCTGTTTTCGTCACCGCAATCATATGTTCCCATTGCGCGGATAACGAATGATCTTTAGTCACCACCGTCCAGCCGTCAGGCAGCACTTTGTTCTGCTTTTTACCGGCGTTAAGCATCGGTTCGATGGTGAATAACATGCCTTCCTGCAACACCAGTCCGCGACCTTTTTCGCCGTAATGCAGCACCTGCGGATCTTCGTGGTAGCCCATACCGATGCCGTGACCGCAATACTCTTCCACGATGGAAAACCCTTCGCGTTTCGCAACAGCAGCAATGGCATAACCCACATCTCCGAGGGTTGCGCCGGGACGCACCACTTCGATACCGGCCATCATCGCTTCAAAGGTGGTATCCACCAGGCGGCGCGCCATAATGCCCGGCTCACCGGCGTAATACATGCGGCTGGTGTCGCCGTACCAGCCATCTTTGATCAGCGCCACGTCGATGTTCACAATGTCGCCTTTCTTCAGGGCTTTATCGGAGGGAATACCGTGGCAAATCACATGGTTGACGGAGGTGCAGGTGGTTTTCTGATAGCCGTGATAACCGATATTTGCCGGGATCGCCTGTAATTCGTTGACGATAAAATCGTGGCAGATGCGGTCCAGTTCATTGGTCGTGACACCCGGCACCACGTAAGGCGTGATCATATGCAGCACCCGCGCTGCCAGTTTACCGGCGATACGCGCTTTATCGATGCCTTCCGGCGTTTTGACCATGCGGTTATTGTTGACGAAATATCGGCTGTCTAAACCATTATTCATTGCTTGCCTTCCTGTGTGTGCCGCCGACATTTAACAGCGTGCGGATACTTCCGGTGTTTTCTTCAGATTCCATGCTGCAACGCACCAGCAATTGTGAAATCTCGCTGTGCGTCATGTCCGGATGAGTTTCCATCAGCATGCCGATTTTCATCCAGTGCTCGGCCTGCGCGTTGATGGAACGCGTATACGCCAGACTGGCGATACGCAGATTCTCATGCATCAGTTCTGAAATTTTGATGATACCCATCGGGCGTCCTCAGTAGTATACGAATCATATATGTTTTATATACTACGCAGGTCGCAGCGGATTTTCCAATAAAAAAACCTCCGCTGAACAGACGGAGGCTTTTTCGCTACATGAACGGGTTGAGTGGAGCTTACTGACCCGAGGACTCTTTTTTCATCGCATCTTTTGACATGTTGTCTTTGGACATAGAGTCTTTAGACATGCTGTCTTTCTTCATATGATCTTTCGACATGCAGTCTTTGCCCATGCTGTCTTTCGCCATGGAATCTTTACTCATGCTGTCTTTTTTCATGCAGTCTTTCGACATATGGCCCATGGTATCTTTCTTCGCCATTGCGTCAGCAGCATAAGTGGTGCTCACAGCGCCCATCATCAGACAAGCAGACATCATCATTACGGTTAACTTTTTCATGGTAAATCCTTCTTTTAGGTTTTGAGATACAAAGGTTGTTGTCGATCGTGTTCAGCTTCCGCCGAACCAGTTGTAGCCCTGATCTTCCCAGTAGCCACCGGTGAACTTGTTGGTTATTTCAATCACTTCGATATGCTTCGGATTCTTATAGCCGAGTTTGGTTGGCATTCTGAGCTTCATCGGGAAGCCGTATTTACGCGGTAAAATCTGTCCGTCATAAGTCAGCGTCAGCAGGGTTTGCGGATGCAGTGCCGTCGCCATATCAATGCTGGTGTAATACTGATCTGCGCATTTAAAACTGACGTATTCCGCCGTGAGATCGGCCCCGATCAGGCGCAGAAAATCACCGAACGGCACGCCGCCCCATTTGCCAATTGCACTCCAGCCTTCGACACAAATGTGGCGTGTGACCTGGCTGACCTGCGCCATTTTGTACAGCGCCGGTAATGACCATTCGCGTTTATCCAGCGCCAGACCGGCGATTTTCAGGCGATAAGCGTTACCGTCGACTTCCGGTGCATCGTCTTCGGCGTAAAAAGCGTTAAACGGAAACGGACGGGTGATCATCGATTCGGCATACACCGGCGCCAGGCGCGTCGAGCCAAACAGCCAGCCCTGCACGCGGTCGTTAAAGCCGGAGATTTTGCCTAGTGCGTTTTCGACGCTGGCGTTATCGCTGATGTCGCAACCGGTCAGCATCGCGACGCCGCCGAGCGTCAGCCCGCGTTGTAAAAACAGGCGGCGGGAGGGCGCATCCAGTTCGCGGATAATCTGTTTTTTCGCTTCCTGTAAAATGGCTTCGCTGTCGGAAGGGCTGAAAATCTGGCTGATCGTTTTTTTAACGAGGTTTTTCATCATGTCTTCCTTAACGTCCGCGGATCATGGCAATCAGGGTTTTCGGCACCAGTGCCACCATCACGATATGCAGCACCACAAATCCCACCAGTGAAGCCATCGCCAGAAAATGCACATAACGCGCCGTATCAAAGCCGCCCATCAGTTCACGCAGCAGCGGAAATTGCACGGATTTCCATACCACCAGCCCGGAAAGCACCAGCACGATGCCGTCGAACATCACGAACACATACGCCGCGCGCTGCACCATGTTGTAGTGACGTAAATCGTCGTGTTTCAGCTTGCCGCGCACGGCAGCCAGTAAATCGTTGAAGATGCCGCGCGGCGTCAGAGGCCAGAATTTTCGTTTCATGCGGCCGGTAAAAATATTCATCAGCAGATAAAACAGGCCGTTAAATCCAAACAGCCACATACCGGCGAAATGCCACTGAATGCCGCCACCGAGCCAGCCACCAAGTGTGACCGTTGGCGGGAAATCAAAATTAAACAGCGGTGAGGCGTTATAAATCTGCCAGCCGCTGGTGACCATAATCAGCACGGCCAGCGCGTTCAGCCAGTGCGTCAGACGCAGCCATAACGGATGCACGATGGCGGGTTTTTGTTTTGCCTGATCGGGTAAATCCGTGTGTATTGTCATGTTGTCATCCGGCTGTCCGTCCTGTGATGAAGCGAGTATTGAGCGGATTTGTTCCCCGATACCTCACGCAAAGTTAAATAAAATGTGATAACTCGCGGGCGGTTGCTTGTGTAGACTCAAACCATTGGGGAACACCACGTTTTGGGATGACATATGGATAAGACGAAGAAGATCCTGATCGTTGAAGATGACGGGGATATCGCAGAACTGCTCAGCCTGCATCTGCGTGATGAGGGTTATGAAATTACGCACGCCGCAGACGGTAATCTGGGCGTGGCGCATCTGGAAAAGGGTGGCTGGGACGCGCTGATCCTCGATCTGATGCTGCCGGGTGTAGACGGTCTGGAAATTTGCCGCCGTGCGCGCAACATGACGCGTTATACGCCGATCATTATTATCAGCGCACGTTCCAGCGAAGTGCATCGGGTGCTCGGGCTGGAACTGGGCGCGGACGATTATCTGGCGAAACCTTTCTCCATGCTGGAACTGGTGGCGCGGGTCAAAGCGCTGTTCCGGCGGCAGGAAGCGATGAGTCGCAATATGAAAATGGACGCCGGAACCCTGAGTTTTTCCGGGCTGGTGATCGACCCGATTGCGCGCGAAGTGATGCTCAGTCAGCAGCCCGTAGAACTGACGCCGCGCGAGTTTGATCTGCTGTACTTCTTTGCCAAAAATCCCGGCAAAGTGTTCTCGCGTCTCAGTCTGTTAAATCAGGTCTGGGGCTACGAACACGAAGGGTATGAGCATACGGTGAACACCCATATCAACCGGCTGCGCATCAAGATAGAAGCTAATCCGGCCGAGCCGGAACGCATTCTGACCGTGTGGGGAAAAGGCTATAAGTTCGTGTCTTCTGCTGAAGATGCGCAAGGGTAAATCATGAAAAATCTCACGCTGGCACAAAGACTGACTCTGGTATTTACGGTGTTACTGATCGCCTGCTGCGCGCTGTCCGGCTATATGCAGGTGCGCTCCAGCAACCAGTACAGCCAGTCGGTGATCCAGCGGCTGTCGGCCAATCTGGCGACACAGATTGCGGCGAATAATCCGCTGCTCAGCCAGGGCGACTGGGATCCGAAAGCAGTGCACACCCTGTTCGATCAGCTGATGGCGGTGAATCCCAGCGTGGAGGTTTATCTGCTGGATAAAGACGGCAATATTGTCGGCAATGCCGCTCCTGCTGGCAGATTGCAACAAAAGCGCATCGATCTCGCACCGGTTAACGCGCTGCTGCATGGCGCGAAGATGCCGGTGTATGGCGATAATCCGCGCGACCCACATACTCCGCAGGTCTTCAGCGTCGCGCCGTTGCTGGTCAACGGAAAAACTCAGGGTTACGTGTACATCGTTCTGCTCGGCGATGCTTACACCGCGCTGACCAGTGATGCGCAATATCAGTCGGCGATATCTCTGGCGCTGCGCTCGATGGGGCTGGTGGCGCTGTTTGGTTTGCTGGCCGGTGCGCTGGCGTTCCGCTGGGTGACGCGTCCGGTGCGAAAACTCACGGCGCAAATTGCCGGGCTTGATACCGGCGGCATGGATGCCATTCAGGCGCTGGCAAAAACGGATGCACCGGCCGGAGCCGCACGTGATGAAGTCACGCAACTGCAACAGGCATTTGTCGGGCTGGCAAAACGTATCGACCAGCAATGGCAAAACCTGATGGTGCAGGATCAGCAACGGCGTGAATTTATCGCCAATATTTCTCATGACCTGCGTACGCCGCTGACATCGTTGCACGGTTATCTGGAAACGCTGTCGGTCAAATCAGATCATCTGAGCAATGAAGATCGCCAGCGTTATCTGAATATTGCCCTGACGCAGAGTAAAAAAGTCGGGCGTCTGGCGCAGGAATTATTTGAACTGGCGCGGCTGGAATACGGCGTGGTGAAACCGCAGAAAGAGCCTTTCTCGCTGAGTGAACTGGTGCAAGATGTTTTCCAGAAATTTGAACTGGCAACAGAAACACGCGGACAAAAATTACTGGCGGATATCACACCGGGTATTCCGCTGGTGAATGCCGATCTCGGCATGATTGAACGGGTGCTGACCAACCTGCTGGATAACGCCATCCGCTTCACGCCGGAAGGCGGGACGATCGAAATTAAACTGTGGCCGCGCGAAGGGCAGGTGATGGTGCAACTGAAAGACAGCGGTCCGGGCATTGCGCCGGAGCTGAAAGACAGCCTGTTTGTACGTCCGTCGATACTCAGTACCAACAAACACCGCGCAGGCGGGCTGGGGCTGATGATTGTCCGCCGCATTCTGCAACTGCACGGCAGCGATATCCAGCTGATTGAACAGCCGAAACACGGTGCCTGTTTCCAGTTTTCTGTGCCGCTCTGAATCCTGATTATGTTTTTGTAACAGCATGAATGAGTGGACTATAATATTTCACTCTTCATGCTGACTGGACGACCAGAGATTCAGCCATACTAAGCAGGGACGACCTTGCGCGTTTTCAGGAACTATCATGGCCTGGTTCTATCTGTTTCTTGCCGGTATTTTCGAAGTGGTCTGGTCGACCGCAATGAAAGAATCCCACGGTTTCACCCGCCTTATTCCCAGTATTCTCACGGTTTTCTTCATGATCCTCAGCGTCATTTTGCTGGCGATTTCGATGAAAACCCTGCCGCTCGGCACATCTTACACTGTCTGGGTCGGTATCGGCGCTATCGGTGCCTTCATTCTCGGCGTGGTGATGTTCGGCGAAAGCCTCAACCCGCTGCGGGTGATCGCCGTGCTGCTGATTTTCTCCGGCGTGGTTTTGCTAAAAGTGGCGACGAAAGGGTAAAAGCCGGACGCTGAACACGACAAAGCCGCTCTGTAAAAGGAGCGGCTTTTGTTTATTGCTTATTGAAAAAAAGCGTCGAGAGCACCTGCTGAGAAACCGGCACCAGCCCGACTTTCAGACCAAAGGGTTTGAACAGTTTGTTGATAATATCAGGGGTATAATTTCCTTTATCATTTTCCACTTCTGACAGTGTTTTCCGCGACACGGAAACCAGTTTAGCGAAAGCATCTTGTTTTAGCCCCAGCACATTGATCCGCAGTGCTTTTAACGCTTCCCCCTGGCTTATTTCCCCGGATATCAGCGCGCGCATGATCTGAAGTCTGGCTTCATTCCTTTCATTGGCGCTGACGGGTTTCGTCAGATGAGAGACTCTGCGGCGGGTGCGTGTTTTAACAGCATGGTCCCTCTCTGCCTGGTTCGTGATTTCTGCAGTGTCGCTTTGGGTTCTCTGCGCGGCATTTTTTTTCGCCCGTATTTTCGCGATGGTGCTTTTCGCTGAATCGGCCGCAATCAGAGGTTCTTTCATAACAGCCCCCAGCGGCGCAATTTTTCGGGAATAAAACTGAAACTTATTGCGGGCATGTTCAGGATCTGTTGCGGGATACCCCGGGCAGCAAGCCGGTCTTTCAGACCTGTCAGTTGCTCAGCAGTCTCATTGAGCGCCCGGAGTAAGTTTTGTGCCGGAATGAGATCATCCAGGGTTTGCGCAATAGCGGGAAAATCATATTCACCGCCAACTTCCAGCGGCGTTTTCCATTTCGTCGTTCTGGCAATCCCTTCAGGATCGGCCTTCATGGGCGCGAAATCGTAGATCGGCGCGAGCCGGATGCTGCCTTCATCCTTGAGAAAAGAAGTATTTCGACCATGGTTATCGCTGTTGCCAAAAATAATATTGAGCAGATCCCGTCGGACCCATTCGGTAACAAACGCCGGGATATCAAAAGAAAAACCCTGCCCTGTCACCATATGGCTGCGGGAAATTTGATTAATCAATGTCCTGAGGGTTTCTTCATGATAGAGCGTGACACCGGGTGCCTTGCGCAGCAGAGAATAGACCGATTCCATCCCCAACCGCCTGACGACACCATCTTCTTCAAAGGCAATATCAAAACGTGGCAACCACAGTGACGGATAACTCAGACCTTCTTCCAGCCGCATATTGTGAGTCGGGATTGTCTCAAATCCCATCGCTTCCAGTTCATGATAGAAATGGAATTCAGCCCGCAAAATATTGCAGTCCACTTCAGTCCTTGCCCCGCGTGGATATTTGACCAGATAAGGAATATCCCGGTTGGCGGGATCACTCTGATAGGTATCGATCCAGATTTGCTGTTCCCGGTTGCAACGGAGCAGCAGTTTTGGTGCTTCCCCGCCCGCACCTGTCGCCCCCCCGGCAGCGGCACCGCGTTGCTGGGCATAATCCAGAAAGTCTCCTGCCCGGTTTATAACGTCGTCGACGGTGAAAAAGAGTTGTTCAGCAAGGGGGTTATGTTCCGGCAAGGATTCTTTAATGCGCAGGTTACCGACAGGGGACAGGGTGCCATGCTTGAGCAATACAAAATTTTGCTCATCCGGGGTCAGCCCTTCGAGGTCAAGATAGTTGGACCAATAGCGGCGGCTGGAGCCGCTGGGAATGATGTCATCGAGAAATTTCAGCCATCCGCGTTGCCCGTTATCATCGAAAAAGAGGGCGACCGGATGGTTAAGTGATACGGCGCGGTTATCGTCCCGGTCGAGGTTATCAATCGCATAATCGAAAAGATAATTAAGTTCAGTCAGGCGATAGTTGTTTTGTTCGCTGTCGGGAAAAGTGATGTTAGCAATATCCACCCACTCATTATTGAGAAAAGCCTGTAACGTTAACTGTTCCATAAGATCCCCTTTACTTATGAGTGTCATATTACTCGTTAATAAAGAATAGTCCATTTAACGTTACCTAAAGCACTCATTATTCGGATTTTTCGAATTTATTGCGTTTTATACCACTCGTTAATTTTCGCTACTCAACGACAAAGCAGCTCTGTAAAAGGAGCGGCTTTTGTTTTGAATAACAAATTTCAGCAAATTATTTGTACAACACAGCGGTACCATGAATGCGGTTCTGACCACCGGCTTCGATGATTTTATAAGAACTGGCACCGGCAGCAGCGGCTTTGGCGGCGAAAGTGGATTCCAGACCCTCTAAGGTATTGTCAGAGGCCGTTATGGTGCCGATTTCAGCCGCGAAGCTACCGAAAGAAACTGTGGTGAGTGCAGCAGCGATAACGAAAGTTTTGATAGATTTCATGATGTCATTCCTTCTCAATGTTTGTTTGGGTAAGGCCGTGTGCCTTCGATGAGAAGAAGAATAGCGCCGTGCGACCGGAAGGGATAGCGGAGTGATTTGCTTATTTTGTTCGAAAAAATTGAATTAAATGTCGGGGGCTTAAAAAGCCCCGTTTCCGGGGCATGAGATCAGAACCGTTCCCCTTCCAGGGTCGAATCACACAGCGCAAAGATCTCGCCCCAGCCTTCGCCTGAGGCCAGCAGCTGCTGAATGTGCAGCGCGACATCGCTGCGGCGCACGCGGCCGTGGGCTTCGGTTTGGATCAGATGCGCTTTGCCTGTCGCTTCGCCATTCATCAGGCCGCCGGGACGCAGGATGCACCCGTCCAGCGTGCTGGTTTGCAGCCAGCTTTCCGCCAGTGATTTTTCGCGTACGGCCTGACCGAAGGCCTGTTTTGCGCGGGCAGACAGCGTCGGCCAGCTGTCGCCGCAGCCAATTGAGGTGACCAGTAACATCTGGCGGATACCGGTTTGCTCCGCAGTATCAATGATCAACCGGTTGGCGGTGTAATCGGCGAGTTTACCGCCCAGCGTTGACACGATTTGTGCTTCACTTCCTGCCATCTTGCAGGCCTGCAAAACGTCGGCGGGATTAAGCGCATCGCCCTCAATGACGGTCACACCACGTGCGCGCAAGGTTTGCGCCTGTTCGGCGTTGCGGATAAGCGCGACCACCGGACGTTCCTGCGCCGTCAACGCCACCAGTTCAGCACCGACGCCACTGCCAGCGCCAAAAATCAGAAAAGTGTTCAAGGTTATTTCTCTCTCTCAGCCAGAGTGGCGGGAAGGGCGCGAAATGCATTCAGCTGATCGGTCAGTAATTCCCGATGGCTGTCACGCCCGACGAAAACCTTGAGCATGGCATAACCAGAAGCGCTTAAAAACCAGACACTTGCTGTGCTCATTCCCATAAACGGACGTTCCACCAGCGCAATATGCTGACAATGCGTCGCGCGGATATGCCCGCTCATGCCCTGTTTGCCGCGCAGGTTAAAATAACCGTGACGGTGTGTTCCGCTCGGTAACGGGCCGTGAAATTCGAGGATCAGATCGTCATTATTGACCAACGTCGTCACATCGCCCCATCCGGTAATGTTGTCCCATACGGCGTCGAAATGTGCCCCGGCAAACAGATAGCTCCCCGGCAGGTTCTGGATCACTTCCAGCGGGGTGATGTGGAATTCGCGGGCGATATCTTCGACGGTTCCGTCGGGCTGAGTGGCGAGAAAGTCGATCAGGGACTGAAGTTTATCCGTTGGCATGGTGGGTATTCCGTAAAGTCAGTTGTGGGATGAGGGTTTGCAGCGCCTGCAACATGTTGCTGGCCCAGAATCGTCCGGAGGGAGTGAGACTGAAGCGCGGGCCTTCGTTGTGCATCAGGCCGCACTCTTGCCATTGCTGTAACAGCGGTTCGAGCGGGAAAGGATCGGTGATGATACGGCTCAGGTCATACCGGCCCGCCTCGATGCCGCCCTGTAAATCCAGTCGCCAGCGGTGCTCACCGGTCGCCGCAGCGGTCATCATCATGATCGGTTTCTGTCCGGCGTCCATCTGCTGGTAATACATCTCCAGACTGCGTGCGGTCATGTACGATTGCCCGCCGAGATTGCCACCTGCACCGCTGCCAAAAGCAAGACAGTCCGCGCCTTTTTTGATCAGCAAATTGTACAGATTGCGTTCCCGCGTGGTGCGCGCCCAGTGACTGTTACTTATCTGATGCCAGCCATCGCGCGCCAGAAAGGCTTCGCCTTCGAGGTAAAAATCACGACGCATCGCGACATCCGGCAGAGAGACGCGTTTATTTTCCACGGCTTTGCCCAGCGGCGTGGAAGGCAGCAGGTTCAGGGCGTAAAGGTCCACGCCGTCCAGCGGTAAATCGCGGACGATCTGCAAATCCTCCCGCCAGCTTTCCGGCGTCTGTTCCGGTAATCCGAACATCAGATCGCAGACCACCGCAGCGCAGTCACGTTCCCCGAGTTTACGCAAAAACTGTATCGCTTCTTCACGGCTGGCGCGGCGTCCCATACGCTGGCGGACACGGGTATCAAAGGTCTGAATGCCGATAGAAAAACGGTTAGCACCCGCCTCCAGACAGGCGTCGATGCGTTCGTCATCGAAATTAAGGATCCGCCCTTCGACAGTGATTTCGCAATCCGGTGCCAGCGGCAAACAGCGACGCAGCGTGCTGATGATCCGGTGAAGCTGTTTTGCGCTGAGTGCGGTCGGTGTGCCGCCACCAAAGTAGACCGCGTGGACAGGCGCGGACTGAGGCAGCGGCTCAGTGGCTTCCTGTTCTATTTCCCGGATCAGGTAATCGCAGTATTGTTCTGTGGCTTCCGCTTCCAGTTTGTTCTGGTAGAACCCGCAAAATTTACAGTGCGTCGCACAAAAGGGGATATGCAGATAAACCAGACGTTTATTGGCCGGAAGCGCACGCTGACACAGCGCCTGCCACTGAGCGGGAATATCCTGCGGCGGAACCGGCTGCTGAGGCCGCCAGGGCATCACCGCCCAGCGGTCAGGGAACGGCAGCCCGTCAGCGGCAGCGTGAAAACGCGCGAGGTCTAAGCTCATTGAGTTTGTCTTCTCCTGAAGAAATCATCATTCATTTGCTGGCATTAAACGATAATGATTATCATTCGATCAAACTCAAAACGCGTTTGTGATGATCTGTATCAAGTTTAGAAAAGTAAGGGAGGGCGAGAAGAAGCAGTTCAGCGCTTCGCCTTATCCCGCCTCGGTCTGACCGCAATATCGGTAATTTGCGTGTCGTCACTGGCGTCGATCACCAGACGTACTGCCGCAGCCACTGATTCTGGCGTGCTGTATTCGCGCGGGTCGATGGCTTCAACGTTGCCCTGACTTTCGCGAGTTTTGCGATTCATCGGCGTATCTGTCGGGCCGGGCGCGACGGTGGAAACACGCACGCCGTGTTCGCTTTCCTCCTGTCGCAGCGCAACCAGGCTGTCTTTATTACGCCCGAGCGCATAAACGCGATGATCTCACGCCAGATTATGAACAACCGCCAGTCCGATACCGCTGGTACCGCCGGTGACAACTGCAACAGGGAGTGAACTCATGATGATTTCCTCAGGGTTTTTCATCAACTTATCAGCCCAGTGTCGGACGGACGATTGCGTTTATTGGATTAGCTTTTGTGCAAAAAAGAAAAGCCCCGCAGGGCGGGGCTTTGAGAGGCAGCGGTATTACTCTCCCAATTCAACCTCCACCCTGTGTTCAACGCCATCATCGTTGAGTGGGATCTTGTCACCGGCAAGTGGAGTACCGTCCAGCGTGACGCCATATTCTCCGGTACTGCGGCGGACGGTGATCAGATAACGGCTGCTGCCCTGCTGGTAGGTGACGGTGATTTCCGGCCAGTCCTGCGGAAGTTGGCTGTGGATCGAAATGGCGTCGCCGTGACGGGTGATACCGAGCAGGGATTCGGTGATCAGGCGATATGTCCAGCCAGCGGAGCCGGTGTACCAGCTCCAGCCGCCGCGCCCGCTGTGCGGATCTACCGAGTAAATATCGGCGGAAATCACGTAAGGTTCGGCTTTGTAACGGCTGACCGCCTCCGGCGTCAGACTATGATTGACCGGGTTAATCATCGACATCAATTGCCACGCGCGTTCGGTGTTGCCCTGTCTGGCGAACGCCATCACCGCCCAGATGGCCCCGTGCGTGTATTGCCCGCCGTTCTCGCGTACGCCCGGCAGATAACCGCGAATGTATCCCGGATTCGGCCCGTTGCCGTCGAAAGGCGGCGTCAGCAGTTTGATGAGGCCCGCGTCACTGTCCACCAGATATTTGTCCACCGACTGCATGGCGCTGGCGGTACGTTCCGGCGTGCCTGCGCCGGAAAGCACTGACCAGCTCTGGGCAATGGCGTCTATCTGACATTCCGCATTGACGTGCGAACCGAGCGTTTCACCGCTGTCGAAATAACCGCGCAGATACCATTCGCCGTCCCAGGCATGATCGTTGAGATTTTGTTTCAGCTTCGCCGACTGTTCGCGGCACAACGTGGCGGTGGCCGCGTCCTGACGGATTTCCGCCAGTTCGCCGTAGCGTTGCAGCACGTCATACAGGAAGAAGCCCAGCCAGACGCTTTCCCCGCGTCCGCCCAGACCGACCAGATTCATGCCGTCGTTCCAGTCGCCCGCGCCCATCAGCGGGAGGCCATGCCCGCCCATTTGCAGGCCATGTTTCAGCGCGCGTATGCCGTGCTGCCACAGGCTTTCGCGGGTTCCGCTGACCACCGGTTGTTCGTAGAAAGACTCTTCGCCCGGAGCCAGCAAGCGTGCCTCAAGATAGGGCACCTGTTCTTCTGCAATCGCGTGGTCGCCGGTTACCGCGATGTAATGACTGATCGCCAGCGGCAGCCACAAATAGTCATCGGAACAGCGGGTGCGCACGCCATTACCGGTTGGCGGATGCCACCAGTGCTGAACGTCGCCTTCAATGAACTGCCGTGACGCACACAGCAGGATCTGCTCGCGCATACGTTCCGGTGCGGCGTGAGTCAGCGCCAGCGTATCCTGCAACTGATCGCGGAAACCAAACGCGCCGCCGGACTGGTAATAACCGCTGCGCGCAAGGATCCGGCTGGCAAGGGTCTGATAAATCAGCCAGCCGTTAGTCAGCAGATCGACAGATTTGTCCGGCGTCGTTATCTGAATTTTATCCAGCACCTGATGCCAGTGGTGATGAATTCTGTCCAGTTCGGCCTGCGCAGCGCCTTCCTGGAAGAACTGATGGATTAAGGCTTCGGCCTCACCGGCGTTTTGCCCCAGACCGAGGGCGAAAATAAAGGTGCGCTGATCGCCGTCGATGAGCGTGGTCGCGGACTGAACCGCACCGCACGGATCGAGCATTGCGCCGGTTTTATCCGACAGCCGCTGATTTTTCATAGCCGCGGGCGCGGCTGCTGAACCTGTGCGACCGAGGAACTCACGACGATCGCCGCTCACCGAACAGTGCGCGCCGGTTACGGCGAAGAAGGCGGTGCGCGGGGAGCCGTTACTGGTGTAATGGTTGGTCGCCAGCACTCCGCAACCCTGAGCCACGTGTGCCGCTGAGGTGACGATATGCATGGCTGATTTGGCGCGTAAATCCGCCATTACCCATTCGGCGTAACCGGTCACTGAGAGCCTGCGTGGCCGCCCGGAAAGGTTGGTCAGCGTCAGCATAATCAGTTTCACCGGCGCATGCTCCGCCACTAATACCGTCATTTCGCTGCTGATCCCGTGTCCGGTGTGCTCGAATACGCTGTAGCCGAAGCCGTGGCGTGTCACATAGCCGCCGTTGTCACGTACCGGTAACGGTGCCGGTGACCAGACGCTGCCGGTTTCCTCATCGCGCAGATAGAATGCTTCGCCCGAGCTGTCGCTGACCGGATCGTTTTCCCACGGCGTCAGGCGGTATTCGTGGGCATTTTCAAACCACGTATAGGCCTGTCCGCTTTCTGAAATCACCGTCCCGAAACCGGCATTCGCCAGCACGTTGGACCACGGCGCAGGCGTGTTCTGGCCTTCGTTGAGCACAATCTGATATTCACGTCCGTCCGGCGAGAAACCACCCAGCCCGTTGAAACAACTCAGGTCGCGCGGCGGTGCAGCAACCGGCGTATTGTCGGTGACCGTGCGTACCGGCAACAGGGCAGGCAGTGAGACGTGTGGCAATTGCATTCGCAGATTGAGCTGATCGGCAAGTGAGCCGCGGCGGTCGTCGATCACCACGCGCGCCACACTCATCAGCAGCGTGCGGTCTTCCTGCGTCAGTTGTTCGCCATTGCGGACAAAAATTCCCCCCGGAATATCGGTCTGACTGGAGCCCGCGCCGGAAGCGACCAGGCTGAGGATCTGATTTTGCAACGCCTGCTGATAGCCGCCGGAGTCATTGCATAACAACACCAGATCGACCTTCAGCCCTTTGAGACGCCAGTAGTTGTGCGCGCGGATAAGTTGCGTTACCAGCCCGATATTTTCATCGCTGGTCAGGGTGAGCAGCACGATCGGCAGATCGCCGGAAAGCGATTGTCCCCACAGCCCGGATTGCCCGCGGCGGTTGGCGGCCACGGTCTGTGCATCGCCGCGCAGTTCCTGACTGGCGAAAACCAGCGCACCGGCCAGGCGGTTATACAATCCCGCGTCATCTTCGGTGGCATTCAGCTGGCGCAGTACCACCTGACTGTGCGACCAGGCGATTTCGAATACTCGATCAGCAATATGATGGTCACGGTATTTTTCCAGCAGCATCAGGCTTTGCAGCCGTGTGTCGGAAATGCCGTACACCATATCGATAATCACCGGCACGCCCGGTTTCAGGGTAATGCGCTGGCGGATGGCCATCACCGGATCCAGCACCGCACCGGCGCTGTTAGTGAGCGATCCGCCCTGACGCAAGGCCTGCGGGCTGGCCGCGGTATTGCCGCGTCCGATAAAGGCCGACCGGTCGGTTTCGAACGACGTTTCGCGTTCGAAAGAGCCGTGGATCGCCATCATATGGAACATCCACGGACACTGTTCTTCCGGTTCGCGCGGACGGCGGTGGCACAAAATCCCTTCCTGTGCGGGCACCAGTTCGGTCTGTACAAACAGATTACTGAAGGCCGGATGCGCGGTGTCATTGGCAGCTGGCGCCAGTACCACTTCGGCATAGGTGGTGATTTCCAGTTCACGCGGACGGCGGCCATGATGCGTAACCGTCATGCGGCGGATTTCGACGTCATCCTCCGGCGAGACCACGATGTGGGTTTGCATGGTCAGCGAACCCTGTGTGCGTTTGAATTCCGCACCGAAATCGTTTAGCACCGCGTGATAGGTGCCTTTCTGTTTACCGAGCGGTTGCCAGGTATTGCTGTAGACCGCGCCGGACTCCGGATCGCTGAGATAGCAGAAAATCCCGCGGTTATCGCGCGTTGCATCTTCCCGCCAGCGGGTCAGCGTCAGGTCTTTCCAGCGGCTGACGCTGCCACCGGCCTGCGTCACCATCAGATGGTAATTCGTGTTAGACAGCAGCTGAATTTCCGGCGAGGCACTGCTGGTGTCGGTGAATTCGCGCAACTCAATGTTCACTTTTTGCAGCGTGTTGTCATGAGACTCAAAGTGGCGACGCGGGCTGTAAAGCTCGACGGCATCCGGCACCCGTTCCTGCAACAACAGGCGTGCCGACTGGAACGCGGCATTGGCGGCGAAGCGTGCGGTCATCGGCGCGCCCAGCAGCACATTGCCCAGCGCCAGGAAACCCATTCCCTGATGGTGAGCCATGTAAGAGCGCACCACGATGTAAATCTGGCCGCGGATCAGACGCGACGGGCTGTAATCCAGCGCGTCGTAAAAGCCATATTCGCCACGCGCACCGCAATGTTCCAGTACGTTGAGATTGAGACAGGCTTCCTGCGGGCGGATCATCAGCGCCATCATGGTGGCATAAGGCGCGACCACCATGTCTTCACCAAGACCGCGCTTCAGGCCCAGACCGGGCACACCGAAGGCGTGATACTGATAATTCTGATTGAGGTCAAATGCCGCATAAGCGGATTCAGAAATCCCCCACGGCACGCTGTTTTCCTTACCCCAGGCGATTTGCCGGTCAACGGCGGTCTGACACATCTGCACCAGCAGGGTGTCCGGATAGGCCGGCATCACCAGTTGTGGCATCAGGTATTCAAACATCGACCCGCTCCACGACATCAGCGACGGCTGTTTGTCGATCACGGTGAACAGGCGTCCGAGCGCAAACCAGCTTTTTTGCGGCAGCTGATTGGTGGCGATGGTGACGTAGTTGGTCAGACGGATTTCAGAAGGCAGCAGATCGTATTTCCCGCTGTCCAGTTTGTGTGCGTCGCAGTTATATCCGACGGTCAGCAGATGGGTATTTTTGTCGTACAGGAAGCGGAAATCCATCCGCGCATGGTCGTTAAGGCGCTGTTCCAGCTCGCCGATAATGTCCAGACGCTGCCGCGCCAGCCCGATAGCGCGGGAAAGCGCAGGCGCTGTACGTGCATCCTGCTGCGCCAGCCATTGCAGCGAAGGCAGCGGTGCGTTTTGCGCCTCCGGTGACAACCCGGCGTAAAAATCTGACCACGCCTGCAGACCGGCATCAAGTTGCTGCGCCAGCCGTTGCAGCCAGCCTTCTGCTGTGGCAGCGATAAGCGCACGCATCTCGCACAGGCTTAAAATACACTGCTGTGGTTTTTCGCCAGCAGCCTGTTTCAGACTTTCGCGAAGCTTTGCCACCAGCGGCGCATCTGCCGGACTTTCCGCCATATTCAGCGTATCTTCCAGCCCTTTTAGCCACGCCGGAAGATTGACGGCGGACTGCGTACGCCACAGACGCAAGCCGGTGCTCAGCGTCAGTAAATGCCCGGCCAGATTGCCGCTGTCTACACTGGAAATGTAGCGCGGATTGAGCGGCTGGAGCGTGCGTGTGTCATACCAGTTATATAAATGCCCGCGATAATGCTCGAGTTTATCCAGCGTATCCAGCGTCAGCATAGTGCGTTCCAGCACTTCGCCCTGCGTGAGATAACCAAAATCCCACGCGGTAATATTGGCCAGCAGAGACAGCCCGATGTTGGTCGGCGAGGTGCGGTGGGCAATCACCGGCTGGGGGATTTCCTGGAAGTTATCCGGTGGCAGCCAGTTTTCAGTTTCGTTAACGAAGACTTCAAAGAAGGACCAGGTCTGGCGGGCAGCCTGACGCAGGTAAATCTGTTGCCGGGCGTCCAGATCGGGTGCCTGGCGGCGGGCGGGCTGACTCAGCCAGCACAGAATACGCGGCGCGATAAACCACAGCACGCCAAGCGGAACGGCAAAGCCCAGCAGCGGTGGATGCGCCTGTGCGGCCAGCAAAATGACCGCCACACCCGCCAGCGGATTAGCCCACATGCGGCGGTAGAAATATCCCGGCGAATGCGCACGGGATTTCGCGCTGATATTGACGCTCGCCCACTCATGTAACTTGCGATGGCTGACGCTGAGTCGCCACAGTGTCAGCAAAATCGCCTGCACCGAATAAACGGCTTCGTGCGGCAACGTCATCAGATTAAGCAACACGCGGGAAATCCGGCTGACGGTGGCCGATGCCACACTTTTCAGATGCGGAACCAGCGCCCGTCGTGGCCCTTTATTCAGCAGGTCTAACACCAGCGCCACCAGCGCCGGGAACAGCAGCATCACGGTAATAAAACCGAGCCAGTAAAGTTTGTCCGGCACCACCAGCAGCGTGGTGAAGATCAGAACCAGCAGGGCTGGCGCGACCAGACTGCGGCGCAGGTTATCGAACAGTTTCCAGCGGGAAAGCGTGGTCAGCGGATTACGGCAACGCGTCCCATCTTCCTGCGTGACATAAAACCCCAGCCAGTTAAGCAACTGCCAGTCGCCACGGATCCAGCGGGTTTTACGCGCTACGTCTGCCAGATAATGATCGGGATATTGCTCGTAAAGCACCACATCGCTGAGCATACCCGAGCGCGCGTAACAGCCTTCCAGCAGGTCGTGGCTGAGCACCAGATTTTCCGGGCAGGTATTGTCCGTGGCGCGGATGAACATATCGACGTCGTAAATACCTTTACCGACAAAAGAGCCTTCCCCGAATAGATCCTGATAGATGTCGGAAGACATCGACGAATAAGGATCGTTGCCCGGCACGCTGCTGCATAAAGCGGCGTAGCGCCCCTGACCGTTTTCCGGGATTTCCTCCGCCAGCCGTGGCTGGAGAATGGCGTAACCGGACACCACCCGATGACGCTGTTCGTCATACACAGGATGATTGAGCGGATGCGCCATTGCCGCGATCAGCTGATGAGCGGTGGCCCGCGGCAGCACGGTATCGCTGTCGAGAGTGATAACGTATTTCACCTGACGCAGATGCGCCTGCGTTCTGCCTTCGGTCAGCGAGAACGGCTCACCTTCATCGCGCAGCCAGCGGTTAAGCGCATTCAGTTTGCCGCGCTTACGCTCATACCCCATCCATACGCCTTGTTTCTCATTGAGTTCGCTGTCGCGGTGCAACAGCGTAAACAGTGCGCCCTGCGCAGAGGGATAACGGCGGTTCAGCACCTGAATTTGCTGCACGGCAAAGGCCAGCAGGGCATCGTTATCCGCATTCTGCGGATTTACGCTGTCATGAAAATCACTGAGCAGCGCGAAATTCAGGTTAGGTAACACGTTGCCGAGATAACAAACTTCAAGACTGCTGATCAGCGCCTCGATATTTTTTCGGCTGCCGAGCAGACAAGGGATCACCACCAGCGTGCTGGCCGATGCGGGAATGCCACCGGCATATTCGAGGCGCGGCAGCGGTTGCGGCGTCCGGCTGCGGGTGGTGATTTCGCTGAGCAGATTGAGCGCGAACTGGCTGGCGACCAGCACCACCGGCACCAACAAACTCCACCATAACCAGTGCATGGGCGTATGGGCGGAACGGTAGAGCGCATCAGCGGTGACGGCGGTGGTCAGCAGCAACAGGCTTCCCAGCCACGAGAGCAGCGGCGTCTGGTTGAGACGGCCACGCATGCGCGTTACCCATGAGAATCTGACATTCAGGTCTTTTTCGAGCGCCTTGCGACCGGCATCGATCAGGTAATATCCCACATGACGTTGCTGGACGGCACCGCTGGTCTGTTGCGCTAAGGCAACCGCGCGGCTGGCAACAAAGGCTTCATCGTGGCGGGAATTTCGCGAAAGGCGTTCAATCTGATGGCGGTAATTGTCACGGGTATCGAAGTGCATGGAGGCGTAAATGCCAGCGGGATCTTCATGCAGAATCTTCTCCACCACGCTGAGATTTTCAGCGAAATCCGCCCAGTCCATTTCGGTCAGCTGACGTAATCCCATAATGCTGTTGCTGACTGAAAGCTGGTTGGCCGCCAGTTGCTGATTAAATTTGTCGATCACTTCCCGCTGCGTCAGGCCGACTTCACTGAGACGCTGCTCTACCCAGGTCAGCGGCAGCGCCAGTATTGAACCATGGCCTTGCAGGCGGCGCACCAGTTCGGCGACAAACGCGCTGGTGCGCGGTGGATTGCTGCGCGCCATATCGGCAATCACGATGATCTGACTGGCCGGATCGTTCTCGGCGCTGTCCTGCAATTTATTGACCCAAAAATCGGCCAGATTGCGTTCCTGCTGGGCATTTGCCACTTCTATGCTGACCCGGCGCAGGTTTTCTATCAGCGCCAGGCGCAGCATTCCCGGAAACGCCCATAACTCGCCGAGCGTCAGCGGTCGCACACTCTGATAGGTGGAGAGAAAACGGGTGAGCGTGGTGATGTCCCAGAGTCCGTCGCTGTGGCTGACGACTTCGGTGGCGATGTCATAAATGCGCGGGCAAAAATGCGGTGCGCCCAGTGAGGGCAGGCCTTTGCCGAAGTTTTTCGGCAGCAACTGGCGAACGACGCGGATCTGTTCTTCGATCAGATAAAAGTTGTCGAGCAGCCATTCTCCGGCGGGCGTGATACTGGCTTTCTCGCCATTACTGAGGATAAGGCAACTGCGGGTCAGGACTTTTTCATTATCGTCGAGACGTTTAAGTAAGTAGTAGGGCAGTTTCTTACCGGAAAGCTTATGCGAGAGGGCAAGCTTACCGCCAAAACGTTCCATTTGATCCGCTGAGAAGAGCTCGGCGCGGATAGGCGCGGGATTTTCCAGCGCGCTGGCCCGATGACGTCGGGTAATGACCGGAGCAGGAGGTGATCTTTTACTTTTAAACCAGTTAATCACAGCATTTTTCACGTCGACATACCTTACGCGAACCCGAAAAGGCAGTTGCCTGGGCTGCGATAAGAGTTCACACGAAAAGAGTAGTGGGCAGAGGGCAGGGAGGCAGATCGAATTTGTCGCCGGGCGGGCGTCTCCCCTGAGCTTAGTCTCTTTTATGGTATAGCGTGGGTTTAGTTTCCAAAGTTGCTTACGGAGAGTTCGCTGCAGACGTAGGGCACAGGGGCATAATGTCGATGCTTATCAATAGTAAACCGATGGTGAAGTTTGGATTGGATTAGGTAAATTTCCCTGGCGTACATGTAAATTTTTTAACGATAAGTGAAAATGGGGAGAGCCCCCCATTTTCTTATGAACGTTCGTTCCATTCATCGGTGTATTTAATATTGCCGTCAATGCAGTGCCAGGTGATTTTGCTGTACATCATTGACAATGACTCCATGTGATTAATCTGCGAGTTGCCAGATATTTTAACGTTCGGCATTCCCGGATTTACACCAGTAATCTTCACACCTTCTATCGTCATAATAAAATAAACCTCTTCGCGTCCGGCATCATTAATGCGATACCAGCGGATCTCAGCAGATTTTAATGTTTGCCCTTTAGCGACAGCCTTATACAAATAAGGACTCGACGAATCGAATTCCTTTTCAAACATCATTGGCGAATGAGTTCTTGTTCCGGTAATGCTGCCAGTGCGACCATCAACCGGAATATTCAGACCGTGGCTGAAACCGATGATCTCAATACTTCCTTCACGCCCTGCAACATCTGATGAACCTTTAATAGCGGAACCGGCATCATCATAGAGCCACATATAAGCAGGTATTGGCATTGTTATAATTCTCGTTAACGAAAGGGAGTCCCACGTTATGCCCATCCCCCCATCGGTGCAATTAGCGAATGTCGTAAGAGAATGAATTTTCAGAATTTTGTTACCCATTTATGCATTCTAAGTGCCTATTTTTTACGGTTTGATTCCTGTAGTGTCATCCCTTAAATTGAATTTACGAAAGGTAGTTTCATGGCTATCCAAGGAAAGTTTGTCATTAATGATGCGGATTACTGCCCCTTGATGATGTTTGGAGTAGGTACTTTTATGGCTTATTCCGGAAGAGATGCGTATCGCAACAGGGCAAGTTGTATTGGAATTCCGGATCTGGGGCCGATTCCACATGGGCGCTATCATATTGTTAAACGAGTAACAGGTGGAGTGAAAGGTGTTGTAAGGGCTGATCTTCGTGATTCTTATTCTTGGTTTACGCCTACCCCAGTTATCAAGGCGGAGTGGTTTGCCCTTTATCGGGACGATGGTTCAATAGATGATAAAACCTGGATAGAAGGAGTTGAGCGTGGTAATTTTCGCCTGCATCCCCCCGGTCCGCTAGGAATTTCTTTAGGATGTATCACCCTTCAGCATCGCAGTGATTTTATGGCTATTCGTCAGGCTTTGATGTCTACCCGGCAGACAGAATTAGCTAATGGTTTAATGAGTTACGGAACGATAGAGGTGATCCTAAATGGGCAGGCGTCGTGTGGCAACGGGATTTAGAATTTTAATCGGCGTGGGGATTTACATTCTGGTTTTTCTTACTCTGCGGCCATCATCCCCAGTGACTAAAGAACAATATGCTTTTTGGAATGATACTGCCGCTCTATTTGGAGAACCGGATGTTGAAGGCTTTATCGGATGGGCGCTATTACTCATTTGTCCTGCTATCACTATTATTTTCTATCAGGTGATCGTCAGGATTTTACACAGGCATCTTAACAAACCTGATAAGTGATGAACCTGTGGGCACGATCAAAGCAGCAAGAATAAAATCGCCGCGCATTTTCAAGATTTTCCCCTTCCTCCCTCTCCCATGCTCTGCTGTGTAAAATAATGCTTTTCGTTGTCATTGTTTTCTCTCAGGTTGTGTTTATCAACTACACTTTGGACACCCCTACAGCGCCAGATAAAAGAGCGCATAATAAATAACGAGAAAACATCATGATCATTTCTGCATCAACGGACTATCGCGCTGCGGCAAAAAGTAAACTGCCGCCATTCCTTTTTCATTACATCGACGGTGGCGCTTATAACGAGCACACGCTGCGTCGTAACACCGCCGATCTGGCCGATATCGCCCTGCGCCAGCGCATCCTGAAAAACATGTCGGATCTGAGTCTGGAAACTGAGCTGTTTGGCGAAAAGCTGGCGATGCCGGTGGTGCTGGCTCCGGTCGGGCTGACCGGCATGTATGCGCGCCGTGGCGAAGTTCAGGCCGCCCGCGCCGCAGCCAAAAAAGGCATTCCGTTCACGCTTTCCACCGTTTCGGTCTGCCCGATTGAAGAAGTCGCACCGGCCATTGACCGCCCGATGTGGTTCCAGCTTTACGTGCTCAAAGACCGTGGATTTATGCGCAATGCACTGGAACGCGCTCAGGCCGCAGGCGTCAAAACGCTGGTTTTTACCGTGGATATGCCGGTGCCAGGCGCACGTTATCGCGACGCGCATTCCGGGATGAGTGGCCCGAACGCTGCCGCCCGCCGCATATTACAGGCGGTGATGCATCCGCAATGGGCCTGGGATGTGGGTCTGAACGGCAAACCGCACGATCTCGGGAATGTCTCAGCTTATCGCGGTAAACCGACCACGCTGGAAGATTATATCGGCTGGCTGGGGGCCAACTTCGACCCGTCAATTTCATGGAAAGATTTAGAATGGATCCGCGAGTTCTGGAAAGGCCCGATGATTATCAAAGGCATTCTGGATCCGGAAGACGCGAAAGACGCGGTGAAATTTGGTGCAGACGGCATCGTGGTGTCTAACCACGGCGGCCGCCAGCTCGACGGCGTGCTTTCCACCGCGCACGCATTGCCTGCCATCGCCGACGCGGTCAAAGGCGACATCACTATTCTTGCCGACTCCGGCATCCGCACCGGTCTGGACGTAGTGCGCATGATCGCCCTTGGCGCAGACAGCGTATTACTGGGCAGGGCGTTTGTGTACGCGCTGGCGGCGGCGGGCGAGGCGGGTGTCATCAATCTGCTGAACCTGATCGAGAAAGAAATGCGCGTGGCGATGACACTGACCGGCGCGAAAACCATTGCTGAAATCAGTGGGGAATCGCTGGTGTACGGGCGCGATCAGGTGCGTCGTGCAACGCTGTAAAAAAGCATAGCTTGGCTTCTGACTCAACCCGCGCCCGGTTTCATTACCCACGTCATCCCCGTTTCATCCCACGGGTCTCTGGCATCGGGATAGGGTGGCCCGGATCATGCCCCTGCGAAGGGGCAGGTGGGGAGTAGGTTTTAAGGACGAACCGATGGCCAAAGCAGACATCAACTTCTTGATTTTTCTGTAATAGCCCACCCCAACCCTCCGCTTCGCAGGGGAGGGAGTTGTCCGATTCTTGTACACAGGCCAGCAGTTGTTCTGTTGTTATCGCCGCAACAGACTCTTCATTCAATTCTGGCGCAATCGCAAACTCCCTCAGCCATTGCTGCCTTGCCGCTTCCAGCCTGTCGGCAGGCCTGACTCGCAGCGACTCCCTCAGCGCGGCGCGCTTCTCCTCCAGCGCCTGCGGGGTGATGCTGTGAATCATGGCAGGGACCTTTGCGATAAACGCATCGATAAATCCCAGCAAGGTTTCGGCGTCAAAGGCCGGTGACTGCAACGCAAACAAAATGCCGGCCTGGCGCGCGGTCTGGTGGAAACGGCAACTGACCACATAACCAATATTCTTTTCAACACGGTATTGCTGGAAGAATAGTGGCTCAAGAAAGGACGCCAGAATCTGCGTGGCGGCCAGACATACGGCGGTGTTTTCCGTCAGCGGCCTGAATACCAGTACCGCCGTATCGTCACCGGCGGTAATGAATTCATGTAACTTTTCTGACGACCCGCTGATCACTTCCGGCAATTTCGCCAGCAGCGTACGGATCGCAATCTCTGACTCTGACTTGCGTTGCTCCTGTTCAAAAAGCCGTCCGCCCTGCGTCAGCGCTATAACAGATGGCGAGCGCAACAGCGCAAGGGCGGTGGAGAGCGTGCGTGTTACCCATTCCTGCGGCCCGCTGAGCTGCAATAATCCGTTGCCCTGAACATGGGTAAAGACCAGCGAATGGCCTTCATGAGCAGATTTCGCACAAAGAGCCCGCAGACAGGCACGGGCGATACAGGCCTGATGTAAGGTCAGTAGCGCGCCGGTCGTATGCACCTTTCCGTCTGTTTTGTGCGCAATCCCACTGGATGAGAGATGAAAAGTAAAAGATGAATTTGTGACGTTGTCACTTATTATCTTCCACTCAGCGAAACTCACCGGCAGGCAGAACCCCTGAGCGGGTGTGTTTTGCCCCTGAACATCCGGCGCAATCCACAGCCGCGTCATGTTTTGCGGATGCAACTCAGAGAGCAAGTTCTGCCAGCCGTTTTGCGCGGCCGGCGGAAAATCTAACGTGCGGAAACGCAACTGATCCAGCGGCGTTAAGCGGCTGAAATCACGCTGTGCGAGGGCGACATAATGTTGCAGATGTTCCGCACTTAAATCCCGGATCTGTTGCAGCCACTGGCGGAACGTCGTTTCGATTCGGGCACGGATTGCTGAGGTAGCCTCGCAGACGAGAAATTCAATACTGAGAATATCGCCACTGCCGGACGCGTACGGCAGCGAAACCCGCACATCATCGGCGAGCGCCTGAGCTCGCAGTGTGTCAAGCAAACTGTCCGGCGCTTCGTCTGTCAGTAACTGGCGCAACAGGGTCAGCGCGGGGCAAGGTGTGACCGGGAATGAAAAACGCAGCCGTGGGGAACCCTCCAGACGCAGCTGAAGATAGCGTTTGTGTTGAAGCGTCAGGGGCTGATCGGCAGAAGGTTGAAAACTGCGTCCCTTTGCAAAAACATGGCCGTAACGTTCTGCCAGCGCAGTCAGTTCTGTGAAAGATTGCGGGCCCTGCAGCCACAGCGTGAGATGGTCCGTGGTGAAGAATTGCTGATGATAGCGTGCCAGCGCCTGTTGCAGCGCGGGGATGTCTTCACCGAAACTTATCCGGTTACCGACGTGAAAATCGTGCAGCCGTGCCGGAGCGCTAAACGCCAGGCTCAGCGCCGCATCGCAAAGCGAGTCTGTGTGGCCGGTCAGCATGTTGTATTCGGCATCAATGACAGACACTTCCTGCCTGACCGCATCCTCTGCCAGCAGCGGTTGCGCCAGCATATCCACCATCCGCGCCAGCCCGGCTTCGAACTTTGCCGGTGTCATGTCGAAAAACCATGCCATGGCATTCGCGTGCGTAGTGGCGTTGAGTTTTGCGCCTTCCGCCTGCGCCCACGTCATCAGCCGCTCATCGCCCTGAAACTCGCGGCTTCCGGCAAACACGACGTGCTCGAACAGATGTGCCAGACCGGGAAACTCCGGCGGTTCGTGATGACTTCCGGCATTGAGATGAATCAGCGCGGCAGCACGCGAGGCCTGCGGGTCGTGAAGTATGTTAACCCGCAGGCCGTTAGCCAGCGTCAGTGACTGCACATCGGCCAGCATCAGCGTTTCAGCCTTTGAAAATCAGCTGAGAGTTCGCGCGGTTGCGGAACTGGAGCTGATTGATCTGAATGTTGGTGCAGTTCGCCTGTTCGCGTGCGGCGAGGATCATGCCGTGATGTTCAGATTTGGAACACACCGGATCGGCATTATCAGCATTGCCGGTCAGCATAAATGCCTGACAGCGACAGCCGCCGAAATCCTTCTCTTTTTCAGAGCAGGAACGGCAAGGTTCCGGCATCCAGTCGAAGCCGCGGTATTTGTTAAAACCGAAGGAGTCGTACCAGATTTCCTGCAGGGTATTTTCCAGTACCGACGGGAATTCCACCGGCAGCTGGCGCGCGCTGTGGCACGGCAGCGCCATACCTTCCGGCGTGACGCTCAGGAAAATAGCGCCCCAGCCGCCCATGCAGCCTTTCGGACGTTCTTCGTAATAATCCGGTGTCACAAACAGCAGGTTGGCGAGATTACCGTTGCCCGCCATTTTCTCACGGTACTGATGCACCACATTTTCGGCGCGGGCGATCTGTTCGCGGGTCGGCAATAATCCTTCGCGGTTGAGTTGCGCCCAGCCGTAAAACTGACAGGTCGCCAGTTCGACGTCATCGGCATCCAGCTCAATGCTCAGGTCGATAATTTTGTCGATCTGATCGATGTTATGGCGATGCAGCACGAAGTTCAGCACCATCGGATAACCATGGGCTTTTACCGCTTTGGCCATCGCCAGTTTTTGCTGGAACGCTTTGGCGTTACCTGCCAGCGCGGCATTCAGTTCTTCGTCGCTGGCCTGGAAGCTGATCTGAATATGATCCAGACCGGCTTGCGCAAAAGCATCGATTTTCTTTTCCGTCAGCCCGATACCGGAGGTGATCAGGTTGGTGTAAAAACCCAAATCACGGGCGGCGCGGATAAGCTCCGGCAAGTCTTTACGCACCAGCGGTTCGCCGCCGGAGAAACCGATTTGCACCGCACCCATTTCCCTCGCTTCTTCAAATACTTTGATCCACTGGGCGGTGGTCAGCTCTTTTTCCTGTTTGGCAAAATCGAGCGGGTTCGAGCAATACGGACATTGCAGCGGGCAACGGTAAGTCAGTTCGGCCAGCAGCCACAGGGGCGGTTTGACCGCAGGTTTAAGCAGGTTCACGGAAGGTAATCCACTTTTGTGCATGGGCCAGAGCGAAGAAATCTTTGACGTCATTATTCACGCCACCGGCCTCCGGGAAGCGTTCATTCAGTTCATCAATGATATTGGCAATCGTCCGCTCGCCGTCGACCAGTTGCAAAATAAACGTCGCACTGTCGTTGAGTTTCGCCATCCCTTCCGGATACAAAATCACGTGGCAGTCCTGCGTTTTTTCAAACTGCATGCGGTAGCCGCGACGAAACATTGGTGTGTAGTGTTCGGTTATGGTGATCACAGGAGTCGTCCTTTGTGCCAGACCGCCTGTTGCGTCACGCTGTGGTACGGCGGGCGGTTAAGTTCGTAAGCCAGGGTCATGGAATCGAGCATGCTCCACAAAATGTCGAGTTTGAATTGCAGGATTTCCAGCATGCGCTGTTGTTTTTCAACGGTATCGCAATATTCCAGTGCCAGTTGCAGACCGTGTTCGACGTCGCGATTCGCCTGACTCAGACGGCTGCGGAAATAACCGTAACCCTCTTCCTCGATCCATTGGTAATGCTGCGGCCAGGTGTCGAGACGCGCCTGATGGATTTGCGGGGCAAACAGTTCGGTCAGCGAGCTGCATGCCGCTTCCTGCCAGACCGCGCGGCGGGCAAAGTTAACGTAAGCATCGACGGCAAAACGCACGCCCGGTAAAACCATTTCTTCTGAAAGCAGCACATCACGATCCAGACCGACCGCTTCACCCAGACGCAGCCAGGCTTCGATACCGCCTTCACTGCCGTCATAACCGTCGTGATCAAGAATGCGTTGCACCCATTTGCGGCGGGTCAGCGGATCCGGACAGTTGGCCATAATTGCCGCGTCTTTCAGCGGAATGCTGGTCTGATAATAGAACCGGTTCGCTACCCAGCCCTGAATTTGTTCGCGCGTCGCCTGACCATTGTGCATCGCAATATGGTAGGGATGATGGATGTGATAGAACGCGCCTTTGGCACGCAGCGCCTGTTCAAATTCTTGCGGCGTCATCGGTGACGTCGGGTGTGAAGAAGTGGTCATAATCGTATTTACCTAAAGTTCGATGCGCATCCCGTCCCGGCTGACTTCGATATTCTGCTGCGTCAGCGCCTGCCGCTCGGCAGAGGATTCATTGAGGATCGGGTTGGTATTATTAATATGGATGAGAATTTTGCGTTCTGCCGGCAGGGAAGAAAGCAGGGCAATCAGCCCCTGTTCTTCGGCAAGCGCCAGATGGCCCATGTCTTTGCCGGTATTGCGGCCGACGCCGGTGGTCGCCAGCTCATTGTCCTGCCACAGCGTGCCGTCGATCAGCAGGCAGTCAGCTTTATGCAGCCATTTCAGCAGTTCGTCGTCCGGCTCGCCCAGACCCGGTGCATAAAGCAGCGAGGTGCCGGTTTTCGTGTCTTCAATAAACAGCGCGATGTTGTGGCCGGGCAGCGGTTTGCCGCGGTATTTCGAATAGGGCGGCGCGTTACTCAGCAGCGGAATGGCGGTGAATTTCAGATCCGGGCACACGGCCACGGAGAAGCTGTTCTCCGGCTTGATAGCGTGGTGTTGCAGGCCGCCATTCCAGTGCGAAAGCATGGTGAAAATCGGGAAGCCGGTGGTGAGATCGTCGTGAACTTCCGGCGTGCACCACACCTGATGCGGGCAGCCTTCGCGTAAATTCAGCAGACCGGTGCAATGATCAATCTGGCTGTCGGTCAGGATGATGGAACCGATGGCGGTGCCGCGCAAAACGTCGTGTTTAATCAGTTCTGGCGTGGCGGCAATCTGGTGGCAAATGTCCGGCGAGGCGTTACACAGCACCCAGTCGGTGCCGTTGTCGCTGACGGCGATAGAAGATTGCGTGCGCGCGGAGGTTTTCATGGTGCCATTGCGCACGCCCTGACAGTTGCTGCAATTGCAGTTCCACTGCGGGAAGCCGCCGCCCGCCGCTGAACCAAGTACGATAATTTGCATGTGTGAACCAGGGGAAAGGGAAGGAAGATGCCCACAGCGAACTGTGGGCATAAGGGCTTAGCGGTTAGAAATGTACAGCGTCACTTCTAAGCCTAAACGCAGGTCTTCGAAAGAAGGTTTAGTCCACATGATAACGTCCTTTTGGTGATTACAGTTTTAAGTTCACTGCCGCTTTTATTGCGGCAGGTGATCGGCTTATTGTCAAATATCGCTGGTTTGGCTACAAAAATGTTGCGATGGTGCCAGACCGATATTGCCCTGTAAGCCACAGGGATTAGCGCAAAATGCCGGATGAAAAACTATTCACCCCACGTTTGCTTTAATACTTTCAGCCAGTTGCGGTACGCAATTTTTTCGATCAGTTCGGCACCGTAGCCCGCATCAGACATAGCCTGAATCAGTAACGGTAATCCGGCGACATCACCGAGGGCATCAGGCACATTGATGCCATCGAAATCCGAACCAAAACCAACATTTTCTTCGCCCAGTTTACCAAGAAGGTTATCAAGATGTTTAACAATTTCGGTGATCGGGGTGTCGCCATTACGCTTGCCATCAGCCCGCAGAAATGCGGTGCCGAAATTCACGCCGACAAAGCCGTCGCTTTCGGCGATGGCCGCCAGTTGTTTATCCGTCAGATTGCGCGGTTGCGGGCAAAGTTCATGGACATTTGAGTGAGTGGCGACCAGCGGGGCATCGCTGAATTTCGCCGTCTGCCAGAATGCTTTTTCGTTCATGTGCGAGACATCGAAAAGCATTTTTCTACGATTGCATTCACGCAGTAAACCAAGCCCGGCGGGCGTCAGTCCGTCACCAGTATCCGGCGAACCCGGAAAATCACCCTTCACGCCGGTACCAAACTGATTCGGTAAATTCCACAGGGGGCCGATGCTGCGCAGCCCTTTTTCATACCAGAGATCCAGCCGCGAATAGTCGTCACCCAGTGCTTCCGCGCCCTCAATATGCATCACCACTGCCAGCACGCCATGCGCAATACAATGCTCAATTTCGGCGACTGTCCGGCAGATTTTTGCCCGCCCGGACGACTGCGTTTCAATACGTTCGAGCAGTGAAATCTGCGCCTGGGTGATGGCTAATGCGTCATGCGGTTCAGCCGGAGAATTCGGCTTCAGTTGCGGCATATACGAAGCAGGTGGTACGAAAATAGCAAATAAACCGCCTGCGAAACCGCCCAGACGACAACGCCTGAGATCGAGATGTCCTTCAAGTGTGCCATCAAGAAACAGGGCAGCAGGATCTGCTGCGTCATGCAGCCACAGGCGAAGTAACAGGTCGTTGTGACCGTCAAAGACAGGGGGATTGGGGATGGTGTTCATGATGTTAATGGTACTTTATAAATTCATGTTGAAACATGGAGAATTATGTAAGTTTTGGTTTTTTTGCACGGAACGGTGCAAAGGGGGCGACTTTAAAATCAATTTCCAGGTCAAGGTCAAGACCGTGGGTTGCCACCCAAACTGACCTTAAGGTCAAGGTCGTGGGCGTCGGCCCACACCGACCAGAGACCCGGTAACGCGCGGGCCTCTGGACTCCGCGCTTTTTTAACTGCGCGCTATCGCGGGCACGACGGACATGTTCCGGCGCATTTGTGAGTGGCGCAAAATGTCATCGCTTCGCAATTCCCGAATTTCAGGCTTCGAGCCTAAGGTCTCGAACCGTTCATTCGGTGCCATTTTTGATCACGCCAATCAACTTATCTAAAAGATAAATCCATTCCGTTTTTGATTTTAAGATCGTGCGGGCGATTCAGAAATCTTGCTGAACGGAGCGGCCTGAAGACCTCAGGCTTCAGGACCGAGAGAAGGCACCGCGAAGCGGCAAGATTTCCAGCCTGTCGCTGTGGTTGCTGAAACATAGCCAGCGAGCGGAGCGCGTATTGAAAAAGCGAGGGGAGTTCAGAGGGGAAAAGCCTTTCCCCTCTGGTCGGTTTCGGCGCAGCGCGTCATGTGACCGCAGCACTTGAGAAACCGAAATATTCTCGATCCAGCCCTCACTGCAAGTGAAAAACCGAAATTTACCCGTTCTGCCCTCACTGCAAGTGATAAGCCGCAATTGCTGCGGCCTCAGCAAATCAGAAACTATAGCTCGCCGTCACCGACACATTCCGCGGCTCGCCATAGACCACATACTGGTTCACGCTGGTGTCATATTCCTTGTCGAACAGGTTGTTGATGTTGCCCTGCACGGCCAGCTGTTTCGTAACCTGATAGCGGCTGAACAGGTTGACCAGCGCATAGCTGCCTTGTTCTGCATAACGGGTACCGTTACCGCTCGGGCCAGGGACATCCTGCCAGACGTGAGTCTGCCAGTTCACGCCACCGCCGACGGTCAGATCCTGCAACATCGGCAGACGGTAGCTGGAGAACAATTTCAGCTGGGTGCGCGGCAGTTGCGGGTTAACCGCATCACCGTTTTCATCTTCTGCAATGTATCGGGTGCCGCCGAACGTCATCTGCCAGTTATCGGTCAGTGCGCCGTTCACTTCAAATTCCACGCCACGGCTGACGGTGCCGTCTTTCCCTTCATACGCCGTATCGGTCGAGCCCGGGATTGTTCGGCCGGTACTCTGCGCAACGTTGTCCAGTTCTGCGCGGAAGATGGAAACTGAAGCCGTCAGGCGGCTGTTAAACCAGTCAGATTTAACCCCGGCTTCATAGTTTTTACCGATAACCGGGGAAAGATACGCGCCGCTGATATCACGGTAGGTTTGCGGCTGGAACACCGAGGTGTAGCTCGCGTAGGTCGACCAGGTATCGTTAATGTCAAACACCAGACCGGCATATGGCGTGATGTTGTTCTTCTCAATCTGATCGGTCAGCGTGTGCGAGTTCCAGTTGGTGTAACGCGCCCCGACGATCAGATGCAGCGGATCGGCCAGTGAAAGACGTGTCGCAACATAGGCTGACTTTTGACGAATCGTGTCGTCTTCGGCCAGAGAACGCGGGTTCCAGTCCGTTTCAGGGAACTGCCCGTTGAAATCATTAAAGTTGCCCAGCTCTTCAGTGGAAATATTGGCGAAGGAGCTGTAATAGGTGTTCTGTTGTTTGCTGTAGCTCACGCCGGTCATCATTTCGTGCTGACGGCCAAACAGCTGGTACGGACCGCTGGCAAAGGCATCCACGCCATCGACTTTACGCTTACCGGTGTTATAGCCGGTACCCGCAACGACCGGATATCCGGCATAGGCCGATTCACCGACGCCGGTGGTTTTATCGAATGTCCCGTCGATATACATCATCTTAGAGTCGATGTGCGATTCGGTATGCGTGCCGTTCAGGGTCGCCTGCCAGCCGTTGTCGAAAGACTGTTTCAGGGTGGTGAACAGTTTGGTGGTTTCTTTATCGCTGTAAGCCCAGTCCGGTGCCGAGTTAAAACCACGGCGATAGTCGGTTTTGCTGCCGTCCAGATACCAGCGCGGCATGCCGCCCCAGGTCGGGCTGTCGGTGTTGGTTTGCTGGAATTCGTAGCCCGCCGAAAGCAGGGTGGAATCGGCCAGGTCAGCATCCACGGTGGCATATACGAATTTTTTGGTCGCGCCGTAACGTTCAACGTAGCTGTTTTTATCCTGATAACCGGTGACAAGACGGCCGCGCACGCTGCCGGATTCATTCAGCGGGGTTGATAAATCCGCCACATAGCGTTGTTTGTTCCAGCTGCCGTAATTGGCGGAAACATTGCCGGTAAACTCTTTACTGTCGGCATGTTTACGCACCTGGTTGACGGACGCTGACGGATTCCCCGGACCGGTCATCAGGCCGGTCGCGCCACGGACAACTTCGATACGATCATAAATGGCCGTGTCGGACTGGGAATCACCAATATCCCAGCGTGGGTCAAAGGTGGTCGGGATATTATCAACCATGTAGTTGTCGATCAGAAAACCGCGCGCGTAATAGGTGCGGCGGTCAAGGTCAGAGACACTTTCCTGGATCCCGGTGGTATTTCGCAGCACATCACCCAGTGACTGAAGCTGCTGATCCTGCATACGTTGTGTGCTGATAATACTGACGGACTGCGGGATATCGCGTGCAGTCAGCGCCATTTTGGTGCCCGCGGTGGTGACCGGAACACTGTAATCGGTCGCTGCGGTATCTGCAGCGCTGGTGTCGTTCTGACCGGTGACGACCACAGTGTCTTCAGGGGTGTTTTTTGCGCTGGCTTCGGCTGCATAAGCACTATGCAGTGAAGATGAAATCAGAAGGGCGAGGACGGAAAGTGAAAGTGTCTTTCCTGAATTATTTTGAGGGTTTTCCTTAACACTCCTGACGACATAATTCCCTGAAAAATCGAACATAACTATTCTCCACGCGGTTATTTTATTATTTTTTAAGCCACTGCATTTTTGTATGAATTCGGCTTTATCTGCATGAGCAAACCCCGCCAGAATCCCCCGGAACAAGGGCTGGACAAGATAAAATGGTCATGGTTAATAAAGCGAATGAGAATAATACGCATTGGGTTTACTGCTGTAAATAAATATTACAGGCGCGGGGAGAGGGTGCGTGGGTTGGCCGCCAACACTGGCCTTAAAATCAAGACCGTGGGCGTCGGCCCACACCGACTTGATGTTGAATTTAAGATCGTGCGGGCGATTCAGAAATCTTGCTGAACGGAGCGGCTTCGAGACCTATGGCTCGAAGACCGAGAGAAGGCACCGCGCAGCGGCAAGATTTCCAGCCTGTCACTGCGCTACCTGAAACATAGCCAGCGAGCGTTAGCGCCTGTTGAAAAAGCGAAGGGAGATCCAAGAGGGAAAAAGCACTTTTCCCTCTTGGTCGGTTTCGGCACGAAAGGCTACGTGATAACCGTTGTTAAGAAACCGAAATATTCTCGATCCAGCCCTCACGGCGAGTAAGAACCCGAAATATCCTCGATCCAGCCCTCACCGCCAGGTGAGAACAATTTGCAATTAAAAATCCATATTTTAGCCATTAAGAAATCTAGACATCTAAACGTTCGTTTTGTAGAGTGTCATCACCTGCCGTGTTAACGATTGATTCGGCTAAGAAAAATACGATGGTGGTGACACAATGTTCAGTAACATTAAAATCCTCGATGGCGGCATGGGTCGCGAACTGGCCCGGATGGGCGCTCCTTTTCGTCAACCAGAATGGTCTGCGCTGGCGCTGATGGAGGCTCCGCAGTTTGTGCGTGCTGCTCATGATGCCTTTATCGCTGCCGGTTCTCAGGTGATCACCACCAACAGCTACGCCGTCGTGCCGTTCCACGTCGGGGAGGGTGTTTTTGCTGAGCAGGGCGCGGCGCTGATCGCACTTTCCGGAAAACTGGCGCGCGAAGCGGCAGATGCGGCTCCGGCCAAGGTGCTTGTTGCGGGTTCGCTTCCTCCGGTTCTGGGTTCTTATCGCCCGGATCTGTTCGAACCTGTGGCGGCTAAAAAATTACTTCAGGTGCTGGTGGATAACCTGACCGGTAACGTCGATGTCTGGCTGGCAGAAACGCAGAGTTCTGTGGCGGAAGTTGAAGCGGTGCGTGATGTGCTGGGCGATGACCCGCGTCCGCTGTGGCTGTCCTTCACTTTGCAGGACAATCTCGACCCGCAGGGCAACGCGCTGCTGCGTTCCGGCGAATCCGTTGCTGAGGCGGTGAATGCTGCGCTGCGGATATCCGCCGGTGCGGTGCTGTTCAACTGCAGCCGTCCGGAAGTGATGGCGACGGCGGTGAAAACCGCACGCGCTGCACTGACCGCGCAGGGATCGGCGCTTGATATCGGTGTGTATGCCAATGCCTTTGAACCTTCCGATAACACCCGCGGTGCCAACGAAGGGCTGAGCAAAATGCGTCAGGATACCGATCCTGCCGGATACCTGGATTTCGCCAAAGACTGGGTGGCGCAGGGCGCGACGATGGTTGGCGGTTGCTGCGGCATCGGGCCGGAACACATTGCGGCGCTGAAACAGGCCTTCGTTAAATAACGTCCATAAAAAGAAGAAGTCACATTTTTTATTCTGAAGGGATCCTTCGGAGACAGGGGAAACACATGATTGATCGTCGTTCGTTTATTAAAAGTGCGGGGGCACTTACCGTTGCAGCGGCAACGCATTCTCTGTGGCTGGGGAATGCTTTTGCTGCGCAGGCAGATAAACCGAAAAAGGGCGGCCATCTGGTCGTCGGCGTGGATAACGCCTCAAGCACTGACCGTCTGGATCCGGCGTTCTGGTTCGAAACTTACATGTATTTCGTCGGCTCGCAGATGTTTAACAATCTGGTGGAAATCGACGAAAACGCTAAACTCGCGCCGTCGCTGGCCGAGTCGTGGGCTTCCACTGATAGCAGCAAAACCTGGGTGCTGAAAATCCGTCAGGGCGTGCAGTTCCATGACGGTCGTTCTCTGGGCGCGAAAGACGTGGTGTATTCCCTCAATCACCATCGTGGCGAGAAATCCACTTCGCCGGTGAAAGGGTATCTGGATCCGGTCAGTTCCATTGAAGCCACCGGTGAACATGAAGTGACGATCAAACTCACCGCGCCGGACGTCGAATTCGTCTGGCTGCTGAGCGCCGTGCATTTCGCCATTACCGCTGAAAACGAAAGCTTTGATAAAGGTATCGGTACCGGCGCCTTTATCCTGGAGAAATTCCAGCCGGGTGTCACCACGCTGACCAAACGCAATCCGAACTACTGGAACAGTGAACGTGGTCATGTGGATTCGGTCGAAACGCTGGCAATGAACGACTCTACTGCCCGCGTGGCCGCGCTGGTCAGCGGATCGGCGCAACTGATTAACCGCGTGAATCCGCGCATTGTCAGCCGCATCGAGCGTATGCCGAATCTGAAACTGGTGCGTGCTAAAGACAGCATGATTTACACCTTCCCGGGGCTGTCGAATCTCGCGCCGTTCGATAATGTGGATGGACGTCTGGCGCTGAAATACGCCATCGACCGTCAGAAAATTATCGACACCGTGCTCGGCGGTTACGCCAGCGTGGCCAACGATAACCCGATCTTCCCGTCGAACCGTTACTTCGCGAAAGACATTCCGCAGCGTCCGTACGACCCTGAAAAAGCGCAATTCCACTGGAAGAAGTCTGGTTTCAGCGGTCCGCTGACGCTGAATGTGGCGGATGCCGGTTTCCCCGGTGCCGTTGATGCCGGTCAGATTTATCAGCAATCCGCGGCCAAAGCAGGCATTAACCTGAATGTAGTACGCGTGCCGGACGATGCGTTCTGGAATGACATCTGGCAGAAGAAAGCCTTTGTTTCGTCTAACTGGGCGAACCGTCCCACTGCCGATGCACTGCTTTCACTGGTATTCACCAGCCAGTCCTCGTGGAACGAATCGGCGTGGCATGTGCCAGAGTTCGATGCGATGGTGAAAGCCGCACGCGGTGAACCGGACGAAGCGCGCCGCAGGCAGATTTATCACGATATTCAGGTGATGCTGGTCGATCAGGGCAGCGAAATCATTCCGCTGTATGCCGACGCTCTCGACGGATGTTCCTCCAAAATCAAAGGGTTTACTTCCGTTCCGGGGATGCCGCTGAGTGGCAACCGCGCGGCGGAAAAAGTCTGGATCGAAGGCTGAACCGGGTAAAAACATGTCTGACTTATCTGCACAACAGAAAGCGACTCAACGGCCTGCGGGCCGTTTTTCGCAACCTCATTCCGGCCTTCTGAGCATGGTACTGGTGCGCCTGTTTTATGGCGTGCTGGTGGTGCTCGCTGTCTCGGTGCTGATTTTTGCCGGTGTGCAACTGCTGCCGGGCAATGCTGCGACGGCCATTCTGGGCCAGAGTGCGACGCCGGATGCCATTCGTGAACTGAATCTCCAGCTTGGGCTGGATAAACCCGCCGTCAGCCGGTATCTGAGCTGGTTGTCTGGCGTGCTGCACGGTGATTTCGGCACCAGTTTTTCTACCCGTGAAGCTATCAGCGGCCCGCTGTTTACCCGTCTGGGTAATACGCTGTTTCTGGCCGGATGCACCGCCGCGATTGCGGTTCCTCTGGCGCTGCTGATCGGGTTTATCTCAGTGCGCTATCACGGCAGTGTTATCGATACGCTGCTCAACGCGATCACCCGCGCGACGGTCGCGTTACCGGAGTTTTTCTCCGGTTATCTGCTGATCCTGATTTTTGCCATCACGCTGGCGTGGGCACCAAGCAACAGCAGTATCACTGCAGATATGCCGCTGATGGCCAAACTTTCTGCGATCTCCCTGCCGTGCGCCACGCTGGTGCTGGCGATCCTCGGGCATATGAGCAACATGACCCGCGCTGCACTGATTGCCGCGCAAAGTTCGGCGTATGTCGATACCGCGCTGCTGAAAGGGCTGTCTCCGTCGCGCATTTTATGGCGTCACGTTTTACCCAATGCTATCGGGCCGATTATTAACGTCGTGGCGATTAATCTGGCGTATCTGATGGTCGGTGTGGTGATTGTCGAGAACGTGTTTGTGTATCCGGGACTCGGACAATACATGGTCGACAGCATCAGCAAGCGTGATATTCCGGTGATGCAGGACTGCGCGCTGTTACTGGCCGGTATTTATATCCTGCTGAATTTGCTGGCGGATGTGATGGCGCTGATCTCAAATCCGCGTTTACGCCACAACCGCTGAATCTTAGGAATAGTTGTCATGCCTGCTTTAAAACCTGCTTCGATTCTCGGCCTGCTGGTGCTGAGTCTGTTTATTGTTATCGCCATTTTTGCTCCGTGGCTGGCACCTCATGCGCCGGATCAAACGCTCGGCATGTCGTGGGATTTACCAGGGCCCGGCTCTCTTCTGGGCACTGATAATCTCGGCCGTGACCTGCTTTCCCGGCTGATCTGGGGCACCCGCGTTTCCCTAGGCGTGACCGCGCTGGCGGCGCTGGTGGCGTTTATCGTCGGCTGTACGCTGGGCTTTATCGCCGGACTGCGCGGTGGCTGGCTGGATCAGGTGATTTCCCGCTGCAACGATATCGTCATGGCGATCCCGACGCTGATCCTGGCGCTGATCGTGCTGGCTGTGTTACCCAAAACCATTCTGGTGCTGACGCTGGTGCTCGGCCTGCTGGAATCCACCCGCGTACTGCGTGTGGCACGCTCTCTCGCGGTGGATATCGGCGTGATGGAGTTTGTCGATGTGGCGCGTTTACGCGGCGAAAGCCTTGGCTGGATCCTCTGGCGGGTCATTTTACCGAATGCTTTACAGACGTTAATTGCCGAATTCGGCCTGCGTTTTATCTTCATTTTGCTGTTCCTTTCCGCCCTGTCTTTCCTCGGTTTAGGCGTCCAGCCACCGACTGCTGACTGGGGCGGACTGGCACGGGATAACAAGGACGGCATTCTGTTTGGCGTCTGGGCGGCACTCATCCCTGGCGGCGCGATTGCCGTGCTGGCGCTGGCGGTCAACGCGGTGGCCGACTGGCTGATGAGCGGTCAGCGTCGCGTCTGGGGGAAAAAAGCATGAATGAACCGTTACTGAACGTTGAAAACTTGTGTGTGGTTTCGCAGGGTAAAAATCCGCGCACTCTGGTGGATAAGGTCTCTTTTACCGTCAGACGCGGTGAAGTGCTCGGACTGATTGGTGAATCGGGCGCGGGCAAATCGACCATCGGACTGGCGATCCTCGGGCATTGCCGTCAGGGGATGCGCATTCAGTCAGGCAAAATTGCCTTCAGCGGGCAGGAGCTGACGCAGCTTTCTAACCGCCAGCTGCGTCAGGTGCGCGGCAGGCAAATTGCGTATGTGGCGCAATCTGCCGGTGCGGCGTTTAATCCGGCGATGACGCTCGGCGAGCAGGTAATTGAAGCGGCGCTGAAACACAACGTTTTTAACCGCCAGCAGGCGCAGGCGAGGGCGATTGAGTTATTTGAACAGCTCGGATTGCCGGATCCGCAGCAGTTTTATCAGCGCTATCCGCATCAGGTTTCCGGCGGCCAGCTACAGCGGGCGATGATTGCGATGGCACTTTGCGCGGGGCCGGAACTGCTGATTTTCGATGAGCCGACGACGGCTCTGGATGTCACCACGCAACTCGGCGTACTGAAGGCTATCAGCGATGTTATTCGCCTTTCCGGCGTGGCGGCGATTTATATCAGCCATGATCTGGCGGTGGTCGCGCAGATAAGCCATCACATTATGGTATTACAGCACGGCAAAATGGTGGAGCACGCGCCGACGGCACAACTGCTGGCTGAGCCGCAGCAGGATTACACCCGCCGCCTGTTACAGGCGAAGGGCAAGACCAAAACACCGCAAACCGGCGATGCGCCGCTGATGCTGACGATCAGTAATGTCAGCGCGCGCTATCACGCGCAGCCGGTGCTGCAAAACATTTCACTCACTTTGCCGCGTGGCCGGACGCTGGCAGTAATTGGTGAATCGGGATCTGGCAAATCGACGCTCGGTAAAGTGATTTGCGGATTACTGGTGCCGGAGTCGGGAGATGTCAGCCTTGAGCAGACCTTGCTGCCCGCCGGGCTGCGTCAGCGCAGCCGCGTGCAATTGCGCGATGTGCAGATGATCCATCAGATCCCTGATACGGCGCTTAACCCGAAAGAGCGTATCGGCGGCCAGATTTCGCGCGTGCTGGCGTGTTTTACCACTCTGAACCGCAGTGAGCGTGAGGCGCGGGTGAAAGCCTTGCTGGCGCAAGTCGGGCTTAATGCTGAACTGGCGGAGCGTTTTCCGGATGCGCTTTCCGGCGGTCAGAAACAGCGCGTTTGTATCGCGCGGGCACTGGCGGCTGAACCCAAAGTTATCGTTTGTGATGAGCCCACCTCGGCACTTGACCCGTTAGTCGCCCGCGATGTGCTGGCTTTACTGCGCCAGATCCAGCAAGACACCGGCATCTCTTACCTGTTCATCACCCATGACTTGCAGGTGGTGCGGGAAGTCGCCGATGAAGTCGCGGTGCTAAAACAAGGCGTGATTGTGCGGCAGGGCCCGGTCGGCTGCACACTTGCCGAACCGCTGGACGATTACACCCGTGAATTGCTGCACTCTGTACCTGAAATGCGCGCCGGCTGGCTGGAAGAAATGTTTGCTAATTAATACTCCCTCTCCTGCCCGGCATGGGCTGACAGGGAGTTTCGCAGTGCTCCTCCCCCTGCGAAGTGGGAGGCCGGGAGGGGGTATTAATGACGAAAAGAAAGCGTAAGTGAATTTCAACGTTATCGGCTGACCTTAATACCCCAACCCTCCCTTCGCAGGAAGGGAGCAAAAGGGTCATTCCTCTTTACACTTTCCCAATATTCTCTTCGCTAAAGATTCCTTTATTTATACCGATAACCCTTTTGGATTAAATAAATATCTGAAATGTAGTTCCGCTATGCAATCAATATTTTGAAATATTTTTCATTGTATTTATTTTTATTGGCCAGGAAATAAGGGAGAGAGAATGTTTAAAGCGATCAACAATATGCGTGTCGGTGCCCGGCTGGGTGCGGCATTTAGTCTGGTGATACTGCTGCTGATCATCGTCAGCGTAACGGCAGTAACTAAAATAAGCAGTATTAACAGCAGTATCGAACAAATAATCAGCGACCGTTATGTCAAAGTGCGTCTGGCATTTGATGTTCGTGACGGGGTGAACGATCAGATTAAATATCTTCGCGGTATTGTCATCGATACCAAAAATCCAGAGCAAAATAACAAACGTTATTTACAGCTTGATGACTCCGTGAAACAAACTAATTTAGCGATGGATAAAATCGCCGCTATTCAGACTACCGTGGTCGGCAAACAGAAGATTAAAGCGCTGCAGGATGCGAGTGATATCTTTGAAGCTGCGAAAGAACAACTGGTCGCTTTAGCTCGCGCCGGGGATATGGACGGCGCGACGGAGTTCGTTCTGCGCAAACTGACCACCTCGCAAAATGCCTATCTGGATCTGGCTTCCGCGTTTGCTAACTCACAAGATCAGCAGCTTCAGGCTGAAGGGAAAAAAGCTATCGCGGACGGGCACAATGCCATTCAGCTGACACTGATTTTCTCCGTACTGGCGATTCTGGTCGCGGCAGCACTGGGCTTCTTCCTCACCCGTTCCATTACCCGTCCTCTGCATACTGCCGTAAAAGTGGCGGAAAATGTCGCGGCAGGGGATCTGACTACGCAAATTCAGGTGACCTCAGGCGATGAAACCGGTCAGCTCATGCAGGGGCTGAAGAACATGAACGAAAACCTGCTGAAAATTGTGACCGAAGTGCGTGCGGGCACGAACGCGATCCACAGCGCTTCGGGCGAAATCGCGGCCGGAAACCTGGATTTATCTTCCCGTACCGAACAGCAGGCCAGCTCTCTGGAAGAAACGGCGTCGGCCATGGAGCAAATGACGGCGACCGTGAAACAGAATGCGGATAACGCCCGTCAGGCCAATCAGCTGGCCGCGCAGGCTTCCCGCGTAGCTGTTCAGGGCGGTGAAGTGGTGGGCGAAGTGGTCAACACCATGGAAGGTATTAACGCGTCTTCCCGTAAAATCGTCGACATTATTGCTGTGATTGACGGCATTGCGTTCCAGACCAATATTCTGGCGCTGAATGCCGCGGTTGAAGCGGCGCGTGCCGGTGAGCAGGGGCGTGGCTTTGCGGTCGTGGCGTCTGAGGTGCGTAATCTGGCGCAGCGCTCTGCGAGTGCCGCGAAAGAGATCAAAGTGCTGATCGACGATTCGGTGGCGAAAGTGGATAACGGCACACAACTGGTCGCGAAAGCCGGTTCGACGATGGCAGAAGTGGTGTCCAGCGTGAAAAGCGTGACCGACATTGTGGGCGAAATCGCCATCGCCAGTAACGAACAGAGCACCGGCATTGAGGAAATTAATAAAGCCATCACGCAGATGGATGAAGTGACGCAGCAGAACGCCGCTCTGGTTCAGGAAGCCTCATCGGCGGCATATTCCCTCAATGAGCAGGCGGAGCGTTTGTCGCAGGCCATCAGCATCTTCAAAGTCAGCGCAGGTTCCGCGACGGCGGCGGTGCGTAAGGCTGCTCACGCGAAAACACCGGCCTTGTTGTCAAACCGCCAGCCGGTTCCTGTTATTGAAGAAGGTAACTGGGAAACCTTTTAAACTTCCGCACAGTTTCTGAAAAATTTCTGTTTTATGTCTAAACCCGACAAATTCTGTCGGGTTTTTTACTTTCTGTATCAGCTTTTGCCATAATCCCTGCGCCAATAAAAAGGAGACGGCTTTAATGATGAAAAATACCCTGCGTAAAACAGCACTGATGGCGGCGGCTGTAGTGCCAATGCTCGCATTCAGTGCGGCGTCCTGGGCGCAAACAGCGACGAAAATGACGTCAGTTCAGCAACAGCTGACGGCGCTGGAAAAAGAAAGCGGCGGGCGTCTGGGCGTGATGCTGATTGATACGGCGGACAACTCGCAAATTGCTTATCGTGCGGATGAACGTTTTGCGATGTGCAGCACCAGTAAGTTCATGGCGGCTTCGGCGATCCTGAAAGAGAGTGAAGTTAAGAAGAATCTGCTTACTCAGCATGTTGCGCTGAAACAATCGGATCTGGTGAATTACAACCCGATTACCGAAAAGCATCTTAACGATGGCATGACGATTGGTGAGCTGGCCGCGGCGGCCTTGCAGTACAGTGATAACGCCGCCATGAATAAGCTTATCGAGCATCTCGGCGGGCCACATAAGGTCACGGATTATGCACGTACGCTGGGTGACAAAACGTTCCGTCTGGACCGCACCGAACCGACGCTGAACACCGCGATCCCGGGCGATGACCGTGATACCACGTCACCGCGTGCAATGGCCCTGAGCCTGCAACATGCCACGCTGGGCTCCGCGCTGGCTGAACCGCAGCGCGCACAACTGGTGGAATGGATGAAGGGTAACACCACCGGCGCGATGAGCATCCGCGCAGGTTTACCGGCGACCTGGGTTGTTGGCGATAAAACCGGCAGCGGCGATTACGGCACCACCAATGATATCGCGGTGATCTGGCCGGAAAATAAAGCGCCGCTGGTGCTGGTGACGTATTTCACCCAACCGGAAAAAGATGCAAAATCCCGTCGTGATGTGCTGGCAAGTGCGGCGAAGATTGTGACGCAGGGTTATTGAACCACGCTCGTAAAGATCAGTTGGAACAATAAGAAAAGGGTCCGCAGGGACCCTTTTTTATGTCTGTCTAACGCCCAACCCGGTTAACGGCCGACGCGTGCCATCAGTGAGGCCGGATAACGGTCGCCCTGAACTTTCACCGTCTCCAGTGCGGTGGCTATGGTACGCAGTTCATCATCCGACAGTGTCACCTCTGCGGCGCCGAGGTTTTCTTCCAGACGGTGCAGTTTAGTCGTGCCCGGGATCGGCACTATCCACGGCTTCTGCGCCAGCAGCCAGGCTAACGCTATCTGCGCAGGCGTCACTTTTTTGTCCTGCGCAATCTGATGAATAACGGCCACCAGTTGCTGATTGGCCTCCAGCGCTTGCGGAGAGAAACGTGGCACAAGGCTGCGGAAATCGTCACTGCCGAACGTTGAATCAGCGGTGATGGAACCGGTCAGGAAACCTTTACCGAGCGGACTGAATGGCACAAAACCGATCCCCAGTTCTTCCAGCGTGGGGATGATTTCCTGCTCCGGCTCACGCCACCACATTGAATATTCACTTTGCAGTGCGGTCACCGGTTGTACCGCGTGCGCACGGCGGATTGTCTGCGCACCCGCTTCGGACAGCCCGAAATGCTTCACCTTACCTTCGCTGATCAGGTCTTTCACCGTACCGGCGACGTCTTCAATCGGTACTTCCGGGTCAACACGGTGCTGATAGAGCAGGTCGATAACGTCGGTTTTCAGACGCTTCAGCGAACCTTCAACGGCCTGGCGGATATGTTCCGGGCGGCTGTTAAGGATTTGCTGCTTATTATCATCGCCAAAAGTGAAACCAAATTTTGTCGCGATCACCACTTTGTCGCGAAACGGTGCCAGCGCCTCGCCAACCACTTCTTCGTTAAGATAAGGACCATAGACTTCGGCGGTATCAAAGAAAGTGACGCCCCGTTCGACGGCAGCGCGGATCAATTCAACCGCCTGTTGAGTCCCTGTGGCAGGCCCGTAGCCATGGCTCAGTCCCATACAACCTAAACCGAGTGATGAGACTTCAAGGCCGGATTTTCCCAGCAGACGTTTTTGCATGTGATTTTCCTCTGATTGACTTCTAAAATCCTGTCATCTTGTGATTATGGGATTTTGTGATTTCCCGTTGCGGGCAACGGCAGGTGCGTAGTGTTAGTCATACTAGACGCAGAACTTTAATCAGATTAGAGGGGGTTATCTGCAAGATCTTATGAGCAGGATTCATGAATCAACAGGATGCTGCCGTTATATCCTTGAAAAGCCGCTTTGTATTAACAGTTTTAATAAGCAGTAATAAAAATCCGGATTATTTCGTCCCTAAGTGGAATTGATATCGGTGAAATATATTTAAACATTTATATCAGGCCAATATTCAGCCAGTTACTGCCGGTTTAATTATTACTGGCGCTTATCTGTGGTCCCCGCGGCTATAATAGCTATGTTAACTAAGTTGTCTGCTGCAGGTTTTCCGACCCGTGCATCGTCACGGCTGTCTGGCCAAACCTCTTCGCGATTTCGCAGGGGGAAAGTGCCTGCGGGAATCCCTGTTTAGCCTGTGTTTAACAGGCCGGAAGTGCCTTTTTGGCCTTTATTAATGACCGCGTTATGGGCTTAACTCAGCACGATCGTTCATTAAATCAGCAACATATTGATTAGTATGCAAAAGAATAAACAATTCTATACAAAATAAATTATTGAGGTGGGGGCAAAAAAGCCATATATTGGCCGCGTTTTTCACAGGGTACTTACTTTTAAATTCCATTTATTCAATTGCGGCGTTACCAATAACCCGCGGTTGTAGGAGAGATATGATGACGGATAAAGTCCGTATTGACAGTTTAGGTGCGAATTCATTAAACGGAAACAATGAAACCTATTTGGCGAGACAAGCTGAATTTGAATCGAATGTTCGGAGCTATCCTCGTAAATTGCCTCTGGCAATTGCGAAAGCCCATGGCGTGTGGATCACTGATGTTGAGAATAATCAATATCTTGATTGCCTGGCGGGCGCGGGTACGCTGGCTCTGGGACATAATCATCCTGACGTGCTGCAAAGCATCCAAAATGTCATTACCAGCGGCTTGCCGTTACATACACTGGATCTGACAACACCGTTGAAAGATCAGTTCTCCGAATATCTGCTTTCTGTATTGCCACAACAGGGCAAAGAATATTGCCTGCAGTTCACCGGCCCGTCGGGTGCTGATGCTGTTGAAGCGGCAATGAAACTGGCTAAAAAAGTCACTGGCCGTACCGGTATCATCAGTTTCTCTGGTGGCTACCACGGTATGACGCACGCCACGCTGGCGGTGACCGGTAACCTGTCTCCGAAAGAAGCGGTTAACGGCATGATGCCGGAAGTGCAGTTTATGCCTTATCCGCACCAGTACCGCTGCCCGCTGGGCATTGGCGGTGACGCCGGCGTTAAAGCATTAACCTATTACTTCGAAAACCTGATCAACGACGTGGAAAGCGGCGTTCGCAAACCTGCGGCTGTGATCCTTGAAGCTGTTCAGGGTGAAGGCGGCGTGAACCCGGCTCCGGCTGAGTGGTTGCAGCGCATCCGTAAAGTGACTCAGGAACACGGCATTCTGCTGATCCTCGACGAAGTGCAGGCGGGTTTCTGCCGTACCGGCAAACAGTTCGCCTTCGAACACGCGGGCATTGAGCCGGACATCATCGTGATGTCTAAAGCTGTGGGCGGGGGTCTGCCACTGGCCGTGCTGGGTATCAAAAAACAGTTCGATGCCTGGGCGCCGGGTCATCATACCGGGACTTTCCGCGGCAACCAGCTGGCAATGGCGACCGGCCTGACCACGCTGAAAATCCTGAAAGAAGAAAAAATTGCCGAGAAAGTGGCTGCACAGGGCGAGTGGCTGAAAAGAAAACTGGCTGAGATGCAAAAACGTTACCCGGTAATTGGTCACGTGCGCGGTCTGGGTCTGATGATCGGTATCGAGATCGTGAAACCGAGCGAAGCGCAGGATCACATGGGTTGCTACCCGGCTGATGGCGAGCTGTCTGCGCTGCTGCAGAAAAAATGCTTCGAAGCGGGCCTGATCCTTGAACGCGGTGGCCGTAATGGTTGCGTTCTTCGCCTGTTGCCTTCCCTGCTGATCACCAATGATGAGCTGGGTATTTTCCTCGATAAGTTTGAGCAGGCGCTGTTAGCGGCTGGCGTCAAGCCTGTCTGAGCGGAGTAAGAGATTCTGATGTCCGAGTTAAACCCGATTCTGGCAGGTTCAGCGCAAAGCACTGAAGCCTATCAGCAAGCCATTGCGCAGAGCACTGAAGCTGTCGTGCAGTGGCTGCAACAACCTGAGATGTATCAGGGCAAAACCGTTGCTGAACTGCGTGAACGTATCAAACTGGACTTCAATCCAAACGGCCTGGGTAACCAGGCCGCGATTGAACGCGCCATTGAATACTTTTTAAAAGACAGCCTGTCTGTTCATCATCCGCAATGTGTTGCGCATCTGCACTGCCCGAGCCTGGTCGTCAGCCAGGCGGCGGAAGTGCTGATCAACGCCACTAACCAGAGCATGGATTCCTGGGATCAAAGCCCGTCAGCGACCATCATTGAGATGAAACTGATTGAATGGCTGCGTACTCAGGTTGGCTATCAGGCTGGCGACGCGGGCGTGTTCACCAGCGGCGGCACCCAGAGCAATCTGATGGGTCTGATGCTGGCGCGTGATGCCTTCTTTGCCCGTCAGGGTCATTCCATTCAGCAGGATGGTCTGATCGGTAATCTGCGTAAAGTTAAAGTGTTATGTTCTGAAAATGCGCACTTCTCTGTGCAGAAGAACATGGCATTGCTCGGTCTGGGTTACCAGTGTGTGACGCTGGTTAAAACCGATGAGTTCGCGCGTATGGACCTCAACGATCTGCGCGAGAAAGTCGCACAGGCGCAGGCCAATGGCGATCAGATACTCGCGATCGTGGCGACCGCCGGAACCACCGACGCCGGTGCTATCGACCCGCTGCGCGCCATTGCTGAACTGGCCGCTGAGCATCAGATTTGGGTTCATGTGGATGCGGCGTGGGGCGGTGCTCTGTTGCTGTCCGAAAAATACCGCGAGTATCTGGACGGCATCGAGTTAGTGGATTCCATCACTCTGGACTTCCACAAACAGTTCTTCCAGACCATCAGCTGTGGCGCGTTCCTGCTCAAAGAAGAGCGTCATTACGAGCTGATGCGTTATCAGGCGGCTTACCTGAACTCTGAGTTCGATGAAGCTGCTGGTGTGCCAAATCTGGTGTCCAAATCGCTGCAAACCACCCGCCGTTTCGATGCACTGAAACTGTGGATGGGTCTTGAAGCATTAGGTCAGAGACAGTATGCCGCCATCATCGATCACGGTGTGACGATGGCACAGGAAGTCGCGCAGTATGTGACCTCTGAAGCCGCGCTGGAACTGGTGATGAAGCCGCAGCTGGCGAGCGTGCTGTTCCGTTATCGTCCTGAGCAACTGGCGGGCAGCAGCGATGTGGCTATCGCGTTGCTGAACCAGAAAATCGGCGATGCGCTGCTGGAATCTGGTCGCGCCAACGTAGGCGTGACGGAGCATAACGGCGTGACCTGCCTGAAACTGACTCTGCTGAACCCGACGGTGACGCTGGAAGACGTGAAAGTTCTGCTGGCGCTGGTTGAGAAAACCGCACAGCAACTGCTGAACCAGTAAGTTTTAGTTCTGCGCCCAGGCGCAGCGAAAAGCCGGTGATACGAAAGTGTCACCGGCTTTATTATTTGTGAAGATTCACTCAGACATGCTGTTAGTGCGGATATTTTCTATAGTGAAATCATCGAAAATAGGGGATTCAAATTTATTTGAGATATCACGCACACGATATATCTTCCACTTGTTCTCCTCCAGCCTGACATAAGCTGCTAAATGTTCGTGTTTTCCATCCTGAATTCCGAGCCAGACATCGACGACTTTACCCCCCATCAGATCACGGATATCACCTGTTTTGAAGGCGGCAATCCACGCGGGATCATAGTCTTGTGAGTAAGTGAAATAATCAACATTAAAAATATCAGGTTCCGGAAGTTTGCTGATTATTTCCAGCTGCTTAAGAGTGTCTGTGGCGACATAGCGACGCATTTCAGCCGACTGGAGGGCTGGCGAAGGAGAACTCATGAACGTGTTCAGGTAATAATGATAAAAGTCAGTGACCTGCTGAATGGCCTTTTGGTCATCTGTTCGGGGAGAGGTGCATGCGGTCAGCAGGGTGATGAACAACATGGCGAGTATGCGCATTATTACTTCCTGTAAATTTTATAAGCGGGTTGGGCTCTGCGATAGCCCCCACCCGGATACATCGTGCGTTGTCTGAAATCTGAATACCATGTTGTGCCGTCAAACATGGTCATATGACCTGACGGGTTTCCCCCTGTGTAGGGCTGGATAATTGCTACATCCCCTGGTTGAAGCGTTGAACCCCGAGGTAATTCACGAAAACCGGCACGCTCTAACGGTGCTCCATAATCTTTAGCATTTGCAGTCCGGTCAAAGGTTGTGCCTCCCGCTTCAATAGCTTGTCTGGTGTATTCAGCACAGCGGCTTAGTGAACCTCCGCTCGCGTGTGTTCGTATGTGCGAAACTGCTGCGTCCCTGTTCCAACTCATAACTGCTCCAAAGTAAAAACACTGTTTATCCTACGTTTGTCGAAACGCTAAAATACGCCCTGGAAATAACGGGCAGAAAGCACTAAAGGTGCGAAAGGTTATTTTCAGAAGTTTGTTATCGGGGTTAGTTCTGGATCCGTTCTGTTAAGTTGTAACAACCCGCCTATTCACCGAACTTTCCTATTCTTTCGATCGCCCGGGCCTCGTTTCCTATACTGGTACTTTGTGTTGAAAGCGGGGAGGGACGATGAATTTTCTGTCACACTTCAATTTTATCGCGCTGGTGATGACACCGGCATTCTGGATTGGCGTCGCGACGATGGTGGTGGTTACGCTGGTGACTTACTGGCTGCTGAGCTGGTTACTGTCGTTTCTGCGCAAAGGCGTTAAGAGCTGGGGAGAGGTGCATCCGGCGACCAACAGAATGCGATTTATATTGGGCGATATGCTCAACCGCACTAATAATCTGCTGATATTTGTCGCCGCATTCCTGTTCAGCCTGCGGTTCGTCAATCTGCCGGACAATCTCTACAACACCATCAGCCATGCGTGGTTTCTGGTGCTGGCGCTGCAAATGGCGCTATGGCTTGATCAGGGTGTGGTGTCGTGGTTGCGGCATATCATGCGGCAGCCGGGCATGAACAAAAATCCGGTGACGCTGGTGATCACTGGGCTGATATTCCGCGCGATGGTCTGGTCGGTAATGCTGTTATCCATTCTGGCTAACGTTGGCGTCAACATTACCGCGCTGGTCGCCAGTCTGGGCGTGGGCGGTATTGCTATCGCGCTGGCTATCCAGACCATCCTCAGCGATGTATTTGCCTCGCTGTCGATTGGCTTTGATAAGCCTTTCGAAATTGGTGATTTTGTGGTGTTCAATGATGTCGCCGGTACGGTTGAACATATCGGCCTGAAGACCACGCGGATCCGCAGTTTAAGCGGCGAGCAGATTGTCTGCGGGAACGCCATTTTGCTTCAGCAGACGCTGCATAATTACAAGCGTATGCAGACCCGCCGCATCGTGTTCAATTTTGGTATCGCCATCAATACGCCGCCGGATAAGCTGCGTAATATCGGTGACATGGTCAAAGAGATCATTATTGATGTGGGCGAAACAAAATTCGACCGCGCGCATCTTCTGGGTTTTGGCACCGACCGTTTAAATATTGAGGTGGTTCATATCGTTAATACCGCCGATTACAATAAATATATGGATATCCAGCAGGAAATTAATATCCGCATTATCGAAAAGCTCATTGAAAACGGTATTGAGATGGCGCTGCCAAATATGATTGTTAAAACACCGGAGAAAAGTGGCATTGGGGAATGGGAAGCTGCCAGCGCAAAACCACAGGGTTAAGATAAAAAGACAGGGTTGCCGCACATCACAGTGCTGCAACCCTGTCTTTTTGTGGATCTGATTAACGCAGCTGTTGTGCGATGGCGCTGTACATCAGCGATGCTTCCAGCGGCTGTGCGCTGAAATCAGGTTCTGCCTGTGGCCATGTTGACCACTGGACAATCACCAGATTTTCCGCGCGATTCACCATAATCACCTGACCATAAATGCCCAGTGCCCACATCGAACCTTTTAACGATTCAGACGGCGCTGGCGTGACGTTTTTGGCATTGGCCGGCACAGCATTGTTCCACCACTGATAACCGTACATCCCGTCCGGATGCGCAGCGGAAACTGAATTCTTCGCCTTATTCCAGTCTGCTGCCTGTTCCAGCCAGTGCTCAGGCAGGATTTTTTTGCCGTCCGGCAACTGGCCGCCGCTCATCACAAACTCACCAAAACGTCCCCAGTCTTCCAGAGTTGCGTTAAATCCATGCGCTCCGACGTCATGTTTTCCCTGCTGATAGGAATGCCAGACGCCATCCTGCGCCATGCCGTAAGGCTGCCAGAGGGTCTTTTCCAGATATTTCGCCAGCGGCACGCCGGTGGCTTTTTCCAGCACATCGCCCAGCAGCCATGCACCACCAGAAGAATACGACCAGTATTCACCCGCCGGATGCGCCCGTTTCAAACCCGTAATGATTTTGCGTACACAATCGTAGGTGCCCGGCTGCGCTTCACATTGCGTGAGATGAGCAAAATCCGAAGCGGGATTAGTGTAATCCTCGTTCCATGCCACACCAGAAGTGTGCTGGATGAGCTGGCGCAACGTTACGCCCTCCCACGCCGTGCCTTTAAGATCAGGTTCGTAGTCGGTGATCAGGTCATCCAGGGATCTGATTTTGCCTTCCTTAATGGCAATTCCGACCAGCGTCGACACCACGGATTTCCCCACAGAACGGGATGTCCACAAGGTATGGTCTGTATTGCCTTCGCCCAGATATTTGTACGCGATTTTGCCGTCTTTAAGTACCAGCATACCGGTCACATTTTCACGCTTCAGGTAATCCTGCAGCGTATAGGTTTTACCGTTCACGCTGTACGTTGGATCCTGAAGTTGCTTTTCTGCCTGTGCAAATGGCGTGGCTTTGCCATGACGGAAAACGTCGCCGGCATAATTGCGGTAATCGTTACGAAAACCTGTGACGCGGTCGGCCTGATCCCAGTTCAGCATGTCTTTGGCAGCCGGAAGCGTCTTATCGAATGGCGTCGGACAGGTGCTGAGTTTGATACCACCGCAGTCCTGTGGTTGCTCTGCAAAAGCAGGCGTTATAAACGAGACTGCTGCACTCATGGCCACAGCCAGCATCAGAGGTTTTAAGAGGGGATTATTCCATGTGTTCATGTTTTGGCTTGTCCATCAGAGTATCGGGAAACATGAGTATAAGGAGGGTAAAGGGTTTAAAAAAATCAGCTAATGGGGGAAAATCCCCCGATAAATCCGATACGCAACGGAGCTGAAATGTCCGCATTACGTTATTCCTTCTCGCAGATAGAGGCTTTTGCCAGCGTCGCTGAACTGGGGAATTTGTCCCGGGCCGCATTATCACTGGGTAAAGACCGCACCACGCTGCGTGATTTGATTGATTATCTTGAAGACGCGCTGGGCTATCCGCTGTTTATCCGTCAGGGACGTACTCTGGTGCTGACGGAACAAGGGCAGCAACTTCACCGGCAGGCGCATTTGCTGATGCGTCAGGCTCAGGCCTTTGAGTTTTACGCGCAGTCGCTGCCGCAGCCTGAGCAGCAGGAACTGGTGATGGTCTACGATCCCTTCGTCCCGCAGGCGTTTATGGATGCGGTTATCAAAGTGATGGCGAAAGAGGGGATCCGCTTCAGCGCATGGAGCGCATCGAGAGAAGAGGCCGAGGCAGCCCTTAATGCCGGGACGGCGCAGATTGCAGTCTGTCAGGCTAACAATCGTGCGCTGGGCATGGATATGGAATGGTGTGCGCTGGGAAGTATTGAACTGGATTTTTATGCCGCCAGCGGGTTGTTTCAGCATCAGCAGCGCCCGCTGACTCTGCTCAATCTTTCCCTGAAACCTCAGCTGGTCATGCATCACAAGCACGATGAGCAGATTGCCCGCCGGTTGCAAATTTCGGGTCATACGTTGTATGTCAATGAGCGCGCTGTGATGCGCAGTTTGCTGGAAAATGCGCAGGGCTGGGGTTTTTTACCGACGCATTATCAGGCATCGACATGGAAGAACGTGCAGGCGGTGGAGACGGAAGTAGGCAATCAGGGGCTGACGATTACGATGGTGGCTGTCTGGCAGCCCGGTCAGACAAAACAGCCGGTCACCGGCAGATTAATCAGCGTATTGCCGGAATTATGGCGTAACAGCCTCCGGCGTTAAGGGCGGTTATCGCCAGAAATATGTGCCCTCAGGCAGGCAATTTCAGCGGGCTTTGCTACGCTTTCTGAACATCTTTTATCTGAACCTCGCCCTGCAAACCCGACTGTTTTCCCGAAAATCTGCTGAGGAGTTCTTACTATGCCTTTTGTTAAAACGAAAGACGGCGTTAACATTTTCTTCAAAGACTGGGGTCCGAAAGACAAGCAACCTGTTGTTTTCCATCACGGATGGCCGCTGAGTGCGGATGACTGGGACAATCAGATGTTGTTCTTCCTCGCTGAAGGTTTCCGGGTGATCGCCATCGACCGCCGGGGGCATGGACGTTCGGATCAGACCAGTGAAGGTAACGATATGGATCACTATGCGTCGGATGTTTCTGCTGTGGCTGAACATCTTGATCTGCATGATGCCGTACATATCGGCCATTCTACCGGCGGGGGACAGGTTGCGCGGTATGTGGCGAAATTCGGTCAGCCACAGGGCCGTGTGGCGAAAGCGGTATTAATCAGCGCCGTGCCACCGCTGATGGTGAAGACGGATGCAAATCCCGACGGTACACCGGTCGAGGTCTTCGATGGTTTTCGCAGTGCGCTCGCTGCGAACCGTGCACAGTTTTATTTAGACGTTGCTTCCGGACCTTTTTACGGGTTTAACCGCGACGGCGCAGAAGTGTCCCAGGGCACCATCAATAACTGGTGGCGTCAGGGAATGACCGGTAGCGCCAATGCGCATTACGAAGGGATCAAAGCGTTTTCAGAAACGGATCAGACCGACGATCTGAAAGCCATCACGGTACCGACGCTGGTTTTGCAGGGAGATGATGATCAGGTTGTGCCTTATAAAGATGCCGCTCTCCTGCAGGATAAGCTGCTGGCGGACAGCACGCTGAAGATTTATCCGGGCTATCCTCACGGTATGCACACCACGCACGCCGACGTCATCAACAAGGACATTCTGGCGTTTATCCGCGGATAATTTCTGCGTCCTTTATGTCATACACAAACCCGCTGACATGGCGGGTTTTTTCTGCAAGGCGTAAAAAAGCCCGTCAGGGGAAACGGGCGTTTTTAACGTTACAAGGGGAACTCTTGAGATTTCTGTAGGTTGCTACAGAGATGGTCATCATACACTTCCTGTGTGACAGAAATGTGTAGGAGAATTCTGGTTCTCGTCGCAAACAATTTCCCGTGTCAGATGCGGAATCACTGCAGAGGCTGCTTAAATTGAGCGGGTAAACGGGGATCCATGTAACGCGACAACATGTGAACTGGCTTACATTTTTGACCTTTATCACACTTTATAGTGAAGCCCTTGTTAAGCGACGCAGCTCATCACCATGGCATCCATCAAAGACGTAGCCAAAAAAGCGGGAGTCTCTACTGCTACCGTATCACGCGTTCTGAATAACCATCGCGGTGTGATACCTGAAACACGTAAAGTGGTGCGTGAGGCAATGGATTACCTGTGCTATGTGCCAAGTAAGAGTGCGTTTCAGCTCAGTGGTAAATGTTCAGGGCTGATTGCAGTGGTTTTGCCAAACCTTGTTAACCCTCATTTTTGCGAGTTACTGGCAACATTTGAAGAGGAAGCAAGATATATCGGTAAATCGGTGATCGTGAAAACTCACCAGAATCAGCCTCAGCAGGACAAGCAAATTATTCACACCTTAATCGGCATGGGAATAGACAGTTTGTTGTGGGTGCCGACAGAAGCAGAGGCCGAACTTTCTGAGTGGTTAATCGCCACCCATATTCCGGTTGCGGTGGTAACACAGGTTTCACGCTTTTTTAATTCCGTTTCTATAGACCAAAGCAAAGGTGCGGAAAGTATCGCAGAACATTTTATAAAAAGCGGTCATACCACATTTGGTTTTGTTGCTCAGGAAGGTGTCGATAATAGAAAGGTTTCCTCCTGGAGTAAAAAAATCACGAGTCAGGGTTTAACTTTCGATAAAGAGAATCAATTCTGGATTGAGAAGGGTAAAGGAGAAAGAGTATCAGGCCATATCAGTATACTTGAGGATATTATTGAAAAATTAGTAGCCCGGAAAAATCAATGCACATGCCTCTGGGTTTATAATGATGTCGCTGCCAGTTATATTATAGATGGATTAAAAGAAAGGCAGGTGGCGGTACCTCAGGATATTGCTATCGCCAGTTTCGATAATACCTTGCTGGCACAAACTAAAAAGATCACCAGCGTGGCTCAACCTATAAACGAAATCGCACACCTGGCATTTACGATGGTCAATAACGAAAGTGAGCAGGAAAATATCGAAATGTATGAGATTGTCTCACGGCTTATTATCCGCGAGAGTAGTGTAGCGATTAATATCACCACGCTGTAATATCTTCGCATCACGATTTAACGTTGTTTGAAAGTAAATGAGATATCTTCTTTAATTTTTGACACCGGTACTGGTGGTAATAGCCTGTGTTTAAATTCATGACTGCGCATTATTGAGGTAATTTTATGTCTGATATTGCAATGGAAAAGCAAAGTGCTTACGGAAAGCTGCAGCTGAAAGAAAAGATCGGTTACGGAATGGGAGATGCCGGCTCTTGTATGATCTGGAGTGTGCTGGCGCTTTATCTGACATGGTTTTATACCGATGTGTATGGATTATCTCCCGCCGTCGTGGGGACATTATTTCTGGTGATCCGTGTTTTCGACGCTTTCAGCGACCCGATCATGGGGGCGATTTGCGACCGCACACAAACCCGCTGGGGTAAATTCCGGCCCTGGTTATTGTGGATGGCGCTGCCATTTGGTCTTGGTGCCATATTAATGTTCACGACACCTGACCTGAGCATGAACGGAAAAATTATTTATGCCTGGGTCACCTACCTGATTATGTCGCTGATATATACCGCTATCAATATCCCCTATTGCTCAGTAGCAGGCGTGATTACACTTAATCAAAAGGAGCGGCTGGGTTGTTTGTCATGGCGTTTCTTTCTCAATGGTCTGGCAACGCTGATTGTTTCCTCCTCCATTTTACCGTTAACCGACTGGCTGGGGAACGGTAGCCGGGCATCTGGTTTTCAGTTGACGATGGCGATCATGGGCGGTGCCGCAACGCTCATGTTCCTGTTCTGTTTTTCCAGTATTAAAGAACGCGTTGTTTCGGTTAAGTCCGGCGATTCGTTACTGAAGGATCTGAAAGATATCGCTAAAAATGACCAATGGCTGTTGATGATTTCGATTACCTTTCTTAACGTTTTCCCCGCCTTTATTCGCGGTGCGGTCACCATTTATTACGCGACCTATGTGATGCAGGCTTCTGTTGGATTTATTACCTTTTTTATGGCGCTAGGTGTCGCCTGCAATATGTTGGGCAGTGTTATCGCTAAACCTCTGACTGACCGCTTTGATAAAGTTAAGTTATTCCGCATTATCAATATTATTCTCGGCATCCTCTCTTTTGCCCTGTGGTTCGTTGATCCAAAATCGCTGGTGCCGCTAATCACATTATTTGTGATTATCAATATTCTGCATTTAATTCAGTCCGGGCCCATTCTGTGGGCCATGATGTCCGACGTAGACGATTACGGGGACTGGAAATTCGGCAAACGCATGACCGGTATCTCTTTCGCGGGCAATCTGTTTATGTTGAAAATGGGGCTGGCGGTAGCCGGAGCGATCGTTGCCTGGATATTGTCCTATACGGGGTATATTGCCAATAAGCCACAACAAAATACGCAGACTTTGCAGGGGATTATTATTATGTTCTCTTTGCTGCCGATGGTAAGTTATTTTGTCAGCGCATTCATGGTGCGTTATTTTAAGCTTAACAACGCTGTTCTGGAAAGAATTAAAGTCGATCTCGCAAAACGTCAACTGGAAAATGGCGGTGTCCCCTCGCAGGAATTCAAAGATACTCCTGTTCTTTAAAAAAATAAACAGTCAGCTTTATTTTCATTCGTGTTAATTTTATAGAAGGATTTAATAAATGGCGAGCAACAACTACTACGATGTCACTGAGTGGAATGTCGGTAATCCTTATCAGGACATCGGTGAGGTTATCAACAGTATTATTGCTGATATTAAAAGCCGGCAAACCGCGACGGATAATAATCAAGGAGGAAAACCCGGTGCTGTGATCTATATTCCGCCGGGAGATTATTCTCTTCTCAGTCAGGTAGTCATTGATATCAGCTATCTGAAAATTATGGGTTCAGGACATGGTTTTACCTCTTCGAGTATTCGATATAATACGCCGCAAAGTGAATGGCCAAACTGGCACGAACTGTGGCCGGGCGGCAGCCGGGTCCTCGTCAACATAACTCCTCCGGCTGATGCTGAGGAATATACTGGCGCTGCATTTTATGTCGCACGCAGCGGTGATCCGCGCATAAGTTCAGTAGAGTTCAGTGACTTTTGTATTGATGGATTGCACTTTGTCGATGAGGGTTCAGGAAGTGACGATCCGGAAAATAGCTATCTCAATGGCAAAACCGGTATTTATATTGCCAGCGCTCAGGACTCGTTTCGCGTCTCGGGCATGGGGTTCGTCTATCTGGAGCATGGCGTGACGGTCTATAACGCCGATGCACTGTCCATACATGACAATTTTATCGCTGAATGTGGTAACTGCATTGAATTACGTGAGTCCGGGCAGGCATCGAAAATAACCGATAACTTGATCGGTGCCGGTTATCGCGGGTATTCGATTTATGCTCAAAATTTCGGCGGGTTATTAATTACGGCAAACAATATTTTCCCGCGCGGCAAAAGCAGTGTGCATTTCTCGGGCGTAGTGCGTTCCTCTGTGTCTGCTAACAGATTCCATTCCTTTTATCCGGGAATGATGGTGCTGGAGGAGGGCAGTGCAGAAAATCTCGTCTCTGCGAACCATTTCTTCCGTGAACGTGAACCCTGGGCACCGATGCAGGCTTACAACAATGGGTTAGATGATCTGTATGGCCTGCTCTATATCAATGGCGATAATAACTCCATTATTGGCAATCATATTTCTGAATCCATTGACACACAATACATTACACCAGCAGGTGCAACGCCGGTCATCATGCATATTGTCGCGGGAGCGGGGAACTTTATTTCTGACAATCACATTGTTGCCACAACTGAAACAGCGCAATCATCTGCCGCGACAGCAGGCACTTGTTTCTCAACACAAGTGGGGGCGTTACTGGCTGTCTCCGGACTGGAACCGCTTTGTGTAACCAGCGTCCTCATAGAAGCAGAATCACATCAAAATACAATTCTTGATTCGGGTGCCGACTCACAGGTTGTGATGGATAAGGACGTAAACGCATTCAGAGCGACTCCTGTGCCGGGTCTGACACGTTAATGCGTTTTGGGGGCGGGTGATGAGCCCGCTCAGTTTTCCATGCTGGCAGCCGACAGACAAAGGGGCGTCGAAAGTATCTGCGGGTTTTTCAGGCAATAAAAAAGGCCCGGAGGCCTTTTTTATGCGGACTATGCCAGCTTACTCACTTTCTTATGATCTGCCAGATGTTGTTACTTCCGGCCAAGCAGTAAACCCAGCACAACACCAATTGCACCTGCCGCGATCAAACCGGACAGAGGATTTTCTTTGATTTTCTCCGCGACGTCAGAGACGACTTCACCGGCCTGAGCCGAGTATTTCCGCGCTGCGCCTTTAATCTGGTGCTTAGGAGAATCAACAAAATCGCCAAATTGTTTTTGTGCTTCACCGGCAAGCTGGTTGCCTTTGTCTTCGAGTTTATCTGCCAGATGGTTTGCGTCTGCATCGATATCATGTGATGACATATCTCTATCTCCTTTAGTTAACCGTTATTAAGCGTAGTCGATATTTTTAGATTATGGCGTTAATACAGAATAAAAAATCAGATATGCTGTAAGGATATGTTAATGGTTGAGATTTTTCTTATTTTTTCTGAAGGGGAATTTTAAGAGTTATGTCGATTGCGTAAGCGGATTAAGGTATTTGTAACTTGTGTGATTAATGAATGAAAATTGTGATATTTCCATTCCACTTAGATATTGAAGTTTCAGTTTCTATAAGGTGTTTATTTTGTTTTCATTATATTCTGCCCGATGGGAAAGGTTATTCCATGTTGACAGAGCCCGCCTGTAAGGCGGGCCTCATCATGCCCTAACGGGTTTTGCTGGCGGAAGCCGATTCCGATTCAGCAATTGACGTTAATTTTATATCGGCATTTTTTTCTTCCTGCAAGGTGGCTTCCAGCAACTTAGCCGCTTTGGTATAACCCAGTTTTTTCGCCAGCGCGGCTAAGGTGCCATAGGTAGCAATTTCATAATGCTCCACTTTTTGTGCCGCACCGATAAGACCGGCATCCAGAACTTCACCTTTTTCTACAGAATCAATAAGCTCTTGTGCTTCCTCTACCAGCCCTTCCATCGCATGACATTTCATGCGTTTAATGCGCAGTTCGTCAGAGGACTCGACGACCTGATCCAGTCTTTCAATCTGACCCTGTGTTTCTTCCAGGTGAGATTTAAACGCCTCGACCAGTTTGGGATCTGTCGCAGCGCGTGCCATTTTAGGCAGCGCTTTAGTAATTTGACGCTCAGCGCTGTAAACGTCAGATAAATCATGAATAAAGAGTTCTTTCAGAGTGGTAATAGACATTTTATTTTCCTGTGGGTTATTTGGAATACCCCCTTAGCTTAGCGGTATTATAATAAATGACTGCGAATTAAGAATATTCCCAAGCTGAAAATAACATTCTTCATAACAGCAAAAATTCAAAGAAATGATGTTATTTCAATGCGCTATTTTTAAGGTGATAACGCACAGGGATGATGTACTGAACCGGGGCTTCCCGATGCGAGATCCGCTGTCAGAGCCTGATTTTATAGTGGATTTTATTTATTTTAAGGCATGTGCTAAGGCAATTAATTAAGATGCGGAAATGGAAATTAAATAAGGTGCTGCAATCAATATAAAAAACATTGCAACACCTCGTTCTTTCTTTTCATGCGCCGTCAGTTAGCTGAAACAGAACATAGCACCACCGGCTGATCAGGCGGCCAGGTACTGAGATCCAACCGGCCGGTCACGTTGATTTCTCTGCCGCTGAGCAGGTCACGGTAAGTGTGGTGAGCGAGGGGGGCGGGCAGCAGGACCTGTGCAGCAAATCTCCCTTCGGGTTGAGTAAAGCCGACTTTTTGTTCATCAAATACCAGACGGGGCGCTGCGACAATTACCGCATCGCCGTTTGCCTGCCGTGCAAAGGCGATGACCTTATCGGCGTGATCGCCCGTTGTTTCCAGCGGGAAGTAATCTCCCTGCAGAAACAGCGCGGGTTCTTGCTGACGATAACGGGCGAGAACGGTAACAACATGTTGTTTCAGCTGCCCGCTTGTCCATGCGGTTTCATCGTCCCACGCCGGTTTTTCATTGTTCACCAGCAGCTGTTCCAGCTCATCGAAATCAGGCAGACGCCGGTTATCCGGATCCACCAGACTGAAATTGAGCACTTCGCTGCCCTGATAAATATCCGGCACCCCAGGAGCGATCATTTTGATCACCGTTTGGGTCAGACTGTTCACCAGACCGGCGCGGATAAAGGGACGGATTGTGGCGTAAAAATCATTCAGAAAAAGACTGTTATCCGGCGAAAGCAGATGGCGGGCATAGCCGAGCACCGCGTTTTCATAATCGTCGTTGCTGTCGCCCCAGTTGGTACGCAGCTTGGCTTCGCGCAGCGCTTTTTCAACGAAAAGCTGAAATCTTTCATTGAGTTCACGTAAACCGTCCTCATCGGCCGGACGCAGTGTTGCCGGCCATGCACCGGCCAGCGCCTGATAAAGCATCCATGCGCCGGTCAGTTTCGGTGCGGGGCCGTCGGGTAAAGTGATGACTTTCGACTGATTCATCTGATGCCAGCGGGTAACGTTTTCGGCCCAGAGCTCGGGTGCTTCGGTCAGGGTAAACAGTCTGGCACGGGCATCTTCACCGCGCTTGGTATCATGAGTTGACGTGGTGGAAAGTGCTGCCGGTTGTTCCTCAAGACGGCGGGCCATCTCCTGATGGAACCGGTCGAGAGAGAACCTGCGCAGCAGAGGCTCTGCACCGACTTCATTCAGGGCCAGATCCATATGCTGGCGAAAGAACAGCGTGTCTTCCACGGATTTCGCCATCAGCGGCCCCGTCAGTTGCTGGAAGCGGGTACGGAACAGATCAGCCTGACCGGATACCGACTCCGGTGTTTGCGCAGAGAGAATACGCGCCAGAAATTCGAGGATATCCCCAGGAACGGCAAGGGATGAGGTCTGTATCTTCCCGATAATCTTATGCAGCAGTTCAGCGTCACCGGCGGGCAGTCCCCGCGATGTGCCATAGGTGCGATAAACCGGGAAGGCGATCAGTAATTCACGCAGCGCTGCCCGCAAGGTATTGGCATCCCAGGTGTGGTTTTCCTCTTCTGCAATATTCAGCGCCAGCTGGCAGAGTGTGTTGAATTCCCCTTCGAAATTTTTCTCGACCATCATCAGTTTGGCGGCGCGTAATTCGTCGCGCATATCCACCGGTTTGCCGACCACGTTCTCATACAGATTGCGCAGCACCGCGATATTTTCATCCTCGACCAGCACGTCGGAAAGTGCGGCGATAAATTCATAACCGGTGGTGCCGGAAACCGGCCAGTCAGCGGGCAGACGTTCGCCTTTACCGAGGATTTTCTCCACCGTGATGTAGCAATCCGCACCGGCCTTTTCCCGCAGACGTTCAAGATAAGCTTTTGGATCGGCCAGACCGTCCACATGATCCACCCGTAACCCGTCCACCGCGCCGGAATGCACCAGTTCGAGGATTAAGCGGTGCGTATCGTCGAATACCGCGTCATCTTCCACCCGCACGCCCGCCAGACCGGTGATTTCAAAAAATCGCCGGTAGGAAAGTTCACGGGGCGCATCGCGCCATGACATCAGCCGGTAGGGCTGGCGCTGATGTAACTCCGCCAGCGCGGCGTTATCCGGCGTGGTTTCGCTGGCACCGTAAGTGTCTGGCGCAAGAGGATAGTACGCGTCGAAATAAGCAAAAGCAGGCTGACCGGTCCGGGGATCCGCTTTCAGGGTAATTTCACCTTTTTCCAGCACCTCTTCAAAAGTATCGCCGAGAAAAGGCAGGGTGAGCCGCCGCGACCAGTCGATATCAAAATGCCGCGCATAACGACTTTTCCCGCCGTGTTCAATGACGTCTCGCCACCACGAGTTTTCCAGCGACGCGGCCATATGATTTGGCACGATATCCAGGATCAGTCCCAGACCTGCGGCTTTCAGCGCCTCTGACAGGCGATCAAATCCTGCACGTCCCCCTAATACCGGATCGATTTCGTTGGCGTCGGTAATGTCGTAGCCGTGCGTGGAATCTGAGGTCGCGGTAAAAACCGGCGATGCATATAAGTGGCTGATCCCAAGCCGCTTTAAATAAGGCACAAGTGCCACTGCTTTATCAAAATCCACGCCATCGCGGAACTGAATACGGTAGGTCGCAGCGGGTATGTTCACGTTGATTCTCCCCTGAAAAGACGGACGATGACGGAGCCGGGTTCTGACGCTTCTGTCGCTTCGGGCCAGGCAAAAAGTGTTTCACCCGGCTGGTCGGGCAGCGGTTGTTTGGTTTCCCCGAGATTGAGGGCAAGGGAAAGGATGCCTTTGGGGAATGTCCAGGTGACGGCGAGAACGCCGCCGGAGGCCTGCACTATCTTGCCCACATTGCCCTGAGCCGGAGTGAGTAACGGCACTACATATTCATGACGCAGAGAGAGCAATGTGCGGGTCAGCGCCAAACTTTCCACGCCTTGCGGGCTGACGGGTTTATGCCAGTCAAGTTTAGAGCTTTCAAACGTTGTGAGGGCATTAGGGTCGGGCACGCTTTCACTGCCATAGCCACTGTGGCCTTCGAATTCTCTGGCGCGTCCTTCGCGAACGGCCTGCGCCAGCTCGCCTTCAAAATCGGTGAAAAACAGGAACGGATGGGTTTCGCCATACTCCTCGCCCATAAACAACAGCGGGATATGAGGGGAAAGCAGTAATGCGGCCAGCAGAATACGCGTTTTGCGCACTCCGGCCAGCGTGGTGAGGCGATCGCCCTGCGCGCGGTTGCCGATCTGATCGTGGTTTTGGATAAAATCGACAAAAGCGACCGGCGGCTGACCGCTGCTCTTTTCACCGCGCGGTTTGCCGCTTTGCGGGGAAATTTCGCCCTGATATGCGAACCCTTCCGCGAATGCACGGGCAGCCAGCCCGGCAGGATCGTTGGCGAAATCCTGATAATAGGCGTGCGTTTCACCCGTACTGAGCACGTGAACCGCGTTATGCAAGTCGTCATTCCATTCAGCGGTAAACAGCGGAACATCGCCTGCGGGCGTGCGCGGATGCAAAAAGATAATATTACGGCTGTCTTCGGTGGTCAGATGCACCTGTCGGCCGGTGATTTCTGCGCGAATGCGCCGGGCGATCTCGGGCAAAATATGCGGGTCTGAGGCGTCTTTCATCTGATCGACCGCATCAAAACGCAACCCGTCGAGGTGATACTCTTTCAGCCAGTAAAGCGGTGCTTCGCTGATGTACTGGCGGGCACCCTCCTGATCGTAAGCAATGCCCGCGCCCCAGGCGGTCTGGCGTTCAGAATCGAAAAACTGCGGTGCCAGCAAGGGCAGGTAATTGCCCTCAGGACCGAAATGGTTGAGCACAATATCGAGCACCACGGAGATGCCGTGCCCGTGCGCCGCATCGACAAAGGCTTTGAAATCATCCGGTGTCCCGTAAGCAGAATGCGGCGCGTACAGCAAAACACCGTCATATCCCCAGCCGCGTTTGCCGCCAAACTGCGCCAGCGGCAACACTTCAATCATGGTGATGCCGGTTTCTGCTAAATAAGGCAGTTTCTCCATCGCCGCTGTGAATGTGCCCTGCGGCGTGAATGTACCGACATGCAGCTCATAAATGACCGACTCTTCCCACGGACGTCCTGTCCAGTCAGCGTTCTGCCACTGATAGCTTTCTGATGACGTGACCAGCGAAGGGCCGTTGACACCCGCCTGCTGGGCACGGGAAGCCGGATCAGGCACCGGCATGCCGTCGGCCAGAATATACTGGTAAGCCTCACCGGCAGAAACACCGGTTGCCACGTGCTCGAACCAGCCGTTTTCAGCGGCGGACATTTCTGTGTTCTTTCCCGAGAGTCGCAGGGTTAATTTTGTCTGACCCGGTGCCCAGACCCGAAAGTGAACCGTGCCGGCGGCGATGAAATTAGCCCCCCAGCTGGTGGTGAATGCGTTGAAATGCATCGCGTTACCTCGCTTAAAAATGGGCAATCAAAAGGTCAGTTAGCCAACGAATAATAATGATAGTCGAGGATTAAGCGGATGGGGGGCTGCCGGACATCAGGCCCCGGTCAGGGCCGGGGCGTTAACGGTAAGTGTGATGAAACCGGTGCTGGCATCAGGACGATGAGGTGAAAAATACGATGGAAATAATGAAAGAAACGACGGTCCCGATGAGCAACATGCATTTGCTCGGCGTGAAGAACTTCTTGTTCTGATTGGCTTTATAAGCCTTGAGTAATAACCACAGCATCACGATGCCAATGATAATAAATATTACGCCACCTGATATACTCGCGACTGGAGCCATATAAGTATCCTTCTCGTCGGTAAATTTTAATTATAGCTCAGCATCAGAGAAGCGTTTTTGAAGCGAATATTCACGTTCATCGCCAATACTAAGATCAGACGATATGTCGTGCCCGGCAGCCAGCCGCCGCGTCCGGTTCAGACTGTACTGAAGCCGCCGATCAAATGTATAATATCCTGCCGCGATAATGACATAGCGGAATTAACGGTTTGCAGTGACATAAGTGAAATAAAGCGTTTTATATAGGGTTTTCTATAAAAATGGCGTTAAGCCTCAGAGAATAATCACACAATACCTAAGGGAATTAAATGAAGTTTCTTCCTACTTTGCTTTTCATGCTGTCAGCGGTGATTACCGGACAGGTCAGTGCTGCAACCACAACACTGACCGATGTACTGGGAAATAAAATAACCTTAAATACCCCGGTAAAAAGAGCGGTATTAGGTTTCTATTTTGAAGATTATATGGCCGTTGGCGGTGAACAGGCGTTTGATCATATTGCCGGTATCTCCCGCGAAGCCTGGCATGGCAAAGTTCCGGCGAACTGGGATATGTATATTAAGCACCGTCCTTCCATCGCCGACATCCCTGATATAGGCGAAATCGACCTGCATAACGTGTCACTGGAAAAAGTGATCAGCCTGAAACCCGATGTGGTCATTTTAGCCAGCTGGCAGTACGCCGCCCTGAAGTATGAAGTCACCCAACTTCAGAGCCTGAATATTCCGGTTGTTGTGATCGATTACAATGATCAGACGGTGGAAAATCATGTGAAATCCACGGAAATCATCGGGATATTAACCGGTCAGACTGAGCGAGCCCACGAGCTTGCCCAGCTGTATAAAAATAATATTACGCTGATTGAAGACCGGATCAGACAGGCAAATCTGCCGAAGCCAAAAGTCTACATTGAGTTTGGTAATAAAGGTCCGGCAGAGTATTCGTTTACCTATGGCGAAAATATGTGGGGCGTGATGCTGCGTCTTGCGGGCGGTGAAAATATCGCGGCGCCTTTTGTTAAACAGTGGGGCGAAATTAATCCTGAGCAGTTACTGGTCGCTAAACCGGATGTCATTTTTATTTCCGGCAGGGAAAATAATAAGGTCGATACTGCATTAGAAATGGGTATCGGCGTCAATGAAGCCACGGCGAGAACAAAACTTAACGGATTCGCGCAACGTAGCGGCTGGAATTCATTACCGGCCATTAAGAATGACAAACTCTTCGGCGTTTATCAGGGCGCATCGCGTACGCTGGTGGATTTCACCATGGTACAGTTTATCGCTAAATCTCTTTATCCGGAGTTATTTAAGGATATTGATCCTGTAAAAAACTATCACGATTATTATGAGAAATATCTGCCCGTTGTGCCGGTGGGAACCTTTGCGTTATCGGCCAGTGCTGAGCAGCAGTAATTGTTTCTGATAACCGATCGTTGTTGTTAATCCATCGCCGCGATACGTTGCGGCGATGAGTCAGTCATCTCATGGGATGCAGCCACCTCGCCGCGTATATTTTCAGTGACCGCCGAATTAAAAGGTATAAAGCACCGCCAGATTAAAGGTCGTCCCGCCGTGTTTTTCCACTATCGGGCTGTTACCGGCTTTATCGTCCAGCCAGGTGTAATCCGCACTGACCACACCGCTCCAGTTCGGGGTTAACTGATGGCTCCAGGTCAGGCTGCTGTCCACGCCATAGAATCCTCCGGCGGCCTGATAAGCCTCAAAATTACTGCGACTGCTTTGCTCGCGGCTTACACCATAAAAGGTGTTCATGTAGCGCCGGTCGCCAAAGAGCGCCGCCGACTGGAGTGCGACGGTGTCCGTATCATTCTGAAGCGGCAGCAATGTCACGGAAGTCTGATAATGCACGCCTTGACTGTCGGTCAGCGGCAGGGTCGCTTTGCCTTCAAAAGACAGCCACGGTGTGGCAGACCAGCCCACGGCAAGGGCCGTGTTGGCGGTTGCATCAATATTCCCCATACCTCTGAGTTTTGCCGAGCCATCCCGCCACGTGGAATTTTTGTCCGTGCGTCCCAGGCTGTATCCCAGCGTATGTTCCAGATACAGGCCGTTATCTGCCTGCAAGTCATAGCCTATGCCCTTGAGCGAATCGAAGAAAAAAGCACCGTCCCGCGCCTGAATAACCGGCGCGACCAGCCAGTGATGCTGACCGGAACCACTGTAACGCGGTGCGCTCTGCGCGCCCATGCCCACCGTGAAGGTGGGCGCTGGCAGTGTGTCGCCGGCCAGTGTCTTCAGCACTGTCGCTGAAAGGGCGAAACAGGTAATGTGCAGCATTAGTTTTCTGGATATCATGTGATTCCTCATCACCCAAACGTATGGTTCGTAGCGGATTGCAGCCGCGCCTGAAACCGAAGTATGAAGAGGCAGTGTCAACAAACTGTCGGGGATTTATGAAGAAACCGTCAAGGCGATAAACATGCAAACAAAACGAGTCCTGATCATTGAAGACGACGCCGATGCGGCGGACGTTCTTGATGCCTATTTACAACGTGAAGGGTATGAGGTGCAGATTGCGGGCGACGGCATTTCCGGGCTCGACAAAGCGCTGCGCTGGAAACCCGATCTGGTACTGCTGGATGTAATGCTTCCGGGCATGAGCGGTACCGACGTGCTGGCGACGCTGCGGCGGGAAACCCGCACGCCGGTGATCATGGTGACGGCAATGGGGGATATGCCGGACAAAATTGGTGCGCTGCGCGAAGGTGCCGATGACTACGTGGTTAAACCTTATAATCCCGGCGAAGTGGTGGCGCGGGTGCAGGCCGTTCTCCGGCGCACCGCGCCCGGCGAAAAGAATTCAGCAGTCCTGCGCTGGCAGGCGCTTGAAGTGGATGCTGATGCGCTGACTGCCGCCGTCAATTCCCCGTCGGGTGATAGCCGCTATCTGGATTTAACCCCGACCGAATTCAGCATTCTGAGCACCCTGATGCGTGCCCCGACGCGGCCGTTTTCGCGCCAGTATTTGCTTGAGCAGTGCCTGCCAGAAAGTGAAGCGCTGGAAAGGGTGGTCGATACGCATGTCTATAACTTGCGTAAAAAGCTCGAATCGGCGGGCATCCTGAATGTGTTAGTCAATGTCCGCGGCGTGGGCTACAGGTTCAGACAGCCATGATACGCTTACATTATCAGTCTTTATGGCGCTGGATCTGCGTGCGCATTCTGACGCTCGCCATCGGCAGCGTGGTTGTGATTGCGCTGTGTATGTGGCTGCGGTTTGTGATCGAAAACCTGTGGGTTTTACATCATATGTCTCCTGCGATGCGCCAGGAGTTTGAAGTATTGCGCAAAAACCCTGAACTCAATCTTACGCGTTTCCATGAGATTGTGGACATGGGCTGGGGAGCGCGTTACTCCGATCCTTCTATCGCGTCAGCTGACTGGCTCATGGTCGCTATTCTGGTGCTGGTGGTCATTCCGTTTATCGCGATCTTGGGATTAAAAGCCGCGCGGCCGCTTTCCTCACAGTTCAGCCGTCTGGCGCAGGTGGCCCGTGCGGTAACGAAAGGGGATTTCAATACTCAGGCTGAACCGGTGAAAAACGCGCCCGCTGAACTGGTACAGTTCACCGATGATTTTAACGCCATGATGTTGCAGCTCTCGCGCTACGAGCGTGAACTGCGGGCATCGCATGTTGCGATGGCGCATGAGCTTCGCTCGCCACTGACGGCGGCGGTCGGGCGGTTACAGGGGATGCTCGACGGCGTTTTCCCGCCGGAACCCCGACAGTTGCAGATGGTGATGAAACAGCTTCTGCACCTGAACCGTCTGATCGACGAACTGCATCTGCTTTCTCTGGCGGATGCCGGTCAGCTGACTCTGAGCAAAACGCCGCTGGATCTGACTGAACTGCTGCGGGAGCGGATAGCGTGGCTGAAACCTCAGTCAGCGGAGGCCGGTTTTGACATCATCCTCACGCCTGATGCCCCGTGCCGTTATATCGGTGACCCGTTCCGTCTCGGGCAGGTATTTACCATTCTGATGGAAAATGCGTTGCGTTATGCGCTGGAAGGGCGGCGTCTCGACATCACGATCACCCCGGAAACCGGCGGTTATGAGATAGCGTTTCAGGACGTGGGTCCGGCAGTTGATGACCATTTTCTGCCCGTTATGTTCGAGCGGTTCAGCCGGGCAGAATCTTCCCGCGCCCGGCATTCCGGTGGCAGCGGACTCGGTTTATCCATTGCCCGCGCGATTTGTGAAGCCCACGGCGGGCGGATCGGTGCCGCGAAAAATGCGGGGGGCGGTCTGACCGTGACCGTCAGTTTACCTGTGCCGGAAATCGGACAATAAAAAAGACCGCGTCTTGACGGTTCCTTGATGAAATATCACGGGAATCTGGACAGTCAGTGGATTGAATAGCGATATCTCAATTCAGGACGACTGTTATGACCGTGACTTTGACCGATTATGTGCGCCACGCGGTGCGTCATCTGCACCCCTGTATTTGCCTGGCACCTCTCATCCCCGCAGCCTGTCTGCTGGTCCTGACCGTGATACTGACGGGCTGCGGGGATAAATCCCGTAAGCCCGTAGCGCCCGCACGCCCCGTCCATGTGTTGATTGCCCCTTTACCCTCGCCATCCGCGACAGAGCCACTGACCGGCGAAATCCGCGCTCACGAAGAGGTGACGCTGGGATTCAGGCTGGATGGCCGGGTGCTGAGCCGGGCTGTCGATGTCGGCGACCGCGTGGTGGCCGGGCAGGTGCTGGCAACGCAGGAAAGTGGCACCAGCCGTAATCAGCTCAACAGTGCACAGGCCGATCTGGACAGCGCGCGGGCGGCGGAGCAGGTGGCGGCGCTGAATCTCAGACGTATGCAACTGCTGATGCCGGGGGGGGCTATCGCCCGCACTCAGCTCGACAGCGCGCAGTCTGACTGGCAGGCCGCCCGCTCGCGACGTCTGAGCAGTGAAGATTCACTGAAAACCGCCCGCGAAAACCTCTCCTTGACGCAGCTTACGGCGCCAGCGGATGGCGTGATCACACAGGTTAGTGTGGCTGCGGGACAGGTTGTCAGCGCCGGACAAACCGTGGTGACACTCGCGTCGGGCAGCGGTTGTGACGCCGTTTTCGACGTCGCCAGTCCGCAGTCCTTTTCTCAGCAAACCGGCGGCACTTTCAATGTCTCGCTGCTTTCTGATCCGTCGGTTGTGACGCCGGGACATTTACGCGACATCAGCCCGCAGGCCGATCCGCAAACCCGCACGTGGCGCGTTCGCCTGACCCTTGATAATCCGCCGCCCGCGATGGCGCTGGGTGCCAGTGTTCAGATCTCCCTTGTGCATGCCGGTCAGCCGGTGATCGCGTTACCTGCTTCAGCGCTGACCCGCGCCGGTGGCAACCCGGCCATTTTTATCGTCAATAGCCAAACACTCACGCTACGTCTGCGGCCGGTTGTTTTAGATCGTTACAGTGCGTCAGATATCTTTATCTCGGCCGGTCTCAGGCCCGGCGAAACGGTGGTGATCGCCGGAGTGAGTCAGCTGCGTGACGGCGAAAAAGTCACGCTGGGGGAGAGTGCGGAATGAATCAGCCCGCTTCATTGCGCGCCTTTAATCTTTCCGCCTGGGCGCTGAATCATCAGTCCCTGATGGCCTTTTTCATGCTGCTGTTAATGACCGCGGGCGTCATCAGTTATGAGCAGTTACCGCGTAATGAGGACCCGGCATTCACTATAAAAACCGCCGTCGTGACCGCCCGCTGGCCGGGAGCAGACGTGGCGGAATCGGTCAGCCTGATGACGGATACGCTGGAAAAAAAATTACAGGAAACGCCGTATCTGGATTACGTCCAGAGTGAAACGCGCGCCGGACAGTCGGTTATTTTTGTTAATTTGCGCGATGACACACCGCCTGCCGCCGTGGCGGGGATCTGGTATCAGGTGCGTAAAAAGATGCAGGACATCGCGCCGTCGTTACCCGCAGGCGTGCAAACCACTGTGAACGATGAGTTCGACGATACGTTTGGCACGATTTACGGTTTTACCGCCGAAGGCTATTCGTCGCGCGGACTGCGTGACCGGGTGGATGATATCAGCCGCAGCCTGATGTCCTTGCCGGACATGGGCAAAACCAGCCTGCTCGGCGTGCAGGAGCAGAATATCGTGATTGCGTTTTCACCCGCACAACTGGCGGGCATGGGGCTGGATTTACAGCAAATTACCGATGCCCTGAAAGCGCAAAACGCCGTCGAACCGGCGGGTGTTTTACGCAGCGACCGGGACAATATCGCGTTGCGGGTAAGCGGTGCGCTGACGACGGAGCAGAGCCTGCGCGCCGTGACGCTGCATATCGCCGGGCGTTACATTCCGCTGACGGACGTGGCGACCATAAGCCGTCAGGATGCCGAACCGCCGTCACCGGTCTTTCGTGTCAACGGAAAACAGGCCATCGGGCTGGCCATTTCCATGGCGGCGAACGGCAATATGCTTTCCTTCGGGAAGGCGCTGAATGAGCGGATGGCAGAAATCAGCGCCGGACTGCCGCACGGCATTGAAATGGTCAAAGTCGCCGATCAGTCGGCTGTTGTTTCGCAGGCGGTCAGCGGCTTCATCCGGGTACTGATCGAAGCGGTCGTGATTGTTCTGGCCGTCTCTTTTGTTTCGCTCGGCTCCCGTGCCGGGCTGGTCGTTGCTGCCGCCATTCCGATTGTGCTGGCGATGACATTTACCGGCATGTCGCTGGCCGGAATCGGTTTGCAGCGGATTTCACTGGGCGCGCTGATCATCGCGCTGGGGTTGCTGGTCGATGATGCCATGATCACCGTCGAGGCCATGGTATCGCGTATTGAGGCCGGGGAACCCCGATGGCGTGCGGCGACGTACGCTTTTGAAACCACCGCGTTTCCGATGCTGACCGGTACGCTGGTTATGATCGCCGGTTTTATTCCTGTAGGTTTCGCCGCCTCCGGCGCCGGTGAATATTGCTACTCGCTGTTTGCGGTAGTGTGTATCGCGCTGCTGTGTTCCTGGCTGGTTGCGATTCTTTTTTCTCCGCTGATGGGGTTGTGGATCTTGCCGGACAAACGGGCTTCACAGGGGGAAAAACGCAGCCGGCTGATGAGTTTCTACCAGCGCCTGCTGAATCAGGTACTGGCGCATCGCGGGGTGACGATCGGTGTTGCCTGTCTGCTGCTGGGGCTGGCGGTGTATGCGACGACGTTTATGCAGGGCGAGTTTTTCCCGGCATCTGATCGCCCGGAACTGCTGGTGAGTTTGAGTCTGCCGGCTAATGCGTCGCAAACGGAAAGTGCGCGGCAAACCGCACGACTGGAGCAGGCGTTGCAGGGCAATCCTTATGTCGATCACTTTTCCAGCTATGTCGGGTCCGGCGCCGTGAGGTTTTATCTGCCGATGGATGTGTTACCGGATGACGAGAATACCGCGCAACTGGTGGTGGTCGCGAAAAGTCTGGGTGACCGGGATAAACTGAGTGCGCAGCTGAACTCGCTCCTGGCCCGGGATTTCAGCGATATCATTACCCGCGTCTCACCGCTGGAACTGGGGCCGCCGGTGGGCTGGCCGGTAAAGTATCGGGTCAGCGGTCCCGGTTATGACAAAGTCAGACAAATCGCTCAGCATCTCGCCAGCGTGCTGGGAAGCAGTCCGCTGACCCGCGAAGTGAATCTGACCGCCGGAGAACCGGAGCGGCTCATCACGCTGCAGGTGAATCAGACTGCCGCGCGGGCAGCAGGCGTCTCCTCAGAAAGTCTGGCGGCAATGCTTAATACCGTATGGTCAGGCAGCGTCGTGACCACGGTCAGGGATAAAAACCGGCTGACCGATGTGGTTCTGCGGGCTAACGATCGTGAGCGGCTGGACGTAGCCACGCTGTCGGCGCTGATGATCACCAGCGCGACGGGACAAAAAATACCGCTGAGTCAGGTCGCTACGCCGGTTTGGGGAATTAGCGATCCGGTGGTCTGGCGGCGTCAGCGCTTGCCGTTTATTACCGTACAGACCGATTTAGCCGCGGGACTGCGTGCAGAAGCGGTTTCACAGCAGCTTGCTCCTGTGGTTTCCAGCCTCCGGGCTTCCCTGCCAGCCGGATATCAGATTGAGGAGGGCGGAGTGGTGGCGGAATCAGATAAAGGAAACAGTTCGGTGTTTGCGGTGTTACCGGTCACCTTGCTGATTATGCTGACGTTGCTGATGATTCAGTTGCAGCGTTTTTCCCGCATGTTGCTGGCGTTGTTAATGGCGCCTTTCGGCCTGCCTGGCATCGTGCTGGCGATGCTGCCGACGGGCACCCCGATGGGATTTGTGGCTTTGCTGGGCATTATTGCTTTAGCGGGAATGATTATCCGTAACGCGGTGATCCTCATCAGTGAGGCCGATAACCATGTTCTGGCCGGTATGCGTGGCGATGAGGCCATAAAAGCCGCTGCCGTTCACCGGTCCCGCCCCATTCTGCTGACAGCCTGTGCGGCAATACTGGGAATGGTGCCGATTGCTGAGCAGGTTTTCTGGGGACCGATGGCGTATGCCATCATCGGGGGATTACTGGTCGCCACTCTCGTGACGCTTACCGTATTACCGGCTGCCCTGAGTCTGGTGATGCAACGCGAGAGGATCCCGCAAGAGAAAATGTAATTCGTCAACCACCGCATTCCCGTTCTTCAGGCGGCTTCAAGGTAAATTTTTACGCGACGCGATATATTGCCCGCTTGTTGGATTTTGGACACTTTGGGAATGTACGAGTTTAATCTTGTGTTGCTGCTGTTGCAGCAGATGTGCGTGTTTTTGGTGATCGCCTGGCTGATGAGTAAAACGCGGTTATTTATTCCGCTGGTTCAGGTTACGGTGCGCCTGCCGCACAAACTGTTGTGCTATATCACGTTTTCCATTTTTTGCATCATGGGCACCTATTTCGGGCTGCATATCGAGGATTCTATTGCCAATACCCGTGCGATAGGCGCGGTGATGGGCGGATTACTTGGCGGGCCGGTAGTCGGCGGATTAGTCGGTCTGACCGGCGGTATCCACCGTTATTCGATGGGCGGCATGACGGCGCTGAGCTGCATGATCTCCACCATCGCGGAGGGATTATTAGGCGGTCTGGTTCACAGCATTCTGCTCAAGCGCGGCCGCATCGATAAGCTGTTTAATCCGCTGGTGGCGGCCGGTGTCACGTTTGTCGCTGAAATGCTGCAAATGCTGATCATCCTGCTGATTGCCCGTCCGTTTACCGATGCGCTCCATCTGGTCAGCAGCATTGCCGCGCCGATGATGGTGACCAATACCCTCGGTGCCGCGATGTTTATGCGCATTCTGCTGGATAAGCGCGCGATGTTCGAAAAATACACCTCGGCGTTTTCGGCGACGGCACTGAAAGTCGCGGCGTCGACGGAAGGCATTTTGCGGCGCGGTTTCAACGAAGAGAATAGCATGAAAGTGGCGCAGGTTCTGCTGAAAGAGCTGGATATCGGTGCCGTGGCTATTACCGATCGCGAGCGATTGCTGGCCTTTACCGGGATCGGCGACGACCATCATCTGGTCGGCAAACCTATCGCTTCCGACTATACCTGGCGCGCCATTGAGAACGATGAAGTGGTGTACGCTGACGGCAACGAGATGCCTTACCGCTGTTCGCTGCATCCCAACTGCAAACTGGGGTCAACGCTGGTGATCCCGCTGCGCGGCGAGAATCAGCGGGTGATCGGCACCATCAAATTGTACGAAGTCCGCAACCGGCTGTTCAGTTCCATCAACCGTACCCTGGGCGAAGGCATTGCCCAGCTGCTGTCGGCGCAGATCCTTGCCGGTAAATTCGAACAACAAAAAGCGTTGCTGGCGCAGTCTGAAATTAAGCTGCTGCACGCGCAGGTGAATCCGCACTTCCTGTTTAACGCCCTCAATACGCTGATGGCGGTGATCCGTCACGACAGCGATAAAGCCGGGCAACTGGTGCAGTATCTCTCGACGTTCTTTCGCAAAAATCTCAAACGCTCTTCTGAGATTGTCACGCTGGCGGATGAGCTGGAGCATGTGAACGCCTATCTGCAAATCGAACTGGCACGTTTTTCGTCGCGTCTGAACGTGGATTTACAGGTGCCGGATGCATTGTCTTTTCAGCATCTTCCGGCCTTCACTCTGCAACCGCTGGTGGAAAACGCCATAAAACACGGCACGTCTCAGTTGCTGAGCAATGGCAATATCATCATTCGCGCTTACAGTGAGGGACAGATAGTGATCGTCGAAGTGGAAGATAACGCCGGTTTGTATCAGCCGGAAGAAAGCAGTGACGGATTAGGGATGAGTCTGGTGGATAAGCGGCTGCGGGCACGGTTCGGGGACAGTTACGGCATTACTGTCAGCTGTAAACCGGATGATTTCACGCGCATTACCTTACGTCTGCCTGCGGAGGGTGCGCCATGTTAAGAGTGCTGATTGTCGATGATGAGCCGCTGGCGCTGGAGAATCTGCGCTTACAGCTTCAGGATGAAAGCGACATTGAAATTGTCGGCGAGTGTACCAATGCCATTGAAGCGATCGGCATGATCCACAAAATCCGTCCTGACGTGGTGTTTCTGGATATTCAGATGCCGCGTATCAGCGGGCTGGAAATGGTCGGCATGCTCGATCAGCAGCATCGGCCGTATATCGTATTTCTGACCGCCTTTGAGGAATATGCGGTGCAGGCGTTTGAACAGTGCGCGTTTGATTATCTGCTCAAACCGATCCAGACGCCGCGTTTACAGAAAACGCTGGCACGATTGCGGCAGGGTTTTCAGGAGCAGGATGTGTCGCAGTTGCCGCAATACCAGCAGCCGCTGAAGTTTATCCCCTGTCTGAGCAGCAACCGGATCTGGCTGTTGCAGCTGGAAGATGTGGCATTCGTCAGCAGCCGCATTGGCGGGGTTTACGTTACCGGACAGGATGGTAAAGAGACGTTTACGGAACTGACCTTACGCACGCTGGAAGTCCGCACGCCGTTGTTACGTTGTCACCGGCAATATCTGGTGAATATGGATTATCTGAAGGAAATCCGTCTGGAAGATAAAAATCAGGCAGAGCTGTTACTGCGTGATGGTCAGGTCGTGCCGGTCAGCCGTCGCTATCTCAAATCGCTGAAAGAGACGGTGGGGCTGTAAACCCCGCCGGTGTTTCTTTTGGTCAGTTCAATCAGGCCGCTCGCAGCCGGGCAAAAGCTTCGCGGATTTCGGTTTCAGGCAATTGCATACCGATAAATACTAACGCACTGCGCGGGGTTTCATCCGGCTGCCACGGCCGATCCCAGTCGGCGCTGTACAGACGCTGAACGCCCTGAAACAGCAGGCGGCACGGCTGATCTTCTATCCACAACATCCCTTTGTACCGCATCAGGTTGTCGGCAAAACTGGCCAGCAGTTCTTCCATCACCTTCGAAATGGCGGCCAGCGCGACCGGATAATCCAGCTCCACCAGAATTGAGGAGACGGTGTTTTGCTGCGGTGCGACGCGGTGGAACAAGGGTTTTGCGGCGACCACGTTCTCTTCGAGCATAAAACCGCGGGTATCAAACAGCAGTGCCGGATCGATATCGCCCAGAACCATGTTATATACCGGCGCACGGGCATTAATGCGTTGCAGCCGCGCTGTCAGTTCAGGGCATTCACCGGATACATCCGTTTTGGTCAGCAGGATGCGGTCGGCATAACCAATCTGCGACTGTGCCAGCGGGAACTGATCCAGCTGCGACATGGCATGCACGGCATCCACCAGCGTAATAACGCCGTCTAAGACATAACGTTCACAGATGACTTCATGGGCGAAAAATGTCTGCAGGATCGGGCCGGGATCGGCCATGCCGGTGCATTCAATCATCAGGCGGTCAAACTGCACTTCGCCTTTGTCCACACTGTCGAGTAAATCCAGCAACGCCGCTTCCAGCTCCCCCGAACGGGTGCAGCAAATGCAGCCGTTGGATAAGGTGGTGATGCGCGTGGCGCGGTCGCCAATCAGCTGGTTATCAATGGGCATTTCGCCAAATTCGTTCTCGATGACCGCAATTTTAATCTCCTGCTGTGTATGCAGAATCTGGCGCAAGAGCGTGGTTTTTCCGGCACCTAGAAAACCGGTTAATACTGTGACTGCAATCGGTGTCATGTTCGCTTTCCTCTTAACTACAGCTTCTTCTTAACAACAGCTTCTTCTTAACAACAGCGCATTCCGCCTTTCCCGTCGCCGCCATAACGCGCCTGCTGGCGCTCGCGGAAAAACTCCTCGTAGGTCATCGGTGTGGTGTCCGGGTGGTTGGTCTGCATATGCAGAACGTAGGTGTCGTAATCCGGTATGCCCACCAGCATACGTGCGGCCTGACCGAGGTATTTCTTCGCCGCACCTAAGTTGTCAAACATACGTACTCCTTGAAACTCTGTGGAAAAGCCCCGCGTTTGCGGGGCTTTCAGGTAAACGGTTAGTGCCCGGAGGAGATTTTTATCCCTTCCGCAGGAACCGGCACATAAGGCGTTTCCTTATCGGTACGCTTGTCGGTTTTACGTGCCTGCAGACAGGCGCGGATACCGTAGAAAATGATGCTGTACACCACAATCAGGAACAGAATACTCAGCCCGGCGTTGGTGTAGTTGTTGATTACAATGTGATGCATATTGCTGATTTGTTCCGGGGTCAGGCTCTCGCCGCCAGCAGAAATGCGTTCTTTATACTGACCGGCCATGTAGAAGAAGCCTTCCATCTGCGCATTGGTGCTGAACAGTTTCAGGCCCAGCGCCCAGGTGGTACAAATCAGTAACCAGATGGCAGGCACCATGGTGACCCAGATGTACTTCGTGCGTTTCATTTTTACCAGTACCACGGTGGCGAGGATCAGCGCGACGGCAGCCAGCATCTGGTTCGAAATCCCAAACAGCGGCCACAGACTTTTCACGCCGCCCAGCGGATCGACCACGCCCTGATACAGCAGGTAACCCCACAGCCCGACGCAGCCTGCGGTGCCAATAATCCCGGCGACCAGCGAGTCAGTTTTTTTCAGGAACGGCACAAAGTTGCCCAGCAAATCCTGCAACATAAAGCGGCCGGAACGCGTACCCGCATCCAGTGCGGTCAGGATAAACAGCGCTTCAAACAGAATGCCGAAGTGATACCAGAAGCCCATATCGGCCAGCGGCATGATCTTGTGGAACACATGCGCAATACCTACGGCAAGCGTGGGCGCGCCACCCGCACGGTTCAGCACTGACGGTTCACCGATGTCTTTCGCCGTTTGCATAATCTGCTCAGGTGAGATCACAAATCCCCATGAACTGACGGTTGCCGCCGCATGCGTCGTAACATCTTTCAGCTGCGCCAGAATCATCGGTGCATTATCGCCGCCCAGTTCATGCAGGTTTGGCATGGTGATGCCGAGCCCGGCTGGCGGGGTATTCATGGCGAAATACAGACCCGGTTCAATGATGGATGCCGCGACCAGCGCCATCACCGCCACGAAGGATTCCATCAGCATCGCGCCGTAACCGATAAACCGCGCATCCGTTTCGCAGGCCAGCAGTTTTGGTGTGGTGCCGGAGGCAATCAGTGCATGGAAACCGGACACTGCACCGCAGGCAATGGTGATAAACAGGAACGGGAATAATGCGCCTTTCCACAACGGACCTGTACCGTCGATGTACTGGGTCAGTGCAGGCATTTTCAGTTCAGGATTGAGGATCACAATCCCGATCGCCAGCCCGACGATAACGCCGATTTTCAGGAAGGTCGCCAGATAGTCACGCGGCGCCAGAATAAGCCAGACCGGCAGCAGGGCAGAGACGAACGCATAACCAATCAGCGTGAAGGTGATGGTGGTGTCTTTGAACGTCAGCGCCGGACCCCAGAACGGGTCGCTGGCGATAACGCCGCCGAAATAGATTGAAGCGACCAGCAGGACAACGCCAATAACGGAAATTTCCCCCACGCGTCCCGGCCGGATAAAGCGCATGTAGATGCCCATAAACAGCGCAATCGGCACCGTAGAACACACGGTAAACACGCCCCACGGGCTTTCGGCCAGTGCTTTCACCACGATTAACGCCAGCACCGCCAGGATAATAATCATGATCAGGAAGCAGCCGAACAGCGCGATTGTGCCCGGCACCGGCCCCATTTCTTCTTTGATCATCTCACCCAAAGACGCGCCGTTACGGCGTGAAGAGATGAACAGCACCATAAAGTCCTGCACCGCACCGGCCAGAACGACACCGGCCAGCAACCACAGCACGCCCGGCAGATAGCCCATTTGCGCGGCGAGCACCGGACCGACTAACGGACCGGCACCGGCGATGGCGGCAAAATGGTGGCCGAACAACACGTTGCGGTTGGTCGGCACATAGTTCAGACCGTCATTGTTGATCACCGCAGGCGTTGAACGGGAAGGATCCAGCTTCATGACCTTTTGCGCGATATACAGACTGTAATAGCGATAGGCCACCAGATAGACCGACACCGAAGCAACGACTATCCATAATGCGCTGATGTGTTCACCCCGCCGCAGGGCGACGACGCCCAGACAGCAGGCACCGAGGAGGGCAACAATCATCCAAGGTATGTGTTTGAAGAAGGCTTTTTTATTCATAAATAACCCGGTTATTTAAAAAAACTCACGAAATACCCGTCTCTGTTTTCTTTATTAAGGACTGCTTTCAGAGAGGCAGGGCCTGTTTACTGCGTTTTTTTCTTGCGCACTTTTATTGCCCGTATAGGGTGCCAAAATCGCCAGGGTACAGGCGGGAAAGTTGGTCAGCGGTCACAGAGAGAGATAAGCGGTTATTACGAGGAATGAGCGGTTCGATGAAAGATTTATGCAAATAAATCTGTGATTTAGATCACGGAGCAAACCTGTCAGCAGGGCATGCCAGCCGCGTAACTTTTGTGGCACCGCCGTGTTTTGACAGGTAAATTATTCATTTGCTAAATGATCCGAGGGATCAATCAACACACTCAGGGAGTTTTTATGAAAGGTAAATTTCCGCAGGACTTTATGTGGGGCGGGGCAACGGCGGCCAATCAGGTGGAAGGGGCATATGATCAGGATGGCAAAGGGCTGTCCATCGTCGATGCCATTCCGGGTGGCAAAGACCGTCTGAAGATCGTTTCCTCACCGGAATTTGATTTTACCCTTGATCCCGCAAACCATACGTATCCGAATCATAAAGGCATCGATCACTATCATCGTTTTCAGGAAGATATCGCGCTTTTCGCGGAAATGGGATTCAAATGTTACCGGTTTTCTATCGCCTGGACGCGTATCTACCCGAACGGTGTGGAGCAGGAGCCTGAGGAAGCCGGGCTGAAGCATTACGATCAGGTGATTGACGCCTGTATCGCGCACGGTATCGAACCGGTGATCACCATTTCACACTATGAGATGCCGCTGCATCTGGCAACCGCGTTTGGCGGCTGGAAAAACCGTGAACTGATTGGTCACTTTGAGCGTTTTGCCCGCACGGTACTGACCCGCTACGGGCATAAAGTGAAGTACTGGATGACCTTCAACGAGATCAACAGTGCGGCACATTTCCCGATCATGAGTCAGGGTCTGACGGTGAAAACCGGCGCGCTTGAGGCGCAGGCGAAGTTTCAGGCGTGGCATAACCAGTTTGTCGCCAGCAGTCTGGCAGTCAAAATTGCCCACGAAACCAACGCGCAAATCCAGATCGGTTGCATGATCCTGTTTGCCACCAATTACGCTTATGACTGTAATCCGGTCAATCAGCTGGAAACCCTGAAAGAGACTCAGGCGTTTAATTTCTACTGCGCCGACGTGCAGGCGGGCGGTAAATATCCGTATTACGCCAAAAGTCTGTGGCAGTCGCAGGGCGTCGAACTGGATATTCAGCCGGGTGATTTAGAGCTGATTAAACAGCATACGGTGGATTACATTGGTTTCAGCTACTACATGTCGTCGACCATCAACAAAACCAATCCTGACGCGGTTACAGCACAGGGTAACCTGCTCGGCGGCGCGCGCAATCCGTTCCTCGAAGCCAGTGACTGGGGCTGGGAAATCGACCCGGTCGGCCTGCGGATTGCCCTTAATCAGCTGTACGATCGCTATGAAAAACCGTTGTTCATTGTTGAGAACGGACTGGGCGCTGTCGATAAGCCGGATGAAAACCACTACATTGCCGATGATTACCGTATCAACTATCTGCGTCAGCATATTGAAGCCATGGCTGAGGCCATTGAAGACGGCGTGGAACTGATGGGCTACACCCCGTGGGGTTGTATCGATCTGGTGAGTATGTCCACCGGCGAGATGAGCAAGCGTTACGGTCTGATATATGTCGACCTCGACGATAAGATCTCCGGCACCGGTAACCGTTACCGCAAGAAATCGTTCCACTGGTATCAGAAAGTGATCGCAACGAACGGGGAAGACATCAGCTGACAGTTACCGGCAGAGTTAAAACAGTCCGGGTGATGCCGGACTGTTCTTTAGTTGCGTTTCATCGCACAGCAACAGGGATCCTGCGACCGCAGGATCGTGTTTAACTGCCCATCTTCAGTGCTTCCATCACCAGTGAAAATGCCGGCGAATGTTGTTTCCGGCTGGGGTAATAGAGGAAATAACCCGGAAACGGCAGACAGTAGGGTTCCAGAAAGCGTATCAGACGTCCCTCCTCAATATGGGGAGCAAACTCCTCCTCGGGTAAAAACGCGATACCCAGCCCAGCTAAGGCTGCGTCGACCATGTGAGCCGACGTGTTAAACGTCAGTTGCCCGTTAACACGCACGTTGACCGGTCCCGTTTCATTATCGAACTCCCAGATATACAACCCGCCCGACGTCGCCATGCGCATATTCATACAGTTATGTTGCAGCAAATCCTGGGGCGTCAGGGGGACGGCGTGTGAACGCAAATACTCAGGCGAGGCCACCGCAGCCATGCGTAGCTGAGGCGTTATCGGCATGGCAATCATATCTTTATCGATGGTGTCACCCAGCCGCACCCCCGCGTCAAACCTGTCGGCGACAATGTTGCGAAAACCGTGGTTAGCATCGAACTCCAGTTTTATGTCGGGATATTCGCGCAGCAATGCTGATAATTTCGGTAACAGAATCGTTTTGAGCACGTGCGGGCCACAGGTGATGCGTACGGTTCCCGCAGGCTTGTCGCGCATTTCTGTCAGCATGTCCAGTTCCGCTTCAATCTCATCAAAACGGGTGCCGATAGCCTGCAACAAACGCTCGCCCGCCACTGTCGGCGACACATTGCGCGTGGTCCGCGTCAGTAACCGGATGTCCATGCGATTTTCAAGCGCGGTGATGGTCTGGCTGAGTGCGGGTTGTGTCACCCCCAGTTGCGCTGCGGCGCGGGTGAAACTGCCTTCGCGGGCCACAGTCACAAACGCAATGAGATCATTGAGATTACGTTTCATCGCACCTCCTTACTTTCGATTAATAAGCAGAGCTTATAGCCCCATTAAGGATTCATTACCTAGTAAGACTATACGCGTCGTGTAGAATTTTTCGCAAGCCGGAAAACGAAAGAACCGGGATAAAAACTACTTCATCTTATTCGATTAACCACATGATATTTCTGTTTTTATTCTCACGAATAAGACACGGCACCGGCTTGCCAAAATTCATCCTGCAGAACGAAAAAAGGATCACAAGTGACGACAGCAGCAGAGAAAGATTTTGTGAACCAGACTCCGGCAGCGCACTGGAACGGGGTCTGGGCGATAACGATGTGCGTATTTGCGCTGGTGGCATCCGAGTTTATGCCGGTGAGTTTGCTGTCACCGGTTGCCCGCGATTTGGGCGTCAGCGAAGGGCTGGCCGGACAGGGGATTGCCATCTCCGGCGGACTGGCGGTGTTAACCAGTCTGTCGATCTCCCGGCTGGCCGGTAACGTCAACCGCAAGGCGCTGCTTTTAGGGCTGACGCTTCTGATGGCCTTTTCCGGCGGGCTGATTGCTTTCGCGCCCGGCTATACGACTTACATGATCGGGCGAGCCCTGATTGGCGTGGCCATTGGCGGATTCTGGTCAATGTCGGCCGCTGTGGCTATGCGTCTGGTTCCGCAGGATCAGGTTCCCCGCGCCCTGGCTATTTTCAACGGCGGTAATGCGCTGGCTACTGTGGTCGCCGCACCGCTGGGCAGTTATCTGGGGGGCGTCATTGGCTGGCGCGGTGCCTTTTTGTGTCTCGTGCCTGTCGCACTGATCGCCTTTGTCTGGCAGTGGATCAGCCTGCCTTCTATGGCGCCGGAAAGCAGGAAAAATTCTGCAGGGAACGTCTTTCGTTTATTCAAAAATCCTTTAGTGGCGGCGGGTATGGCCGCGTGCGGGATTTTCTTTATGGGGCAGTTTGCCCTGTTTACCTATGTCCGGCCGTTTCTGGAAACCGTCACCCGGGTCGGCGCAGAGAGGCTGTCCCTCATTTTGCTGGCGATTGGCGTCGCGGGTTTTGCCGGGACATTACTGATCGGCACGTTTCTGAAAAAGCGTTTCTATCTCACGCTCATGGTGATCCCGCTGCTGATGGCCGTAATCGCCGTCATGCTGATGGTTCTCGGCCATTCGTTCGGGATCGTCATCATTCTGCTGGCGTTATGGGGGCTGGTGGCAACGGCGGCACCGGTCGGCTGGTGGTCCTGGGTGGCAAGAACTTTCCCCAATAATGCCGAAGCCGGGGGCGGGCTGATGGTCGCGGTGGTGCAACTGTCGATTGCGCTCGGCTCGACCTTAGGCGGCGTCGCCTTTGACCATATCGGCTGGCAGAGCACGTTTATTGTCAGCGCCGCGTTGCTGGTACTGGCGTCCGGCCTGACGTTTATCACTTCACGCAATGACCATTGATCACACGAGTATTTTTACCGGACACATTGATGTCCATTCACCGCAATACCTGATTAAGGATAATTCCATGAGAGTGTTAACGATGTTGTTAGGGCTGTTTGTCAGCTCATTTGCTGCAACAGCCGCCGATATGTCCAACGGTGCAGATAACTTTTATAAAAGCGATAAAGTGACTCAGCAAAAGGTGACGTTTAAAAACCAGTATCAGATGAATGTGACCGGCAATCTTTTCATGCCAAAAGGCATGAATGAAAGCGCGAAAAACCCGGCCATTGTCATTGGTCATCCCATGGGGGCGGTGAAAGAACAGAGTTCCAATCTGTACGCGCAAAAGCTTGCCGAGCAGGGATTTGTGACGCTGGCGATAGACATTTCTTTCTGGGGCGAAAGTGAAGGTAAACCGCGCAATGCTGTCGCGCCGGATATCTACGCAGAGGATTTCAGTGCTGCTGTGGATTACCTCGGCACGCGCCCGTACATCGACAGAAACCGCATCGGGGTACTGGGGATTTGCGGCAGCGGCAGTTTCGTTATCAGTGCGGCGAAAATTGATCCGCGTATGAAAGCGATTGCTACGGTCAGCATGTATGACATGGGGTCGGCAAATCGTCACGCGCTCAATAATTCGTTAACCCTTGCGCAGCGTAAACAGATCATTGCCGAGGCGGCAGAGCAACGTTACAGCGAGTTCACCGGTGGCGAAACGAAATACACCAGCGGCACACCGCATAAAATTGACGAGAACTCTCCCCCTGTTGCCAAAGAGTTCTACGACTTTTATCGCACTCCGCGCGGCGAGTTTACGCCAAAAGGTTCTTCACCGGCGCTGACCACGCACCCGACGCTGACCAGCAATGTGAAATTCATGAATTTCTATCCGTTCAACGATATTGAAACCATTTCACCGCGTCCGATGCTGTTTATCACCGGCGATCAGGCGCATTCAAAAGAATTCAGCGAGGATGCCTATAAACGTGCAGGTCAGCCGAAAGAGTTGTACATCGTTCCGGGTGCCGGTCACGTTGATCTTTACGACCGTACCGATCTGATCCCTTTTGCGAAACTGACCGCGTTCTTTAAAGAAAACCTGAAATAACCCGCGGATTATTAACAGTCCGGGCCTTTGCCCGGACTACACTTTTGCCCGCACCAGCTCATTGAACCGCGTCGTGTACGCCGGTGACAGCATTTCGCGTTTCATCGCCCAGCCGCGCTGGATCCCCTGACCGGCAAACCAGACTTTGCCGACCCCGTCCTTGTGGATCTTGTCCAGCGTAGCCATCAGCTGATCGCTGTTTTTCTTTGGCTGATACTCATCAAACAGATTGAGCTGGGCGACGCCCTGACTGAAAAAGTCACCCAGCATCACACCGCCTTTCTGATAGCGATAACCGGGTTTCCAGATCTGATCGAGACAACGTACGGCGGCGGCAAGAATATCGCGGCTGTCGTGTGTCGGCGTCATCAGTTTGATGCCGGCATGATTGCCGTAATAGGGGACTTTCGGGTCATGCGGACTGGTTTTTACAAACGCTGACACGTAGCGGCAATACTGATGTTCTCCGCGCAGTTTTTCAGCGGCGCGTACGGCGTAATTGCAGATGGCTTCGCGCATATCCTGATACTCCGTAATGCGTTCGCCGAAAGAGCGCGAACAGATAATCTGCTGCTTGGTCGGCACTGATTCTTCAAACGCCAGACAGGATTCGCCGCGCAGTTCACGCACGGTCCGCTCCAGCACCACGCTGAAATGTTTGCGGATCAGCGCCGAAGGGCAGTCGGCAAGCTGCAGCGCCGTGGTGATCCCCAGCATGTTGAGCTTTTTACTGATGCGCCGCCCCACGCCCCAGACTTCTTCCACCGGCACCAGAGCCATCAGTTTCCGCTGACGCACGGTCTGCGATAAATCCAGCACGCCACCGGTGCCTTTCCAGGTTTTCGCCGCAAAGTTCGCCAGTTTGGCCAGCGTTTTGGTGGGAGCAATCCCCACGCCAACGGCCAGATGCGTCTCCTTCCAGAGGGTGTTCTGCACCTGTTTCCCGAAATCATGCAGCGAGATGCAGTTTTCGATATTAGTGATATCCAGAAAGGCCTCATCGATGGAGTAGATATCCACCGCAGGGGCCAGCCGTTCGAGCGTTTCCATCACGCGGTTCGACATATCGGCATACAGCGCGTAGTTGGATGAAAACACTGCCACGTTGTGCTGGCGGATCGCGTCGCGTGCCTTGAAAAAAGGCGCACCCATCGGGATTTGCGCCTTTTTGGCCAGCGCATTACGGGCAATCACGCAACCGTCATTGTTGGACAACACAATCACCGGCCGACCGCGAAGGTCCGGCCTGAACACGGTTTCGCAGCTCGCGTAAAAGGAGTTCACATCAACGAGGGCAAACATGGTTCGGCTGCCGCTTGTCAGGGTTCATTTTCCACATCTGTTTCCACATCCATAAAATACTGGTTATACATACAGTATAAACATAAGTGTGGGAAATGGAAAACGCTTAAGGGGGGCGTCGCATAAGTACCCGATTCACTGGCGGAATTAATGAAATTGTCATCCCGGCTGCCGCTTCGCAGACGAAAATGCGGTCATGGATACACCCGCGAAGACCAGTGCCAGACCGGCGAGAAACAGGCCCGATAAAGAAGTGCCCAGTAACACGATCGACGCCAGCGCACCGATCAGCGGTACACCAAGAGTGAAGTTGGACATGGCGAAGACGCTGATCCGGCGGCCATATTCGGAAGAAATAACAAAGCACACTGAGGTGGCTATCGGGCCAATGAAAAAGAGTAACCCGAGGAGTCCCTTGCTGAGATGAATGGCTTGCGGGGAACCGTCAATCAGCCGGGCAATACCAATCAGGGGCAGGGTGGCGATCAGCATTTGCCACGGTGCCAGCGACAAAGGTGTCGCCGTCCATTTATGGTGTCTGACATGGACAATCACCAGTGACCAGGAGATGGCGCCCGTGATCAGAAAAGCGCATCCCATCACCACGCCGGGTTTTGACCAGTCCATTTCCAGCGGTGAGCAAATCAGTCCGATGCCAGCCAGACCGATAACGAGGGCGCAGATCTGTATGGCAGAAGGCGTATGTCGCAGCAGCAGCCAGGAAGAGACAATGCCCCACAAAGGGGTGGTATAAGCCAGTAAAACCGCATGACTGGTATCGGTATATTGCATGGCAATCATGCCCAGACCGGTGAAAACCACCATCTGTAAAATTCCGATGCTCAGCACAATGGGCAAGTCACTTTTCGCGGGTAAACGAAGTTGTTTTTTCAAAGCAACGAAGATAAACAGGCAAACGCCAGCGCTGCCGAACCGGATAGCCCCGAGCCACAATGGCGGCACTGCATTGAGTGCCAGTTTTGTGGCAGGCCAGCTCAGCCCCCACAGCACCACCATTACCAGAAGCCAGCACACCGTTCCTTTCATGGATGAGGAGCCGGAGCTGAGATTAATTGCTGAACTATTTTCGTGGCGCATACAGAACACTCTCTTTTATATCAGAGAGATATTCTATTTTGCTGATTGAGGAAAAACTGTTCTTATTACCCTTGATAATCATTATTATGAGTAAATCTGTTCTTTAAAAATGCTTTTGGGGAATAATTTTGCCTGACAATGCCATTGAGCTGGATGAAACCAGCCTGCATATATTGGATCTGCTGCAGACGAATGCCGATATCAGCAACGCTGAATTAGCCGAGCGTATCGGTTTGTCTGCGTCTCCCTGCTGGCGAAGAGTCACGGAGATGAAAGAAAAAGGCGTGCTGCGCGGGTCTGTCATGCTGGTCGATCCGCACAGTCTCGGGCTGGCGGTGAATGTATTTGTGCATGTGTCTCTCAGGCAGCAGGACAAAGACTCACTGAATCACTTTACCGATGCGATCAGCGATCGTCCGGAAGTGATGGAATGCTATCTGATGACCGGAGAATCAGACTTTTTACTGCGGATCGTGGTAGAGAATCTGCAAAAATATCAGCTGCTGATCACTGAATGTCTTACCCAGATTGAAGGCGTCGCCAGCATTCGCTCAAGTTTTGCTCTCAGTCAGGTGAAATACACCACCGCCTTGCCGACCCGGCATTTAAGAAGGTAAGAATGTTCCTGCATTTATCCCCGCCGCACAGGGTTATCCACAAAATCTGGGGATAATCCTGTGCAAAGCCGGTCTGTAAATCAGCAGTAAATGCCTTCAGGCCAGTCTGTATAATCTTTTGCGCCACCGCCGTAACAGGTTTCTTTTGCGGCGATAGTCAACTCAGCACCATAACGCAGACGTTTGGGTTGTCTGCCATACTGATTTCTTAATGGTTGACCGGTCGGCTAGCTTTTGTGGTTGCATTTTGTGCGATCCATTTTTACCGGGTGTCGCTGCAAAGAATAATGGCGACACAGATTATGAGAAGGAGACATTCATGACCACGATTTTTATTATCGGTGCCGCAGGCAAGATAGGGCGCCGTCTTTCAAAGACGCTGGCAGATAAAGGGCACGCCGTTCGCGCACTTTACCGTAAACCTGAACAGGAACAGACGTTACGTCAGACAGGAGCCGAACCTGTCAGCGGGAACCTGACAGAACTGGATGCCACTACTTTGGCAGCGCACATGAAAGGCAGCGACGTGGTGGTCTTCACTGCAGGTGCCGGCGGTAAAGGCGGTCCGGAAATGACCAATGCGGTCGATGGAGAAGGGCTGAAAACTGCGGTTGCAGCGGCGACTCAGGCTGGCGTTTCGCGCTTTCTGCTGGTGTCTGCATTCCCGGAAGCCGGGCGTGGTAAAACGATTTCTGATACGTTTGAAAACTACATGCGCGTCAAAAAAGAAGCCGATGTGGCGCTGGCACAAAGCGAACTGGACTGGGTGATCTTAAGACCGGGAACACTGGTGGATGACAGTGGTACCGGACTGATTCAGGCCGGGCCCGCCATTCCTTATGGCGATATCCCGCGTGATGACGTGGCCGCCACGCTTGCTGAATTCATTGAGCAGCCTGATGTCAGCCGCGTCATCATAGAACTGACCACGGGAGATGTGCCGGTGCGTCAGGCCGTAGAAAAGATAGCGAAATGCTAAAAAGCTTTCACAACTCCCGGCGCGGGCAGAAGAACGCTTGCGGATCAGGAAACTGCCGGCTGCCGGATCGGTAGTGGGAGCCGGCAGGCTTAATGGAAAGTTTTTTAAATTACCACTAGACGACTGGTCTAATTGTTGTTAGCTTAGCTACAAGGTTACGGCGAACGGGCGATATCACACTCTTTCTGTTCTGACCGGATGCAAAGGCTGTTCGTTATTGGTTTACTGCATTTTTTTACCCGAAAACTAGACGACTGGTCTACTCAAAAAACAACATTCACTACGCCGGAGATTTATTATGAAGATTCTTATGGTTCTCACCTCACACGATAAACTGGGTAACACAGGCCGTAAAACAGGTTTCTGGCTGGAAGAACTGGCCGCGCCTTACTACGCATTTAAAGATGCCGGAGCGGAAATTACGCTGGCTTCTCCAAAGGGTGGCAACCCGCCGTTAGATCCGAAAAGCAATGAGCCCGATTTCCAGACTGAACAGACTCACCGCTTCGAGGCCGACGCGCAGGCAACGGCTCAGCTGGCTGCAACGGTTCGTCTCGACAGCGTTTCACAGGCGGATTTCGACGCCGTTTTCTATCCGGGCGGCCACGGTCCGTTGTGGGATCTGGCAGAAGATAAAAATTCTGTCGCCCTGATCGAAGCATTTATGGCCGCCGGTAAGCACGTGGCGCTGGTTTGTCATGCACCGGGCGTACTGCGTCATGTTAAAACCTCTGAAGGAAAACCCCTGGTTGAAGGTAAAAAAGTGACCGGTTTTACCAACACCGAAGAGGAAGCGGTAGGGCTGACTGACGTGGTGCCTTTCCTGGTTGAAGACGAGCTGATTGCCAAAGGCGGTATCTATTCCAAGGGACCGGACTGGGGTTCTTATGTGGTGATCGACGGTCTGCTGATCACCGGTCAAAACCCGGGCTCTTCTGCTGAAGCGGCTGAACTGCTGATTAAGCAACTGGGTGCATAGTCTGTCCTCACGCGGGGCGGCAGGCATGAATGTCGCCCCGCGTACCAGGTTCCGACGTGTTGTTATTGTGGGGTGAGCGAGTGTATCGTCTTGTGTGAAGATATTGTCCTTTCATTCGCTCATAGACGACTGGTCTAGTTTTTTGGTAAATTTGCCCTATGACTACTGCAACTCAACACCATAACAATGACGTCCGCGAGCATATCCTTGCGACAGGCCAGCGTATTATGGCCGGCAAGGGATTTTCGGCTGTCGGACTGAATGAAATTCTCAAAGACGCGGGCGTGCCCAAAGGGTCTTTCTATCACTATTTTGGCTCGAAAGAGGCTTTTGGTGTGGGAATGCTTGAGCGCTATTTTGAAGACTATCTGGCCGATCTCGACAGAGCACTGAGCCAGCCCGGCCATAATATGGCGCAGCGACTGATGAATTACTGGCAGCTGTGGCGGGAATCTCAGTCATTCTCCGACTGTCAGGGCAAATGCCTTGCCGTGAAACTGGGCGCGGAGGTCGCGGATCTTTCGGACACCATGCGTTTAACGCTGCTTGCCGGCACTGCGGGAATTATCTCGCGTCTGGCGCAGGCATTGGAAACAGGCGTAGCTGAGGGATCTCTGACGATTGATGATACACCACGCACCGTGGCTGAAAGTTTGTATCAGCTCTGGCTGGGTGCCAGCGTGATGGTCAAGATTGTCCGCAACATGAGCCCATTTGATTCCGCCATGGCGACGACGCAAAAGATTATTCACATCCTCTGAAAATAATGCCAGCCATATTAAATGACTGGCATTCGCTTGCGAAAATGATTATTCCGGCAGCTGTGCTAATGCGTTCTTCACTGCATCAGGCATCGAAGGGCGTCCGTTGGTCAGACAGGTCGCCACAAAAGTGGCTTCGGCGAACACGACGCCTTCAACTTTAATCTGCTGAACGAAATTGACGCGATTACGCTTCTCATTTCTCGCCAGTTCACAGGTCACTTCCACCTGATCGCCTTTTTGCAGGCTTTTACGAAAGCGCAGTGAATACTCCAGCACCATGTACATGTTGCCCTGAGCAAACTCTGCCTCGATATCAATACCCAGCGCTTCGCGCATGTAGGCATGGCGCGTCCATTCCATGTAGAAGGGGTAATACAGGCCATCCACGACACCCTGAAAATCAATATGGTTTTCATCTACTTCATAATGCTTACTAAACATTTGCTGCTCCGTAGCCAGTCAATTTTTTTGAACAGGGCATCATATATACAACAGTAAGTTCTTTTGGTAAAAACCAAGGTGTTTCAGGATATAAGATAACCTGCTTCAGGAAAAAAAATCCCTTTGGGGAGCCGGTGACTAAAGGAAAGAACCCATGCTGAAAGAAAACTTCAACGAACTGCAGATTTTTCTGGTCGTTGCGAGAGAACGAAGTTTTACCAAAGCAGCAGGTAAGCTGGGGGTTTCACAGTCGGCACTCAGTCATGCCGTCAAGGCGCTGGAAGAACGTTTAAACCTCCGTCTTTTAACCCGCACCACCCGTAGTGTGGCACCCACTGAAATTGGCGAGAAGATTATTGCCTGCCTGGAACCGCGACTCGCAGATCTCGAGCAGGAGCTGGAAACGCTTGTTCAGCTCAACGGGCCGACCTCCGGGAATATCCGCATATCGGCGGGAGAACATTCCGCGAGAAAATTGTTGTGGCCAAAGCTGAAGACGTTTTTAAAAGAATACCCTGAAATCAATGTCGAACTGCATGTGGATAACGGTTTCGTCGATATCGTCGAGGGTCGCTACGATGCCGGGGTGCGTCTGGGCGAGAGCGTAGATAAGGATATGATTGCCGTCCGCATCGGTCCGGATTTCCGTATGGTGGTCGTTGGTTCACCGGACTATTTTGCCGAAAAGGGTATTCCGCAAACTCCGCATGAGTTGCAATATCACAAGTGTATCAATATGCGCCTGCCGACCGCCGGTGGTTTGTACCACTGGGAATTCGAGAAAGAAGGCAAGCCGCTGAGGGTGCGCGTGGAAGGGCAACTGACGTTTAATTTGCTGTCAGAAAGAATCGATGCGGTGTTGTCAGGATTTGGACTTGCCTGTGTGCCGGAGGATATGGTTGAGGAGCGGGTGAAATCAGGTGAACTTGTCCAGGTGCTGGATGCGTGGTGCCCGTCGTTTCCGGGCTATTACCTTTACTACCCGAGCAGAAAACAACATCCGCCAGCTTTCGCGCTGATGATTGATATGCTGCGCTACACCGGATAATACGTCAGCTTTTGTACTGAAAAGCACAACGCAGAGTGATTTATTGGAAGTGTCCTGGAATTTATCGAAATAACTGAAGATGCTTCGTCATACTCGCTACTCCGGCTGCATTTTTCTGTTCCATCCAAAAGTGTCGGCGCAGGGTGCTAACCATTGACGGATTTTGGAATTGCACGACAGCGCCTCGGGTTCAAGCAGGCGCGCTCCGAAATTGGCATGCCGCAGGAAGCGCATATCCAGGCATTGCTCAAGTTGCCCGGCCAGCAGGGGAAAATCCACGAGGCTGTATAGTCGGGGCCATTTGATCAATTTTCGGTAGCGCAGTTGCGCCGACTCGATGCGCAAGTCATCATTCGGGCGCCACTGAACGTTGAACAGCTTGTCATGACGCGACAGGTCAACCAACCAGTTCCCGTTAGATGGGATGAGCAAATCCAGTTTCAGGCTTTCAGGTCGCAACTTGTTGCGCTTGTAAAACCAGTGCTCAGGCGGTTCGTTGGTCAGGTCGACGGAACACCCGCTATATGACACCTCGGCGACACCAAAGCGGGCAAACCATTCGGCGACTTCGGGGTGGGTAGAATGGCCGAACATATTTTGCATGCTCCTTAAAAAGCGTCATAGAGCACAACAGATTATCGCTTATAGCAGCTCAATAAAATCCTTTTGGGCTGCTGTGTGCCAGAAGCGGACGTCAGGGCCGACAAATACAATCATCACAATGCCTTTGCGAAACAGACAGCTTCTTCTCTGCCTATATATGGGCCATAATTCTCAATACGGACATATCCATTTTTCTCGTAAAAATTGACGGCCCGACGGTTGATATGTCGGGTTTCCAGTTTCAGCTCGCGATATCCCATTTGTTTTGCGGAGGTTTCCAGAAAAGTAAGTAAAGCACTACCCACGCCTGGCAAGCTTTGGTCTGAAAACATTCTTTTAATCTCGGCTGTATTTTGAGTTAATGGCCGGATTGCGCCGCATCCTATCGCATCCCCATGTGCATTCTTTGCCAATACCCATAATGCTTTGTCATCATTCATTGCTTCAACGGTGAAGTTGGTTTTGCCATTATCGCCAGTTATAGCGGCAAGTTCAGCGGACAGCATTTCGATTAAGCGATGGGATTCTGAAGAAAATGGATCTGATTTCTCTACGGTTATCATGGTTATATCCTATAAAGGGAGTTTAACCAGCATAAAGTACCCTGCCTGAAAAATCATCATCCCAAAACGGGTAATGGGACAACGCTGCTCCCTGGCTTTATCGGGGATACAATCTCCGTTATTCGCTCAGCGCGGACTTTGCGCCCAAGTCATTCCCCTTTGTGCCAGAAGCGGACCTGCAGGGGTTTTACATGGCCCCCTCATGAAGTGGCCAACTTTTATCGACCACTTCACTAATGATCCAGATAGAGGTAGTGCATCCAACTGGTCATACGCAGCAGTACTTTACGCATCACTGAAACATGGGTGAAATGGTCTGAGTACACGGCCACTTGTGCGTAAATACCATCAGGCAAAGCGTCAACTTCATTGTTTGGCGCCAGTTCAATGATAGCAATCACGCTGTCGCTGCCCATAACGTTACTCAGTGACTGAAGGGCACCCTGAGCCTGATATGCCCCTCCTGGTACTACGGGAAGAATACTGGTTAATTTTCCAGAAAATACTTGACCTGGTAGTGCGTTGAATACAACTTCAGCCTCATCGCCAGCCTCCAATCGTAGCAGCGAGTTTTGTCTGAACTGAGCTATGATTTGCCTTTTTTGCTGAGGAATAAATATCATTACCGGGCGCAAGGGAAGGGAAGCTGCATAAGTTCCAGGTCGAATCAGTACCTGAGTTACATAACCGTCACTCGGCGCTCGAACGACGGTTTGCTCAAGATCATATTTAGCTTCTGCCAGCTGAGCTCTGATACTCACTATTTGCGATTGCTCCCCGTTCAGCACACTGTCTAACTGACTTTGAATCTGTGACTGCTCGGCAACCGATCCTTTCACAAGCGCATCTTGAGCCAGGTAGTTTTGCCGGGCATTATCAATATCGCTTTCAGAAAAAGGATTTACACGCGCTTTGCTCCCGGCAAGGTAGCGTTGGTAGTCTTTATATAAACGATCGCGTTCGGCACTGACGCGCGATGTATCAGCGATAGCGCCCTCTAATTGTCCCTTGAGTACTTGATTATTGTGAATAGCAGTCACCAGATCAGCTTGTAATTTATCAACACGAGCCTGGAAGCGAGCTGGGTCGATCTTGAAAAGAAGGTCTCCTTTTTTCATTAACGTATTTTGTTTATTTGTTACCTCGCTAACAATACCCGTTACTTGAGGAGTAACAGGAATTGAAATAACGGCTTTTTGCGCCAGATCTGTATAGGGATGATTGTAATTCATCAATAAAATGAGCGCGCCAATTAAAAAAACACCACCTAAGGCCGCAGTGGGTATTGTCCATTTATTTACCGGTATTCTGAAAATCTTAAATATTGCCCACGCAAAGGCGACATAAGTCAGGATAATGAGTAAATCCATCGTGTTACTCCAATGGAGGATTGTTGATATTCACCAGTTTTTGTTCTAATTCCGTGACCCGTTGTTGCAACTGGGTCAGCGAAGCTTCCTGAGTTTGCATGCCCCATCCGCGTTCAGGACGATACAATGTGGCCCATATCCATAAAAATGGCCAAATAACATGTAGCGTAAATAAACTCACCCAGCCTGCCACGTGGATAGCATCAGCATGAGGATGGTTTCTGGATTTGGCAATGAGATAGGGAATATCATGAAGAATGATAATTCCATAGAAAATAACGAGGAAGACGACAATAAGGACACCCAATGCAAAGTAATTCAGGAACATAGCGGTCTTGAACCTCAATAAGTGGTGTTGAATAAATAATAGACGTTAAATAGAATTGCTGCCTTTTTTTTCATTGCGTTAATACACTATACTGAATGTTTACAAAGTACTTCGATTTTAAAATCATGAAATTAGAGCCGTTTTACATACGATGGACTGGTTTTTATCGCGCTTTCTCAGCGCTCATTTAAAGAGAAAACATATAATATAACTCTATTCCACCAGCAAAAGGTTTTAACGGAGCCAAGTATGGTGATACGGTTCGCAATTCCTCAGTTAAAAATGGTCATCTTATTAATACTATTACTGGGAAACACGAAGACTTTTTCCGCCGGTGGGGACCTCATCAAGGAGCGGGCCAATGCGGTTCTTTCACTGATGACCTATACGGTGGTGCCTGATATCACCGCCAGCGACCTGAATATCCGCAATACCTCCAACGAGAGTACGGCGCTCTCTCTCACCCAGATCGGTGGCGGAGCTACATTAAGTGAAAAGGTCCCCATCTATCTGGAAGGTGTTCTGGGATATAGCCGATACGATCCCCAGTTTGTTGTCTCCAATGGCAGCGAGAGTCGTAATATCCCGGTCAAATGGAACAGCGTGACGGCCACCGGGGGCATTGGCTGGGACATCCGGCTACTCAAAGATAAATTGGGGGGTAATCTGGTATTACGCCCCATCGCTAACTTTTCATTAGGTACAGTGGCGAGCGATTTGCGCATTGGTGCCTGGGCGCTTGAACGCCAAAGGGGCGGTGAGTACGACTTCCTCGACGGTGGACGTCTTAATGCCTACGGGTTGGGCGGAGCACTGATGCTTGACTACGAACTGTTCTCCAAAAACCAGGATATTGACCTGGAACTACGCTATTCCTATCAACATTTGCAAAGTTTCGCCACCAGCTCGGACGTTGTGAGCGGTAACGCCGATGCGGAAAATATCGGGCTGTATCTGCGCCGCAGAGCGCCAATAGCCGACTGGACGCTATTGGATAAACCAGTACGGTATGTAATGGAAGGTGCACGTACAGAATATCTGGGAAATCAACGAGGCCAGTTAGGTTTTAATAGCTTAAATTCGGTAGGCCTTGGGTTGGAACTCGACAGCAGCAAGTATGATATTGTGATTAACCGTACACGCGTGGTCGCACGCTACATGTTCGGAAATAACACCACGGGTTACGGTATCGGCATGGCAATCAGTTTTTGATTGCGCAACCAAGCCTTGGGTGATTTCAGGGCATCAAGACATGAGGTAGACTTTTTTAAGGTTTGTGTTTATTGAAGCTTTGCTCATCATGTCCTTTGCAACACAAGTGCTTCACCCGAAAGGATGAAACCATTATTAAATTACACAGAGAAAATTCTACTGAACGGAACAATATTTTTAATCAAAGTATCTACTCTCATTAAGTAACTCACATCCAATGACTATACCTACCTAAAAGAAAGTAAATACTTTTTAAGTATTTGGTTATCAATTTAAACTTCCCGGATACTATTTTTTCTTATAAACGATTGCGGTGCCGGAAACTTTATTCGAGGTATTTGCTGAAGTTAAAACGTAAATATCCCCTCCTTTATCATCCGCTTTTTTCGAAAGCTCTTCCTTTGCGTCAGACTGTGCTACTTCACCAGAAACAGATATGTCACCGACTTTGACATAGTTTTGTTTCACCTTTTCAAACTCTGCTTTTGACATCAGTTCTGCTGAGAATACGCTGAATGATAGGGTTATTGAAATAAGGCCAAGCACAAGTTTCTTCATTTAATATCTCCGGGTGGATGAGGGTGTGTTGCCAATCAAGTAAAGCAACACCATGAGTATAGTAGGTGAAGAAGTAGCAGGTATGTTTAATTTAAGCACGAAAATCGCCGTCGATAGTCAGAGAGTGTCGGTGGCAAATTTAAAGACAAACACCACTGCATAGTGATTTGACCTGTTACCCATAACTCAGGATACCTTGATGTCAGTATACATTCCGAACTTCCGCTTCACGCTTAAAGCAGCCCTCAACTCCCGTCTGCTTATAGAACATGCTCAGCCCGTGATGTTTTCCGTTTTTCTGGTGGATCACTTAAACTGCACCGCATAGATCGTAACAGAGGGAAAGTAAGATGCTTTTGCCGGATTCAGGCCTTATAAAAACCGTTTATCAATCGTCATTTGAAGAATGAGTCGTCAATTGTTTGTTTCTCTGGATGGGCCCAAAGGGGCCGGTAAAACCACATTGCTGGAGGCCATTACGAAAGTACTAAGGGCTGACAATAAGAAGGTGATCCGGCTTTGCGAGAAAAAAAGCGATCCTTACAGAGGCGAGACTATGGCACTCGTTAACAAGTTCGCCAGAAATCCCACGCTGGATTTGGAACGGGAGGTTTGTCAGCGCCTTGCTGATAGCCGTGCCTGGATTTCCCGGCATGTGCTGACGAAACAGCCAGCGGACTGCATTATTTTAATGGATCGCTGGTATCCGTCGGATGCCGCGTTTCGCCGGATGGTGCCATTTGCAGAGATTTTACAGCTTAACTTTGAACGTAATGTACGAACGCCAGACCTGCATGTCGGGGTGGTGACTGCGGCTGAAATTTCATGGGCGAGGGCCGCGTCCCGGTCGCGCGGGCTGGGAAGTACGGTGATTTCTAAGCTGGAAGAGCATGTCGCTTGTACTGAGGCGTTCGAGCGGGAAATTGCAAATCATGGCTGGGTTTTATGCCGCAATGAAGGAACAATTGAAGACGCAACGATGCAGATAATTTCTGAGATTTACAGAGTGCCCGGATGCCCTTAAGCAGAGGTTTTGCCGCTGCGCGCTGTGAATCTGTACTGAAAAATTCCTTTATACTATTTTTACATTCGTGACTTTAATCTTTATGTTGTCTCTATATCATTTTATTCATACCTAAATTAATCTCATTTCATCGCCGAAAGGTATGAATGAAATGAAAATATGAATCTCAAAATTCAGTCTTCTTCATTAATAAAATCACCTGCTCCTCTCAGTTCCTCTCTGACTCTGGCGTCAATAACACAGGCAAGTCAGATCGTTTCAGCCGAACCGGTGGCCGGAAATGGCATTCCATTCTTGCAAGAGGTGGAAAACTATTTATTTAAATACCCGGGCACTAAGCATGTTGATATTTATATTAATGATATCAGCGGAGCTTTCAGAGGAAAAAGAGTGACCGTTGCCTCGCTTAAGTCTCTTGAAAAAGGGGTGTACTTTCCTCAGTCGGTTTACTCGATGGATAAAGAGGGTAAAGTCATGAGTGCTGCAGATAATAACCTGGCAGAAAATGAACCTGACAGGATGTGCATTCCTGTTTCTGGCACATTACGACCATGCGGTCATAATCCGGCTGAAAATGCGCAAATACTTCTTACGATGCAAGATGAACAGGGTGAACCCTATGAACTGGAACCCCGGGTTATACTGACTCAGGTATTGAGCAAATTCCATGCACACGGATTGTACCCAGTCATTGCCCCGGAAATTGAATTCTATCTCGAAGATTCTCAGAATCGAAATATTCAGAGTTCCGGATGTTTTCATCTGGCAGTACCGTCGGAGCATACTGCATTTATTGAAGAGCTTGAAAACATGGCGACAATGCAGAATTTGCCGTTGTCCGGCATTGTTTGTGAGGCAGAAGCGGGGCAGTTCGAATTAAATTTACAACACTCACAAAACGTGGTGGATATCTGTGAAAATATTCTGGCGCTTCGCCGTTTAACCAGTACCGTTGCGCATAAGTTTGGTTTTAATGCCAATTTCATGGCTAAACCTTATTCCGGCATGTCAGGAAGTGGTTTACATTTTCATATCAGCCTGCATGACGTGCAGGGGAATAATATTTTCGCGTCCCCCGATGAAAATTTAAATGAAATGATGCGCCTTAGCCTTGCAGGTATGCTTCATCTTATGCCTGCATCCATCGCAATAATGGCACCCAATGTCAATTCTTTCAGACGGTTGCGCAAGAATTTGAATGAACCTCTCTTCAGTTCCTGGGGCGTTAACCAGCGTTCTGCCGCCTTACGCATTCCGTGTTCAGAGGAGAGGCATCGTCGTATTGAGTACCGGCTGGCAGGTTCTGATGCCAATCCTTATCTGGCGGTAGCCACTATATTAACCGGGATGCTTTATGGTCTTGAAAAAATTGAAGACGAGCCCCTTACGGATTTCACTGCCTGCTCGCCTGTTTTGCCTTTATTCCAGCAGCATGCTCTCGATGAGTTTCGGCAAAGCCCGTATTTAACGGCTGCTCTGGGAGAGGCATTTTCTAAACAGTGGATCCAAACCAGACTTGCTGAACTGGCACTCTTTGAAAGCATCGTCACGCCCGGAGAACACATTGTTTCTTATTGAATGTTGGTTTTTTATTAACTGTAAAAAAGTGCGCCACTTTTAATATTTTAAAATGAGGTTTATATGTCCCGGCTGATTATTCTGTCTAACCGATGCGAACCCTATGCGAACAGTTCGGATGATATGCTATTTCATACGCTGTCTGAAATATCCAGAAAATACAATGCACTTTGGTTTGGATGGAATGGCAATATTTCAGTGAGTAAAAGAAAGCAACCCTATCGTCAGGTGAAAAGCGAAGGAGGGGAAAAAGTCTCATGGGATTTATCGCCCGGAGAGTATGATAACTTTTATCAGGGTTATATCCATAAAGTGTTATGGCCTGTGTTTCATAACAGGCCTGATCTGGCGGAATATAAAAGAGAGTATTTTATTTCCTGGAAAAGTTATAGCAGAGATGTCGGGAATAAAGTTATTCCCTTTCTAAAAAACAATGACGTTATCTGGGTGCATGATTATCATCTGCTTCCCGTGGCCAGGATTATCCGTGAAGAACATGTTGAAAATAAGATCGGATTTTTTTTGCACCAGCCTTTTCCACCCGGTGATGTTTTGCGCTCGGTGCCTGAACATGACTGGTTAATCCAGTCATTACTGCACTACGATTGCATCGGATTCCAGTCATCAGGAGATATTAATAACTTTATATCTTATGTTTTTCGCTATTATCGCGCCTGGCGAATTTCTAAGGACGCCATTAAAGTGAATAACCATATTATTAAGGTGTGTGTTTTGCCTTGTGGTATCGATAAGAATACTGAATTTCATAATCAGCAGGAATTAAACAATGTCCGTCATTATCACCGTCAGATCATCATTAGTAACGATATTGTTAATGAAATCAGCGGGGTAGACTATCGTTTGCAGGCCATGAAAAAGTTTCTGGAGTTGTACCCGCAATATCTCCGGGATGTCAGTTTGCTGCAGATATCCGATCCCTCCGGAGAATATCCTGCATCGACGACTGATATGAGTTCACGATTAGAGCGTTTGTGCGGGGAAATCAACGGTCAGTATGGCGATTTATCATGGTATCCCATTAATTATATTCATAATCATCAGTGCACTAAGGCCATGATCTTTGCGCTTTATAATAAAGCCCGCGTAGCGATGTTTACCCCTCTTTCTGAGGGAATGAGTCTCGGTGCAAAAGAGTTCATTCTCGCGCAAGACGGTGATGATCCGGGCGTTTTACTTCTTTCAGCGCTGACAGGTACGGCGGAAATACTCACGGAGGCCGTGATCGTCAATCCCTACGATGTGTGTGACACCAGCGAAGCGCTGCACTCCGCGCTGATGATGCCGTTACACGAGAGAAAACGCAGGCATAGCCAGTTGCTTAACAAGGTAAAACGGTATGACTGTCATTGGTGGGCGACTGAGTTTTTGGCGGCATTATGCGGCGATGCTGAAAACTCACACCGCACGGTGTTAAGAAAGCCTCAACCGGGCCCGAATTTCCAACGACGATCTTTCTCTTAAACCGCAGACTCTAAAAACCCGATAAAGGCTCTGACCTTTGAATTCAGAGCCGAACGTTCGTTGACGCAGGCATAGATATTCATCGGCAGGGACTCTGCGTCGCTGTCGCAGAACAAAGGTGTGAGCCGTCCGCTCTCAATCAAGGGTTGAGCGATAAAGCTTGCAAGACGCGCAATGCCACCGCCGTTTTCTGCTATTTTAGCAATAATATCAATATCATCGCTGATGAATTGTGGATTGAGTTTCGCGTTAACAGGTTGCCCGTTAATTTTAAATGTCCAGGGCAGAAAACGCCCGTCGGTGGGATAGCGGAAAACCAGGCAGGCATGCTGGCTCAGTTCTTCAGGAGTCTGCGGGATGCCTGCGCGCGCCAGATAAGCGGGGGCGGCGCAGAATATAAACGGCAAAGAGGCGATTTTTCTGGCAATCAGTTGATCGTTTAGTTGTGCCTCGATGCGGATACTGACGTCGACGCCTTCCTGCCTGTGGTCTACATTGCGATCGGTACTGATCAGTTCGATATCAATATCCGGAAATGACGCTTTGAATGCCGGCATCAGGGGTGCGATGATGTACCGGCCAAAGGCGGCCGTAGTAGCGATGCACAGCGGACCTTGCGGTTTGGTTTCAATCGCCGCAGCCTGCGAAGCGAGATCGATATCATGTGGAATATGACGGACTTTCTCGAAATACCGTTTACCACTTTCGGTTAATGTCATGCTTCGTGTAGTACGCGATATCAGGCGCACGCCCAGATGTGTCTCAAGCCGCGAAAGGCTCTGGCTAACCGCCGCCGGACTCATCCCTTTAACGCGTGCCGCCGCGGCGATGCTGCCGTTCTCCACCACGCGGATAAAATTGCTGATCAGCCCTAATACATCCATAGAATCCCCGATGCCTGATTCGTCACTTTTTATTAATAATGATTAAAGCATAATCGCTCTACTACCGTCATGGTTAGCTTGTTAGTTTATCCGCTGTTTCGCAAACCTCCGTTAAACAGGATAACCCGATGACTGACGCAGTGACTAAAAATATCCCACGTATTCGCTTCCCTAAACGTACTTCCCCCTACATTTTTGCGCTGTATATGGCGACCATTATGGCGTTTCTGATGAGTCTGGTGATCACACTGGCAGAATTTGGCATGGGAGCGCATTACATGGAAAATGTGATGAATGCTTATCAGGTGGCGATGCCTGCGGCCTTTGTTTGTATACTTGTGGTGCGCCCGTTGGTTATCCGGCTGGTGGCGTGGACGGTTCACGGTCACTGAATCATTTAATTCGTTATATTGTGACTTTACAGAAAAGGGCGGACGGCTCATTTAAGCTTTATGACGTTATCCGCATGGGTATTTACCGGAGCAGGAAAGATGAAAATCGACTGGCACAGCGCACCACTGACACGTACTACGCGCGTGGATAAAGATTACAGGAACACGCAAAATGTCCGGCGTTTCATGACCGAGCAGTGCGGGGAAGATTTCCGGTTCGATCGTGATTTTATGGCCTGGATCCGCAATGAGATCCCTAAAACGTTGGGCGATGTGGCCGATGAGTGGAAGCGCAGGCAATAACCGCACCGTGACTATTTAAAACACTGAGTCCTCATTCCCGAGGACTCAGTTCATTCGTGCTTCAGTTCATTCCGTTCAGCTTTTTCATCACCTCATCAGATAAATTCAGCCGTGAGCTGGCCAGATTTTCCTGTAAATGCTCCGGCGATGACGTGCCGGGGATCAGCAAAATATTCGGTGAACGTCTGAGCAGCCAGGCCAGCGCGACCTGCATCGGCGTGGCCTGTAAGTCAGCGGCGACTTCATCAAGCTGCGATGACTGCAACGGGGAAAATCCGCCCAAAGGGAAGAAAGGCACGTACGGGATGCCTTGTTCCGCCAGTTTATCCACCAGCGCATCGTCGTGGCGGTTGGCCAGGTTATACATATTCTGCACGCAGGCTACCGGCGTCAGTTTCTGCGCGTCTTCGACCTGTTTTGCCGTGACATTGCTCAGGCCTATATGGCGAATCAGCCCACGTTCTTTCAGCTTAATCATCGCCTCCAGCTGCGGTTCCAGTGATCCTTCTTTCGGCTGATGGGTATCCAGCATACTGCGCAGATTCACCACTTCCATCGCCTCAAGCCCAAGATTGCGCAGGTTATCTTCCACCGCACTGACCAGTTCCTGTGGCGTGAATGCCGTTAACCAGCCTCCTTTTTCATCCCGGCGCGCACCGACTTTGGTGACGATACACAGATTGTCCGCGTAAGGATGCAGGGCTTTCTTGATCAGTCTGTTGGTTTCATGCGGGCCATAAAAATCACTGGTATCAATATGATTAACGCCGCTTGCCACGGCATCGCGCAATACCTGAATGGCACGGGCTTCATTTTTTACCGGGCCAAAAACACCCGGCCCCGCCAGCTGCATGGCACCGTAACCTAAACGTGATACTTCGCGGTCGCCGAGACGATAAGTCATTGAGGGTTGTGACATGGGACTCTCCTTTATATGTGTTCACTGATTGTAGCGCTGCGCTGGCTGTGCAACTATCCGGTGAAATCAGGACAAACTGTACGAGGTTACGCACAATGCCGATGGATATCGCTCTGTTGCACGCAGTGGTTGAGGTGGCAAAAGCCGGGGGTTTTCGCGAAGCGGCGCGGGTCACCGGCAGTAATGCATCCCGGCTGAGTGATGCGGTACGCCGTGCCGAACAGCAGTTGGGCATCCGCTTATTTCACCGCACCACGCGCACGGTAGTTCTGACCGAAGCCGGAAGGGCGCTGATTGAGCGATTGCTGCCCGCCATGAATGAGGTCAATGCCGCGCTGGACGCGCTCAACCGTTATCGTCACACGCCGGGCGGTGTACTGCGCCTGAATGTCCCGGTCAGCGCCACGCGGCTGGTTTTGCCCGCCTTAGTGCCAGAATTTTTGCGGCGTTATCCCGATATCCAGCTGGAAATCATCGCCGAAAGTAATGTGCAGGATGTGTTTCGGGATGGCTGCGATGCCGGTATCCGTTATGACGAACGTCTGGAGCAGGACATGGTGGCGATCCCTATCGGCCCGCGCATCCAGCGCTATGCGGCGGCGGCGTCACAGGCTTATCTTGATACCCATGGCAGGCCGTCGCACCCGCGGGATCTGATCCCGCACCGTTGTCTGCGCGGACGCTATGCCAGCGGCATCATGCCCGACTGGGAATTCGAGCGTGAAGGCGAAACCTTCAGCGTGCAGGTGAGCGGTCCGCTGGTTGTCAGCGTCGGAGGCGCGGTCGATCTGGCGGTGGAAGCAGCGATAGCCGGGACGGGGATCATTTATCTGTTTGAAGAATGGTTACGGCCCGTCATCAACAGCGGAAAACTCGAGCCTATATTGCAGCCGTGGTGGCTGTCTTTTTCCGGTCCGTGGCTTTATTACAACGACCGCCGCCTGATCCCCGCGCCTTTGCAGGCCTTCATCGATTTTGTGCGCGAAGACAATTTGCGCCGGGAAAACTCACTCTGAGCCTGGCGCTGCCTGTGTGGTCGCCGCCGGATGATATGAAGAGGGCGGCTGCCCGGTCACGCGCCGGAACATGGTGGAAAAAGACGAGCCGTTGTCGTATCCCATCGACAGCGCGATGTCACTGACCGGCCTTCCGGCCACTAATCCCGACAATGCCACCAGTACACAGGCGCGCTGCCGCCAGACAGAAAATGACATCCCCGTTTGTTGAAGAAAATGACGGCGGAAGGTGCTGGCGCTCATAAACAACGCGTTCGCCCAGCGGTCAGCAGGATCATGGATCGATGGTGCGGCTAAAAACGCCTGACATAACGCCAGCAGCGGCGGATTTTGTGGCAGCGGAATTTCAAATTCCCGCGTCTGCATCGCGGCAATTTCCTGCAAAAGCAGCGCCACCAGCAGACGATCCCGTGCTGACTCGTACAAAGGTTCTAGCTCAACGGCCCCGATCAGCAGTTGTCTCAGCAGGGGAGAAACGGTAAGGATTTTACAGCGGTCACGGGCGGGCCACTGCTGCACGCTTTCCGGTTCGATATACAAACTGCGCGTCGAAACGCCGATAAATTTCACACTGTGCGGCTCCAGGGCGGGGATCCACACCGCGTGCTGTGGCGGTACTATCCAGTTTCCCGAACGGGTCGTGACGTGCATCAGCCCGGTGGTGCCGTACAGTAACTGGGCGCGACGGTGACGATGCTCAGGCAGCACAAATCCTCCCGGATAATCGTTCCCCACCGCCACGACTTCCCGGTCGAGATCTTCATAATCTTTTATATGAACGTTGCGCATAAAATTTTCAGGCTGCTTGTTGACCGATTCGCAAGGGTAAATGAGCGCTGCAAAAATGGGAAGGGCACGGTGAAGCCGCTACTCTTGCCGCCTGACTTTTTGCGGAGTGGTTACGTGAACGACATCATCATTATTCTTCTGGCGGGTTTTACGACAGGCATCACCACGGTGCTGTTTGGTTTTGGCGGCGGGTTTATTGTGGTGCCTTTTGTGTATCACATCGTGGCGGGGCCGCCGGGTCTGTCGCCACATGCCATGCATATTGCCGTGGCGACGTCGACCGCCGTCATGGTGTTTAACGCCGGATGGGCCAGCGTGCAGAGCGGCCGGGCGGGAAGATTAAATACCGCCGTGTTGTTTCCGCTGGTCTGGTTTATCGCCGCCGGCGCGGTGGGTGGTTCACTGCTTGCCGCATTACTGAAAGATGAGCTGGTTCGCGCCCTGTTTATCCTTTATCTGATCATCACGCTGGCAGATTGCCTGATGCGTAAAGGCTTTATCACCCGGCCACAGCCGCGAAAATTATCCGGCACCACTGTACGGCTGGGGGGCATTTTCATTGGCGTCGTGGCGGCGCTGCTGGGCGTGGGTGGCAGTGTGATGACGGTGCCGCTGCTGCGTCGTCATGGTCATGAGATGCGTGATTGTGTCAGTGCGGCAAATCCGCTTTCCATTCCCGTGGCGGTGTGTGGCGCGGTGACCTATAGCCTGGCGGGGCTGCATGCGGTTCCGGCACCGGGGTATTCAGGTTTCATCAGCCTGAAGATTTTGGTACTGCTCACAGCATCAGGTTTTTGCGGCATGTTGTTTACCCGCCGGTGTATTCCAGCCGTGCCCGACGTTCTGCACGCCCGGATTTATGTCATCTTGCTGCTGGCGGTGCTGATGGCGATGGCTATTTGAAAACACGAATAATTAACACAACCATAATATAATCCACGACTATTACCCATGAAGGATATATTTATCCAAAGCTCATAAATAACATTTACGTTAATAAAGGTATAGACCGGCCTTGTTTAACTCTTATTTAGTTTCACCACCTCAGAATAATAGTATTAAAAATATCCTTTATACACACTGAAGAGATATTAAATAAATTCAGTTCATCGGTAACAGGCACGAATTTTCCGGTGGCTCAATACATTATCTGAGGCTGGAATAATCATCTTATGCGTAGAGTTAACCGGGTAAATCTTTTATGGCTTCTGGTCTTTACGGGGCCAGGGGCGGCTAAAAGTGATGCCAGCGAACTGAGTTTATACTCAATCAATACCGGTTCTTTTGTTTACCATATGACGGGTAATGTCGGGGACTACAACGAAATTTTCAAGAATAAGTTCTTTTCCGTTGAGCGTAAATTCTCTCAGGAGTCGAAGAACAGTATGCTCGTGGGCACGATGAAAAACAGTTTTAACGATCGCTGTTTGTCGGTGGGGATGAGAAGGGATTTACACGAAATCAACTCCAGCTGGATGATAAAAGGGGTCTATGCATACACCGGTGAGTTCTTTGCAAAAGCGTTCAGTGATTGCGGCAATCACGGGTCATATCATGATTTTAAAAAAGTCACCGGCATCGGCTTTTCACCTTACATCTACCACGCGCTTCAGTACAACCCGACTACTTTCTTCGGCGTTGAGGCAGGGATCATTGCGCCTGACATTTTTGCCACCAGCATCCAGTGGAGTTTCCGGTAAAGGTCTGAGATAAATAGTTTTTTCAATGTGATCAATTCTCCTTATATACACTAAAGTGTCATTCTGATTTCCTCCTGATATTTTTTATTCCCTGCGTCTATACTCAAAGTCTGGCTGATGCTGTTTGATTCCCCGATGATCTTTTTCATTAAGGCGGTGGCTGACGTGCTCAAAAAAAATTTCGGTATTTCATGCCTGCCGTTATTACTTGTTCTTCCTGCAGGTCAGGCTGAGGAATTAAATCTGTATTCAATTAATACCGGTTCCTTCGTTTACCATCTGACCGGTAACCACGGGCAATATACCGAGAAATTTGATAACGATTTCTACTCGGTCGAGAGAAAATTCTCTGAAGATTCAAAATATAGCGTGTTGGTCGGTACGATGAAAAACAGCTTCGATGACCGCTGCATCGCAGCAGGGGTGCGGCGTGACTGGGCTGAAGGCGACACGGGCTGGGTGTTTAAGGGCGTGTACGGCTACACCGGCGAGTTCTTTTTTGATGCTTTCAAACACTGCGGCGACGACGGATCTTATGCCGATTTCAAAAAAGTCACCGGCATTGGCTTCTCACCGTATATTTATCACGCCATTCAATACAACTTCACTGATTATTTCGGGGTTGAAAGCGGGATTATTATCCCCTCAGTTTTTGTTATCACCGTGCAATGGAGTTTTAGATAACACCCCACGATCAGCCAAGCAATCCCAGATGCTCGACCAGAATCGAGGTGCCGATGCCAATCAGCACCACGCCACCGAGGATTTCCGCCCATTTACCGATCGCCGCACCGAGAAAACGACCCAGCAACATACCGGACGTCGCCATAATGGTGGTGGCCGCGCCAATGGTCAGCGCCATCACCAGAATATTCACCTGAAGGAAAGCCAGTCCGACGCCGACGGCCATTGCATCCAGACTGGTCGCGACAGCGGTGGTGACCAGCAGCCAGAAACCATGGCGACGCGGCGCTTCTGTCTCTTCTGCGGTATCTTTTTTAAAGGCTTCCACAATCATACGGATACCGAGGATCAGCAGCAGGGTGAAAGCCACCCAGTGATCCCAGCTCATAATAAACTGGCTGGCCGCCAGACCAATACCCCAGCCGATCACCGGCGTAATCGCTTCGATCACACCAAAAATGAGTCCGGTACGTAATGCCTCTTTCAATGGCGGACGATGCAGTGCTGCGCCTTTGCCGATTGCTGCTGCGAAGGCATCCATGGACATGCCGAACGCCAGAATGAGGATAGTGTAAAGTTGCATAAAACGGACCAGTCAGGCCTTCGGGAACAAAAAAGGCTGTTTATTAAAAGATGCGCGCAGTTTGCCACAGAACTTAAAATAAAAAAACCATAATTTTCAATGCGTTATAGTATTGGTTAAGAATGTTAGCACAGGCTATATTTGGTCGAAATGCCCGCGAATTGCTGAAAATGACATCGGCAGGAATGAAAAACATCAATCATCATAACGATTTATCGCGAGCCGGTTTTATTCACGGAATCTCAACGGTGCAGCCCCGCGCTTCCTCACCGCGCAGCGTAAACAATAAACGTCACCACGCCAAATATCTCCAGCGACTCTTCATCCTGAAAAGTGATCGGTTGATAATTCGGATTCATCGGTACCAGTTGCAGCAGCGGATGAGTCCGCAATTTTTTCACCGTGAATTCACCGTCCACCGCCGCCACCACGATATCGCCGTGAACCGCTGTCAGGGCGCTGTCCACCACCAGCAAATCGCCTTCGTTGACGTTGGCATCGCTCATCGAATGGCCGGAAACGCGGATAAAATAGGTCGCGCTGGGATGGGCAATCAGCAGCTTGTTCAGATCGATCCGCGATTCCACGTAATCCTGCGCCGGGGACGGAAAGCCGCAAGGCACGCGATCCAGGAATAACGGCAGGGTGATTTTTTGCAGATGTTCTGCGGGTGTGTACAAAATCATACTCATTTCTCGTGATACTGGTTTTATATACAGTATTCACATTGAGAGGGCAGGGATCAAGCCTGTCAGATGAAGAAAATCCTATCTGCCTGTGTGGACAGAAATTTTAGTGTTCCGGCCGATATTGGATTTCCCGACGTACAATGGCGTTCAGACCGGGAGACGGTAAAATTATGAGGCCTGCAATTCATCCAACCTATTTTTCAGACAATAAACAATTTCTCCTGCGAAAACCGCAAACAAAAATAATATGTGAAGAGAAAATCATTTTTAGCAAAATAAAAATTCCACAAATAAGGTGCTATACGATTTTTTACTTATTTGATAGGGGGGGGCTCTAAATGTGCCCTTGTATATATTTTATAAGTAAATAAATGTAACGTATTAATAATATAAGGATTTTAGATGGAAAAATGAAATAAAGTTAATGCATTAGTAAGCAGAAAGATATTTAAAAAGAAAAAACAATTGTCTATCCTTGCCGCTGTATTTTTAATTACCTCCCCTCTATTATGGTGATTTATCTGTGAGTAACACACAACATAAGCTTAGTAAAGCTCGCCCTCCTCGCGTTCAAATAACCTATGACGTGGAAATTGGCGGAGCAGAATCCAAAAAAGAATTGCCTTTAGTTATGGGCGTTATTGGTGATTTTGCCAAAGATGAAATGCCTCTGCGCGATCGTCGTTTCACACATATTGATAAAGACAACTTTAACAATGTGATGGAAGGCATGAGCCCGGCAATTGACATGCTGATCGAAAGCACACTACCGGAAAAAGAAGGTCAGATGGCGGTTTCACTGGAATTTAACTGTATGGATGACTTCTCGCCTGAGAATGTGGCTATGCAAGTTGAGCCTCTGCGCAAACTGCTTGAATTACGTGAACAATTGAGCGATTTGCGTAACCGGACAGCCAGCAATGACCGCCTGAAAGAACAGTTGGTTGAATTACTTGAGAGCCTGAATAAAGACGCAGACCCTGCAAAAGGAGACGCTGAATGAGTGATATTCAGGTCATGAATACTTCAGCCCCGGCTGAGCAATCAAATGATTATTTAGATCAAATTATTGATAATACCCAGGCCATTCGCCGGGAATCTGATCGGCATAAAGTAAAAACTCAACTGGATAACTTACTGTCTGAAGTGGCATCCGGGGCGGTCATTGTGTCTAATGATCTGGTGGGAAGCATTGAAGCCCGCATTGCCGCCATTGATGAATTGTTATCTTCCCAGGTCAGCAAAATTATCCAGGCGCCGGAATTTCAGCGTATGGAATCCTCCTGGCGCGGTCTGCACAAACTTGTGCAAAGCAGCGTAACAGAAAATACCAAAGTGCGCGTTTTTAACTGCACGAAGAAAGAGCTGCTGCGTGATTTTAAATCGGCCTCCGATTTTGATCAGTCTTGCTTATTTAAAAGCATTTATGAAAGCGAATACGGCACCTTTGGGGGCGACCCTTATTCTGCTTTTGTCGGTGATTTCGAATTTGATTCCATGCCGGAAGACCTGCAATTGCTGGAACAGATTTCTCATGTCGCTGCCGCAGCACATGCACCTTTCCTGAGTGCCGCTAATCCTGGCATGTTCGGTATGGGATCATATTCTGAGATGCCGCGTCCGCGTGATCTGGGCAAGTTATTTGATACCTCCGATTATGCCCGCTGGAAATCATTCCGCCTGAGCGACGACTCCCGCTATGTAGGTTTAACACTGCCGCGTGTCATCGGGCGCCTGCCTTATGGCGCTAAAACCGTGTCTGTAGAGGCCTTCAATTTCGAAGAAAAAATTGAAGAAAACAATGATGGTTCAAGCTATCTGTGGGTGAATGCCGCGTATGAATTAGCGGGCCGCATGGTCGATGCTTTTGAAGAACATGGCTGGTGCGCTGCAATCCGCGGTGTCGAAGGCGGTGGTCTGGTCAAATCTTTGCCGACCTATAACTATATTTCGCAAACCGGCGAAAAAGTCATGCAATGCCCGACTGAAGTGGCGATTTCCGATCGTCGCGAAAAAGAATTAGCCGATCTGGGCTTTATTCCATTGGTTTATTGCAAAGGCACGGATTATGCGGCGTTCTTCGCTGTGCAATCCACAAATAAACCGCGCAAATATGATTCTGAACTGGCGAATGCAAATGCTAAATTGTCCAGCCAGTTGCAATATATTATGACAACGTCGCGCTTTGCTCATTATTTAAAATCCATCGTGCGCGATAAAGTGGGCAGCTTTATGTCCAAATCTGAATGCCAGCATTTTCTGCAGAATTGGATCAACCAATATGTGGTGGGTTCCGACAACGTAGGCCCAACAATTAAAGCCAGTCATCCATTGCGTGAGGCAGTGGTGGAAGTTGTTGATGTCCCCGGTTCACCAGGCAGTTATCGCGCTGTTGCGTATTTAAAACCGCATTTCCAGCTTGAAGGGCTCAGCATGTCGCTGCGTCTGGTAGCGGAACTCCCTGCATCAACCGGTGCATAAATATTTAATCAAAACTATAAGGAAATACCATGGCTACTGAAACCCTTTTTATGCAAATTGAAGGCATTAAAGGCACCGTAAGTAATAAAGGTTTTAAAGATTGGATTGCTGTAGAGAATATGAACTTCGGTGTGTATTGCTCTGCAAAAATCGATAATGCCAGCGGTCAGGTAAACAGCGATGGCGTAAATTTTGATGCGATTTCATTCTCAAAATCAATGGACGCCACCTCAGTTCAACTGGCTAATATGGTTGCTGAGGGCACCAATCTTAAACAAATCACCATTGTTAAAGCATTGTACCAGGGCGAGAAAATGGTTGAAGCTTTGAAGTTGATCTACACCAACTGTGTGCTGACCAGCTACAACTTTGCTGCTTATTCTGAAGGTGAAGTGCCGCGTGAAAATCTGAGCTTCGTCTTTGGTCAGATGAAATTCGAAACCAATATGGTTGCGGCAGACAATAAAACCAGCAAACAAGGGCCTGTGGGCTGGAGTTTGGTTGAGAATACCAGGCTGTAATTTTCAAATCATCAGTGCATGCTTTCGGCATGCACTGTTTCATGGTGTGTTAATGAAAAGTTTATTACAGCAATTGTCTGATGATAATCCGAAAGACCAAAACTGTCCTGATGTGGCCGAAGACAAAAGCAGCATGTTAATTGAAGAGATGTTGCTGCTTTTGTGTTCACGCCCCAGAAGTTATCGAATTGATAAAACGCCATTAATTAATGAATCCATTCTTAATTATGGTGTGAGTGATGTATTTGCCAGCAATACACCTCGCCTTGAACGTAATGCCATCATGCAGTCACGTATTGAAATCGCATTACAACGCTTTGAGCCGAGGTTGAAAAACATCAGTGTTACACCAGGAAATGAGCAAGGAAGTTTGTGTTCATTCATTATTGACGCTGAGACTTTAACTGGTGAAGTTCGCTACCGGCTTATATGGGACGATGTAATCAGTCAATTTTCTCTGCGTGAATGACAGGTATTAATTATGTTAGCGAAAAAATTAATTTCTTATTATCAGAATGAACTCGCTTACCTGAAAACGCAGGGGAAGGCCTTCGCACATCATTTTCCCAAGGTCGCCAGACGTTTGGGCATGTCAGAAGGAACCTCAGAAGATCCGCATATTGAGCGGATAATTGAGTCTTTTGCCCTGGTGACCGCCCAAATTCAGCAGCGACTCGATGAGGATATGCCTGAAGTCACCGATGCATTACTGACCGTTCTGGCACCGCAGTTTCTGCGTCCTTTTCCTTCTGTGTGCATCGTGCAAATGTTGCCGGATAGTAAAGTGGGTGCGCTGACGGCCAGTAACCGTATCGACGCCGGTACCGCTTTATATTCTCATCCGATCAACGGGCAGATTTGTCGTTTCCGCACCACCTATCCGGTGACACTTCAGCCGGTCAGTCTGTATAAAGCCAGTCTGCATCTCGATGATGATGACATGAGCTGGAGCCTGAAAATGCAGCTGTCAGTCTGGCCGGGAGCTACCCTGGCGGCGGAGACGTTGAGGGTCCATCTGCGTGGTGCCAGCACCATCGTTAACATCTTATATACCTTGCTGTGCAGTGAGGTGGAGAGCCTGTCTCTTTTTGCGCAAGACCACTGTCATACCTTGTCGCCGCAGGCGATACATGCCGTGGGCTTTGGCGAGGATGAAGGGTTGTTGTCAGGGGACTCACGGGTTTCGCCAACGCACAGTTTGTTGCAAGACTATTTCTTCTTCCCGCAAAAGTTTCATTTTATTGATATGCCGCTGCCCGCGGCAATGGTCGCTGGTGGACAGACAGATTTGTCACTGGTGGTGAAATTTAATCGCTGCGCTATGGTGCGGCAGCTAGAAAAGATAGCCGGTACGGTGGATGAAAATCTGTTCCTGCTCAATTGCACCCCGGCGATTAACCTGTTCGCGCATCGTGCTGAGCCGATTTCGCCTGACCATGAAACCGCTGAATATCCGGTGATCCCGGACATCCGTTATCAGAATGCAATGGAAGTGTGGTCTGTGGACAGCGTCAGTGCGATGGATATGCAGGGCAATGAGACCCGTTCCCGCCCGATCTATCCGCTGTTTGGGCTGGATCATTCGGCCAGCAACGGTGAATCCGGGCTTTTCTGGCAATGTATGCGTCGTGAAACCCTGCTCGATGAGGGCGTGGCGTCCACGTTGTTTATCGCTTTTTCTGACCGCGGAGAAAAACCGTTGGTGCCCGGTTGCGATATTGTCAGTCTGAATCTGTCCTGCACCAACCGGGATGTGCCCGCCGCTATGCGTAACGGCGATCCTGAGGGCGATTTTGAATCAGAACTGCCGATTGCGGGCATGAAAATTATCGCGCTGACACGTCCGACGCTGCCGGTCAGACCGCCGGTAAAACAGGCCACTCGCTGGCGTCTTATCTCTCAGCTTTCGCTCAATCATATGCTGATCAGTGGGCCGGAAGGCGCACGCGTGCTCAAAGAATCCCTGGCGTTGTACAACTTTACGGATAATCCGGGCATTAGCCGTCTGATTAATCTGATTAAAAGCGTCAGCGCCAGCCCCGTTGTTGCCCGCCTGAACCCTCAGGATCCCCGTTCAATGGCGCGCGGCATTGAAATTCGTATGACCTTTGCCGGTGAGGCTGCCGAAGAGGTTGAGTATTTTTTGTTGTGCCGGTTTATCGACTGCTTCCTGGCGCTGTATTCCCCAGTCAACAGTTTTACCCGCGTAGTGACCTGCATCGATGGCCGCGATGAAACAGCACGCACCTGGCCAGTTCGTGCAGGACGACTGTTATGGATCTGAATAAAGTTCTTAGCCCGCATAACTTTTTCCAGCAGGTACGCACCATGCTGCGCAGGCTGACCCGCCGGCAATGGACTGACAGCAAGAAGGTGCTCGAAGAACAGCTTTATTTTGTCTCGCCGCTCTCGCTGGATGCGCCGAAAGGTGAAATTACCACAGTGACACTGCTTGAAGAGCAGCGGTGGCAGGTTGAAGTATCAGGACACGGGCTGACGGGGACACTGGGTGCGTTACCGACGGTGTATACCGAATGGATGATTGAGCGTTACTACCGACACGGAGATGTTACCGCCAAAGCTTTCCTCGATATTTTTAATCACCGTTTACATAGCCTGCGTTATCTCGCCTGGCAGAAATATCACTACTACGCGATGGCGGAATTCTGTGTAACACGCCCGCTGAGTACGGCGCTACGTGCGTTATCCGGCGTGACAAACAGCTCGCCTTCATTACAGCAGGAGCAATTTGCCGACCTTTTTGCGCATTCAGTCCGCTCAATGGTCAATTTTGAAACCTGGTTTAAGCACCTTTTCTCGGTCGGCGTGAAAGTTACGCCTTTCACCGGCGGATGGCAAGCGATGGAACCCGCGCTTTGTTGCTGTCTGGGGAATGCGGCTCAACCGCTGGCGGTCGCCCCGATGTTGGGCGGTGTCTACTGGGACCGGCAGGCACATTTTACGGTCACTATGGGGCCGGTGCCGATGCATAACGCAGGTCAGTTTTTACCAAAGGGAAAGCATTACCAAAAGTTATGGTCGCATATTCGCGAATATGTCGGTGAGGGACTGGATTTCGACATCGACCTGCTTATTGAGAATAAATCAAACGTCGTTACGCCATTGGGGAACGGGCAACTCGGGCTGGATATTTGCCTTGGTACTTCTCCGGCGGCTGAGCTGCATAAAATTCGTTTACCCGTCTGCCGGGAAGGAAAATAAAACATGTCAAACTTACTGGGGCAAGACAACCGGTTTATCCGCTTTGTCGGGAGCGCTGCGGATCAACTAACGTTGATGCATATCGAAGGGGATGAGCAGTTTTCTGACACCTTCCGCTATCAGATTCAGTTTCGTACATCGTTAATTACCGGTCAGATGGGCCGTTTTCTCGGGCATGAAATTGCCTGCGAGATTGGTCGTGGCAATCAAAAACGGTACGTTCACGGTGTGCTGACGAACATCAAAGAAGACAACAACACCGATGGCCTCAGCACTTTCACCGGTACGCTGGAGCCGCGTATGGCGCTGTTGCGCCTGGGACGAAATCTGGCGGTCTTTCAAAATATTACCGTGCCGGATTTAGTCTGCAAGCTGCTGCGTCAGCAGAATATCAATCACATTGATTTACGTTTGCGCGGGACATATACGCCGCGTGAATATTGCATCCAGTATCGTGAATCCGATTTTGATTTCATCAGTCGATTACTTGAGCAGGAAGGCATTTATTACTACTTCCAGCACGACGCCGGACAACACACGTTGGTGCTGGCCGATCATCCTTCCAGCCACCAGACCGGCAAAACGGCAGAACTGCCCTTTATGCCTCAGGCAGGGCGGGGTGATGGTGTCGGGATCCTGAGTTGGGTGGCGTGCTCTTCTCTGGCGGCATCGTCCGTATTGCTGAAGGGTTTTAACATGGTCCAGGCAGCCAGTGTTGAAGGCGGTTCTCAGGCCGTGGTGGCTGAATATGCGGTGCCGGGTGTCAGCTATGTTGACACTGATGGCCATGAAAAACGTGAACTGCTGCAATCGGGGGCACGGCTGAAAATGGAACAGCTTGAGTCAGACAACCAGCAATTTTATGCAGACGTCAGCATCTGGTGGTTAGGCTGTGGCGATAAATTCCACCTGAGCGCTCATCCTTCATGCCCGGGCGATTACCGAATTAAGTCTTTACATATACAGGCTTCCAGCAGCATTGATCAGAGCGGCCCTGATTTCAGTTGCGAACTCACCGTGCTGAAAGACAGCCTCGCCTGGCGTCCCGCGTGTCTTACGAAGCAGCCTGAAATCGCAGGTATCCTCACGGCAGTAGTCGTGGGCCCCAAATCAGAAGAAATCCATACAGACGAATACGGTCGCATCAAAATTCAGTTCCCCTGGGACGGGGAAAATAAACACGACGACGGCAGTTCCTGCTGGGTAAGGGTTTCACAACCCTGGGCTGGCGGGCGCTTTGGTGCCGTGTTCCTGCCTCGCGTCAACAGCGAAGTCACGGTCAGTTTCGTGCAGGGCAACCCGGATTATCCACTGGTGACCGGTACGGTATTCAATGGTCAAAACAAACCACCGCTGAGCTTGCCGGAAGAAAAAAATCACGCCGGATTCGTGTCACGCAGTTCGCTTAACGCCAGTGTAGAAGAAGGGCATGCATTGCGCTTTGACGATAAAAAAGGCGCAGAACGGCTGATCATCACCTCGCAACGCGATCTGTTGCTGACGGTAAAAAACGATGTGATTTCCGACATTGCCAAAAACGTCACTGAAACCATTGGTGAGAACCGTACGACTGAGTTAACCAAAGGGAATGAAAGTCTGACGCTCAAGCAGGGCGATTACAGCCTGGATATTAAAGGCAACCTGCAGGAAAGCCTGAGCAGCGGCAATCATCAGCTGAAAATCAGCGGTGGCGGTAGCACGGTCAAAGCGGACAAAGCCTGTGTCATTGAGTCCACCCAGTCTATCGAATTAAAAGTCGGTAGCAGCAAAATCACCCTTTCTCCTTCCGGCATTACGCTGAGTGGCACGACAATCAAGATAGAAGGGAAGGGTACAGCAGAACTTAAAGGCGCGATGGTCACTGTTCAGGGGAGTGGTATGACCCAGATCAAGGGCGGCGTGACAATGATTGGCTGAGGAAATACATCACATGAAAGAACAACTGCTCACGCCTGAAGCGCTTGCTGTTTATAACTCGCTGCAAAGCGGTGCTGAAAACGCCTCGCAACTGATGATGGCTGAAAAATGGGAAGATGCGCTGGCAAGCATAGTTGCCGATTCTCCGCAGGAAAAACTGATGGCCTGGGCATTGCAACAGACTCTCAACCACATGACATCACATGAACAGCCGGTGCAGCAATGCGCCAGTGAAATACAGCAATGGCTGGCAGAACGTGATGATGCCCGACGTTTTCGTGTTTTTCAGCTGGCAGAAAAATTGGGATTCGATACCCCGGTTGGCGCACTCGGTTTATCGCTTTTCTGGATGGACGGCAGCATGACGCCTGCAGAATTTGATGCGGTTTACCCTGAACCACATCTGTCCCGCCTGATGCTGCTGTGTGCGCTGAAATTGCTCAGCATAGAAATTGCGGCAGAAGACCCACCTTTGAAAGGCGCACAAACATTGCTGGCTGAATGGCGTGCCGCGCAGGGGGGCTACTGATGGGACAACCCGCCGCCCGTGTTGGAGATATGCATATTTGCCCGATGGTCACGCCAGGCTTACCGCCGATCCCGCACGTTGGCGGGCCGTTGACCACTCCCGGAACACCCACGGTACTCATCGGCGGAATGCCTGCCGCGACAGTGGGATCGATGGCGGTGTGTGTGGGTCCACCAGATTCCGTCGTGATGGGCAGTACAAAAGTGCTGATAGGCGGAAAACCCGCCGCGCGTATGGGCGACAGCACCGCGCATGGTGGAACCATTGTTGTGGGTTGTCCGACCGTACTGATTTCATAGAGTGTACCGAAATGATAATAGATGTTGAACAGTTGCTCGCTCCGGTCAGTAATGACCAGCCTGCCGGGCGAAACATAGAATATGAGCAAGTCTATAACGAAATCCGTGAGGCGCGGGAAAGCGATCCCGATTATTTACCGCAGGGAGAGTGGGCCACTGAATTGCGGAAAGCTGACTGGGGAAAAGTTGTCCGCTTGAGTTCGCAGGTATTACGGAAAGAAAGCAAGGATTTGCAGGTTGCCTGCTGGCTGATCGAAGGTTTGAGTCAGCAAAATGGGATCAACGGCTTGCTGGAAGGGGTCGGCTTTATGACACCGTTTGTACAGACTTACTGGCAAAACGGTTGGCCGGTGCTGGATGAGGACGGTATCGCGATCCGACACGGTATGATCAATCGCCTTGACCGTCAGCTGGCGCAGATGCTGCATTGTTATCCTCTGTTCGGTCAGATGGAAAGCACGCTGGATCACTGGCGCAAAGTCCTCGCTTATCAGCACCGTGTGACGATGAAACCAGAAAGCGCCGCGGAACGAGGCAGCGAGGATGATTTCTCGATGGATACCTTCAACCGTTGGGCCGCCACACTGGACTCGCAAAAGATCGCGGCGCAGAGCGAAGTATTGAAACAGGTGGAGACCGCACTGGACCAGTTTGAGGCTACGTACGCTCAGTTGAATCCTCATGCGGATTCTCTGGCCATGGGCCAGGTTCGCAGTGCCACCGCCGAAATGCAGGAGTTTGTGCAACGTCTGTTTGACCGTGTGGCCCCGGCTTATGACGACGTCATGACGCTAAACGTATTAACGCCTTACGACAATGAGCCGGACACTGACCCCCGATCGCTGATGAATAACACCCAAAAACAGACCATGTCACGGGATCTTGCCATTAGCCAGATGCTGACGATTGCCCATTTCTTCCGCCAGACTGAACCATCAAGCCCGGTGCCTTTTCTCATGGAGCGCGCAGCGCGCTGGGCGGCGATGACGCTGACTGAATGGCTGGAAGAGATGTTGCAGGATGACAGCAGTATGCGCGATATCAACAATGTACTGAAAGGGCACGGAAGAGAATGACAGGTAAAAAACGTGCGGGGTTGATGCTGGCCATAATGCTGTTATCAGGCTGCGTTTCAGACAATGATCAAGGGCGCGAGAAGGCTATAGATGCGACGCCAGCGCCTTTCGCAAACGGGGCAATTACCTTGCAACTACGCGCTGAACCGGGGTTGAACACGGTCAATGACATGCCTAACAGCTGCACGGTGTTGCTGTTGCAGGCGAAAGACAAACCGGCGCTGGAGAAATTGCTGGGTAATCCCGCCACACTGAAAAGTTTGTTCGCTGGTGCGGGCAGTGAAGGTGAAGTTCTGCAGGTAGATCGTTACGTCATGATGCCGGGTCAGACCAATATCGTGCATGTCGATCGTGCAAGGGATACCCGCAATGTGGCGCTGGTGGCGGGTTATTACCCCTTCCCGGTAAAACAACACATGATCAGTGCAGCAGTACCGGTTGAAGCCACCAGCAGCGGCTGGTGGAAACCGGTCTGGCAGGCACATTTAACCCCGCTCACCCTCTCTGTCACGCTGGGCAGTGAAAGTATCGTCAGCGCAGATGTTCCCGCCACTGACGGAGAGAAACGTTAATGTATCCTGAACAGCAACAAATTTACTGGCACTCAGGGCTTTATCTTCAGCCTCAGCATTTTCAGTCACTTGACCTGCATTACGAATGGAGCCTGGCTGAGCACCTGCGCCTTGCCCAACCCTATAATTACGGTTTGATCGAGGTGGCGATTAATGAGGCCGCGCTGAACGATTACGCCATCAGCGTTGAGCAGATCCGCTGCATTTTACCCGGCGGCACGTTGCTGTCGCAGCCGGGTAATAGTGTGATAGAAAAGCGCAATTTCCGCGATATCTGGAAGCAACGTGATCAGCCACTGACACTCTGGCTGGCGCTGCGCCGGTTCGATCCTTTGCACAGTAATGTCACGACGCCGGAAAAAGAGCATGACCGTGCGGTCACCCGCTGGATAAATACCAGCGAAGAGTTGGTGATGAAAGATGTCTATGACCACGCCCCCGACGCGACAGTGGCGCGCCTGAGTTATAACGTAAGATTGCTGACCGATATCGAGAAAGCCGATGCCGTTGACTGTGAGTGTATTCCGCTCACCCGGCTACGTTATGAAAACGAAAGCGTGATTATTGATCCGGTATTTTCGGCGCCTGCGGTGACGCTCTTCGGCTCGTTAAGCCTCGGTAAACTGATCGAAACACTCTATTTTGAACTGAGTGCCCGTGCCAGAAAGCTTGAAGAATATAAGCGCTCCGAACGTCTGGTCAGTGACGCAGACCGCGGTGATCAGGTGACCCAACTGTTGGCTATGCGCTCCCTAAACCGTGTACTACCCCAGTTAAAAAGCTTTTGTCAGGCCCGTCAGGTGCATCCGTGGCAGGTATATAACGTGCTGTGCCAGCTGATCGGTGAACTCTCCTCCTTCAACGACAGCTGTTCTTTCCTTGGTGAATGGCGCGATGGGGAAAATTCGCTCCAGGCCTATAACCATAATGATCTGTTGAGCAGTTTTGACAGTGCGCGTAAGACATTGATTACTCTGCTCAACAGTCTGGTTCTTGAAGACAACACTTACATCACGCTGGAGAACGATCAGCAGGGAGTATACATCGGTGATTTCGATAGTACGCAAAGTAAAGATGCCGAAATGGTGCTGTTGCTTTTACGTTCAGCCAGCATGCCGATGGAAAACCGTCAGGTCAAAAATCCAGGCGGCATCAAACTGGCGTCGCCAAAAATGATTGAACCGTTGATCCAGCATGCCTTGCCGGGGATCCCGGTGACGCGTTGCCCTCAGCCGCCGCGTGGTGTGCCTAACCGCAGTGATTCGCATTACTTCATGGTTGAGCAAGACAGCGATTTGTGGCGTAAAGCCAGTCAGCATAACAGCATTGCTTTTTACTGGCCGGATATGCCTGACGATCTTCTGGTACAGATTATTTTTGTGGTGCCATCATGATGACTTTACTGAATTGTTATTTGCCGCTGTTCAGGCATGTCACCGCGTTCTTTATTAATCCGCAGGATTATGCTGATTACACCGGATTTCGTGAAAAGTGCATGACGTTATTACAGCAGGCATTAAATGAGTCTGAACGCCATCATGAACCTCAGGAATGTGAAGACGCCTATTTCGCGGTCGTGCTATGGATTGATGAGCGGGTATTATGTTCACAGGCGGGATGGGTGAAAGACTGGCGCAGTAATTTGCTGCAAAAATATTATTTTGATATTTCCGTCGGGGGTGAGGAGTTTTTTGTCAGGCTTGATGCAATTGATAAAGAAAATATCCCGCTCAGAATAGTGTATTTATTCTGTCTGCTGATGGGGTTTCACGGTAAATATACTCATCAGGATGCTTCGTTGTTGCAGCAACGTATCGACGATGAACGTCATTGCCTGCCCGAGGCCTGGCGTCACTGGCCGAATGATGCCCTGTTGGTAGAGCAGGATGGCGGAGGGTATGAAAAAAACAGTGCTGTACCAAAAAAAATCCGTCAACGAAAGTGTTTATTACTTTCATTGCCCGTCATTATTTATGTGTTGATTATGTCCACTGATTTAGGGATGTTTATCAGATAATATTATGTTAAAAAAATTAACTTCCTTTGTCGCATGGGCCTTGTTTCTGTGCGTGTTATTTATTATCTGTCTGCTGATCTCATTTATTCTCGGGCGGGAAATTATTTATGCGGCTATGATGTTCTTTGTTGTGCTGCTGACAATTTTAATTGCCCGTTTTATTTGGGGGTTTTCTTCAGGTGTCACACAGGCAAAATATATTTCAGCCCTGAAAGCGAAATTTAAGCTGACCCGGCTGGAATATGTATTATCTGAGCACTGGAAAACGGGTGCGTTGGTGATTAAACGCATCAGAAGACGTAAACAGCCTATTCCCTGGTTTGTTCTGACTGGCGGACGAAGCGGCAAAACAACCCTGATGGCAGGCGCCGGATTGCCTCTGTTTTCTAATGAACCTGAAAGTTCGCTGGTGGTGCCGACGCGTACCCTGCGCTGGTGGTTTTTCCGGTCAGCAGGTTTCCTGGATCTTTCCAGTCATTTTCTGAGTAAGACACCTGCCTTTGAACGTGGCTGGTTGCGCCTGGTGAAATGGTGTGGTCGTGTGCCTGCTCCGGCAGGGATCGTGGTGTGCGTTTCGGTCACCGAACTGCTCGAAAAAGATGAAGCTGCTCTGCATCTGCATGCGCGTCATATCCGCACACAAATCGAACCGCTGGTCAATAAAGTCAAACGCCGTCTGCCTGTGTACCTGTTTATTACCTGCTGTGACCGTGTTGCCGGGTTCAGTCACTGGGCTAACAAACTTTCGCCAGCTCAGCGTCAGCAGCCCCTGGGGTATTACTGGCGCCATTCGCCGGTCGTTGATGGTAAGGATCCGGCGCTGCTGGATCCTCTCTTTACCTGCGTGAAAGACGGACTGGATAAAGTACGGGTCAGCCAGCTTTCTGGTGGGGAACCTGACGGCGAGACGCTGTCGCTGATGGATTTTCCGGAACAGTTGCCTCAGTTACAACCCGCGTTGCAACGCTATCTGGCAGCCTTGTGCGAACCGGATGCGTACTTCCAGCCTGCGGAGTTAGGTGGGATATGGTTCACCGCTACGGAGCCGGTCAGTAAAAACAGTGCCACGCGACAGGCTGTCTTTGTCCATGATCTGATGACGCGGCTTTTACCGACATTCAGCCGTCAGCGTGAAGTCGTGCCCGTCGGGTTTGGCCGGCATTTTCTGCAGCAATGGGGAACGCTGACTTTCAGCACACTGGCGATCATCTATGTGCTGGTGAGTGGCTATTATGCCCACAGCCTGACTGATGTATTACCCGCCAAAACTGATGTAACGGCACAGGTTGAGCTACTGGAAAACATCGAAGGCTGGAGCAAGACACCTGTGCGATATCTGCCTTTTTTACCGGTGCTAAACCAGCGTCATGCGCAGCTTGAGGCCAGTATTATGGCGGCAACGCCACGCGATAACGTTAATATTCGCCAAATTGCTGACCAGTATCAGCAGCAATTTGAGCAAGCCGATGCGTCGCAAAAACGAGACATGATCCTGACGCTGGCACGCGCCTTGATCACCAAACAAGCCATGTGGGAAAAGCAGCCGTTAAGTGAACTGATGAAGCAGGAGCCTGTTCCCGCTGAACTCAGCCTGACCGGGGCAACGCTTACCCTGCCACCATTGCAATATGTGGTGCTGCAGCGGGCCTTGTTGCAACAGCCCGGTGGCGAAGAGCAACTTACCGTGTTGCGTGAATTGCTGGGCCGTCTGGTGAACAGTGATCCGCAAACTGCGTGGTTAGTGGCACCGTCTGAAGAGCTGACGCCGGTGAACCTGACCGATTTCCTGCCTGCTTCAGCCGATAAAACTTACCTCAGCGGCCTGTGGACGTTGCAGGGTACCGCTGAGATTCAGCACTGGCTGGATTATATTCGCCTTGCGGGCGGCAATACCCCGATGCCGGAACTGGCCGCCTTTGAGCAGCGCTGGCCGGTATTACGGCAGACACAATGGATGCAGATGATGCTTGCCGTTAACCAGCAACCAGCCCCCGTGCTGTCTGATGAGCAATGGCAAGCCACGCTAATCGCCCTTGATCAGGGGCATAGTCCGTCGATGAAGTTTGCCGCGTATGCGAATGAGCAACTGGAAGATATCAGCGTAGGGCAAGCGCAGTTCTGGCTGCGCGAGCTGCGCCGTCTGCATCAGTTACAAACTATGCCGTTAACCGGCACGCTGATGCCACGCTTCAGCCGACTGCAGAAATCAATGCAACAGAAAATAGCGGCACTGTTGAAGCTCGACAGTAAAACGCCGACCCCTGCAATTTCAGAACTCAACGTGAAGAACTGGAATGCCTGGCAGACCGGGCTGCACGGGGTAGTCGCAGATATCTTTGCCACGCCGAAAAACAGTGACCGGCTGACCCGCGGGTTGTTCCAGACCGGCGAGAAGGGCGACAGTAATCCTCTGCAACTGCTCGAAAGCCGCTTTAACGTGTTGCGTAAAAGCCTCTCGGCGGAACGTCCTGATTTCGCCACTGACGCGGTGTGGGCTCTGTATCAAAACGATTACCGCTGGCTGGTGGCGCATGCCATGCAACGTTCCGGCTGCTGGCTGCAACAGCAATGGCAGAGCCGCGTGCTGTGGCCGATGGAAAACAACGCCATTCGTCTTGAGTATCAGGATCAGCAGGATCTGGCCTGGCAGTATCTGTCTGACTTTATTCGCGGACCGGCGAAAAGCGTGCTGGTGGTTGATGACAGCGGGCCGAAAGCAGGGCAATTCGGCGGGCAAACACCGGGGCTGACACCGGAGTTCCTGCGGATGGTCAATCACGTGCTGCGCCCGGATGACGTACTGGCGATGCCGGAGCGTGAGAATACCCGCAGCGACGATGCACTGGCCGCTCTGAAAGAAGAACAAACTCAGCTCGAAGCAAAAATGGCAGCACTGGAAACCAAAACGCTGGAACTGACACTGAAAAGTCAGCCTGCCACCATTCCCGGCGGCGCGCGCCTGATGCCGACCGGCACACGGCTGACGCTGTTTTGTGATGAACAGCAGTGGAAACTTAACAGCATGAATTTCAGCGAACAGGCGCCATTCCGCTGGCGGGCAGGGCACTGTAGCCGCACAACTCTGGTGATCAACTTCCCGGGCTTTGACCTGACTTATGAATATTTCGGCGATTCCGCCTGGCCGGATTTCCTGGAGGATTTTGCCAATGGTCAGCACAGCTTTAAAGCTGATGACTTCCCGGATGACGCTGCGCAGCTGGAATCTGTGGGAATTAAAGAGGTTATGGTGCGCTATCAGGCTGGCGCGCAAAACCGGATCCAGGAAACCTGGCAGCAGTGGCAGGAGTTGCATCAGGCACTGAATGACAATGCGGATGCGCAACAGGATATCCGCGGCAAAAAAGCGGAAAAACAACGACCAACGGCGCTGAACAGCGGGTTCTCGCAGTTACCGGTTCAAATCACCGATTGTCACTGAGTGTTGCTTAAGACCCGGTTGAGAAAAATAAACAGGATGACTTATGAGTAACTATCTGAAGAAAATTGTAGAAAAAATGAACACTGGGTCACGTGAATGCCTCGACTCGGCGATTAGTCTGGCGGTCAGCCGGACACACCATGAAGTGGAAATCGAGCACTTGCTGCTGGCGGTGGTGACTCATCAGCCAGCCATGATTGAGCAACTTTGTCTGAATGCAGGGCTGCGAGGCGATGCGCTGGTCGATGCACTGAAAACCAGCCTGAATCAGCAGCGTAGCGGCAATACACGGAGTCCGGTGTTATCAGAATTACTGGTCGAGCATCTTGAGAAATCCTGGCTTCATGCCAGCACCTGCTGGCAACAATTACAGCTTCCGGTTCAGGCGTTACTCGGCAGTCTGATTGCTAATGATAAGGGCCTTCAGTCACATCTTGGTACCTCGCTACAGCAGGCATTAGTGTGCCAGTCTGAACGCGCCGACCAGTTACTGCGCGACGCGTGTGTGCACAGCGCCGGTGTCAGTGCAGCCGCGCCGGTGGATCATCTCGCGGATTCTGCGGTAATGAAGTTCACCCGTAACCTGACCGAACAGGCGCGCAAGGCGACACTTGATCCGGCACTCGGACGCGAACAGGAAATTCGTCAGCTGATTGATGTGCTGCTGCGTCGCCGTCAGAACAATCCGGTACTGACTGGTGAACCGGGCGTGGGGAAAACGGCGCTGGTTGAAGGACTGGCTCAGCGTATTGCGCAAGGCAGCGTGCCGGAAGCGTTGAAGAAGATGGAAATTTTATCGCTGGATATGGGGCTGTTGCAGGCCGGTGCCAGCGTCAAAGGCGAATTTGAAAATCGTCTGCAAACGCTGTTACGTGAAATCAAAGAATACCCGTCTCCGGTCATCCTGTTTATCGATGAGGCTCACACGTTGATTGGTGCAGGTGGTCAGGCAGGGCAAAATGATGCCGCTAACCTGCTTAAACCTGCTCTCGCACGCGGAGAAATGCGCGTGGTGGCGGCCACTACCTGGGCGGAGTACAAAAAGTATTTTGAAAAAGATGCCGCACTGGCACGCCGTTTTCAGGTCATTAAAGTAGCGGAACCTGATGAGGAAACCGCCATAGCCATGCTGCGATCCTTGAAACCGGCGCTGAGCCAGCATCACGGCGTGCAGATCCTCGAAAGTGCGCTGGTGGCCGCAGTTCGCCTGTCCAGTCGCTATATATCAGGCCGTCAGCTGCCGGACAAATCGATCAGCCTGCTGGATACCGCCTGCGCACGCGTCGCTATCTCGCAATGCCATGAGCCGAAAGAGATTGAAGATCTCAACGCACTCCTGAGCAATATTCAAACTGAGCGCGAAAGTCTGCTAACGGAGGGGGAGGGGGCAACCCGCCTGAAATGGTTAGACAAACGTGAAAGTGAGATCACGCTGAGCCTGGAGAAACTGCTGCCTGTCTGGCGGCAACAGCAAGATTTGGTCGCGCAGATCACAGATTCTGACGATGTGACACACATTGCGGCATTGCGCGCCCGGCTGGCTGAGATGCATAAAGATCATGCTTTGGTTTATGACTGCGTCGATGCGGTCTGTGTGGCGGACGTGATCGCCGGGTGGACAGGTATTCCGCTGGGCAGAATGGTGGAAAAGGAACAGCAACAGCTTTGCGATCTGGTCGCTCGTCTGGAAAGCCGGGTGATCGGGCAATCCCATGCATTAGCCTCAATTGCACAGCAAATCCGCATTGGTCGCGCCAATCTTGCTGATCCGGTTAAGCCAACCGGCGTCTTTATGCTGGCCGGGCCTTCTGGCGTCGGTAAAACAGAAACGGCGCTGGCATTATCAGAACTGCTTTTCGGCGGTGAACAAAGTCTGATTACCATCAATATGTCTGAATATCAGGAAGCACATTCGGTTTCAGGACTGAAAGGATCGCCGCCTGGGTATGTCGGCTATGGTCAGGGTGGTGTGCTGACGGAGGCGGTGCGACGTCGCCCTTACAGCGTGGTGCTTCTTGATGAAGTGGAGAAAGCGCATCCTGATGTTATGGAAATGTTCTACCAGGTGTTCGACAAAGGTGTGATGGAAGACGCCGAAGGTCAGCTGATTAATTTCCGAAATACGCTGATTATTCTGACCAGTAACCTGGCAAGCGATCTGGTGATGACTGCCTTTGCGGCCGGAAGCACTGATCATAACGCGCTGACCCGGTTACTGCGCCCGGAATTCGACAAATTCTTCCGTCCTGCGCTGATGGGACGTTTGCAACTCATCCCGTATCTGCCGGTTGTGGGTGAAACGCTGGCAAAAATCATCCGTCTTAAACTTGATAAAGTGTGCAAACGCTTTAGCGCCGCGGGTGAAGGTAATTCTGTGCTGACTTACAGCGAAAAAGTGCTGGAGTTCATGGCCAGCCGATGTCAGGTGGAACAAAGCGGGGCACGTGAAATTGATGCCGTGCTGAACCGGGAATTGCTGCCGTTGCTTACCGACCGCTTGCTGGCGGTTGAAAGCAAAGCAGATATTCGTCTGCAAATTGGTGTCAGTAAAGATCAGCTCACACTGACTAAACAGCCAGCCGCGAAACGTTCTGCGGCGAAACAACTCGCCTGAACGACAGGGAAAGAGTGACCATGAAAAACCGGGTGAATCTTCGGGCGTTAAAAATCAACGGGCATGATCCGCGCCTTAGCAAGTCGTTTTTGCTGCTGAGCAGCGAGCTCAGTCCGCTGAGCGGTACCATCCCTGCGAGGCTGGACTGGAATGCGCTGGAGGAAAAGTGTTTTCAGCTGTTTCATGAATATGGTTATGACCTGCAAAGTGGCATGTGGTTTTGCCTGATCAATTTGCGGCTCAAAAGCTGGAAAGGGCTGGCGCTGGCACTGGATCTGCTGTCCACCGCATTTACGCACAACAGCCAGCGTTGCTGGCCACCGCTGGCAGCGGTTCAGCAACGTCAGCAACTGATGGACTGGTTCAATGCAAACGTGGCAACGCATATCTATACGCTGGAATATGGCCCGGAAAACAGCGGCGAAATGCGTCTGGTGGAAAAAAGCATCGGCGTGCTTTGCGGACAGTCTAAAAACCTGCACTCACGAAGCCATGATTCTCTGAAGAACCTGCATTATTTTCTCCAGGTTCGCTGCCGGTCGGTGCCTTATCCGTCGCAGATAAAACCGGTGAAAGCCTTGCAGCCTGTACCGGAGCCTGCGCCTGAAACCATCAGCGAGAAAAAAGCGGCGGTGATCGAAATGCTGCCTGATGCAGAACCTGCAGAAATTCGCCTGGAACCTGCGCAACGTCCGCTGTTGTGGGCGCTGGGCGGGATGGCGGCGGGTATCGCGATATGTGCCATTGCGGCCAGTATCTGGTTTTCTGCGCAGTCGCTGAGTTTCGGAGAAAAACTCAGTGCTCCGTTACTGGCACTGCAACACAGTGAACGTCAGATGGATGAGGTATGGCGTAAGGCGCAGGAACCAGAATTGCGGGCGCAAAAAACGGCGGTGTTAACGCATGCTGTGCCCTTGCTGGACTGGCTGAGTGAACAACCTTCCGATGTGCTTTTGCGCCAAGGAAAAATATTATCGGATCACCTGGAAGAAGCGTATCCCGATAACGAATTAAGTGCCCGCTGGCATCGTACCTTGCAGGAAAAAGCTGGGGATATTCCGGCGCTGGACGGTATTGTACTTGCGAATAAACATCTTGATGAACTTGATGCCCGTCTGCTGAATGCCGAAAAGAAACATAGCCAATATATGACTGTTTCGGAGTTGAAAACGGCAGTATATGAGATACGTCAGGATCTGCAGCGAAATGGGACCAGTGCTGAAACATTATTGTGGATGATTCAGCAGGATAGAAAAAACAACAGAGAAGTGAATCCGGTTCTGTTAAAAAAAATCACACAAAGAATCGATGCGCTGAATGCGTACAGTTCGATAGTGAGTGATTATTAAAAGGAGATATAAATAGTGCATCCGGCTGAAGAAAGATTAAAAACACTTTTGCCATTTATTATTATAACGGCAAGGCAGCAGATTGATATTGCTCTTAAGGCTCTTGGAAGGAGTAAGTTGAAAGATGAGACAAGGAAAATTCTAAAGGAACTATTGAATGAAGATAGTTCTGCCACGGTTAAAAAACTTACCCATTCTTTAAATAAAATTAGAAGAAGGATGGCAAATTTAACACCGGAGCATTTTGATCTTGCTGAAGAACTCTATGAAGCGGGTGGAGATACTATCGGATACGTTAAAGCTAGCGATGCAAAAGATTTTAAGAAAGGGATCAATAAAAAATATATTGCGATGTCTTATTTAAGTACCGGCCGCATGCATGTTGATGATATTGCAGCGACTGTTATCCACGAGTTAAGCCATCTCATCTTGAATACTGAGGATTACGCATATTCTATCTGTATGGGTAAGCATGCATCGGGTTTGTTCACTCCCTGGTCTGTTAAAGAACTGCACAGCTATGCCAGAGGAAAAATAGCAACCCTATGAATAATGCTGAAACATTATCAAGAGTCGTACTTTTGATAAATTTTCAGAAAGTGAATCTCCCATGCATAAAAAAGCATATGCTTTGTATTGGGAGTCAGGGGGCAATAAAATCCTGGCATTTCATCGTATGAATCCAGCTCAAAACCCAAGGATATCCAGTCCGGAGTTAGCAAGAAAATCTAACAAGTTACGCCTCGTTGGCGGACATATGATTATTTGATTTATCATATGGTACAATAATAATGAAAAAATGGATGTTATATTTCTGGCTTCCAATTCCATTGAAAGCATGAGCATACAATAGAGTGGTTTTGTATTATTCCTGACGCTTTGAAAAATAACTTACCCTATTTAGATGCAGCGAAACTGGATGCACCAGAATGGCGTGATGCTTAGGCAGATTTCGCTTAAAAAGCAGTGCTGTGCCGACTGCCCCCTTGCACTGGCAACTTAGTGGTTCATGAGGAACGTCTATACTCTCTTCAGAGGGTAACAACGTTACCCCGGAGATTGTGAAGCCACTCATGAAGCATACTAAAAATAAATCATCGCTGCTGACTGTGACCGTGGCGTGTATCGGGGTCGTCTATGGCGATATCGGTACCAGCCCGTTGTATACCCTGCGTGAATGCCTGACCGGACAAGAGGGCATCGCCGTGACCCAAAGTGCATTATTCGGCTTTCTGTCGCTTATTTTCTGGCTCCTGATGCTGGTGGTGTCGGTGAAGTACATTAGTTTCGTGATGCGTGCCGACAACGACGGTGAGGGCGGTATTCTGACGCTGATGTCGCTGGCGATCCGCAACCTTAATCCGCGGTGGATCCCGGTGATTATGTTTATCGGGCTGGTCGGCGGCAGCTTCTTCTATGGCGACGGTGTGATAACACCCGCCATTTCGGTACTTTCGGCAATTGAAGGGCTGGAGATTATTGAGCCGTCGCTGGACCGTTTTATCATTCCGTTTTCGATTGCCGTGCTGACCCTGTTGTTCTTCATTCAGAAAAATGGCACCGGAAGCGTGGGCAAAATCTTTGCGCCGGTGATGGTGCTGTGGTTTGTGACCATCGGTGTGCTGGGGATTGGCGGCATTATGCGTAATCCCGATGTATTACAGGCGCTGAATCCTTACTGGGCGCTGCATTTCTTTGTGGAATTCAAAACCGTCTCGTTCTTTGCGCTCGGCATGGTGGTGCTGTCGGTGACCGGTGGCGAAGCGTTATATGCCGACATGGGCCATTTCGGTAAAAAACCGATCCGCATTGCCTGGTTTGTGCTGGTCGGCCCTTCACTGGTGATGAATTACTTCGGACAGGGCGCGCTGCTGCTCAGCAAACCCGACGCTATTGCGAATCCGTTTTTCCTCCTCGCTCCTGGCTGGGCGCTGATCCCGCTGTTGATACTGGCTACGCTGGCAACGGTGATTGCCTCGCAGGCGGTGATTTCCGGCGTGTTCTCCCTGACGCGTCAGGCCGTGCGTATGGGTTATCTGCCGCCGATGCGGATCATCTATACCTCTGATGAAGAATCCGGTCAGATTTACATCCCGGTCGTCAACTGGCTGCTGTATTTCGCGGTACTGATTGCCATCGTCAGCTTTAAACATTCCAGCAATCTGGCGTCGGCGTACGGGATAGTGGTCACTGGTACGATGGTGATCACCTCGGTATTGATTGGCATTGTTATGGTCAAAAACTGGGGATGGAAAACCTGGGCTGGCGGCCTGATGATGGCAGCGATGCTGATCATTGATATACCGTTATTTGCCGCCAACCTGACCAAATTGTTCTCCGGGGGCTGGCTGCCGGTGGCCATCGGGGTGACCATACTGTTGATTATGCTGACCTGGAAAACCGAGCGTTCGCGCCTGCTGCGCCGTCTGAGACAGGATCCGGAAGCGCTTGAGGCGCTTATCACCTCACTGGAAAGAGCGCCGCCGAAACGTGTGCCGGGCACGGCAGTGGTGATGTCGCGCGGGCAATATGAAGTGCCGCTGGTGCTGCTGCACAATCTCAAGCACAACAAAATTTTGCACGAGCGGGTGGTGCTGCTGACGGTGGTGACGGAAGACGTACCTTATGTTCACAACGTGAAAAGGGTGACGATTGAACAGCTTTCACCGGCATTCTGGCGGGTTATTGCCAGCTATGGCTGGCGGGAAACACCGAATGTGACGGACATTCTCTATCGCTGCGGGCTGGAAGGGCTGAAATGCACGATGAACGAGACGTCATTCTTTATGTCGCGGGATACTTTTACGCTGGGAGAACCCCGTCCCTGGTACCTGAAAGCACGTGGCAAACTGTTCCAGGTCTTGCAGCGCAATTCTCTGCGAGCGCCTGAGCATTATCATATTCCCCCGAACAGGGTCATTGAGCTGGGAGCGGTGGTGAAATTCTGAGGACTTTCCCGCCGGATCGTGAGAACCGGCGGGAAAGCAGATTAGGCCTGCGGCGCGGAAGTCAGGTCGGTGACTTCAGGCGTGGTCTTATCCTGCGTTGCCTGTGAGGTTTGCGACGAAGTGGTGGGTGTGAGCTCAGTCACCGCTGGCGTCTGCGTGGCTGGTGCGGCAGTTTGTGTCTGCTGAGTCGCCACCGGAGTGGCAGGCGCGGTGGTTTGCACTGGCTGAGCCGCTGCTGGCGCCGGAGTTGTGGAATTTGTCGATGTGGCAGCGGTTGCAGAAGTCTGCTGAGTCGTTGCTGGTGTAACTGTTTGCGTCGTCTGCGTCGTTGCTGCGGCCGGTGCAGCTGAGGTCTGCGATTGTTCGGCGGCTGCCGGATCCTCAATATCTTTAGGCAGCGACGGAACTGGTACGGCCGGAATCGATTCAGACTTCGGTTTCGGCACAGGCGTTGATGCGCGAACCAGGAACGTCGGTTTGAGATTCGCCACAGAATAGGTCACGTGACTGACCGCATCGCGTGATGTTGCCACTTCGACCGGCGCGATGGTGACGCGACCAATCAGTGAACGCGCATAGCCGCCGACTTTGTGTTTCCCTTCAGGAAGCTGAACTTCCATGCTCTCGCCCGTTCCCAGAGCGCCCGCGTCTTTATCATCAATGGTCACATACAGTTTGGTGCCATCGTCGGTTTTTGTCGGAACGTGCGCCACGGTCAGGCGCGTTGAGCCAAAATCGAAAGCCGGTGCCTGGTCGGCGGTTTTCGTTTTTGCGCATCCTGTGAGTGCGATAACGGCTGCTACGGCAGCAAGGGTGAAGCGATAACTCATAGTGCGACGTCTTCCTTTAAGGGATTTTTGTGATCTGTGTATCAATATACCTGATCCCACGAGAGAGATGAACGTTCTTACAGGGAACTCGGAGGAGTCTGCGATTCACTTCTCCACGTTTTCGTTATGTCAGTCCGCAGCAACTTTCAGTTGAAGCACTTCGTCAACTTGTGTATTTTTATGCAAATTAACTGCATAAAATAACAATCACACAGGAGTGACCATGCTTAAGTCATTAATTTTCACCGGGTGCCTGCTTTCTTCATTAATCACATCTGCTTATGCCGCTCAGACCACTTACGTCGTCGGTTCCGGCGGCACATACCGTCCGTTCGAATATGAAAACAGCCAGAAACAGCTGGAAGGTTTTGATATCGACATCATCAAAGCGATCGCCAAAGCTGAAGATTTTGACATCAAACTGGTTAATACGCCGTGGGAAGGAATTTTTGCGACACTGAATTCCGGTGATCGTGACATCATTATTTCTGGCATCACCATTACCGATAAACGTAAAGCGATGGTGGCTTTCTCTGCCCCGTATTTCCCGGCAGAACAGTCCATCGTGGTGCCTGAAGACTCTAAAGTGGATTCCGTGGCCGCCCTGAAAGGTCAGAAAGTGGGTGTGGTGAACTCCAGCACCGGCGACATCGTGGTGTCCAATGAACTGGGTAAAAACAGCACCGACATCAAACGTTTTGATAACACTCCGCTGATGTTGCAGGAGCTGGCGGAAGACGGCATCGGTGCGGCAGTCGGCGACGTGGGCGTGGTGAAGTACTACATCAAATCCCATCCTGAGAAAGCGCTGAAACTGGTACCGGATGCTAAATTCGAACGTCAGTATTTCGGTATTGCGGTTGCCAAAGACAACACTGAGTTGCTGGGTAAAATCAACGCCGGTCTGAAGAAGATCGTGGCCGATGGCACCTATGCCAAAATCTACGAAACCTGGTTCGACAAGAATGTTCCAACACTCCCGGCCGAGTAAATTTACCCTAAATATTTCGAAAGAAGTTTAAACAAGGATTGGTATGACCGGATTTCGCTGGGAGATAATCTCAGAATACGCGCCGCTGTTTGTGCAGGGCGCGCTGATGACCATCAAATGCACCATTATTTGTGTGATTTTGGGTACCACCTGGGGGCTGCTGCTGGGGCTAGGACGGATGGCACGCGCCGACGATGGCCCGTGGAAACACGTTTTGCGTTTTGCCGTGCAATGGCCGGTGCGCATTTACGTCAGTGCCTTTCGTGGTACGCCGCTGTTCGTGCAGATCATGGTGGTTCACTTCGCCTTAGTGCCGCTGTTTATTAATCCACGTGACGGCATTTTAGTGGCGAACGGCCTGATGTCTTCAGATTTCGCCCGAGCGCTGCGCTCTGATTACGGTGCCTTTTTATCCTGCGTGGTGGCGATTACCCTCAACGCCGGGGCGTATGTCTCTGAGATTTTCCGTGCGGGTATTCAGTCTATCGACAACGGGCAGATGGAAGCTTCCCGCGCGCTGGGCATGGGCTGGGGTAAAACGATGCGCAAGGTTATCCTGCCGCAGGCGTTTCGCCGTATTCTGCCGCCGCTGGGCAACAACGCTATCGCGATTGTGAAAGATTCCTCGCTGGCCTCGGCGATTGGCCTGGCCGATCTGGCGTATGCTGCGCGTACCGTTTCCGGCGCCTATGCCACCTACTGGGAACCCTACCTGACCATTTCACTGGTTTACTGGGTTCTGACTTTCCTGCTCTCGCTGCTCGTTCAACACATGGAAAAGAGGTTTGGCAAAAGTGATTCACGTTAAGGATTTACAGAAGCAGTTTGGCGAAACCCACGTGTTGCGCGGCATTTCCTGCGACATCGCAGAGAAAGAAGTGGTGTGCATCATCGGGCCTTCCGGTTCCGGTAAAAGCACCTTTTTGCGCTGTCTGAATGCGCTGGAAAAGCCCAACGGTGGTGAAGTGGTGGTCAACGGTTTTGCGGTGCATGATCCGAAAACCAATCTGAATACGCTGCGTTCCGGCGTTGGTATGGTATTCCAGCGCTTTAATCTGTTCCCGCACATGACCGTGCTGGAAAACCTGATTATGGCGCCAATGTCGCTGAAAGGTTTATCCAAAGCCGAAGCTGTAACGCGTGCCGAAAAGTTGCTGCAAAAAGTCGGACTGATCGACAAAATCGACGCCTGGCCTTCCAGTTTGTCCGGTGGGCAGCAACAGCGCGTGGCGATTGCCCGTGCGCTGGCGATGGAACCTTCGATCATTCTTTTCGATGAACCGACGTCGGCGCTGGACCCGGAGCTGGTCGGTGAAGTTCTGGCCGTCATGAAACAGCTGGCGCTCGAAGGCATGACGATGGTCATTGTGACGCACGAAATGGGCTTTGCCCGTGAAGTCGCCGACCGTGTAGTGTTTATCGATCAGGGTGTGATTCAGGAGCAGGGGCCACCGGCGCAACTGTTTAGTGCACCGGAAAATCCCCGAACCCGCGAATTTTTGAGTAAAGTATTATGATCCAACGGGCGCTTTAAACAGCGCCCGTTTTCTTTGATATGAAGAGGTTAGCCATGCAGCGTTTCCATTCTTATTGTATTTCAGGCTCCGGCGAAGAGAGGGCAGAAGGAGATACTGAAGCCCGTTTCCCTTACTGGAGTTTCACGAAAACCGTGATCGCAATTTGCGCGCTGAAGCTCAGTGAAAACGGATCTCTGGATTTGGATAGCCTCATCGGGGGTCAGGTTTATACGCTGCGGCAACTGCTTAACCACACCGCCGGTTTGCCGGATTATGGCGCATTGAAAGATTATCACGACGCCGTGGCCGCCGGAGAGGAACCCTGGTCACGCGAAAAATTACTCAGTGCCGCGTTAGCCAGAGGTATGCTATTTGCGCCGGGCGAAGGGTGGTCTTATTCCAACATTGGCTACATGCTGGCCCGTGAAAACATAGAAGCCGCCTCAGGGCTGAGTTTTGCAAATCTGGTGGAGGCGTTCATCTCGACACCGCTCGGACTGACCAGTATTGCGCCTGTCACCACGCGCGAGGAGTTCGCACAACTTCGCTGCGAAGCCGCCGGAAAATACCATCCGGGCTGGGTGTATCACGGCTGTCTGGCGGGAAATGTGCGGGACGCGGCCAGACTGCTGCACGGATTATTCAGCGGAAAACTGCTGAGCGCCCCGTCGCTGGCTGAAATGCAGGTGACAATTCCGCTCGGTGGTGCCCTTGAAGGACGTCCGTGGACCGAATGCGGTTATGCGCTCGGGCTGATGAGCGGCGCGATGGGTACAGCTGGGCGATCAGCCGGTCATTCAGGCGGCGGCCCGTCATGCGTGAACGCGGTCTATCACTTCCCGGATCTCCGCGAACCGGTGACCGGTGCCTGCTTCACTGACGGACATCACGAAGGCGTGGCAGAAACCGAGCTGGGCCGGCGGGTACAGAACTTCGGGTAAAAGGGCCAAAGCTTCAGGCCTCAGGATGATGGCAACAAATACACAGCTTATTACCGTCGGCATCCCGAAAATAAGCACCGTAGTAATCCGGATGATAATGCGGGCGTAGTCCCGGCGCGCCTTCATCTGTCGCGCCGTTTGCCATCGCAAACTGATAGATTTGATCCACGGTAGCACGCCTGTCTGCCAGTAATGCCAGCATCTGACCATTACCCGCACTGGCAGGTTCGCCGTCATGCGGCTGGCCGATAACAAACAGCGGCCTTGGCGAATCCGGTGCCATCCACGCCGCCCAGGGTTTTTCCCTGTCGCAAAACTTGAGGGTATGCCCTAGTGCCGCCATCACCGCCGAATAGAAAGTGAAAGCCCGTTCAAAATCGTAAACGCCAATACAAATATGGGAAATCAAAATCGCTCTCCTTTTGAAACAGTCCCCCTTGTTATAGCGGGTTATTTTCCGCTCTGCCGTTTTTTGAATGTGATCTCTAAAAAGTCGTGCCGCCGGATCCGTGCTAAATTACCCCCCATTCTTACGCGCATTCCCGAGGCAACATGATCATCCCTTCAAACCGTACCACCCGTGAAATGAAGATAAACAATGTCGTGCTGGTGACGAATGCATTGAAATCTCTGGGCTCGGCGACGAAGGCGGAACTGGCGGGTGTCACCGGTCTGAGTATCGCCACCTGCGGCGCAGTGCTGAATGACCTGAGCCAGCGGCACGAAGTGCTGGCGCTGGAACTCGAAGTCTCGCGTGGCGGCCGTCCGGCGCAGCGCTATGCGTATAACCCGAACTATTTCTCGGTACTTAGCCTGTACGCGCAGGGCAGCGACGCTGCCGCACAGATTGTCTGGTCGGTGAATTCAGCCACCGGTGAAAGTCTGGCGCAGGGTGAAATCCGCTTTTTACCGCTGACGCTGGCGACGTTTTATCAGCAAATTGGCAGCCTGCTGGCGGACTATCCCAATATTAAAGCACTGGGCATTGGCCTGCCGGGCGTGGTGGTAAAAGGAACCGTCGCAACCTGTGATATCAGCGTGTTTGCCGGAGTGGCGGTGGAGCAGCAACTGCGTGAACAGTTCGGGATCTATGTTCAGGCAGATAACGACATGAACTACACCGCCTGGGGGTTTTACCGCAGCAGTTGTGCGGGCATCACCGCGCCGGTGGCCTATCTCTTTAAACCGGAGGTGCCTTGTCTGGGCTGTGGCATGGTGATTAATGGTCAGGTATTACAGGGTGCCAGCCAGTTTGCAGGGGAAGTGTCAAATCTGCCTTTTGAAGGATTGGATAAACTGCCGGTCGCAGAAGAAATGGCGAAAGTGATTGTCTCGCTGACCGCCATTATCAACCCGGCCACCATCGCGCTTTCCGGCCCGAAAATAAGTGAAGCACTGCTGCCTGAGCTGAAGATGCTTTGCCTGCAGCGCATTCCCGCACAGCATATGCCGCAGCTGACTTACCGCCCGTCGATGCGTCAGGATTATCTTCAAGGCATCGCGGAACTGACGCTCAGCAACTACAATCTGCACATTGCTTTCGGTGAATAACGCCGGTTGACTTTGTTGTTCGCCCCCTTATACTGCGGACTTATTAAAAGACTTTTAATAACTAACTTCACCTCGCGGGAGAACCTGATGTCACTGTCATCTGAAATTGCGCACAACGATATTCATGCCGGAAGTCCTGTCCGGCGTGTCGCGACGCGGGCGATATTTTTTGTCACCGGCATGGCGATGGGGCTGTGGGCGGCGCTGGTTCCCTATGCCCAATTGCGGACGCATTCAGAGGCGGGTGATCTCGGGTTATTGCTGCTGTGTCTTGGTGCCGGTTCGCTGCTGTCGATGCTTGGGTCGGGACGGATTATCGGCAAGTTTGGCTGTCGGGCAGTGATCGTCGCGGCGGTCATTTTGTACTGTCTGATGTTGCCGCTGCTGGCGGTGTTCAGTGACATCTGGCTGCTGGCGCTCAGCCTGTTTATTTTCGGCATGGGCATCGGGCTGGCGGATGTAGCCGTCAATGTGCAGGGCACGCTGGTGGAACAGGCCGCGGATAAACCACTGATGTCAGGGTTTCATTGCCTGTGGAGCGTGGGCGGGATCGCCGGAGCCGGTGGCGGTGCGTTGCTGCTCAGTGCCGGTATCACGCCGCTCGGCAGCACGTTTTTTGCCGTCGTGCTGGTTATCGCGCTGACGGCGTATTCTTATCGCGGAATGTTACCGTTTGGCGCGCATGAGGATCCTGAAGAAGGCCAGCCGAAAGCCAGACCGAATTTCCGTCTGGTGCTGATGGCGGTGATGGCGATGATTTGTTTTATGGCCGAAGGCGCGGTGCTGGACTGGGGCGGTGTCTTCCTGACCCAGGACCGCGGTCTGGCGCTGGAACATGCGGGCTGGGGCTTTGCGGTATTTGCCGTAGCGATGTCGCTGATGCGCCTGACCGGTGATGCGATTGTCAGTGCACTGGGGCGCAAACGGATCCTGATTATCGGCGGGGTTTTGGGTATCGCCGGTTATCTGATGGTTGTGCTGTTGCCGGGCTGGATCCTGCCATTGTGTGGTTTTGCGCTGGTCGGGATAGGCGCAGCGAATATTGTTCCGGTGCTGATTACGCTGGCCGGTCAGGAAAAAGTGATGCCGGTCAATATGGCGGTGGCGATGGTGGCGACGCTCGGTTATCTCGGCGTGCTGGGTGGTCCGGCGCTGATCGGCTTTATTGCGCATCTTTCCAGCTTGTATGTCGCATTCTCGGCGGTCGCGGCGGCGTTTCTGGTTATCACGTTTGGCGCATACAAGCTGAAGTATTGATTGTTTTCAAAGACCAATGATTTATAACTGAGTGGCAAATTTGCCAGCTGACGCGTAAAAAACGTCAGCCTTCTTTTACCCTGACTGATGTAGAATCCGACTCTGTAAGGAGCAGTAATGGCCGTAAAACTTATCGCCGTAGACATGGATGGAACCTTTCTCAATCCGCAGCAGGAATACAATAAAGCCCGCTTTCGCGAGCAATATCAGCAACTTTTGCAACGTGACATTAAATTTGTGGTGGCGAGCGGCAACCAGTATTACCAGCTGAAATCCTTCTTTGACGATCTCGATACACAGATTGCTTACGTTGCGGAAGGCGGCGGGTATGTGGTCGATAAGGAAAAGGAAATTTACTGCGGCAAGCTTGAGCCGCAACAGGTGACTCAGGTGCTGCACTGGATAAGCCGCACGCCGGGCATCAACACCATTGTCTGCGGTCGCAATGGGGCTTATGTGCTGGCCGGTACTGATGAGGATTTCATCAGCCGTATGCGCCGTTACTATCACCGCCTGACAAAAGTGCAGCATTACGCAGAAATCGACGATACGATTTTCAAATTTGCGCTGAGTTACGTGGAAGACGATGTCTATCCGCTGATGAGTGAAGTTAATGCAAACCTTGGCGGGATTGTTGCACCGGTGACCAGCGGACATGGCTCTGTGGATCTGATCATCAGCGGGAACCACAAAGCCTGTGGTCTGCAAAAAATCCAGCAGATTTATGGTATCCGTGATGACGAAGTGCTGGCCTTTGGCGACAGCGGCAACGATCTGGAAATGCTCAGCTACGCCGGTTACGGTTTTGCGATGGAAAATGCCTCGGCACCGGCGAAAGCCGCCGCGAAATACGTCGCGCCATCCAACCGTGATGAGGGTGTGCTGAAAGTGATTGATGACGTACTGAACGGCCGCGCCCCTTTCGCTTAACCTGGTCAGCGTGCATTAAAACGAAAAGGCTGCCGCATAACACGGCAGCCTTTTTAGTATGGTGCAATGAAGATTAAGGCACGTAGTCTGGCGGAACGCCGTTGTTGCCGGGCTGCGCAGGATAATAATCCGGCGGAACCGGCGATTGCGATGGCTGATCCGAACTGTAGCCGTCACGGGCATCTACCGGAACTTTATTGCCTTTGGCGTACATACATTGTGTGTACACCGTATCGTACTGATCCTGTAAATCGCCGCTGCTGGCACCAGCATTATTACTGCCCATCGCACTGCCTATCAGCAAACCACTGCCTGCACCAATCAGCGCGCCCGGTCCGGCCTGATGAGACGCTGCGCCGATCAGTGCCCCGGCTGCCGCGCCGACAACGGTTCCTGCTGCAGCAGTACCGGCAGCATTATTACTGGCGGTTTGCGCGCCGCCGTTCACGCTGCTGTAGGCCGCATTGCGGCAGGACATTTCATCGATCTGAAACTGTTGATAATCCTTTCCCGTACCGGGTAATACCATCACATCGGGCCGGGTTGGGGGAGAAACGCAGCCGGATAAGGCCGCGGCTAAGGCGAGTACCGCCACCGGTGTAAACCTGTTCATGACTTTTATCGCCTGTTAACGTGGGCCTGCGACCACTTTCATCCAGCCGCGCGGGCAGGCCGGGACTTGCGGGTAATATCCCGCAGGATTCTGGCAGTAATACGCATAAGCCGGGGGTTTCTCGACATAAGTTTGCGGCTGTGGCGGCGCAGCGTAAACGACGGCAGGCGGCCCGTAATAGACCGGCGGAGGAATGCCAATCACCACGTCAGGCCCATACCAGCCGCGATAATAGCCGCCATGATAATAACCGTGACCGTAGCCGTGACCATAGTAGCCATGCCCATAATAACCGTAGGCGAACGACGCAGAACTGGCCGACATCAGCGCGCCAGCAGTAAGCATCAACAACAACAGCCTTTTCATAACGACCTCGAAGCATATTGACCGGATGTCCGGAGTGATAAAAAATCCACCACTCCTGAGGGTAAAGATACGCCGGTTGCGGATAAAAGGTTGGAGGGGGATTAGGGTGAATACGACAAGGCTGTGGCAGCAATTGTGACCAAAAAATTCAGCAGCAAACGTTTGTTTACGTTCAGGGTTTGAGAGGCGGGGGATTCATATTTTAGACCCGGTTTTGCCACAGCAAATCCGGGCTAAGAATTAAAAATTCGGATTTAAGGTGTTATTTCTTACTTGCTGTAAAACGTCTGAAGGCTTCCAGCGTTTCATCGCTGACGTGATGCTCCACCCCTTCAGCATCTAAGCGCGCAGTCTCTGCGCTGATACCCAGCGCGATGAAAAACGCTTCAACCACGTTATGACGCTCGCGGTTTTCTGCCGCCAGTTTTTCACCTTCCGGTGTCAGAAACGTTCCCCGATAAGGCAACTGGTGAACCAGTCCGGCATTGGCCAGGCGTTTCAGGGTTTTGGCCACCGTAGGCTGGGAAACACCCAGACGCGCGGCCAGATCCACCTGTCGCGCTTCGCCAAATTCGTGAATTAAATCTGAAATCAGCTCAACGTAATCATCCATTAATTCCCGGCGATGCGCCTCGCGCACCTGTAAGAAACCCTGCGCGTGTTCTTCCACATCCAGTAATGGATTCATTTTTTTATCTTTCACTACGCCTGCCTCTTTCTTGCTTGACGGTTTTCCACCGCAGCCGCGCTCACCGCAGCAACCACGCATTGTAAACCAAGTCCACATATCTACCAATTTATGAAAACTTTGCCTTGGCTATGGAGTATAGCCTGTGCTATATCTGAATAATAAACCGCCGTTTGACGCGCAGAAGTACAGGAGAGATTTCATGGAAAATGGACGAGACATCTTAAAATTATTCAGCCATTCACCGTTTCGCTTGCGGCTGATGCTGGTGGGCATGATTGTGGCGCTGATCACCGGCAACGCGCAGGCGGCAGATCAGGCAGCCAGTAAAGATAAAAAAAAGTTTAAGGTGGTGACCACTTTCACGGTGATCCAGGACATCGCGCAGAACGTCGCCGGTGATGCCGCCACCGTGGAGTCGATCACCAAACCTGGCGCGGAAATCCACGATTATCAGCCCACACCGCGGGATATTGTGAAAACACAATCTGCCGATCTGATCCTGTGGAACGGATTCAATCTCGAACGCTGGTTCGGCCGCTTTTTCGCCAACATCAAACATGTGCCTTCAGTAACCGTAACGGATGGCATAACGCCGCTGCCGATTCAGGAAGGGCCGTATCTGGGCAATCCGAATCCGCACGCGTGGATGTCGGCTAAAAACGCGCTGGTGTACGTCGAAAATATCCGTGCGGCGCTGGTGAAATATGATCCCGAAAACGCCGCAACCTATGACCGTAACGCCAAAGATTATGCGCAAAAAATCAGCCAGCTTGATGCGCCGCTGCGTGAACGGCTGGCAAAAATCCCGGAAGGGCAGCGCTGGTTAGTCACCAGTGAAGGCGCGTTCAGTTATCTGGCGAAAGATTACGAGCTGAAAGAGGCCTATCTGTGGCCGATCAATGCCGAAGAACAAGGCACGCCACTGCAGGTAAAGAAAATCATCGATCTGGTGCGTCAGCAAAAAATCCCGGTGGTGTTCAGTGAAAGCACAATCTCAGACAAACCGGCGAAACAGGTCAGCAAAGAAACCGGCGCGAAATACGGCGGCGTGCTGTATGTCGATTCGTTATCAGCGGCTGATGGTCCGGTTCCGACCTATATCGACCTGCTGAAAGTCACGGTAGGCACTATCGCAGAAGGGTTCGGACAATGAGCGAAGCTGTGCTGCATCTCAACGTTGACGATATTTCGGTGACCTATAACAACGGTCATACCGCGATTGAACATGCCTCGTTTATCCTGCGCGGGGGTTCAATTTGCGCGCTGCTCGGCGTTAACGGCAGCGGGAAATCCACGCTGTTTAAAACCATCATGGGGATTATCCGCCCGACGCATGGCAGCGTGACGCTGGACGGGCTGAACGTGGCGAAAGCACTGAAACAAAACCTCATTGCTTATGTACCCCAGTCGGAAGAGGTGGACTGGAACTTTCCGGTGCTGGTGCGTGATGTGGTGATGATGGGGCGTTACGGCAAAATGTCGTTTTTGCGGATCCCGTCGGCCGAGGACAAAAAACAGGTGGCGTCAGCGCTGGCACGTGTCGGGCTGACTGAACTGGCGCACCGGCAGATTGGTGAGCTTTCAGGCGGGCAGAAAAAACGCGTCTTTCTGGCGCGGGCGCTGGCACAGCAGGGGCGCGTCATGTTGCTCGATGAACCCTTTACCGGTGTGGATATCAAAACCGAAAACGCCATTATCGAACTCCTGCGCCAGTTGCGCGAAGAAGGGCATCTGATTTTGGTTTCGACGCATAACATCGCCAGCGTGCCGGATTTCTGCGACCGCGTGGTGCTGATCAACCGCACGGTTATCGCGGCCGGTGCCATCGAAACGACGTTTACTCCCCATAATCTCGAAAATACCTTTGGCGGCGCGTTGCGGAATATCGGTTATTTAGTCCCACAGGAACCGGTGAGGCGGGCGGTATGACGGAACTGCTGCTGGAGCCGTTCCAGTACAACTACATGGTCAAAGCCATCTGGGTCAGTGCCGGCGTTGGTGCGGTGTGCGCATTTTTATCAGCGTATCTGATGCTCAAAGGCTGGTCGCTGATGGGCGATGCGCTGTCGCACTCGGTGGTGCCGGGCGTTGCGGGAGCTTACGCGCTGGGCTTTCCGTATGCCATTGGTGCCTTTGGTACCGGCATTCTGGCGGCGCTTTCCATGACGCTGTTGCGCCATTTCACAAAGCTGCGCGAAGACGCGATCATCGGCTTCGTCTTCTCAACCTTTTTTGCGCTCGGGCTGTTGCTGGTTTCCCTCAATCCGACATCTGTCAACGTGCAGTCGATTCTGTTCGGCAATATTTTAGGTATCGATGACGCTGATATTTTGCAGGTGCAGATTATTGTCGGCGTTTCCCTGCTGGTGCTGTGTGTGATCTGGCGCGACCTGCTGGCGGTATTTTTCGACGAGGCCCATGCGGTTTCGGTCGGGCTTTCTCCGTTGTGGCTAAAAATCATTTTCTTCACAATCTTCAGCGCCTGCAGCGTGGCGGCGTTACAAACCGTCGGTGCAATTTTGGTGATTGCGATGGTGATCACGCCGGGTGCAACCGCTTATCTGCTTTCTGATCGTTTCTCCCATGTCCTGATTATTTCGGTAATTATTGGCGCGATCACCAGCGCAGCGGGCGCATGGCTGAGTTATTACCTGGATGGCGCAACCGGCGGAGTCATCGTTTGTCTGCAAACCACGGTGTTTCTGCTGGCGTTTTTATTCGCGCCAAAACACGGCTGGCTGGTCAGTCAGCTGCGTATTAAACGCCGGAGCCGCGCATGATGTCCTGGTTTGATGTACTGATGGAGCCGATGAGCTTCGACTTTATGCAGCGCGCGCTGCTGACCGCCATGGCGACCAGTATTGTCTGCGCAATATTCTCCTGTTTTCTGGTGCTCAAAGGCTGGTCGCTGATGGGCGATGCAATTTCACACGCGGTGCTGCCGGGCGTGGTGCTGGCCTATCTGGCGGGGATCCCGCTGGTGATTGGCGCGTTTGGCTCCGGTCTGTTTTGCGCGATAGCCACCGGATTTATTAAAGAGCATTGCCGGGTAAAAGAAGATTCAGTGATGGGCATTGTCTTCTCCGGCATGTTTGCCGCCGGTCTGGTGTTGTTTTCCCGTGTAAATACTGAACAGCACCTGAGCCATATTCTGTTCGGCAACGTGCTGGGCGTGACTGACAGTGAAATGCTGCAAACGCTGGTCATCGCCCTGGGGGTGACGCTGGCGATTATCATCAAATTCAAAGATCTGATGCTGTTTTGTTTCGATCCGGTGCAGGCGAAAGTGGTCGGATTGCCGGTACGTTTTTATCACTACGCGTTGCTGTGTATGCTGGCGCTGACCATTGTGGCGGCACTGCAGGCCGTTGGCGTGGTGCTGGTGGTCGCGATGCTGATCACACCGGGCATTACTGCATTTCTGTTGTGTAAAACGCTGCCCAAAATGATGATGGTTGCCGTGACGGCGTCACTTATTGCCGCCGTTTCCGGCACTTTTATCAGTTTTTATATTGACGCAGCGACCGGACCGGCGATCGTGCTTATTCAGGCTTTGCTTTTTCTGCTGGCACTAGCGGTGCATCTTTTGCGTAAACCGTTTAAATCCCGCCGGGCCGCACCGAATGCATAGTGCCCGCAGCGCAGGTTTGGCATGCTGGCGTGCAAGTATTCCTTATTAAAAGAGATTCTGATGACACAACAATTTGCTCCTGTCGAACTGGAAAAAGCTTACCGTCTGATTAACCATGGCACGACGGCGCTGGTTTCCGCGCATCACAATGGCATCGACAACGTGATGTCTGCCTCGTGGGTATGCGGCCTGGATTTCAGACCGGCAAAACTCACCGTGGTACTGGATAAAATTGCCAGAACCCGTGAACTGATTGAGCAAAGTGGATTTTTTGTTATTCAGGTGCCAACCGTGGCACAGCTGCAAATGACCTACGATTTAGGTACCCGGACGCTGAGAAATGATCGGGATAAATTACGGCATTGCGGTGCAGAACTGTTTCGCATGGAAGGCCATGGCAATCTGCCGTTCGTCGCAGGCTGTACCGCCTGGCTGGCCTGTAAACTGATCCCTGAGCCTCATAATCAGCAAGCGCACGACCTGTTTATCGGTGAAATTGTGGGTGCCTGGGCTGATACCCGTGTTTTCAAAGACGGCCACTGGCATTTCGAAGATGCCGACCCAACGCTGCGCAGTCTGCACTACATCGCCGGCGGTCAGTTTTACGCGACCGGTGAACCGCTGAACGCGAATACCGACCTGAACTCATCCTTGTCCTGACGCGGTGTTTACCGACGCCGCTGGCTACCTGGCGAAGAAAGGCCTACCATCGGGCAGTAGTAAACGGGTTTACTGAAGTTCAATGAAGTAAGAGTTAAGGATTGTTATGAGCGAAGTAGCAAGTTCCATCAGTGTTGGCGATAGCTTTACTGTCAAGAACGGCTCAACCCATGAAGTGACTGGCTTTGTGAAGAAAGGAGAAAGAATTTACCCGACGATCAAAACAGATCACGGTGATTCTAACTTCACTTTCATCAAAGAAATTGTGTCAGTGAATAAAGCTTAAACGTTAACGACCTTCTCTGTAATCGCGGCCTGTTTGTATTACGCAAAAAGCAGGCTGCGTGATGTTCTTCCCTCAGAAATCCTCTTGTCCTTCCTCTGTCTTTGCCATACTGACCCTTATTTCACTCTTGTATGGGCCGGTTCATTGATGAAAATAGATAAATCCAACGCAGCAGATATTCCGGAAATCCTCAGCATTTTAAATGCATCGAAGGGCGATAACCTCACGGCGCAGCAACGCGAACAAGAAGGGTTTACTCAGGGCACGATGGATGCCGCGATGCTGAATAAATTCCAGACTGGCAGCGGCGTGTTTGTCAGCCGTGAACAGCGCGCAGGGCAGGATGTGATTTGCGGTGTTGCGATGACTGCGCCCGGCAGTCTGACAAAACATGGCACTGCGCAAGCTGCTTATCAGACAGTGCTGGAAAGCGGCTTCGCGAAAGCAGAGCAGATTTTTCTCTACGGGCCGGTCAGCGTCAGAAAGGAATTTCGTGGCAAAGGCATACTGACCCAACTGCTGCTGCACATCTGCCGGACATTGCAGAAGGATTTCACCCTTGGCGTGGCATTTGTGGATAAAGAAAACCACAAATCGCTGCTTATTCATCGCCACTATCCGATGGATGAAGCGGGGGAATTTGAACTGAATGGAAGGGGATATGTGATTTTCACGTTTGAACCACTCAGGGTGCAGGCCTTTTACCAGCACCCTGAGTAACAGGGGTACGGAACTCAGTTTCAGTTAACGATATACCGGCAGTAAATTCACGCTGGAAAGAATATGTACTGCCGCATTGAGCACGCCGAACAGCAACACCAGCACGATCATTTTATTGCCGCCCCATACGCGGTACAGCGGACTGCCAAAGCGCTGGCGTGATGCGCGTGCCATCAGCGCCGGAACAATCACCGCCCATACGGTCGCTGCAAGACCGGCAAAACCTATCGCATAAATGAAACCGTCGGGATAGATCACGCCACCAATAATGGGCGGAACGAACGTCACCAGCGCCGTTTTGAAGCGACCGGTACGGCTGTCGCTGAATTTAAACAGGTCTGCCAGATAATCAAACAACCCCAGCGTCACCCCTAAGAATGAACAGGCGACGGCAAAGTTGGAGAAAATCGTCAGCAGCAAATCCAGACCGGCGCTGTTGAGGATCTGACCCAGTGATTGCACCAGCACATCAATATTGCCGCCACGTTCAGCAATGCCGATAAACTCCGGACGCGGAATATTCCCCATCGTCCCCAGCATCCAGATAATGTACAGCCCGAGCGCCATCAGTGTACCCAGCAGCAGACACTTCTTGATGATTTGCGGATTTTTGCCGTAGTACTTCATCAGACTTGGCACATTGCCGTGATAGCCAAATGACGCCAGACAGAACGGCAGCGTCGCCAGCACATAAGGCATATAGCTCGGGTTGATCTCGACGCTGTTAAGCAAATTCACCGGTTTCACATGCCATAACAGGCTGCCGAACGTCAGAAAGAAGGCAATGATTTTCGCGCCGAGCACAATCGCTGTCATGCGGCTCACCGCGCGCGTGCTCAGCCAGACGATAAAGGCCACGACCAGCGCCGTCAGCAGACCGCCGAGGCGGGGAGAAAAGCTCACGGACATCTCGCGCAACGTATGCTGGATGACTGAGCCGCTGGCGGAGATATAGGCGTAGGTCAGAATATACAAAACGAACGCGATGGTGATGCCGTTCAGCCGGTTCCAGTGTTTACCCAGCAGATCGCCGGTGACTGTATTGAAACTCGATCCCACCGGATAGTTAAGATTTGCTTCAAGGATCATCAGTCCGGAATGCAGCATGCAAAACCAGGTGAAAATCAGGGCGGCCACTGACCAGAAAAACCAGGCGCCGGACATCACCACCGGCAGGGAAAACATCCCTGCGCCAATGATCGTTCCACCAATAATCATTGCACCGCCCAGTACAGAACGTTGCGGGGCGGTCACGGAAAGCGTCGCCATAGTGCGTATCCTCGCGTGGCTTTTATCAGAATTCATTGAAAGAATGGCTGAAAAAGAAATGAGTTAAATAATGATCAGGAATCGCTGTTTTGTGCTGCGATTTGGGTCTTAAGCGCGGCAATATAGTGGAAATGAAGCGGTTTGTACACTGCTGAACTAGTTTGCTGATACAAAATCGCACATTAAGAAGCTTAGGAGCGCATTGAGGAAGTTGAACAGGGGAAATAGCGCTGAAAATGTGTACAAAATATTATCGTTGTGCAATTTTCATGTTAATCACAGGCGCGATATCCCTGGCGCAGATCACAGATTTCATTACGGTTTCTTATCTTTATAGAATAAAAAAGCCTGTTCGAAAATACAGGGTTGACACACAACATATAGCGAGTAAATTAGAACTCAGCACCAGAGAGAAGTGGAAAGAAATTTTTATTTCGCGGTGCAATTCACAAGTTGATAAACTTGTTAGTAATGAGATGCGATAAAGGCCACGAAGTATTTTAGTTTGGGTGATTCAACACCGGATGTTATTTGCAAGTCCGTGAGATGACGCTTTAAGGCCACGCAGTAAAGCTGTGCAATCGCATGATGTGGACGAAACGCGATGATGTAACGCCTTGTTAGTGAGAGTAATGTTCGCGATTTGGGTACGTAAGTATGAAATCGAGAATGTCGCGACGAAAGTAAGGCCACGCATCAAAGAGTATATATCGCGAGGGTGATGTACCGGTTTATCCCGATGTCAAACAGAAGGGTAAATCAAATGATCAGGATACTGATGTTATTCCACAAAATTATAGGAGGATAGCGTTACCAGGCAGTAAAAATATATCCTGTGAAAATACGTACATCTTTAGCAGTAGCATTACCTAAGCAGTACACGTAATTAAGTTGATGAATGTTAAATATTAATTTGATAGTACCTTAAAAGCCCCGGTTTAACGACTGGGGCTTTTTCATTTGTACAATCAGATTGTTATTATTTCCCGCTGATAGTCCCTTCCAGTACCGCCTGTGCGCCCAGACAAACCAGAAAACACACCAGCGTGGTGTCTTTGCCCGCAGTTGCGGCGGTTAATGCGCTTTCCTCATCGCTGATTGCGTCGCCTTTTGACAAAGTGACATCGCCGATGCTGATTTCTCCGTCCATCACATACAGCCATTGAGCAAATCCCGCATGTGAAGGAATCTGCGTACTGGTGTTTTCATCCATGCGGATGTCGTAAACATACACCGCCTGCCGGATTTCCAGCGGAGACTCAATCCCTTCCGGTGCTGCCAGCAGCGTCCATTCATTGCTCTTTATGCCGTCTGGGCGTGTCATAAACTGCACGCGGCCTTCCAGATTTGCCGTACGCGGACGAATAAATATCTGCAACATTTCTGCTGACACCAGCGGCGTGGATTCCTCATGCCAGAAACTTTCACCGGCATTCATCATCATCAGCTGTTTTGGAGAAAGGGGAACGCGATTACCGGCAGAATCTTCATGCACCATCGAACCACGCCACATATAACTGAGGATTTCGTCGTTGTTATGCTCGTGCATTTTCACGAGGGTGCCCTGATCGAGAATGGCGTGATCGATAACACTCAGAGGACCGAAGGCATCATCATTTTTCTCCGGCTGGATGTGTCCCGGCCGCATACGGCGGATGCGAAACGGGCCATATTCAAAGGTAGTTTTGGGTTCAGCACGTAAAACGTTAAACATAATCTCTCCGGCGGCAGACAGGAACGCAGGGTTCGGATGGAAGTTAAGCCCTAATTTCTAACATACTATTTTCATATAAGCGTAACGGTCATAAATAAACTTTCCAATTAATCAGAAACAAAAGCCCCGTCCCTGAGGCCTGAAAGAAAGATCAGCGGTTAATCCAGACTCAGCAACGCAGTCAGCCGGGCAATTTGCGACTGCCACTCACGTTGTAGCTCAGGTTTCTGGTGCTTTGGTTTACGCGCTATATCTTCAGCCAGCCGTTGTTCCAGCACCACCAGCCTGGCCAGCAGTTGCTCTTCTTCCGTTTCTTCTTTGTCGATTACGTCAGTTCCGCTTTCTGAATCAAACGGTTCAGCAGGCGGGGAAGAGCCCGCCAGTACGGCGTAGACTGGCGCAAGGGTATGCCACTCTTCTAACCGTTGCCCATCCACCAGCCAGAACCGGTTACAGCTTTGTTCGATGAGCGTACGGTCGTGCGATACCAGAAGCACCGCACCACTAAAGGTTTTCAGTGTTTCCGCCAGTTCCTCTTTACCTTCCAGATCCAGATGGTTAGTGGGTTCATCAAGCAGAAGCAGCGAATAATTCGCCAGTGTCAGCCCGATAAACAACAGCCTTGACCGTTCGCCACCGCTAAGCGTGCACACTTTTTGCTGATGACGGATAAAAGGGAATCCTGCGCCAATCAGCGCCATTTTCCGCTGTTCTTCGGTCAGTGGCGCAAAGTTCGCCAGTGCGTCGCAAAGAGAATCATCGTCCTGCAACTGATGCTGATTCTGATCGTAATAACCCACCCGCACACGTGGATGGAAAGTCACACCCGTTTGCGTCGTTTGCGTCTGACTGAAGGCGTGCCACAACGTCTGCAACAGCGAAGATTTCCCGCAGCCGTTACGTCCGACCAACGCTACCCGGTCACCGCTTTTGATGCGCATTTCATCCAGCGTGAACAGAACCGGAGCAGCCGGTGCCGGACGAACCTGCAAACCAGACAGAGCCAGAACGCGGTCAGCCGCCAGTGCTTCGCCTTTCAGCTGCAGTTTCCACTGATTACCGGCGGTGACGTCAGTCTGGTCCTCCTTCAGCCGGTCGACCTGCTTTTCCATTTGCTTGGCCTTGCGTGCCAGTCCTTCGTTATCGTAAACGCTGCCCCACAGTGCCAGCCGCCTGGCGCTTTTGGTGACGCGGTCAATTTCCTTTTGTTCCGTTTTTCTGCGCAGGGCGTCGGAGGCGTCCTTTTCCTCCAGCGCCTGACGGGCCTGTGAACAAGGAAGGCGAATAAACTGCAGGGTTTTATCCCGCAGGATCCAGGTGCTGTTGGTCACGTTGTCGAGCAGGCTGCGGTCGTGCGAAACCAGCACAAAACTGCCGTTCCAGTTTTTCAGAAACTGCTCCAGCCACAACAGCGTCGGCAGATCCAGATGGTTGCTCGGTTCATCGAGCAGCAGTAAATCGGGCTGGCGGATCAGCGCACGGGCCAGCAGCAGACGGGTGTGCTGCCCGCCGCTCAGTGTGCCGGCGGTCAGTTGCCAGGCGGATTCATCGAAACCCAGCGTGGAAAGTAAGACCTGCGCCTGCCAGAGTTCAGGCTGATGAAGGCCCGGCGGCAGATGATGCAGAACGGATCCCAGCAGGGTGTAATGGTTCAGTTCTTCGGGCAGATGCTGTTCCACGCGAGCCATCAGACACTGATTTGCCAGTGTAACGCTGCCGGACGTTGCCGCCAGTTCACCGCTGAGGATTTTTAGCAGAGTACTTTTGCCACAGCCGTTGTGGCCGATAAGGCCGATGCGGTCGCCTTTTTTCAGGCCGAATGAAATCTCAGCCAGCAAAGGGCCGAAAGAATTATCGAAAGATAAAGATTGTGCAGACAGTAAAGTCATGATGCTTACTCAGGTTTTCGGGCATAAGAATGCCTCTCGTCAATAAAGCCGACGATAACCGGTAAGCCGGAGGGAAGAACTCAGATTGTCAGTTAGCTTCGCTCAGACAGGTTATCGCGGCATGGAGCCGGAAACGCCTGAGCAGCGACGATCGCCAAAGACAGGTGAATATAAAAACCATTCACGGGTCAGCATGGGGATCCTCCTTATATATAAAATTGGTGAATGAATGAACTGATTATATTAGGGAATTTTGAATTGTTCCAGTTTCAAAATTCCCCGATCCGCCGTTACGCCTCAACAACCTCATTTTCCAGTTTCTGCCGCTTACGCAGACCGGGGAACCAGGTCATCCACAATCCGACGACAATCAATGTACCGATGCCACCAATAGCAGCCGCAGGGACTGCGCCCACCCAGGCAGCCAGCAGGCCGGATTCAAATTCGCCGAGCTGGTTCGACGTATTGATGAAGATAGAGTTCACCGCGCTGACGCGTCCGCGCATATCGTCGGGTGTGTCGAGTTGTACCAGTGCGCCGCGAATAACCATGCTGATCATATCGAATCCGCCGAGCGCAAACAGGGCCAGCATTGACAACCATAGCGAGGTGGAGAATGCGAACACCAGCGTCGCCGCGCCGAAGCCCGCTACGGCGGCAAACATTGTCATGCCGACGTTACGTTTCAGCGCGCGCTGGCTCAGCCAGAAACCGACAATTAACCCGCCGACTGCCGGAGCACCGCGTAATAACCCCAGTCCCCACGGGCCGGTATGCAGAATGTCGTGGGCGAAAATCGGCAGCAGGGCGGTGGCGCCGCCGAGCAGAACCGCGAACAGATCGAGAGAGATGACACCCAGCACATCCGGACGGGCGCGGATAAAACTGATCCCGGCGAACAGGGTTTTAAAAGTCGCCGGAACACGGCGCGGTGGTGCCTGTTCATAACGCAGACGGCTGACCATCACAATCGATAGCAAATAGAGGCAGGCACACACCGAGTAAGCGACGCCAGCGCCGGCGACATACATAAAGCCGCCGAGCGCAGGACCCATCATAGACGCGGCCTGACCTGAAACGCTGTTGGCGGCCATCGCCCGTGCCAGTAAATGCGGCGGCACCAGCGCTGGCAGCATCGACTGTAACGACGGCGCTTCCATGGCCTTTGCGGTCGAAATGATAAAAATCAGGGCGAGGATAATGATTTCATTAACGTGGTGAGTCAGCGACAGATATGCCAGCGCGGCAATTGCCACCCATTCAGCAATTTGTCCGAGCAATACCACGCGGCGGCGGTCAAACTGATCCGCCACGTGTCCGGCGACCAGCGCCAGCGCGACAGAGGGAAAAAACTGCACCAGCCCGATCAGCCCCAGATCAAATGCCCTTCCGGTGATCGAGTAAATTTGCCAGCTCACCACAATGGAAAGCATCTGAAAACCAAAACTGGACGCCGCGCGGGCTATCCAGAACGCCACAAACGAACGGTGCTGTAACAGTGAATCCGGATTACCGGAAGAAGATGACATGACAAATCCCTGAAAAATGAAAGATGCCGTGTCTGCTGGTCGCATGCGACAAGTTAGCCCGGCAATTATTGTGGATACAAATAATTAACAAACAATCTTACCGGCCGTTTTACCATAAAAAATTCAACAAATCTGCATATCACATTGCGAAGAAAGTGTGCAGTTCGCGTGCAAGCGCCTCAGGTTGCTCTTCGGGAATAAAATGCCCGCTGTTGGCGATAATAATTCCGGTCACATTTTCTGCGAAAGCACGCAGTGGCACAGCCATATCCGGTATCGACCCCTGATCGGCACTCACTGCCAGCAACGGCATTTGCAATTTTCCCTGACGGTTCAGCTCACGGTTTTGCTCAGCGGAAACCGTGACCGAACGGTAATATGCCAGTCCGGCGCGCAGGCCACCGCTTTTGAGGAAAACGCGCAAATATTCGCTGATATCTTCCTCACTAAAGGCATCCGGTGCCGCTGTTTTTCTGCGTAAAAACCAGTCGAGATAGAGCCGTTCGTTGCCGGTAATCAATGCTTCAGGCAGGTCGGGCAGGGTGTGAAACGCAAAATGCCAGGTTTTCCATGATTTATCCGGCGTGACCGGCAACGTATCCGGCAAAGTAATACCGGGGATCCCGGCATCGAGCAGCGCCAGCCGTTTCACTTCATCCCGGTAAAGCGCCGAATAGGGATAAGCCACCCAGGCACCAACATCATGCGCGACCAGAAAATAGCTTTTATGTCCGAGAGACTGCATCAGTCCGTGGGTTTTCTGCGCCAGACTCTGTGTGTCGTAACCGGTTTCTGGTCGGTCGGAATCCCCCTGACCGGGCAAATCAGGTGCTACCAGCCAGAAAGTTTCCTTCAGCGCATGCATAACGCGACGCCATGCAAACCAGCTCTGCGGGAAACCGGCCAGCAACAGTAAAACCTCCCCTTCAGGATTTCCGCCACACACGTAATGCATTCGTACACCGTCAACGCTGGCGTAATGGTGATGAAATCCGGCAAGCGTGGCCTCCGGCGAACTGAATGGCGCAGTGGTAACGGCAACAGAGGGCATAATCTGAGTCATGGTATTTCTCCTTTACTGAGATGGATTAGGAAATGATTATTTCCTAATTGGTAAAAAATTTTTAATCGAGGATTTTGAGGGCAAGTTCCAGCGTGGGGTCCCCGTCAGGATTGTTTTCAACTTTGCCGGCGACACGCATTCCCAGCACGATGTAGAGCATTAGCATAGATGCAGCGTCGGGATCGAGTGTCGCTGAGACCGAACCATCGTGCTGCCCCTGTTCGATCAGCGATGTCAGAAACGCTTTATTACGGGTAATTGCCTGGCGAACCAGCGTGGCAACCTCATTATCGAAGGTCAGTAACTCAACCGTACCTGCGACGACCAGACATCCCCGGCGGCCTTCAATTTCATGCGAGGATTTGAGGTAAAAACGCAGCACTTCGGCGATGCGCTCGCGCCCGGTCGTAAGGCCTTCAATCTGCTGGCGCAGCTGTGCATTGCGCAGCGAGGTGTAGCGCTCAAATACGTTGAGAAACAGAGTGCGTTTATCGGTGAAAGCCTTGTAGATGCTGCCCGCTGTCAGGTTCATCGCCTGGCTCAGGTCGCTGACTGATGCGGCATGAAAGCCTTTTTCACGAAACACAGTCATGGCGTTATCCAGCGCCAGATCGGTGTCGAACTCCCGCGGACGTCCGCGTTCTCTGGAAGGGAAAGGTTGCATAGAAGGCTGCCATCATTAGGAAACGTTTATTCTCTAATGATGGCATTGAGCTGCAATGACGGCAAGCCGTTTTTCAACGACCGCCTGAACTGACGGGGTGAAAAGTTACCAGCGTAACTTACGACCGGAATATTCCACGAAATGATGGCCGCCTTTACCGGACGAGGCTTCGAACTGATCGACAATACCTGTGGCGCTTTCTTCTATGGTCAGGGTGGCATTTTCACCGCCCATATCGGTTTGTACCCAGCCCGGATGGACGGAAAGCAGTGTTACTTCCTGTTTTTCGGTCTGTTCCTGCAAACCACGGGTCAGCATATTCAGTGCGGCCTTACTGGCAGAATAAAGCGGATAGGTTGCCACTTCGTTTTCATTGAGGCTGGAAAGCTCAGACGTCATCAGCGCCAGCACGCCAGTGCGGTGATTTAGCAGCGGCAACAATTCGGCGGCGCAACGGACAGGGGAGATGGCGTTAGTCAAAAACAGCTGAAGGATTTCTTCATCGCTGGCCTGATGAATATCCTGATGATCCGGACCAAACACGCCTGCATTCACAAAAATCAGATCAAAATGGTTTGCGGTGAGCGCGTCTTTTACTGCCTGGCGTGCCTCGGATTTATTGATGTCCAGTTTTACCCATTCAACCGAAGCGGGGCTTTTTTCGGGTACGGCATCACGAGTGGTAGCCGTTACCTGCCAGCCGCGTTTTGTGAGTACGTCCACCACACCCAAACCGATACCGCGCGATGCGCCGATGATCAATGCTTTCTTGGAGTCAGTCATATTCATCCTTTAGTAATCAATGTGTTAACATCAGTTAGTTGTTTTCATTAAATGGGTAAATCTGAATCGTATTAATGGCAGTATGAGCCCGCAACGTTTCAGCAACAATGGGCTGGAGTCTGATTTTCCACATGGGCAGAGCCTCGGATGACGGACGGGCGCTTTTATGCATGCGCTAGTGCATGAGGCGGTAAGTCTTTACTTTAGAGACGATTCAGGCATTGATGTTGTTTCCAACAGACTGGCAAAGGTGAATAAAAGCATGATCGCCATAAAATGGTTTAGTCTCGGGTTTGTCCTCGTTTTACTGCTGTCTTTCGGATACAGCTACGCAAAGGCCTCGCAAACCCGTGAAGAACCCGCAGGGCAAAGCTGGTCTACGGCGCGACGGGATTCCGCCGGAATTGCACCGGATCCGGCAAAACTCAAAAGTACTGCTATCGTGCAGATTTATGCCGCACCGACCTATGGCTGGCGCGGGCTGGTCGCCGTGCATCCGTGGATTATTTTCAAGCGGGAAGGAGAGACCGAGTTTACCCGTTATGACGTTATCAGTTGGGGCAGCACCAATGTGGTTCGCCGCAATTACGCCATTGCGGATGGCTACTGGTTTGGCTCGCAGCCACGTTTGCTGGTGGATCACCGCGGCGTGCAGGCGCAGATGATGATCCCAAAAATTGAAGCCGCCATTAAAAGCTACCCGTATCCGCACACTTATCACGCCTGGCCGGGGCCAAACAGCAATACGTTTATGGCGCATATTGGCCGTGAAGTACCGGAGCTTGAACTGGATATGCCGTCTAACGCGATTGGTAAGGATTATCGCGGAATTACCCATCCGATTGGGTTGCCGCCTTCGGGGCGCGGTGTTCAGGTGTCATTGCTCGGCGTTCTTGGCGTCACGCTGGGCGTAGAAGAAGGTCTGGAAGTTAACGTGCTGGGGCTGAACCTGGGTGTCGATGTGAAAAACCCGGCGCTGCGTTTACCGTTTGTCGGGCGGGTCGGATTTGATAATCCGGGGAAAGCAGAACTTTAGTCAGAGATTTTACCGGCATATCCATAAAAAAGGCCCGCCATTTCTGGCAGGCCTTTTGTCTTTCAGAAGGCGCTTATTTCACGCACTTCGCGCAGGTGCTTGCATGGATTTGCTGGAAGAAATCGTTACCTTTGTCATCCACCAGAATGAACGCCGGGAAGTCTTCGACTTCGATTTTCCAGATGGCTTCCATACCCAGTTCAGGATATTCAACACATTCGAGGCTCTTAATACTTTGCTGAGCCAGAACGGCTGCCGGGCCGCCGATGCTGCCGAGATAGAAACCGCCGTGTTTGTGGCATGCGTCGGTGACTTGCTGGCTGCGGTTACCTTTTGCCAGCATGATCATGCTGCCGCCGTTGGATTGCAGAAGATCCACGTAGGAATCCATGCGTCCTGCGGTGGTCGGACCGAGAGAACCGGAAGCGTAACCTTCAGGGGTTTTCGCCGGGCCTGCGTAGTAAATCGGATGATCTTTGATGTACTGCGGCAAGCCTTCACCGTTATCCAGACGCTCTTTCAGTTTGGCGTGCGCAATGTCACGACCGACGATGATCGTACCGCTCAGGGAAAGGCGGGTAGACACCGGATATTCAGAAAGCTGAGCGAGGATTTCTTTCATCGGACGGTTAAGGTCAACCTTCACTACACCGGCCTCGCCTTGCTGACGCAGGGCTTCAGGAATGTATTTACCTGGGTTGTCTTCCAGTTTTTCGATCCAGATACCGTCACGGTTGATTTTGGCTTTGATGTTACGGTCTGCGGAGCAGGAAACGCCCATGCCGACCGGACAAGATGCGCCGTGACGTGGCAGACGCACTACGCGGATATCGTGAGCAAAGTATTTGCCGCCGAACTGCGCGCCCAGGCCAAGATTGTTGGCTTCAACCAGCAGTTCCTGTTCCAGATTGACATCGCGGAATGCCTGACCGTGTTCGTTACCTTCCGTTGGCAGACCGTCGTAGTAATGGGTGGAGGCCAGTTTCACCGTTTTCAGCGTCGCTTCAGCGGAAGTTCCGCCAATCACGAAGGCGATATGGTACGGCGGGCAGGCTGCGGTGCCCAGCGTGCGCATTTTCTCAACCAGATAATCTTTCAGCTTAGCTGGCGTGATCAGCGCTTTGGTTTCCTGATACAGGTAGGTTTTGTTGGCAGAACCGCCGCCTTTGGCGATGCACAGGAATTTGTATTCGTCGCCATCGACGCTGTAGAGATCGATTTGCGCAGGCAGGTTGGTGCCGGTGTTCACTTCTTTGTACATATCCAGCGCGGCGTTCTGGGAATAGCGCAGGTTATCTTCAATGAAGGTGTTGTACACGCCCTGAGACAGGCTGGCTTCGTCGCCGCCGCCGGTCCAGACACGCTGGCCTTTTTTACCCATGATGATGGCGGTGCCGGTGTCCTGACAGGTCGGCAGAATACCTTTGGCCGCGATTTCAGAGTTACGCAGGAACTGCAGCGCGACATATTTGTCGTTTTCGCTCGATTCCGGATCATGAAGAATGGAGGCCACTTGTTGCTGATGCGCAGGGCGCAGCATGAAAGAAGCATCATGGAACGCCTGCTGGGCCAGAAGGGTCAGCGCCTGCGGTTCCACTTTTAATACTTCTTCGCCATCGAAGGTGCTGACAGAGACGTGATCTTTGGTCAGCAGGTAGTATTCGGTGTCATCTTCAGAAACGGGGAAGGGATTTTGATAATAGAACGGTTTGTTCGACATTGTTTTCTCACTTTTTCCGTTTTTGCCGCCACGGATTGGAATGTTGATTCGGTATAGCAGAGGTGTTCGGGGCGACATTTATATTCGTTCTGTATGTTGCCAGCCAAGTACACAGGCTGGCAACGGGGTTTATATGTTTTCTTTCAGTAAATGCTCTGTTAAAGCTTTGTGGGTGATTTTATCGCCACAATCAGAACATCATCACCATCCACGGATAACCGATCACCAGTAAAGCAATCAGGAAGATGGCACCAAAGATCGTCCCGAGACGCCAGTAATCTTTGGTTGGCAGATAACCGCTGCCGTAGTAAATCGGGCTTGGACCCGTACCGTATGGCGTGATGATCCCCATAACACCCAGAGACGTCACCATCAGCAGACAGAATACCTGCATATTAATACCCGGAATGGCGGCACCAATAGTCAGCATAGCCGGTAACAGCGCAGTGGTGTGCGCCGTGGTGCTGGCGAAAAGGTAATGCAGCAGGTAGAACGCCAGAAGCAGTGCAATCGTCGCCGCACCCGGTGAGATACCTCCCATAAGCGCTGCGCCTTCTTTACCCAGCCAGGCGATGAAACCGGTGCGGGACAAGCCGTCAGCCAGCGCCACCAGTGTGGCGAACCAGGCAAAGGTGTTCCAGGCCGGTTTGTTGCTGGTGATGTCGTTCCAGTTCAGAACACCGGTCCACAGCATCAGCACCACGACCAGCAGTGCGGCCATTGCCGGTTCAATGAAGCTTGCAGCGAAAATCCACATCGCCAGCGCACAGCACACGAATACCAGCAGCAGGATTTCATGACGGGACATTTTGCCCAGTTTCGCCAGCTCAGCAGTCGCCCAGCGCGGCACTTCGTCATTGATTTTCACTTCCGGCGGGTAGAACCAGTATGCCAGCAGCGGCATGGTCAGCAGCAGCAGCAGACCGACCGGCAGGAAGGCGATAAACCAGGTGCCCCACGAAATGTTAATACCCGTTACGCTGTTCACGATACCCAGTGCCAGCAGGTTTGGTGCCAGTGCGGACAGGAACATGGAGCTGGTGATACACGCCGCGGTAATGGCCACCCACATCAGGTACGAACCGATTTTACGTGCGCTCGGGTCATTAGGTTTTGAACCGTACAACGGCGGCAGGTTGGCAATGATCGGGTAGATTGTGCCGCCGCTGCGCGCGGTGTTGGAAGGCGTAAACGGTGCCAGCAACAGGTCAGCGAAGGTGATGGCGTAACCGAGCGTCAGGCTGCGGCGACCGAGATATTTCACCAGGATCAGCGCCAGACGGCGACCAAACTGGGTTTTATCGTAGCCGGCGGCAAACATGAATGCCCCGAAGATTAACCAGACCGTGGAGTTACCAAAACCACTGACCGCCCATTTGAAGGACTGGGCTGCGGTTTTGAATTTAGGATCCGCCAGTTCCGCCGGGCTGAACAACAACCACTGGCTGAACAGGGCGATGACCACCACACCGGTGAGGCCGATAACGGCTCCCGGCAATGGCTCGAAAATCAGACCAACAATGACACCCACGAAGATAGCGAAGAAATGCCATGCATAAGGTTCAAGCCCGGCAGGCACCGGAACCAGCAGCAACAGCACCGACACCAGCACGGGAAGTATCATAAAGATCCAGCGATTTTTTTTGCCGGGTTCGGCTTTTTTCGCTGGCTCTTTCACCGCAGTTTTTGTTATTTCGCTCATAATATTTATCTTAGGTAGTTAGGAATATTGTGATGATGCATAGGTAAGATGTTGTCTGGTTTTTTTAGTTACTTAATATTTTCTTTAGTTATTCAATAGTGGCATGTTCATTGCCTCATTATTGTTATTTTTGTTTGCTAACCCTTATTCCCCGTAAGAGGGAGGAAATGTTTATATAATGCGATTTCCCTATTTTTAACTGTTGATCTTGATCAAGAAAATACGGGGCTAAATTGTTTTTTAAATCGAATAAAACAAAAGAACACGCTTTATCTGATTAATTATGGCGAGACAGGAGATCGACATCTCCTGCGGTGAGCGTTCGGGAAGGAGATCAGCAAAAACGGAGTAGGCCAAATGAGAGCCATTCACAGTCCGGGACAACATCTGCAGATTGCCTTCAGGCGATCCTGCGCCACTTGCCAGCGGCTGAACTTCATGATCTGCCGTAGGTGAGAGGCGGCAGGATGTAATAATATTCTCATCAGTTAAATACAATTCCGCCCGTAGTTTACAGTAATGTGATTATTTAATTTATTAGTTAACATATTTTTAATATAACAGGTATTAAGTTAATAGATAAATAGTTAATTAACTAATGTAAGAGGTTTAGAAAGTAAAAATAAAACTATATTAATAAACATGATTCCGGCCATGAAATAATACAACGAATAATAAATAAACATTTCATCACGCTTCACAAAAATAGCGCGCCGGTGACGAATTCAGATTTAAAACCTTAAAGTTTGGAGTCACTATTATGAGCAACAACGATCTGCTATTGAGCCCGTTTACTTTACCGAATGGCACTGTGCTAAAAAACCGCATTCTGATGGCGCCAATGACCACCTGCACCGGTTTTTACGACGGCACTGTCACCAGCGAACTGGTCGAATATTACCGTGCCCGCGCCGGTAGCATCGGTACGGTGATTGTTGAATGCTGCTTTGTTGATGACAGAGGGCTGGCTTTCCCGGGTGCTATCGGTATCGACAACGACGCCAAAATAGACGGACTGGCGAAAATCGCTGCCGCAGTGAAATCTCAGGGTTCAAAAGCCGTTTTGCAGATTTATCACGGCGGACGCATGAGTGAGCCAAAACTGATTGGCGGCCAGCAGCCTGTCGCACCCAGTGCGCTGGCAGCTCCACGTGAAGGCGCAGCCACACCCGTCGCGCTGACCGCAGAAGAAGTTGATGGCATGATCGCCAAATTCGGTGAAGGTGTGCGTCGTGCCATTGAAGCCGGTTTCGACGGCGTCGAAATCCACGGTGCCAATACTTATCTTATCCAGCAATTCTTCTCTCCGAACTCCAACCAGCGTGACGACAAATGGGGCGGCAGCCGTGAAAATCGCGCCCGTTTCCCGCTGGCGGTGCTGGACATTACTCATGAGATGGCGAAGAAATATGCCGACGACTCTTTCATTATTGGTTATCGATTCTCGCCCGAAGAACTGGAAGAACCGGGTATCCGTTTTGCCGACACCATGTACCTGCTGGAACAACTGGCGGCGCGCGGTCTGGATTACCTGCATTTTTCCCTCGGTTACTCGCTGCGTCCTTCCATTGTTGATACCACGGATCCGACGCCGCTGATCGACAAATATGTCGCAATGCGTTCAGACACACTGGCAAAAATTCCGGTGATGGGCGTGGGCGGCATCGTCAATAAATCTGACGCCGATATAGCGCTGGAACACGGCTACGACATGATTGCCATCGGTAAAGCCTGTATCGCCTATCCGGACTGGACTGACCGTATCGCTGCCGATCAGAAACTCGATCTGTTCATCGACAGCACCCAACGCGAGGCGCTGACCATCCCTGAGCCGCTGTGGCGTTTCTCGCTGGTGGACGCGATGATCCGCGACATGAGCATGACGTCGAAGAAATTCAAAGCCGGTGTGTTCCAGGAAAAAGTACAGGATCCTGCGCATGAACTGGCGATCAATGTCAGCCTGGAAACCGACCGCATTGCCGATATCGCGCTGGAAGCAGGTGCGGATCTGGATGTGGAATTCACCACCAGTTTTGAAATCATCCGTACCCGTATTCTGGACGCCAACAGCCCGCACGTTGATGCGGTGACTGGCGCGACCGAACAGAGCGAAGCGGTGAAAAAAGCGGTATCCAAAGCGATCGCTAAATCCTGCAAAGCGCAGTTGCTCGAAGAGGGCGGCAGCCTGAATGAGCCACAAAACTACGACGTTGTGGTGGTAGGCAGCGGCGGTGCAGGTCTGGCGGCGGCAATTCAGGCATGTGACGAAGGGGCGAAAGTCCTGATTGTTGAGAAAATGTCGACTATCGGCGGTAATACCATTAAAGCATCGGTCGGTATGAATGCCGCAGAAACCCGCTTCCAGCGTCTGAAAGGCATCGAAGACAGCAAAGAGCTGTTCTATCAGGAAACCCTGAAAGGCGGCCAGTTCAAGAACAATACTGTGTTGCTGAAAGAGTTCATCGAACGTGCGCCGCAGGCCGTGGAATGGCTGGCCGAGCACAATATTGAACTGAGCGACATCACCATTACCGGCGGAATGAGCATCGACCGTACGCACCGTCCGGCGGATCGCAGCGCAGTCGGCGGCTTCCTGATCAGCGGTCTGGTGAAGAATCTCAACAAACGCAATATCGACGTCATGCTCGACACTTCCGTCACTGAAATCCGTTATGCCGATGGCGCAGTGCAGGGCGTGAATCTGCTCAATGATGAAAACGAAGTGCTGGTGATTAACGCGAAAAGCGTCATTGTCGCTACCGGTGGTTTCAGCGCCAACCGCGATATGGTTGTGAAATACCGCCCAGAGCTGGACGGTTTCGTCACCACCAACCACAAAGGCGCGACCGGCAGCGGTATCGCAATTTTGCAGAATATTGGTGCCGGTACTGTCGATATGGGTGAAATCCAGATCCACCCGACTGTGGAACAGACCACGTCTTATCTGATTTCTGAAGCCATTCGTGGCGGCGGGGCAATTCTGGTCAGTCAGGCGGGCAAACGCTTCTTCAACGAGATGGAAACCCGCGACAAAGTGTCCGCGAACATTATCGCGTTGCCGGAGAAATTCGCTTATGTGGTGTTCGACGAACAGGTGCGCCTGAACAACAAAGCGGCTGACGAATACATTGCCAAAGGATTTGTGATCAGCGGCAATTCGCCACGCGAACTGGCGGCGAAACTGGAGATGGACTCAGACGCCTTCCTCGCTACGCTGGAAAGTTATAACGTAGCCGTTGATAAGCAGGATGACGCAGAGTTTGGTCGCCGCACCGCGCTGCGCCACCCAATTAATCAGGGGCCATTCTACGCAATCCGTATCGCGCCTGGCGTGCATCACACCATGGGCGGCGTCACCATCAACACCGAAACCTGCGTGCTGGATGCACAGCAACAGGTGATCGGCGGCGCATTTGCGGCGGGTGAAGTGGTCGGCGGCATTCACGGCGGTAACCGTATCGGCGGTAACGCCGTTGCAGATATCATTATCTTCGGTATCCTTGCAGGACAAAACGCCGCGAAATTCGCGATGCGGTAACCGTTATCACGTAAGGTAATACAATGACGCCAGACGATCGTGTTTATGCTTATTCCGCTGTTTTGATGGGTTCGCCCATTCTTCTCAAGCTGTTTGAACATAACGAGAGTCTGGCGTCTGGCGTTTTCAGGCTGATTAAACATCAGGAAAACACTTTCACGGTGAATCGCCCGCATTCCGATATTATGGCGATTAACCATGCCGCAGGACGTGACCCTGTCACTGTCAGCGCGCCGGTCTTTGATTTGATCCGCCGCGCCAAAGCCATCAGTTGCCTGCCCGACAGCAGTTTCAATTTCACTATCGGCCCGCTGGTTAAGCGCTGGAAAATCGGCTTCAGCGGTCACACCATTCCGGCAGCACAAGATTTACAAGCGCTGCTGCTGCTGACGGATCCAGAAGACGTGATCCTCGATGAATCAGCCCGTTCAGTGTTTCTGCAACAGGCTGGCATGGAGATTGATCTGGGCGCTATTGCCAAGGGTTACATCGCCGATGTCGTGCGTGATTATCTGCGCGAACAGCAGGTTGAGAAGGCGTTAATCAATCTGGGCGGTAACGTTCAGACACTCGGTGCGGGGGCAGAAGGGGCGTGGGCGATTGGCCTGAAAAAACCGTTTTCTTCGCCGGATGCGCTGATTGGGGTGATTAACGTCATCGGTAAATCGGTGGTGACTTCCGGTATTTACGAGCGGTATTTCGAGCTGGATGGTCACTGTTATCACCACATTCTCGATCCGAAAACCGGCTATCCGCTGGATAACGAACTGCTCAGCGTTACCATTATTTCTGAAGATTCTATTGACGGCGATATCTGGACAACGTTGCTGTACGGGATGGGGGTGGAGAAAAGTCTGGCGTATCTTGAGCAGATCCCGCACATCGAGGCGGTATTTGTTACCCGTGACGGGCAAATTATTTTGTCATCGCAGCGGCAGTTTACCTTTACACCGCTGGATGACAGCTACCGGATCACGACTTACTGACAATACTGTTTTAACAGCGAATAGTGATCGGCCTGTAAACGGTAGCGGTAAACCGGGCGGCCGGTGACACCGTAATGAATGCTGGTGAACAGAATGTTCATCTGCGCAAGCCAGATCAGGTATTTACGGCACGACACCCGCGAAATATTGACCGAGCTGGCCAGTTCATCCGTGGAGAATTCCATGGTCGGATGGGCATCAATCCACTGACACAACGTGCGTAATGTCTGGGGCGTTAAGCCTTTCGGCAGCTTTTTGGTGTCCGCTGCGGCCGGGTTACTCCCGTGGATCAACCGGTCAACGTCGGACTGCTCATAATACTGCTGATTATCCATCAGCGTTTTTTTCTGCTGCCAGCCGGTCAGCGCTTCCTCAAAACGGGAGAACTGGAACGGCTTGATCAGATAATCCACCACGCCATAATTGAGCGACTTTTTGATGGTTTCTGCATCGGCGGCAGAAGAAATCACAATCACGTCGATCGGCCGGCGGGCATTGCGCAGTTCAGGCAGTAAATCCAGCCCGTTGTCCTGCTGCATATACACGTCGAGCAAAATCAGATCGATAGACAGCTCTGAATTCAGAACCAAATCTTTCGCCTGTTGCAGCGTGGATGCCGTACCGCAGCACGTAAAGCCTTCTATCTGGCCAACATAACAGCGGTTCAGCTCTGCTACCATGGCGTCGTCATCAACTATCAGCACATTGATCAAGAACTTGTCCTCTCCGCATCCCAGGGAAGTTGTACAAAAAATTGGGTGTAAACGTCGGGCTCAGATTCGACATTAATCGAACCCCCCAGGCTTTCGACCTGCTGCTTGGCCAGGAACAGGCCCATACCGCGCTGGTCACCTTTCGACGACACCCCTTTTTCAAAAATGGTTTCAATATTTTCCGGCTGAATACCCGGCCCATCGTCACTCACGATGCAGGCCAGCTGCCCGTTCTGATAGTGAAGCAGCACGCTGACTTCACCGTCAGGCTCTTCACCAAGCGCATCGAGCGCATTTTCAATCAGATTACCCAGCACGGTGATCAGCGCGGCCACCTGATCTTCATTATTGTTGTCCGGCAACAGGCTGTCATCGCTGAGCGTCAGCAGATGCCGGGTATCAGACGCGCGGTTAATCTTGCTCAACAGAAAACCGGCAATCACCGGCGACTTGATTTTCAGCAGCAGGGATCCGATTTCTGCCTGATAATTATTGGCCGTTTTGAGGATGTAATCCTCAAGCTGCGTGTAACTTTTCATGTGCAGCAATCCGAGGATCACGTGCAGTTTGTTCATAAACTCATGCGAACGTTCACGCAGCGAATCTGCATAGTTTACCATGCCGCTCAGGCGCTGCATTAACTGGCTGACCTCGGTTTTATCCCTGAAAGTACAGATAGCGCCGATAATCACGCCGTTGTTGCGCACCGGCACCGTGTTGCTGAGCAGTAAACGGCCTTTGAAATTGATTTCTTCGTCGCGGCGCGGAACACCGGTATTCACCACATCCCGCAGATTGGCGATCAACGGCAGAGTGCTTTCGTCCGGTGTCACGTCTTTAGCCGTTTCCTGAAATATCTGCCGGGCAGTCTGGTTGATCAGCGTGACATGCGCCTGGTCATCCACTGCGATCACGCCTTCTTTGATCGACTGCAACATCGCCTGACGCTGTTCAAACAGCGTCGAAATTTCATAAGGTTCCAGCCCGAACAAAATGCGTTTGAGCATTCGCACCAGACAGTACGTGCCGAGCGCGCCCACAATCATGCCGAACAGCACCGTCCACAAAATACTCCAGCGGCTCTTGTTGATTTGCTCAGTGACTTTGACCAGCGAAATCCCGATGGCGACCACGCCGATTTGCCTGTGATTAGCATCGTAAACCGGCGTGAAAACCCGCAGGGCTTCGTCCAGCGTGCCTTTATTGATCGAGACGTTTTCTTTGCCGAGCAGTGCCGGATTGATGTCATCGCCAATAAAATGATGACTGATCACATCAGCATTCGGATGCGAATAGCGGATGCCGTCCATATTGGTGACCACGATAAACAGCAGGTCATTGCGTTTTTGTACTGAGCTGGCAATCGGCTGAATGATATTGCTGTCAGGCGGCAGAAGCAGGGCGCGTTTGGTTTCCGGTAAATCCGCCATGGTGCGGGCCACGGCAAGCGCTTTATCTTTCACGCCGTCGCGGGTGGTATCGCTGACCTGCACAAAATAAAGCATATGCACAACCAGCAACACGGAAGCAATCACCGCGCTGACCATCAGAATGACAGATGTGCTGAGTTTCATGGGGTGCTTGCGCACGGGATGGCGTTGCTGCGAGTCGCTCATGGGAGCCCCGGAGAGAAAAGAGCCAAATGCTCATTGATGATTTTGACAGTTCGCGTTGTTCGTCCGGCGGTCTGGCGTTGAACACTGCGTGAACCATCCCTGTTCACGCATAATGATATGACTATTTGTCTGATATTTCCGCTATTTAATACTTTCAAAAGTGGGATGCACGGGGAATCTTCATCAGAACCAGATCTCAGTTTGCACCCCGAAGTTCCAGTTTCCGCCTGCGGTGAAGCCTGCACTGCCAAAATCATCGTTCACCGCATAACGATCCAATTCTTTATCCCAGTTCATGTAGGTGACAAAGAAACGAATTTCAGGTCGCGCTTTGATATCGAACACGTCGCCGACCTTGAATGTCGGAGCAAAGGTCAGTTTGTAGAAATCTCCTTTTACAGCCTGATATGCGTCAATATCTCCGTCATTGTTGTAGGTTCTGCCGTTAGGATTGAGATCCATATATTGCCACGAGGCTTCGTAAAGCAGCGCGAAGTTCTGGGTGATGGCCTGGGAGGCACGAAGGTTGAATGTGGCCCAGTCATAACGGTCGCCACTGCGGTAGCGATCTTCACTGTGTTGTGCAATTACCGACGGCGCGATTTCCCAGTTTTTCGACACCGGCAGAATGCCGTACGACGCGAACCTGACTGACATGGCATCACGGGTCAGATCTCCATCGCTGCCCGGTTGCCGTGCTTCTGCCCCAAGACCGTTACCGAACTGCAATGCGCTTTCTGAGCTGCCCGGCAATACGCCATAGAACCGCTCTTTATCATGATAAGCCAGCATCGCGTAATACCCATGTTGCGCGGTGTTGTCACTACGCAGCGCATAGCTGCCGGTGGTGGAGGTGTTGTCTTTCAGCTCATCGTTACCCTGCGCCGCCATGCCGGTCAGCATCAGTTGCCAGTTATCAAAGAAACTGTTGGCGGTAAGCATGACGTTTTGCACATCGTTGTCGTTATAGCGGTCACTGCCAAGATCGCCAAAATTACGGGCATAAAGGGAGAAATCGTTTTTGAAGTGCGGTGTCCATTGCACGTCATTAATCCCGCCACCGGTGCCACCAAGGAACATGATGTCGCTGTCGGTGAAGTGGATATCAAAATTATCCCGGTCGAACCTTTTGCCGGCCCAGAGAGTGGCGTTTTTGACTGGCCCGCTGAAACTGGGTAAATCCGTCATTTCGACATAAAGCTGACGCACATTCAGATGATGACTGTCGTTATCCTGAACCCACGGATCGGGATTGTTTGCCCCGTCGGCCAACATGGTTTTAAACCGTGCTTTCGAGCCGTCATCAAACTGAAGATGTTTGATAAAACTCAGTTCAACGTAATTATCTTTTTCATTACCCAGACGCCCGACATGGGCATCGCCGCCAATAGAGCTGGCCGGAGAGACTCCCGGTCCACCGCGGGCACCCCGTCCGTTACTGTTGATTAACATGCCCGACCGCGCGTAACCTGAGAACTCAAATCCATTGTCTGCGGGGCGGGTCCTGGCAGAGGCCAGCGCGGTATCGTCGATTTTTTTACCCGTTTCCGCAGTTTGTGCCTCAACGGCTGACGTGCGGTTTTCCAGTTGTTGCACCCGGTTTTCCGCCATCCTGGCACGGGCATCGGCATCACGGGTTTGCTGTTCAGCCTGTGTGGCGCGTAACTTCGCCTGTCTGGCATCATTTTCAGCCTGATTTAATCGTTGCTCCAGCAAAGCCAGACGCTGTTCTATCGTTAACGTATTTCCGGCTGCGAAACTGATTGCCGGCGATACCATGCCGATAAAAAGACATGACATTCCTGCGTAAATTGTCGTTAAACGCATAGCGAACCTTTATTGTTATTTGAGGTTATTGTTGAAAGGGCAGTTTATTTTTATTTTAAAGGTTATTAACTGTTTGTGGTGCTTCCTTTTGTCCGGAATTATTGTCGTTTTCAGTTTTTCTTTTATCCAGTTCGGATTTAATTTTCTCGTAATTATCATCGAGCCGGTAATAACACCCTATCCAGAACATTGAGCAGAGAATAAGGGCAGCAGGGATATACAGATAACAGGCTTTGATGGCCAAAAGTGCCTGCGGGTTTTGCGCATGGTTCGCGACATAGCCGCCCGCAGAGAGCAGGATGCCGCTGATTGCGCCTGCGCCAGCCATAGCTACTTTACCCAGGAATCCATTAATGGAGGTCAATATGCCTGCGGTGTTAATACCGGTTTTCCATTCGCCATAATCGACAGGATCAGCCTGCATTGAAAAATAGATCGCCGTGCGTTGACCCGCACCAATTGATAATATTGTTGCCCCTGCAAGTAAGCCTGTAATGGCGCTGCCGGAAAATATCATAACTATCATGCCGGCTAAGTTAATCGCGCAGGATAATAAATAAACGTGCCGCTTTTTCATTCTCGCTGCCATAAAGGGCACGGTTAATGTGCCTAATAAAGGAACAAAGGTTGAAATGCCTGCAGCAACAGCAGTGATATTTGGATCACCGACATAATAATTAAAGAAATAGACCAGCGCGCCGGTCTGGAAAAAGAAAGCGCCCCACATCAGGAAAATATTAACGGCAAAAACAAACCACGGACGGTTATGTCGCAGACTGGTCCACGCCCGGCTAAGGGTCATTCTTTCGTTTTGCACGTTGATGCTTTCTTTGACGTTGGCAAAGCTCAGAAGCAGGAAAAAGATGGCAATCCCGCCGAAGATCATCGCGGTATACAGGAAGCCGGACTGTTGATTGCCATTGCCGAGCGAATGAACCAGCGGCAGGGTGGCGACGGCCACAATGGTTGAGCCAAGCGATCCCATGACAATACGCACCGCTGAAAGTGTGGTGCGTTCTCTCGAATCATTGGTGATAAAAGGCAGCATGGCGCAGAAGGGGATATTCACCAGCGTGTAAAGGAATGAGAGGCACAGATAGGTCAGGAATGCATACCAGAGTTTACCTGTCAGACCGAAATCCGGGACATAAAATGCCATCACGCATAACAAACCAAAGGGCACTGCGCCAATCAGCAGATAAGGACGGCAGCGTCCCCAGCGGGTATAAGTGTTGTCGATCACCAGTCCCATCAGGACATCGGCCACACCATCCACCAGCCGGGTGACTAAAAACATCAGTCCGGCGTAGTAGGCGGGCAATCCCATAATGTCGGTATAGAAGAACATCAGATAGAGCGAGATCATTTGCCAGACGAGGTTACAGGACAAATCTGCGATCCCATATCCCAGGCGTTGCCGCCACAGGGAAAATGTTGTGTTTTGCATGGTTTATTCTCTTCAGGGTGGAGGTTATTGTTATTTTTTAAAACGTTATAACCCGTATTTGCGAATGAAATAAGCGGGGGTACAGCTCCATGCATGACAGTAACTGTTAATCAGTTTGCTGCCATACGGGGAAAAGTCAGGGCGTTTCGGGTCATATAATTCCCAGAACGTATCCGCACCGGCCTGAACCATGCCGCCCCAATATTTTTTTATTTCCTGCACTGCGCGGCTTGTCTGCCCTACGCTTATCAGTGCATCGATGAAATGGTGCATCATGTAGGGTGTATTCATGCCGGTTTCCGGTGGTGTGGTCAGCAGATTCGCCATGACGCGGGCACGAAACTCCTCTTCCCCCACACCCGCCAGCACCAGCCAGACCTGAGAGGCACAGGAGATTTGCGCCTGAGCGCCGCTAACAAAAAAGCCTTTTTCTTCGTCCCACAGTTCATTTCTGGCCGCCGCTTCCAGACGGCCGATTTGCTGATCCAACCAGGCGACACGGGGATGATCACATCGCTGCGCCAGTTCCCACCCTTTTTTAAGGCAGTAAATCAGCACGCCCTGTGCAGGCGCTTGTTTATTCAGTGATTCATGCCAGTCGATAAATGCCCACCAGTCTTCGCTGTCGTGCAGAATGCCATTTTCGCCGACACGTTCAAGAGCGAGTTCCATCTGCCGTACTGCAGTTGGCCAGAGATCATTCTGGGTCGTCAGGTCGTCCGTGGCCGCTATGTAATCGGCGAGCGTTGCGACAAAAAAGAGGGCGTAATCAAGCAAAAAAGTATCGTCTGCGATGATCTCGGGTTTCATAAACAAGTTCGATGAAACCATGCCATCTTCACGGGTCACCCCTGCGAACAAATACAGGCAGCGCCTGACCAGATCGTTCTGGCCGTAGGTCTGGTAATTGACCAGCGCCTGCAACCGTAAATCACCCAGCCATAACCTGCGGTCACGTTTCGGGCCGTCTTCAAACACCTCCTGCATACAATTACGTAAGGTAAGTACGCTGACCTGATCGATCTGCCCCAGCAGGGCATCCTGATGGCTCAGATTTTCAAGTGCGGAGGGATCTGCTGACGTCACCGTCGTGAGATAAATGTCGCTAAGGCGAAGCGAAAATTTAGCAGAGGTCGATATCACTTTAATTTTGACATAGCGGCAGCAATAGCGGCGGGGCAAACGGACATGCGCGGGCAACACATCCAGATAGAGATCTTCCTGTTGCAGCCAGCTGCTGCTAAGCCAGCCTTCATAGTCACTGAAGGGTTCGGCGATTTCCGCAGGTGTTTCACCAAAAATGAATTGCAGATGTGCCGGGGCGTCAGGCGGGCTTCCGGCGGCCTCACAGCGCAGGCTGAAGTAACCGACGCAATGTGTTCCGAAATCGACAACGATTTCTTCCCCCGGACCGAATTCCCTGTTTGCCAGTCCGGCCGGCGTACCGCAGGAATCGGTGCGCCAGCCGTGGATCTGCGAGGCATCGGGCACAGCGTTTACCAGACTTAACGCCGGACAGCGATGCTGTTGCAACGCAGGTACGAGGCTGGCTGCGGTAGAAAGAAAGTGGGTGTTGCGCTGAAAAATCACATCGCTGTTTTTTTGAATTCCCTGGGACATGCCTGATTCCTGATCGATATTGTGGTGGCAATCAGTGTGCACCGTGCGGGATCGGCCAGCTATTCTGAGATTGCCAGGCAGAGGGCAGGAATGGCAGCCAGAGTGGGGTAGTTAAGGTAATGATCACAAATTCCGAAAACAGATTCGCCGCCCTGAAGGCAATAATTTATGTTGGCTGCCTGCCTGGATATGTGAACGAAAAGAGATAACGTGCCCTATGGAGAAGCTCAGAGTTGAAGCCTATTTTCCGTCTGCTGATGAGAAACTTTCGGTCTATTCCAGTGACCCGGAAGATAATAACAGTGAGCATTGTCATGATTTCAACGAACTGGTGATTGTGGATAGCGGGCACGGCCTGCACGTGATCAATGGCAAACCTGTTTTTATTCAGGAAGGGGACGTTTTTTTTGTCAGGGACAATGACTACCATTTCTATGATGAGCTGGGCACGCTGAAACTGATTAATGTGCTTATCAACCCGCAAACTCAGTTCAATTATCTGACCAATACGGAAAGTTTATTGTCCCGCTTTTCAGCCAGCGAAGGCAGCCATTACGGCTGGCTGTTGCCTGACGTCAAAAATCATTGTCGCGGTCTTGTCGGTCAAATGTTTGCCCATAACCGGGAACAGGATCCTCAGGCGTTACAACAGGAGGGCCTTTTTTTTCAACTGATCATGAATCTGGTGAATCAGCAGGAAACCGGGGATCGCAATCATACCCAATATAAACTGCACCGTATGCTAGGTTACCTTCAGGAACACTGTTTCACCGAGATTAACTGGACAGATGTGGCGGATGAATTTTTGCTGACCCAACGTACGCTGTTCCGCCGCATTAAGGAAACTACGGGCATGACGCCGGAAAATTACCTGAAAAGATTACGACTGGTTTCTGCAAGGGTGAAAATTAAAAATACCGAAACGTCCATTACGGATATCGCTTTTATGTGCGGGTTCTCCAACAGTAATCATTTCACCACATCCTATAAGCAGGTCTTTGGCCTGACGCCTTCGCAGGAAAGAAAAAAGGCCTGAATCTCTTCAGGCCCTTATCTTTGCAATTCGCAGAGTCCTTTACTCGCGGATCACTGGAAATAAATATCACCGTTTTCGGCTTTCAGGATTTTGCCGTCGGTGTCGGTGATCAGCGCGTAGCTGCCGCCAATATAAGTCCAGTGACTGCCCGCATCCGGTGCAGGTAAATGACGTTCCTGCCAGCCGACGATTTCGTAAGGCTTGGTGCGGTACAGTGCCGGAACCTGGTCGCCAATCGCGTAGAGTCTGGAATCATCATAGAACGATTTGATTTCATGCGAGTTTGACGCGGCAAACGCCGTATTCGCCAGAGGTAACAATGAAGAAACAACCAAGGCAGATAACAAAACAATTTTAGAATGACGCATAGATTATCCCGTTTAAAACCATCAACTTAATGCGTGCTTCGGTGATATGCTGCCAGTCCGTTGTATGAGTCATAAAGCCAAAGCCTGTGCTTTTTCTGTAGGACAGGATAATAACGAGAAAGTGTCCGGATGACGGGGCATTTTTTTGTGTCGAAATGCAAATGATTTCAGAACTGTCCGTTAGTGCAAACGCCCGTCGAAATTTCTTCTAGCCTTATAGTTCATTCATTTTTCAAAATAAGGAATGTTGATGAGCAATCAAAAAACGATTCCCGACTCACTCAATGCGCCACATGCAGACGCTTTCCCGACACCGCCGTTCGAACGCCAGAAACAACCGTTTCCCGGACTCGCCAGCAAAATGAAGCCGGTTCCCGATCACGGCGAGAAGACCTATAAAGGCAGCGGGCGGCTGAAAGGGCGTAAAGCGCTGATCACCGGCGGTGACTCCGGCATTGGCCGGGCGGTGGCGATTGCGTTTGCCAGAGAAGGGGCACAGGTGGCGATCAATTATCTGCCTGACGAGGAACCTGATGCGAAAGAAGTCGTTGAATTGCTTGCAGGTGAAGGGCTGAAAGTGGTGACGCTTCCCGGCGATATACGCGATGAAAAATTCTGTCAGCAACTGGTGAACGACGCTGCAGAAAAACTCGGCGGCCTGGATTTGCTGGTCAATAATGCCGGTCGCCAGCAGTTCTGCGATTCGATTAAAGATCTGACGACCGAAGCGTTTGATGCCACCTTTAAAACCAACGTTTATGCCATGTTCTGGATAACCAAAGCAGCGCTGAAATTTATTCCGCGTGGTGGTTCGATTATCAATACGTCCTCGGTTCAGGCATTCTTACCGAGCGATAATCTGCTCGATTATTCTCAGACCAAGGCGTCTATTGTGGCGTTCACTAAAGGTCTGGCCAAACAGCTGGCGCCTGAAGGCATCCGCGTGAACTCTGTCGCTCCGGGGCCGTACTGGACGGCGTTGCAGGTCTGCGGTGGTCAGCCTCAGGAAAAAGTCGAATCCTTTGGTGAGCAGGCTCCGCTGAAGCGTCCGGGACAACCGGCGGAAATCGCGGGAATGTATGTGACGCTGGCTTCGCAGGAAAGCAGCTATGCCTCTGGCCAGGTCTGGTGCTCAGACGGCGGCACCGGTACGTTGTAATTTTCATTGCTGCGTTTGCAGAAAATTCACCGGCGTCTGCCGGCGACGTGGTGGTCTGAGGGAAGCAATCAGCGGATTATTCCTATTTTTCATCACACAAGCAAACTCGCCTCGCGGACAATGTAAAGGAAGCTATGATTGATTCATCTGTACCACGCTACAGATAACCACTGCATTTAATCCTTGTGTCCGTCTGTAATTGCCCGCCATTGTGCGGGCTTTTTTTTGTGTGATTTCTGGTCAGTTAATCAAAAAAGCAACCTTCTCTCTGAAAACCCTGAGTATTGCTATGGACAATAAGAATTATCTAATTATGCTATATTTAACTTAACTATTTATTCTTATTGCCGGACCCGTCACATGCCAGATATCAGGATTGTCTGCGAGCAATGCGGCTCAGACCGCTTTGTCGCCAGCGTAAACACACCTATCGCTGAACAGGTAAATTCTCTTGTCTGCGCGGTTTGTTCGCATCCGGTCAGGGTGGATGAAGTCATTATTTTCCGGGAAGGGACCTACATCAGCGGGATCTACGACAACTTCCCCGCTGGCATACCCAGAATGAATGACTTTGATATCTGACGTTATAATCCCCGTGCGGCCCATTCCTCCGGCGTCAGCGTTTTGACATCAAACTGGTCACGTGTACGAGTGTACGTGTGACCGCCCATTCTCCCGATTGCATCCATTATCTGCTGGTCGATATGCAGATTTGACGGGTCAACCGCATCGCTTCGCACATAGACTCCGAGCACTTCACCGAGAATAATTTCACGCGCCGGTCCCACCTGAAGTGTGGTGTGACGGCGGCATTCCAGCGCCGCCGGTGCCGCGAGAATACGCGGGCTTCTGACCATCAGCCCCGGAGTGGTATCCAGCCCGGCTTCTCTAAGCTCATCCACGTCCGGTCCGAATTTAATGGCACAGATTTCCATCTGACTGACCAGCGCATCATCGACGATATGAACCGTGAATTCGCCGGTTTCACGGATATTGCGCGCGGTATCTTTAAAGCGCATATCGGCATAATTTTCAACGCCAATCGCCACAATCGCCGGGTCATGCGTCAGGACATTGAAAAAGCTGAAGGGCCCGGCATTCGGCACGCCGTACATACTGACAGTCGTGACCAGCGCGACAGGACGTGGGATCACCGTGCCGATCAGGATTTTGTAACGTTCACGTTCCGTCAGCTGTGCAAAATCAAAATGAGTGTGCGAAGAAGGTCGGCTCATATCATTTACCTGCCGTAACGCGATGGGGTTGAAGCGGTGTATGGCGGCTCAGATTTTCAAAGCCTTCTTTAGTGACAACGTAACAATCACCGATATTACAGCCCGCTGACAGCGGCTCAAGCCACTGAGTATGCAGGACAAACACCATGCCTTCTTCCAGGGTGTCGTAATTATGCGACGAAATATTGAAGCTGTTTTGCGCTCCGGCCATGCCCACAGAATGTCCGAGATTTGGGTTGTGCGGTCCATGCGTCGCCGGATAAACATGCATCAGCCTGCGTCCCTGCGCTTCCCAGTCGATATCCTGCACATACTGATGCGGTATCAGCCGCGCGCCGCCGTCCGGCATCGGTGCCCAGTTATACGGCATGGTGCGCGCCTCCGGTGAGGTCAGCATGCCGCGCTCAATCATCGGACCGAAGGCGGCATTGTTGATATCACGCATCAGTGCGCCCGGACGGATCAGCTTTTCTGCCCGTTTTACACCTTCGGTACAGGCGGCGAGTACGTCTTCCTGATGTGGCGTGATGTCGCCGACCGCAATCATTCTGGCCGTTTGCGCGGTGTAACCCCGGCATGTCACGTTGGAAATATACAGATTAATCAGATCACCCGGACGGACCACATGCCCGTAAGGTTTACCGCAATGTGTACCAAATTCGTTAATACCAATCTGATAACCGTCGCCGGTTTCGCCTCCGGCTGCCAGCTGAGCAAAAGAAAACGCCGCGTAAATTTCATGATCCGTCACCCCCGGTCGGGCGACATGGTAGGCGGCCTGTGTCCCGAGGCTGATCATCTGCGCCGCACCTCGGAATAACGCAATCTCTCGCGGGGAACGGACTTTTTGCAGACGATCCAGAATAGCGTTATCGGTCACGTATTTGCATTTTGGCGTCAGCGATCCGAGTGCCGCCCAGAAGGTCAGGGATGTACGGTCACCGATTATGCCAATCTGCGCGGCGGCCAGTGCGAAACGGGCAAGTACCTGTGCACATTTTTCCGCTGTTTTAATCACGGAATCACCCGGACGGTCGGCGTATTCGCGCCCGATGGGCCCGATTTGCCAGATTTCATCCACCAGCACCGGTTCGCCACCCGGCGGCAGCAGCACGGATTGTGTGAAGAAAGAGAGCAATACCAGCGGCTGATCCGAATCTGTGGGAATGATCAGCACACCTTCGCGCATCCAGTCGCAGATATAACGCAGATACGCATTTGACGCATGGAACCAGCCGACGCTGCCGGCGTGAACCACGATAGCGTCGTGTCCGGCTTCGACCGCCTGACGGCGGATTTTCCGCAGACGTTCTTCGAACTCTTCCACCGGCAGAGGAAGCGGGGCGGTGAAATCGAAATCTGGCTGGAAATCTGCCAGCAACTGTCCGATGCGGGAGCCGTTGGCCATCGTCGCATGTGTGTTCATAGGGTCTTCCTTAGGTCTGAATAAAAGTCAGTGAGTTATGAGTTTTCAGGTATGGGACGCGGGGCGAGAACCCGCCGGGCAACCAGCAGACCGAGCAACGTCACCGCAATCAGGATCCCGGAAATAGCCGCCACGCGGACATCCAGCGATTCTTCAATCAGCGCGAACATGCGCAGAGGCAGCACCGTGGTTTTGGCGTCCGCAAGGAACAGCGAAACCGACACGTTGTCGAGCGACTGGATAAACACCAGGAACGCACCGGCCAGTATCCCCGGCAGCAACAGCGGTAACGTGACGCGGCGCAGAGTCATAAACCAGCTGGCGCCCATCGTGGTGGAGGCTTCCGCCAGCGAAGGATTGATCCCCTGCGCGACCACTGACGCAGCGCGGTACATCAGTGGGCCAAACACCACCACATGCCCGATAACGGTGAGCCACAACGACGGCTGAAAGCCGATGAAATTCGCCACAATCAGCGCCGCCAGACCGTAAACCAGACTCGGCAACACCAGCGGCGCGAGCAGCAGCGGCTCAATGGTGCTGACGCTGCGGCGTTTCATGCGGGTCATGCCGATGGTCGCAGGGACCGCGAACAGCAAGGCTCCGAGCACCGCCAGACCGGCGATTTTCAGCGAGTTCCACGCGGCGGTCTGTTCAGTGGCTGAACGCACCGGATCCAGCAACGCTTCGTACCAGCGCAGAGAAAATCCCTGCGGCGGGTATTTCAGCGTCTGGCCGGAGGTAAACGACATCATCAGCGCGATGACAATCGGTGCCACCAGATAGATGACGCACAGCGTGCCGAAGCCATAGACGAACAGCTTGTAGAGCAGCGCCGGCAGCGGATTTTCACGTTGTTTAAGCATGGCCGACCAGTCTCCTGTGGCGTGAAATCATGGTGAGCGCCACCAGCAGGCAGCCCGTGGAGAGCAACAGAATCACGGCGATGGCTGAGGCCAGCGGCCAGTCGAACAGCGTACCGACTTCACGGTAAATCAGTTGCGGGACATACACATTCCGCGCGCCGCCGATCACCGCCTGAGTGACGAAAGAGCTGCTGGTGCTGGCAAAAACCAGGATCCATCCCGCCAGCAGACCTGGCAACATCAGCGGCAGCAGCACGGTCACCAGAATGCGCCACGGCCCGGCGCCTGAAACCTGCGCCGCTTCGGTAAGCTGATACGGCGTGCGGGAGAGAATGGCAATCAGCGGTAAAATGATCAGCGGCAGATCAATCTGACACATCGCCATTACCAGCCCGAGTTCGGTAAACATCAGGCTGACCGGCATACCGGTAATGCCCATCGCCATCAGCGCCTCGCTGATCGGCCCCTGACGCCCGAGGATCACAATCCAGGCAAAGGTGCGCACCACGTTGCTGGTCAGCATCGGAATGAGGGTCAGGAATATCAGGATCTGCCGCAGATTGCGTCCGCCATGCCAGTAAAGCAGGGCAATCGGAATACCCAGCAGAGTGGTGCCGATAACTGTTTCGATACCGAGCCGCGCAGTGTTCACCAGTACGCGGAAATTAAACGCATCCCCGAAGAAACGGGCGTAATGATCCAGCGTTGCTCCGCCATTGCCGGTAAAACTGAAACCGACCAGCACGGCGAGCGGCGTTGCAAAAAACGCCACTGAAAGTAATAACATCGGTACGACGTAAGGGAAGCCGCTCTGCTTCATCATTCCACCTCAGCCTGCAACCAATGTGTCGAACTGGCGGATCCAGTCATCACGGTTCTTGTTGATTTCTGTCCAGTCCGGATAGACCAGCGTTTTGAGCTGTTCGCGGGTGACATAGGCGGAAATCGCCGGTGTCAGTGCCACGTTTTTGTTGGTCGGGAACATCTCGGTCGGCGGCTGTTCAAGTTGCTGCTGTGCAGACTGGGAGATCGCGGCATCCATATAGGCGTAGGCGGCGTCGAGATTTTTGCTGCCTTTGGTCAGATGAATATTGACCGGCGCGGCCGGTGATCCGGTTTCCGGATGCACGAATTCCGCATTCAGACCGAGGCTTTTCAGGCGTGCCACGTTGCTGGTGCTGCACATAAAGACCGCGATTTCGCCCTGCTGGAACAGCGTCATCTGATGGTTGGTGCTGTCCACCACGCCTTTGAGTTGCTCAGGATGTTCTTTGAAAAGCTTAAATACCGCCGCCATATCCGCAGGACCTGTGCCGTAGATTTTGGCAATTTCGGTATAAGCCATGACGGCTGTGTTCGAGGCAAAACCGGTCCAGGACACCAGGCCTTTGTACGCCGGATTTTCAAACAAATCGCGATACCCTTTTGGTCGCGGCACCAGATCCGGGTTATAGGCGATGCCGTTCACTTCCACGGTCACGGTCGGGCCGTATTCGCCCTGGAATGACGGGTCGAGCAGGCTCCAGTTTTTCAGTCTGGACGGGTCAATTTTCTGGATAAGATCGTTCTGAATGGCAATCGTCATTTGCCCCGGCGACATCAGCAGGGTGTCGTAAGGCGGATTTCCGGGGCTGGCCATGATTTTAGCCAGCTGATCCTGCGCCATGGCAGGCGCGATGGTCAGATCAAAGCCTTGTTTTTTCAGCACCGGTGTAAGAACGTTGCGATAGGCATCTTCCCAGTTGCCGGGGAAGGTGGCCGCAACCGCACTGCCGCCGGTAGCTGCACTCGCAGCGCGTAACGGAAAAGGCAGCATTGTGGAGGCCGCAACGCCCGCCATGAGATAACCGAACCGGCGACGACTGATTTCAAAGTCTTTCATAAAGCTCACCTCTGTTTATTCACTGATGAATTCCGGTTCAGCCGGAAAGGCATGACACCTTGCGGTATCGATTTCTGCGAAAAGTTGTGACCCCGGTTCAGGGATGAACGTCGACGGGCCTCTGACTTCGGATGCGCGCAGACTGGTTCCGTCTTCCAGAATCAGGTCGTGAACCAGCGAGGGTCCGAGCGGCACTGAGACGGTCATCCGGGCGGGTTGGGTGTTTTCACCCGGCAGCGCGGATAAACGCACTTCTTCCGGGCGGAAGGTAATAGTGACGCGCGAACCGGGGGTGAAATTAAGACGGCGCGGCAGGCGAAGCAGGCGGTTATCCGCAAGAGCGATGACGGTGGTGTCGAGCTCAAAACGCAGCACCGTGCCGTGCAGCAAATTGGCCTGCCCGATGAAAGTGTTCACGAACAGCGTCTTGGGGCGGTCATATACCGTCATCGGCGTATCAATTTGTTCGACGTTGCCTTTGTTCATCAGCACCAGACGGTTTGCCAGACTTTGCGCTTCTTCCTGATCGTGGGTGACGATCAACGTGGTGATGCCAAGCGTTTTTTGCAGGTGTAACAGCTCCACCTGAAGGTCGAAGCGCAATGCCCGGTCCAGCGCGCCAAAAGGTTCATCGAGCAGCAGAAGTGAAGGACGACCGGCGATAGCTCGGGCGACGGCGACACGCTGTTGCTGTCCGCCGGATAATTCGCGCGGCAGCCGGTTGCCGAAATCATTCAGCCTGACCAGTGACAGCATTTCTTCCACACGCTGCTTGCGGGCGGCACGGGAAATCTGCTGACAGGCCAGCGGATAGGCGATGTTCTCGGCAACGGTCAGGTGCGGGAATAACGCATAGTTCTGGAATACCATGCCGATCCCACGACCCCGGGCTGAAACCTCCGCAAGATCCTGACCGCCAAGGACGATCCTTCCGTTCTTCGGCTGAATAAGCCCTGCGATAGCCCGCAGAACGGTGGATTTGCCACAACCACTCGGCCCCAGCAGCGCAACAATTTCTCCCGCTTCAATGGAAAATGACACATCACTGATGGCGTTCTTTCCACCGTAACTGTGAGTCAGGCCCTGAACGTTCAGGCGTTTGCTTTCAGTGGTGTTTTGCATGTCTGGCATATGGCTTCCCGGATCTGAGTCGTGTGCTTGATATTGAAAAGCAAACGGCGTGCCATAACCCAATATGCCCGCTAGATTAAAATTCAACCCATTGAAAAACAGTGATTAAATAGTAATTAAACTTACGCACACAGATGTTTATGAAAATAAAGCGTGATATTCGTATGTTTGATTGCCATGCAGTTACGCCATGATGGTGCATTGTGTTAACCATTTTGGTGCGAATGTTGTTATTTTAATTCGAAATAACTTCCGAAAGTATTTGCGAATCTGGTTAGTGATTAATAATGGTATGATATTTAAGGTGATTTTGGCTAATTTTAGCGTGTTTCTCTCTGGTGGCATGTGATTTGCACTGTTGAAGATGAATCTTTAATTCCTCTTTTTGGCAGCCCCAGGCTGCGGAGTCTTTTATGAAATTAGGCATCGACGGTCAGAAACTCCCTGAAGTTAAGAAACGCGGACCGCTGGCCAGCCTCGACCATGTCAGGGAACTGGGTCTTGAAGGGATATTTTTCAGTACTGTACTGGATATGAGCCCGACGCTGGATGCGGGAATGTTGCGGGAAATCCGGGCTAAAGCGGACGAATCAGGTCTTTATCTGGAAAGTGGTCTGGGCAAAATCAATCCTTATTGCAGCGCAGAAGCACCGGAATTACGGGCGATTGGCGATGGCGACATTATTGCGGGTTTCACACGAATGATCGAAGCCAGCGCAGCGATAGGTTGCCGCGAGATGTGGGTGTCACCCGGTAATTTTAAAGGCGAGTATCGCGGACGTCTGGCAGTCGATCGTTTTCGTACTGATGTCAGCTGGGATGAGCAATTGCTGGCGATGGGCAACGTGCTGCAAAAGCTGGCGCCCGTAGCACGCGCGCATGGCGTACACATGAATATTGAGACGCACGACGAAATCACCTCTTTTGAAATCCTGCGCCTGATTGAAAGAGTCGGAGAAGATTGTGTCGGTGCGGTGCTGGATACCGCCAATATGTTGCAACGCGGCGAGCATCCGGTGATGGCGACGCAGCGGCTGGCGCCTTATATCCGGCAGACGCACATTAAAGATGCCTGGGTCGGTCGCGCGCCCGGCGGTCTGGATTTCCAGCCCCGCGCCTGCGGTCAGGGGGTGGTAGATTTTGCGGCAATTTTACCGATACTCGCGAAATCTAATCGGGCCCTGAATTTGTCGCTGGAAATTAATCAGTCAACCGACGACAAACGCCGCCAGCCTAATCCGCGTCAGTGTATTCAGATTGATGATCCGGTCTGGCGGGCCGGTCATCCGGATCTGAATACGACGGAGCTTGAACTCTATTTAGCCATGCTTGATGAGGGCGAAAAACGCGTCGCATCAGGTGAAATCCCGGACTGGGAAGGATTTGAAAGTGCGCAGTACGGTTATCCGACCTATGAAAATCAGTCTTACGACTTTGATGCAGCCATACGATTTATTCAGGATTCTGCACGCCATATCCGCGCTATCAGTGAACAGAAAGGCATAATATTGGGCTGAAACCGGCGTCTTAAGGGGTTCTGTGCAAATATCGCCACTGGCTTATTCAGCATTTGCGCAGAAACATTCTTAACGAGATACTTAAACCCGCCATGACCGGAGCGCCTTTGTCCGGCATAAGGTATGACTGAGCGTAAATCCGGAGACAACAATGAAGAAAACCCGCGCGCAAAGCGCCAGAACAGCGCCGGTCGCGGCCAGTACGGCCGATAATAACGACGATGTTTCAGAGCGGATCCGCGCCACGCTGGCGGCGGCGATTGGTGAAGGGGCATTAAAGCCGGGCACCAAAATTCTCGAAGAGGCGATTGCCGAACATTTTGGGGTTAGTCGCACGGTGGTGCGGGGTGCGCTGGGTGTGCTGGAAAGCGACCATCTGCTCGAGCGTAAACGAAATCGTGGCACGTTTGTCGCAGAGCCCGGCATTGAGCAGGCCAAAAACCTGTTTGAAGCACGGCGTAAAATCGAAGCCCTGCTGCTTGAACTGGTGGTGGAAAGGGCGACTTCCGAACAGCTTGAAGCACTGGAAAAGCTGGCGGACGAGGAAGAGCACATTCATCATCATGGCGATGAAAAATCCAAAACCGTGCTTTCCGGTAAGTTTCACATCGTGCTGGCGGAAATCGCCGGTAACCCGGTGCTGACCGAAATGCTGGCGAAGATTGTCGCGCGTCTTTCCCTGGTCATGTCCTTGTATGAAGAAGAGCATAAAGACGATTGCGGCGCGGATCATCACCGAATGATTGTGGCGGCCATCAAAGAGAAAGACCTGACCAAAGCGCAGCAGCTGATGGACCACCATCTTGCCGACATCGAAGGGCGCGTGCGTTTAACCGAAGGCCACGGCGACCGGCATACATTTTTGTCCGTGCTGGAAAACTTCTCGTGATGTAAAACGCCGTCCGACAGGCATTCATTTCGGCAGCATTCTTCAACTTTACTAATCTATTACAGGTACACCTGTTAGTTGTCGCGCCATTTCTGACGCTGGCAGCTTTGGATCAGTCAAAGGAGAAGGACATGCAAACGCATCCGAATTCGACGCGCCGCGGAATTGCCACGGCGCTGTACGAATTGTTAAACCCCATTCCTCTTGGTTTTTTTGTCGCCGCCTTGATTTTTGACATTCTCTATATGAAAACCTTCATCAATATGTGGACCGATGCGGCCAACTGGCTGATTGTGCTGGGGCTTTTCATCGCTGTCATTCCTCGTTTGATCAATCTGGTTCAGGTCTGGACGGGGCCAAAATCTGTTGCTGACAGCGCGCATAAACTGCACTTTTGGCTGAACCTGCTGGCCATCGTGCTGGCGATTTTCAATGCCTTTATTCACAGCCGTGATGCGTATGCGGTTGTCCCGACGGGCGTCATTCTTTCGACGCTGGTGGTGGTGCTTCTGCTTCTGGCCAATGTCCAGCTGGCATTACGCCTTCCGGTTGCAGGAGGGGCGATACGATGAAAAATTATCAACGTTTATTGTCCGCCTGTGTGCTTGCCGGGCTGCTCAGTAGCTGTGATAACAGCTCGCAAATTGATCCGAAAAAACAAACCGGGGCAGATCCTGAACTGCCAAAAGCGCAGAACTTCCTGATGCCGCCGATGAAAGTGCCGGAAGGTATTCCCTGGAAAAGCGGCGAAATGCCGAAAGTTGCCGACGGACTGAAAATCGAGAAAATCGCTGAAGGTTTGAAACATCCCCGTCAGGTTTACGTTCTGCCTAATAATGATGTACTGGTGGCAGAATCGAATGGTCCGGCCAAAAAACTCATCTTCCGCCCGAAAGAGCTGATTATGGGCATGGTGCAGAAGTCGTCAGGTAAAGGCGGCGAGGGCGGCAACCGCATTACATTGCTGCGAAATACGGGTGGTAAGTGGGAGAAACATACGTTTATTGCGCATGTAAACTCACCGTTTGGCATTCAGCTGACCGGAAATACTCTGTGGATTGCGAGCGCCGACAGCCTGATAAAGTATCCCTATCAGACAGGCGAAACAGAAATTACCGCGCCTGGTGAAGTGGTGACGCAATTGCCGGGCGGTCCGATTAACCATCACTGGACGAAATCCCTGCTGGCCAGTCCGGATGGCAGCAAACTGTATGTCGGCGTCGGTTCTAACAGTAACATCACCGAGAATGGCATCGGGGCAGAAGACCGGCGTGCAGCGATACTGGAAGTGGATGCTGCAACCGGAGCCAGCCGCATTTTTGCCAGCGGATTACGCAATCCGACCGGCCTGCAATGGGAGCCGCAGAGTGGAAAACTCTGGGCGGTGGTGAATGAACGCGATGAAATTGGCTCGGATCTGGTGCCGGATTACATGACATCGGTACAGGAGCACGGTTTTTATGGCTGGCCTTACAGCTATTATGGCCAGCACGTTGATGAACGGGTCAAACCGCCGCGTCCGGATCTGGTAGAGAAAGCCATCAAGCCTGATTATGCCATCAGCTCACACGTCGCGCCCCTCGGACTGCTGTTCTATACCGGCGAAAACATGCCGCAATATCGCGATGGTGCCTTCGTCAGCGAGCACGGTAGCTGGAACCGTAAACCGCTGAACGGATATCAGGTGATGTGGGTGAAATTCGAAAACGGTAAGCCGGTTGGGTTGCCGCAACCTGTGGTGACGGGTTTCCTGACTGACGATCAGAAACAGGTTCGCGGTCTTCCTGTCGGGCTGGCGATGGATAAACAGGGCGGCGTACTCATCGCCGACGATGCGGGCAACGTCGTCTGGCGGGTGAGCAAAGCGCAGTAACGGCAGAAAAGATTGCCGGATAAAAAATGCCCCAGGTGGGGCATTTTGCTTTTCCAGGAGTCCGCTGGAAAAAGGAAATCCCCCCACGTTAAGACTTTTTTATACAACGTGTCCGCTATCCGCTGTGGACCCGTGCGGGTTTTAAAGGCCTGCACGAGCCTGATGCTCAGGAGAGTAACCGAAACGATTTTAAGGCTTCACCGGTAAGTGACAATCCTGAGACCCAGCGGTATTGAGCGGGCGGTATCCGGTACCCATGGCATCAATAACAGCTCCTTCTATCTTTGATCGCTTATTGAAAGATTTTAATAATATTAAAACCTGATGCAATTCGTAATGACCTTGATTTAGGGATGAGATATAACTCACCGCGAAAATAGTTAACATTCTTATAACGTTGTTAAGGTTAAGCAAATGAAGCAAATTGGCATTGTGGGTTGGCGAGGAATGGTAGGTTCTGTTTTGCTGCAGCGAATGGTCGAAGAGAGGGATTTTGACGACATTTCTGCACATTTTTACAGCACTTCCAGTGCGGGCGCCGCCGGTCCTGTCATAGGGGGCGTAAGCTATACCTTAAAAGATGCTAATTCGATTAGTGCCCTGGCTGAAATGGACATCATTATCACCTGTCAGGGCGGGGATTATACTAAAGCAATATATCCTGCGCTGATTAACCATGGCTGGAAAGGCTACTGGATTGACGCAGCCTCAGCACTGCGGATGGATGAGAAAGCCTGCATTATTCTCGACCCGGTTAACCGCACAAATATTGATCGTGCAGTCAAAGAGGGGATTAAACTTTTTGTCGGCGGCAACTGTTCCATCACGTTAAGTCTTATGGGACTCGCTGGGTTGATAAAGGCCGATCTCATTGAATGGATGAGTGTGATGACCTATCAGTCTGCATCGGGTGCCGGAGCGCAGTATGTACGGGAATTAATTACGCAAAGCGCTTACATAAGCAACCATTTGTCCTCCGAAGAGCTGACATCCTCAGGTTCAGTGCTTCCGTTAGTCAATAAGGTCAGTGAACTGATTAACAGCGCTGACATGCCGACTCAGAACTTCGGCGCGCCTTTAATGGGCAGCATCATTCCGTGGATTGACAGCGATTTAGGCGATGGCAACAGCCGTGAAGAATGGAAAGGTGAGGCTGAAACGAACAAAATTCTGAGCCTGTCTCCCGGTACAATCCCGGTTAATGGTTTATGCATCCGGGTCGGCGTGATCCGCTGTCACAGTGCTGCGATCACCCTGAAGCTCAAGCGCGAAGTCAGTGAAAAAGAATTTGCAGAATTAGTGACGCATTCCCATCCATGGGTTAACTATGTGCCCAATAACAAGGATGAGAGTGTCAGTAAATTGACCCCGGCTTATATCAGCGGCTCGCTTCAGGTGGGTATCGGTCGCTACAAAAAAATGTCTCTGAACAATGAGCCTATCTATTCGGTTCTGACAGTAGGCGATCAGCTGTTGTGGGGAGCGGCGGAACCATTGCGCCGCATGTTGAATATTCTGCTCGGCAAAGTCTGATTCATATTATTTTTACAAAAGCATCTGCCGGGTAGGTGCTTTTGTTTTTTGGAGCAGCATCATATGCTGAATCGCAGCAGATTTGACGGACATGAAAGGGTTACCTCATCGCCCGTTTTTCGCTCTGTGCAGTCTGATGACACTGTTGCGGGCTGTTTAGCGCTTCAACTGATGGGGATCTTTAACAGGTTATGTCGGTAGCTATTTTGGGGTTTTCATCATTAAAAAATCAATCAGCGCTTTGACTCGTTTCGCCTTGCCGGTGCTTTTTAAATAGTAAAGATAAACCGGTGGATAGGTTTTCCAGTACGGCATCATCACCGGGATAAACTGCTCTTTATCGGGCTGCAATTCATACACCGGCTCAAACAATCTGCCAATTCCCAGACCGCTGCGTATTCCATCTGCCATGACATCAATATCATTGCTGATGATTTGCCCTGGCATCTCAACGGTTAATTGCTCACCTTTGTCTTCCAGCATCAGCGGGAGGATGCGGTTATTGGTGATAAAGCGATAGCCGATGAGTTGATGCTGATGTAAGTCAGCCGGCAGTTCTGGCGTACCGTATTCTGCGAGATAGGCCGCAGAAGCATATAAACCCTCACGAAAAGGTTTCATCAACGGGCGGGCCACGACACTCTCTTCCAGAATATCGCCGAAACGTATGCCCAAATCAAAGCGCTCATCAATCATGTTCACGGTTCCGTCATAGACGGATATCTCAAGCTGTATTCCGGGGTAACTCTTGCAAAACTCTGCCATCAGGGGCTTTAGAATAAGCAGGTAAGCAAAGCGCGACAGCGTAATTCGGACCAGCCCGGAGGGTTCCTGATTCAGGTCTTTGATGCTTTCCACCGCACTTTCCAGTGACGCCACAGCCCGCGACGTCTGTTGCAACAACTGTTCACCCGCATCCGTCAGCTCAATGCGCCGCGTGGTACGCACAAAAAGCGGGTGGCCAATATGTTGCTCAAGCAGTTTTAGCGCTTTGCTCACGGAAGGTGGCGTTATCTCAAGTTTCCTGGCCGCAGCAGTAATGCTGCCTTCACGGGCGATGCTCTGGAAAATACGGATTTGGTTGTAAATGACATTGTTCATGGCGTCATCCAGAAGAGGAAACAAAATTAGATTATTAGCTATTGGCTAAGAGTGTATGAGCTATTACTGCTCTAAAAAACAGAATCAGGGTTGTTTATACTCACGTCCAGTTTAACAAACCCCTGTTAAGGAAGCCAAAAATGCAAAATGTACTGATTATTTCTGGTCACCCGAATATTAATGAGTCCATTGGCAATGCCACTATTCTGGGTGAAGTTGCAACAGCGCTGCCCGAAGCCGAAATTCGCTTTCTTGATGCTCTTTATCCTGACTATCACATCAACGTGGCACAGGAACAGCAAGCCTTACTCAACGCCGATGTGATTGTCTGGCAGTTTCCTTTTTCCTGGTATTCAGTGCCGGGCTTAATGAAATTATGGATTGATCAGGTTTTTGTTCATGGTTTCGCTCATGGTTCTGCTGCAAAACTGGGGGGCAAAAAGCTGATCATTTCTTTTACTGCCGGCGCACCAGAGGGACTGTATTCCGCTGAAGGTTTGTTCGGTCACGACATTCAGCAATACCTGACCCAGTTTGAAACCACAGCACTGCTGTGCAATCTGGATTTGCAGGATCCGGTCTACACCTTTGGGATGAGCTACGCAGGACGTGATGAAGCTAAAGTCCTCGAACAGAAAACACTGGCTAAAGTTCATGCCGCGCGTCTGATTACCGCGATTAAACAAACTGCCCCTGCTTTAAAAATGGCTGTGTAAAGGAGAAGAGGGAAAATGTATCTCATCAATATTACGGTGAATGGCGATATCACGGCTGTGGAGCATGAGGCGCTTTTCACGCGCCATGTCAGCTGGTTTCAGCAGTATTTCAATGCAGGCAAGTTTGTTCTCATCGGTCCCTATTCCGATCGCGAAAGAGCAGGGGTGATTATTGCTCATACTGAAAGTCGGGAAGAGCTGGACGCTATTCTGAGAGAAGACGCCTATCACCCAAATCTCGCTGAATATGAGATTCGTGAATTCATCCCGAAAATGGTGGGAAACTGGCAATAACAGCCGTCACAATTTTCATTTAATAACGATGCAGGGAGATGATTATGCAGTATGTAAACCTGGGGCGAAGTGGCCTGAAAGTATCGCGACTGTGTCTGGGATGCATGAGTTACGGCGAACCAGAACGTCTTCCTCAGCCGTGGTCTCTTGATGAAAGTGCGTCCCGGCCATTGATACGTCAGGCACTTGAGGCGGGAATTAATTTCTTTGATACGGCTAATATTTATTCAGGTGGAAGCTCAGAAGAAATTGTCGGTCGGGCGCTGCGCGATATGGCATATCGGGATGAAATCGTTGTCGCTACTAAGGCTTTTTTCCCATGGCGTAACTCGCCAAACACCGGTTTTCTCTCGCGAAAATCGCTGTTTCAGTCCATCGATGACAGCCTGATCCGGTTGGGTATGGATTATGTGGATCTGTATCAGATTCACCGTTTTGATCACGGCACACCTGTTGAAGAAACCATGGAAGCACTTCACGATTTGGTGAAAGCCGGGAAAGTGCGCTATATCGGTGCCTCCTCAATGGAAGCCTGGCGTTTTTCCAAGATGCAGTATGTTGCTGAGCGTAACGGCTGGACGCGCTTTGTCTCTATGCAACCGCAATACAATTTACTGTATCGGGAAGAAGAGCGGGAAATGCTGCCGCTATGTGAGGATCAGGGCGTGGGTGTTATTCCCTGGAGCCCGATGGCGCGCGGCAGGCTGACACGCGACTGGAGTGAAACCACTCACCGGACACAGAACGACGCCTTTGCGCTGAAAATGTATGAAAACGCTGCACAGCAGGACCGGAAAGTGGTTGAGGTTGTGGCGCAGATTGCCGCCGGGCAGGGCGTTCCTCGTGCACATGTTGCGCTTGCATGGCTGCTGTCTAAATCTGTGATTACCGCACCCATCATCGGTGCCACTAAAGCGGAACACCTGTCAACCGCCGTGGAAGCACTTAACCTGACATTATCGTCAGAAGAAATTGCAGCGCTGGAGGCACCGTACGTTCCCCATGTGGTTGATGGCATCGTTCCGCCGCTGTCTGAACAAGCGCCGCGACTCTCCCCTTTGCGAATCAACCAGTGAGCCGAGTGACGAAAATGGAATGTGATGATGGCGTGGTTAACGCGCCTTATCAGCAATAGTGGCACCAATTTTAATGCAGCCGAAAAGAGAGGGTCGTTTATGAAAGCCGGGGTTTCTTTATCACTTTTGCTGGTTCTGAGCTGTTCTGTTATTGCTCAGGAACAGAAACTATCTGTTCCACCCGTGTTCAATATTTTTGAACTCGGCATCCGGCAAGGTAAAGATAAGGCATACGACAGCCTGGCTGAAAAGAATATCAGAGCGTCGGTTACCGGTGAATCTGGAACCCTTGCAATGTATTCCGCCAAAAAGAAAATAAACCCGTCAGTTGTTTATGTATTTGAAATTTACGCTGATAGCGACGCATACGGAAAACATCTGAATTCAACGAGCTATAAAGAATTTTTACGCAATTCACCTGATATTCTGGAGGCGAACCAAAAGCGCAGAATTGATGTGATACCGCAATTTCTGGCAGATAAACAGATTGTGCAAAGCGATCACACAATAAATAACTTTGTCATCGTTGATGTAAAACCACAGTTCGGGCAGGCTTTTCGCGATGTCGTTTTACCCGAGATGGCGCAGTCTATTAAGCTGGAAGAGGGCGTTCTGGCCATGTATGCCGCTATCGATAAAGCGAATCCTGAACGCTGGTATTTCTATGAAATATACGCCAGCGAAGAGGCTTATCAGGCCCATCGTAAGACACCTCATTTTAAAAAATACATTGAGCAGACTGCAGAAATGACGACTTATAAAGAAGCCATCGGAATTACACCCGGCATACTGATGAATAAAGGCGGCCTGATGTATGAATTATAATTTCCGTTTTGCAAGCAGACCCTTTGTTCAACACTAATCAGAAGCTGTGAGTACGCATCTGATATCCTATTTAACATAATCATGATTATGCGCACCGAATATGTAGCGCAAAGCGATAATGTCGTGTTTGGACCTGAGGATGACATTTTAAACTGGGATAGACAGAATGTGTAAGTCCCATTTGATAATGTCACTTTTTGGCTAGTTTATAATGGTTACTCCAAAACGCTAATGCACCTAAACCATTGTCAGCAGCCTCATTTGGCCATTGCCTCTGCGTTCTTAGCCCGCAATTTCTTCGCCCTGCTCTCCAGTAGCAAATAACACACCAGAGCCAGCAGCAACGGCAGGAAGTAGTAGAGCAAGCGATTGGCCAGCAGCGCGGCGATAATCGTGCCCTGCGAAGTATGTTCTGCGGCCAGCAGCGCGATAAACACCGCTTCCAGCACGCCGATCCCCGCCGGGATATGCACAATCACCCCGGCGATACTGCTGACTAACAGCACTCCCAGTACAAAGAAATAGTTCATATCCTGACCAAGCAACAGCCAGATTATCGCCCCCATGGCCATCCAGTTGGCACTTGAAATTACCATCTGGGCCAGCGCGAATTTAAATGACGGCAGCACAAGTTTTTGCCCTTTAACCGTCATGTGACGGTATTTAGCAAAGGCGCAGCACCACACGTAAACCGCCACCATCGCCAGCAGTCCAATGCCAACAATGCGCAATGTACCGGCGTCGATATACCAGTGCGAAGGCAGTTCTACTACACCGGAGGTGAAGATGATCCCGCCCAGCAAAATATAGCCAAGCCAGTTTGTAGTTATGCTCAGTGAGAAGATGCGCGTGATCGTGCCGCCATGCAGACCCAGACGCGAGTAAAGCCGGTATCGCATACCAATTCCGCCAACCCAGGTACTGAGCGTGAGGTTAAAGGCGTAGCAGATAAATGACACCAGCATCACCTGACGTGCCGCGAGTTTGTGTCCGCAATAAGCGCGTGCGAGCAGATCGTAACAGCCATACAGCAGATAGCTAAGGATCACGAGCGCCACAGACATCAGCAGTGACGTGCGGTTGTAATGACGAATGACCTTCCACACGTCTTCCCAGTTGACCGTGCGGGCATAAACCACCAGCAGTACGGCTATGGCGATAAAGAAAATACCGGTGAGGATTTTTTTCGCGAGACGCCACTTTGGATGTGGTGTGGACATCAGGTTTTTACCTCCGATTTTTCTGACGTCATCCGATCCTGCATTTCAATTTCGGGTTGTACCGGTGCCGTTACCAGAGAAAGCCTTGGTGTGTGTGCCGGTAGCCAGCCGACCATTGCAGGGAATTTACGCAGGAAGTGGAACACCACCACGTTTTTCGCCAGGTTCCACCAGGTGCGTTTCGGGGCCATGGCTTCATCCACACGCTGGCAGTCATTGGCAATAATGCCGTGGAGATTCTCCCGCAGCGTCTGGTTAAACGCGCGGTCATGGATAATGAGATTGGCCTCAAGATTGAGGGACAAGCTTAACGGATCGAGATTGCTCGAGCCGACAGTCGCCCAGTGAGCGTCCATCAGTGCGACCTTGCCATGCAACGGACGACGCCGATATTCATACACCTGCACCCCGCCTTTCAGCAGATAGTTGTAGAGCAGCTCCGCACCGACTTTGACAATCAGCATATCCGGTTCACCCTGCACAATGAGTTTCACCTGTACCCCCCGTCGGGCCGCATTACGCATGGCGTGCAGCAGACGGTAGCCAGGAAAGAAATAGGCATTAGCGATAATCACTTCGCGCCTGGCGCTGGACAGCATTTTCAGATAGTGACGCTCAATATCATCACTGTGATCGTCGTTATCGCGCCAGACAAATAGCGCCTGTGCCTCGCCGGGATGACGATTTTCGGCCGCATGATAGCGGCGACGTTGCTGCCACCATCGGCGGGTTTGCGCATGATCGGGCAGGTTTTCCAACTCAAACTTAAGAATGTCATCCACCACCGGGCCTTCTACCTGCACGGCGTAGTCCTGTTTGGCCTCGGGGCCGTAGTCGGACATGTGCTCGGCGGAGTAATTAATCCCGCCGACAAACGCCACCTTGTTATCGATGACAACAATTTTACGGTGCATACGCCGGAACAGATTGGTGCGCATACCGAACAGTGGCCGCCGCGGGTCGTAATAGCGAAACGCCACCCCTGCCGAAGTCAGTTCGCTGACGAAACTATCGCTCAGGCCATGCGAGCCGTACCCGTCTAGCAGCACCTGAACGTCGACACCACGCCGTGCGGCGCGCAGGAGCACCGCATGCAAACGGCGACCCACGTTATCTTCAAACCAGATAAAGGTTTCGAGAAACACCTTACTCTGAGCGTTATCAATAGCGTCGAATAAAGCCGGGTAATATTCGTCGCCATTTTCCAGAAGCTGGATATGATTCCCTTCCCGCCATGCTGGTTTCATAGGTGGATCTCCGCGCTTAACGGGGCATGATCGGACAGATGACGCCAGTTACGCAGCGGCAGCGCGGCGGGCGTGCTGGCATTGGCATTTTTCACGTAGATTCTGTCGAGACGCAGTAGCGGCATACTGACCGGGAAAGTGCGTGCCGGGCGACCTTTCGCGCGGGTGAAAATCTCATCCAGGCCCGCCCGCGCTTTAAGCGGATGGTTGGCCTTTTGCCGCCAGTCGTTGAAATCACCCGCGACCAGCACGGGCTCTCCCTCCGGGAAAGCGTTAACCCATTCGGCAAGTATGTTGAGTTGCGCCTGACGGTGCGCTTCGCGCAGGCCAAGATGTACGCAGATCACATGGACAGGATACCCAAGCTGGGGAGGCACTATGCGGCAGTACAACAGGCCCCGGTTCTCACTACCTGCGACCGACACATCGCGATTCTCATAAGATTCAATTGGATAGCGAGACAGTATGGCATTACCGTGATGACCTTCAGGGTAGACCGCGTTGCGCCCGTAGGCAAAATCGTTCCATGTGGTGTCAGCAAGAAACTCGTAATGAGTTTTGTCCGGCCAGTTTTCCACCTGCAGTGAATGCACTTCATGCGCGCCCATCACTTCCTGCAGGCAGACGATATCGGCGCTGACGGTGCGTACCGCGTCGCGCAACTCGGGTAAAATGAAGCGTTTATTAAACGCATTGAAGCCCTTATGCGTATTAATCGTCAGTAGTTTTAACGAAAAGTGCCGGGTATTTTGGGTCATTTACTCTCCTGCCAGTATCACTATCTCAATGAAAATCAAGTATAGTTTCTGTCACGAAAAGCGGAGCAGTTATGGATTTTTCCCAAAAGTCCGGTCTTTCAGGGAGGCGCTCTCCACAGAACTTTGCAGATTCAGCCGGGATATGGCTGGCCGTGGTTATGACGTTTCTCAGGAGAGAATCATAAACATAACCGCTAAATTGAGATGCTCCCTGTGCGGATTATCTCAATTTAGCGTTAATTCTTGATAAGCCAGGTAAAGCCATTGAAAAATTACTGAATTCGAATATGTTCAACCTGAATGACGTTTTGCCCTTTTTCTTTTGTAAGGCGACCACTGATGCTCACGAGATCTTTAGGAGTGACCTTCTGTCCATCCCATTTATCGTCTTTTAGGATTATCGGTATAATCCCGGTTTTGTCACGGAAAGTATAATGTTCTTCTCCGGTCTTTTTAATGATATTACCTTCAAGAGTTACCCAGGTATTTTTGTCATTATTAATGACCCTCTTAATCGTAGACTCTTTGGCATCTTCCGAACCTTTGATCCCACTATCCTGTTTGTGAGCTGGCGGTGGTGTTTCCGAAGCCTCGAATCCGCCTCCGGGAGCGGAATATGCAGGCAAGCCAGATAACATTAATATGCAAGCCAGAATTATTCTTTTCATTTGTATCTCCTTTTTAAGCGCTTATAAATAGTCTGGTATTCAGTCTAGTACAGGCAATTTGGGTGTCAACGATGAATTATATGGAAAACTCGATTGGCGCAGGTTGAATACATAATTTCCAGAATTCATGAGCTTAGGTGTCTTTATTAAATTATATTAAGAAAAATCTCAATGTTATATCTGTTTATTGAGAGAGGCTAAGCTGATGGAGGTATTTAAACTGACCTCAAGGAGAATGAAATGTCTATTACAAATCTGAAAGAACTCTTTATTCATGATTTATCTGATGTTTACAGCGCCGAGCGTCAAATTACCAAGGCGCTGCCAAAAATGGCCCGTGCAGCAACCGATCCTAAACTCGTCGAAGCGTTTAAAGCGCATCTGGAAGAAACTCAGGGACAAATTGATCGCTTAGATCAGGTAGTGGAATCTTCCGACGAGATACGCATTAAACGCATGAAGTGCCATGCCATGGAAGGGCTGGTGGAAGAAGCGCAGGAACTGATTGATTCTGTGGAGAAAGGTGAAGTTCTTGATGCAGGGCTGATCGGCGCGGCGCAAAAAGTCGAGCATTACGAGATCGCCACTTACGGTACGCTGGCTGCGCTGGCGAAAAAATTGGGTTATACCCAGGCGGCAAAACTTCTGGAAGAAACCTTGCAGGAAGAAAAGAATACCGATCAGAAGTTAACGACAATTGCTGAGTCCGCTCCGGCCAGCAAAACCCGTTAAACCTTGCACCGATTTTTCTTTGACAAGAAACCCGTCAGGACGACGGGTTATCGTCAGGCCAGCAGGGACGCAAGACGTTCCAGGGAAAAAAGCGCGGCCTGACGGATCACTTCTTCACACTCTCCCTCGAAATGCCTAACTTCGGCAATCACCCGCTCGGTGCCAAACGCCCAGGCGAACCAGATGGTGCCAGCATGCGTGCCGTCATCACCGCCTTGTGGGCCGGAATAACCACTAACCGACAATGCAACCTGTGTTTTTGCCGCCCGGTTGGCCCCCTGCGCCATCTCTTTTCTACGAAAAGTATCTGCGCAGCGATACCGAATCACCGCTGATTATTGCTTATCCTTTTAAGAATGAGAAACTGACCGTATTATCTTTAAAGGAGATTTCGTCAACGACAACGATATTATTAATGTCAGCCCGGAAAGCGCGGTAATACACCGCACTCCGGACGCCTTAATTATTTACCCGCATAACTCTGACCTCGCGGATAAAGGCGGAGTCCGGCTGACGCTTAAGCCAAGAGAATATGGCATCTACACCCTGTCGGTTTATGCCAATAACCATTCCCCTTTTATTTTTAAACAGATTATTTTCCCATAAAGGAGAGAGAAATGGTCATGATTTCCAGCCAGCCCATGCAGGAAGCCTTACTGCATTTAAACCGCTGAAAATCAGATTTTTTCCTGATTAACCCGTTCGGACAGTGACTGATGGCTTTCTTTCCTTTCGCTGTAGCGGTCGGCAAGATAAGCGGAATGCCCTTTCAGAAGCAATGTGATTTTGAACAACTCCTCGGCGACATCTGCGATGCGGTCATACCAGGCCGAGGGTCTCATGCGCCCTTCATCGTCAAATTCCTGCCATGCCTTGGGCACCGATGACTGATTGGGGATAGTGAACATCCGCATCCAGCGGCCCAGTATCCGCATCTGATTCACCGTATTAAATGATTGCGACCCGCCGCTGACCTGCATCACCGCCAGCGTCTTACCCTGCGACGGGCGCACCGCGCCATCACTCAGCGGTATCCAGTCGATCTGCGCTTTCATCACTGAACTCATGGCGCCGTGTCTTTCCGGAGAACTCCAGATCATTCCGTCGCACCACCGGACCAGCTCGCGAAGTTCGAGCACTTTCGGATGGGTATCCGGCGCATCATCCGGCAGCGGCAAACCTGAAGGATTAAAGATTTTCACTTCTGCTCCCATTTCTTCCAGCAACCGCCCCGCCTCTTCAGCGGCGAAACGGCTGTAAGAACGCTCCCGTACTGAGCCGTAGAGGATGAGAATGCGTGGCATGGTTGCATCACCACTCAGAAGTTTGCTGGCAATAGCCTCATCAAAGTATTGCCGTTCGATTGCAGGACACTGCGTCATAAAAATTCTCTATGGGGTAAGTTATGCTTTAAAACCTAACATATATGAAATAACATATGTATAAATAATTTTAAGCGAGGTTCTGTATGTTACAACCTGTCCAGCTTTTTAAACTGCTCTCCGATGAAACCCGCTCGGCCATCGTGATGCTTCTGCGTGAATCCGGTGAGCTGTGTGTCTGTGATATTTGCGCAGCAACGGCGGAATCTCAGCCGAAAATCTCCCGTCATATGGCGATGTTGCGAGAGTCCGGGATGGTTATCGATCGCCGGGAAGGAAAATGGGTGCATTACCGCTTGTCCCCCCATATGCCGGCCTGGGCTGCGGCCATTATTGATTCAGCGTGGAATTGTGAAAGAGAGAATGTGCGCAAAAAGCTCGACAATACATCGCCCACTTCTTGTTAAAACATGTATTCACATTCACCATAGTGAATGTGTCAGGGGTTTCTGATGCTACTGGCTGGTGCTATTTTTGTATTCACCCTCATTCTGGTTATCTGGCAACCACGGGGACTGGGAATTGGCTGGAGCGCTGCGCTGGGCGCCGGTCTGGCATTGCTGACAGGTGTCGTTCACCCGGCCGATATTCCGGTGGTATGGCAGATTGTCTGGAATGCGACCGCCACCTTTATCGCCGTGATCATCATCAGTCTGTTGCTCGATGAGTCAGGTTTTTTTGAGTGGGCCGCGCTGCATGTCGCCCGCCGGGGCAATGGCCGGGGACGATTACTTTTTACCTGGATTGTCCTGCTGGGCGCGATGGTTGCTGCACTGTTCGCTAACGATGGTGCCGCGCTTATTCTGACCCCCATCGTCATTGCGATGTTGATGGCACTGGGATTCAGTCAGCGGGCAACGTTAGCTTTTGTTATGGCCGCAGGGTTTATTGCCGATGCTGCCAGCCTGCCGCTGATTGTCTCGAATCTGGTCAATATCGTCTCGGCGGATTTCTTTAAACTCGGATTCTCTGAATATGCCGCCGTAATGGTGCCGGTCAATCTGGCGTCTGTCGCGGCAACGCTGGGCATGCTGCATCTGTTTTTCCGCAAAGACATTCCGGCTGTTTACGATGTCGCTCTGTTAAAGGAGCCGAAAGCCGCTATCCGTGATGCCGGAACCTTTAAAACCGGCTGGTTGGTTCTGGTTTTGCTTCTGGTGGGATTCTTTGCCCTGGAGCCGCTGGGTGTGCCGGTCAGTCTGGTCGCTGCCGCGGGTGCCCTGCTTCTGCTGGCTGTTGCGAGGAAAGGTCATGCGATTAACACCAGCAAAGTATTGCGTGGCGCGCCCTGGCAAATCGTGATTTTCTCGCTGGGCATGTATCTGGTGGTCTACGGATTACGCAACGCCGGGCTGACCCACTATCTTTCTTCCCTGTTAAATCATCTTTCAGATCAGGGTTTATGGGTCGCCACTCTGGGAACGGGTTTCCTGACGGCTTTCCTGTCATCCGTGATGAACAATATGCCCACTGTTCTCATCGGCGCGCTGTCTGTTGATGGCAGCACCGCGACCGGCGTGATCAGAGAAGCGCTGATATACGCCAATGTGATCGGCAGCGATCTTGGGCCAAAAATCACGCCCATTGGCAGTCTGGCAACGTTGCTGTGGCTGCACGTTTTGTCGCAGAAAAATATCAAAATCACCTGGGGATATTACTTTCGGGTGGGCATGGTGATGACTATTCCGGTGCTGTTCGTCACGCTTGCTGCGCTGGCGTTGCGGCTATCAGTCACTTTCTAATGAGATATCCTATGAGCTTGATCACTATCTATCACAACCCGGCATGCGGTACGTCTCGTAATACGCTGGAAATGATCCGCAACAGCGGCACTGAACCCACCGTTATTCTGTATCTGGAAACGCCGCCATCCCGTGAGGAACTGGCTACGTTGCTTGCAGATATGGGTATTACCCCGCGGCAGTTGCTGCGTAAGAACGTTGAGCCTTATGAGCAACTCGGACTGGCTGAGGATATCTTCACCGGCGATCAGCTGATGAGTTTTATGTTGCAGCATCCCATTCTGATTAATCGTCCGATCGTGGTGACACCGCTGGGAACCCGACTGTGCCGCCCGTCTGAAGTGGTGCTGGACATTTTGCCTGATACTCAACGTGGCGCGTTTACCAAAGAAGACGGTGAAGAGGTTGTGGATGGTCAGGGTAAAAAGATTAAATAACCGGTTACGGCAATGGTTCAGCTTTTCATGTTTGCCATCGCCAGATAAGCGGTCACTGCATTTCCCGGCTCCTGCATCCGGCTGATCATGACCAGATTCGCCGTCAGTTCTTGCGCTTTAAGGCTGCGGTATACGAGTCCGGGAATATTCACCTGTTGCAGGGGCGAGGGGATCAGCGCCAGCCCCAACCCGGCGGCGGCGATTGCCAGCACGCTCAGCGTGCTGTTTGAACGGTGTGCCACGTTAAATCCTTCTCCCAGTTTTTGCGCCAGCAAAACAGTCAGATTTTCGTGGGTATCGTGCGCGTCGTACAGTACCAGCGGCTGTCCGGCGAGCATTTCAACGGTCAGTTGCGGACGGGCGGCTAAGGGATGATCGTCGCACAGCGCTATCATCATTTCCCAGTTTCCCGCCTCCTGCACCCTGATTTGCGGATCAGAAGTCGTGCTGTTATCCGGGGTGTAACCGATATCGATTCGTCCCGCGAGGATCGCTTCCACCTGCTGCAGGGGTGAGATTTCCTGAATAATAACTTCCGCGTCCGGATGGGTTTTACGGAACCTGCGCAAATCAGCAATCATTTTGCCGCTGAAAATGGCGTTACCGGCAAAGCCTACACGCACCCGCCCTGTCTCACCACGCATCGCCCGTTCTACCGCGAGTCGTGTATGTTCCACCTGTTCCAGCGTCAGCCTGGCTTCGGTCAGGAGAAGTATTCCCGCTTCGGTGAGCTCGACACGACGGCTGGTGCGGATAAACAGCGGACCGCCCAGCTCGGTTTCCAGTGCTTTAATCTGCATACTCAGTGCGGGCTGCACGATGTTGAGTCGCTCTGCGGCACGGCCAAAATGCCCTTCTTCTGCAACGGCCACAAAATAACGTAAGTGCCGGAGATCCATTGTCGCCTCATTCATCATTAAAAATGATTGTTCAGTCAAATCTATATATTTGAGTTTAACCCAATCCCTGTCCAAACTGAACACATCAACGTAAAGGGAACCCAACAATGCAAACTCAACAACTGCAAGATCGTCAGGCTTTGAACGACCTGATGAATGGCTGGATGCACCGCGACCTGGGCGAATGGGAGCAATTGCGTAATCTGTTCCATGCAGACGGCACGATTGAAATCACCTGGTATGAAGGACTGGCGAGCGGTTTTGTCGATGGTTCCATGCGCATGGGCGCTTCGGATTTACGCACGAAACATATGATTGGCGCACCCGTCGTGACCTTTAACGACCGTGGTGACAAAGCAATTCTTGAAACCAATGCGATGATCATCGCAGAAAATGTAAAACTGAATATCGGCTGCGAATGCCACAACCGTTTCTACGATCTGGCAGAGAAAAGAGATGGCGTTTGGAAGTTGTTCCATCGTCAGAGCGTCTACGATATGGGCACGTTCACCTTCCCGCTGGGACCGGTTGACATTGATTCAAGCATTGCCGCCAAATATCCGCGTGAATATGCCGCGCTGGCTTACCTGCTGGAGCAAAGTGGTTTCCCGCTCGGCCGCGTATTTGCGACCCGTGGCAGTGAACTTGAAGCGAAAATGAAAGTGGACGCTAAAAAGTGGCTGGCGGTCTGATCGTCTGAGCGCGGATCCGGTCTTTGCCGGATGACATCATTTTGAAGGGAGGCAAATTGCCTCCCTTTTCTTTTATACCTTCTAAGCCTTCACCAGCGCACGTGTTTTATCCAGCAGGAACGGGCGCAGATACCCCACGGTGTTCGACAGCAAAATCACATCGTCAGAAACCTGAATGTTCAGCACGTCTGCCAGGTATTTTTTGCGTGCCACCATCCTTTGCCACACCTGCGGATACTGACTTTCCAGTTCACGGCGCAACGTTTCATCCGCCAGCGCAACGGTGTCTTCAATGCTGCTGCCACCGTAACCGGGCAGCGAGGGAATTATGTCTATCTGGAACAGCATTCCGCTCGCCAGTGGCACGGTGGAATCCGGATAAACCGGCGAACAAAGCCATTCCTCATCGGCCACCAGATGCCCCGGATTGAGATGCCAGTTCCAGGTTTTCTGCTCAAGGGTTTCTTGCACCAGACGGTATAAATCGCCGCCGCGCATGCCGATATGCAAATTTTCCAGCCACGTGACGACCGTATGATAATAAGGGATCGCCAGACGCGGCAGCCAGTCAGCGACGTCCTGCGGCAACTCTTCCTCACTGGCAACGACGTACGCGGCGCGACTCGATAATCCCCCTTTATAACCGACGGTCAGTGAAAATTTATCCCCGTAACGGATGACTTTGTCCGAGGGATAAAGACTGGCGTGAGCAAACCGGTCACCGGTCGCGGCAATCATGATGACATTGTTCTGCTGACCATCGCCTGCCAGCAACTGACCGACTTCTTTCTCGGATTTTCCGGGAGCAATAGCGTCGAGTGCGCCCAGCAAACAGGACGATGCCAGATTCGCGCCGTATTCATAAAACGCGACTTCATTGGCGTTATTAATGCACCGCACGCCATTTTCCGGTGCGATAAACAGGCCGGTGGCGTTCACCACGTTTTCTTTGCCTGCGGCTGCACTGCGCACGGCATCCAGAATAAAAGCCGGAACATCAAAGCTGTATTGATCGGTTTGCGGATCGATACAGAACAATTTCCAGCCCGCGACGCCGGTGGTTTGTGACGCTGTCACGCCCGCCGTTGCCAGCAGATTTTCCAGCGGCTGAGGGTGTTTCATCGGCTGATTAGGAAGGGAAAATACCGGCGCGTGCAAACAGTTGCCGCCATTGCGGGCGTGCGGCACCAGTTTCAGGTTCTCGTTGCCCATTATGTAGGTGAGTTCGCCGTCTGCGGTGACCACCAGCAAAGCTTCTTCAAAACGCGGGATAAAACCGGAAAGATATTCGAAGTTGCCGCCGTGTTCTTTATCGGCGTAAATCACCAGCGACGATAAGCCCTGTTGCTGCATGGCGCTCAGAACGCTGTTCAGCCGGGCTTTCATGGTTTCATCCGACAACACCGGCGTGGGCACCTGAGGGTAAGTGACCGGTGCCGGGACAGTGGCCAGTGTGTAGGCAGTATCAGAATTCATTGCGTTTCCTTATGCGTCAGAAATCATTATCAGGAGTCAGATTCAGAAGTTTTGGGTTCATAAATAACATAGCCCGCCACACCGCCCTTCCCGCCATCTTTCGGATGGTTGATGCCATCGCTGACCGGAACCCGCGAGAAATCAAAAGGTGACACGCCTTCGATGCAGGCGACATTAACACCGTAAAATTCGGGATTTGAGCGGCGCTGATGGAAGGTATAAATGCCGCATACCGAGCAGAAGAAATGTGCGGCCTCACCGCTGTTAAAGCGATATTCCGTCAGCTTATCCTTGCCTTGCGTGATTTCAACTTCACCGGCAGTGGCGACGACCGCGCCACGCATACGGCAAAATGAACAGTTACAGCGTAATACGCCGTTGAAACCGTCAGTTAAGGCAACCTTAAATATGACGGCACCACAATGGCATTGAGCGGACAATTTATCTGGCATAGCAATCTCCCTCTTTGGGATGAGCGGTCGGGTTGGCCGAGAAAATGTTGTACCAAATTTCGTCGCGCATTACAGCTTTCCAGCAAAAAAGCCCATTTTTTAGCCGTAAAACATTCATGCCCGCTATGAATTTCTTGTTTTGAGATCTCATACCAACTTTCTGTCACCTATTTTGTTTTACTACCCGATGTTAGGAAATGTTACGAAAATGATTTCGTAATGAAAATAAAATAGCTGCACGTAAGGAAGCTAACATGAAAAGACTGACCACTTTTTGCCTCGCAGGACTTGTTTCATTTAATGCGTTTGCCCTGACCGGCAACGATGCCACCACCAAGCCGGATCTCTACTATTTAAAGAATGACCAGGCGATCAATAGCCTGACCCTGCTGCCACCACCACCGGCTGTGGGCAGCATTGCATTCCTCAATGACCAGGCGATGTATGAGCAAGGCCGTCTGCTGCGTTCAACCGAGCGCGGCAAGCAGGCTGCTGAAGATGCAAACCTGAGCGGAGGCGGTGTGGCGAATGCCTTCTCCGGTGCGTTTGGCTCACCGATCACTGCCAAAGACACGCCGGAACTGCACAAGCTGCTGACCAATATGATTGAAGATGCCGGAGATCTGGCGACGCGTGGCGCGAAAGAGAAGTACATGCGTATCCGCCCGTTTGCCTTCTATGGCGTCCCGACCTGTAATACCACCGAGCAGGATAAGCTTTCGAAAAACGGTTCTTATCCTTCCGGCCATACGTCTATTGGCTGGGCAACGGCGTTAGTGCTGACTGAAATCAACCCGCAACGTCAGGATCAAATCCTGCAGCGTGGTTATGATTTAGGCCAGAGCCGCGTGATTTGCGGATACCACTGGCAGAGTGATGTGGATGCGGCGCGGATCGTCGGTTCTGCGGTTGTGGCAACGCTGCATACCAACGACGCTTTCCAGCAGCAACTGAAGAAAGCCAAAGAAGAGTTCGCGAAACAGCATAAATAAGCGTCTTTTGCTTCTTGCAGGACAAAAAAAACCGGCCTGATAAGCCGGTTTTTTTACGGGGAGCAGAAAGCGAATCAGGCCGCTTTAACCGCACGGGTTTTTTTAGGGGCTGGCGCTGCTGCGGTTTCTTCAGTCGTTTCTTCCGCTGCTTCTTCAGTTTCAGTCACCGCCGGTTCTTCCGTCTGCGCGACAGGGGCTTTCACGGCTTCTTCTTCCGGCAGCTTGCTGGTACGCAGGATGTGCTGGACGGTATCTTTTTGCTCAGCCAGGCGCAGGGCAATGTTTTCTGCCAGCGATTCATCAATTTCCAGTTCGCTCTGCAACAGCCAGTCAGTAAAAGCATCTGCCATATCGAGCATTTTGTCGTAAGCGTCCGCTTCTTTCTTATTGGCAAATGTCATTTTTTCTTCACCTTTTCTGACGACAACAAACTTTGTTTCAACAGCCATGATTCGCTCCTTATACTGTAATTATATACAGCATACCAATAATCAATGCAGGATACATCATCCAGCCTGTTTTTTATAGTGCGGAGCTGGCGTGAATTTCTTACAGATAACCGCTAAGGTAGAAAATAACCTGTTTTATAACGTACTTGTGAGGATCTCGTGACAAAACTGAAAGATGTCTGCAACTGGACTAAAGAAACCTATCGGATAACCACCGACATCAGCCTGCTGGATATTCCAGCCGTCCACGCCTATCTGACCCGCTCAAGCTGGGCTCCGGGCATTGACGAGCAAACGGTGCGTGATGGCGCTGAAAACAGCCTGAACTTCAGCTTGTTCGACGGTGAAAAACAGATTGGTTACGCCCGCTTTATCACTGATTACGCCACCTTTGCCTATCTGTGCGATGTGTATGTGCTGGAGGAATATCAGGGGAAAAATCTGGGGGCATGGCTGATTGAATGTGTTCAGTCGCATCCGGTCACGGCCAGACTGCGCAGGATGGCGCTGTTTACTTCCACGGCACCCTGGCTGTATGAGAAGTTTGGCTATACGCCGGTGAACGAGCCGAACTACACCTGGGTGATCACCCGTCCGGGGATTTACCTGAAGGAAGGCTGATCACGTTTTCTGGCTTTCTGTTTTCTGAACATTTCGACCGTTTCAGCCCGCGTCCGCCGTGAGTTCAGTCACCATCCGTACAAAGTTGTCGCGGATTAAATCCGCACTGCGCGGATCCCATGCGATCCCGACCTGCCAGCGGGTGGCTTTGCCACTCAGCGGCAGCGTCTTCAGGCCGGGCGGCGCAATGTGCATGACGCTTTTTGGCAGCAGCGCGACACCGACACCGGCCATGACCAGTGCGACAATCGTCTGGATATCTTCGGACTGTTGGACGGAAGACGTGTAAAGCTGGTTTTCATCGAGAAAGCGGTCGGTTTGTGTGTTCAGCCCGCGCCCGCGATCGGGATATAAACGCAGCAGCGGCTTCTGTTTCAGCCAGCCTGCCACCGTGGTTCCGTCGTCTGCGGGCACCACAAACACCATCTCATCTTCAAACAAGGCGTGATAACTCAGCGGAGCAGCCGGTGGCACACGCACAAATCCAATCTGCAATTCCCCGTTCTCCAGCATGTCGTATTGCACGGCAGAAGGCAGATCTTCCAGCGCAATATCCACGCCGGGATACGCCGCCCTGAATCTGGCGATACATTGCGGCGCAAAGGTAAAACTCGACAGGCCGAATCCCGCCGCCAGTAACCCTTCTCCGCCCTTTTCCACCTGACCGGCGTGTTGCATAAAGGCCGTCATCTGACGCAGCACTTTCTCCGCTTCGGGCAAAAGTCGTCGCCCGCCCGGTGTGAGCGTAGTGCCATGGCGGCCGCGGTCGAACAGCGTCACGTTAAGCCGGGATTCGAGCAAATTGATCTGCTTGGTCAGCGCCGGTTGCGAGATGGAAAGATTATTCGCCGCCGCAGCGTAATTCCCCTCCTGCGCGAGCGTGACAAAAGCGCTGAGCAAACGCGTATTCATTTTTGCATTCCGTTTGGTTATCAGATTAAGAAAACTATTCATTATAAAGTTATCAGCCGCATTGCTCTAATACCAGCTCTCTTACCAGTGCAAGCCACCCCTTAACGCGACGGAGAATGACAATGTCGGGATCGATTAAAACGGCAGTAGTTCAGTTTCAGCATCAGGCCGGAAACAAAAAATATAATCTGATGATGATGGAAGGTTTTATTCAACAGGCGGCGATTAACGGCGTACAAATTCTGGCGTTCCCGGAGATGTGTATCACGGGTTACTGGCATGTTCCGAAACTGGATAACGACGGCGTCGCCGCGCTGGCCGAATCCGTTGAGACGGGTTCTTCTGTGCGCCTGATCCGAAAACTGGCAGTAAAACATCAGATGCTGATTGGTGCCGGTTTTATTGAACGCGGTGATGACGGTCGTCTTTACAACGCTTACGCCGCCTGTATGCCGGACGGTTCGGTGCATACACACCGCAAAATGCACGCCTTTGAACATCCTTCCATCAGTTGCGGCGATGCCTATACCGTGTTTGATACGCCGTGGGGCGTAAAAGTGGGGATCCTGATTTGCTGGGATAACAATCTGGTGGAAAACGCCCGTGCAACGGCACTGCTGGGGGCCGATATTTTACTGGCCCCGCATCAGACGGGCGGCACAAATTCCCGCAGCCCGCACGGCATGAAACCTATTCCGCTGGAATTATGGCAGCAGCGCGCCACGCGACAGGAAGAAATTACCGCTGCCTTTAAAGGCGCCAGTGGCCGTGAGTGGCTGATGCGCTGGCTGCCGTCGCGGGCGCACGATAACGGCATGTTTATTTTGTTCAGCAATGGTGTGGGTGCTGACGATGATGAAGTCCGCACAGGAAACACGATGATCATCGACCCGTACGGCCGCATCGTGGAAGAAACCTGGGTGGCGGCAGATGCCATGGTGAGTGCAGAACTGGATCTTTCGCTTATTCCGATGAGTACCGGCAGGCGCTGGATGGCAGGCCGTCGCCCCGACCTCTACCACATTCTGACTGAGCGTCAGGGCTACGAACGTGATGCGATTACGGCGCGTTTTTCCGAAGAGTTGCCAGGAATAAAAACACGCTAAAATCGGTGTTCGGCGTACAGGGAAACCGGATCATAAGATTGCCTGCTCAATTGCACCTTGCTGTGTTTCCCGCAGCAAGGCTTTGCTCTATCATGATGCTTTCATTGATCCTTTTGCTCAGCGAGACTTTATTTTGCGCATCCTTCCTTTCGGTTCCCGTATTTTCATGACTTTACTGACTGGCCTGCTTTTGTGCTGGCCGGGTTTGAAAGTTGGTGCCGCGCAGGCGGCTGAGATGGCGTCTCCGGCAGATATAGTGGTTGCCTTCCAGACAGATTATCTGCGCTGGAATAACCAGACCATGGCGGCGAAAGCGGATCATACGCCCGCTGACAACATAGCGATGGCAGAGAAAACCTACCGCGAGATGCTGAAGAAATACACCCTGCCCGATTTTGTCGGCGAACCTGTCGCTTACAGCTCTGAACCGATGCACGATCCGGCTAAAGAGAAAATCGTGTCGGTGAAAACCCAAGGTGGCGCAGCGGTGGTGGTGACGAAGTTCCCGCAGCAATACTACACGCCGACGTATGAGTACCGTCTGGTGTATCAGCAGCACCGCTGGTATCTGACCGCCGTGGATCTGGTGGATGATGACGGCAAATATCCCAGCCTCTAACGGATATTTCAGGCCAGCGCTGAGCCCACCAGATAAAACATCAACCTGCTCCACCACGCCTTTGAAGACTGGCTGGTGGAGCAGGGTCACAGTGCTGATGGGAGCGCGGATCAGTCGTAGTTTTCGCCGTACAAACCAATCAGACGGCGGACAACGCCGTTGGTCCAGCCGAAGCCGTCCTGAAGCGGGTATTCCCCGCCGCCACCTTCGCACGACGCATTGCCGGAAATGTGATATTTCTCGATAAGCTTATGATGCTGCTGATAAAACTGATTTACCGTTTTCAGCCAGCTGCGGGCAATCAGGTCACCCAGCGCGTCGTTGCCATACAGCTTGAAGCCCTGAATAGCCATCCATTGCAGAGGTGCCCAGCCGTTAGGTTTGTCCCACTGTTCGCCGGTTTCGTATTCCGTGGTCATCAGCCCGCCGGAAGTAAGCAGACGCGTCTGAACTGCGGCTGCAATACGAACGGCCTGATGATGCGTCGCCAGTCCGACGTACAACGGCACCACGCTGGCGGCGGAAAACAGCGCCAGCTGCTGACGGTGCCAGTCATAATCACGGAAACACCCTTCAGCTTCGTCCCATAAATAGCGGTTGATGGCTTCGCGGCGTGTTTCAGCTTTCTGGCGGAACTCCGCTTCGGTGGTCCGGTCATTATTCAGACCAGAAATATTGGCGATGGCGCTTTCAAGTTTGAATAAAAACGCATTCAGGTCGATGGGAATAAACTGCGTGGTGCGGATACTGGCCAGCCGGTGACCATCACGCAGCCAGCGCGAGGAGTAATCCCAGCCCGATTCTGCGCCGGCGCGCAGGTCACGGTACACTTCGCTGGCCGGGCGACTCGATTGTTTCGCGGTTTCCACATCTTCCCGCCAGGATTCATCACGCGGCGTATCCCTGTCATCCCAGTAACGGTTGAGCAAGGTGCCGTCCGGCAGACACACCGCATGTCGATAAGCCTGATTGGGTGCCAGTGAATCCGCACCGTCCATCCAGAATTCATATTCCATTTTCAGATGGTCAAGATAACGACGTGCGCCGCGCACACCGTCCTCTTCAAACAGTTCGACCATCAGCGCAAAGACCGGTGGCTGCGAACGGCTGAGATAATACGTGCGGTTGCCGTTAGGAATATGCCCGTAAATCTCGATCAGCCACGCAAAGTTATCGGCCATGGTGCGCAGCAAATCGTTGCGCCCGCTTTCCGCCAGCCCCAGCATGGTGAAATACGAATCCCAGTAGTAGGTTTCGCCAAAACGCCCGCCCGGCACCACATACGCCTGTGGCAGGGGCAGCAGTGACGACCAGGAAACATGATCTTCCGGCTGGCGCGTCAGCACCGGCCAGAGTTTGTCGATGTGCTCTTTCAGCGAGTCACCGGGATCAGACACATATTCATCACCGTGCGGTTCCGGCAGCAAGAAATGCGCCTCGACAAAGCGTTTCAGGTTAAAGCCCGGATGGTTTTTTATCCGGCGGTAGCGCAGCAGGATATCTAGCGGATCCATTTTGGGCGGACAGTCAGGAAAGGTTTTGCTGTCGGCAAAAAGGGATGAGGACTGGACGCTGGTGAACAGTTCCATATAACGGTCGGCAGGCGTCAACGCATCGGAAGGCGGCAGCCCTTCGATCATCTCGGGTTCCGGCTCGGCGTCCATCATTCGGTCAAGGATCAGCTCAATGGGCTCGAGTTCGCTCAGACGAAACTCTTCGCCTTCCAGTGCTGCGATCTCCTTCGTCTGGTGTTTCTCATTTAGCATAAGCGAGCCTTTTTATTTGAGGACTGTGGGTTTTAAGACGCCACGCAAGGGCGTTTTATTTTCCGCCGTGCGGCGTCAGATTGTTCAGATCACGCAAATAGGTGTCACCCCAGTTCGCGATATCATTTTTCGTCAGCACGTTCATCATATCGTTGTAGCGCGCCTGACGTTCGGCCAGCGGCATGGTCAGGGCTTTATCCAGCGCCGCCGCCACATCATCACGGTCATAAGGATTGACAATCAGTGCCGAGGTCAGTTCATTCGCCGCCCCTGCGAATTGTGAAAGCACCAGTACGCCGGGGTCGGCCGGATCCTGCGCCGCGACATACTCCTTCGCCACCAGATTCATGCCATCACGCAGCGGCGTCACCAGCCCGACGTCGGTCAGACGGAACAGTTTCATCAGCAGACTGCGCTGGAAATGCTGGTTGAGATAGAACAGCGGCGTCTGATTCATGCTGCCGTATTTACCGTTGATGCGTCCGACTTCGGTTTCCAGCTGATGACGCAGTTCCTGATAGGCCTGCACATCGCCACGCGAGGTAGGCGCAATCTGGGTATAACGCACTTTGCCACGATGCTGCGGGAATTTTTCCAGCAACGCTTCAAAGGCCAGAAAACGCTCCGGCAGCCCTTTGGTGTAATCCAGTCGCTCACAGGAAATAATATTCTGCGCTTCACGAAGTTCGCGTTCAATGGCGGCCATTTTCGGCGGCAGCGGCCCTTCTGCCATCTCTTTAATACTTTCTGGCGCAATGCTGATTGGATACACACCGGTCGTAAAGGTATTGCCGAACGCCTGATGGGTGCCGGAAGCGGTTTGTTCCAGCGCCGTCAGCTGGCTCAGATTATCGAGAAACGCCTGACGATCGCTTTCGGTCTGGAAGCCGAGCAGATCGTATTCGCTCATCATTTTGATCAGCTCATCATGCGTCGGTACCGCGTTAAAAATTTCAGGCGTCGGGAACGGAATATGCAGGAAGAAACCGAGGCGATTTTTCACGCCCAGTTTGCGTAACGCAGCAGCAAAAGGCAGCAGGTGGTAATCGTGGATCCACAGGATGTCGTCTTCTTTAATCAGCGGCAGCAATCTTTTCGCCAGCAGATCATTGACGCGGCAGTAACCGTCCCAGGCTTCACGCTGGAAATCGACCAGATCGGTGCGGTAATGAAGCGCTGGCCAGAGTACCGCATTGGAAAACTGACAGTAATACAGATCGTAATCGTTCTGATCCAGCGGAACGGAGGCGTAAGTGATGCCGTCATCTTCCACCACACTCAGTTCATCTTCTTCTTCGCCCGAAATCTCGCTGATTTCGCCATTCCATCCAAACCACAGGCCGGAAGTATTTTTCAGTGCGTCAAGGATCCCAACGGCCAGCCCGCCTGCGGACTTCGACCCGTCAGGAATAGCAATACGGTTAGATACAACAACCAGGCGGCTCATGAGTGTGACTCCTTTGTATAAGTTAATGAAGATGATGTGGTGTGACGTTGTAACGTCGCCAGCCATTGATAAACGTCGCGAACGTGACGCACGCGGTATTTCGCAAGACTTGAACCTTCTCCGACTTTGACCGAGATACCTTTCAGTGCGTTAACAACTTCAAAACCCTTTTCGTCAGTCAGATCGTCACCGACAAACACTGGCAGGCGTCCGGCAAACGGAGGTTGCTGCATGAAATCGTAAATCGCCGCGCCTTTGTCTTTGCCGCGGGGCTTGATTTCAATCACGCATTTTCCCGGCTGCAGCACCAGTTCTGGGTATTTTGCGACGACAGATTCTGCCAGTTCAAGCACGTGTTGCTGATGCAGCATGGCCTGACGGTAATGTAATGCGAAAGCCATCCCTTTCACTTCCAGTAAGGTGCCGGGCAGCTTTTCCATCGCGGCGGCGAGCGTTTCTTCTACGTCTTTCGCCATCTGCGCCGGTAAGGTCACGCGGTGAAACTGTCCTTCGCCGTCACGCATTTCTGCACCGTGCACACCAGCGGCTGGCAGAATTAATGGCGCAAGCAGTTGGTCCAGTTGTTCAACCGGACGGCCGGAAATCAGCGCCAGCGCGCCGGACGAAGCGGTAAATAACGCCTGTAAATGCTGGCGAACTTCGAAGGGAATGGACACCGCGTCGGGCTCGTCGCGAATTTCGGCGAGCGTGCCATCGACATCGAAAAAGAAGGCGTACTGTTGACTGTCCGGGTGCGGAAGTAGCGGTGTTTCGGTGGTATTTTCCTGAATTTCTGAGGTCAAGGTGATTCTCCTGCTGATAAGTTACGACACAACGCGTCATTGCGCTGAAAACCCTCGGGCGTTTTCTTATTTTCTAATAGTTGTATCTGATACCTTGTTCACGATGAACAATTTCGAATTAACAAATATAGTCTCTTATCAGGGCACCGGCGGGATAATCAGATTTATCCACAAGCCCGCCGGTGCAGGGTATTCTCAGAAAATCCCGATAAACGTGACAATGTCACTCAGGCATCTGTCCTTTCTTCCCCGGTGATGATTTCTTCGTCGCTCAGACGGTCAGACACCGGGTAGGCAATGGCTGCAATGTGATGATGCACACGCCGGTAATCACGCAAAACGCGCTGAAAAATGTCGCCGGATTCCGCCCAGGCATTTTTATCGTCGCGCAGCTTTCTGAAGTGCTCGCGGCTGGCGGTGGCTTCAATCTGGCGGACAACCTCTTTGCGCGCCACCAGCTGATGCGCTGCCGGTAAATCCTCGCCAAGAAATGCGGTGATTGCCAGACGCAGACTCACCAGGATTTCCGTGTGTAGCAGGCCGATATTTTGCAGCTCGAATTCGCTGAACTGCTCACCGCGCTGTCCACGACGGGTCGCCAGTTGCGTCAGGCTGCTGGAAAGAATGTCGGCGGCGTGCTCAATGTTAATGACAAACATCAGGATCTCCTGCGCGCGGTCGGCGTCAGCATCGCTCAGTCCTTCCTGCCCGATATCCGCCAGATAGGCGCGTATCGCCGCACTCAGCCCGTCGAGCGACTGATCGGTCTGTCGGATTTCGGCTGCCTTCAGCGGATCCGGCGTGGCAAACAGCGCACGCAGGCGGTCGAGCATAACGTTCAGCATATCTGCCACACGCAGGGATTCGCGCACGGAGTTGGCCAGTCCGATGTAGGCGATATCCAGCCCCGCTTCGTCGAGATACATCGGCATCCCCGGATCCGCCGGACGTTCTTCCTCCGGTGAGTACCTCTCCAGTGCGCGCGCCAGCGGACCGGTCAGACCGATAAAGATAACGGCTAAAATGGCACTGAACGCGGTATGAAACATCACCACCAGTTGTGGCGTGGTCAGTGCCAGGCCGGCGGCCAGCTTGCCGAGCAGTGGCATCAGCGCCAGTGACACCACGCATCCCGCGCCGCGTACCAGCAGATTACCCAGTGGCAGGCGACGCGCCACCGCCGAACCGGCGTTCAGCACCGGTGGCAGCGCCCCGCCGATATTCGCCCCCAGCACCAGCACCATCGCGGTGGCAGGTGTCATCACGCCGGTGGCAGCGAGCGAGGCAATCAGCAAAATGACCGCCACGCTGGAGTGACAAATCAGCGTGAGAATAATGGCGACCATTAACGCAATCAGCGTATCGCCTTCCAGCCCCTGCATCACCGCGTGAAATACCGGCGTGGTTTCGATATCTCCCAGCGTGGCGCTGAGCATGCCGAGCGCCAGCAGCATCTGGCCGAGTCCTATCAGCGCGCAACCTGCGCTTTCAAAACCGGAGTGATCACGAAGTTTAAACACCACAAACCCGCTCAGTATCAGCAACGGAACGGCAATTTCGGTGTTGAAACTCATCAGCTGAACCACCAGTGTCGAACCGATATTCGCACCCAGCATGACCGCCAGCGCCGGTGCCAGACTCAGCGTTCCGGCGGCAGTAAATGAGGTCGCCATCAGGCTGACCGCGGTGCTGCTTTGCAGCAGGCCGGTTATCCCGACACCGGCGAGCAGCGCCATCCAGCGGTTGGTGAGATGCCGTCCCATCCAGTGACGCAGCGGTGTACCAAATCCGCGCTGCAGCGCAGTTGAAATCATGTGAGAACCCCACAGCAGCAGCGCGATGGCGCCTGCCAGATGGATAAGCAGTGAGGTTCCGGATTGAGTCGTCATAATCATTGTCATTCCCCTTTTCAGGGTTGTTTTTGTGATGCATAAAATGCGAAAAGCAAAGGCACGATAAAAGCAGGTACCGCCGTCCCGACGGCACCTTTTGTCACTAAATCAGAACCACTGTTTGAAACGGCGGATATAGAAAGTTTTCATGCCCTGCGCCACACAACAGTAGGCGAGCAGCGTGCCGGCCAGCCACGGGAAGTATTCCCAAGGCAGCGCCTGCAAACCGACCACCGGACCGAGCGGTGAAAACGGCACATAAATCCCGATCGCCATCACCAGGCCGGTCATCAGCATCACCGGCCAGGCGGCGGTGCTCTGTATGAACGGTATTTTCTGCGTGCGCAGCATGTGGACGACCAGCGTCTGCGACAGCAATCCTTCTACAAACCAGCCGGACTGGAACAGTGTCTGCATATGTTCACTGTTGGCGCTGAACACGTACCACATCAGCGCAAAAGTGGTCATATCGAAAATCGACGAGGTCGGGCCAATCCACACCATGAAACGGCCGATGTTTTTTGCGTCCCACTTGCGCGGCTTTTTCAGGAACTCTTTGTCGATTTTGTCCCACGGCAGCGCCAGCTGGGAGATGTCGTACATCAGATTTTGCAGCAGCAACTGAATAGCCAGCATCGGCAGGAACGGAATAAACGCACTGGCGACCAGCACCGAAAACACGTTGCCGAAGTTAGAACTGGCGGTCATGTTCAGGTACTTCATGATATTGCCAAACGTCTCGCGCCCTTTCAGAACGCCCTCTTCCAGTACCATCAGGCTTTTCTCCAGCAGGATGATGTCGGCGGATTCTTTCGCGATATCCGTACCGCTGTCGACGGAAATCCCGACGTCGGCATCACGCAGCGCGGGGGCATCATTGATCCCGTCACCCAAAAATCCGACCGTATGCCCGTTGGCCTGCAAGGCCTTCAGCACGCGGGATTTTTGTAACGGCGTCAGTTTGGCAAAGACAGTGCGTTCTTCGACCCGTTCACGCAGCGACGCGTCATCGAGACGTTCAATCTGTGGCCCCAGCAGCGGTTCGCCTGGCTCTAGTCCGACCTGACGGCAGATACGGCTGGTGACAACTGCGTTATCCCCGGTCAGCACCTTCACCGCCACGCCGATATCGCGCATCGCGGCAATCGCCGGACCGGCGGTTTCTTTTGGTGGATCCAGGAATGTCAGGAATCCCCGGATGATCAGGTCGTGCTCGTCGTCAGCGCCATACTGTTTTTTTGTCTCAGCGCGGCGGATTTCGCGGGACGCGACGACCAGTACGCGGAACCCCTCTTTGTTGTAGTCATTTGACATCTCCAGCAACGCATCGCGCCGCGCTTCTGTCAGTTCCACGACATCGCCGTTTTCACAGATATGCGTCGAAATCCTCAGCATTTCTTCCACCGCGCCTTTACATACCAGCAGATGATTTGCGTTGCGGTCTTTGACGACCACGGATAAGCGGCGGCGCACGAAATCAAATGGCATTTCATCGACCTTGCTGTAACCCTGCGGTTTCACAAAGCCCGGCGTATTATCAGAGAACCAGATAACCGCCTGATCCATCAGATTTTTAATGCCGCTCTGGTGATAGCTGTTCAGCCACGCCAGTTCCAGCACCGAGGCATCTTTCTGCCCTTGCGTGTTGATATGGTGCTCGAGGATGATTTTATCCTGCGTCAGCGTGCCGGTTTTATCGGTACAGAGGACGTCCATCGCGCCGAGGTTCTGAATAGCATTCAGGCGCTTCACCACCACCTTGCGTTTTGCCATCGCCATCGCAGCCTTCGCCAGGTTGGCGCTGACGATCATTGGCAGCATTTCCGGTGTCAGGCCCACGGCCACCGCGACCGCGAACAGCAAGGCATCCCACCATTCACCTTTCATGATGCCGTTAATGAGAAACACCACCGGCACCATCACCAGCATGAAGCGGATCAGCAACCAGCTGACGCTGTTCACGCCGCGGTCAAAGGCCGTCTGCGCACGGGTGCCGACAATCGCTTTTGCCAGCGAGCCGAAATAGGTGCGCGGTCCGGTGGCGACGACCACCGCTAATGCTGTGCCGCTGACCACGTTGGTGCCCATAAAGCAGATGTTCGGGATATCCAGCAGATTTTCGTTTTCCGCTCCGATCTCATCCGCAGATTTCTGTGCGACGTTGCCCAGCGTGTCGTACTTTTCGACCGGTAAGGCTTCGCCGGTCAGCACGGCCTGGCTGATGAACAGATCCCGCGATTCAAGCAGCCGGACATCTGCCGGGATCATATCCCCGGCATAGAGCTGCACAATGTCGCCCACCACCAGGTGGCGCATCGGAATTTCACACAGTTTGCCCTCTTTACCTGGCAGCTCACGACGCAGCACGGTTGCTGTAGTGCGGACCATCGCTTTCAGCGCTTCGGCAGATTTTGCAGAGCGATATTCCTGCCAGAAACGCACCAGTCCGCTGAGGCCGACCATCGCGCCAATGATGTAAACCGACGTCAGATCGGTTTCTTCACCCGCACGCAGCGGTAACCAGAAATCAGTGAAGAAGCTGATAATCGCCAGCACGGTGAGCACATAAATAAACGGATTATTGAAGGCCTTAACCAGCTGAACCAGCATGTGAGGTGGCTTGTCATGTGCCACTTCGTTATACCCCTGTTTCTCCAGACGCTGCGCTGCGCTGTGGTGCGTCAGGCCTTCGCGGGTCGAGTTAACATTAATGAGGGTAACATCCACCCCGTTATTAGCTTCCTGAACGGCGCGCATCGAGAGCGCCTGTTTTTTTCTTTCTGCGATGTTTTGGTTTTGTGCAGTCATGGTAATGCTCCTGTCACCGGATAACGCGCAGATGAAACCGCAGTCTGTTATTTTCAGACAGCAGAAATCCTTCACGTTATTTCAGTGATCGGTATTTAATTATTTTCGCGCAGAATTCCCCGCCGTTTATTTTCCTTAATTATTTAACGTCAAATATTAAGGTTATAAACAGAGTGGATTCGTTTATGTGTCGTTTATTGATACATAACTGACGTCGGGGTTTTATTAAAGGAATAATAAAAGGACCAAAGCCGTCAGACATGTGTCAAGACGATGTTCAGCGCAGCGAAATGCTGACGTTGAATCAGTGAGAGTAAATCCGACCAGGTGGGTCTTCGCAGTCAGAAACGATGCAGCGTTGTTCCAGCTGACCGGTGACAGGACTGACCCGCCACGTGGTAACGCGGTGGTTAATCCTGTTGATTTTAGAGGAAAAAATAGATGACGCATCTTGTTTACGGGCAGCCAGCGTCCTGTCACGGGACGGGCGGACACGCAAAGTGGATGTCAGTGTTTTGACATCAGAAAAAAGGGTAGATTTGAACTTCATAACACACCTCGGGACCGTGACATTCAGGTCGAGGTGGGATTACACGAGAGCATCAGGCTCTGGCGAGGCACACCCAAACGGTGAAATGATCACAATCGATTTTATGTTTACTGTTCCGGCACGCTATATCAGCGTCATCCGGCAAGCTACTGGTTACAGTGTCCATTAGTCTCTTATGTAAAGTTAATAAAGGCCGCTACTTGCGGCTCGTGCAATTTACCCAGAGCACCTATTATTGTCAACCTGAAAACACTTATTGATATGTTTCGTTTATATTTCAGTGAGGAAATAGCCGGACAGCATTTGCTGCCCGGCTGACAGATATCTCACCCAATTGTGAAAACATCAGAAGTTATACTGGATCCCTAAACGGAACCGTGTTTGTCTTTCGTCGGTGGTTTTTCTGACGGAGACATCACCGATCTGGGCATATGGCGTCCATTGCTTATTAATATTGTAAGCGATTTTCAGATCCTGCTCGTAATCCCATTTATCATTGTCGTAAAGAATTTGATCACTGTGTTTATATATATAGTTATATTCAAAGCGCCAGTCGGCAAGCCGATAACCTAACCAGATTTCACCGCGGTTGGTTTTACGGTCTTCGGTATTTTCTTTAGTGTAACGGGTATATTCATAACGATAACGGGCATTAAAATAGATCCCGCTGTCGAACGTATACCCTGCGGTCAAAAAGGGTTTATAGATACTGCTGTCAGAACTCGATTCCAGTGTGAAGCCGGGTTGGATAAACACCTTCTGGCTAATCTTGTACTGATAACTGACGGTGCTTTCAGTACCGTTATCCACCAGATTATTAAAGGGTTTGTTCGGGTTGTCGCCACCGGACTTCCATTTGGCTTCCAGAGAGAAACCAAACCCGTTAGCGAAGCGGTGCGATACCATCGCACGGTCTTTATGTTGTTTACTGTCATCCAGCCATTCATGGCGAAGGTCAATCGTCACGGCATGAGTGCTGGCGCTGGCCAGCAGTAAGCCGCAGATTATCAGTCTGCACTTTTTCATTTTTATAAATCCCAGAGATATTGAGTAATATTATTTTATTTAAAATTGGTATTGCTTTTTAACTGCGCTGCAATCATTTTTTCTTCAGAAAGTCAGCGTAATTAAATCCACCATCAGAAAGACGGGTTATCGGATCCGGCAGCCGCAAAGAAATAAAATCTCCGGGCTGAATATCTTTACTCTGTTTATTTACCGTTTTATGGCCGGTATAAAAATAATTACTGTCGTCCACATTTCCGGTCACAGCATCATCATATTTCCCCGGCGAAGTGCGCAGGGAAAGGTTGTCTTTGAAGGTACCCTGCTTATCAGCTGTGGTGTAAGGGGACGGGCGGAACAGGAAGTTGAAGCGTTTGTTGTCCACCGCGCGGTTGCCTTCGACCACCAGCGCACCGGGGTTAAAGTTGTCGGTGAAGCCATCCATGCCGTTTTCAACTGCCACACTTTGACGGATAACGTGCGCAACAGGTAAGCCTTCGCCGCCCAGTTTGAAACCGTTGCTGCCGTTGTGAACCGACAGGCTGTTTTCAATCGTCACGCTGCCGTTCGGACCGTCCTCAATCTTGTTGAATAAGTCGAAGCCGTCGTCGATGTTGTCATGGGAATAGCAATTCACCAGCCGGTTACCGTCGCCAACGCGCATTTTTACCGCGAAGCCGTCGGCGTTTTTGCGTCCCGGATCCTGATTCCCCCAGGATTCTGAATGGCTGATCAGGTTATGGCTGGCCCACAATGCACGGCCAATACCGTCCGGTGAGGCGACCCAAATGCCGGTATCATCGGCGTGATGAGCTTTCACGCGATCGATATGGTTGTAGCTGCCGGCAATGTGGAAGCTTTTTTGGGTAACGGTAATGCCCTGAATATTCCAGAAGCTGGCGTCAAGTTTCAGCCCGTTAAACACCACGTTATCGCCCTGCGCACGCAACGTTTTACGGTTTTTCTCCGTGCCGCTGGCCGTTGCCGGTATGACCGCCGCCGGATATTCCCCTTCCGCCAGCCATAATGTGCCACCAGGTGCTAACAGATTCACTGCACTGGCGAAATCCAGCGGATGTTGCGCGGAACCGTCGTTACCGGCCTCGCCCTGCGGGGACACATGCAATTCATCAGGGTTACTCACCAGTGCCATGTTGAGCGGGAATTCCAGTGTGACCGGTGTGCCCTTATCCGGTGTAAAGGTTATCTGTAACGGTGTGACAGGCTGCTGCGCGTGGAATGGCACGGTCATCACCTCACCGGCGCGTACGGCGGTCTGGCGCAGTAAAGGTTTGCCATCCTGCTCAATCTGTAACTGACCATCACCGTTGGTACGCCACTGGATCACGCTGTCGCGCCGGGTGATCAGCGGTGAGGACATCACTTCCACACGCGCTTTAAGTGACGGTGTCACATACGGCATGGAGGCATGGGTATGCGCTTCATCAAGGGTCAGTTTCGCGTGATTCACTGTGATGCTGGCATTACGTGATGCGAAGAACCCGACGTAATAACCGGTATTATCCAGTTGCGTCACGCGGTCAGCGCCTGCGACGGACTGACTGATCCACTGGTCGCTGCCCTGCGGCGCGTAAGCGACATCAAAGCTGTTATCCGTGCGGGTCAGGCGTAATGAAAAATGCGCAGGCGTGGTGAGCGTGTGATAACTCTTACGCACAATGCTGATACCGGTATTTCCCCACGGTTGCTGCACGCCCTGACGGGCAATCAGCGCCAGAACCGGCGGTTTGTCGCCGGTGGCCAGCACGCTGTTCATCACCATATTTGATGCGGCCGGTAATTCTTCAATCCCCGGTTTGGTCACCGCTTCACGCGGTGTGCCCAGAATGTCGCGCACCAGTAATCCGGCGCCTTCCTGCCCCGCCGGTTTTGCGCCGTTTTCCGGCCCGAACTGGTTAAGGGTGAAATCGGCCTCAAGGCGGAAATTTACTCCAGCCGGTAATCGTGTGTAGAAATAGGTCAGACCATCGTGACTGTTTCCGACCTTGCCGCCGCGGCTTTCCAGCGTAAACGGCGTGCTGAGCAACGTGCCTGCGGCAGGCACCGGTTTTCCATCAGCGAGCCGGGTTTCGTTCATACCGATTTTTTGGGGCAAAACGTTGGTGGCAAAATTAACGTCAGTAGACTGACCAAACGTGATGCTGTGCCAGACCAGTTTACTGGCGTCAGGCAATGCAGCGGCGATGCTTTGTGCGCCCATCCCGAGGGACAGCGCGGCAATAACAAATTTTGATGCCCGCATGATCGTTCTTATCCTAAAAACGTGAGGGGTCGCTGGCCGGTTTACCGGCCAGTCGGTGAAGTCATAAAATGCAGAGTTAAATCAGGGTTTACGGTTTTTGCGTGACGCTGACCATCGGTTTGGACGCATCCAGTTCAACGGCGGGAGTGTCGAAGATTTTGCGGCAGACTTTGCTGTTGCCCCAGCATTCTTCGTACGGATAGCCGATCAGTTCTTCCATCACCACGCGAACTTCCGGCTGAACGTCGCTGATCGCCCCGCCCGCTTTGATACGCGCCACTTCTCCCAGAACTACTAAGTGCGTTTTGCGGTTCAGTTTCATCTGATGGCTGAATACCATCGCCATCAGCGCCAGGGTAATCACGCCGATGCAGAACACCAGTGCTATCGCCGTTACCGCGCTTTCAGGCTGCGTATGGGATTTAGACTGGAAGCCGTAGAAGCTTAAAATCGCGCCCATCACGAAGACAATCACAGATCGCATCAGCTTACCGGAGAAGGTCATCGCACCGGCGTAAATCCCTTCACGGCGGCGGCCGGTAAAGGCTTCATCAATGTCTGCCAGGAAGGTGTAAACGGTCCACGGAATGTAATACACGCCACCGGTGCCAATACCAAACACCACGGTAATCGTCAGCATCGCGACGGTCGCGTACTGTTGCGGAAGATGCAGGAAGTGCAACAGGCTGTAGCATACAACCGAAAATACAACGATGCCGAGCGCCAGAATGTAAGGCTTGCTGAAACCGTGTTTCACGCAGATCCCAATGAAGATCGCAGTAGAGAACAGTTGCAGAATTGAGTTCAGGCTGCTCAGCCCTGCCACCATCGCCGGATCATATTGCAGCACGAAGATGATGAAATACGTGAATACCGAGGCGAACAACCATTCTGCACCGAACCCGCACAGATACATCCCCAGATGCTTGCGGAAGACGCGCAGGTGGAAGGTAGATTTCATGTCACGCACCAGCGTCAGCATAGTTTTGCCCAGCGTCATTTTCTTCTCATCCACCGGCGTGGTTTCTTCTACCGGACGTTCCCAGGAAGAGAGATACAACAGGCCGATGGCGATGAACAGGATCACGCCGTAAGTCAGTGCGGTGAAGAAGAACGGCTGCGCTGAATCTTTACCGTAGATCAGGATGAACTGACCGGGAATAAAAGCCGCCAGGAAGTTCGCCACTTTACCGAAAATCGCTTTGTAGCCGGTCAGCTTAGAACGCGCCGAGAAATCGGTGGTCATTTCGGTGGCCAGAGTTTCATAAGGCACCATCACCGAGGTGTAAATCAGTTCGAACAGCACGTAGGTGGAAAGGTAATACCAGAAACCGAAGCCTTCGACCCATAACAGCGGGTAGAACATCATCAGCGGTACGCCGAGCAGAATAAAGAAACGACGACGCCCGAAGCGTTTGCCAAGGCGCGTTTTGCCAAAGTTATCAGAAAGATAACCCATCAGCGGATTACTGATGGCATCAATGATACTGGCGACAGAGAAGATCGCCGAGGCTTGTAACAGCGTCAGGCCGCAAAACGTGGTGTAGAAATAGAGCAGCCAGATACCGGCGATCGCCAGCGCCCCGCTGCCCAGTAAATTCCCGCCGCCATAGGCCAGCTGGTGTCTGAAAAGAATTGGTTTTTCTGCGTTCATAATTGTCCCGCCCGGAGAGTATTGTAAAATTGAACCGCTGTTTCGATTTTATGGATATGGCGTTTTATATAGGCGAGACGAATGAATAGATGTGAATTAGTTCACATTTGACACAGGAGTGTACGAATGAGCGGTCAGTTTTGAGATACGTGTAACAATATCATTCATAATTAATACACAATTTGCGCAACTATTGGGAATGAATTGGTTTTAATTCGAATGATTAGACAACTATGACTTATGAAACCGTGGCTTAAGCGAAGTACACATAGGAATTTTTGACGGGAATTTTCCGTGAAGGTCATGCATCTGGCGGGAGTTACCGGTGCTATCGGGTGTAAAATCAGGCAGAAAGGCCGTTCCCTGGCCCTGTTGCCTGCTACAGCGAGTGATATTGGTGCGGGCGTTGCACTCAGCTTTTCAGCAGTGCCGCGGTGCTTTCATGCAGTTCATCAAGCAGCGTGTAGCGCTTGCGGTATTCGGAGCGTTTCTTACTGGCAATTTCTTCCATCGGTTTGCGCGGCAATTCCAGTGGCACGTCGTACAGCGCAGAGGAATACGGCGTTGCGCTGATGGAATCCCAGAATTCGTTATAACTGGCGACAAACACATTTTTCTTGCGGTGACGGTAGCGCAGGCTGCGGAAAACGTGGCCGGTATCGCTCACGGCCAGAATGCGCTGAACGTCGGTCTCTGCCGCGACGCGTTGCAGGCTTTCCAGCAGCAGGCGTTTAGGGAATAACCCGTAACAGGATTTTGTCGCCTGTTTAATGACTTCATGTGGCGTCGAGCGGTGTGCGCCCTGGAATCCGCCGACAATCAGAGTTAACCCTTCCGGACGCTGGACAATGCTGAAGGTCAGCGCCGCCAGCAGGGTGTCTTCCATATACAGGAACATATTGGCTTCGCCTTCGCGCTCGGATTTACCGATGGAACCCAGCACCACGCGGAACGCTTCGCCGTCTTTACCGGTGAACTGCGTTACGGTGTTCCCCTTTTCGCTGAGGAATGTGTTACGCATCTGTACGTTTTCGAGGTTTTTCACGAACTCGTAGTGATCCACCAGCGCATCCGCACGACCGGCAGAAGGCAGGCCAAGATGCAGATAAGGTTTGTGAATTTTGCTCGGTAGTTTGGTCTGAATACTGAATGCTTCCTGCCAGACAGGTTCACTGGCCATTTTGTTCAGCACTTTCAGCGTATCGAGCGGGTGCAGCAAGGTACGGACGGCGTATTTCACGCGGAACATCCTGTTGCGCCACAGATTATCAGGCACGCATGCGCCGCTCAGCAGATCCATAAACAAGCTGAATCCGCTGCTTTTTTTGATTATTTCTTCAGCGCCGATTTGTCCGGAGGAAAAGGCGCCGCTGAGGGATTCGGTTTCGTTGAGGGGTGAGTGTTCCATGATCGGTTTCCGCTGCCTGAAATAATCACGGTATCACCCGATTTTTAAACATCTTTACAACGTAGATTTAAAGAGAATCAACATCAGCAGGGAAAATGCAAAGCGTTTAGCTGTCGTTTACTTTACGTAATCCTTACGTTGACTCCTTTATTCCTCCACAAAGATTTCTTGACAGTTCAGCGCCTGCTTACCGCGGATCATTGCTGTGAACATTTCCCCATTCGCACATCATGCCTGACACTGGGATTAACGATTAATTGAGCATTTGGCAGAAAACCCGGTCAATGCCGGGTTTTTTATTAATCACAGGAGATTGGAAAAGACTATTTATTCTCTACAAATTCAAATGCCAGCCGCAGCTGTTCTGCATTCGGATTTCCAGGCAACAGATGTATGGATTCTCCGGTCTGTAATGTGCGTTCTATCAGACGCGACATCTGCCGGTCGTCGTGAATATCCACCTGCAATTGCGCCAGACTGACCGGCAAATCCAGCACTTTGTACAGTGCTGTTAACTGCTGCACGACCTGCGGCTGATTAAGCAGCGCGCTTTGTACCAGAATACCGTACGCCACTTTGGTGCCGTGCAGGAACGCATCAGTTTGCGGTAATGCGGTCAGACCGTTATGCACGGAATGCGCGGCGGCAATGCGTGTGTAACGGTCGCCAAGCCCGCCGACTAATCCCCCGCCCGCGATAATCGCGTCCAGAACATTGAGGAACGGCTGCGTCAGCTGATGATCATCCTGCGCCTGCAACGCCGCTTCGCTTTCATTGAGCAACACATCCCGGATGGTCAGCGCGGTATTCAGGCCAAGCTGAACGGTTAAGGGCAGTTTTTCCGGTTGCGGGCTGAGCACTACGGCTTCATACCATTTCGCCAGCGTATCGCCGATCCCTGCCAGCAGATATTCCTTTGGCGCACGCAGAATAATGCGTGGCTCGACCAGTACAAGATGGTTAGCATCGTTAAAGATTTCATAACGCAGCGCCTGCCCTTCATCGTTGTACCAGACAGACAGCGGCGTCCAGGCGGCACAGGTCGCAGCAATGGTCGGGATAGCGACAACCGGCAATCCCAGACGTCGCGCCACGACTTTGGCGGTATCAAGCACCGCCCCGCCGCCGATGCCGATCACTACCTGACGGTCATTCCCGCCAATATCCGCAATGCGCTGCACTTCGGTTTCGCTGCAATGCGCTTTAAACAGAACCCGCCGGGCCTGCGAAGTGGTAAAGGCTTCCGGCAGGAAATCCTGCGCGGCCACTAAAGCGCGCTCGCCGTAAATCCACAGCGCTTTATCCAGCTGCGCCGCTGTGTAGAAGTCGCTCAGCCGGTCAATCGCACCGGGGAATGAAAAATAGTTGGCGGGGCCGGTGACCACGCGGATATCTGTCTCACTCATGGGGAAATCCTTAATTTAGAAGCTGTTATCATCCTACGCCCGGACATCCGGATGGCTAATAATCTTTGGCATTAACTTATGCCTTTTCGTTCGTTGCCATTCATGCGCGGGTCATCAAAACTCGGGCAATCAATTCATTAACTCAATATAAGAGCCTGAACAAGGCCTGTCATGAATTGTCCTCCCGTTAAAATGATGATTAACCACACAGGGTAATAACCATGAAACTGTTTTCCTCGTCGTTGCTGGCGTTAAGTTTGCTCTCCGTTTTCCCTTCTTTTGCCGCCGGCACCGCGCCTGTACCAAAAGCCATCAGTGATCATAAAGGGCCGGTGCGTATTGCGGTGATCCGCAATCTGGGCTCCGACGACAACACCACGCAGTTTGTGTCCGGTGCGGTTCAGGAAGGCCGCAAGCTGGGCTTTCAGGTGAATACATTTCTCAGTAACGGTGATGACGCCAAATTCCAGGACTTTGTGAATCAGGCGATCAGCCAGAAATACGACGGCATTATTTTGTCACAAGGGCGCGATCCCTATTCCACCGAACTGCTCAAACGCATTACCGCCAGCGGCATTGCCGTGTCAGTGTTTGATACGGCGGTTAATGGCGACATCCCCGGTGTGACCGTCACCCAACAGGACGATGCGTCGCTCACCGATCTTTCCGTCGGTCAGCTGATTAAAGATTTCAACGGCAAAGCCAATATCGTCAAACTTTGGGTCGCCGGTTTCCCGCCAATGGAACGCCGTCAGGACGCGTATAAAACAATCTTAGCCGCCAATCCCGGCATTCATGAACTGGAATCCGTTGGCGCGGTGTCTTCTGACGTTCAGGGGGATACTGCCAACAAAGTCGGTGCGTTGCTGGCGAAATACCCGAAAGGCAAAATCGATGCCATCTGGGGAACCTGGGATGCATTCAGTCAGGGCGCGTACAAAGCCCTGCAGGAGAATGGCCGTACCGAAATCAAACTCTACAGTATTGATATTTCCAATCAGGATATCGGTCTGATGCGCGAGGCTAACAGCCCGTGGAAAGTCAGCGTGGCGGTCGATCCGAAACTGATTGGGGCAATCAACCTGCGTCTGGTTGCCAGTAAAATAGCCGGCGAGAAAACACCTGCCACCTATGAATTCAAAGCCGCGTCCATTCCGCAGGCGCTGCTGGTCAGCAATCCTGATGCGGTAAACGTCGCGTCGCTGGCGAAAGTGATCCCAGGCTGGGGCAAATCCGATGATTTTATTGCGCCGTGGTTCGCCACCCTCGAAGCCCAGCACAAAAAATAAGGCCGGATGATGACAACACAATCTCTCCCAACGCCTGAATACAGCCGCAATATGCGGCTGATCGGCCACAGCGATCAGGGCGGAAAACCGGACGGTGTGCAGGTCATGGTTCACCGGGGTTATGCCTATATCGGTCATATGGTGTCGCAGGGCTTTTCCATTGTGGATGTGCGTGACCTGAAAAATCCGCGACCTGCCGGTTTTGTCGCAGCACCAGCGGGTACCTGGAATGTACATTTACAGGCGCACGACGATTTACTGCTGGTGATCAACGCACGTGATTTGTTCGCCGATGTGCGTTTTGCTGATGAAAAGGTCTATTACACCCGCTCCGTCAGCGAGACGGTACAAGGCACTCAACAGCGTGGCTGGAGTGCCGGTGTGCGTATCTTTGATATTTCGCTGCCCGATCAGCCGAAAGAGATCGGCTTCCTCGGGCTCGAAGGGATCGGCGTGCATCGCATCTGGTACGTCGGCGGCCGCTGGGCGTATGTTTCCGCGCTGATTGACGGCTACAGCGACTATATTTTCCTGACTATCGATCTGGCCGACCCGCGTAATCCCCAGATCGCCGGACGCTGGTGGCTGCCGGGCATGCATACCGCAGGCGGAGAAACGCCGGACTGGCCGGAAGGTAAACGCTACGCGCTGCACCACGCGATTATCAGCGGCGATACCGCTTATGCCAGCTGGCGCGACGGCGGTTTAACGTTGCTGGATATCAAAGACCGCAGCGCGCCACAGCTAATTTCGCACCGTAACTGGAGCCCGCCATTTGGCGGCGGCACGCATACTGCGCTGCCGTTGCCGGACCGGGACTTACTGGTCGTGCTGGATGAAGCCGTGCTGGATAATCAGGAAGATGGCGAGAAGCTGATCTGGGTATTTGATGTGCGCGAGCCGTCGAATCCGGTGAGTATCTCCACCTTCCCACAGCCGGAGGAACGGGACTACGTCAGCAAGGGTGCGCATTTCGGGCCGCATAATCTGCATGAAAACCGGCCCGGTAGCTTTGTCAGTTCGACGCTGATTTTCGCCACCTATCAGAATGCCGGTGTGCGCGCGTACGACATCAGTAATCCGTATCAGCCCAAAGAAACCGGTGCGCTGGTGCCCGCCGCACCCGCCACCATGATGGATAAACGTCCGGGCAGGCCGCAGGTGATTCAATCCTGCGACGTGTTTGTCGATGCTCAAGGCATTATCTACAGCACCGATTACAACGGCGGTTTATCAATCATCGAATATCTTGGCTGACGCCCTGCCCGCACCTGGCTTAGTGGATTGAATCTATTTGGTTTCAGGTGCGGGCGTTTTGCCTTTTTCCGCCAGCTTTTTTCCCGGACTGAGAACCAGCCACACCGCCACGCAGATCAGTATTCCTCCCGCGAAGAAGCCTTCTGACAGCGTTTCATTGAGCAGCAGATAACCCCATAAAATACCAAATGGCGGGATCAGAAACGTCACCGTCATGCTGCGCAGCGGGCCGATATCGGCAATCAGACGAAAATACAGGATATACGCCCACGCGGTACAGATAAGGCCGACTGCCAGTACGCACAACCAGACCAGCGGCTGCGCCCAATGGACCGGCGCTTCCGTCGCGCAGGCGTAGAGAAAGAACGGCAACAGAAACAGCGTCGCACCCAGCTGACTGCCAGTAGCCACCAGTTTTGGGTCTAATCCGCCGCGTTCGGTTATCCAGCGACGGGTCAGGAAACCGGCTACCGCATAGCAACCGGTCGCCACCAGACAAGCGATCACCCCCGCCAGCAGTTGCGGTAATGACTCTGCGCTGCCAGTCGTAGTCAGCAGAGTGATGCCGAATAAGCCAGTCAGCACGCCGAGCGCTTTTTTGAGTGTCACGGTTTCATAGAAAAATATTCCGCCCAGCACCACGCCCATCAGCGGTGTAGTCGCGTTGAGAATGGCCGAATAGCCCGCCGGTAACCAGCGCGCAGCCAGACAATACATCAGGAAAGGCAAACCGGAGTTAATCACCCCGAGCAGCAGTGAACTGCCAAATTTTTGCTGATAATCACGGGGCGTTCGCATTACGGCCAGAATAACTGCCAGCCCGATAAACCCGAACAGTACGCGTAAAAAGGCGGTATTAATGGCACCGAAGGCCGGAGCCGCCACCCGCATAAACAGAAAACTGCCACCCCAGATCGCCGCTAACAGTAACAGACGGCAATAATCCCCGCTTTTCATTCACTTCCCCTATTGAATATTGGCTATTGCCTTGTTTTAGTACTGGAATAATCAATGCTGGAAATCGTGTTAATCAGTGTAGTGAATACACCGGCGGATTAACCTGCTTTTTCTTGCTTTTATATTCTGAACAGGACGCTTTCATGAATGATTTTTCGCAGGCTGATTTTGATGTTCGAGTGGAATGGGGCGCGCCAGCCATTGAGCATCTGGCGGCAGAAGCGGACTGTATTGTCATTATCGACGTGATGTCGTTTTCCACCTGCGTGAGCGTGGCCGGTGAACGCGGCGGCATGATCTTCCCGTATCCCTGGAAAGACGCCAGCGCGCAGCAATTTGCCGCAGAGAATGATGCCGAATGTGCGCAATTTGACCGGCGTTTTCAGGGGCAGGGTTTCACCCTTTCTCCCTGCTCCTTGCTGAACATGACAGCCGGAACGCGGCTGGTGCTGCCTTCGCCGAACGGTTCCGCGCTGACTTTTAAAGCCAAAGCGCACAAGGCGGCGATTTTCACCGCCTGTTTTCGCAATCTGACCGCGACCGCCCGCGCGTGTGAAAAGTATCGCCAGATTTTGATCGTGCCCGCCGGTGAAAAGTGGCCGGACAACTCACTGCGTCCGGCACTTGAAGATTTCGCCGCCGCCGGCGGGCTGGTTTCGCGCCTTTCGCACCGCCGTTTATCTGCTGAAGCCCGCGCTGCCCGTGCTGTTTATCAACATCTGACACGGGCAGAACTTGAACGCTGTGGTTCAGCGCGTGAGCTCAACCGTCGTGGATTTGCCGCGGATATCGCACTTTGCCTGGAGGAAGATGTCAGCGATTTAGCCTGCCAGTTTCAAGGTAGATACTTTACGGCTCACCGCTGAAAGAAAGATCGCTCTTTTTGATCCTCGCAGGATCTGTAATCCGTTCAAAGTTGTGTGATAGGTTAAATACTTATCATCTATCTTTTGCTGCGTCCTGCAGCAATGCTGTTTTTCCGGGACAGAAGACAATGAGCCACAGTAAATCGGATGCGTCAGAACATCCGCAGGGAGAAACCGCCGCCAGTGACGGGATCTCCGTTATTGCTTTATTGGTTGCTGCTGCTTTCTTTATGGAGTTTATCGACGGTACGGTGATTGCCACCGCACTGCCGCAAATGGCGATTTCCTTCGGGGTATCAGCGGTCGATCTCAATGCCGGGATGAGTGCGTATATGCTGACGCTGGCGGTACTGATCCCCGCCAGTGGCTGGGCAGCGGAACGTTTTGGTGCCCGCAACGTATTCACCTTTGCCCTCGCCGTCTTTACGCTGGCTTCGCTGTTTTGTGCCATGGCGACCAGCGTCAGTGAATTTATCATTCTGCGGATTATTCAGGGCATTGGCGGTGCGCTGATGGTGCCGGTCGGTCGTCTCACGGTGCTGAAAACCACACCAAAACCGCAGCTTATCAAAGCCATCGCCACCCTGACCTGGCCTGCGCTGGTCGCGCCGATCCTCGGGCCTCCGCTCGGCGGATTCATTACCCATTACGCCTCGTGGCACTGGATTTTCTATATCAATGTGCCGCTCGGGATCATTGCAATGGTGCTGGCGTGGCGTCTGTTTCCTCAGGCACCTTCCGATGAACCTAAACATTTCGACAAACCGGGGTTCCTGCTCACCGGGCTGGCGATGCTTTCGCTGGTCACCGGTCTGGAACTGATCAGTCAGGACCGTATTTTGTGGACGACCGCAGTGCTGTTACTGGTCGCAGGTGTGGTGCTTTCGGTGCTGGCTGTTCGTCATCTTTACCGCGCCCCCGCGCCGATGGTGCATCTGGATTCGATGGTGATCCCGACATTTCGTATCAGTATGGGCGGCGGCTCACTGTTTCGCGTGACCATCAGCGCGGTGCCGTTCCTGCTGCCGCTGATGTTACAGGTCGGATTTGGGATGGATCCTTTTCATGCCGGTTTGCTGGTACTGGCCGTGTTTGCCGGTAATCTGGCGATGAAACCGGCGACCACGCCGCTGATCCGCCGTTTTGGCTTCCGTCCGGTGCTGGTAGTGAATGGCCTGCTGAGCGTTTTCTCACTGCTGTTCTGCGCATTTCTGATGCCGGGTACGCCGGACTGGCTGGTGATGCTATTGTTGTTTCTCGGCGGCCTGAGCCGTTCAATGCAGTTTACCGGCATCAGTACGCTGGCCTTTTCGGATGTACCTGCAAAACAAATGGCCGATGCGAATACCCTGTTCAGCACGGTGCTGCAACTGTCGGTCGGGCTTGGGATCACGGTCGGCGCGCTCGGCACCCGTCTTGGTGAACAACTGGTGGATGCGCTGCACTGGCAGTCTGTCCCCGGCATGAGTTTCAAAGTGGCTTTTGTTGTTATCGCGGTGCTGACCCTGATTGGCTGGCTGGATATGTTGCGCCTGAAACCGGATGCCGGTTCATCTGTTTCGGGCAAAAAGTAAATCGCTGCTCTATGCTGAGTCGTGTTAATTAACCCCTTTGGGAGTTCCCGATGTTCACAGGATTAAGTGCTTTTCCTCTCACCCCGCTGACTGATAAAGGCATTGATGAGAAATCTTTTGTCAGGCTGATGGCGCGTCTGGTGAGTGCGGGTGTGGATTCCATCGGTGCACTGGGTTCAACAGGCAGTTATGCTTATCTGAAACACAGTGAACGTGACCGCGTTGCCCGGCTGGCGGTCGAACACGCCGGGGGTATTCCCGTGATGGTCAGTATCGGTTCAGTTCGTACCTCTGACGTGCTGCACCTGGCGGAAGATGCCCAGCGCGCGGGTGTGAGTGCGGTATTACTGGCACCTGTGTCGTATCAGAAACTCACCAGTGACGAAGTCTTTACGTTATATGAAACGGTGACCCGTCATCTTTCGGTGCCGTTATGCGTTTACGATAATCCGGCCACGACGCATTTTGATTTCACTGATGAGCTTTACGGGCGTATCGCGCAACTGCCTCATGTTGCCAGTATCAAAATCCCCGGTTTATCTGCTGATCCGGTTGCCACGCAGAAACGTCTGGCAGAGCTTCGTCCGCGGGTTCCGGCACATGTGACGCTTGGCGCGGCGGGTGATCTGGCTGCTGCCACGGTTCTGACGCAAGGCGGCGATGTCTGGTACTCCGTCATTGCCGGATTGTTCCCGGAAATTCCGATCGCTATTACGCGTGCAGCGCAAAAAGGCGATACCCAAACTGCGCAGGCTTTATCAGCACAGCTGGAACCGTTATGGGAAATGTTCCGTCAGCACGGCAGCCTGCGCGTTGTGGCAGCCGCCGCAGAAATTCTGGGTCTTGCGTCCGCACCTTGTCTGCCGCTACCGCTTCAGTCTGTGACGGGTGATGAACGCCAGCGACTGGCCCGAGTTCTCGGACAGCTTGATTTACTTGCCTGATATTCGAGGCGGAAATATTTCCGCCTCGATTTATTTCCCCGAGACAGTGGGTGCGCATAATTTATCTTATAAATAAATGTTATCCCTTAATATTATTCACCATGTTTATTAAATGACGTGATTTAAAAAGTACATCTATTTGCATTTCCCCTTGTGTTAGACTGGCCTGCCTAAAAATGAAGTCTCTATTTTCGTATATGTAATTATTTATAAAGATAAGGATGTTTATGCGGACGCATGCAAAAAATGGACATCGCTCAAAAGATGATTTATTTCTTCACAGGCTGAAAAACAAACAACTCGCTAAACTCACCCACTCGGCGAAAAATACCAGTCATACTTATGAGTTTCAAAATAAGCTGGCCCATGATCGTAATTTTAACAACATAGAAAAAACCGCCCAGGAGTCCTGGGCTGCGGCGGTTATCCTGAGAAACTCCAGTGTTTTTGGTGACACAGTTTATAAGCTCTGTGATAAATTCAGGAGTATATGGCTGGAAAATAACAACTCTGAGGAATTTAAATTTTTCGTAAGGAAAATTGAAGAGGATGTTGATATTGACGGTCAGTTTGCGAAGATAGCTAAACAGGATATTGCCTCCGTCCTGTCGTCTTCGGAGTATTCAGCAGAAATGTTCGTCAGAAAAATACAGCTAATTAAATCGATGGGGGCATTTATCATCGATTATGCGATTCAGGATGCCCCAAAATATGCGTTTCTGTTTAAACACAATACCTCTCCGGTAGCAAAAATAAAGCAGAGAAACAGGCCAGATAGTCTTTTCAGGGTCAGGGGGCGCAGCGGCGTGCTGTCGAAATCTTATCGTGAAGACGTTGGTATTCTTGATAAAGCCGTCTTCGACCAGCTTGACCCGAAACTGAAAAAAATATTAACCATTAACGGACTGACGAAAATCAGACCGCTTTTTCGTACCCGAATCAGTCACAAACTGCCAGACGGCAGTCCCGCATTTGTTGAGCGTATGTTCGACCGTGATAATCCTTTACTCGCGTCTATCTCAGGCAGTACCGCAACATCTTTATTGCGGCAGAGGTGCTGGACGATAAACTGAGCCAGTCTCAGCTTGATCAGATAACACTTTCCGCTATCGCCCTGATAGTCGGAGGCGGCTATCACGCTTTGCACGAAGTCATCAATATCCGTTTACCACATCTTAATGTTATTACTAGCATTGAAACCCAAATGCGGCATAAAAACCGTGTTGCGGAATTAAACGAATATGTCGCGGCTTTACATGACGCCTGTAACCTGTTGAGATAATTGTTTTCCCCGCTTATACCGGCAGTGTCCTGCATGATCATAAATTTTTTGCCTGCGCACATCCGGCACAGTTGCCATTATTTATTTTATAAGAAAATATTGTCTCCTTATATTATTCATCATGGTTATTGATTAACATTAATTCAAAATTACAGCGGCCTGATTTGTCTCCTGTGGTAAACTCGCTGCACTGAAGGTGAATTATGCAGATGTGAAAATTTGAAAAAACAAGGGTAATTTATGCTGACGCAGAAAAGTAATGATTTTAAGACCAGAGATGATTTGTTTCTTAATAACCTCCGAAACAAGCAACTCGCTCAACTCACCCGCGCGACAAAGAATGCCAGCCATACTTACGAATTTCAAAACAAGCTGGAACATGATCGTAATTTCAATAATATAGAAAAAACTGTTCAGGAGTCCTGGGCTGCTGCCGTTATTCTGAGAAATGCCCATGTTTTTGGCGACACGATTTATATGCTTTCCGCTAAGTTTTCCAGGGTATGGTTAAATAATAACAACTCTGAGGAGTTTAACTTTTTTGTAAAGAAAGTCGAAGCAGATGTAGATACTGATGGCCAGTTTGCAAGGATATCTAAACAGGATATCCCCTCTGTTCTGTTATCTGCGGAATATTCAGCAGAAATGTTCGCCAGAAAAATACTGCTGATTAAATCGATGGGAGCATTTATCATCGATCACGGGATTAGGGATGCTGAAAAATATGCGTTTCTGTTTAAACATAATACTTCCCCTGCGGCAAAAATAGTAGAGAGAAACAGGCCTGAAGGTCTGTTCACTGTCAGGGGGCGCAGCGACGTGAAATCGAAAGCCTATCGTGAAGATATCGGTATTCTCGACCAAGCAGTTTTTAGTCAGCTTGATCCGAAACTGCAACAAATATTAACCATTAACGGACTGACCAAAAACAGACCGCAGTTTCGCACGAGAATCAGTCATAAGCTGGCGGACGGCAGTCCCGCATTTGTGGAACGCATGTTTGACCGTGATAACCCTTTAATCGCTTCAATCTCCGGCAGTACCTCCTGCATATTTACAGCGGCGGATGTTCTTGACGATAAACTGAGCCAGTCTCAGATTGATCAGATAACCCTGTGCGCTATCGCTCTGTTTGTCGGAGGCGGCTATCACTCTGTGCACGAAATTATCAATATTCGTTCACCGCATCTCAATGTTATCACCAGCATTGAGAACCAGATGCGGCTCAAAAACCGTAGTGCAGAATTGCAGGAATATGTCTCGGCTTTATATACCTCGCGTGACCTGCTGAGATAATCTGCTATTCCCTCTCTTTTTTAACGGCGGTGACCTCCCGTGGGAGATGCTGCCGCTTTTACGTCACGCCATAAACAGCCACCCTTTTTGACCCTTATTCCCCCGTTTGATTTCGCTTAAATCGCTTAAGGTGGCCGCATCATGAACCTTTTCTGCCTGCGCGCTGGCGCGGAGCAAAACCACTAAAGGCTATTCAGGCGTGGCAAAATCATTTTTACGCAGTGGCAGTCTCAACGACATCCTTGCGCTGGGCGAGAACGGGCAGCCGGTTTACGCATCAGCCCTGCAATTACGGGAAACCTTACGCCTGCGTAAACAACCTGCAATCGCGGATTGTCTGGCTATTCCGCAACTCAATGAGGCCGGTGACCGCCTCGACTGGTATTCACCGCGTGAGGGTAAAGTGGTTTCCTGGGCGGCTGCAACAGATGCAGCACGCGCCTCGGCATTACGCCAGCTGGAAAACTGCCTCGATACCGTGTCGCATATCAGCAAAGCGGCAAAATCCTCCGGGAAATCTGCCAGCCAGTTTTTTGGCGCATTACTGGAGAAAGCTTTTCGTTTTCCGGACCAGAACCACGTTTATCTGGTCGGCGGTCAGCCAGTTCTGACGTTCTGGGGCTTTGTCAGCCTCGACAGCACCAGTAATCCCGATCCTTTTGCTGCCCTGCGCAATACACTCAAAGCGGATGAACCCTTGCCTTCACTTTCGCTGGCCGCAGAAAAAGTCAAAACGTCTGAGCCGGTTATGGCGCCTGAAGCGCCGGTGCGTGTGATAAAGACCATTGAAGCGCGCGCCGCAGAGCAGGAAGCCGTCGCACCTGAACCAGTTGCGGCGCAGCGCCGTAAAATATCGCCGCTGATCTGGGCGCTGCCGGTTGCCGCGCTGGTCGTGGCCGGTTCTGCTGCGGGCTGGTTGTACTCCCGCCCTCCTGCGCCGAAAGCAGAGACAGCTCAGACTGAAATCAGTAAACCTGCTCCGGCAGCCGAACCTGCGGTCATCGCCCCGCCACCGGTCGCTGAACCCGCCAAAGCTGCTGAAATGAAATCCCCCGATGCCAAAACCACCGATGCCGCACCTTTACCGGTTGCGCCTGCTGCTGTTGTGGTGCCTGCGTCAGAGCCGGTGGCGGAAGTCGAGAAAACGCCGGTAGTGGCTGAACCTGCCCCTGCGCCAGTGAGCAAAAATGCGCTGGTACTGCCGCCGGATGCGGTAAAAATCGGGTCAACGAAATTCCTCAACGGTAACTGGAATGGCATCGTTGAAATCAAAGATCCGGTCACCGGTAAGCCGCCGGTGCTGCGTTATCAGTTCAGGCAAGGTCAGGGCACGGTGAGAATCACCTATGGCGCAGGTGTTACCTGTCGCGCACCGGTCAATGCCGGGTTGATGCAGTCAGGGAATCTGGTGATTAACACCCGTTATAAAGCGAAATGCAGCGACGGTTCACGCTATCAGATGCCGGAAATCAGCTGTACCCAGGGCGCGACTGGCGCTGCCGTGTGTCAGGGCCGTTATAACGGCGACACGGTTTACCCAATGACGATTAAGCGCGAAGGTAAATAAGATCATGCTGGCAACCATTACTGATTTTAAACAAAAGATGACTTTGATCCGGGACAGCGGCATCCAGTTCCTCGACTTCGCGCTTAAGCCGGTCTGGGATACCGAACTGCCTGCCAAATTTGTGCGTAAAAGTGCCAACGGCCCGCTGTTGCGTCTGGATTATAATCCGCAAAATGGCCGTCACTTTTTACCGGCAACCGACGGCGGCGCACCGGAAGTGGTGCGTCCTGAGTTCAGTTTTCCGCTGGAACAGTCGCTGAAACTGCTGGATCAAATCTGGCTGCCGCTGCCTTTCCTGCGCTTTAATCCTCCGCGCACTTTCATGGCTGGCCCGGATAACTGGGCAAGGGTGCAAATCCGTCAGCTGGATACGCCGGAAGCGGACGGCAGCACACACCGCGTGGTGATTGCTTTCGATACCCGCGTGGTGGAAGGCGATGATGAACATACCCCGCTCGCCCCGACACCGGATGATGTGAAAAACGGCATCAGTTTCGCGCTGGCGTGGCATAACGATGAACTGCTGGATTTTCTTGACCAGACCTGGGTTGACGGCTGGCTGCGTGAAGTTTTTACAGAGCAGTCGGCTATCCGCGAGCAGCGTGAGGCGCGCAACATCAAAGTCGCCTTGCGTGAGTTTGAATATCAGGCGCACTACCTGAATTTACTGGAAATGCTCGGCAGTCAGCTCGGCATTCCGGAGCTGAAAATCAGTGGTGCCACCCTGCAGGAACCGGCCATCAACGTGGACCTGATCCTGGATGTCGGTAATTCGCATACCTGCGGCATTCTGGTTGAAGATCACGTCGGTGAAATCGACGGTCTGAAGCAGACCAGCGAACTGCAATTGCGCGATCTTTCTCAGCCGCATTTCCTCTATAACGAACTGTTTGAAAGCCGCGTGGAATTTGCTCAGGCTCGCTTCGGCAAGCCTAACTTTTCTGCCGAAAGTGGTCGTGACGATGCGTTCATCTGGCCGTCAATTTTGCGTGCCGGGCGTGAAGCCAGCCGTCTGGCTTTACTGCGCGAAGGTACCGAAGGCTCGACCGGAATTTCCAGCCCGCGCCGCTATTTGTGGGATGAAGACAGTTACACGCCGGGCTGGCGTTTCAGTCAGGGCGGGCATGGCGCGATTACCGAACCTGTCGCGGCCGCCATGCCGCTGACATTTCTGATTAATGATGAAGGACAGCCGCTGTCTGATTTACCGGCTGAAGACCGCCTGCCGGTATTTTCGGCGCACTACAGCCGCAGTTCGGTGATGACGCTGATGTTGTCCGAACTGCTGGCGCAGGCGCTGATGCAAATTAACAGCCCGGCTCAGCGTACCAAAATGCTGCGCTCTTCCGCTCCGCGTCAGTTACGCAATATTATCCTGACCCTGCCTTCGGCGATGCCTAAACCGGAGCGTGAAATCTTCCGCCGCCGCATGCAGGAAGCCATTGGTCTGGTATGGAAATCAATGGGCTGGCATCCGTCTGATGACGGCTTTAAAACTCCGGCAGACAAGGCGAAAAGCCTGATGCCCGTGCCGGACGTGCAGATGGAATGGGACGAAGCCACCTGCGGTCAGATGGTCTATCTGTATAACGAAACGCAGGTGAATTTCGGCGGCCATACGGGTGAGTTTTTTGCCAGCATGGCACGACCTGACCGCGAACTGGCGGATGACGAACCAGTCGGTAAAACCCTGCGCATCGCCTCGATTGATATCGGCGGCGGCACCACCGATCTGGCTATCACGCAATACTGGCTGGATGACGGTGTGGGTAACAACGTCAAAATCACCCCGCGTCTGCTGTTCCGCGAAGGCTTTAAAGTGGCGGGCGACGATATTCTGCTCGACGTCATTCAGCTTTACGTTTTACCAGCGCTGCATGCGGCACTGAAAAAGGCCGGCCTGGCGAATCCTGACGGGCTGATGACCCGTCTGTTTGGCAGCGAAGGCCGCATGGACGGACACGCAACGTTGCGCCAGCAAAGCACATTGCAAATTTTCATTCCGCTGGCTCACGCGGTGCTGGAAGTATATGAACGCTTTGACCCGCTGGATACCCATGCGGAAATCGACGCACCTTTTGGTGAGTTGCTGGAACAGCCGCCGACGCAAAAAGTGCTCGATTATCTGCACAGCGAAATCCAGCGCGTGCTGCCTGCCGGTTCCGCGGTCTTTGATATTTTGCAAACACCGCTGGTGCTCAAACTCAGCAAGCTGCACGGCGAGTTTTTATCCAACCGGATGAGCATTACCCAGAATCTGCGTTCACTGTGTGAAGTGGTGTCGTTGCATGATTGCGATGTCCTGCTGCTGACCGGTCGCCCTTCGCGCTTCCCTGGTATTCAGGCGCTGTTCCGTCACCTGCAACCGCTGCCGATTAACCGTATGTTATCCCTCGACGGTTATCACACCAGCGGCTGGTATCCGTTTAATAAACTCGGGCGCATCGACAATCCGAAATCTACCGCTGCCGTGGGCGCGATGCTCTGCCTGCTGGCGCTGGATCTACGTCTGCCGGGCTTCTATTTCAAAGCCGGTGACTTCCAGCCGTATTCGACGGTGCGCTATCTGGGCATGCTCGATGGCAATCAGGCGCTGACCGGGGAGAACGTTTGTTACAGCGATATTGACCTCGATGCCCATGATTACAAACTCGACACCGGGGCCAGTTTCCGTATCCGTGGCGCGATTTGTCTGGGCTTCCGTCAGCTGGAAAATGACCGCTGGCCGGCGTCACCGCTGTATACCCTGTCAATTGCCGAGCCTGAGCTGGCGCGCAAAGTGGCCGGTGACAGCGTGCTGCGGGTGAAACTGGCGGTCAAAAAAGGGGAAGATCACCCGACGCCGGAATTTTTTGATATTGCCAGCGCGGTACTGGACAACGGCACCAAAGTGCCAGCCCATCACCTGCGTCTGCGGCTAAATACACTGGGCGAAAGCCATTACTGGATCGACAGTGGGAGCGTATTCGTCTCATGACAATCAGCACAACAACAATTCCGGCGCAGGATCTGACCACTAATGTGCTGCAACGTCAGTTTGCCGCCGCGTCCGACACTATTGGCGATGCGCTGAACTGGGTGGAAAACACCCGCGCTCAGGCACCCCGTTTAGATCTTGAAGCTGACCGGCTTAATTTGCAGTTAACACGCTGCCGCGATAAAGCGCAGCGTCTGGCACTGGCTTGTGAATTGCCGCCGGCTTTGGGCTTTTATGGTCATTCACAGGCGGGTAAATCCTATCTGATTTGTTCGCTGGCCGCCGGGAATTACGGGCGACTGGAAACCCGTCTGGGCGGGGTTACCCTGGATTATCTGACGCAAATTAATCCGGGGCATCGTACCGCGCGCCTGGCCACCCGTTTCACACGTCAGTCCGATGTGCGCGACCGGGCATACCCGGTTCGCGTGCTGTTACTCAGTGAACCTGATCTGGCCCGCATCGTTATCCGCGCTTTCGAGCCGGACAGCTATTACCACGTGCCGGATACGCAGCAAATCACCGAACATCTGAATAAACTGATGATGCATCGCCAGCCGGAGCCGGTTGAAGGCTTCAGCAGTGAGCAGATGATGGGATTATGGGATTCCATGATTCGACTTGATGCCCGTCGTTTTCGCCATCTCAATGCGCATTTCTGGCCGGTCGCGGTAAAGCTGGCACCGTATCTGAATGTCGATGACCGTGCGCGTTTGCTCTCAATTCTGTGGGGCAACGTGCCCGCGCTGACCACGGCTTACCGTCATTACGCGCATACGCTGCAACACCTGGGTGGCGCAAAGAGTCTGCTGGCTCCGCTCAGTGTGCTGGTCGATGATTCAATGCAACCGGCCGATGGCATCTTCAGTCAGTCTCCGGCCTTTGACATTGAGATTTCAGTCTGCCCGGAATTTGAAGATACGAGCACTGTACCTGTGACGTTGTCACTTGAAGAGCTAACCCTGCTTGCATCTGAAGTGCAGATCCCCCTGCTTTCGCCGCCACGCGAAGCCTTGTTCGAACAGTTTGATCTACTGGATTTACCGGCTTACGGCGACGCAGAGGTCGACGACAGTGATGACGACATTACGCCGCTGTTTCGCGCCAAAGTCGCGTATCTGCCGGAACGTTACACCGACCGCCATGAGATGAATATGCTGATGGTCTGCACCGCCGCGGATAAACGTGATGACGTGGTCGCGGTTGGCCGGACTCTCGAGCACTGGGTGAAAGAGATGCACGGCGAAAACCCGCAGGTACGCAGCCGCCGCAAACCGGGCCTGGTCTGGGTGCTGACCCCGTTTGACCGGCGGATGACGCAGTCTGTGCATTTTGACGAGGCTGTTCAGCGTCATGTGGGCAATCCGGGCGATGCCTGGGGCGCACTGCTGGCGATGGACGAGCGTGGTTTGCAACGCATGGCGGATTATCTGGTGGCTGAAATCCGTCCTGAGGTACGGCTGACCCGTCTGAGTGAACTACGTGATGAACTGCATCGTGAACTGGCAGACAACCTGCTCGGCCGCTGGTATCAGGAAGGCGAAGCCGCGGATCCGCAGCAGAAACAGCGTACGGTACAGACGGTAATTAAAGCGCTGCAAACCCGCACCGGCGTTCATGGCGAACTACTGGAAAAATTGTTGCCAGGCCGCGACGAGCTGCACCGTATTTATCTGGAACATACCAGCCAGCCGGTGGAATCCGGCGCTCAGGATGAAAACGGCGCGGAGAGTTTTGGTATCGGCATCGATATTGATCTCTTCGCAGAACAACAGGACGCGCCCGTCTGGCAGGCGAAAGCGGATGATGGCACCGCGTTTGCCCGTCAGGTCCAGCGTTACTGGATCAACCAACTGCGCAGTCTGCCGGAAAACGAACCGCTGATCGCCCTGCTCGGCGTGGCGAAACCGACGGTCGAACTGCTGATGGAGGAGCTTATCACTGCCAGTTTCCGTCTTAATATGGGGGAAGCGCTGGTGCGGTCTTTAGGCAATGTATTACCGGCGGGTGCGCGTGAACATGAACATCATGCCGACCGGCAGGTTTCCCGTGCGCTTACCGTGCTCGGCGATTTTGTGGCGTGGCTGGGCTTTGAAAAACAACCTGAAGCTGAGCGTCCGGAAAGCCGCATAAATAAAGGTCACAAGATCTTCGCCAAACCGAAGAAAAGCGTCGCCAGCTGGAAATCATCCCAGCGCCTGACCAAACTTTCGGCCACCCCGACCAATTCCACCGCGTTTTATATCTACGACTGGCTGGTGGGGTTGCAGGAAAGCATTATGCAAAATGCGGGTTATGCAGCGGGCGGTGAAATCCCGGCAGCACAGCGCGCCGATCTCGCGCAGTTGCTGAAGACGTTAAAAGCGGCAAACTGAATAATTAAACCGGGACATCAGTGTGGTGTTCCGTTTTTTTTGATACCGGTGCGGGGTATTGTTTAAAAGAGCATTTAAAAAGTGTTTGCTGACAGCATGCACCCCTGAATGCTTTTCTGCATGGAACTCAGCAAAACAGGTAAAATCATGAGCATATGATCACGGCCTCATGAACAAACCGGACATCACAATGAATGTAACCTGCACTATTCCCTCATTTACTTTCCCGACAAAAGACACCCATAAACTCAGCCGCTACCGATGGTTTTCCGTGCTGTCCGCTGCGTTTTTATGCGTCGCCTTGTTCAGTACACCAGCCTGTGCCGGCTGGTATCAGGTACGCAATTACACCGGTTTCGTAGGCAGCTATCCCGTCCACGTCTCACTGCAAAACTATGATGAGTTAAACCGTGGAGAGGCCGGCCAGTCAAAAATTGAAGGGAGTTACTATTATGATGCACACCGGCGCCCTATCGCTTTAGTGGGTACGCGCCATGCGGATGGCAAGCTGGTTCTTTGTGAAGTGACGCCTCCCGATACTCTCGGAGACAGTCCCGTGGTGCCGAAGCCGATACCCGCACGTCCCAATCCTTGTCCGATGGAACTCAGCGTTGATAGCGGCAAAGTGACAGGGCTCTGGAATGACGGAAGAAAATCCCTGGTTATACATCTGCAAGAAGTGGCTCAACTTGATGACACGGACGACAAAAGTCAGGAGATAAAACCTGCCGGGGAAATGGAAATTCCTATGTGGTATCACACGAAAAGGTATTTATTAATAGGGATTTACCAGCAAACGCAGGATTGTAAATCTTCAATGAGAAAGCTGCGGTTCATTAATATCCGTACGGGTAAAATGGACAATGAAATGGCGTTTGAATGCGGTGCAGGTACCGTCGCTACCACCATTTTCAGGAATGTCTGGCAAGGAAGCAATGATAAGCATGTCACGATCGAATTTCCGGGTGGTTTCAACAATATGGGTGAAGACAGAGACGTTCTGACTGAGTGACTGCAGAGTGACCGGCTGCCGCAAAAGCGCAATATGAGTTACACAAAAAGCCGGTAAGGCGACTATAAGTAAGGGGTCAGGAAATTTCATTCACTGCTCTGAGCGTTCGCAAAGAGCCGAAAAGGAGTCCATATGACTGATATCGCTAAGTTACTAGGCAAAGAAGCCGATTCACTGCTGCAGCATCAATGTTCCACCATCACCGCAGATCAGCTTTATCTTCCCGGTAACGATTTTGTTGACCGCGTGATGATCGACAATAACCGCTCTCCCCGTGTGCTGGCCGCGATGCAAAATTTGTATAACACCGGGCGTTTAGCCAAAACGGGTTATCTGTCCATTTTGCCGGTGGATCAGGGCGTCGAGCACTCCGCGGGCGCTTCTTTTGCTGCCAATCCCCTGTACTTCGATCCTAAAAATATTGTCGAACTGGCGATTGAAGCAGGCTGTAACTGTGTGGCGTCCACGTATGGGGTGTTAGCGTCAGTTTCGCGCCGCTATGCCCATAAAATCCCGTTCCTGGTCAAACTCAATCATAACGAAACCCTGAGTTATCCGACGCAGTACGACCAGACATTGTATGCAAGCGTGGAACAGGCGTTCAATCTTGGAGCGCAGGCGGTGGGTGCGACGATTTATTTTGGCTCTGAACAATCTCGCCGCCAGATTGAAGAAATTTCAGCCGCTTTCGAGCGTGCGCATGAACTGGGTATGGTCACTGTTTTGTGGGCGTATCTGCGTAATCCGGCGTTTGTGAAAGACGGCAAGGATTATCATTCCAGCGCCGATTTGACCGGACAAGCCAACCATCTGGCTGCGACCATTGGCGCGGATATCGTGAAGCAGAAAATGGCGGAAAATAACGGCGGCTATAAAGCGGTGAAATTTGGTTATACCGATGAGCGCGTGTATTCCACACTGACTACCGATCACCCTATCGATCTGGTGCGTTATCAGCTGGCGAACTGTTATATGGGGCGCGCAGGTTTAATTAATTCCGGCGGTGCGGCCGGCGAAAATGATATTCAGGAATCTGTGCGTACGGCAGTTATCAATAAACGTGCGGGTGGCATGGGTCTGATTCTGGGGCGCAAGGCCTTCAAGAAATCCATGAAAGAAGGCGTTGCGTTAATAAACGCCGTGCAGGATGTTTATCTGGATAAAAAAGTCACTATTGCCTGATGTTGTTTTAGTCATATCAATTTAGCAATTTAAGCCTGCTTGCCGGAAGACGCCTTCCGGCTTTTCTGTGTATCATATTTAGAATATTTTGTTTTTAATTAACTTCAGGCAACTGTGGAGTTCGGAATTCGATATCACATTGAATTTCGACATGATTTTTCTTTTGTGCACACTGACGGATTTCTCTGGTATCTGTAATTCTCTGGCAATGTATCCCACATCATTTCCAGCATGAATCAACGCAGCAACACTGGCCTCTGTTGCAGACAGCTTCGGTTGTCTGCAGTTGGCACAATCACGCGGCAGCTGATCAGGGACACCCGTCGTGTGGTTGGCCCAGCCGCTGAACACCCGTTTTCTGATGTGTTCCAGAGAGCTTTTACGGTTTAAAAAAAGAATGTTAGTAATACACAAGGGCAGGTCCGTCACGAATGGCACTGTCCGGCAGTCATATACTGCAATAATCAGGCTTTGCGGATTACGCAGCTGAAATAATGGCTGGCAAACCGTACTCTCACCGGCGCTGAATCTTTTCACGATAATATCAGCCGTGGATATGTTGTTTGCAGTCAGATCTGACATTTGTACCGGAATTTTCTTTTCCAGAGAAAATATCTGCGTAAGGAAATTCTCCATACCATAACGATATGCCGCATTGGGATCATCAAAAATAATATTTAACATGACGGGCTTCAGCTTATTAAGATAATAAATAGCTCCTGTTATCCTCTTGCAGGCTTGCGGCTGATATTACTCAGTTACGGGCAGTGCTCAACATTTTTCGAGTCTACTTTTACACCCTAAAAAGGGTTGATTTTATGATTTTTATTATCTGGCGGTTGTTTGTCTAATCGAGAGGCAGTTGTTGTGCGTCAAACGATGTTGAGAATTTGCAGTCTCTTCTTAATTTCTTGTTTTATATGTTTTTTGTAATTATCAGCCACTTTATTCAGTAGGAAGCACTGTATCACGTCTGCCTCGCGACACTTTGTTATAAGTTGATAGATCATTCTGCGATACTTTCAGAAGAAAGACCACCCAACTTTTTGAGCCCATCTTTACGAAGAATAAATGCATGAATGCGTAGATTTGCTAATTTATTTCATAATTCCGCCGATGTAAGTTCTACCTGCTGACTCGCCTTCTTTATATCAGAAGTAATGATATGTGAAGGGAACAGGTATGAATGCGTAAAGTTGAGGTGTGGTATATTTCCACGAATGCAAGTATATGCTTGACAATTATTATGGTAAAACTGATGCTTTTACTGACTGTTTTAAACATACTTACCTTAGGGACTAGCCATGTACGAAAAATTTAAAGCGAACCATAATCCTAATAAGGTTGTAAATCACATGAATCTGTATAATAAGGCTTATGAGTTTCTCAAAAAAATCGTACAGATGTCTCCACTAATGATCATACCTTCATGTATTTTACTCTGGAGTTATTTGAATAGCATCGGTCGCTTAGACCTTTTCACTCAGAGTTTGACAAACCCAACTAATTTACTTCCACTTATTGCTTCTTTTATCTTATTCGCAGGTATTTTTCTTTTAATTATGCTGGTGCCGAGCATGCCATTCTATGTATATTATATATCAATGGATTCTGATATTTTTAAAAATATCAAAAGCCCACTAGCACTTTTACTAACACTTGTTTTTGGAATGGCATGCTTTATTTTTATTTTTTTTACATTAGTTATTTTTCTCCCTAAGAATGTTCCGTTATTCATTTGGTTGTCGATTTTAATTTTATGTTTCTTCCTTACATTGCTTTCTGTTAATAACTCACCTGGGATAAAGAAATTAATTTCGATTAGGCTGGCGGTTTTTGCTTTGTTTTTGTTTTCAATGTTGTATTCAAGTATACCTCTTGGTATTTTGATTACCTATTATGAAGCTAGTACAAATCAATCTGTCTTTTATGCATGCATCTATATTCTAGTAATGATTTTGTCAGGGTTTACTCCTGTGTCCTATTGCCTGTATCAGAAAATCAACTACAAGGTAATAAACAAAAATATTTTGATTGGTACTTTTGTATTTGCATTGGCCATCCCTATGTTGATGATAGATAATCTTTTAAGTTACTCTATAAATAAAGCCATGAGTAATATTGGTGTTTCTGACTGGCGGCCACATGCTTATTACATTAACTCGTCTCTATACGATCATGCGATGTTCCCGGCTCAATATTGGGATACGAAAGAATTTTTCAAAGGCGGTTTTTTTATTACCGCGGTTAAACCATTTGCTTTGGGAGACAGTGTATTGTTATGTCCGACATATTTAATTGAAATGCGAGATATGACTTTTAAGGAAGATTTAGATGAAGAAAAACTCAGTGAAGAAAACCACAAATTTTTGCTAAAAGACATGGCGCAAAAATGCTTTGTTTTCAGCAGTCGTGAGGTAAAACAATCAGATACAACATTCAGTAATACTTTGATGACCAAGTCGGTAGAAAAACCAGTCATAAAGCAGTGATCTGTTATCCCTGAATGCTGTTTAATTATCGGGCGTGTGGGCATTAAAGCACCCATACGCCCGGGTATTTACTCCGTCAGTACCCAGACGCTGACACTGCCCCCGGCACAGAAGAATACTGCCGATCCTTTTTCGTCAGTTTCGATGATCTCTTCGCGGTTACCCAGCAGATCATGCCATTTTTTATGGCCGAAATTATCACCCAGTTCGATGGCTTTTTCACCGGCTTCGCTGTTTGACATCACGACGACACAGCCCGGATGTTCGGCGGTACCGCTGCGGCTGAAGGCCAGACAATTCGGGTGATCAAAATAGTCGGTCTGAACGCCCCATGCGTGGGTTTGCCGCGCCTTGATCAGCGTTTCGAGTCCAGGGATCACCGGCATGTCGATGGTGTAACTGTTGCCGTCATCGCCTTCATCTTCGTAATTCGCGCCGCACAAGTCCGGATAAAAGACGATCGGCACGCCCTGCTCACGCAACAAGATCAGCGCGTAGGCCAGCGGTTTGAACCAGGGTTCAATAGGCGCTTCCAGTGACTGCAACGGCTGGGTGTCGTGGTTAGCAACCAGTGTGACGGCGTGCGCCGGATCGGCGGCTACCAGCGTATTGTCGAAAATCTGGCTCAGGTTGTAATCTGCGCCCTGCTTTGATGCGTGATGGAAGTTCAGCTGTAACGGCGCATCAAACAGCATGGTTTTGCCTTCGACCTGCTCGATATAATTTTGCAGCGTCGGAACATCATGCGACCAGTATTCCGCCACGATATAAATCGGGTCTTCAGCCTCATTCTGAACATGGTCGATCCAGTCTTTATAGAACCATGCCGGTATGTGTTTGACCGCATCCAGACGAAATCCGGTGCAACCGGTTTGTTCCAGCAGCCAGCGTGCCCAGTATTTAAGCTCCTCGCTGACGGCGTTGTTGCGAAAATCGACGTTGGCGCCCATCAGATAATCGTAATTACCGAATTCATCATCGACCTGGTCGTTCCAGCCGCCGCCAGTGTAATCGTTGACGATTTTGAAAATGCCCTGCTCATCAGGGTTTTCAATGTGATCGACACCGCTGAAGCAGTGATAATCCCAGATGAATTTCGAATACTGGCCGTTACGTGCGGCGAAAATAAAGCGAGTCCAGGCATCGGCCTCAATAATGTCGTCACTGATTTCTTCACGATTATCAATATTGACGCGGTTTACCTGTACGCGTTCTTTCTCATCCGCGCCCATTTTATGATTGAGCACCACATCGAGGATAACGCCAAGCCCGTTAGACTTCAGCGCGTCGATGGCGGCGAGTAAACCCTCTTTGTCACCATATTTAGTCGCGCGGCTTCCCTTCTGTTCAAACTCACCCAAATCAAATAAATCGTAGGTGTCATAACCGACCGAGTAACCCCCGGAATCTCCTTTATACGCAGGCGGGAGCCACACTGCGGTGATACCGGTTTGTGCCAGCCATGCGGCCTTTTCGGCGACTTCCGGCCAGAGTTGTCCACCGTCCGGGTAATACCAGTGAAAGAACTGAAACAACGTAGGATTCTGCATACAGGCTTTCCATTCAAATAACCGGGAAATGAAGTATGGAGCAGGAATGGGAAAAATGCGGCACGGAGCAAAAAAAAGCCGGTCAGCGAGGTGACCGGCTTTGAGATTACGCGGGGCAATGATCAGTTGATGTCTGGATGCTGCGCAATCAGGTTCTTTCTTTTTGATTCAAGTTCAGCAATCTGCGCGTCAATATCTTCGATTTTCTGTTCGATATTGTCGTGATGTTCCTGAAGGATTTCTTTCGCTTCTGCGCGGTCCGATGCGGCCGGCGTCGCGCCTTTCAGCGGACGGTTAGCGGTTTCTTTCATGAAGATACCCGTCACCAGACCGATGATAGCCACGACCATCAGGTAGTAGGCTGGCATATACAGGTTACCGGTAGATTCGACCAGCCAGGCGGCGATGGTCGGTGTCAGACCGGCAATCAACACGGAGATGTTGAAAGCAATCGCCAGCGCGCTGTAGCGGATGTGCGTCGGGAACATGGCCGGCAGGGTCGACGCCATGACACCGATGAAGCAGTTCAGCAATACCGCGAGGATCAGAAGCCCTGCGAAGATAAGACCGACGACGCCGCTGTTAATCAGTATGAAGCATGGAATAGCCAGAATGAACAAGCCCACGCTGCCGATGAGAACGAACGGCTTACGGCCAAAGCGGTCACTCAGCAGGCCCATAAACGGCTGGACGAACAGCATACCGACCATGATGGCGATGATAATCAGTACACCGTGATCTTCAGAGTAATGCAGGCTGTGCGACAGGTAGCTCGGCATGTACGTCAGCAACATGTAGTAAGTGACGTTAGTCGCAATCACCATCCCGACGCAGACGATCAGCGGTTTCCACTGCTTGGTCAGAATTTCACGGAAAGAGACTTTCGGCGGCTCTGCAATGTCCTTACGGGAATCGCTGTCGATTTTATCAACGTGCTGCTGGAACGTCGGGGTCTCTTCCAGCGCATGACGCAGGTAGATACCGATCAGGCCCAGCGGTGCGGCGATGAAGAACGGAATACGCCAGCCCCATTCGAGGAAGTTGGTTTCACCGACAATGCTGGAAATCAGAACAACCACACCCGCGCCGAGGATAAAACCGGCGATAGAGCCGAAGTCCAGCCAGCTGCCGAGGAAGCCACGTTTTCTGTCAGGAGAATATTCGGCAACGAAAATCGCTGCGCCGGTATATTCACCCCCGACCGAGAAGCCCTGCGCCAGTTTAGCCAGTAACAGCAAAATCGGAGCCCAGATGCCGATGGTGGCGTAACCGGGGATCAGGCCGATACAGAAGGTACTGACCGACATGATAATGATGGTGACGGATAATACTTTCTGACGGCCAAACTTATCGCCCAGCGCGCCAAAGAACAGGCCGCCCAGAGGCCTGACGAGGAACGGAACGGAGAAGGTAGCCAGTGCGGCAATCATCTGAATGCCCGGATCGGCACCCGGGAAGAAAACCTGACCCAGTGCAAAGGCGACGAAGCCGTACACACCGAAGTCGAACCACTCCATCGCGTTACCTAACGCAGCTGCAGTGATCGCCTTCTTGAGCTTGGAATCATCAATGATAGTAATGTCGTTGATTTGCATCGGTTTAACGCGTTTCTTTCTCAATCTAATCATGTACATCCCTTTTCTAAAATAACTTCACTGTGTAAAGCGTGAGGTATGTGTTCAGTACCCTTAATCTATTTTGGGTATCAATTGTTATTTACGAAACCATGACATTATAGAATGTTTTTTACAGAAGGGAAAAACGTGATCGATGTTGCATTTTCGTCAGCGATCGCCGCCAGAGCTCATCAGTAAGTGGTAATGTGTTTTCAATTTAATGAAATTGCATTTCAATTAATGAATGGAAGCCCACACACGGCTGATTTTATTGCCACTTATGAGGTGAATCATGGCGAAAGGTTCTCAGATTCAATTCAATTTCCACACCGTTCAGGACGCACAGACCGGCGCGCGCGTGACGCGTCTGACACCGCCCGATGTGCTTTGCCATCGCAACTATTTCTATCAGAAATGCTTTACCCGCGACGGCGGCAGGCTGCTGTTTGCCGGTGAGTTTGATGGCAACCGCAATTACTATCTGCTGGATCTTCAGACCCAAAAGGCGGTTCAGTTAACGGAAGGCGAAGGTGACAATACCTTCGGTGGCTTCCTTTCGCCCGACGATCAGTTTCTGTATTACGTGAAAAATGAGCGCAGTTTGCAGCGTGTAAAACTCGCCGACTTCAGCGAGCAAACCGTTTATACCGTACCGGAAGATTGGGTCGGATACGGCACCTGGGTCGCGAACAGTGAATGCACCAGTCTGGTGGGCATTGAGATCAGTCGTGAAGACTGGACACCGTTATCTGACTGGAAAATCTTTCAGGAGTTTTATCATAGTCATCCCCACTGCCGCCTGCTGCGTGTCGATCTCATTAATGGTAAGTCCCGCGTGATACACGAAAAGAATGAATGGCTCGGTCATCCGATATACCGACCTTTTGATGATAATACCGTCGCGTTCTGTCATGAAGGCCCGCATGATCTGGTAGATGCCCGCATGTGGCTGGTAAATGAGGATGGCAGCAATGTGCGCAAGGTGAAGGAGCATGCACCAGGTGAAAGCTGTACGCACGAATTCTGGGTGCCGGACGGCTCCGCGCTGATGTATGTGTCTTATCTGAAAGGCCAGCACGACCGTCATATCCGCCGCTTTGATCCGCAGACCGGTGAAGATATTTGTCTGATGACCATGCCCGCGTGTTCACACCTGATGAGCAATGAAAACGGAACGCTGCTGGTCGGCGACGGTTCCGGCACGCCGGTAGATGTGAAAGATACCGCCAGCCATACGATTGAAAACGATCCATGGCTGTATATTTTTGACGCCAAAACCCGCCAGCATGCCCCGCTTGCCGCCCATAACAGTTCATGGCGTGTGCTGGATGGCGACCGTCAGGTGACGCATCCGCACCCTTCTTTCTCGCCGGACGATCGTCACGTGCTCTTTACCACCGATTACGAAGGCCTGCCGGCGCTGTATCTGGCAGAAATTCCGGATGCCCTGCTCAGCTCGTTAAGAAAGGACTAACCGATGTTTGTATTCAAAAAAGAGATCCCCTTACAGGATTTAGGCGGCGGTGTAAGCCGCCGCGTTCTGGCCCATGACGGCAGCATGATGGCCGTCGAAGTGTATTTTGAGGAAGGTGCGGTCGGGCCGATGCATAACCATGTGCATGAGCAACTGACGTACGTGCTTTCCGGTCGCTTTAAATTCACTATCGGCGAGGAAACTCACGAAGTGACCGCGGGCGACACGTTATACAAAAAACCGTACATCATGCACGGCTGCGTGTGTCTGGAGAAAGGCGTACTTCTCGATACCTTCACACCGCAACGACAGGATTTTCTGTAACCCGTCATCTTTTTATTAAGGGTTAACCGAATAGAGCTGCATAAAAAAACCGGTGCCACATGGGCACCGGTTTTTTTGTCATCAAGAAAATGAAATCTTAGGCGAGGATTTCACGCACGAAGTTTTCGATCTCTTTGTTCTGGCAGTTCTCGAAGAAACATTTCTGGAAACGCTCACCGGTCACGGCGGTTTTCACCAGTTCCGGATCGATAGCGCGCAGCGTGTCGAGATAGTTTTCTTTCACAACCGCAGCTTTCACCTGGTTCAGAATACCGGCATTCCGCACCTGAGGTTCTTTGCGGTCAGCCGGGTAGCCCTGGCCTTTCTCGCCGGTAAAGGCTTTCTCGAAGATGAAACGCACATTGAGTTCAGCGCCCCAGCCAAAACCTTTGGCGAATGGCAGTGACAATGCGTTGCCGTTGTTGATTTGCGCGAACAGGAAAGCATCAGCCGGATCAATACAGTAACCGCAGTTAACGCCCGGATGAATGTTCAATGACATCAGTGCGCCCTGTCCGGTGCCGCAACCTGCTACAACAAAATCTACCGCTTTAGAGTTGAGCAAAATGCTGGCCATGATACCCAGATGGATGTAAGTCAGGTGGTGATCCTGCTCATCAGACATGCCTACGTTGTACACCGGATATTCTTTCTCAGATGCCACCGCGTTCAGTTCTTTCAGGATAATCGCGTTTTTAGCGGCCTGACTGTTTTCCATCATCAATGCAATTTTCATGAGATTTCCTCTTTGGGCAGCGGCGTGACCCGCTGCTGTCGGTGATTATTTAGCAATAATTGGCGTAATTAACGTGCCAGCCAGCCGCCGTCAACGGCAATCGTGTAGCCATTAATATAGTCGGATGCCGGAGAAGACAGGAAAACAACCGGCCCCATCAGATCAGATGGCAAGCCCCAGCGACCCGCAGGAATACGCCCCAGAATTTCTTCGCTGCGCGCTTCATCGGCACGGAGTTGCTGGGTGTTGTTGGTGGCCATGTAGCCCGGTGCAATGGCGTTCACATTGATATTGTGTTTCGCCCATTCGTTCGCCAGCAGACGGGTGACGCCCATCACGGCGCTTTTCGATGCAGTGTAGGAAGGTACGCGGATGCCACCCTGATAAGAAAGCATCGACGCTATGTTGATGATTTTGCCGCCCGTGCCCTGCGCGATGAATTGTTTTGCCACCGCTTGTGACATGAAAAATACCGATTTGATGTTCAGGTTCATCACGTCATCCCAGTTCTTTTCGCTGAACTCAATGGCGTCTTCACGGCGGATAATCCCGGCGTTATTGACCAGAATGTCGATATGGCCCATTTCTGCCACAGCACGTTCTAGCAGCGCAGGGATCACTTTGGTATCGCTAAGATCGGCAGTCAGGCTCAGGAAACGACGTCCTGTCGCACCTACGCGTTCGATGGTTTCGGTGGGTTCAACAATGTTGATGCCGACAATGTCACAGCCTGCTTCAGCAAGGCCAATGGCCATACCTTGTCCCAAACCGGTATCACAGCCGGTGACGACCGCGACTTTACCCTTCAGAGAAAAATTATCCAGAATCATGATGTTTCCTTTTCATAAAACGGAGGCGAATGCGCTTTTCCGTAGGATTTTTGGTTGTCGGGCTGCGCCCGGCTCCAGAGTCATGAAGGGAGTCTAGCGAGAAAATCCGCGCAACTCAACAAAATGAAACATCATTTCAATTTAGATGAACTTTGATGTCGTTTTTTGTTGGGTTGATCACGTCCTGAGAAATGCTGCTGTGCGGATGCCTGAAATGCAGATCATAACGTGAGGGGAAAAGCAGAGAGAAAGGCTTCTGAATGCGTCACGGGAATAATAAAGAGAGAGTACAAAGCCGGGGGGGACAAAAAAGAGTTCACTGCCCGGCAGGAAGCCGGGCCAGCGGTACACACTTACCGGGAGTAAGTGGAGAGAAGAATCAGTGCAGACAGCCCTGACATTCCGTGCCCATATTCAGGCCGCGGCGCCAGTCACCTGGGGTCTGACCGAACTGACGTTTGAAACTGCGTGTGAAAGACTGTTGTGAATCAAAGCCCAGCGAAATCGCCACGCTGACAATTGGCTCACCGCTGCTGGCCAGCATATCAGCAGATTTCTTCAGTTTTTTCTCACGAATGAACTCACCCATCGGTAAACCTGTGTGCTCTTTGAACATCCGCTGGAGATACCAGCGCGAATAGCCTGCACGTTTGGCAACGGTTTTAATATCCAGTCGCTCTTCCAGATTGTGATCGATCCAGTCGATCAGGTCGTGAATGAAATCCTCGGTTCTCATGGGCCATCTCCTGCTTATTTTTTTGTTTGTGCGCCCCGAGGGCGACTCGTCTTTTTATAAACTGACCTAGTTTTCGATTAAATGCAAGTTTTACTATTGCATTTAATTTGCCATTACCTGATAGTCACCCACCCCGAAGTAAACATTCTGTAAAACAGCACAGAAAGTGTAACAGTAATTCTTGCACTTTAGTAGGCGCATCCCTACAATCCCCTCGAATCAATTGTATCAGTATTTGATACATTATTGTGCTGATGAACGGCACAAGTCCCAAAAAAGTCAGATCAGGCAAAGGACGTTACCCGGCGGACAGGCCGGTGTATTGCCTGGCGGCACTTACTCACTGGAAATAAAAATAATGATGAACCTGCAAAAATCACAGGTTGTTGCACGCGGCCGCTCCGGTGGCACGCATTTGACGTTGCGTCTTTCAGGGATCGCGCTGATGGTTGCCCTGCTTGCCGGGTGTGATAACAGCGTGGCACAAAATTCGGCTCCGCCTGCCCCGCAGGTCAGTGCCGCCGATGTTTTGATTAAATCTATAAGCCAGTGGGATGCATTTAACGGACGGGTGGAAGCGGTACAAAGTGTGCAACTGCGCCCGCGGGTGTCCGGTTACATCGATAAGGTGAATTATCAGGAAGGTCAGGAAGTGAAAAAGGGTCAGGTGTTATTCACCATTGATGACCGCACTTACCGCGCCGCACAGGAACAGGCTAAGGCAGAACTGGTTCGTGCGCGTAATCAGGCCAGTCTGGCGAGAAGTGAATCGGCGCGTACCGAAGCGCTGATGGGCACTCAGGCGGTATCAAAAGAAATCGCCGAGCAGCGCCGCTCCGCCGCATCTCAGGCGCAGTCAGATGTACTGGCTGCTCAGGCACAGCTGGACATGGCACAGCTTAATCTTGATTTCACCCGCGTAATTTCGCCTATTGATGGTCGCGCCAGCCGCGCGATGATCACATCAGGAAATCTGGTGACCGCTGGAGACAGCGCCAGTGTGCTGACGACGCTGGTTTCGCTCGATACCGTTTATGTCTATTTCGATGTAGATGAAGGCACTTTCCTGCGTTATCAGGCTCTGGCCCGCGATGGAAAATTCAATGATAACCCGCAAAATCGTTTGCCGGTTCATGTGGGTTTAGTCGGCGAAAACGGTTATCCGCATCAGGGTGTGGTGGATTTCACCGATAACCAGCTCAATTCCGGTACCGGCACCATCCGCATGCGCGCCCTGCTTGATAACCGTGACCGTACTTTCACACCGGGATTATTCGCACGTGTTCAGATGCCGGGCAGCGCGCAGTTCAGCGCCGTGCTGGTGGATGATAAAGCCGTGCTGACCGATCAGGATCGCAAGTTTGTGTATGTGGTCGATAAAGACGGTAAAGCCCAGCGTCGCGATGTGGAAGTCGGCAGGATGTCAGGTGGATTGCGCATTGTGCAAAAAGGTCTGCAAGCCGGTGACCGGGTGATCATCGATGGTGTGCAGAAAGTCTTTATGCCGGGAATGCCGGTGAATGCCAAAACGGTCAGCATGGCCGCCAATGTTGCCGCTCCTTCTCCTGCTGCCGTTCAATAAAAGAGAATCCTGACTCATGGACTTTTCCCGTTTTTTCATCGACCGGCCTATTTTTGCGGCTGTTTTGTCGATTTTGATTTTGGTCACCGGCGCAATTGCAATCCCGTTGCTGCCGGTCAGTGAATATCCCAATGTCGTTCCACCAAGCGTGCAGGTGCGCGCCGAATATCCGGGTGCCAACCCGAAAGTGATTGCTGAAACCGTGGCGACGCCGCTGGAAGAAGCCATCAACGGCGTAGAAAACATGGTGTACATGAAATCTGTCGCCGGTTCTGACGGCGTGCTGGTGACGACAGTCACCTTCCGTCCGGGTACCGATCCGGATCAGGCACAGGTTCAGGTACAAAACCGTGTGGCGCAGGCGGAAGCACGTCTTCCTGAAGATGTGCGTCGCCAGGGAGTGACCACTCAGAAACAATCGCCGACATTAACGCTGGTGGTGCATCTGGTGTCCCCTTCCGGCAAATATGATTCCCTGTATCTGAGCAACTACGCCACGCTGAAGGTGAAAGATGAGCTGGCGCGTTTACCGGGTGTCGGGCAGATCCAGATTTTTGGTGCCGGCGAATATGCCATGCGAGTATGGCTTGACCCGAACAAAGTTGCGGCCCGTGGCCTGACGGCGTCGGATGTGGTGAAAGCCATGCAGGAGCAGAACGTGCAGGTTTCTGCCGGTCAGCTTGGCGCAGAGCCAATGCCAAAAGACAGTGATTATCTGCTGTCTATCAATGCGCAGGGGCGTCTTAAAGACGAAGACGAGTTCGGCAAAATCATCCTGAAAAGCGGTGATAATGGTGAAATCGTTCGTCTGAGGGATGTCGCGCGTATCGAAATGGGCTCCGGCAGTTATGCGCTGCGCTCGCAGCTGAATAATAAAGATGCTGTGGGCATTGGTATTTTCCAGTCACCTGGCGCCAACGCCATTGATTTGTCTGACGCGGTGCGCGCCAAGATGAACGAACTGGCCACCCGCTTCCCGGAAGGCATGACCTGGCGGGCGCCGTATGATCCGACGGTGTTTGTGCGTGATTCGATCAGCGCCGTTGTCCATACGCTGCTCGAAGCCGTGGTGCTGGTGGTGCTGGTGGTTATCTTATTCCTGCAAACCTGGCGCGCGTCGATCATTCCATTACTGGCCGTACCGATTTCAGTCATCGGGACGTTCAGTATTTTGTATCTGCTCGGATTCTCGCTCAATACGTTAAGCCTGTTCGGGCTGGTGCTGGCGATAGGGATAGTCGTCGATGACGCCATTGTGGTGGTGGAAAACGTCGAGCGAAATATCGAGGAAGGACTTGCTCCGCGTGACGCCGCGCATCAGGCGATGCGGGAAGTTTCCGGACCGATCATTGCGATTGCGCTGGTGTTGTGTGCAGTCTTTGTGCCAATGGCGTTTCTCTCCGGCGTAACCGGCCAGTTCTACAAGCAATTTGCGGTGACTATCGCGATTTCTACCGTGATTTCCGCCATCAACTCGCTGACGCTCTCCCCTGCGCTGGCGGCACTGTTGCTCAAAGCGCATGGCGCGCCGAAAGACATGCCGTCACGTTTGATCGACCGTCTGTTCGGCTGGATTTTCCGTCCGTTCAACCGTTTCTTTAATGCCAGTTCTCATCGTTATCAGAATGCGGTGTCAAAAACGCTTGGGCGTCGTGGTGCTGTCTTTGGTGTTTACGTTCTGCTGTTGTGTGCGGCAGCGTTTATGTTCAAAGCGGTGCCGGGCGGCTTTATTCCGACGCAGGATAAACTGTATCTGATCGCCGGTGTGAAGATGCCTGAAGGAGCTTCGCTGTCGCGCACTGACGCGGTGATCCGCAAAATCAGCGCCCTGGGACTGAGTACTGACGGGGTGATTGATGCGGTGGCCTTCCCCGGTCTGAATGCGCTGCAGTTCACTAACACGCCAAATACCGGCACGGTGTTCTTCGCGCTTAAGCCACTGAGCGAACGTACCCGAACGGCGGCGGAGATTAACGCGGAAATCAACGCCAAGATCTCGCAGATTCAGGAAGGTTTTGCCTTCTCGATTATGCCACCGCCAATCCTCGGATTAGGTCAGGGTTCAGGTTATTCACTGTATGTGCAGGATCGCGCAGGACTAGGCTATGGCGCGTTGCAGACGGCGATCAATACGATGTCCGGTGCGATTATGCAGACGCCTGGAATGGGTTATCCGATTTCCTCTTACCAGGCCAACGTGCCTCAGCTGGATGCGCATATTGACCGCGATAAGGCTAAGGCTCAGGGCGTATCCCTTGATGATCTGTTCAGCACGTTGCAGGTTTATCTCGGGTCGTCGTATATCAATGACTTCAACCGTTTTGGACGTACCTGGAAAGTCATGGCGCAGGCCGATGGTCAGTTCCGTGACAGCGTGGAAGATATCGCCAATCTGCGTACACGTAACGATAAAGGCGAAATGGTGCCAATCGGCAGTATGCTGAATATCACCACCACGTACGGACCTGATCCGGTGATCCGCTATAACGGTTACCCGGCGGCAGACCTGATTGGCGACGCTGATCCGCGCGTGCTGTCTTCTGCACAGGCGATGACGGAGCTGACCGCGATGTCTAAAAATTTGCTGCCGAACGGGATGAATATCGAGTGGACCGATCTGAGTTATCAGCAATCGACACAAGGAAATGCGGCGCTGATCGTGTTCCCGATGTCGGTATTGCTGGCGTTTCTGGTGCTGGCGGCCTTGTATGAAAGCTGGACGCTGCCGCTGGCGGTCATTCTGATTGTTCCGATGACCATGCTGTCTGCGCTGTTCGGCGTCTGGCTGACCGGTGGCGATAACAACGTGTTCGTGCAGGTCGGGCTGGTGGTGCTGATGGGGCTTGCCTGTAAGAACGCGATTCTTATCGTCGAATTCGCCCGTGAGCTGGAAATACAGGGCAAAGGGATTATTGAATCGGCCCTTGAGGCATGTCGTCTGCGTCTGCGACCTATCGTGATGACGTCAATTGCGTTCATCGCAGGGACCATACCGCTGATCCTGGGACACGGTGCCGGCGCGGAAGTACGCGGAGTGACGGGGATTACCGTGTTCTCCGGTATGCTGGGCGTAACGTTGTTCGGGCTGTTCCTGACGCCGGTATTCTATGTGGCGCTGCGAAAGCTGGTGACGCGTAAGAAAGTCGTCGTGGAAACACAAACTGCCTGATCTGAAAATCAGAATGCAAAAAGCCGGGAAAATATCCCGGCTTTTTTTTGTGCTTGTTTTTGGTTTTCGCGGAAGAAACGTTGAACGCTATTTAGAGCAGGCCGAACCTTCTGAATACTCCGCGGCTAAGTCCTTGGTGCATTTGTATTTGCCACCGCGCTCAAATTCCGCCAAAGCATCTGCGACCGTGTGGCGCGCCAGAACCTGAAAGGAGGCTTCTTCTGCTTCGTTAACGATATTTTTGAAATACGTACAAGCATTGGCACTGACAACACAACGGGCAGGAACATCAGGACGAGCGGCCCACAGGCGCTTGTCTTCTATCACCGCGCAATAAATATCACGCAGGGAAATTTCTTCTGCCGGACGACCCAGAGTGATCGAGCCAGTGCGGCCAAGCGTGGAAACGATAATGCCGTGTTGCGTCAGCGGCACCATCAGTTTGCGGATAAAACTGGAGTTGGCTTCCAGACCCGTTGCTAAAATCGCACTGGTGCAGCGCTGTTCAGCCTTTTGGGACTGAGCGATACAAAACACCATCTGCATTGCTGTCGGAAAGCGATAATCTAACATGTCATTGTCCTGAGAAACCAAGTCTTAGGTTAAGCACCCTATCACAGAGGAATTACCCTGTCCGTGATCTGGTCAATAATATAACAAAAACACACGCCGTTGTACATGCGATTTATCAATACATTTCAATCATGTAGGGCACGAATCGCTTAATAAATAGCCCTGTTAAATTCCCCTTTTCACCTCTTTAAATTCAAGCGCTTGTAAGAAAATCCAGTAGGATCAGGCAAGAGTTTGTGGGATTTTTAAGCGGAAATAGTCTCTGCTACTTAACCAAAATATATCACCACGTTCATCACACCCCTTTCTGGCTGCCGCGATACTCCTGTATGCGTATTTATGGTACAAAGTATCAGCTATTCACTTACCCTTCAGAGACGCGCAATGGCCTTCTCCATCGACATTATTTCCTGCATCACCGACCGCTTTGTGGAGCTTACCGCGACGGAAAAGCGTATCGCGCAATTTATTCTGGATGACGTGCAGTTTGCCTCCACGCTGCCGATTGCAGAAATGGCGCATCTTACCGGGACAAGCCAGGCGTCGGTCACCCGCTTTGCGCGCGCTATCGGCTGCAAAGATGTGCGTGAACTGAAAGTAAAACTCGCGCAGTCACTGGCGGTAGGTCAGCGTTTTATTCTGGACGTGCCGGATTTGGACGGCGTTCAGGGGATCTACGAAACAATCATTAATGTGCTTGACATCAACCGGCGCGCACTCAACCCGGATTCACTCAAAAAAGTGGTCGGATGGCTCAGTAATGCCCGGCAAATTCTGGCAATTGGCATGGGCGGTGGCTCAACGATTTGCGCTCAGGAAGTCCAGTACCGCCTGTTCCGCCTTGGCCTGCCGGTGGTGAGCCAGAGCGATGGCCTGCTGGTGCGTATGATGTGCTCAGCCGTTGCGCCAAACGATGTGGTACTTGCGCTCTCGCTGGGAGGTTACACCCCGGAAATCATTGAGAGTGTGGCGATAGCCCGGCAGTACGGGGCCAAAGTCATCGCCATTACTACGCAGGATTCCCCCCTGGGGGCCAATGCCGACATCGTGCTGCCGCTGATCGTGCGGGAAAATGACTACATTTTTAAGCCAAGTACTTCACGCTACGCCATGCTGGCGATGATTGATGTGCTGGCCACCGAACTGGCGATGGCCAACAAAACACAGGCAAAAGACCGTCTGAGACGCATTAAGCTTGCGCTTGACGGGCATCGGGGCGGCGTGGACCGCCAGCCGTTGGGGGATTAGGAAAAGGTGACGTGCGCTTATCAGGGTTTTAACTACGCCATGCTGCCATAAACCGCCGTGCCTGAAGGCGGGTGGTTTCGACATCCTGACCAGCACGATACAGATCGCCGCCGAGCCCTGCCCCGGCACAACCGGCACGTAAATATTCCGCCAGATTTTCCGGCGTGACCCCTCCCACCGCCAGCACCGGGACTTCCGGCGGTAACACCGCCTTCAGGGAGGAAATGTACGCCGGTCCGAATGCCGCCGAGGGGAAAATCTTCAGCCATTGTGCCCCGGCTTCCAGAGCGGTAAACGCTTCGGTAGCGGTGGCGCAACCGGCACAAACCCACATTCCGGCATCGACAGCCCGACGGATCACCCTGGGCTGCGTATTCGGCGTCACCACCAGCTTTGCCCCGATCTTTGCCAGAAAATCAACCTGTTCAACCTTCAGCACCGTTCCCGCTCCGATGCACGCCGAGTCGCCGTAACGCGTGACCATTTCAGCGATACTTTTCTGCCAGTCCGGCGAGTTCAGCGGGATCTCAATGTAGCGGAAGCCCTCTTCAATCAGTGCGCCGACATGATCAATGGTCTCGTGAGGATAAATGCCGCGCAAAATCGCGACCAAAAGTTTAGCGTCGTGCATCAAGAATGCTCCTTATTCCCTGCTGGAAAGCGGTGTCACCCGCAATTTCATTCACCGTTATGCCCGCCTGCTCACAGGCCAGCCAGTAACGACGACACAGCGATTCACTCCCGACCAGAGTGACCTGACTGACGGATAATTCACTGCGCATTGCCTCCACTTCCGCACCAATCAGCAGCCCGGACAACCAGTCGCCGACCGATCCCGGATCCAGTTCCCCAAGTACCCGCCGCGCACGCGCTTCAAACAGCCTGTTCACTAATGCGGGCGATTCCAGCCCGCGTTGCAGGCCAGCTTCAAACGCCCGGTCATCATCGTGCTGTGAAGTTAAGCCTCTGCCAATCAGGGAATGCTGCATCAGCAGGTGATACAGTTCGCCCGTCATCGCCGTGGTGAACCCGCTGAGCGCCCCCTCTGCTACCTGCACCCATTTGCTGTGCGTACCGGGCAGAACGTAACAGGTGTCAGGCGCCAACTGCATCGCGCCGAGCAACTGTGTTTCTTCACCGCGCATGACGTTGTGCGGCGTATTCAGGCCCGGCACAATCCAGATCTGCGGGGCGACCTCAAAAAGTTGCGCGCTCAATGTTTGTAACGACACCGGGCAAGCCAGATAAGGCACCGTGTGCCAGCCTGCATCGCTGCCGACCATGCCGGCCATTAGCACGGGAAGAACTTCCTTACCACGCCACGGCTGGATATATTGCGCGAATACCTCACGGACGGTTTGATCCACCAGCCGGCTGATGCCATAAGGTAGTTGCAGGCTATCCGCGCACTGCCCGTCCAGGTATAACCAGGCGCGCAGATGCGATGATCCCCAGTCAACGGCAATATAATCCCCGCTCATCGTGCACTCCCGGTCGCGTGTTTGCCCAACGGCACCGGTACCGGCTCAGGCTGGCTTTCGCGTTCGCGGGTTATCATCTCCAGTGCCTCTTCGCGGCTCATTTTGTTGGCCGGTGTTACCAGCGTCACGACCAGCGCGCAGCCCAGACTCATCAACACAGACGGCACCACCGGGTTACCCCAGAAACTCATCCAGCTGTCGTTTACCAGCATCGCCAGTGAGGTCCCGGCGCCGCCAATCAGCGCAGCTATCGCACCCTGCCAGTTAAAACGTATCCAGAATCGCCCCAGTATTGAGCAGATAAACAGGCCGGACATGATCATCGAAATCATTTTGGTGATGTAGCTGATGATGTCGTTGGAGGTCAGCGCGAAGATCAGTGCCAGCCCGATCACCAGCACGAGGGAAATACGCGACATGCGGATGGCCTTTTCTGGTGCAGGCATATGACCGGTGATCAGAGTGTAAAGGTCACGCAGCATGATAGAGACGGCGGCAATCGCGTCAGAACTGCCCGAAGACATGTTGGCTGACATTCCCGCAATCAGCACTGCCATTCCCAGCACAGGTGGCAAAACTTGGGTGGCGAACAGGAAGGCAAAGCCGCTGTTTGCCAGTGCCGGATTCATCGTGTAAGCGGCCATACCAATGATCGCGGGCAGGAAGGAGAAGCCCAGATAGAGCAAACCGGTGATCACAAAGGATTTACGCACCGTGCCCACGTTTTTGGCGGAATAAATACGCTGGCGGTAGGAAGGCGTGGCCAGTACCCCGACGCCAATTACCATTGCCAGAGAAAAAGCAGGCAGGATGCCGAGTTTATCCACCCCGAACAGACTTTGTTTTGCCGGATCGACGGCCTGCTGGATATGGCTCCAGCCACCAACGTGATGTACCGCCAGCGCTGCCATCAGGATAAAACCGATAAACAGAATTAACGACTGCACGGTATCAATCCATACCACTGCGGAATATCCACCAATACCGACATAAACCACAAAGGCTGCTGCAATAATAATTTTCGCCGTATTAATATCAATTCCGCTTGCCCATGACAGATATAATCCGCCGCCAAGAATATGCGCCCCAAGCCAGCCAATAGATGCAATAAAGATTAATATCGCCACGACATTCTTAATGATTCTATTGCCGCCAGTGTAATAAGAGATCTCTTCGCTCATAGTCATAAAACGCATTTTACGCACCGGCGCAAACAACCAGGCCAGCAGCAGAATACCTACCGCGCCGCCCAGACCATACAGCATGCCGGCCCAGCCGTTGGTGTAACCGAAGCCCACCGCGCCGACGCTCGACCCCGTACCGACCATCGTGCCTACGGTGGATCCCAGCGTCAAAATTAAGGGTAATGAACGTCCGCCTAATAAAAAGTCATCGCCATTTTTCTGATTACGTGACACATACCAGCCTAGTGTAATCATGGCGCATGCATATATTGCAAACCAAATAAGAAAAGAATAATTATTCATGGCTCACTTCCAGATTAATTAAGTTGCAATGGCTCCCTGAAAAAAGACAAAGAAAGCCCGTTGGCACGTTCGTAGCGCACCTGAATTATTTATAAATATCTTTTATTAGGCCGGATGCACGCAGAGGACATCCGGCCTGATTACGGAATAATTACTTCACGCGTTCAGCGTTATAACAGGTCAGGTCCACTTCCACTTTGCAATCCACCACCAGATCCGCAACACAGCAGACGCGGGCCGGAGGATGGGCGGAAAAAAACTCGCTGAACACTTTGTTAAAGGACTGGAAATAACGCGCATCGGTCAGGAACACCTTCACATGCACCACATCCGCCAGGGTGTAGCCGGCGCTCTCCATGATGTCCACGCAGTTTTGGATAGCCAGGCGCGACTGCTCGATAATGCCCCCTTCCACTACTTCGCCATCTTTCATCGGTGTTTGCCCGGAAACATAAAGCCAGCCGCCCGCCTCTACGGCTTTGGCAAACGGCAATGACTGACCGCCCGTTCCCTTACTCCCGCCCACTCCGTAACGTTTAATACTCATCATTGCTCCTTATGCATACTGTATAAATGCGTGCTCAGGGAACAGCGTCTGGCTCTCCCCGCAAAATTCTACCGGCGTAAAAAACGCCCGGCGCGACCGATAACCTGTTTATCCAGTCCATAACTCATTACGCCGTTGACCAGCACCGCTTCGATACCCGCCGCAGGCTGCTGGGGATCGCTAAAACTGGCCACATCGCGCACGGTTTGCGGGTCGAACATCACCAGATCGGCGAAATAGCCCTGTCTGACCAGCCCGCGTTCAGCAAGCTGGAAACGCGCCGCGGACATGCCCGTCATCTTGTGAATCGCCACCGTCAGCGGGAAAAGTTTCTCGTCGCGGCTGTAATGGCCAAGCACCCGGGGAAATGCGCCCCACAGACGTGGATGCGGCATCGGGTCGTTTGGCAGTCCGTCGGAACCCACCATCGTGACCGGATAACTCAGCACGCGCCGGACATCGCGCTCGTCCATGTTGTAGTAAATGGCTCCGGCGGGCATCAGTAATTTTCCAGCGTCGTGTAGTGACATCGACCAGCTTTGCGCAATCTGCTGTAACGACTGCCCGGCCACTTCCGGATGCGGCTCTGACCAGGTGATAACTATTTCAAACTCGTCGGTGATTTGTTTGAGATCCAGCGTAGAAGAGCTGGCCGAATACGGGTAGCAATCGCAGGAGACATCCTGCGTTTCGCGCACTTTATCGAACAGCTTCAGAGTTTCCACCGTACGGCCCCAGTTCTTCGCTCCGGCACATTTGTGGTGGGACACCACCACCGGCACGTTGCCGTGACGACCAATGCGAAACGCCTCATCGAGTGCCTCAAGAATCGGCTCAAACTCGGAACGCAAATGCGTGGTATAGATGCCCTTCTGTGCAGCGAGTTCCTCTGCCAGCGCCATCACTTCTTCCGTCGAAGAGTGAAATGCCGAAGAATAAGCCAGGCCGGTGCTCAGCCCCAAAGCACCCTGCTGCAACGCCAGTCTGAGCTCTGCGCGCATCCCGCTTATTTCTTCTGCCGTCGCGGTGCGTAACAGGTCATCCATATGGTTATTACGCAATGCCGTGTGGCCGATAAGCGTACCGACGTTAATCGCCGGTCTCGCCTGCTCAACGGCCTGAGCGTAAGCGCTTACCGTCGGGTAGATAAAATGCTTCGCCTCACCGAGTAAATTCATCGGGTCTGGCACGTGGCCTTTAATGGTCGCCGTGGCTGCACTGATACCGCAGTTGCCAACAATCACCGTAGTAATGCCCTGACTGATCTTAGGCAGATACTCCGGCAGCCGGATCACATTGATGTCGTCGTGTGTATGCACGTCAATAAATCCCGGCGCCAGCACGCGGCCGGTACCGTCGATTTCATGCACAGCCTGACCACGGATTGCCGGCGCAATTTCAGCGATACGGTCACCCTGCACTGCAACATCGGCGCGGTATTGTTCCCCTCCGCTGCCATCAATGACCGTAACGTTTCTGAACAGATAATCAAACTTCATACGTTCCTGCCCTTCATAGTGTTCTGGGTTAAATTTAACCATTTACAAGGATGAAAAACAGTGGAAGACTACACAAAACGCACACACTAATCTGATACTTTTATTCATAAATTTGAGTGATTAAAATAAAAATACTTATTTATCATTAAATTAGAATTGGTATTTATAATAAAAGACTAAGAAAATGAAAGGAATTATGTTATGAAATACCACCAAGATAACCTCGTTCCGCACAAGTCAGCGATCCTTTTTTCTCCAGCCAACATACTGAATGAAGACGTCTGCCTGCCCGCCGCTGTGATCAAACAATCCGCTCTGGAAAATAACATTGAGTGGATGCAACGCTATGCCGATATCCGTGGCGTATCGCTGGCACCTCATGGCAAAACCACCATGACTCCGTGGATTTTTCAGCAACAGCAGCGTGCTGGCGCCTGGGCCGTTGGCGTGGGCAGCGCCTGGCAAGCCAGTATCGCGATGGTAAGCGGCATAAAGCGGGTATTGATGGTTAACCAGCTGGTGGGTAAAGCCAATATGCAGCTTATTTCAGCGCTAAAACATGAATATCAGGACGTCGATTACCTCTGCTGCGTTGACAGCCTTGCCAATGCCAAAACCCTTTCGGCATTTTTCAGCGCGCAAAACCAGCAGCTGGATATTTTGATCGAGCTCGGCGTACCCGGCGGGCGCTGCGGCTGCCGTACCACAGCGCAGGCCTTGCTGCTGGCAGAAGAGATTTCAGGTTTGCCGGGCTTACATTTACGCGGTCTCGAACTTTACGAGGGGGTGCTGCACGGAGAAAATCCGCGGCCCAAAGTGGAAGCATTGTTACGTGATGCCGCAGCCCTTGCCTGCCAGCTTGAGCGGTATGTCGAAGGGGAATTTATCCTCACGGGCGCAGGAACAGTCTGGTATGACGTAGTGTGTAACGTCTGGCTGGAAGCACAAAAACCGGCAAACTGCCGCGTGGTAATTCGCCCCGGCTGCTACATCACCCACGACGCAGGCATTTATCAGCTGGCACAAGAGGATCTGATGGCCCGCGACCGCGTGGCCTGTGATTTGGGGGGTGATTTGGTTTCAGCGCTGGAACTGGTTGCAATGGTGCAATCGGTGCCGGAAAGTGGCCGAGCGATTGTGAACTTCGGCAAGCGCGACTGCGCCTTCGACGCAGGTCTGCCGCAGCCGGTGGCGCATTACCGTCAGGGTAAAGCACTTCCGTTGACGGCAAGAAGCATCAAAACCACGGGTATTATGGACCAGCACGCGATGCTCGAACTGACTCCTGAGGCCGACGTGCAGGTGGAAGATATTCTGGTCTTCAGCACCTCCCATCCCTGTCTGACCTTTGACAAATGGAAAGCGCTGCTGCTGGTCGATGAGGATTACAACGTGCTGGAGACACTGGAGACCGCATTCTGACGGGAGCCCAGGTTGTGCTGCGTGATCAACAAGCCCGCCTGAGACAAACGCCGGCGGGCTTTTTAGCGTTATGCGCTTAGCGGTATTCCCAGAGCCACTTTCCGTGGGCCAGACGCCAGTAGAAGAAGGTACCGAGGATGATCCAGTCAAGACTGTAGCGATCAACAAAAATGGCCCCCACTTTAGAGTTTTTTCAGTGCGGATAAAGGGGAAACAGAAGAATGCTTTTGCGATTAAACTTATCAATATAATATTAACAAACTGTTCATAAAAATCAGTAATGCGAAAAAAAGCCCATCCGAAGATGGGCTTTGCTCGTTATTTTGTTCGATAATAAATTTCAGAGATTAGAACTGATATTGTAAGCCTACGCCTACGACGTCATCAGTAGAGATACCTTGATTACTGTAGAACTCATCATCGTTGTCAAGAAGGTTAATTTTGTAATCAACGTAAGTCGACATGTTTTTGTTGAAGTAATAATTAGCACCTACAGAAACATACTTAACGAGGTCTTTGTCGTTATCGTTACCACCATTTCCGTTATTCAGGTCTTTGCCTTTCGATTGCAGATAAGAAACCTCAGGACGCAGACCGAAGTCAAACTGATATTGCGCAGTTACTTCAAAGTTCTGAGTTTTATTTGCAATTGCAGAGTCACCATACATTGTCATATTACGAGTTTCAGCATACATGGTGGCAAGATAAACATTGTTTGCATCGTATTTTGCACCGATGGTCCAGACATCTGCTTTGTCTCCACGGTTATCTGCTGACTGATCATTTGTACGGTCGGAAGATGCATAAGCTGCACCTATGCTGGCACCCATACCAAAGTCATAAGTGGTGGATAAACCATAACCGTCGCCATTCTGGTGACCTACATCGCGATGGTTATTCGTCCCTTCAGAATCATTTTCACCGTCATTTGCACCCTGATACTGCAGTGCAAAGTTCCAGCCTTTCACTTCGCCAAAGAAATCAGTATTTCGGTAGGTTGCCACCCCATTGGTACGACCGACCATGAAGTTATCGGAAGTTGTATAAGTATCACCGCCGAAAACAGGCAGCATATCAGTCCATGCTTCAACGTCGTATACAACACCGTAGTTACGGCCGTAGTCAAAGGAACCATACTCACCAAAATTTAGACCCGCAAAGCCCAGACGGGTAGCGTTGCCTGCAGTACCATTGCCATTACTTTCAGAATTATTTGCCTGGACGTTATATTCCCACTGGCCATAGCCGGTCATTAAATCAGATATTTGAGTTTCGCCTTTAAAGCCGACACGAACGTAGGTTTGATCGCCATCATCGCCAACGTTGTCGGAGAATTGATGACGGGCATCAACTTTACCGTACAGATCTAATTTGTTGCCATCTTTGTTATAAACTTCTGCTGAATGAGCTGCGCCTGCAACCAGTAATGCCGGGATGATAATTGCCAATGCTTTTAATTTCATGATGTCATTCCTTTATCATTTAATTGAATGTTTGAATTTATTATATATACATTATCAATGAGTCTTAGCTCGTGTTAATACTACCCACAGAGTTCCGTTGCTCAGTAGATAAATTATCTCTTTTGGTTTTATTATTTATTGCTAATTATTTCTGAATGGTTTTTTAATATCCATCGTGAATAATACATTAAAACACATACAAAATTTATATTTATAGTCAGGCAATGGAGTGTGATAATTTAATTTTGGGTTCCGGCATCATCACTGGAATTCGATTTACCCTTCCTTGGTTTTAACTTCACAGAACGCGCCGTATCCCCTTTAGCGGCTTTATAATTTACCCCGCCTGACTGCGGGGTTTTTTTTGCATAAAAAAACCCATAACCGGCGAAAGTTATGGGCTCAACAATTGAGAGAGAACTAAAATTTCTACGACGAGGTCAGAGAGACTTTCCACAACAACCTTCATAACGGAGGCTGGCATTGTGCAAGACACAAGGGCAACACCCGTCATTTAGGGTACAACAAGCACTATCAGGAGAAAGTAAGGTTAATCGCACAGCTCGTTCCAGTAGCTGAAACGCATTAAACGGGTGTAGCGGTCAGGGGCGGCGAAACCAGGCCGGGTCACTGTTCCCCACATCAATACCGTACAGGCAACCTGTTGCCAGAAAACTCTCCAGCAGACGCGATGTATCTTGCGCCATTTCTTCAGTCTGGTGGCGCGGCTTACTTTGAGTAATACGCTGCCATAAGGAACGATGTTCAGCAGTTTGAGCAGTCGTTGACATACAGGCCTCCGGTTATTCACGGTTTCTGATTAAAGCTTTTATGCAACTAGCTTTTCAGACTCGTAGCAGACAGTATCTTTTGCTGGAATGACCTCAGTTAACCCTTTTCTTCCTGCAAACAGAACCAACGATTTATGCTTTCTTTATGAATTTTTGAACTATAACTTCCCGGGCCAGACACCCTCGCAGAACAGCTTCGCACACGCCAGACTCTGCTGATGACGTGTTTGTGGATCTCCCGGCCTTTGTGCCAGTTGCACCAGAATGCCGGTAAAACATTGTGCCATCAGCTCGGCGGAAATATCCTCACGAAACAGCTTATTCTCCTGACTTGCTGAAAGATTTTCAGCCATCAGGTCACACAGTAATCGTTGCGTTTCCTGTGCCTGAGGAGGCAATAAAAAGGCCTGCTGGGTGCTTGCATCATCTTCTGCTAAAAAGTTAAGCAGTTTTCGGAAGCTTAACGCCATCCGGTCAAGCACCTGATTCTCCGCAACCTGCGGCGCAATTTGTAAAGAGCGTACAAGCGCGGTCAGACGCTCGTGAAAAGCAATAACATCGGTATGGCTCATTTCTCTATCCCGGGTATTTCCCATTCCAGTGCGTTTCTGGTTTATTTGCGTAAATGTACCTGGCTACCTATTTGAATTCTATAAGTTAATGACCGTGGCTAACAATTGCACATCCCGGCGCTCTGGCGTAAACCAGTAAGCAGCTCACGTAAGGGAATCGGGTCGGTCAGACCGTGCCTTGCGCGCAGCACCTGAAAGATACCGAATACATAGAGGATAGTGGTATGTCTAAAAATGGAAAAGTGGCTTTAGTGACAGGTGGTGGTCAGGGGATTGGCCGGGCAATTGCGCTGCGTCTGGCGAAGGATGGTTTTGCCGTCGCTGTCGTGGATTACAATGCAGAGACGGCGGAAAAAGTCGCCGGAGAAATTAACCATGCCGGTGGCAAAGCGGTTGCCTTGCTTGCCGATGTGTCAGACCGCGAACAAGTTTTTGCTGCGGTAGAAGCTGCAACTCAACAGCTCGGCGGATTCGACGTTATCGTCAATAACGCCGGTATTGCGCCGACCACTCTCATCGAAGACATCACGCCTGAAATTGTAGACAAAGTTTATAATATCAATGTGAAAGGTGTGATCTGGGGGATTCAGGCAGCGGTGAAAGCGTTCAAAGCTGCCGGACATGGTGGCAAAATTATCAATGCCTGTTCGCAGGCCGGACATGTAGGCAATCCTGAACTGGCGATTTACAGCTCGAGTAAATTTGCGGTACGTGGCCTGACGCAAACTGCTGCACGCGATCTGGCTTATCTTGGAGTTACCGTGAATGCGTATTGTCCGGGGATCGTCAAAACCCCGATGTGGGAAGAAATTGACCGTCAGGTTTCTGCCGCAGCCGGTAAACCGGCGGGTTATGGTACGCAGGAGTTTGCAAAAAACATCACGCTCAAACGTCTTTCAGAACCAGAAGATGTGGCCGCCTGTGTTTCCTATCTCGCAGGCCCGGATTCAGATTATATGACCGGTCAGTCACTGTTGATTGACGGCGGTATGGTCTTTAACTGATCCCCTTCCCGCCCGCCAGCCTCTCGTTCCGGGAGGCTTTTCTATTTGCAACATACCTTCAGTACAACCTGATTAGTCTGCTGCAGATCCACTCATTGCTGTGCCAGCGGAATATAGTATTCGCAGGTCACACCGTTCAGCGCGGATTCACGCGAATACTTTTCGAGATCGGGCTGCATGATGAACTCCAGACCCAGCGTCGGTAAAAATACCGAATACAGATATAGGATAAAATCATTCAGCCGGCTGAGATCGTACGGATAATTGATCTTCAGATAACGGCTGGCCGGAATCAGAATGGTATGGCTGTCACTCAGTTTGACCTGATGTGCCACGGTGTATTCCATCTGCAGGGCATTGGCGACTTCGTCGTGAGTGTCAGGGCGGCAATCTGAAAGCCCCCAAACCGGCGCCAGAAGGGATTCCGGCGTTTCCAGATAGCGCAGTAATTCGGCACGATGAACGTGGTTTTTACTGTTGAACAAAGCTTCTATCGGGTAAGAATGGACGACTGTTTCCCCTTCGAACGCCATTTCCGGCAAATCGACAATTTCATATTTCGGTTGAGGAAACTCGTCGACGGTCAGCGGTGCGGTGATCCCGTTCATTGTCCATGACGCATTGCGGCGATACATTCCCGGTGTTTCTGCAAAGTTCTTTTTGAATGAACGGGTGAATGTTTGCTGCGAGTCATAAGAGTAATACAACGAAATATCGAGGATTGGCATATTGGTAAGACGTAACGCGATCGCCGCCATGGTCAGACGGCGGTCCCGGATGTATTTGCCCAGTGCGTAACCCGTTTTACTTTTAAACAAACGCTGAAGATACCACGGAGAATAGCCGGTTTTTTTCGAGGCTTTTTCCATGGTCAGACGGTCACTTAAGTTGACCTCGATCCAGTAGAGTAACTCTGTGATCAGGTCATCGTGAAAATCAGGTTTTTGTTCGCTCTGCAAAATGAACTCCCTGTGCTGCTATAACGTCGCGCGACTTAGTGCGCAACAGATTTTGAAAACACGTTCACTACGATGACACCTGCGATGATTAACCCCAGGCCGATAATCGCCGGAGTATCCAGCTTTTGTCCGTAACCAAACCAACCAATAGCAGAGACCAGAACAATACCGACACCGGACCAGATGGCGTAAGCAATACCGGTCGGGAGGGTTTTGAGCGTCAGAGATAATAAGAAGATGGCAATCGTATAGCCCATCAGCGTGACGACGCTTGGCCATAAACGGGTGAATCCTTCCGAGCTTTTCAGACTGCTGGTCGCAATAACTTCGGCCACAATAGCCAGCCCGAGAAGCAAATAGGTTTTAAACATCGGTCGTTTCCTTACTGCAAGAGTGATGAGCATACAGCTCATTCTCAATGGCGCGGCTGAGGTTGTATTGCGCGCAGGTCGAACTAAGTCCGATAGTTTCCAGTCGCGACATGGCATCCATACTGCTGCTCAGGCCAATCAGTCGCCAGGAAATATGCTCAGGTGATTCGCCCTGCACAAACTCCCCTTTCTGCCTGCCAAAGCGAATGGCATCGGAAACCAGCTCATGCCAGTCAGCCACTGAAAGCGCAAATGCGGCTTTCATCAGCGGCTCCTGCTCGGTCAGCAACATGGCCTGGTGCCACAGAGGGATGGCGATCAGGGATTCTTCGTCTTGCGGATCAACCAGCAACAGGTTTAACCGTTCGCGGGCTGTCAGCGTCAGAGATTTTTCCTCAAGCTGGGCTTTGAGAATTTTCATCACCTGCGTATAGGCCTGAGCCCGTAACTGAGCGGCGCTGGAAAAGTGATGATGAACCTGACCGGTGGCCGCACCGGCTTCTTGCGCGACACGACGAACGGTGGTCGCGGCCAGTCCTTCACGGCGGGCAATTCGCGCAGCAGCTTCCAGAATGGTATTGCGGCGCGCTTCTTTACACAGGTAGACCAATGAAACATCCGAAGCAGAGTAGGCAGATGTGGATAATGCCAAGACTTGGACGGATGTTCAAGATTTTTTGAGAACGTTCATTCACCTGTGATTTTATATAGGTGAATGACTTGCACCTTCGGTGAAAAGTGTACCCGCTGCGAATGACATCAGCCTGATGTTCTCTGACCGCTTATTGAGCTGTACAGACGAAACTGGACGCTGACCTGATGTCACCCTGCCCGTTATATTTCGGGTACAACGGGTAATCACATAAGGGCATTTCCCGCCCAGCCGTCGCTTTGTTGACATCAATCATGATCTGTTGCCCGGGAGGGATCCCATGATCAACCCACTTATCCAGCGTACCGAGCGAATCCCAGCTCGCGCGAAAAGTCCCGCTGCTGTGCGTAAAGCCGGGAGCCAGATAGAAACGGGCAAACTGACGGAGTTCTTTCTCGCCAAACTCGGCTTTGAGCTTTTCGTAATACGCCACGGTATTGCCCGGCGGAACCGCCATATCTGCGGTTCCGTGCATCATCAGCAACTTACCGCCGTGCTGTACAAATGCGCGGAGGTTCGCATCGGCGTTATCAACCTGCGAGGCCAGTTCTTTGAGGCGCGCCTGGTGAGCAGCCGGATCGAATCCCAGGGAGTCATAATCTGCATCACGCATGACTTCATAGCGAACGGCCTGATCGCCCATCATGTAAGGAAAGGAAATAATGATATTTGTGGCTTCGGGTTTTGGCTTGTCTGCGCCGGAACCGAATACGCTGACCAGCGCGGAAGCGTCAGCGCCACGTAGTATCGGCCAGGGCGCAAAGTGATCGCCGGTAGGCAGCTTGATTCCCAGCGGCACCGGCTGACTCAGCATTCCGACCAGAGCAATTTGCGTATCTGAAAGACAATTTGCGCCGGTATCTTTGCCCTGCGGACAACGCAGATGCGCTATTTTAAATGTGGCGCTGCAGGCATTAGGGTTAGCGACAACGCCGTCGGCCAGACCGTCCAGTTTGTCGCAGGCACCGGTTACAGCATTGGTAATCAGCGCGGCTTTGGCCGGAGAGATCCACGCGCCCGGCGTGTTGTAAATGGCTTGTCCGATACGGATACCTGCCATGTGCAGTTCGACGACGTTGTATACCGGATGAATGGCTATCGCGCCGTCATAGTCGAGCGGGAAGCGCTGAATTGCAGCAAGGGCTTCGTGTCCACCCTGAGAATTGCCCTGAAAATAAAGGCGCGACGGTTTTTTACCGTAAGCTTGTGTGATGAGTGCAACCGCGGCATCGTGAGTTTTCTTAATCTGAGCACCGGCAAAATTGTCCCAGGCTTCCTGGCTGAGCGCAAAAGATGCATCGGATACGCCGCCCTGATGGCCGGAATCGCTGCCAAAAGTCGCGTAACCTTGTTTCAGCGCGCCGGGTGTAGCCGCTGGAGCCAGCCGTGCAGTATCGGCATCTTTCACGGCACCATCAAATCCGCTGCCGCCGAGCTGCAGGGCCTTACCATTCCAGATGAGGGGCAGGTAAAGCTGAAAATTAATGTCGGGGGCTTTCACATCTACAGGTTTAATTAGCCCTTCCAGTTTGCAGTGCTGATTACCAGGATGCCCGGCCATTGCAACATTAGTCACCACCGCGCCTCGTGTGGGCAAACCAATTCTGGCAGCGTCGATGCGGGTATTTTTCAGGGCCACACATTGCGCCTCGGTTATACCTGCCGGGGACGCGTCGGCTAAATTTTCTGAGAACAAATTAGCGAAGAACAACGCAAAACAAAAAGTACAAAAACGCGCATTCATCAGACAACTGTCATCCCGTTGCGTAAAAGTGGCAGTTTGTCATTAAATGATCTGCGAAAACAGCCCTCCGTGCAGGAATTAGTCACTCACGACATTATGGATATGGCATACGCATCTCATCACGCAAATAAATGAACTCAGGTTTAATAGCCTCCTTATTTATGAGTAGAACTGGTTTTTATATTTTTACACCAGGCCTTATGCAATTAAAATAATATCCCCATTGTGAACTATCATTTTAATGAATGATATAAATGCCTGGGTGTTTAATATTGGCATGGTGAATGAAATAAATCTAATTTTTAATTTGTCTCTCATCGGTAATTAAAGGTATATTGCTTCCGCCTGCCTGGTTGCGGGTGCGATTAATATTAATCAACTTTTTGAAAAGGAATTTACATGAAGTCTTTAGTCAAGTTGTTTGTCCTGGCTGCTGTGGTCTCTACGCTTTCTGGTTGTACAGGCAGCGTCTATAATAAAGAAAAAAATTGCGATTACATGTACTTACTTCACCCCGCCATTTCAATTTCTAAAATGATTGGTGGTTGCGGCCCAACTGAAAAATAATGTTATTTTCAGTGTAAAATATGCCGGGCGATGATGTCCGGCATTTATTTAATAACACGTCTGTTTCTTAATACTTTCTTAAAACATCCAACAGATACCGCTTGTAAATCCTGTCTTTTAGACCGTTGTCGTTTATTTTTAACGATATCCCACTTCGGCATACGGTGCCCCATCACTTATTAAAAGTGACTGTTGCTCAGGAGTTCAGTGGAATAATCTGAGTCAACTTACCGGTGACATAAATTACGGCGGCATTGTGGCGAGAGTATATATGATTATAACCCTATGCATTTAGTTACAACATTCAAAATGCTTAAAACATCAACAACGGTGACAAGCTAAACATCAGTGATCGTTTCAGTCTTTCAGGAAATCAGCACCCGTTAATATCAATACGATCTACGAAGGCATAAAAAAGCGGCCGCAAAGCGACCGCCTCAGTTCTCTAAAGTAACGTTTTATCGTTTACGCCATAGCGTTAATTGCGCGACGGTGTGCTGGAATTTTCGGGCAGTTTCACGGATAACGAACGGCACATTGTGTGGTTGCTGAACTTCCGCAAAATCACTGGCCAGCAAACGGCGCAAAGCCTGATAAGTGGTCACCGCCTCTCCGTTCTCACGAAAACCGCCTAACCAGTTCTCTTTTGGCGTGAATTCTTCCAGCCAGGTATAGGGAGATGACAACATCAGCAGTCCGCCAGAACGAATCATTGGTGCGATATCTTTCAGGAAACGTTCCGGTTCACGCAGGCGGTCGATCAGGTTTGCAGCCAGAACCAGATCGTACAATTCGGGCTGAGGTTTAAGGTTACAGGCATCACCCTGCACAAAATTGACTCGCTCTGTCTGTTTCGTCTCTATTCCCACATCCGCCAGCGTCGCCTGACAATAATCGACCAGTTCGCCCTCTTCCGGGATCACATATCGACATGCTTCACCGCGTGCCAAAGCCAGAGCGACATCAATAAACCGGGCGGAATAATCCATGCCCACGACGGCATCAAAATGACGGGCGAGTTCAAAACTGGCACGACCCGTCGCACAACCGATATCCAGTGCCCTGCCTTTCTGACTGACATTTTCCACCGCTATATCAACCAGTTGTTCGGCGTAATTTGGCACGTTAAAGTGAACTGGACCGTACTGAAAGTCCAGATACTGAGCCACCAGACCATCGGTTTCATAAGGATTTACTGTCACGACTTCCTGATGACTGGACACCACATACCGAAAACCTGCATGCTGGAAGAAGTGACGGCGGAATGCATAACGCGAAGATTTCAGCGCCTCATTACCGGTTGAAATCCAGCTTCCGCCTTTGATCATAGAATGTTTACCATCGAAGGTCGGCGTTGAAAAATCGTCATATAACGGGTGGACGCGAAAACCATCAAACCCGCTGATTGGAGTTGACGCCCATTGCCAGACGTTCCCAACCACATCGTAAAAATCGCCCTGAGCGAAGTGATCTACCGGACAAGATGACGCCCACCAGGCCAGATTGATATTCCCCGGCGCAGTCTGCCAGTCTGGTTGATCGCCAGGCAACTGATTACGTAAAATCATCCATTCTGCTTCGGTTGGCAACTGAACAGACTCACCGGTTTGTTTCGCTTTCCAGCGGCAAAAAGCCGCTGCTTCCAGCTGATTGACTTCAGCAGGCCAGTCCCACGGCATCGGCACTTCTTCAGTCATCAGACGTAATTTCAGTTGCTCAGGTTCACGCGGCGAACCGACCCAAAATGTCGGCATGTCTGCCTGCGCAAACTCACGCCATCCATCACCTTCCTCATCCCACCACTGAGCGTCCTGATAGCCCCCTGCCTCGATGAAAGTATAGAATTCGGCGTTGCTCACCAGCATTTTACTGGCCTTAAATGCCTGAATTTTATGTTCTGAAGTGCCGTATTCGTTGTCCCAACCGTATGTGTCATCCTGCTTGCCAAGCGTGACAACGTCACCTTTTACCGCGACGGTTTCGTTTTCTGGCACTGTTTTTCTGTCATGTCTTGCCAGTTCACAGGCAGGCCAATGTGCCTGAGGTTTAACCCACTCCACAGGTAACTGGCGGATCAGTACGCTGGACGTTTCCAGATGAATACGTTCATGCTCGATACCCATCAGGATCACCCAGGCCGGGCTGTTCCAGTCGATCGGTAAACTCAGCGGTATGGTATCGATAATGCCCAGTACTTCTTCACGAACTTTGTTGCGATATGTTCTGAGATTGGCAACCGATGGCCAGTTATAGTTCTGATCGTCGAGATCGTCCCAGCTCATTTCATCCACGCCAATCGCCAGCATCGCCTCGATGTGGGAATCAATACGCTCCGGAATGAGGCCGGCAGCCATCAGCTTATTGATATAAAAAGTGGCGGTATGGCCAAAATAGAAAATCAGCGGATGGCGAAGGGAAATCGCTTTGTTGAAATAAGCGCGTTCGTCCGCCAGACAATCAAACAGGCTCTCATACAGTTCCCAGGTCTGAATAAAATAATCACGTATTTCCTGACGTTTTTGTTCCGCCGTTCCGGTACTCAGTAAAATTGTCTGCGTCGGTTCCGGCAGGCCGTTAGCGTTCTCTGGTTGTGAAAGCATCATTAATTCCTCTGTCTTCTGGCAACGCCAAATCAATATTCAAGTGTAGCAGCTGACATCAGCGGCTCTTTTCCGCAGCGCGCTGGCCGGTCTGTTAGTCGTGAAACTGTCCAAAGTAGAAGGTGTTTGAAAAGCGTTGAAAAAAGCTTATCTTTCCATATACAGTAACGATATTCGCGGAACTTGCAGCGATTCACCTTCGAATTTATGGCGCAAATCGAAGTAATCCGGCGCGCTAATAATGCCCTGAATATTGTCAGAAAATGCTTCCAGCGCCTGTTTCATTTGCGACAGATAGTCGTGAGTATCGTAAACACGGTCGATGCCTTCGAGGGAATGGTTCATAATTTTGCGGGCAACATCGTTAGGGACATTCAGGGAGGATAATTTAGATCTGGCCGTCCTTCGCAAGTCGCGGGTCGCAAAAGGTTCAATCCCCAGCCCTCTTTCCGCACGTAACATACGCCGGATCACCTGAGTGACCGCGCCGCGGGATAACGGTTTTTGTGCATCGAGCGGAGACGGAACCAGCCACGGACTATTTATTGGACTGGCCGCCAACAATGCTTCCACACAGGTCACCATTAAAGATGTCAGGGGCAGGCTGTGATCGCGAGCTGATTTGTTACGTGTACCCTGCCGCCAGACGCCAATCCGCAGATGAAACTCCTCTTTTCTGGCGCGTACAATTTCATCCGGACGCCTTGCGGTCAACAAACAAAGGCGTAACGCCCATCGACATTGTTCCGAAATATCCCATAAATCAAGACCATGCCAGAAAATCCAGATTTCAGCATCGGTTAATGCCCGCTCGCGCGGCGGCGTATTTCTTCCCCCGACGTCACGGCGTTTCATGGAACTCAAGGGCGAATGGGCGAGATATCCCTGCGTTTCCGCCCAGCCAAAAAATTGCTTACACAGGGCAAATACCCTTTTGGCTTCGGAAATTTTTCCGTCCGCTAACAACACATTGAATAAACGATTCAGACGCAGGCGGCTAATTTTGTTGAGTGGCACATCGCCAATCACCGGCAGGACATGTTTCATTAAAGAGGAAACGGCAATTTCCGGGCGACGGCGTGTCAGGATCAATGAAAGCCGGATCCAGACATTGATCACCTGCCCGACTGTCGCGTTACCCTCTTCGTCAAAATCATCCAGCTTTGCGAGCGGCGTCATTTTCACATTCTGAAGATAGGCAAGCACATGCCGGCCAACATTCTCGGCAGCAAAATGTGTTTCGTTGATCGTTCCGGATAGCGCGTTGCTCATTAGCCCTATTTCACCTGAAAAAGTCACAGGGCGGTTTTATAACAAGTCACAGGATCTTAGGCAAAAGGTTTATGACTCCAGACCTATTAAGTCTGGAGTCACACTGACAATCTATAAAGAAAAATAAAGGACTTAGCAGAACGATAATGGTGTCACTGGCGGGTAATAAAACCAGCAAAATGGACAATTTTAGGGATGCACGCATGTTTAATCGTCGTTACAGGGTACGTATTGTCGATAAATCAATCCATACACATGGTCTTGCAGGGCTAAGTTCAGGCGGCTGACTTTGAACAACCTGAAAGGAGAATACAGGTTTCCCTAAAGAAAATTTTTCTCGTGCCGACATGTTAATAGTTAAGGATCCTTTATCTCTTTCAATTCGCAGTCTGACTACGGAAATGTCACCATGCGCAATAACCAACCCGTTTCACAACAGGAATATCAGTATCCTGACGACGCTACACTAATGTCGACAACGGATGCCGAAAGCCATATCACCTACGCCAATGATGCTTTTATTGAGGTCAGCGGCTTTGCCAGTGAAGATATTATCGGGCAACCTCATAATATTGTTCGTCATCCCGACATGCCTCCTTCCGCTTTTAAGGATATGTGGGCCACACTTCAGCAAGGTTTTCCGTGGACTGCGCTGGTAAAAAACCGTCGTCGTAACGGTGACCATTACTGGGTTCGCGCCAATGTCGTTCCTGTTATTCGTGCCGGGAAAACCAAAGGTTATCTTTCAGTTCGCACCAAACCCACCGCCGCCGAAATCAAAGACACACAATCGCTTTACGACAAAATGAATCGTGGCGAACTGAACAACCGGCGGTTGCATCGCGGATTGCTCATCCGCACCGGTCTGACACGTGGCCTGTCGCTACTAAAAACACTTTCGGTTCGCTGGCGGATCCGCAGCGGACTGATCGCTTTGCTCATCCTCAACTCTGTAGCCATTTCTTCTTTAGCTATATTGCCAGCCATGCAGCTGAGCATCGCATATGCCCTGAACGCGCTTTTCATTTTGCTCCTGGGTTTCTGGCTGGAATGTCAGATAACACGTCCGGTTGAACAACTTTGCAATCAGACATTGCTTGTTGCCAGCGGTGCGAGTCATACGATCACCCCGATGGAACGTGTCGATGAAATTGGAATGACACTACGCTCGGTCGGACAGCTCGGATTGATCTGCCGGTGGATGGTTGATGATGTTAGCGAGCAGGCGCATAAGGTTCGCACTGCAAGTGAATCACTGGCCAGCGGTAACGAAGCGTTGAGTCAGCGAACAGAACAGACCGCGGCTAATGTCGGGGAAACCGCGGCGGCGATGAATGAAATGAGTGCGACCGTTGAGAGCAATACGCAAACTGCCGCCGAAGCGGACAAGTTATCACTGACTGCCAGTGAGGCAGCGGAAAAAGGCAGTAATGCGATGCAGGGAGTGGTCGGCACCATGCAGGAAATCACCGACAGTTCTCGCAAGATCGCAACCATCACCAATGTCATTGATGGCATTGCTTTTCAGACTAACATTCTGGCACTCAATGCCGCCGTCGAAGCCGCCCGCGCCGGAGAACAGGGTAAAGGATTTGCGGTGGTTGCCGGTGAAGTCCGTAGTCTTGCACAAAGAAGCGCCAGTGCGGCCAGTGAGATCAAACGACTGATCGACACCAGCGTGGAAACGGTGTTATCGGGATCGAAACAGGTAGATCAGGCAGGTAAAACGATGGCTGACATAGTATCTCAGGTACAAAATGTTTCTTCCCTGATTGGCCAGATCCGCAGTGCCACCAGCGAACAAAATCTCGGCCTGCTTGATATCGCCAAAGCCATTGAAGAACTTGACCGCATCACGCATCAGAATTCGGTTCAGGTTCAGGAAGGCGCCAGTGCTTCTTCCGGGCTGAAACGACAAGCCGAAAGACTGGTAGAGGCGGTTGGGATATTCCGCTAATATTTGAAAATAATAAAGGCGGATATCAGCCGCCTTTATTTATGGCACAGGATGAATAATGAAATTATTGGCTTTTCCATTCCTGATTCAGCATAGCGTACAAATATTCACTGCACCATTCACCTTTCAGAAAACAGTTTTCGATAAAGGATCCTTCGCGTCTGAAATTTGCCGCTAAGAACAAACGACTGCTGACTTCATTTCTTACATCAGCGATGGCATATACCCGATGCTTTCCGAGTGTATCAAATAAATACTCCAGCAGCAGCTTCAGGGCCATTTTCCCAATCCCTTTTCCCTGCCATTTCGGGTCTATCGTTACGCCAATTTCCACCTGAAAATCATCAACAAAGTGCAACCCGAAGTCACCCACCATACCGAATTCACGGTGTTCGATGGCGACCTGAAACCAGTTATCCGGGGTACCAAAAGTAAGAGTCTGCATTTCCCCAAACATTGCTTTCGCCTGATCTTGCGTAAAGGCATCCCAGCTCTGATATCGGGCAACGTCGGGATTTTGCCGGTAGCGGGTTAATACCGGAAGGTCGGCAATATTTAAGTGACGCAGAGTTATTGTTGAGGATGAGATTAATGTCATGACCGGGCTCTTTATAAGTTCTCTCAATAAGCGCCTGGCTGGAAGTAATTACTCCACGCCTTTACAGGTGAATAACTGATACTACCTGACACTTTTTGCCTTTTCAGTTAATTTATTGAAAATTATCCAGCGAAAGTAAATAAAAAGGCCGGATACTGTTTAACAGTGTCCGGCCTGGTCAGTGACTGATAGTGTCTGTTATGCGCTTACGCGCTCGCCAGCCTGAAGGCCGAAACGGACTGCGTCAGATAGAGAACTTGCTCTTCAAGCGAGGCCGCTGCTGCTGCGGACTCCTGCACCAGCGCCGCATTCTGCTGAGTGACGCCGTCGATTTCGGTCACAGCCTGCTCAATCTGGCTTATCCCGCGGCTCTGCTCATCGGATGCGGTCGAGATATGTTCCATCAGCACATCAACCTGCGTCACGGAAGAAATGATTGCCGAGATAGAATCACCGGTACGCGATACCTGCTCAGATCCTTCCTTTATATTGGCAACAGATTCAGAGATCAGGCTTTCAATTTCCTTCGCCGCAACTGCACTCCGCTGCGCCAGGCTGCGCACTTCGCTGGCAACCACCGCAAATCCACGCCCCTGCTCACCGGCACGAGCCGCCTCAACCGCTGCATTGAGTGCCAGAATGTTGGTCTGGAATGCAATGCTGTTGATGACGCCTGTTATGTCTTCGATTTTCTTAGAGCTGCTGTTAATACGACTCATCGTTCCGATCACATCCTGTGCCACCTTTTCACCCGCACGCGCATTTTTAACTGCTTCACGCGTCAGTCCACTGGCGCGGGTAACATTCTCGGTATTTTGTTTTACGGTCGCACCAAGTTCTTCCATGCTGGCCGCGGTTTGGGTCAGTGCTGCTGCCTGTTGCTCAGTACGGGAAGCCAGATCAATGTTACCGGCGGAAATCTCCTGCGACGCATGGGCAACAGTATGACTGGTATCCCGCACCTGCCCGATAATGCGCGTTAGCGACTGTCGCATGTGCTCAATGGACTGCATCAGTTCTTCAATTTCGCTGCGTGAACGGGCATTAACCGGCACGGGAGTGTCGAGATAGCCTTCAGCAATCTGGCGGCAATGGTCGCGTGAATTCAGAAGTGGCGTCAGGACGAAGCGCTTAAGCAATATCACCACACCAATAATGATGATCAGGAATAGCAAACCAAACCCGATGGTTAACCCGATACCAAATTTAAAATTGTCCTGCGCATCATTGTTGAGATTTCTTGCGTACTGCTCGTGTAGCGCCAGCACTTTATCCAGTACAATCTCGTACTGGCGGTCGAGTTTCACCACTGTCGGGATTTGTGCTTTAAACCGCGCCTGGTCACCCGCTTTCGCAGCATCAATCAGCAGCTGTATACCATTCTGACGATACTCCATATACGTGGTGCGATACACCAGTGCCAGTTGATCCTCGCCGGGCAGTTTCGGTGCCTCGATATAAGCCTGAAATGCAGCATCGGCCTTCGCGATAACTTCACTGACACTATCAAGTGCTGCGCCATTTTGCTGACCATCGCTGTTCTCGATTTCCTTCATGTACTCCATTACGCGTACGCGTGAGGTACGGCTATGATTAATGGGATCAATCACAGACAGGACGACCCGGATCTCTTTGTTGACGTCATCCAGAGAATGATTACTTTGGGTCAACAACCAGATATTTGACAACATACTGGTGAAAAATAAAGCAAAAAGAACTACAAGAACAAGTAAGGAGGACTTTTTAAGCGACATCGATAGATTCTCAAAACAGGGCAAGGATCTGTTTATCGGCATTTGGCTTAAAAGGTTTAATAACTGCTTCGTCCTATCAGAAATTTGACCAATGATGATCATCCTGCCATCAAATTTTTAGTCATATCTAATAGTTCTTTCCACTCAAGAGGCGGGTTCTGCTATCCGCAGAGCACAAAACTAAAATTTTTTAAACACTTTTGCGTAAATGAAAATGGCTCCAAATTTCTCGCATTAAAACTGTGAGGTATTCATTATCACAGGAAAATTCTTAATTAAATATCAAATATAATTACACCAGACTCATGCCGATTTTTTCACAAAATTAAAATTTATTCATTTCATGAATTACACTGTAAAAAAAGATGAAAAATCCTATGAGTCATTCGTGTTGTAAAATGCAAAATCTTTCATGAGAGAAAATTCTCTCAGATATTTCCTGCATTTTTTTCGTTATTAATCCTAAAGAAATCCGCACTTCTAAAATTATTTCTGCAAAGCGATCTGGCTCAAGCCCTTATCCCATGCGGCCCGCGCGGGTATGAGTAGAAAATTCCTATATTTCAATATGATGATCTGTAAGTTATAACCACCATATAAGTAACACTTAGTTACAAAGTATGGTTTTCAATGGAATCACTAATGTTTCTAAAATACCAATGACAGGTACTTATCTGAAATTTTACTTTTCAGGTAAATTCAAAACACACTGCGAAATGCTTCGGAAAATATCGACTCGCTTGTGACCCTAGATTATTCGCACATTATGATGCGACATGGACACATTTTATGGCAGGGTTGCCAGCTTCAATGTATTTTTCAGATTCATTGGCAGCGTTTATCACTCCACAGTAAGGGATAGGCATGTCTAATAGTTTTCAGGAAGAAATACCCAAAGCCCGCGTTAATATTAAATTAGATCTCCATACCGGCGGCGCGCAGAAGAAAGTCGAATTACCTTTAAAATTAATGGTGATGGGTGACTACAGCAACGGCAAAGAAGACCGACCTTTGTCTGAACGCGAAAAAGTTAACATTAATAAAAATAACTTTAACAGCGTTCTGGCCGAGTTTAGCCCCTCCCTGAATCTGACCGTTGAAAACACGCTGGCTGGCGATCATAGCGAAGAAAACGTTTCTCTGAATTTCAACGAAATGAAAGATTTCGAGCCAGAGCAGGTTGCCCGTCAGATCCCTCAACTGCGTGCCATGCTGGCCATGCGCAATCTGCTGCGCGATCTCAAATCCAATCTTCTGGACAACGCAACGTTCCGCAAAGAACTCGAAACCATTCTTAAAGATCCGTCCCTGAGCAATGAGCTTCGCAGTGAACTGAACGCTCTGGCACCTAAGGCATAACAGCCTCCACTTAACGGATTAATGCGAGAAAATGCTTATGTCAGTCAATACTGAAAACTCTTCTACAAGCCAGACTACTGTTCTTGAACGCCCTGAAGCGGGCACCGTTTACGCTTCCCTGTTTGATAAAATCAATCTGACGCCGGTGACTTCACTGGGCGACCTGAATGATTACCAGGACACCGCTGCCCTGGCTGATGTGACCGCCGATCAGCGCGTGACGGCAGCCGTTCAGGTCTTCCTTGAGCGTCTGAAACAATCTGGCCATACCGTTGAGCGTCTGGATAAAACGCTGCTCGATCACCATATTGCAGAACTGGACAATCAGATCAGCCGTCAGCTCGACGCTGTGATGCATCACCCTGATTTTCAGCGCGTGGAATCCGGCTGGCGTGGTCTGAAGTTCCTGGTTGACCGCACCGATTTCCGCCAGAACGTGAAAATCGAAGTACTGGACGTTTCAAAAGAAGATCTGCGTCAGGATTTCGAAGATTGCCCTGAAATCATCCAGAGCGGCCTGTATCGTCACACTTACATTCAGGAATATGACACACCGGGCGGCGAACCAATTGGTTCTGTAATTTCCAACTACGAGTTTGATGCGTCAGCTCAGGATGTCGCATTACTGCGTAACATTTCAAAAGTGTCCGCTGCCGCACATATGCCATTCGTTGGCGCTGTGGGTCCTAAATTCTTCCTGAAAGATTCCATGGAAGAAGTGGCCGCGATTAAAGATATCGGTAACTACTTTGACCGTGCCGAATACATCAAGTGGAAATCCTTCCGGGATTCCGACGATTCCCGCTATATCGGTCTGACCATGCCGCGCGTACTGGGTCGTTTACCGTATGGCCCGGATACCGTTCCGGTTCGCAGTTTCAACTATGTCGAAGAAGTGAAAGGCCCGGATCACGAGAAATACTTGTGGACCAATGCTGCGTTCGCGTTCGCTGCCAACATGGTGAAAAGCTTCATCAAAAATGGCTGGTGCGTGCAAATCCGTGGCCCGCAGGCTGGCGGTGCGGTGACTGACCTGCCCATTCACCTGTATGACCTCGGCACCGGCAATCAGGTGAAAATCCCGTCAGAAGTGATGATCCCTGAAACCCGCGAGTTTGAATTTGCCAACCTGGGCTTCATCCCGTTGTCTTACTACAAAAACCGCGATTACTCCTGCTTCTTCTCCGCCAACTCCGCGCAGAAACCGGCGTTGTATGACACTGCCGATGCCACCGCAAACAGCCGCATCAATGCGCGTCTGCCGTACATCTTCCTGCTGTCACGTATCGCACACTACCTGAAGCTGATTCAGCGTGAAAACATCGGTACCACCAAAGACCGTCGTCTGCTGGAACTGGAACTGAACACCTGGATCCGCACGTTGGTCACTGAAATGACCGATCCTGGCGATGACCTTCAGGCTTCTCATCCGCTGCGTGACGCAAAAGTGACCGTTGAAGATATCGAAGACAATCCGGGCTTCTTCCGCGTGAAACTGTACGCCGTACCGCACTTCCAGGTCGAAGGCATGGACGTGAACCTGTCTCTGGTTTCTCAGATGCCTAAAGCGAAAGCGTAAGAGGCCGGAGTGGTAATGAAAATTTATCGACCACTATGGAGTGAGGGGGCATTGCTGTCCCCTCAGCAGTTCCAGCAGCAGGCTTTATGGGAAGCACATAGTAATCAATGTGTTGCCCACCTGTCCGTTGTTAATCCCTGGGGCGTAGCCACAGCTGAATTTGATGAAGGCTTGCTAAGTGTCAGACGCCTGCAAGCACTACAGCTGACCGTGCGTCTGCCTGACGGTTCTCTGATAGATACCAGGAGCAGCGATCTTCTCCCCCCTGCCCGGGATTTATCTCAGGATATTCCGGCACAAGTCAATGAGCTAACGGTGATGCTGGCGATGCCGTTATTGCAGGCAAACAGCAGCAACGTACAACTCACTGACAATGCGGGGGATCGCCCGCTCCGTTATCGTCAGGAATGGGTAAATGTTCAGGATGCATTCGGTCTGGAAGAAGAGTCCATGGCTGTGGCCCGTTATGCTTTGTCTCTGCGCTTTGACACAGAACAAAACGAGGAATACCTGATCTGTCCTGTATTACGTCTGGTTCGCGACGGTCAAGGCGGCTGGAGAAATGACAGTACATTTATTCCTCCGTTGCTGGCAATGTCCGCTCATCACGGGCTGGTCCTGGACATGGAGCAAATTCTCACACAATTGCAGGCTAAACGCCGCCGCCTGATGGGGATGCGTCGTGAGAGCAATCAGCGTATGGCCGATTTCGCCGTCGCAGATGTGTCATTGTTCTGGCTGCTTAATGCCCTCAATACGCATGTTTCAGCATTATCTGAACTGGTTAAAAACCCGGCGCGACACCCTGAACAAGTCTGGTTTGAATTATCGAAACTGGCGGGGAGCCTTCTGACGTTTTCCCTGGAACATGATATCGAAGCGATACCGGCATACGACCATGCGTCACCAGAGACCGTTTTCCCGCCTTTACTTGACCTGATCGGGGAGCTACTGGAAGCCAGCCTTCCTTCACGCGTTATCTCGCTGGAAATGCACAAGATCAATGGCCAGCAGTGGAAAGCGCCTCTTAATGACAGTCGCCTGCGTGAAGACGCTGACTTCTACCTGTCAGTGCGCTCAACACTGCCCGCTTATCAGCTGATTTCCCAGTTTCCTGCCTTGTGTAAAGTCGGGGCACCGGACGATGTCAATAATATTGTCAATATCGCACTTAATGGCGTGCCGCTGATCGCGTTAAGCCATGTCCCTGCGGCAATCCCTCTCCGGCTGGAAAATCAATATTTCGCCCTGGATCTCAAACATCCCTCTGCGCAGGCCATGCTGGATTCGGGTACGTGCATGTTCTATGTACCGGAACTTCTCGGTGAACTGCAACTGGAACTCTATGCGGTGCTTCGGTCATGAGAAATGAAATAGATATTGATGAGTTGCTGGCCGATACCTGGCTGTCCGTTGTGCAATTACGTAATGGAGTGGTTGCAGAAGAAGGCGAGGCTTTATACGAGCGCTGCCGCGCACAGGTAGAGCGAGTTCAGGACCAATTACAGCTGGCAGGTTACGATAGCGAAAGCGTTGAACATATCACTTATGCCCAATGTGCATTGCTGGATGAAACCGCACTCGGTCGACAGGGCGAGGACAAGGCGCCTGATAACGGACATATTGCCTGGCAGCGGGCACCGTTACAGGCGCGTTTCTTTGGCTCTCTTCAGGCAGGTGAAGCGTTATATGAACGTATCCGCTCTGTGCTGCGTCAACCGGCACCCGATATCACCGTGCTGACCTGTTTTCATCGGATCTTATTGCTGGGTTTTCAGGGGCAATATAGCGCTCAAACCATCAACCCTCATCAACGTGAGCAAACCCTCGCCGCACTTGCCGGGCGGGTCACTCCCTTCAACGTGATGCTCCCGGGAGCATTGCTGAGTAAAACAGGACGGGTACGTGGCGGGGCAATATTACGCTCACTCTGGTTCTGGGTTCTGGTTGCTATTGTGGTTGTGTCCGGTGTCTGGTGGGGTGGGCATGTCTGGCTGCAACATCTGTTTCATCAGCAATTGCCGGGGCAGTTCTGATATGCGCATCGGTTCTCGTTTATCAGTTTACTGCCTGACTGGGATGACGGGGGGTCTGGCACTTCTGTTGTGCTGGGGATTCAGCCCATTTGGCGCCTCCACAAAATCAGTCATTACCCTCATCACAGTGACCTTAATGGCTGGACTGATGCTGTGGGGAAGGCGCCATGATGTGTTCATCGATGAGACGACACGACTGGAAAACCTGCCAGAGATATCGTTTTCGCAGCCGGTCGTTCTTGTTTGCGGTGACAAGCTGGATGCGCTGTTTGGTGAAACTACGGTACGGATTACCCCACTTGCCTGTTATGTCAAAACAGACATCGCAAAACCGTTATCCATTTTCGTTGATGCGGTGCTATCGCAACGTCCCGGCTGGATCCGCCAGATGGCCGTACTGTACAGCGTTTCGCCGGAAATTCATGCCGATGAAGCTGTCTGCCGTGCCGCGATTAAAAGCTGGCGTCAGCAGTTTTATCGTTTGCAAAAGCGCATCGGATGCCGCATTCCCGTGCTGGTCAGTTGCTGGCTGAACGGAACGGCATCGCCCTGGTTTGTGGGCGCTGCCGACGGAAAAATGATCGTCAGGGACGACGATGAAGGCGCAACACTGCTGAGTGACTGGTTGAGTTCGTCAGACATCAATATGCAGCCCGCTCGCCAGTCTCAGGCTATCTGTCTTGAGGCAGCCTGTTCATGGCTTCGGGACGTTGTGCTTGATGAAATGCAGCATCCTCAAACCCTGAGCACGCCGGTTCTTCCCGTGGCCGTGGGTGTCAGGTTTGACGCCGTGTCGGGTGTGCCCGATAACCTTTGGTCTGCAGCATTGACGCGGCGTACCACACTGAATGCGCTGATGCCCTTGCAATCAGAGAGCGTGGCAACTCTGCCTTTTCCCGATCCCTTGTTACCGCTGCTGTCCGGCACTACCCGACATATCAGGGCCGGACTGGCACCGGTAATCGCCGTCATTCTCATGATGTGTTTTGCGGTAACGGCCATTGGTTTTGTAGTTAACAACAACCACCGGCTCATTACGCGTATCGGTATGGATCTGAAGCGCTATCTGATCATTCCTATGAACAATTACGTTCCGAAAGCACAAGCCGTTGCCGTGTTGAAACTGGATGCTCAGTTGCTTGAGCGTTATCACCGCCAGGGCGAGCCTTTACGGCTGGGTTTAGGACTTTATCAGGGTGAACGACTCTGGCTGGCTCTGCAGCAGGAAATTGATCGTTACATTCCTCCCCCTCCACCGCCGCCACCGGCTGAGAAACACACAGCTAAAACCGTGCGTCTCGACGCCTTGTCACTATTTGACACGGGCCAGTACGAGCTTAAACCGGGCTCACTCAAAATGCTGGTGAATGCGCTTGTGGATATCAAGGCCAGGCCAGGCTGGCTGATTGTGGTGGCCGGACACACGGACATTACCGGTGACGCGAAAGCCAACCAGACATTGTCGCTCAAACGTGCCGAGTCATTACGTGACTGGATGCTCTCAACCAGCGATGTCTCCCCGACATGCTTTGCCGTACAGGGCTACGGCGCAACACGCCCTATTGCAACAAACGATACACCGGAAGGCCGTGCGGCTAACCGTCGTGTCGAAATCAGTCTGGTGCCACAGGCAGACGCCTGCAAGGCAACAGCAACCTCAAGTTCATCAAATGATTGATGGATGCTTAACCTAGAAATGGAGAACTACCCATGGCAATTCCTGTTTATCTGTGGCTGAAAGACGACGGTGGTGCGGACATTAAAGGCTCCGTAGACGTTAAAGATCGCGAAGGCAGCATCGAAGTGGTTGCACAGGAGCACAACCTGTATATCCCGACCGATAACAACACCGGCAAACTGACGGGTACTCGTATTCACACCCCGTTCCTGTTTACCAAAGAAATCGATTCCTCCAGCCCGTACCTGTACAAAGCGGTGACCACTGGCCAGACCCTGAAATCTGCTGAGTTCAAATGGTATCGCATCAATGACGCGGGCCAGGAAGTGGAGTATTTCAACACTAAACTGGAAAACGTCAAGCTGGTAAAAGTCGCGCCAAAAATGCACGACATCAAAGATCCGGCTAAAGAGAAACACAACCACCTCGAAGCTATCGAGTTGCGTTACGAAAAAATCACCTGGACCTACAAAGACGGCAACATCATTCATTCCGATTCCTGGAACGAACGTACTACCGCCTAAGACCTCACAGCAGACGTTTCGCCGTCTGCTGTTTTTGTTTCCTGAGCCGCTGCCTGGCGGTTGAGCAAACAAAAACACAACCGGACATCGACCTTATGGGCCTGGGTATCCTGCAAAGGGAAAGGCTAAGGGCGGTAGCGTACCTAAAAAAGGGAATTCAGCATGGAACAACAGTCAGCCGTATTACTTCGCCGTCTCAACCCGTATTGTGCCAAAGCGCTGGAAGCCGCCGCTACCTTGTGTCAGACGCGCGCACATGCAGAAATTACCGTCGAGCACTGGTTACTGAAGTTACTCGAGTTAGGCGAAGGCGACATTACCGTGCTGGCCCGTCGCTACGAATGGGATATGGATGTCTTATGGCAAAGTCTGCTGGCACACCTCGACGCTCTGCCACGTTCCGTGCATTCGCGACCGCAACTTTCTCAGGATTTACAATCACTGATGAAAGCGGGCTGGCTGGCCGCATCGCTGCAGGATGACAACCAGAGCATTCGCAGTGTCAATCTGCTGGAAGCGCTAATGGCGCAACCGCGCCTGCTGCGCTGCGAAGGCTTGTGGCCACTGTTCAGCCTGAGCGAAGAACATATCCGTCGCCTCAAACCAGTGCTGGATGACTTGTCAGAAGAGCGTCCTGAGTTGCAACAACAGGAAAGCCTTAGCCGCACATCTTCCGCGCTTTCTGAAAACTCAGCGACACATAAAGCAGAGTCTGATGTCACCGGTCAGTCGTTAAGCGAAGCATTGCAGGCCGCGCTCGATAAATTCACGCTGGACGTTACCGCCAGAGCCAAAGCGGGTCAGATTGATCCTGTATTTGGCCGCGACAATGAAATCCGCCAGATGGTGGATATTCTGTCCCGTCGTCGCAAAAACAACCCGATTCTGGTCGGTGAACCGGGTGTGGGGAAAACTGCGCTGGTGGAAGGGCTCGCGTTACGCATTGCCGAAGGCAACGTGCCGGACAGCCTGAAAACCGTCAGCCTGCGCACATTAGATCTCGGTCTGTTACAGGCCGGTGCCGGTGTGAAAGGTGAGTTTGAGCAGCGTCTGAAAAATGTTATCGATGCCGTACAACAATCGCCGACGCCGGTGCTGCTGTTCATCGACGAGGCCCACACCATTATCGGCGCCGGTAATCAGGCCGGTGGCGCCGACGCCGCTAACCTGCTCAAACCCGCGCTCGCCCGTGGCGAACTGCGCACCATCGCCGCCACCACGTGGTCTGAGTACAAACAGTATTTTGAACGTGACGCGGCCCTTGAGCGCCGCTTCCAGATTGTGAAAGTTGATGAGCCGGACGACGAGATGGCCTGCCTGATGCTGCGTGGCCTGAAGTCCCGCTACGCGCAGCACCACGGCGTTCACATCACCGACGAAGCCGTCAAAGCCGCCGTCAGCCTTTCGCGCCGCTACATCACCGGCCGTCAGTTGCCGGACAAAGCCGTTGATCTGCTCGATACTGCGTCCGCGCGTGTACGCATGAGCCTCGATACCCTGCCGGAAGAGCTGACCCGCCTTAAGGCGCAGATAGCCGCACTGGGAATGGAGGAGCAGGCATTACTGGAAGATATCGCCCTCGGCAGTCAGACCCACGGCGACCGTCTGGAGAAAATCGGCGAATTGGATCACGAGCTGAATACACAGCTTTCTTCGCTTGAAACTCAGTACGAAGCCGAAAAAACCCTGACCCATCAGCTGTTGGAGATCCGTCAGGACATCAGCCGTCAGGAAGAGATTCATGCGCTGCAACACCAGCTGGCGCAGTTGCAGGGCAGCACGCCGCTGCTGTCTCTGGATGTAGACGTGCGCACCGTTGCAACGGTCATTGCCGACTGGACCGGCGTGCCGCTGACCAGTCTGCTGAAAGACGAACAGACGGATCTGTTGCAACTGGAAAACCATCTGGGCAAACGTGTCGTCGGGCAGGATCCTGCGCTGACCGACATGGCACAACGCCTGCGCGCCGCCAAAACCGGCCTGACTTCTGAGAACGGCCCGCTCGGCGTATTCCTGCTGGTCGGCCCGAGCGGCGTAGGCAAAACCGAGACTGCCCTTTCCCTTGCCGACTGCCTGTTCGGCGGCGAGAAATCACTGATCACCATCAACCTCAGTGAATACCAGGAAGCGCATACCGTTTCCCAGCTGAAAGGCTCGCCTCCGGGCTACGTCGGTTACGGCCAGGGCGGTATTCTGACTGAAGCCGTGCGTAAACGTCCGTACAGCGTCGTCCTGCTCGATGAAGTGGAAAAAGCGCACCGCGACGTCATCAACCTGTTCTATCAGGTGTTCGACCGCGGCTTTATGCGCGACGGTGAAGGCCGCGAAATCGACTTCCGTAATACCGTGATCCTGATGACCGCTAACCTCGGCAGTGACCCTCTGATGCAACTGCTGGATGAACAGCCGGAAGCCACCGACGGCGATTTACAGGAACTGCTGCGCCCGATCCTGCGCGATCATTTCCAGCCCGCCCTGCTCGCCCGCTTCCAGACGCTGATTTATCGTCCGCTGAACGCCGTTGCCCTGCGCACTATCGTTGAGATGAAACTGGCACAAATCGCCAAACGTCTGAACAAACATTACGGCCTGACCTGCTCCATAGAAGAAAGTTTGTACGACACGCTGGTCGCCGCCTGCCTGCTGCCGGACACCGGCGCGCGCAACATCGACAGCCTGCTCAATCAGCAAATCCTGCCGGTACTGAGCCAGCAACTGTTGCAACGCATGGCAGCGCAACAACGCACCACGGCGCTGGCACTGGGCTGGGATGAGGACGAAGGGATCACACTGGAATTTGACGGAGAACAGAAATGAGCACCTCCGATGTTATCAACAGATTGCTAAACCAGTCCCGCTATCGTCTGGACGTTTTGCAAAGTCCGGCCTTTCTCGACGTGTTGCGCTTCGAAGGGGAAGAGCAACTTAGCAAACCCTTTGAATATATTATTCATGTCACCAGCACGGCCACCGATTTAACCGCTGAACAACTGGTTCTCAAACCGGCTACCTTTACCATGCAGGCTCCCGTGTTTGATATTGCAGGCGTTGCGGAGCCGGTCCGGGCTGTACACGGTGTGATTCAACATTTTTCACGTATCTCTACCTCTGCGGATCAGACGATTTACCGGCTGGTTTTGGTTCCGCGCGTAGCCTTACTGGACCACACTGCAAAGTGCGCACTTTATCTAAATCAGTCAGTGCAGGAAGTGGTTGAAAAGGTTCTTCGGGCACACGGTCTGGAAGGCCCGGACTTCGAATTCCAGCTTTCCAGATCATACCCGGCACGTGAGCTTATCACCCAGTGGCGGGAAACAGATTTAGCTTTCATCCAGCGTTTACTGGCTGAAGTCGGAATTTACTGGCATCTCGAGATGGACACCCGCCTTGAGCATGACGTCATCATATTTGCCGACAGCCAGCAACAATATAAATTTGGAGTCCGTTTACCCTTACGCAACCAGGCGGGCATGAGCGACAGCGGTACCGAAAGCGTCTGGGGGCTGAGCACGCAGCATCAGGTCGTCACGCAACAGGTTTCCACCCGTGATTACAACTACCGGGAAGCATTAAGTCCGATGAACACCACTGCCAGTGCGGCAGGAAGTGATGAAACCACCACTGGCGAAGTCTATCAGTACGCGGAACCTTTCCTGCAATCCGGATCAGAAGATGGGGTAGAAACCGGTGCATTTTATGCCCGCCTGCGTCATGAGCGCATATTGAATGCTCAGAAGACCGTCATCGGCCACAGCAGTTGCCCTCATCTGGCATCGGGTCAGGTGCTGGAAGTCGATGGCACACTTCCTTCTGTTTTAAATGAAGGCATCCTGCTGACGGGGATAAAAACCTACGGTTCGCGCAAAAGTCGTTTCACCGCACAATTGACCGGTCAGCCTTACAGTGAAACCCTCTGCTTCCGCCCTGTTCTGCCAGAACGCCCGGTAATCGCCGGTACCCTTCCTGCCCGGGTTGAAAGCGCCACCAAAGGCGATATCTATTCCTGGCTGGATAATCAGGGCAGATACCGCGTGAAGCTCGATTTTGACCGCGACGAACAGGAACAGGGTTACGCATATCTGTGGCTACGTATGGCAAAACCTTACGCCGGTGATACCTACGGCTGGCACGCACCTTTACTCGATGGTACTGAAGTTGCCATCGCTTTCGATTCCGGCGACTGTGACCGGCCTTATATCGCGTATGCCCTCCATGATTCAGCACACAGTGACCATGTCACCGACGACAACCATACGCGCAACGTACTGCGTACTCCGTCTTTCAACAAGCTTCGGATGGAAGACAAACGCTCAGAGGAACACATCAAACTCGCCACCGAGTTTGGCAAAACGCAGCTGAACATGGGGCATCTGGTGGATGCGGAACGCGCACAGCGCGGTGCCGGTTTTGAAATCAGGACGGATGAACACGGCGTGATGCGCGCGGGCAAAGGGATATTTGTCAGTGCAGAAGAACAACTCAAGGCACAGGGAAAAGTGCTGGATATGGATCCGGCCCTCGGTCAAATCCATCAGGCCAACAATGAGATGCAGGCTCTTAGTGATGCCGCCACGCAGGCTACCGCGCTGGCATCAGATATTAAAAAGCAGCTCAGCTTTGTCGATAACCGCCTGACGCAGTTGCAGTCCGCGGCCATTTTAGCCAGCGCCCCGATGGGCGTGGCGCTTACCAGCGGTGAGCATTTACAGCTGGCAGCCCGACAGAACCTGATGGTGAACGCCGGTAACAATGCCGACGTTGGCGTCATGAAAAACTTGTTCATCGGCGCAGGTGAAGCGTTAAGCATGTTTGTACATAAGCAGGATGCCACGCTGATTGCCAATCAGGGACAGGTCACTATCCAGGCACAAAACAACGCCATGTCCCTGACCGCAAGACAAACCCTGACCATCACCAGCTCGGACGATGAAATCATCATTACCACTCCGAAAAAACTGACCCTCAACGGCGGCGGCTCTTATCTGACGCTGGAAGCCAGTAAAATCGAGCACGGGTCTTCCGGGGATATGACGATTAAGTGCACGAACTACCTGGTGCCGATGGTGGGGGCTGTGCTGGGTTATCACGTATCCAGCTTTAGTAAAGTGAACTTGTCTCTTAACTCCACGAACGATCAGAGCAACCCGGATGAGCAGAATGAGCAGGACAGCCAGAATACCGGCAATCCTGCCTCTGAATAACAAGGAGCTGTTAAACATGGCTGAAAAAACACCGCCCGTCATCCCCAAAACTAGCTTTCCTGTTCCTGCCAGTGCCACCGGCACTGAGTTTTCCACCGCCGCCGACCTGCTGCAGAGCCTGGACAGAGAGGCTTCCGGCCTGTACCTGGTCGGGGGGAAAGGCATGTGGCACGGCGGTATTCATATCACCGATACCACCGCACCCTGGTGTGCACTGACGGGCAATGCTCCGCCAGAGCTGGCTTATGCACCCGCCCCCCATAAAGGGGAGCAACACCTGCGCTGCATGGCCGACGGTGATATCGTCGCGTTCCGCGTGTGCAAGGAGTACCCGACCATCCCCTGGGAGGAAGGGACGCTTTATCTCTCCGGCTCTTTTGTCCTGGTGCGCCATTATGTTCAGCCGGGCACCACAGCAGACAGCGGCCTGACTTTTTATACGCTGTATATGCATCTTGCCCCCTACTCCGCCTATGCGTCGCAGACCGACCCGCGGCAGCGCATCACCAAAGGCGGCGTTAAGTTCTATCTCACAAAAGAAGATGTTGCCTCAAACAAGGTGGCCGGAAAATTTTCCGCCGGGAACGTCGTGACACTGTGTGATGAGACGATGGTCAGGAGCAGTGACAATCATCAGTTCAGCCAGGTCAAAATGCAGGATGGCAGGCTGGTATGGACCGTTTCCGACGGCGGTTTTCTGAAAATGGCCGAAAGTAACGGAGCAAGTCCTCCACCCTGGTGGAGCCAGTGCTCGCCGGCTTATAACGTGACGCCTCCCACGGCGGCGGTATACAAAAACAAAACAGCCTTAAATTACTACCGCTGCAGTGAAGATGTGGTGTTCGAAACCGTCGTCAGCGGACAGAACAAAAAATGGGGAAAACCGGCCGGTAAGCTGCTGCCTGTCAACACGCAGATGACCATGGAAACCGATAATGCCGCGCAGACAGTGACCCGACCGGATAACCGGATATTCAAACTGATGACCATGACCGCTGATGTCGCAGGCACGCCGCTCAAACGTGGTGAGCGCGTCTGGGTCGTCGCCGACGGTGATAACCTCGAGGCCGTTGCCGCGCCAGCGGGTGCAGCGCCAAAATTTGATGAAGTAGTAATACCGGCCACGCCAGTCGCCATTCAGGCCGGCGCGGCGCTCGGTCACCTGGGGTTCTTTCAGATACCCACCGAGACCGGCTTCCGCTCGCGCTATATGGTGCACATTGAATGCCTGACAAGCGACAGCAAAGTGGCCAGTTTTCTCACCAATCCCGAAGCCGCCGGTCGCGAGAGTCCTGCCTTCCTGAAATATCCGGCAGATGCGAAGCTTTTCAGTAAAGATGCAAAAGGTGCTATGGCAGAAAGCTCGCGCAAAACAAAAGCACCGGGAATACTGACATTGTCTAACGTACCGGCCGTGTCTGCAGACGGAATACCAACACATTATCAGATACGCCCGGAAGGCGGCTTCCTGGCCGCATCCTCTGTCGAAAAGTTGTCACAATTTGACCTCGGCAAACTGGGGTTTTCTATCATCAAAGACGACCCCGAAAGTTTTCAGTTGCTGGATGCCGAGAACCAGCCGCAGAACGTGGTGAAAGGAATTTTTGAAAAGCTCAAAGCCGCGGCAGAGGATGACCCGGCGTTCAGCAACGCGCTGGCCAGCCACCAATACAAACAGCTGCTCGATGTCATCGACCAGAACCACGACGGATACTACTCCGTCGACGAATATCGCAATGCCGTGCATAACCCGGCCTATCGCGACCGGCTTTATCAGCTGATAGTGCAGCACCCCAGCGAATGGTATTACGAGAAAACGGATGCGAAGTGGACGAAATATCTGGAAAAACTAGAACCCGATGCCTCGAAGTGGAAGAAATACACCGAGGCCTTTCTGGATAAGATGATCTGGATGAAGAAAGTCGCCGACATGGGGCCAGCACCCTGGCATATGCATCCGGTGATGTTTATGGGTGCTTTGAAGCCCTCTGGGAACTATCAGATCACAGTGGAATTAGTTGAGTTACTATTGGGGCATAAGAATCCATGGTTCACGGGTAAGAGTGGCGGAAAAGTATTCGCCGAATCCTTTAAAAATAATCATCCTGATATGTATATGATTGATAAAAATGAATTTATCTCCTCGTTAAACTCAATCATGACAGAATATCAAATAGTCGAACCATATCAAAAGGCTCATTTTCTTTCCCAGTGTCTACACGAATCTGCTCACTTCGATACAACATTAGAATATGGTTCCGGGAGTAATTATGATCTGGGAAGACATCCAGATGCAGCAACTTATGAGAATACCGAGGTAGGAGACGGCCCCAAATATAGGGGCAGAGGGTTAATTCAATTAACATGGAAGAAAAATTATCGAATTTTTTCAGATTATGCGGGGATTAATTTTGTAAGCTCCCCTGATGATATTGCAAAAAATAAAGAGTATGCAATTAGAGCTTCCTGCTGGTTCTGGAGAAAAAATGGAGGGATACATAAAAAGTATAATGCTCAAGGCGATATAAACATATTAATAGCAAATGAAAAAAACAATGTCACATTAATCACCAAGTCTGTAAATGGTGGTGACAACGGCTTGGAGGAAAGAAAAATGTATTTCGAAAAAATAAAAAACCATTGGGGATTGAATGATGAGAAATAAGTATTTTCGTGTTTTTTTTGGGGCCGCATTTATTTATTCATCTTATTCCATTGCATTATCATCAAATTGTAATTTACAAGTGTGCTCAGGATTTAATACGCCAGAATCATTTAAAAACACTATCAACGAAGGATATGAAAACTTAGAAGTTACAACCATTTTGAATAAACGCTATGCCGTAGCAACAACGACAAATGACGTAAATAAATGCTCAGTACTTTTCCCAATTAGTGAGCAAGGGATAAGTAACTACCCCATTAATTTCCATAAAAATCCTTTTTGCAATTATTCAGTTGTAAATGGGAAGGTTGTAAGCTCTTGGAAAGATGGCGCAAAGTGGCATGAGGATATTTATGAAGTAAACAATGGAAGTTGGAGTTTGTTTATACGGGATGAATGTATAGGATGCGATATTGTCAAAAGAACGCTTTATGAAAATGATAAACCCAAAAATACACTTCTACTAAAGGATGGCTATGATTTCACCAAACGGATTAAGATTACTGGAGTGATTTCTACAGAAAAGTCTATGCTTTTTAAAACAAGCAACCCAAACAATAAGTCAAAGTCATATCTTATAAAGGGTGATGTATTCAACCTAATAGATATGAGCCCTGACGGGAATTATTATAAAATAAGTTATTTAATGAAAAGTGGAAAAAACCTCGAAGGTTGGATAAGTTATAATGATTTTTCCATTGAAGACTAAAGCATCTACCGCATCTTGGTTTGCTCTGATAGACAAACCTGATTAAGGAGCATCCATTTAACAGGGAAAGTGAACTGTGATAATATTATTAGGTTAACTGGAGTTTTAAAATTTATCTCATTCACAATCTCTGCAGGATAATATGAGGTGTTTCTGACGACGGAATGCCGCACAGACAATAACCCGACCGGATAACCGGATATTCAAACTGATGACCATGACCGCTGATGTCGCAGGCACGCCGCTCAAACGTGGTGAGCGCGTCTGGGTCGTCGCCGACGGTGATAACCTCGAGGCCGTTGCCGCGCCAGCGGGTGCAGCGCCAAAATTTGATGAAGTAGTAATACCGGCCACGCCAGTCGCCATTCAGGCCGGCGCGGCGCTCGGTCACCTGGGGTTCTTTCAGATACCCACCGAGACCGGCTTCCGTTCGCGGTATATGGTGCACATTGAATGCCTGACGAGCGACAGCAAAGTGGCCAGTTTTCTCACCAATCCGGAAGCCGCCGGTCGCGAGAGTCCTGCCTTCCTGAAGTATCCGGCAGACGCGAAGCTTTTCAGTAAAGATGCAAAAGGTGCTATGGCAGAAAGCTCGCGCAAAACAAAAGCACCGGGAATACTGACATTGTCTAACGTACCGGCCGTGTCTGCAGACGGAATACCAACACATTATCAGATACGCCCGGAAGGCGGCTTCCTGGCCGCATCCTCCGTCGAAAAGTTGTCACAATTTGACCTCGGCAAACTGGGGTTTTCTATCATCAAAGACGACCCCGAAAGTTTTCAGTTGCTGGATGCCGAGAACCAGCCGCAGAACGTGGTGAAAGGAATTTTTGAAAAGCTCAAAGCCGCGGCAGAGGATGACCCGGCGTTCAGCAACGCGCTGGCCAGCCACAAATACAAACAGCTGCTCGATGTCATCGACCAGAACCACGACGGGTATTACTCCGTCGACGAATACCGCAATGCCGTGCATAACCTGGCCTATCGCGACCGGCTTTATCAGTTGATAGTGCAGCATCCCAGCGAATGGTATTACGAGAAAACGGATGCGAAGTGGACGAGATATCTGGAAAAACTAGAACCCGATGCTTCGAAATGGAAAAAATACACCGAGGCCTTTCTGGATAAGATGATCTGGATGAAGAAAGTCGCAGGCATGGGGCCAACACCCTGGCATATGCATCCGGTGATGTTTATGGGGGCTTTAGTTGGTAAGCAAGAATTAATTCGAGTTGATGAATTTATGGCGGAATATGAAAGGTTACATTCCTCATTCTCCCCTAATACTCCCCCATTAAAATCAGTCTCTAAAGAAAATCTGAGGAAAATAGTAAAACGATTAAATTCCTTTTATGCCGAACAACTTGAGTATAAACCTAACTTATATAAGCTGGCATACATGCTAGCCACAACCAGGCATGAAACATACCACTTTACAGACCAGGAATATTTTAGTGAGCAACCAGAGGTTGGTAATGAAGAATATTTTAACAAATATGACCCTGTAAGAGCTGATACACAAGTCAGAAAGGATGCAGCGAAGGCAAATGAGAATACAGTAGAGGGAGATGGCTTTAAATATCGGGGGCGGGGCTGTGTACACTTAACGTGGAAGATAAATTACCGAAAAGCGATGGTTAAATACGGAGTTAATTTCGTTGCAACTCCGGATCTTGCAGGAGATTTTAACTATGCTGTCCCAGTAATGATTTGGGGTATGGAAAATGGTGTATTTACAGGAAGGAAACTTTCAAATTACATGAATGAAGCTACTATTGATTATCTAAATGCTAGGAAAATAATCAATGGAAATGATCAAAAATCACTAATAGCTTCATACGCCGAAAAATTTCAACTTATATTAGAAGAAACATCTTCTGCTCCACAAGGGTTTTAGTATGCTCAAAATAATCATTAGTTCAATTTTTATTATGTTTTTTCAATTTTCCTATGCTGCGAAATCTACTGTCTCCTATGGTTATGATAAAGATAATAAACAAATTTATGCAAAAATCGGAAACGATAAAAAAACGCTGTACTTTGAAGAAAACTTTACTGGTAATCCAATAGTTATGTTTAGCTTCTTCAATGGCAGTCCGTCAATCGTTCTCTCTGGTCGTTCGATAGATGATTATACAGCATACGCAACACTGAATTACATTAACGACACATTTAG
>NZ_JAFMOW010000006.1 GCF_019049675.1 Rahnella bonaserana | reverse complement strand
CCCGAACGCAAATGGGAAGAAAATTATCTGCACGTTTATTTTCTTCCTGCAGATAACGTCCGTTTGTGGTGGGGAACCGGATTTATTCATCCGAAGGCTGAAGAACTCCCAGATGCAGTAAACGGTAAATAAAAGTTATGGCGGGGAATAAAATGGATTTTTTTAGAAGACTGGAAAAAATAGACGGAGCCGTTAATCGCGGCTATGCGCGCTGGGGTAAATGGCTGGGCGCGGGATTATTATTGTTCATACTGG
>NZ_JAFMOW010000005.1 GCF_019049675.1 Rahnella bonaserana | reverse complement strand
TTTCTCAGCGCGGACGCCCAGCCGCAGGCGCAGGGTCAGGTGCTGGATAACAGCGCGGCGATGGCTGAAATCGACTACCTGCAGCGTCAGGTGAAAGCCCTCAGCCAGGCCGCCGCCGAAGCCAGCGCGCTGGAGGCCGACATCGCGGCGCAAATCGCCATGTTCAGCGAACGGCTGAAGCCGATAAATCAGGTGGTGCTGGCCAGCGCGCCACAAGGGATTGCACTGACCAGCGGCGAACATATGCAGCTGGCC
>NZ_JAFMOW010000004.1 GCF_019049675.1 Rahnella bonaserana | reverse complement strand
AACGAGCAGAAATACCTTAATAGGCTTGTAGCTCAGGTGGTTAGAGCGCACCCCTGATAAGGGTGAGGTCGGTGGTTCAAGTCCACTCAGGCCTACCAATTCGTCCTCATGCTGCGTTGTCGTCACACTCGTTTGCACTTGCAAACGTCGTATGAACTCCGCCTTGCCTGAGAACAAATTGGCTGACTCATCTTGCTGATGAGTAATTAAGGTATCTGTAAGTGACTGTATGGGGCTATAGCTCAGCTGGGAGAG
>NZ_JAFMOW010000003.1 GCF_019049675.1 Rahnella bonaserana | reverse complement strand
AACGAGCAGAAATACCTTAATAGGCTTGTAGCTCAGGTGGTTAGAGCGCACCCCTGATAAGGGTGAGGTCGGTGGTTCAAGTCCACTCAGGCCTACCAATTCGTCCTCATGCTGCGTTGTCGTCACATTCGTTTGCACTTGCAAACGTCGTATGAACTCCGCCTTGCCTGAGAACAAATTGGCTGACTCATCTTGCTGATGAGTAATTAAGGTATCTGTAAGTGACTGTATGGGGCTATAGCTCAGCTGGGAGAG
>NZ_JAFMOW010000014.1 GCF_019049675.1 Rahnella bonaserana | reverse complement strand
TGTGACGACAACGCAGCATGAGGACGAATTGGTAGGCCTGAGTGGACTTGAACCACCGACCTCACCCTTATCAGGGGTGCGCTCTAACCACCTGAGCTACAAGCCTATTAAGGTATTTCTGCTCGTTACTTTCTATCAGACAATCTGTGTGGACACTGCACAATGCGTATCTTGAGGTAAGGAGGTGATCCAACCGCAGGTTCCCCTACGGTTACCTTGTTACGACTTCACCCCAGTCATGAATCACAAAGTGGTAAGCGC
>NZ_JAFMOW010000015.1 GCF_019049675.1 Rahnella bonaserana | reverse complement strand
AGTACCAGTTTGGCGTGACCCTGCCGTACTGCGAGCCGTCGGGGATGAGCGACGGCCACGCCGAAAGCGTCTGGGGGCTGAAAATCCACTGGAACGCCGTGACCGGCAAAATCTTCAAACGCGATTATAACTACCGCGAAGCGACCACGCCGCTTGACGCCAGCGCGCAGGTGCGAAGCGCCGCGCCGGTGACCGGAGAAAGCTACCTGTACGCCCGACCCTACCGCGAGGCCGGTGAGGACGTGGACGCCGCCGCTGAAAC
>NZ_JAFMOW010000016.1 GCF_019049675.1 Rahnella bonaserana | reverse complement strand
GGCGGTGACGGCTACGGCTGGCATATGCCGCTGACCGACGGCACCGAAGTGGCGATTGCCTTTGACGGCGGCGACCCCGACCGGCCGTATATCGCCGCCGCGCTGCACGACTCTGAACATCCCGACCCCGTGACCGAAAGGAACCACACCCGTAACGTCCTGCGCACCCCGTCAAATAACAAGCTGCGGATGGAGGACCGGCGCGGTGAGGAGCACATCAAGCTCGCCACCGAATACGGCAAAACCCAGCTGAATAGCGGGCATATCGTGGATGCGCAAAACGTGCCGCGCGGGCAAGGTT
>NZ_JAFMOW010000018.1 GCF_019049675.1 Rahnella bonaserana | reverse complement strand
TACCGTTTACTGCATCTGGGAGTTCTTCAGCCTTCGGATGAATAAATCCGGTTCCCCACCACAAACGGACGTTATCTGCAGGAAGAAAATAAACGTGCAGATAATTTTCTTCCCATTTGCGTTCGGGGATAGGCATAACCACACGTCGTTTTTCGAGACGCATACCCTTAAGATATTGTTCATGCGTTATATCAAGAGTCCAGACAACTTCCGCCGTCTTCCCGCTGATACTGCCACAACAGGTTGCGCCCCCACCGCCGTGTGCAGACGCATTGGATCCCGCTACGCCATTCACACTAAACCCCAAAATAGGCCGGTCAATTTCGCTGTGAATAATTAATGTCACCG
>NZ_JAFMOW010000017.1 GCF_019049675.1 Rahnella bonaserana | reverse complement strand
TACCGTTTACTGCATCTGGGAGTTCTTCAGCCTTCGGATGAATAAATCCGGTTCCCCACCACAAACGGACGTTATCTGCAGGAAGAAAATAAACGTGCAGATAATTTTCTTCCCATTTGCGTTCGGGAAGAGGCATGGTGATACGACGGTTTTCCGTACGCAGTCCTGCATTGTATTGGGCGCGGGTTGTACTCAATGTCCAGACAACTTCCGCCGTCTTTCCGCTGATACTGCCACAACAGGTTGCGCCCCCACCGCCGTGTGCAGACGCATTGGATCCCGCTACGCCATTCACACTAAACCCCAAAATAGGCCGGTCAATTTCGCTGTGAATAATTAATGTCACCG
>NZ_JAFMOW010000019.1 GCF_019049675.1 Rahnella bonaserana | reverse complement strand
CCCTATAATGCGCCTCCACTGACCGGGAACAACGACTCCTCTAACGAGAACCAAGTCGCCCAGTCAGGAAGAATCAACCCGGTGAAAACACCGCATCTTGCAAAAGAAAATGGTTGACTCTTCAGGGGGAAAGAGTATTATCTGCCTCCCACGTTGCTGAGTTAAGTCTCGCAACGTACGCTCTTTAACAATTTATCAGACAATCTGTGTGGGCACTCACAAGGCGATATCAGCCACTTCGGTGGCAAAAAATATCAAGTCTTAGAGTGACCAAGCAGTAATTCATTTAGTTGAATTATTACGAAGTAATCTCTGAGCACCGCTTAACTTGTTTAAGCAAATCGAACTTTT
>NZ_JAFMOW010000065.1 GCF_019049675.1 Rahnella bonaserana | reverse complement strand
CCCGGGATCTGATGATCCCGGGGGCTTTTTACTGTTTATAAATTTTATTAACCCAATCTTTCAGGCTATATCAAGGCAGCCAACGCAGAGACAGCCGGAAGGATGAAGGTTAATAGCCGATGGCTGCACCTGCTGGGCGTCGCACATCATTCGCGCCGTACAGGTAACCTTCGCGCACTTTACCTGACACGGCTGAGTCGTTACCTGAGGTTGCTGATGTCACGCCAGCCGCCCCCGGCAATCCCACCATAATTAACTCTGCCGCGCCCCATGGCGTTTGTTCCACCATTTTGTAACCCATCTTCTGCAGGATGTTCAGGCTGTCCTGAGAAACGCCGCGCTGCTCGTAATAGACTTCATCCGGCAACCACTGATGATGAATTCGGGGTGCATTCACCGCTTCCTGCGGTGGCATACCGTGATCGATAACATTCAGCGCAGTCTGCAGAGTGATAGTGATGATACGGGAACCACCCGGCGAGCCGAGAACCATGAAGGTTTTGCCGTCTTTGGTCACTAAACTTGGGCTCATAGACGATAGTGGGCGCTTACCGGGGGCGATAGCGTTTTTAACGCCCTGCACCAGTCCAAAGAGATTTTTCTCGCCGACTTTGGTGGTGAAATCATCCATTTCATCGTTAAGGAAGAAACCGGTTCCCGGCGCGATGACCACAGAGCCGAAAAGACCATTAATGGTGTAAGTGGTAGAGACGGCGTTACCCATTTTATCAACGATGGAGTAATGGGTGGTTTCCGGTTTCTCGTGCGGTTCCATACCCGGCTGAACGGCTGTGGAAGGCGTGGCTTTATCTGCTTCTATTTTCTTACGAATTTCTTCAGCGTAGCTTTTGCTGATCAGGCGGTCGATCGGGTTTTTCACAAATTCAGGATCGCCGAGATAGGTATTGCGGTCCATATAGGCGTGACGCATGGCTTCGGTCAGGACGTGAATCGACGCGGCTGAATTGAAGCCCATACTTTTCAGGTCATAGCCTTCCACGATGTTGAGAATTTCACACATCGTCACGCCGCCGGAGCTTGGCGGCGGTGCAGACACGAATTTATAGCCGCGATAGCTGCAGGTGATCGGTGCTTCTTCTGTGACTTTATAGTTCGCGAAATCTGCCGCTGTCAGGATACCGCCGCCTTTTTTCGAGGCTGCCTCAACAGCTGCCGGAATTTTGCCTTTATAGAAAGCATCCGGCCCATGTTTTGAAATGGATTCCAGCGTGTTGGCCAGATCGGTTTGCACCAGTTTATCGCCCGGCTGGAGTGCGCTGCCGTCTTTACGCAGGAAGATGCGCGCCGCTTCAGGATCTTCTTTGAAGCGGTCAACCTTGGTATCGAGAATATCGGTATCGGCGCGGGTCAGCACAAAACCCTGACGGGCAAGTTTAATTGCCGGCGCCATGACTTGCTGGCGCGTCAGTTTGCCGTATTCCTTCTGCACCGTATCCAGACCCAGTACCGTGCCGGGTACGCCAGCGGCGAGATACCCATACAGGCTGGCGCCTTTTTTCACGTTGCCGTCGACGTCCAGATACATATTGGCGCTCGCGGCAGCAGGCGCGGTTTCGCGAAAGTTGATGAAGGTGTCTTTGCCATCGGCAAGATGCACCGTCATGAAGCCACCGCCGCCGATATTGCCACAACATGGGTTGACGACGGCCTGTGCGTAACCGACGGCCACGGCAGCATCAATGGCGTTTCCGCCCATTTTGAGGATATCGACACCGACCTGAGAGGCCAGATATTGCGAGGTAACAACCATGCCATTTTTGGCTTCAACCGCAGGACTGGACGCGGCGTACAGCGGGAAGCTGGTCAGTAAGGCCAGCGCGATGAGTGATTTCCGTAACATAGGGGCTCCTGTCTGTTACCCTGTCTTGTGAATCATAACCTTCAGGTTATTGTGTGATAACGCTTTTTTTGTGTGTTGGTTCCGAACGGATCTATGCAAACTGCACGCCATAATGACCGGAGCGGAACGTTTTCAGCGTAGACGCAAAACAGGCAGAGCGGGTATCGGGAAGGGGAAAATGTGATCGTGCCGGATGGCAGGCAAAAAAAACGGCCAGCTAAGCTGACCGTTATTGACCTTAATTCTCTGGAGGAATTACAGGTTTGAAGCGTTTTCTGTCAGGTATTTAGCCACGCCGTCCGGAGATGCGCCCATACCTTTTTTGCCTTTTTCCCACTGAGCCGGGCACACTTCGCCGTGCTCTTCGTGGAATTGCAGTGCGTCAACCATACGCAGCATTTCGTCGATGTTACGCCCCAGTGGCAGATCGTTCACTACCTGGTGACGAACAACGCCTTCTTTGTCGATCAGGAAAGAGCCGCGCAGTGCAACGCCAGCGTCCGGATGTTCGATACCGTAGGCTTTCTGAATTTCGCGTTTGATGTCAGCAACCATCGCGTATTTAACAGGACCGATACCGCCTTTCTCAACTGGGGTGTTACGCCATGCGTTGTGAACGAACTCGGAGTCGAAGGACACGCCTACCACTTCTACGCCACGTTTCTGGAATTCTTCGTAACGGTGATCGAAAGCGATCAGCTCAGAAGGACATACGAAAGTGAAGTCCATTGGCCAGAAGAAGATAACAGTAGGTTTGCCTGCAGTGTGTTTTTTGAAGTTGAAGTTTTCAACTACTTCGCCGCTACCGAGAACTGCTGCTGCGGTGAAGTCAGGGGCTGGACGAGTTACCAGAACCATAATATTACTCCTTATGAAACCCTTACGGGCGTCGTAGGTGAGAAGGAAGGGTGAACAAAACGACTGCCAGTATAGGGGCAACCCTCGGGTGAATAAACCCCATCGCACCAATCAATCAGATAGCATCCGGCTATCAGTCTTTGAAGTAAGTCTCAAACTTTTTTAACAACAACCTTTTGTATTGCAGGGAATTGCGGGGTATTTCACAAAATTCGCGGGATTTGTCAGATCTGCCGGTCTTTCGCCTGTTGCATCATCACCGGATAAAACTGCCAAAAAAGTTGTTCGAGAGCGTCGTAATTCAGCTCGATATCATGGAAAGAACCGGTCAGTGCGCCGAGTTTTGGCCGCCTGTCAGCCATGCCGCGCAATACGTCGCCAATAAAAGGCAGCACCGCATAACGTTCCATCCAGCGTTCCGGCCATAAATACGCATTCAGATTGCGGAAACGCTCAGGCATTTCAGGAAGCTGGGGTTCGATTTCCTGCTGACAGTCGTCAAGAAAATCTTCCAGGGACTGCTGAGGATGAAGGGTGTCCCAGTGACGTGAGAGAAAATGATCCCAGACCACATCCAGCGTGATGGGCGCGACGCGGCGAAAATCTTCACGAAAATAGCTGCGTGCGATTTTCACTTCCGGCAGCGAATCGGTCATGGTATCCACGCGGCGATGCATGCGGATCCCGCTGACGATTTCAGCTGAATATTGTCCGTCAGGATTGCCGCGAACGAAGTCAGCCAGCAGGTTACCTGTCAGGGAACTTTGGGCTAAGGAAGCCAGATGGAGGTGAGCGAGAAAATTCATGACGGCAGTATAACGCAGGAAAGTTGATTTCTGACAGGGCGGCGGATGCCTTTATTGACGCAGATGCTTGCAGGGGATGCCCCGTCCCTCTAGACTAAGCCGCCTGTTTTTGTCGTTAAGTGAAGTGAAAAGCTATGCGTGTTGCCGATTTTTCTTTTGAACTCCCTGAATCCCTGATTGCCCGCTATCCGCAGACCCAGCGCAGCGGCTGTCGTTTGTTGTCTCTGGACGGGCCGAGCGGTGAGTTAACGCACGGCGTGTTCACCGATATTCTCGATAAAATCCATCCGGGCGATTTGCTGGTATTTAACAATACCCGCGTGATCCCGGCTCGCGTGTTTGGCCGTAAGGTCAGCGGCGGAAAAATTGAAGTGCTGGTTGAGCGTGTGCTCGATTCGCACCGCGTTCTGGCGCATGTGCGTGCGTCCAAATCACCAAAACCGGGTGCAGAATTGCTGCTCGGTGATAAAGAAAATATTAAAGCCACGATGGTGGCGCGTCACGATACGTTGTTCGAGCTGGAATTTAATGAAGATCGTGATGTCTTTACTCTGCTCAACGAAATCGGCCACATGCCGTTACCGCCTTATATTGACCGTCCTGATGAAGATGCCGACCGCGAACTTTATCAGACCGTCTACAGCGAACGTCCGGGGGCAGTAGCCGCGCCAACGGCCGGTTTGCATTTCGATGAGCCGCTGATGGATGCGCTTACAGCCAAAGGTGTGGAGTTTGCTTTCGTCACGCTGCACGTGGGCGCAGGGACTTTCCAGCCGGTTCGCGTGGACACCATTGAAGACCACATCATGCACGCTGAGTATGCCGAAGTGCCTCAGGACGTCGTGGATGCGGTGCTGGCCTGTAAAGCGCGCGGTAATAAAGTGGTGGCGGTGGGCACAACGTCTGTGCGTTCGCTGGAAAGTGCGGCGAAGGCCAGTGAAGATGCGCTGATTGCGCCATTCTTCGGCGATACAAAGATCTTCATTTATCCGGGCTATCACTATCAGGTGATTGATTCCCTGATTACCAATTTCCACCTGCCTGAATCGACGCTGATCATGCTGGTGTCGGCATTTGCCGGCTATAAAAATACGATGAATGCCTATCATCAGGCCGTCGCAGAGCAGTACCGTTTCTTTAGTTATGGGGATGCGATGTTCATCAACCGTAACCCGCTGGCACCGCAGGAAGTGGTCGGCCAGTAGCCTTTTTGTAATTACCGGTCCGGACGCACCCGGTGCATCCGGGCTTTCTTTTCCGGGCATCATGCCACGGACTTAACCTCATCAGACTGTTTCTCTGATGCTGGAGGCAATGTGAAGTACGAATTAAGCACTACCGATGGCCGCGCACGTCGCGGACGTTTGGTCTTTGAACGTGGCGTGGTTGAAACCCCGGCATTTATGCCTGTGGGCACTTACGGCACCGTAAAAGGTATGACCCCGGAAGAAGTAAAGGAAACCGGCGCACAGATTTTGCTGGGTAACACTTTCCACCTGTGGCTTCGCCCGGGTCAGGAAATCATGAAGCTGCACGGCGACTTGCATGATTTTATGAACTGGCATGGCCCGATCCTCACCGATTCAGGCGGCTTCCAGGTATTCAGCCTGGGCGCGATGCGCAAAATCAAAGAAGAAGGCGTGCATTTCCGCAATCCGATTAACGGAGATCCGGTCTTCCTGAGCCCTGAAAAATCCATGGAGATCCAAAACGATCTGGGCTCCGACATTGTGATGATCTTCGACGAATGTACGCCATATCCTGCTGACTGGGATTATGCAAAACGTTCCATGGAAATGTCTTTGCGCTGGGCAAAACGCAGCCGCGATCGCTTCAACGAACTGAATAATAAGAATGCTTTGTTCGGAATTATTCAGGGTAGCGTTTACGAAGATTTACGAGATGTATCATTAAAAGGGCTGGTAGATATCGGCTTTGATGGTTACGCTGTGGGCGGCCTGGCGGTAGGCGAGCCAAAAGAAGATATGCACCGAATCCTCGAACATGTTTGCCCGCAAATCCCGGAAGACAAACCTCGTTATCTGATGGGTGTCGGTAAACCGGAAGATTTGGTGGAAGGCGTGCGTCGCGGTATCGATATGTTTGACTGCGTAATGCCAACGCGTAATGCGCGAAATGGTCATCTTTTCGTGACCGACGGCATCGTGAAAATTCGAAATGCGAAGCATAAAGATGACACGTCAACGCTCGACGAACACTGTGATTGCTACACATGTCGCAATTACAGCCGCGCCTACTTGCATCATCTTGACCGTTGCAACGAAATTCTCGGTGCGCGGCTGAATACGATCCATAATCTTCGCTATTACCAGCGTCTGATGGCCGGTTTACGCCAGGCTATCGAAGAGGGTAAATTAGAAGCGTTTGTGACAGACTTCTACGAGCGTAAAGGCAAGCCTGTTCCGCCTTTAAACTTCTGATTTCTTTCTCGTGTCGGCATCTTCGAAAGGGGGTGCCGATTTTATAATTTCTTGAACCGGCATTATGGGGTATTGTGCGAGACGTTTCATCGCAGACTCCGGGTCGGATTCTCGGTTTGTATTACATCAATTAGCTTCACAACAACAATGAGGGAATTTAAATGAGTCTTTTCATTTCCGATGCAGTCGCAGCGACCGGCGCACCGTCACAGGGAAGTCCTTACTCTCTGGTTATCATGCTGGTGGTTTTTGGTCTGATCTTCTATTTCATGATCCTGCGCCCGCAGCAGAAACGTTCTAAAGAACACAAAAAACTGATGGACTCTATCGGTAAAGGTGATGAAGTCATGACCACCGGTGGTCTGATTGGTCGCGTAACCAAAGTAGCCGAAACTGGTTATGTGGTTATCGCACTGAACGACACCAACGAAGTGATGATCAAACGTGACTTCGTGGCAGCAGTTCTGCCAAAAGGCACGATGAAGTCTATCTAATTTTCGATTTTCCCGAAGGGAACTGCCGTGTTAAACCGTTATCCTGCGTGGAAGTATCTGATGTTGATCGTTGTGGTCATCGTCGGGCTGCTTTATGCACTTCCCAACCTTTATGGTGAGGATCCGGCTGTTCAAATCACTGGTGCTCGGGGTTCCGACGCCAGTGAAGCAACGCTGGACCAAGTCCGTAACGTATTAGATCAAAACAAAATCCAGATCAAATCAGTTGCTCTGGAGAATGGCGCTATTCTTGCCCGTTTCAAAGACACGGATATACAGCTTCGTGCACGTGAAGCGCTGACTGAAGCGCTGGGCGACAAGTTTGTTATTGCACTGAACCTCGCGCCGGCAACGCCGCGCTGGTTAAGCATGCTGGGTGCTGAGCCGATGAAGCTGGGCCTCGACTTGCGTGGTGGTGTTCACTTCCTGATGGAAGTGGATATGGATACCGCGCTGAGTAAGCTGCAAGAGCAAACGATGGACAACATGCGCAGTGACCTGCGCGACAAGAATATTCCTTATGCCACGGTGCGTAAGCTCGACAACTATGGCGTTGAAGTGCGTTTCCGCGATGCTGCTACCCGTGATTCTGCGGTCAGCTATCTGAGCCCACGTCACCGCGATTTAGTGATCACCAACAGCGGCGATAATGCAGCTCGCGTGATGATGACTGATGCTCGCCTGAGTGAAGCGCGCGAGTATGCCGTTCAGCAAAACATCACCATCCTGCGTAACCGTGTCAACCAACTGGGTGTGGCCGAGCCGCTGGTACAGCGTCAGGGTGCTGACCGTATCGTGGTTGAGTTGCCAGGTATTCAGGATACTGCGCGTGCTAAAGAAATTTTAGGCGCGACCGCGACACTGGAATTCCGTCTGGTTAACACCAATGTGGATGCTTCTGCTGCTTCAACCGGTCGTGTACCGGGCGACAGTGAAGTGAAAGACATGCGTGATGGCCGTCCGGTGGTTCTGTACAAACGCGTGATACTGACCGGTGACCACATCACTGATTCTACATCCAGCATGGATGAGTACAATCAGCCGCAGGTTAACATCTCTCTCGACAGCGCTGGCGGCAACGCCATGTCTAACTTCACCAAGGACAATATCGGTAAACCGATGGCGACCCTGTTCGTGGAATACAAAGACAGCGGTAAGAAAGATGCCAATGGCCGTTCGATTCTGGCGAAACAGGAAGAAGTTATTAACGTGGCGACGATTCAGTCGCGTCTGGGTAACAGCTTCCGTATCACCGGGGTGAACGATCCGAATGAAGCCCGTCAGCTGTCTCTGCTGCTGCGCGCCGGTGCGTTGATCGCGCCAATTCAGATTGTCGAAGAACGTACTATCGGCCCGACCTTAGGGATGGAAAATATCAAGCAAGGTCTGGAAGCCTGTCTGGCAGGACTTGTGGTCTCAATTATCTTCATGCTGTTCTTCTATAAGAAGTTTGGTCTGATTGCGACCTCTGCGCTGATTGCTAACCTGGTGCTTATTGTTGGGATCATGTCTCTGATACCTGGGGCAACACTCACCATGCCGGGTATTGCGGGTATCGTATTAACCCTTGCCGTAGCGGTTGATGCCAACGTACTGATCAACGAACGTATTAAAGAAGAACTTAGTAACGGACGTTCAGTACAGCAGGCTATTGATGAAGGTTACAAAGGCGCGTTCAGCTCCATCTTTGATGCCAACGTCACGACCCTAATCAAGGTCATCATCCTGTATGCCGTCGGCACCGGGGCAATTAAAGGCTTTGCGATTACAACCGGTATTGGTGTAGCGACGTCAATGTTTACCGCAATCATCGGTACACGTGCCCTCGTAAATCTGTTGTACGGCGGCAAGCGCATCAAAAAGCTGTCTATCTGAGGAGTGCGTTGTGGCACAGGAATATACTGTTGAACAATTAAACCACGGCCGTAGAGTCTATGACTTTATGCGCTGGGATTACTGGGCTTTCGGTATCTCTGGTTTCCTGTTGATCCTTTCTATCGCCATTATCGGTGTGAAAGGTTTCAACTGGGGGCTGGATTTCACCGGCGGTACGGTCATTGAAATCTCGCTGGAAAAACCTGCGGATTTGGACGTGATGCGCGCTTCGCTTGAGAAAGCAGGCTTTGAAGAACCCCTGGTTCAGAATTTTGGTAGCAGCCGTGACATCATGGTCCGTATGCCACCGGCTAAGGGTGAAACAGGCGGTCAGGAACTGGGTGCTAAAGTTCTTAGCGTGATTAACGAAACCACCAGTCAGAATGCCCTGGTAAAACGTATCGAGTTCGTTGGACCAAGCGTAGGGGCTGATTTGGCGCAAAATGGTGCTATGGCGCTGTTAGTGGCATTAATCGCTATCCTGGTTTATGTCGGTTTCCGCTTCGAGTGGCGTCTGGCAGCAGGCGTTGTTATCGCGCTTGCTCACGACGTTGTGATCACCATGGGTGTGCTCTCGTTGTTCCATATCGAGGTTGACCTCACCATCGTCGCTTCGTTGATGTCGGTTATCGGTTACTCGCTTAACGACAGCATAGTGGTATCGGACCGTATTCGTGAGAACTTCCGCAAGATCCGTCGCGGGACATCTTACGAAATCTTTAACGTGTCGTTGACCCAGACGTTGCACAGAACATTAATCACATCCGGCACCACGTTAGTCGTGATCCTGATGCTGTATTTGTTCGGTGGGGCATTGCTGAGTGGTTTCTCACTGACCATGTTGATTGGTGTTTCAATAGGTACGGCTTCATCGATTTACGTGGCTTCGGCGCTGGCGCTGAAACTGGGTATGAAGCGTGAACACATGTTGCAGCAGAAAGTGGAAAAAGAGGGCGCAGATCAGCCTTCGATTCTTCCGTAATTTGCCGATGGTTCAGTTACCGACATAAAAACAAAACCCCGCATGGCGGGGTTTTTTTTCGTCTGTAATTCGCTGTTGCTATTTAGCCACGACAGGCGATGTCGCAGTTGCTACGACCGGCGGTGCTGGCGTTATCGCCACGATATTATGCAGGTGTACAAATCCCAACGTGTCGACAGTTACCTGATTAAACTTCACCTCGACAGTTTTCACCGGCCCCGGCAATAAATCGGGCTCGACGGTAATTGTCTGGGTTTGCATATCGACGGTCAGCGGTTTGCCGGTAACCGGATCCAGCTGCCCCCAGCTTAAAGAAGCCGTGAACGGCGGCAATGGCTGACCGGAGGTGTTTTTGATTTCCAGCACAGCCTGAACACCGATGGCATCCGGTGCGACACGGGTCAGCTGAACCTCCAGCTGGCCGATATCACTCTTAACCAGCGCAGCACTTTTGGCTGCTGGTAATAAATACACGCCATTCGTTGACTGGCGGTTAAGCGTGGTTTGCTGCTCCAGCGCCACGGCCAGATCCGTCAGGCGTTGTAATTTTTGATTAAGCTGGCCGACTTCTGTTTTCAGCTCCGGCATTTGGGGATTTTGCTGCGCGCAGCCCGCCAGACTGAGTAACGTGGCACAGGCCAGTAAAATTCGCGAGTGTTTCGTCATATCAGAGACTTCCTTTCATCTGCCCGTTGAAACATTCCGTCCGGGCACCCATATAGATAGCTAAGTTTAACCTGATGTTTATGAAAGTAGCGACAGCCTTTGTTGTCGGCACACTTCGGGTTAAACTAATGTCCAATTGAGTTCGCGATCAGGAAGTGCTATGCATTGCCCATTTTGTGCCGCTGTTGATACTAAAGTCATCGATTCCCGTCTGGTTGGCGATGGATCGCAGGTTCGCCGCCGCCGTCAGTGCCTGGTGTGCCATGAGCGTTTCACCACCTTTGAAGTGGCTGAACTGGTGATGCCGCGCGTCATTAAAAGCAATGAAGTTCGCGAACCTTTCAACGAAGACAAGCTTCGCGGCGGTTTCCTGAAAGCCCTGGAAAAACGCCCGGTCAGCTCTGATGATGTCGAAACTGCCATCAGTCACATTAAGTCGCAACTGCGCGCAACCGGTGAGCGTGAAATCCCGGCCAAGATGATCGGCAATCTGGTGATGGACGCCCTGAAAGGGCTGGATAAAGTCGCCTACATTCGCTTTGCGTCGGTCTATCGCAGCTTCGAAGATATCCGTGAATTTGGTGAAGAGATCGCCCGTCTTCAGGACTAAGGAAAGCTGATGCTGCCTGATCAACCCTCGTCTGTTCAAAATCTTTCTGATGAATTACCTGCTGATGAACGCTATATGGCGCGCGCTTTCGAACTGGCGCGCCTCGGGCGTTTTACCACCACGCCCAATCCTAATGTCGGCTGCGTTATTGTATTAAATGGCGAAATTGTCGGCGAAGGCTATCATTTGCGTGCCGGTGAACCGCATGCCGAAGTCCATGCTTTGCGCATGGCCGGTGAGAAAGCCCGCGGTGCGACGGCGTACGTCACCCTTGAACCTTGCAGCCATCACGGGCGTACACCGCCTTGTGCCGATGCTTTGCTGGCCGCTGGTGTCAGCCGCGTGGTCGCCGCGATGCAGGATCCTAATCCGGAAGTCGCCGGACGCGGCTTATACCGCCTCAAACAGAAGGGTATTGATGTCAGCCACGGGCTGATGCATTCCCAGGCAGAAGCCGTAAACCTCGGTTTTCTCAAACGGATGCGCACCGGTTTCCCTTACGTGCAGCTAAAAATGGGTGCGTCTCTGGACGGCAGAACGGCGATGGCTTCCGGCGAAAGTCAGTGGATCACTTCCGCGGCGGCTCGTGCGGACGTTCAGCGTTTTCGTGCTGAAAGCTCGGCCATTCTGAGCACCAGCGCGACAGTTCTGGCCGATAATCCTTCGCTTAATGTACGCTGGAGCGAGCTGGGCAGTGAAGTGCAGGCGATTTATCCCCAGCGAAATCTGCGCCAGCCGCTGCGCATCATTCTCGACAGCCAGAACCGTGTCACACCGCAACACAAGCTGGTGAATATTCCCGGCGAGGTCTTGCTGGCGCGACTTGAAGCCGATTCGCAGGTCTGGCCGGAGTCCGTAGAACAATGGCGCGTGGCGGGGCGCGATAACCGTATTGATCTGGTTCTGCTGATGATGCAACTGGCAAAACGCCAGATAAACGCCATCTGGGTGGAAGCGGGCGCACAACTGGCCGGTGCCTTATTACAAGCGGGTCTGGTTGATGAATTAATCGTTTATATGGCGCCTAAGTTATTGGGTAATAATGGGCGCGCACTCTGTGAGTTGCCTGGTTTACAACATCTGACGGATGCGCCGCAGTTTGCTTTCAGCGATATCCGCCAGATTGGCCCTGACTTACGTTTACGCCTGAAACCGGTGTACTGATAATTTTACTCCCCCCTGATGGAATGACGTTAAAAGCGCATGTCCAGACAGGGTAATTTTATGATAGAATCCGCCCCCCTGCGGCTGGGGTTGAGAAACTCCTGAACCCACTTTAAGGAAAACTATGAACGTTATCGAAGGTGTTGTAGCCACGCCTAACGCGCGCGTAGCGATCGCGATTGCTCGTTTCAACAATTTTATCAACGACAGCCTGCTTTCCGGCGCTGTTGATGCGTTGAAGCGTATCGGTCAGGTCAGCGATGACAACATCACCGTAGTCTGGGTCCCTGGCGCATACGAATTGCCTCTGGCAACCCGTGCGCTGGCTGAAAGCGGTAAATTTGACGCGGTTGTTGCACTTGGCACCGTGATCCGCGGGGGCACTGCCCACTTTGAATTTGTAGCGGGCGAATGCAGCTCTGGCCTGGCCAGCGTTGCTATGAACAGCGAAATCCCGGTTGCCTTTGGCGTGCTGACCACAGAAAGCATTGAACAAGCCATCGAACGCGCAGGGACAAAAGCCGGTAACAAGGGTGCAGAAGCTGCACTGACCGCGCTTGAAATGATTAATGTACTCAAGGCTATTAAGGCCTGAATCTAGTTAAGGGGAAATCCGTGAAACCTGCTGCTCGTCGCCGCGCCCGTGAATGTGCCGTTCAGGCGCTTTACTCCTGGCAGTTGTCGAAAAATGACATCGCCGATGTTGAATTAGAATTCCTGACCGAGCAGGATGTCAAAGACGTAGACATTGCCTATTTCCGCGAACTGCTGGCTGGTGTAGCAAACAGTGCTGAGAAACTCGATGCACTGATGGCGCCATACCTGTCCCGCCAGCTGGATGAACTGGGCCAGGTGGAAAGAGCGATTTTGCGTCTGGCTCTGTTTGAGCTGAGCAAACGCCAGGACGTCCCTTACAAAGTGGCGATCAACGAAGCCATTGAACTGGCGAAAACTTTTGGCGCGGAAGACAGCCACAAGTTCGTCAACGGTGTGCTGGATAAAGCAGGCCCGCATATTCGTAAAAAATGATCATCAAAAAAGTGTCGGCTTCAGTCACAAATGGCGACAGTCATTTTCGCCTGATTACCGCCTCTGTTGATAATCTGGTGATGTCACCTGGTTTATCTTTTGTGTGACACCCTCCTTAAGGCCGGATTTCCGGCCTTAAGTCATTCTAACGATTTGGAAATGTACTATGTCATGCGGCGAATTTGATGTAATCACTCGCTACTTCAACCGTTTCAGAACCGCCCGGCAGGACGTTCATTTAGGCATTGGTGATGATTGTGCCTTACTGACGGTTGGCGAGAAGCAGCTGTTAGCAGTCAGTACCGACACTCTGGTCGAAGGCATCCATTTTCTAAAAACGATTTCACCTGCTGATTTGGGCTATAAAGCGCTGGCGGTAAACCTCAGTGATCTGGCTGCGATGGGCGCTGATCCTGCCTGGGTTTCTCTGGCACTGACGCTGCCGGAAGTGAAGGCTGACTGGTTGCAGGCATTCAGCGACAGTCTGTTTGAACAACTTAATTATTACGGCATGCAGCTGATTGGCGGCGACACCACCCGCGGTCCGCTGAGCATGACGTTAACCATTCAGGGACTGGTGCCCGCAGGCCGCGCATTAACCCGTTCCGGCGCAGGTATTGGAGACTGGATCTTTGTGACCGGTACGCTCGGTGACAGCGCTGCGGGGCTCGCCATTTTGCTGGAACACCTGAATGTGACTGATACTGACGCCCGTGAATTCCTGCTCAAACGCCATCTGCGTCCTTCGCCGCGAGTGTTACAGGGACAGGCGCTGCGTGATCTGGCGACATCGGCTATCGATCTGTCCGACGGGCTGATTTCGGATCTTAAACATATACTGAAAGCCAGTGCGTGCGGCGCACGTCTTGATCTCGATGCGATCCCATTCTCGCCAGCAATGAATCAGTTAGCAGATCCGGAACAGGCACTGAAATGGGCACTAACCGGTGGCGAGGATTATGAACTTTGCTTCACCGTGCCGGAAATCAACCGCGGCGCGCTGGATGTGGCGCTAAGCCACCTGGGCGTTGATTTCACCTGTATCGGGCAGATAGCACCGTTGTCTGAAGGGATTAAATTTTTGCGTTCAGGCGCACCGGTAGAACTTGAATGGCAAGGTTTTGATCACTTTGCCGCTGAGGAATTGCTGTGAATATTGGCCGTAAAAAACGCCCAGCCGGGTATAAAGGCAAAACCGGTGATCCGGTTCAGGACATGGCTGCGGCCAAAAAACGTTTAAATCTGCGTAATCCGTGGCACTTACTGGCAACCGGTTTTGGCAGCGGTTTATTCCCTGTCGGGCCGGGTACGGCGGGTTCTGTTGCTGCGATCCCATTCTGGATTGTCATGACTTACCTGCCGTGGCAGGTCTATTCCATGATCGTCATGTTCAGTATCTGCATCGGCGTGTATCTGTGCCGCCAGACGGCGCGGGACATGCGGGTTCATGACCATGGCAGTATTGTGTGGGATGAATTTGTCGGCATGTGGATCACCCTGATGGCGATCCCGGTGAACGACTGGCGCTGGGTGCTGATCGGATTTATTGTTTTCCGCGTACTGGATATCTGGAAACCCTGGCCGATCCGCTGGTTTGACCGCAACGTTCAGGGCGGAATGGGCATCATGATCGACGATGTTGTCGCCGGTGTGCTGGGTGCGGCGATCATCTATCTGATCGGACACCACTGGCCAATCGGCCTGTTCTGATCTGCCTCAAAGAGCAGTAAAAAGGCGTTGCCGGGTTTCCCCTGACAACGCCTTTTTTATAACCTCACATCACTTCAAATCATTTCAGATCATTTAAAACCGGTGGCTTCGTGCGGAACATAGGCCATTTCAAGTTCGGCGATTTCTTCAATGGAGAGTTTCACCTGCAGTGCGGCGACAGAATCTTCCAGATGAGCAGCGCGCGATGCACCGATAATCGGGGCCGTTACCACGTGTTTGCTCAGGATCCACGCCAGCGCGATTTGCGCGCGAGGCACGCCGTGATCTTCCGCGATTTTACCCACACGCTCAGCGATTTTACCGTCAGCCTCATCGGTGGCGTCGTACAGCGTTTTAGCAAAGTTATCAGAAACTGAACGCGCAGTGGTTTCTCCCCACGGACGGGTCAGTTTTCCGCGCGCCAGCGGACTCCACGGCAGCACCGCAATATTCCTTTCCAGACACAGCGGATACATTTCATTTTCTTCTTCCCGCTGGATCAGATTGTATTGATCCTGCATCGACACAAAGCTCGCCCAGCCGTTTTGCGCAGAGACATCCAGCGCCTGTCTGAACTGGTGGGTATGCATGGATGACGCGCCGATAAAGCGTGCCTTACCGGCTTTCACGACGTCATTCAGCGCTTCCAGCGTTTCTTCAATCGGCGTTTCATAATCCCAGCGATGGATTTGCAGCAGATCGACATACTCCATGCCAAGGCGGCGCAGGCTGTCATCAATGGATTGCATAATCGAGGCGCGCGACAGCCCCGGCTTCAGGCCGGTGACGGCGTTATAAACTTTGGTGGCAACAACAATTTCATCGCGTTTGGCGAAGTCTTTCAGGGCACGGCCGACGATTTCTTCACTGCTGCCGTCGGAATAACTGTTGGCGGTATCAAAGAAATTGATACCGGCATCGAGTGCCTGCCGGATTATCGGGCGGCTGCTTTCTTCGGGCAGCGTCCAGGCATGAGTTCCGCGATCCGGTTCGCCAAACGTCATACAGCCCAGACACAGGCGTGAGACGTTCAGACCGGTTTTTCCTAAGGTGGTGTATTGCATGACATCTCCTGGTAAACACAAGTTGATTTCAGAAGCCGTGGAAAATGATTAGCTTGCTATAACTGTAGCTCACAGAACGAGATGAACGTGTGACAAAGAAGGGAGTGGGGAAGGAAATTCCCCTCTTTCAGACTGAAAGAGGGGAGGGGAATCAGGCCAGCCAGTCAGTTATCTGACGGTCGATGCCTTCTGCATCCAGCCCTACGTCATGACGGATTTCATCCTGCGTGCCCTGCGGGACAAAGCTGTCCGCCAGACCGATATTCAGCACCGGCACCAGAATACGTTTAGACATCAGTAGTTCGTTCACGCCGCTGCCCGCACCGCCCATGATGGCGTTTTCTTCCAGCGTGACCAGCACTTCATGGCTTGCAGCAAGTTCCTGAATCAGGGCTTCATCCAGCGGTTTCACAAAGCGCATATCCACAACGGTGGCGTTGCGTTTTTCAGCGGCGGCCAGCGCTTCCGGCAGCAAGGTACCGAAGTTGAGGATGGCGACTTTTTCACCTTCACGGCGCACCACGCCTTTACCGATGGGTAATGACGCCAGGGGTTCGCAGGTTGCGCCCGTCCCGTTACCACGCGGATAACGCACGGCAACCGGCCCGCTGTTATGGTGATAACCGGTGTGCAGCATCTGGCGGCATTCGTTCTCGTCGCTCGGCGTCATGATGGTCATGTTCGGGATGCAGCGCAGGAAAGAGAGATCAAACGCGCCCTGATGTGTTTGTCCGTCAGCACCGACGATACCCCCGCGGTCGATGGCAAAAAGCACCGGCAGATTCTGGATCGCCACATCGTGGATCACCTGATCATAAGCACGTTGCAGGAATGTCGAGTAGATTGCGACAATCGGTTTGTATCCGCCAATCGCCAGACCCGCGGCAAATGTCACCGCGTGCTGCTCGGCAATCGCCACGTCAAAATACTGCTGCGGATATTCACGCGAGAAACGCACCATGCCCGAGCCTTCACGCATCGCCGGTGTGACCGCCATCAGTTTGCTGTCTTTGGCGGCGGTTTCGCACAACCAGTCACCGAAGATCTTCGAGTAAGTTGGCAGACCTTCTTTGCTTTTCGGCAGTGTACCGGAAGCCGGATCGAATTTCGGAACGGCATGGAAACTGATCGGATCTTTTTCGGCAGGCTCGTAACCTTTACCTTTTTTGGTCATGATGTGCAGCAACTGCGGGCCTTTCAGGTCGCGCATGTTTTTCAGCGTCTGCGCCAGCGCCACCACGTCGTGACCGTCTACCGGCCCGATATAGTTAAAGCCCAGTTCTTCAAACAGCGTACCCGGCACCATCATGCCTTTCAGATGTTCTTCGGTACGGCGCACCAGTTCTTTAATCGGGGGCAGACCGGACAGGACTTTTTTACCGCCTTCACGCAGTCGCGAATACAGTTTGCCGGACAAGAGTTGTGCCAGATGATTATTCAGTGCGCCGACGTTTTCGGAAATCGACATTTCATTGTCGTTGAGGATAACCAGCATGTCGGGTTTGATATCGCCCGCATGATTCATCGCTTCAAACGCCATACCCGCGGTGATCGCGCCGTCACCAATCACACAGACAGTGCGGCGGCCTTTGCCTTCACGCTCGGCGGCCACAGCCATGCCCAGACCTGCGCTGATAGACGTCGATGAGTGCCCCACGGACAAGGTATCGTATTCGCTTTCACCGCGCCACGGGAACGGGTGCAGACCGCCTTTCTGGCGGATGGTAGAAATACGGTCACGGCGGCCGGTCAGAATTTTATGCGGATAGGCCTGATGGCCGACATCCCAGACAACGTGGTCAAATGGCGTGTTGTAGACATAATGCATCGCAACGGTCAGTTCCACCGTTCCCAGACCGGACGCAAAGTGTCCGCTGGACTGGCTGACGCTGGCCAATAAATATTGGCGCAGTTCATCGCAGAGCTTAGGCAGACTCTCTTTAGGGAGTGAGCGGAGATCTTCAGGATTCTCCGCCAGCGCCAGTGTCGGGTATTTGGCTAATTCAAGACTCATCAGTTGCTCATAGTAAGTTTAATTATCGCGCTCAATGATAAAGCTGGCTAACGCGAGAAGTGGCGCTGTGTTGTACGAAAGTGCAGCCAGCTGATCCAGTGCAGAAACGGCTTCCTGATACAGGTCCATGGCCTTGGCCTTTGCGCCGTCGAGCCCCAGCAAGGCAGGGTAGGTACTTTTTCCCAGCTGCTGATCGGCGCCCTGGCGTTTGCCAAGTGTTGCGGTATCGCCAACCACATCCAGAATATCGTCCTGGACCTGAAAGGCTAAGCCAATGGCCTGCGCGTAGTTATCCAGTATAGGCAAAACGGCGCGTCCGGTTTCACCGGCAGCCAGCGCGCCCATTCGCACGGCGGCGCGGATCAGCGCACCGGTTTTATGGCGGTGAATTTTTTCCAGCGCTTCAAGGCCGACCTGCTGGCCTTCAGCGGCTAAATCCAGAGCCTGACCGCCACACATACCGCTGGCACCGCTGGCGCTGGCCAGTTCGGAAATCATCGCCAGACGATCTTTTACCGCCACGTCCGGCATTTCACTGTCGGCCAGAATCGAGAACGCCAGCGTCTGTAACGCATCACCCGCCAGAATCGCATTGGCCTCGCCAAACTTGATGTGGCAGGTTGGCTGACCACGGCGCAAATCGTCGTCGTCCATCGCCGGTAAATCATCATGGATCAGGGAGTACGCATGGATACATTCCACGGCTGCCGCAGGAGCATCAAGATTCTTTAAATCAAGACTGAACAGCTGACCGCTGGCGTAAACCAGATACGGGCGCAGACGTTTACCACCCAGCAGCGCGCCGTAACGCATTGCCTCAACCAGCGGTAAATCGGCCAGTGGCTGTGCGCTGACATACGCCGTTAAGACTTCATCGACACGTTTTTGCTTCGCGCGCAGCTCATGCGTAAATCCGTCAGCGCCGGAAAAGGAAATCGCTTCAGACATGACCAGTTACTCGGCTTCTGGGGTGAACGGGGTCAGCGGAGCATCGTTGTCGCTGTCGAGCAGGATCTGAACACGTTGTTCTGCCTGTTGCAGCTTTTGCTGCCCCTGACGCGCCAGCTGGACGCCTTGCTCAAATTCGTTGAGTGCGTCTTCCAGAGGCAACTCGCCTGATTCGAGGCGGGAAACGATCTGTTCCAGTTCGGCCAGAGCCGTTTCAAAATTGGCAGGTGGTGCGGATTTTTTTGGCATAATTCTCTTTTAATATCGTTGATCAGAATGGATGATCGAAGTACTGAGGCGGCAGAGTCAGCGCTCGGCCTCAAGAGACATTCCTGTTCAGCATGACATCGGCTGCAGGGTTTTGTGCACAGAGTACCCATTTTAAGTGATATACTCTGCGCCGCAGATATTATTGCTAAGCCCAATGTGACACATTTCGAACATTTGGCTTAGCAATAATAGGATCCTAGATCCTTATTCAGCGACTTACTACCCCGTTTTTTCACCCGCTAACAAAAGACTGCCATGAAGTTTATCATTAAATTGTTCCCTGAAATCACCATCAAGAGCCAATCTGTGCGTTTGCGCTTCATTAAGATCCTCTCTAGCAGCATTCGCAATATCGTGCGACCGCATGATGAGACGCTGGCGGTGGTTCGCCACTGGGATCATATCGAAGTTCGCAGCAAAGACGAAAGCAAACACGACCTGATCCAGGAATTGCTCTGCCGCATTCCGGGTATCCGTTATGTCGAAGAAGTCGAAGACCGTCCTTACACTGACGTTCACAACATCTTCGAGCAAACACTGGAAGCTTATCGTTCTGAAGTAGAAGGAAAAACCTTCTGCGTGCGCGTTAAACGTCGTGGCAAACATGACTTTACGTCTACCGAAGTAGAACGCTATGTCGGCGGCGGTCTGAACCAGCACATCGAATCAGCGAAGGTCAGCCTGAAAGATCCGCAGGTGACGGTGAAACTGGAAATCAACGACGATCAGCTGGTGCTGGTGAAAAATCGCCTCGAAGGTCAGGGCGGTTATCCGATTGGCACGCAGGAAGATGTGATCTCGCTAATTTCCGGCGGTTTCGATTCCGGCGTATCCAGTTATATGCTGATGCGTCGCGGCTGTCGTGTGCATTACTGCTTCTTTAATCTCGGCGGTGCCGCGCACGAGATTGGCGTTAAGCAGGTGGCTCATTATCTGTGGAACCGTTTTGGCAGCTCGCACCGCGTCCGCTTTATCTCCGTCGATTTCGAACCGGTGGTCGGTGAAATCCTCGAAAAAGTCGAAGACGGTCAGATGGGCGTTGTCCTTAAACGCATGATGGTACGTGCCGCTTCTTCCATTGCTGAGCGCTACGGCGTGCAGGCGCTGGTCACCGGTGAAGCGCTCGGTCAGGTTTCCAGCCAGACGCTGACTAACCTGCGACTGATTGACAACGTTTCCGACACGCTGATCCTGCGTCCGCTGATTTCTCACGATAAAGAGCACATCATCAAGATTGCCCGTGAAATCGGGACGGAAGATTTTGCGAAAACCATGCCGGAATATTGCGGTGTGATTTCGAAAAGTCCGACGGTGAAAGCGGTGAAAGCCAAAATCGAAGCCGAAGAAGCGATGTTCGATTTCGATATTCTGGATAAAGTGGTCAGCGAAGCGCGAAACGTAGATATTCGCGAAATCGCCACCCAGGCTGCAGAAGTGGTGCCGGAAGTAGAAACCGTGGCCGAATTTACTTCAACCGACATCGTGCTGGATGTGCGCGCGCCGGATGAAGTGGAAGCACAGCCGCTGGCGCTGGAAAACGTTGAAGTGAAGCCTTTAGCTTTCTATAAGCTGGCGACGCAGTTTGGCGATCTGGACCAGAGCAAAACCTATCTGCTGTATTGCGACCGTGGCGTGATGAGTCGTTTGCAGGCACTGTATCTGAAAGAGCAGGGCTTTGATAACGTAAAAGTTTATCGTCCATAAACAATATTCAGAATTAAAAAAAGGGGTTCAGCAATGCTGAGCCCCTTTTTATTTGCCAGAATTATTTTGGATCTCTTGTGGCTCAGGATCCCCGTGCGCCTTCGTCGGTGTAATTATAAATCCCCGGTGCGAGCACCAGCTGTGCGGCGATTTCCGCAGCTTTAGCTTTACCCAGCAACAGATCGATAATCTTCAGGGCGAATTCCATTGAGGTGCCGGGTCCCTGGCTGGTCAGAAGATTGACGCGCGGATCAAAAATCACCCGGCGATCGGACCATTTGTTTGGGTCGATTTTATCTTTTAAGCCCGGAAAACCGGTCATATTGCCGACCGGGAATAAATCGTGATATTCCAGTACCAGCGCAGGTGCGGCGCAAATGGCGGCAACTATTTTACCGCTGACGTGCATCTGACGGACTTTCTCCACCAGCAGCGGGCTTTCGCTAAAACAGGTCGCGCCACCCAGACCGCCGGGCAGCACGATCACGTCGTGCTCTTCATCAGCGACATCGACCAGCGCGGCATCGGCCAAAATGCGCACGCCGCGTGAGCAGCGGATCTCAAGATCCCCATCACCCGCGACGCTCGCCGTGGTGACGTTAATACCCGCCCGTACCAGCAAATCAATCGCAGTGACGGCTTCTATTTCTTCGCTACCAGGTGCCAGGCAGACCAGAACTGACGCGCTCATAATCATTTTCCTTTTTCTTAATCTGTTCAAATAAGCGGGTATTGACCGGCAGGGTCAGGCCGAATTTACGCCCGCGACGCAGGAGATAGCCGGTAATGTAATCAATTTCGGTATGACGCTGATTGCGGATATCCTGCAGCATTGACGAATGATTAGCAGAGGTAGATTCAATCACCTGATAGACGAAGCTGAGCAAAGATTCTCTGTGAATTTCGACGCCTTCAATCGCCATAACCTGCGACACCTCCTGGCTGATTTGCTCAATCTGATCGGCATAAGCCAGCAGGTCGCCGTTGGTACAATCATACAAAGCTGTCAGCGGATTAATGACGCAGTTCACCGCCAGTTTATTCCACAGCGAGGGTTTGATGTTGTCATGCCACGCAACGTCCGGTAAGGCATTATGCAGCGTATCCGCCAGTGAACTCAGCGCCATACCGCGCGGGGTCACCGGGCCGATGTGTGTCGCTCCGGCAGCCACATGGACTATCGCATTGCCTTCATGCCGCGCTGCGTGGGTCGTTGCACCCTGTAAAATCGCCAGCCGGTTAGCCGGTAATTCATCGACAGTTCCCATGCCGTTATGCAACAGCAATATGGCGCAATTATCATTAAGCATCGGCATCAGCATGCTGACCGCACCGGAAACCTGCCATGCTTTCAGCGTGACCAGCAGTAATTCGCTCTGCGCCAGATGTTGCGGATCGTTAGTCGGCATATTGCGGTTAAAAGCGATGCCTTCCGGCGAGATGACATTGACGGCGCAAAAAGGCTGAGGAATACGGATCCATCCCTGCACGTCGTGGCCTTGCTGATAAAGGGTTGAAAGCCAAAGTTGTCCCAGCGCACCGCAACCCAATACTGTTATTTTCATTGTGCCTCCCGGGATGTGGGACGAAATACGCCCGCTAAATCGGCTGTAGAAAGAATATTCTGCTGTCCGGTTATCTTATTAGTATAGACATTCGTGCTGTAGATCACATTTTCACCTGCACTTTTTGACTCCCGGGGCACTTTATGCCTGCTTGTTTGCAGTTGTTTGGCATCGACGGTTGAAGGCGGTATTATGCACGCCATATAACGTGCAATACAAAAACTACAGGGAGAAGCGATTATGCCGTCTTTTGACATTGTTTCCGAAATCGACATGCAGGAAGTACGCAATGCCGTGGAAAATGCCAGCCGTGAACTGCAAACCCGCTGGGATTTCCGTAATATTCCTGCCAGCTTCGATCTCAACGAGAAAAACGAGAGTATCAAAGTGGCCAGTGAATCTGATTTCCAGGTAAACCAGCTGGTCGATATTCTGCGTGAGAAGTTAGCCAAACGTGGTATCGAAGGCGGCGCGCTGGAAATTCCTGAGCAGATGGATCACAGCGGTAAAACTTACAGCGTTGAAGCCAAACTGCATTCTGGCATTGAATCCGCGCTGGCCAAGAAAATCGTCAAGCTGATCAAAGACAGTAAAATTAAAGTACAGGCGCAGGTACAGGGCGACGAAGTTCGCGTCACCGGCAAAGCACGTGATGATTTGCAGGCCGTAATGGCGTTGGTGAAGAAAGGTGATCTGGGCCAGCCCTTCCAGTTCAAAAACTTCAGAGATTAATAGCCGTCGTTCTTTGAACTGCAGATGCGTTGGCTGCATTCAGTAACCCGAATCACATACTCCAGTAAGCTCATCGGGTTCCTTCATTTTCCGCCTTCCTGCAGCTCAAATTACTTGGCTCTTTGCAATTAAGATCGGGGCGCTGTGCGTCCCTTTTTTATAGCATTTACTTCCGCTGGCGCAGTCTTTTCACCAGTTCGAAGTCTTTAAAGTAAATCGGTTTATCATGCTGCATCGAAAGGTTTCCGGCGATCCCGGTCAGGATCGACATCGCACCCGCGCGGTGATCGGCAGCGCGTTTTAACGGATCGTCCTTGCGCTCGCCAAACAGGTCTTCCAGCATGGCATTATCGCCGCCGCCGTGACCGCCTTCTCCCAGCTGGAATTCTGCTTTCCACGGCTGTGCAAACAACGGGTAAACCGTGATTTCTGCTTTCTCAATACTGCCTTCGTTTTCACGTTTACCGCCGGCATTAACGTAAGACATCTCGACGATTTTCATTTCAATGCGGCCTTTGGTGCCGTTGAATACCACGTTCAATCCTTCCCAGGGCAGATAGGCATTTAGCGAATAGGTCAGCTGCACTTTGTTCTGGTATTTCACCAGTACCGACAACGTATCTTCAATGTTAATGCCGTCGCTGAACACACTCTGGTCTCGGAAATAGTTATCTTCATGCTCCGCATCCAGATACAGCGCTTTGAGCTGGGCGTTGTCTTGCATGTGCAAGGCAAACGGATCGTTCTGCGCCTGCCGATAGCCATGCGCACGCGGATAAAATTCGGTTACGCCACGTTTCTCTGCATTCTCTTTGCCGTAAAAACGCAAGTCGCCCTGGGCATAGACTTTCTCCGGCGTGCTGTTCAGCCAGAAATTCATCAGGTCGAAATGGTGGGTGGATTTATGCACCAGCAGGCCACCGGAATTGCGTTTTTCACGGTGCCAGCGACGGAAATAATCTGCACCATGTTCGGTATTGAGCAGCCATTCAAAATGCACGGACAGCACTTCACCGATGGTGTCCTGCATCAGCAGTTCACGCATTTTGCTGTGATGTGGCGCGTAACGGTAATTAAACGCCACACGCACCTGATACCCGGTCGCATCGACGGCATCCAGAATGCGCAAAGCGCGCGGTTCATCAATGGTCATCGGCTTTTCAGTGATGACGTCGCAACCGGCGTGCAGGGCGCGAACGATGTAATCATCGTGTGTGCGGTCCATGCTGGTGACGATCACAATGTCCGGTTTCGTCTCGTCGAGCATCGCGGAGAAATCAGCGGCTTTCCAGGTCGATACACGGGCGATGCCGCTCTGCTCAAGCTGGCGGTTCGCATAATCCATTCGCGTCTGGTTTGTATCACAGAAGGCCACAAATTTTGCATTGTGGCGGTATTTGCCGGTGATCGCTTCAATGTATAAACCTGAGCGTCCGCCGGTGCCAACGAGAGCATATGTTTTCATGAGATCCTCAAAAGGCCCGAAAGCCGTCATCACTGACAAAATTTTTGTTAAGGAATTCTTGAGGATAATGATTACTGAGGTTTTTTAAGTGAGGAGAGTCACGCGGTGGGGATAAAATTGAAACGCTGTGCCAGTTTGCAGGCACAGCGTTTATTAATGTCAGAGGGCGTCAGGCGGCGCTGACCAGTTGCTCGAGGGCTTTGCGGTTGGTCTGTTTGGTATCGACCTTCACGTAAGCACTGAATTCTTCCGGTACGACTACCGCTTCTGCCACCCCCGGCTGGGCAAGAATACGAGCCTGAAGGGCAGAATCTTTCACAGCCAGTTCAGACAATGTAATGCGCAGACTGCTGACATACGGCGGTTCGGTCATGATAGAACTGACCAGTAACCAGATGACCGCAATGGCTGCACACACCAGGAATACTGCGCCGGCGCCCGCCTGTCCGTAAACATAACCACCTAAGCTGCCGCCAATCGCCACGCCGATAAACTGGCTGGTAGAGTAAAGTCCCATTGCGGTGCCTTTATAGCCTGCAGGCGATTCTTTACTGATGAGCGATGGCAGAATCGCTTCCATCACGTTGAATGCCAGGAAGAACAGCTGGATACCGGCAATCACGGCCCATAAATGCAGACCTGCCGCCCAGAGCACAATTTCCGCAAGCAGCAATACCGCGACGCAGCCCATGAACACCTGTTTCATGTGGCGTTTCTTCTCGGCATAGATAATCACCGGAATGACGGCGACGAAAGAGGTCAGCATGGTCACCAGATAGACGCGCCAGTGCTCACTCGGCGGGAATCCGGCATGTTCCATGACTTGCGGTAACACCACAAAACTCGACATCAGCAATACGTGCAGGCACAGGATCCCGAAGTTGAGCTTCAGCAGTTTGGCGTTGCTCAGCACTTTACCGAAACTGCCTTTCACCATACTCGATTCACGGTTAAGGATATGCGTGGCAGGGGAGGGCACCACGGCAACGGTAATAATGATGCCGAAAATTGTCAGTACCGCGATCGCCCAGAACAGGGCGTGTAAACCCCAGGCGTGGGTGATGATCGGGCCAAGTACCATCGCAATTGCAAAGGTAATGCCGAAGCTGATGCCGATAAACGCCATCGCTTTGGTGCGGTTTTGCTCGCGGGTCAGGTCAGAAAGCAGGGCCATCACGGCGGCGGCAATCGCGCCGGAGCCTTGCAGGGCACGACCAATGATCACGCCCCAGATAGATTCGGTTGAAGCAGCCACAATGCTGCCGATACAGAAGATGACCAGACCAAAGACGATCAGTGGCTTGCGGCCAACGCGGTCAGAAAGTAGTCCAAATGGGATCTGGAAAATGGCCTGTGCCAGTCCGTAAATACCGATAGCGATACCGATCAGTGTTTCGCTGGCACCGGAGAGTTTCATGCCATAGGTGGTCAGCACCGGCAGAACCATGAACATGCCGAGCATGCGCAAAGAAAATACTGTCCCTAGTCCCCATGTAGCCCGACTTTCCTGCGGGGTCATCTGGTTATCGTTCACATTACTACCTCAAAATAACAATCCGACATTTTAATGATTAAGCCGGCCTGGGTAAAACGATGGATCTTTAGCAGATATTACGGTGTTTGCCCGTCAGACTAAGCAAAAGAAAAGGCCAGTATTGCTACTGGCCTTTGACTGTGATTTCAGAGCGTTACACTGAAATTGAGTGTTACCAAACGTAGGTCAGCAACGATGTTGGCGCAGAATTAAAATCTACAGACATCATGAAGCTCAGCGACATGATAGTGATGATGGAGAAACCAAACAGTTTTCTTGCCCACACCACGTCGTTTTCCGTTTTGTAACCTTTCAGTGCCATGCCCAGCCACCAGATACTGACAGCGGCGGCCACAACCAGGTATTTATAACCTGCGTAACCGCTCAGGGTCAGCATCAGCGTCGCAATCATAAACGCCAGAATGTAGACGATAATATGATGCTTGGCGACGGAGATGCCTTTCACCACTGGCAGAACCGGGATGCCTGCTGCCTGATAATCTTTAAAGCGGAAGATGGCAATCGCGTACGAATGCGGCATCTGCCACAGGCTGAAGATCAGAAGCAGGATCAGGGCACCGGTATCGAACTGGCCTGAAACGGCGCAGTAACCGATAACTGGTGGCGCTGCGCCAGACAAGCTGCCGATCAACGTGCCGTATACCGAGTTGCGTTTCATGTACAGGCTGTAGACGCCGACATAAACCACAAAGCCCATCACTGCCAGCCACATCGCCAGCGGATTTGCTCCGATATACAACAACGCAAAGCCCGCAATACCCAGAATGGTCGCGTAAACCAGGCTTGTTTTCGGCGGAATAAGCCCTTTCACCAGGACCCGGTTCTTCGTTCTTTCCATGATCCGGTCGATGTCGCGGTCGATAAAGTTGTTAAATACACAACCCGATGCGACAACCAGCGAAACACCCACCAAAGTGGCGAGAAAGAGTGGGAAGTCGATGCTGCCTTTGGCAGCAAGGAGGAATCCCCCGATGACAGAAATTAAGTTGCCGAAAATAATTCCTGGTTTCGTTACTTGCAGGTATTGCTTAATCATCACGTGCAGCTCGGCTCTTTAACTGACCATCATATTGAGGTTGAGGTTATACATAATCCACAATGAGCCCACAACGACGATAAAGATAATCACAGCGGTGAACAGAAGTGCCACCAGGTTCCAGCGCTCTTCCGACGACGTATTCATGTGCAGGAAGAACACCAGATGGACAACGATCTGGATGATTGCGGAAGCAACCACGGTACCCAGGATCAGTGAATGTGATGCCGTGTCGGTCATGACCATGGCAAACGGGATCACCGTCAGGATAACCGACAAGATGAAGCCAATAGCGTATGACTTCAGGCTGCCGTGGCTTGCGCCACCATGGGAAGTAGCAGAATGACTCATTACATCGCTCCCATCAGATAAACAACGGTAAACACGCAGATCCACACCACGTCCAGGAAGTGCCAGAACAGGCTCAGACACATCAGACGGGTTTTGTTGACTTCAGTCAGGCCGCGACGTGAAACCTGAACCATCATGGTCAGGATCCAAATCAGACCACAGGTCACGTGCAGACCGTGGGTGGCGACCAGCGCAAAGAAGCCAGACAGGAAACCACTGCGCTGCGGGCCATAGCCTTCAGCAATCAGGTGATGGAATTCATAGAGTTCCATCCCGATGAAGCCTAAACCGAACAGGAATGTCAGGAACAACCAGCCGTTAACGCCTGCTTTGTTGCCTTTGTTCATGGCCAGCATTGCAAAGCCGTAAGTGATACTACTGAACAGCAGGCAGAAGGTTTCTACCAGCACGAACGGCAGTTCAAAAATGTCTTTACCAGAGGGACCGCCAGCGGTCCCGTTTACCAGTACTGCATACGTTGCGAACAGGCTCGCAAACAAGATGCAGTCACTCATCAGGTAGATCCAGAAGCCGAAGACTTTGGTTGCACCTGCGTCGTGGTGCCCATGCTCAGCATGGGCCTCATCGTGGTGAGTCAGAGTATCAGTTGCCATGTTTCACACCTGCTTTACGGATTTGTTCATAATGTTGGTTTTCAATACGTTCCACTTCTTCAACTGGCACGTAGTAATCAACATCTTCGTCGAAGCTTTTCGCAATCCAGGTCACAACCAGCGCAATGAAGCTCACTGCTGCCAGCCACCAGATATCCCAGATTAATGCGAAACCACAAACCAGACTCAGCATAGCGATGATGAAACCGGCGCCGCTGTTACGTGGCATATGAATCGGTTCATATTTAGCAGGCTGCTTGTAAGCGGTACCTTTCTCTTTCATGTCCCAGAACTCATCGCGGTCGTGAATTTGCGGCACGATAGCGAAGTTGTAGAACGGAGGAGGAGAAGAGGTTGCCCACTCCAGAGTACGTGCGCCCCATGGGTCACCGGTCAGATCACGGTTCTGGTCGCGGTCGCGAACGGAAACGAAGATCATGATCAGCTGGCAGAGGATACCGCAGGCAATCAGTGCAGCACCGCATGCCGCAACAACCAGCAGCGGGTGGAACTCAGGATCGATGTTCTGGCTGACACGACGGGTCATACCCATGAAGCCCAGTACGTACAGTGGCATGAACGCAACGAAGAAACCGATGATCCAGAACCAGAATGAACGCACACCCCATTTTTCGTTCAGCGTAAAGCCGAAGGATTTAGGGAACCAGTAAGTCAGACCTGCGAAGCAACCGAAGACCACACCACCGATGATTACGTTATGGAAGTGGGCAATCAGGAACAGGCTGTTGTGCAGCACGAAGTCAGCACCCGGAACCGCTAGCAGAACGCCGGTCATACCACCCACAGAGAAGGTGATGATGAAGCCAACGGTCCACAGCATTGCTGCATTCAGCGTGATACGGCCCTGATACATGGTGAACAGCCAGTTGAAGATTTTTACCCCGGTCGGGATAGAAATGATCATCGTCATGATGCCGAAGAAGGCATTGACGTTTGCGCCTGAACCCATGGTGAAGAAGTGGTGCAGCCAAACGATGAACGACAACACGGTAATGGCGATAGTTGCCCATACCAGTGAGGTGTAACCGAACAGACGTTTTTTCGAGAAGGTTGCAGTAACTTCTGAGAACACACCGAATACTGGCAGAACCAAAATGTACACTTCCGGATGGCCCCAGGCCCAAATCAGGTTGATGTACATCATCATGTTGCCGCCCATATCATTCGTGAAGAAATGGGTGCCCAGATAACGGTCTAAAGTCAGCAGTGCCACAGTGACGGTCAGAATCGGGAAGGACACGATAATCAACACGTTGGTGCACAGTGCGGCCCAGGTAAATACCGGCATTTTCATCAGCGGCATACCAGGAGCGCGCATCTTCAGGATGGTCGCAAAGAAGTTAACACCGGTCAGCAAGGTACCGACACCGGATATCTGGAGACTCCAGATCCAGTAATCTACCCCGACCCCCGGACTGTATTCCTTACCTGACAGTGGCGGATAGGCTAACCAGCCGGTCTGTGCGAATTCACCCACACCCAGAGAGATGTTGATGAGCACGACAGCAGCGGCGGTGAACCAGAAGCTCACGTTATTCAGGAACGGGAACGCAACGTCGCGTGCACCGATTTGCAAAGGAACAACCACGTTCATCAGACCGATTACGAAAGGCATCGCCATGAAGAAGATCATGATTACGCCGTGCGCGGTGAAGATTTGGTCGTAGTGATGAGGAGGCAGGAAGCCCGGTTCACCTGCAGAAGCAAGAACCTGCTGGCTACGCATCATGATGGCATCGGCAAAGCCACGCAACAGCATGACGAAGGCCAGAATGATATACATGATACCTAATTTTTTGTGGTCGACAGACGTCAGCCACTCGGTCCACAGATACTTCCACTTACCGAAATAGGTGATGCCGGCAAGAACTGCCAGGCCACCGATAATAATCGCGGCAACTGTGACCATGATAATCGGTTCATGATACGGAACCGAATCAAGCGTTAATTTTCCGAACATCGTTTATTCCTCGGCTCCGGCTGCGTGAGACTGTCCACCCATATCCATGCCTTTCATGTCGCTGCCTGCAGGCATTGGCATGGTGTGACCTTCTGGCGCTGCCTTCATGTCATGCATGGAGTATTTGCCAATGATTTCTTTGAACAAACCAGGTTTTGCAACAGAGAAGTATTCGACCGGGTTGTCGATACTCTGTGCAGCCAGTTTGTTGAAGTCATCAGTGGTTGCCAGCTGGTTCGGTGCGCTTTTCACTTTCGCTACCCAGGTGTCAAAATCGGCACGGGTTGGAGTCGCAATCGTGTTGAACTTCATGCCAGAGAAACCGCGGCCGCTGAAGCTTGCTGAGATGCCCTTATAGGTACCGGCTTCATTTGCAATCAAGTGCAACTGAGTCTGCATACCGGCCATCGCATAAATCTGCCCGCCTAACTGAGGAATAAAGAACGAGTTCATCACAGAGTCTGAAGTGACTTTGAACTGAACTGGCACATCTTTAGGAATGACAAGTTCGTTAACGGTAGCGATGCCCTGTTCCGGATAAATGAACAACCATTTCCAGTCCAGAGAAACGACTTCAACCGTCATCGGTTTTTCGTCAGTCACGATAGGCTTGAACGGATCAAGCGAGTGGGTGGTTTTCCAGGTTATCGTTGCCAGGATGGCAATGATAATAATTGGAACTGTCCAGACGACGGCTTCAATTTTGTTGGAGTGGGACCAATCAGGACTGTATTTTGCTTTTGTGTTGGAAGCACGATACTTCCACGCAAAGGCAAACGCCATGATAATAACTGGTATAACAACGATCAGCATTAAACCGATAGCGGTTAAAATCAGCGTTCTCTGCTCGAGTCCAATTGCTCCCTTGGGATCCATCAATGCCGTATTGCAACCGCTCAACAATAACGCGGAAGCAAATAAGGACAACATCCCAATACTTTTATTGTATTTCTTAAGTCTCATCTAACGACCTCAATAACTAGGGCTCTATTGTCGCTTCAGGTGTGCGGGCATTTTACGGGAAGGTTGCAGGACTGTAAACACGCTTAAACAAGTGTCAAGCCGCTGTTGACACTTTATGTTAACGCAGTCACACATGTCACGGATCGTGACAATTTACAGTGGGCAACAATATGTTGCGTATAGATTTTTTTCTATGGTGATGAAAAACAAGGAGTGACACATTTTCCCATTATTATTGCCGGGCGTTATCTGATCGATAGGTTTAATTAATGTTAAATTAATGTTTAAAACGAGTGAAATAAAATCAACAAAAAGCGGCGGAGAAAAATTATCCCCGTGAATATTATTTTTTCTGAATTTAAATTATTGAGTGATATTTATTGATCAGTTGTTAAATGAACACGCCATTCATTTCAAATGAATGGCGGTAAATCATGAACGTGCGGTACGGCGCAGAGATAAAAAGTCGAGCAGGCTGCCTAAAATAACACCAGTCAGGCAAATAAATGCGCCGGTTTCCAGTAAAACTGTCGCCAGAGCTTGCCAGGATGTCCAGCCCATACTGTCGGCAATCAGTGTGACCAGCCACAGGAGCAGCAGTACGCTTCCCGTCAGCAGGCAACGCAGCGCCCAGCGGTAAGATTTCGCAAAGTGAATGCGGGGCAGAAAACTGTCAGTATTCTGGGTGTATTCCAGCGTTTGCCGGCAAACTGCCAGCAGAAGTAAACCGGGGACCGCCGCCACAATCGAGAAAAGATAAAACCACGGCCAGCCGTAGGCTTCCACAAACCAGCCGGCAATCGGCCCGACGTACACACGGCCCACCGCAGACAGCGCAGAAAGCAAAGCAAACTGTGTGGCCGAAAACGAGCGGTTACATAACGTCATCAGCAGCGCGACAAAGGCCGCCGTCCCCATTCCCCCGCACAGATTTTCGAAGAAAATCGCTGTGCCCATGGTGATCAAATCTTTATCCGTAACGGCGAGGATCCAGTAACCCGCATTAGATACGGCCTGCAAAATCCCGAACAGCATCAGCGCGCGGAACAGGCTAAGACGCTGCATCAGCATTCCGCCAAGCAGTGCGCCAATAATCGTGGCGGCCAGACCGAGCGTTTTGTTCACCAGCCCGACTTCCCCGGCATCAAACCCCACACCGCGGATCAAAAATGTGGTACTCAGGCTGCCCGCGAAAGCATCACCCATTTTGTACATCACGATGAGCAGCAAAATCAGCCAGGCATTATTACGACCAAAAAAGTCTTTCAGCGGTGCGACCACGGCCATTTCGATGGTGCGCGGTGCGGGTTGCGAGTTTTCAGGCTCCGGAGACAGCAGGGTGGCAATCACGCCAGTCAGCATCAGACCCGCCATCAGCCAGTACATGTGCTGCCAGCCGAGATAACGATCCGCAAGCCACAATGCCAGTCCACCTGAAACCAACATCGCCAGCCGGTAACCCAGTACGGAAACCGCCGCACCGTTTCCACGTTCTTCCGGCGGTAATAAATCGGTTTTGTAGGCATCGAAAACGATGTCCTGAGACGCGGAAGCGAAGGCGATCAGCACTGCCAGCGATGCCAGCCAGAATAAATCTTTCGAGGGATCCATAAATCCCATGGCAAAAATTGCCACCACCAGCAGGAGTTGCGTCAGTATCAGCCAGCCACGTCTGCGCCCGAGGAAAGAGGGCGTATAACGGTCCATCATCGGTGACCACAGGAATTTGAAAACGTAAGCCTGACCGACCAGCGAGAAAATCCCGATCGTTTTCAGATCGACGTTTTCCACCGTCATCCATGCCTGCAACGTGCCGGATGTCAGCGCCAGTGGTAAGCCGGAAGCAAAACCCAGAAGCAGCAAAATGACGGTGTTACGCTGCGTGAAAATCTTGAAATACTGACCTTTCATTAAAATTGTGTTCCTGCGAACCGGTGAGAGAGTGGTGCATATGCATATTAAAGGAAGGGATGCTTATCGGGAAAGACAATCACTTGCCTCAGAAAGCATTCTGCCCGGACAAGCCGGGCAGAAGTGATCACTCTTACAACAGAAACTTATCGTGCGTTGGCTTTGATGAAGTCGCTGATGCTGGTGTCTGACGCCATGTCGCTGATGACATCGCCCAGAGTGGTGTTAACCGCGTTGGTGATCTTCGCGTTAGTCGCAGACAGTGCGCCCTGAACATTGTACGTCGAGCGGTAGTTTTTCACCTGTTTGTTGCCATTTTTAGCCGTTGCAATGATAGAGATATCCGCTTTGGTGGTGATGTTGTAACGCAGGTTACCTTCCTGAACATCCGCATACAGATTATTCACCACGATTTGCAGATCCACAGCGCCGTCAGCACCGACCATGTAACCACGGGCGGTCATTTGTTTCTCCAGCGATTCCTGCAGCAGGAAACGCAGGTCACGGGAAGGAGTAAGGGAAATCAGCTGGCCATCACGGTTAACTTTCGCCAGTGCCTGATCCTTACGCTGGTCAGCACCGTTGATGCTGATGGTGATGCCCTGAAGAGTAGGATCCTGTGAAGGCAGTACAATTTTCGGAGAAACGTCCAGCGTATTCGTGCTGGTGGCGCAGCCTGCCAGCATCAACATCGCCAGAACCGGGAAAATAATTTTCTTTAGCATGTGTATTTTCTCAATATTAATAAGGGAATAGTGCTCAAAATTTTGCCGACATCATAACATTGCCATTTTCCGGGGAAAGACCCAAAAATCCGGAAAACGTGTTTTTTGCACTTTTTTTCAGCAAAGAAGCCATTAGCTCGCGGATGGCTGTCATCATCCGTGGCGGAGCTGCACTTTCTTTGACAGAATCAGCTTTGACAGGCTGAGCGGTGTTTTTATCAATCCGCAGCAGAAATTTATTCTTCTGGCATGCATAGAGTCCGGAAAACAGCCTATCATTATAGAGAGATAGATGTACCAGACAGACGCAGTTCTCAGCTGATGCGGTGTAAGGAGATTGCTATGATTCGTGAGCAAATAGAAGCAAAATTAGTTGAAGCATTCGAACCTGCGTTTCTGGAAGTGACTGACGAAAGCTATCGTCATAATGTCCCTGCAGGCTCCGAGAGCCATTTTAAAGTCGTGATGGTGTCCGATAAGTTTATCGGTGAGCGTTTCCTGGCGCGTCATCGTGCAATTTATGGAAGATTAACCGAAGAACTGGCGGGCAGCGTTCATGCCCTGGCTCTGCATACTTATACCCTGAAAGAATGGGAAGGCTTGCAGGATACGGTTCCGGCTTCTCCGCCTTGTCGCGGTGCGGGTACAATGGCGTAATCGTCACGATTTGATTCATTAAAGGCATAAATATCGGCGTTTGAGACGGTAAGACTGGAACTTTCCTTGTCAGATGCGGTATTAGTAGATGCGAATTTCAAGAAACGGCCCGCGGGCCGTTTTTGTTTTTCTTCTGACGGACAGACGGCAAGGTGAAATGCCTTTGCAATGACCGCTTTTTTCGAAGGATCGATTCCCGTGTGAGTTTCCTCCCGCGTAACAGATACCGTCCTCGACTCAATGCGTCTGCGTCGCTATAATGTCGCGTCTAATTTTTCCGGAATGGTTTCGGACGCTCTCGAATACAGGGCTACGTTCTGATACAGAACTGTCCCGGTTCTTAGAAGTCGTTTTCAAGGTAAGTTCGCGCACTCGATGCTGCTTCTCATCTTGAGAACGACTTCTGGAGTTGACCGAGCACTGTGATTTTTTTTTGAGGTAACAAGATGCAAGTTTCTGTTGAAACCACTCAAGGCCTTGGGCGCCGCGTAACGATTACTGTTCCTGCTGAAAGCATTGAAAAAGCAGTGAGCAGTGAACTGATCAACGTCTCTAAAAAAGTACGTATTGACGGCTTCCGTAAAGGCAAAGTACCAAGCCACATCATCGAACAGCGTTACGGCGCGTCAGTACGTCAGGACGTGCTGGGTGATCTGATGCAACGCAATTTCGTTGATGCGATCATCAAAGAAAAAATCAATCCGGCTGGCGCACCTAACTATATCCCGGGTGAGTACAAGCAAGGTGAAGACTTCAATTTCTCCGTAGAATTCGAAGTTTACCCGGAAGTTGAGCTGAAAGATCTGGAAAACATCGAAGTTGAAAAACCTGTTGTTGAAGTTAACGACGCTGATGTTGATACCATGCTGGAAACTCTGCGTAAGCAACAAGCTGACTGGAAAGAAACTGACGCTGCAGCTACTGCTGAAGACCGTGTAACAGTTGATTTCTCCGGTTCTATCGACGGTGAAGATTTCGAAGGCGGCAAAGCCTCTGATTTCGTACTGGCTATGGGCCAGGGCCGCATGATCCCAGGTTTCGAAGAAGGTCTGGTCGGTCACAAAGCGGGTGAAGAATTCACAATCGACGTGAACTTCCCGGAAGATTACCACGCTGAAAACCTGAAAGGTAAAGCTGCTAAGTTCGCTATCACTCTGAAGAAAGTTGAAGAGCGTGAACTGCCAGAACTGACGCCAGAATTCATCAAACGTTTCGGCGTGGCTGATGGTTCTGTTGAAGGTCTGCGCGCTGAAGTGCGTAAAAACATGGAACGCGAGCTGAAAGGTGCTGTTCGTAACCGCATCAAAACTCAGGCAATCGACGGTCTGGTCAGCGCTAACGAAATCGACGTGCCAGCTGCACTGATCGACGGCGAAGTTGATGTTCTGCGTCGTCAGGCTGCACAACGTTTCGGCGGCAACGAAAAACAAGCGCTGGAACTGCCACGTGAGTTGTTCGAAGAGCAAGCTAAACGTCGCGTAGTTGTCGGTCTGCTGTTGGGCGAAGTGATCAGCCAGCACGAACTGAAAGCTGACGAAGATCGCGTTAAAGCGCTGATCGAAGAAATGGCTTCTGCGTACGAAGATCCACAAGAAGTTGTTGAGTTCTACAGCAAAAACAAAGAGCTGATGAACAACATGCGTAACGTCGCTCTGGAAGAACAAGCGGTCGAAACTCTGTTGTCTAAAGCAAAAGTGACTGAAAAAGCCACTACCTTTACTGAGCTGATGAACCAGACTCAACCTGCATAAGTTAAATGCACGTTGCTGAACCTGTTTACAGGTTCGCTTCTCAGGCCCGCAGTTTTTACTGCGGGCTTTTTATTTGCTGAAAATCAGGTAATTTCTGTTTTTGACTGTTGTTTTTGCACTATATTTATCAATATAAGGCACAGCCCACGTAGAAACCTCACATTGACCCCATCCAGAATGGCTTTTCCCCGGTCCGGGACAGCGTGAGAAAAAGAAATATTCCTGCAGGCTTGAAAAAAGGGGCTAAATCCCCCAATTGATAAGAACGAACCCAGGTAAATTTGTAGTTAAAATCTGACTGATAACGACCGTCAGGCGTGTAAATGGCGACTTGGCCGCTTGAGCATAGTCATGTGTGCCTATCTCAAGTAGAATCGGTTTTAAAGAGCGCCAAACAGAATCTATTAGGAGACGGTTATGTCATACAGTGGTGAAAGAGAGCAATTTGCACCAAACATGGCGTTGGTACCCATGGTGGTTGAGCAAACTTCACGGGGCGAACGTTCATACGACATCTTCTCCCGTCTGCTTAAGGAACGTATCATCTTCCTGACAGGTCAGGTTGAAGACCATATGGCTAACCTGATTGTTGCCCAGATGCTGTTCCTGGAAGCAGAAAGTCCGGAAAAAGACATTTATCTTTATATCAACTCACCGGGTGGTGTGATCACTGCCGGTATGTCAATTTATGACACCATGCAGTTCATCAAACCGGACGTCAGCACCATTTGTATGGGGCAGGCTTGTTCAATGGGTGCATTCCTGTTGACCGCCGGTGCAGAAGGCAAACGCTTCTGTCTGCCAAACTCACGCGTGATGATCCACCAGCCACTGGGCGGTTTCCAGGGCCAGGCGACGGACATCGAGATCCACGCGAAAGAAATTCTCAAAGTGAAATCACGTATGAATGAGCTGATGGCGAAACATACGGGTAAAACTCTTGAAGAAATAGAGCGTGACACTGAGCGTGACCGTTTCCTGTCTGCCGATGAGGCTGTACAGTACGGGTTGGTGGACTCCGTATTTACCCATCGCGCCTGACGGCTTATTTCTGCCGGGCTGATGGTCTATAGTTATACTCATACGGACGTCTCAAAGGCAGGTTTTGTATCAAGCAAAATCTGCCTGCAATGAGTCATAACAGGAATGAACAGACATCAGCCAATCATGCGGCTGTTGTGTAATATGGTCGTGCCGTGGTGTTTTTGCTACGCTGCGGGACTGATACTAGAGAAGAGGTTTACTGATGACAGATAAGCGCAAAGACGGTTCAGGAAAGCTGCTGTACTGCTCTTTTTGCGGCAAAAGCCAGCATGAAGTGCGTAAGCTGATTGCCGGGCCGTCAGTGTATATCTGCGATGAATGTGTCGATTTATGTAATGACATTATTCGCGAAGAGATCAAAGAAGTCGCGCCACACCGTGAACGCAGTGCATTACCGACGCCGCATGAAATCCGTCAGCATCTTGACGATTATGTTATCGGCCAGGAACCTGCAAAAAAAGTGCTGGCTGTGGCTGTGTACAACCACTACAAGCGCCTGCGCAATGGCGATACCAGCAACGGTATCGAATTGGGCAAGAGCAACATTCTGCTGATCGGGCCGACCGGTAGCGGTAAAACGCTGCTGGCTGAAACCCTGGCGCGTTTCCTGGATGTGCCATTTACTATGGCCGATGCCACCACGCTGACCGAAGCCGGTTACGTGGGTGAAGACGTCGAAAATATTATCCAGAAACTGCTGCAGAAATGTGACTACGACGTACAGAAAGCGCAACGCGGCATTGTTTATATTGATGAAATCGATAAGATTTCCCGCAAATCTGATAACCCGTCCATTACACGTGATGTGTCTGGCGAAGGTGTTCAGCAGGCGCTGCTGAAACTGATTGAAGGCACCGTGGCTGCCGTTCCACCGCAAGGCGGACGTAAGCATCCACAGCAGGAATTCCTGCAGGTTGATACCTCGAAAATCCTCTTTATCTGCGGCGGTGCATTTGCCGGTCTGGATAAAGTGATTGGTCAGCGTATCAATACCAATACCGGTATCGGTTTTGGTGCAGAAGTTAAAGGCAAAGAACAGAAAGCAACAGAAGGTCAGTTGCTGGCGCAGGCTGAACCAGAAGATTTGATCAAATTTGGTCTGATCCCTGAGTTCATTGGCCGTCTGCCAGTGGTAGCGACCCTGAGCGAACTGAACGAAGAGGCTCTGATTCAGATTCTGAAAGAGCCGAAAAATGCCCTGACTAAGCAATATCAGGCATTGTTCAATCTGGAAGGCGTTGAACTGGAATTCCGCGATGAAGCGCTGGTTGCGATTGCGAAAAAAGCCATGGTCCGTAAAACCGGTGCCCGTGGTCTGCGTTCCATCGTAGAAGCCGCATTGCTGGATACTATGTATGATCTGCCGTCTCTCGAAGATGTCGAGAAAGTGGTGATTGATGAGTCCGTGATTGCGGGCCAGTCAGAACCTCTGATGATTTATGGCAAACCAGAAGCGCAACAGGCATCTGGCGAATAATTAGCCAATCTATCCAGAGAGTTAGCCATGAAATGGGGGATTTTGTCCCCCATTTTTTTTTCGCACATTCTTATCGTTGAATGTCAGACATTCATCCCCATATACTCAGTTAACGACTTGCTGAAACCCGTCTGACTCGTGTTTCACGAGATTTCCTTAACCTGGCGGAAGCTAAACTAAGAGAGAGCTCTATGAACCCTGAGCGTTCTGAACGCATAGAAATCCCCGTATTGCCTTTGCGCGATGTGGTGGTTTATCCGCACATGGTGATCCCGTTGTTTGTTGGCAGGGAAAAATCGATTCGGTGCCTTGAAGCCGCGATGGATCACGACAAAAAAATCATGCTGGTGGCGCAGAAAGAAGCCTCTACAGATGAGCCGGGCGTTAATGACCTCTTCTCCGTGGGTACGGTTGCCTCAATATTACAAATGCTGAAGCTCCCGGACGGCACGGTCAAAGTGCTGGTGGAAGGGTTACAACGCGCGCGTATTACGACACTTTCTGACAGTGGCGAGCATTTTGCTGCCCAGGCGGAATATCTGGAATCTCCGGCCGTGGATGAACGCGAGCAGGAAGTTCTGGTGCGTACTGCGATTAATCAGTTTGAAGGCTACATCAAGCTGAACAAAAAGATCCCGCCGGAAGTGCTGACTTCACTGAACAGCATTGAAGATGCTGCACGTCTGGCTGACACCATCGCTGCGCATATGCCATTGAAACTCGCTGATAAACAATCCGTGCTGGAAATGTTTGATATCACCGAGCGTCTGGAATATCTGATGGCGATGATGGAATCGGAAATCGACCTGTTACAGGTTGAAAAACGCATCCGTAATCGTGTCAAAAAACAGATGGAAAAAAGCCAGCGTGAGTACTATCTGAATGAGCAAATGAAAGCGATTCAGAAAGAACTTGGCGAAATGGACGACACGCCTGACGAGCATGAGGCGCTGAAACGCAAAATCGAAGCGGCCAAAATGCCGAAAGATGCGCGTGAAAAAACCGAAGCTGAGCTGCAAAAGCTGAAAATGATGTCACCGATGTCCGCCGAAGCCACGGTTGTCCGTGGATATATCGACTGGATGCTTCAGGTGCCATGGAATGCCCGCAGCAAAGTCAAAAAAGACCTGCGCAAAGCACAGGAAGTTCTGGATACCGACCATTATGGTCTGGAGCGTGTCAAAGACCGTATTCTGGAATACCTCGCAGTGCAGAGTCGTGTGAGCAAAATTAAAGGCCCAATCCTGTGTCTGGTCGGGCCTCCGGGTGTGGGTAAAACCTCACTGGGGCAGTCAATCGCACGTGCGACTGGCCGTCAGTATGTTCGTATGGCGCTGGGTGGCGTACGTGATGAAGCGGAAATCCGCGGTCACCGTCGTACCTATATCGGTTCCATGCCGGGCAAACTGATCCAGAAAATGGCGAAAGTCGGCGTTAAAAACCCGCTGTTCCTGCTCGATGAAATCGACAAGATGTCCTCGGACATGCGTGGTGATCCGGCTTCTGCTTTGCTGGAAGTGTTGGATCCGGAACAGAACGTGGCATTTAACGATCACTATCTGGAAGTCGATTACGACCTGTCAGATGTGATGTTTGTGGCTACGTCGAACTCGATGAACATCCCGGCCCCGCTGCTCGACCGTATGGAAGTGATCCGTCTTTCCGGCTATACCGAAGACGAAAAACTGAACATCGCCAAACAGCATTTGCTGCCGAAGCAGCTTGAGCGTAACGCGCTTAAGAAGAACGAACTGACGGTTGACGACAGTGCAATCATCGGCATTATCCGTTTCTATACCCGTGAAGCGGGTGTGCGTAGTTTAGAACGTGAGTTGTCTAAACTTTGCCGTAAAGCAGTTAAGCAATTGCTGATGGATAAAGACATCAAGCACATTGAAATCAACGGCGACAACCTGAAAGATTTCCTCGGCGTACAGAAGGTCGATTATGGCCGTGCTGATACCGAAAACCGTGTGGGCCAGGTCACTGGTCTGGCGTGGACCGAAGTGGGCGGCGAACTGCTGACCATCGAAACGGCCTGCGTACCGGGCAAAGGTAAGCTGACTTACACCGGTTCTCTGGGTGAAGTGATGCAGGAATCCATTCAGGCCGCGCTGACCGTTGTGCGTTCACGTGCGGACAAACTGGGTATCAACCCTGACTTTTACGAAAAACGTGATATCCACGTTCACGTACCAGAAGGGGCAACGCCGAAAGATGGTCCGAGTGCCGGTATTGCAATGTGTACCGCGCTGGTGTCTTGTCTGACCGGTAACCCGGTTCGTGCAGATGTTGCGATGACCGGTGAAATCACTTTACGTGGACTGGTTCTGCCAATTGGTGGTCTGAAAGAAAAACTGCTCGCAGCCCATCGTGGCGGCATCAAAGTGGTTCTGATCCCGGATGACAACAAACGCGATCTGGAAGAAATTCCGGCAAACGTGCTGGCAGATCTTGAGATCCACCCGGTAAAACGCATTGATGATGTTCTGAACATCGCACTGCAAAATCCGGCTTACGGCGCACTGCCGGTGGCAGCAAAATAGTGACATCAGCTTACACAGTTGAATAAAACTCAGGCTGGCAGGTGAAATCTCACTTGCCAGCTTTTTTTTGTGCCGTTAACTTAGTCAACGGTCAAAGGGTTTCAGGCTGCTTTCAGTCGCTTGCATCGCTCTGACAAGATTGATATAACAGCAGCGCGGTCACGTCTGCAGGGATAATGCTGCGTGATGAACGAAATTAAGAGGGGATGATAAGAGTGAATAAGTCACAATTGATCGACAAAATTGCTGCCGGTGCTGATATTTCTAAAGCCGCAGCGGGACGTGTTTTAGATGCTGTTCTTGCATCTGTCACTGACACCCTGAAAGCTGGGGATGAAGTAGCTCTGGTAGGTTTCGGTACTTTCTCCGTGCGTGAACGTTCAGCACGTACTGGTCGTAACCCACAGACCGGTAAAGAAATCAGCATTGCAGCAGCCAAAGTACCTGGCTTCCGTGCAGGTAAAGCGCTGAAAGATGCCGTAAACGGCTAATTATCTGCAAGCTGACGTTACAACCGTGTGAGGCGCATCACTGATGCTTTTTCATTCAGGTCTGGTTGTTAAACAATAACCTGACGTCATCGGGCTGGTAAGGTAAGATACAAGGCGCATCGAGAACGGTGCGCTTTTTTTATTACAGCGGAGTGTTGCCTCACTATGATGGACAATTTACGCGCGGCTTCCAATAATGTCGTGCTCAAAATCATTCTGGCCCTGATTATTCTGTCCTTTATTTTGACAGGGGTGGGCAACTACCTGGTCGGCGGTTCAGGCGACTATGCAGCGAAAGTGAATGGTCAGGAAATCGGTCGGGCTCAGTTAGAGCAGGCGGTGCAAAACCAGCGTAACCGGTTGCAGCAGCAACTAGGCGATCAGTTCTCTGAACTGGCGGGCAGTGACGGTTACATGCAGCAGTTGCGTCAGGAATCCCTGAGCAATTTGATTGACGTCACTTTGCTGGATCAGTATTCCAAAAAATTAGGGATTACCGTCAGCGATCAGCAGATCAAAGACGCGATTTTTGCGACCCCACAATTCCAGACTGATGGTCGTTTTGATAACGCCAAATACCTGCAAAGTATTCAGAGCATGGGATACAGCGCGGACAATTTTGCGCAGCTGATGAAACAGCAGCTCATCAGTCAGCAGCTTGAGCAGGCTTACGGCCAGTCTGATTTCGTTTTGCCGGTAGAAAGCAAATCACTGGCTGAACTGCTTCTGCAGGTTCGTGAAGTACAAACCGCTACTCTGGATACTGATGCACTGGCTGCAAAACAGCAGGTCACTGACGCAGAGTTGCAGGCTTTCTACGACCAGAACAAAAACAGCTTTATTTCCCCTGAGCAGGTAAAAGTCAGCTACATCGAAATGGATGCAGCGGCAATGCAGGGCAAAACAGAAGTGACGGATGCTGATATCAGCGCCTATTACGATCAGCACAAAAGCGAGTTCGGTCAGCCTGAACGTCGCCGTTACAGCGTCATTGTCCTGAAATCACAGGCTGATGCCGACGCGGTTGCCGCCGAGCTGAAGAAAGGAACTGATTTTGCTGAACTGGCTAAAACCAAATCTACCGATGCCCTGAGCGCTAAACAGGGTGGTGATTTGGGCTGGATGGAACCTGAAACCACATTGCCAGAATTTAAGAATGCTAATCTGACGGCGAAAGGTCAGGTTTCCGGCGTGATTAAATCTGACAGCGGTTTCTTCATCCTGCGTCTTGATGACGTGACGCCTGAGCAGGTGAAACCGTTAGCGGCTGTCCGTAACACGATCACTGACAAGCTTAAGCAAGAAAAATCACTGGATGCTTACTACGCGTTGCAACAGAAAGTCAGCGAAGCGGCAACCAATGACAATGAATCTCTGACTTCAGCCGAAGAAGTTGCAGGAACTAAAGCGGTGCATACCGACTGGTTTACCCAAAACCAAATCCCAGCTGGCATCAATTTCAAACCTGTCGTACAGGCGATTTTTGATGGCGGCCTGATTGGTCAGGACGGTGCTCCGGGCAGTAACTCCGATATCATTACTGTTGATGGCGATCGTGCTTTTGTGGTTCGTGTTGAAGCGCATAAAGCTGAAGGCGTGAAACCTTTTGCTGAAGTGAAAGATCAGGTGACGACGCTGGTTAAACGCCAGAAAGCCCAAGATCAGGCACGGATGGATGGCGAGAAGCTGCTGACCGCGCTGAAAGATGGCAAAGGCGATGAGGCGATGAAAGCGGCTGGTCTGAGCTTCGGTGCTGTGCAGAAAGTCCAGCGTAGCCAGCAGCCTTCTGCGTTTGAATCTAACATCTACGCATTGCCGCATCCTCAGAAAGACCAGCCGGTTTATGGTCTGACTCAGGACAATAAAGGCAACAGCGTGCTGGTTAAGCTGAATACGGTGACGCCAGGTGTTGTCCCGGAAGCGGATATCGCACGTTTCAATCAGGAGATGCAACAAACCTCCTCGAACGTGACCTTTGATGCCTTGCTGACAAACCTGCGTCAGGAAGCGAAAATCAAATACGGTTCAGCTGCACAAAACCAGTAAACGCCGCAAAGTTTTGCAACGCGTTGCAACAAACAAAGGCCGCTTTCGCGGCCTTTTCCATATTTGAAACTTGCCCGTTGTTCACTTCTCCTCCCTGATGCACTCTCTGCGTGCTGTCAAACACATGGAGGATACAGCATGAAAAAATTAGGTATTACATCACTTTCGTTGGCTCTGGCACTGGGGCTTTCTACTCTGCCCGTTATGTTACACGCGGCACCTAATGCCAGCAGCCCTGTGGCGACGACCACGGCGGCGCCGGTTACGACCGCGGGGAAAGTCTCAGGTCCGCAAGTGAAAAAGGAGCAGGTTGCGGTTACCGATGAAAGTACTGTCAGCATCAACACTGCGACAGCAGAGGAATTTGCCAGTGTGTTGAACGGGGTAGGGATGAAGAAGGCGCAGGCCATCATCAGCTATCGCGAACAACTTGGGCAGTTTACTGATGTGGAACAACTACGCGAAGTACCGGGAATTGGTGCTGCATTATTTGAACGTAACAAGGACCGTCTGAAATTGTGACGGATGTCGCGGCGGTAAACCCTCAACGGTTGCCGCCGTTTTCTTCTGCTAATCTCTAAAGACATCTGACCAGTTTGGTTGTATGCCTCAGACGACTATCAGGAGTTTTCTAACGATTATGCATACCTTTATTAAAGTTCGCGGCTTTCATATCGACGTCTATCAGCACGTCAACAATGCGCGTTATCTGGAATTCCTCGAAACTGCCCGTTGGGAATGGCTCGATAACCAGTCGGGTTTCCAGTGGATGAGCGAGAACAAAATTGCGTTTATCGTGGTGAATATCAACATCAATTATCGCAAACCCGCAGTGCTTGGCGATGTGTTGCGTATTGACAGCAGCATGCAGCAATTAAACGGACGCAGCGGTGTACTGGAACAGGTTGTGACCTGTCAGGGCGAAGTGGTTGCCGATGCGACGCTGACGTTTGTCTGTATCGATTTGCGAACGCAAAAAGCGTTGCCGCTGGAAGGTGAATTGCTGGAGCGATTGCGTGAGCTGGAACTGGAAAACGACTGATTCGGCGACGTACTGATATGCGTACTTTTTCACAGGAAACGGGTGGTCTGATGGCCACCCGCTTTGTTTATGATTTTGGCTGAATTAACGCAGGCCGGTTTTTTTCTTCAGGCTGTTCATCACGCCCGCTTTGTCTTGCTGATATTGTTGCAGGCCGTTGGCGCGCAGATGACAGGCTGCACATTCACCACAGCCATCGCCGGCAATGCCGTTATAACAGGTCAGCGTTTTATGGCGGACCAGATCCAGTTGCTGATAATAATCAGCCAGCGCCCAGGTTTCCGCTTTATTCAGCCACATCAGCGGCGTTTCAAAACGGACATCACGTGCCAGACCGAGCGATACGGCCGTGTTCAGCGCCTTCACGAACTCATCACGGCAATCCGGATAACCGGAGAAGTCTGTTTCACAAACCCCGGTGATCACTGCCTCTGCCTGGATCTGGTAAGCGTAAATCGCTGCCAGCGTCAGGAATAAAATGTTACGGCCTGGAACGAAAGTGCTTGGCAGGCCGCCGTTATTTTCATCGCCAAAGTTAGGCACCGGAATGTTATCGCGTGTCAGACTGCTGACGGCCAGTTCATTTAACAAGCCAACATCCAAAACCTTGTGCGCACGGGCGCCAAGTTCCACTGATAATTTCTGTGCGATTTCAATTTCAGCACGATGGCGCTGACCATAATCGAACGTGACGCAGTGGACTTCGTCATATTGTTTCAGAGCCTGAATCAGACAGGTTGTTGAATCTTGTCCGCCGCTAAAAACCACCACTGCTCTTTTCATTCTGATTACCTGTTGTTTGAAACCATTATCTGAATTCACTGCCCGCCGGACAGTAAAACTGCCCTAATGTTACTTTCCTTTAGTGCCAGAGTGTAGTGAAACAGCTCCTTCACACATTTTCGTCCTGCAGGGGCGGCGGAACCCAGGCCTGACAAAAATCGAACCAGCCCCAGGCCGTAAGCTGAACTCCGCTGATACGCGGTGGCGCACTGACCTGATATTGATAATTAAACAAAGGTGTCACGATGCCTGATTTCATCCATTGAAAGAAATGTTCGCGCAGTTCATCCGAACGTCGGTTTTCCTGCGGAATTTGCTGAATCACTGCCAGGCGCTGTTGCTGACACGCATAATCTTCATCGCGCAGGATCCCGGTCCATAGCGGGTCTTGCTGTAACCAGTTTTCAAGCGATGCTTCGGGAGATTCACCAATCAGGCGGTCCCCGAGCAGAAGGTCGGCTGAGCGGAGCAACGCATCGTCCTCCCAGAGCCGGCCGGCATGGTAACCAATCTCAAGCCTGCAACCTTCTTCCGCCAGCCGTTCTTTTAGCGCCTGTGCTACCAGCTCAAATTCAACCGGCGGATGAAAAAGCAATGTTAGTTTTTCCGGCAGCAGAACATCCGCATCGTCATGCAAAGGGATTGGCCAGCCCGGCAGCATTTCTTTGCTGGATTTCACCAGGTCATGATCGATAGGCAAATTATTTAACATGCCACTGCATTGGATCAGACGAACAATTTTCCGCGCCTGCGCTTCATTTAACACACCCCGCCTGAGATTGGCGGCGATGTAGCAAAAACCCAGGCTGGTGCTGCGCCTTACCGGTTTCACTCGCGATAATTCTTCCTGTTCGCCAAGAATGATCCTGACAGGATGCTGACAGCTGACATTATTCTTCTGCGCGAACAATTGTGGGGTGATCCAAAACTCAATCGCCGCCAGATAAGGATGTTGCAACGTATACAACGTGTGTTGCTCGAGCCTGACCAGCTCAGGGGAGAACGTGGTCAGCCGGAAAGGTCCGGCACCAATATGCGGGTCTTCAGGGTGCGAAAGCAGGCAATTGAGATCGGCAAAACGATGCGCCAGCCAGTAGTCGGGTTTATCGAGATCAAATTGCAGACATAGCGCGTGTGGCTGCGACAATCTGATCACTGAGGCCAGATTATGTTTGCCGCGTGACGAATTTTTTAACTGCTGGAACCGCGCCATCAGTTGCGCTGTTTTCAGTGGCTCGCCGTTATGCCAGAACAACTGACTGCGCAGAAAAAACTGCCAGGTTTTGCCATTGTTACTGACCTGCCAGTGATGTGCCAGATCAGGCTGTGGCGCAGAGTTTCCCGGAATATAACGCGTCAGCCCCGCATGTATTGTGTGGGCGAGATGCTGCTCCGCACGACCGGTCAGGGTCAGAGGATCCAACGGCTGGAGAGGGCGGTAATAAGGTATGCGTAGCGTGGGGGCATCTTCCTGCCATTGTCCGCCCAGATGCGGCGCCAGCAGGGCGTTGAGGTGGGTGGGATCCAGCTGGCTTAATTGCAGTGCCGCAGAATGTTCACCGTTAATGAGTAATTCCTGTAAATAGGTGCCGCGCAGATCTTCGGGGGTTCTCAGGCAGCAGAGCGAGGCGCGTTTTCCGCGGCCAGCCTGTGATTTCCAGTCAATCCAGCCCGCATCCTGAAAATGAGTGAGTAAAGTCCGTGTGTGGCGTTCGCTACAGCAAAAAATATCTGCCAGTTCTGCCACGGTAAGCTGAACCGGAAGCGATCCCGTTTTGAGATGCAGACGCTGGAATTGATTAAGGCGGTTTTGCAGGCGCATGATAAATACGGAACCTTATTTTCAGGCTAAGTTGTTGTTCAGCACATCGTTTGTTCAGCATATCGCACGTACGGCGGACTGGCTTGCAGCTTAAGGATAAACTGTGAGCTAAAACAGGAACAGTATTTCTAAATTGTTCACTATTAGTTCCGCAAATCCGGGTACATACTTTGAATGCGAAAATTATCTCCGCTCAGAGAGGAAACATGTACCGTTTAGCTGCATTTGATATGGATGGCACGCTGCTTTTACCCGATCACACCCTGGGCGAAAAAACACTGGCAACGCTGCGCGAGCTGGCTGAAAAACCGGTAAAACTGACGTTTGCGACCGGTCGTCATTATCTTGAAATGAAAGATATTCTGGCAAATATCGGGCTGGATGGTTTTCTGATCACCGGCAATGGCACGCGTATTCATGACTTAGCCGGTCACCGTTTGCACGCGAGTGATTTGTCCGAAGATTGCGCGCATGAGCTTCTGCATACGCAATGGGATACTCCGGCCAGTTTGCACGTATTCCGCGATGACGGCTGGTTTACGTCGCTGGATGATCCTGACTTACTGATCCCGCACCAGTTCAGCGGTTTCCGTTACCAGTTGCAGGATCTGCGTTTATTGCCGGATTCAGGCAACAGTAAAGTGTGTTTCTGTGCACCTCACGAAACCCTGCTGGCGCTGGTTCCGCAACTGAAAGAACACTTTGGTCCGCGTATTGATTTGTGCTTCTCAGCGGCAGATTGTCTGGATGTACAGCCAGCGGGCAGCAATAAAGGCAGCGCGCTGGCATTTCTGACGGCGGGCCTGGGGATTGAAATGTCGGAGTGCATGGCCTTTGGCGATGCCATGAACGACAAGGAAATGCTGGAAGGCGTCGGGATGGGGCTAATTATGGGCAACGCATTACCGGTGCTGAAAGAGCAATCCCCTCACTTACAAATCATCGGGCATTGCCGCAATCAGGCGGTGTCTCACTTTTTGCAACACTGGCTGCACACTCCACACCTCACCTATTCCCCCGAATAAAAGGTATTGCAGCAAGCCGGGCCATTCTGTCCCGGCTTTTTTCCTCTTCATCCCTCAAACTATAGCTGTGTTAGCGGCATTATTTCACCCGAATCACTTCCTTGTGTAACCTCATCGGGATTCATTCATTTACGGCCTTGCTGTAGCCCGAATGATTTCGAGGATATTCAGTTAAGTCCTTCCAGTTGTGCAGCGTAAACGGAAATATCCCCGATATTTTTCGCCACCCAGTTGTCATCAAAATAGGTATTCAGATAACGTTCTCCGCTGTCGCAAAGCAGGGTGACAATCGAGCCGGTTTCGCCTTTTTCACGCATTTGTTTTGCGAGCTGCAAAGCGCCCCACATATTGGTACCCGTTGAACCGCCGACTTTTCGCCCCAGTACCTGCTCAAGCCAGCGAACGGTTGCCACACTTGCAGCATCGGGTATCTGCATCATGCTGTCGATGACGTCCGGGATAAATGACGGTTCGGCGCGAGGGCGACCAATGCCCTCGATGCGGCTGCTGCATTGCGCGGTGACGCTGGCGTCACGTCGCTGATAGTAATCGTAAAATACCGAGTTTTCAGGATCCACTAACACTAGTTCTGTTTCGTGCCCCTGATAGCGGATATAACGACCCAGGGTGGCGGAGGTGCCGCCAGTACCGGCACTCATCACCAGATAGCGCGGCACCGGATGCGGCTCGCGGGACATCTGACGGAAAATACTGTCGGCAATATTGTTGTTCCCGCGCCAGTCAGTCGCGCGCTCAGCGTAAGTAAACTGATCCATATAATGGCCGTTTAGTTCTCTGGCGAGTTGTTCTGAAGCGGCATAAATCTGGCCGGAATTCTCGACGAAATGACAGCGGCCACCATAAAACTCAATTTGCTGAATTTTGCGCGGGGCGGTGCAGGCTGGCATCACAGCAATAAAAGGCAGGCCTAGCAGCCGGGCGAAGTAGGCTTCGGAAATGGCGGTACTGCCTGACGAAGCTTCAATGATGGGTGTATTTTCGCGGATCCAGCCGTTGCAGAGTCCATATAAAAACAGCGATCGCGCCAGGCGATGTTTCAGGCTGCCGGAAGGGTGCGTGCTCTCATCCTTCAGGTACATCGAAATTCCCGGAAAATCATTCAGTGTGAGACGAATTAAGTGTGTGTCAGCTGAACGTTGAAAATCGGCGTCGATTTCTTTAATGGCGTGAGTGACCCAGGAATTACGCATGTTGCAGGCTCATAAAAGTGTTTTGATGAGATAAGAATAACGTAATCGCCAGAGAAATAAGTTACTCTTTAACCCATGAGATGCAGTATTTGTAGAAATATTTTCTCCCGGAGTGCCTTGTGGTAGATAAAATTGACCTTAAGCTTTTGTCGTTGCTGCAAAACGATTGCACCCTTTCTCTTAACGAACTGGCGGAGGCCGTTAATCTCACCTCGACACCCTGCTGGAAAAGAATCAAGCGCCTTGAAGATGACGGGATTATTCGAGGCAAGGTGGCGTTGCTGGATGGCGATAAGCTCGGACTGAGCCTGACGGCATTTGTATTGATCAAGACACAGCATCACAACAGCGAATGGTATCAGCGCTTTGTACAACAGGTTGAAGCGTTTCCGGAAGTCCTGGGCTTCTACCGGATGGCCGGAGAATATGATTATTTATTGCAGGTGCAGGTTTCCGATATGAAAAGCTACGATAACTTTTACAAGCGACTTGTGAACGGCATTCCGGGGCTGAACGATGTGACCTCAAGTTTTGCGATGGAGCGCATAAAATCGAGCACAGCATTGCCAATTTAATGCAAAAGTTGCAGTAAAAAGTTTCATCAGAAACGCATGTTAACTCTGGTATCCTTGTCAGCCTGAAGAGCAAACAGGTATTTCTGATATCTGTTAACTCAATAAAATCCTTATTATTTGTATGGAAAACTCTGCGTGAGACTGTTTGCACAATTAGGCTGGTACTTCCGTCGCGAATGGCGCCGGTATCTGGGTGCCGTCGCCTTGCTGATCATTATTGCTGTCCTGCAATTATTGCCGCCCAAACTGGTCGGGGTAATTATTGATGGCGTAACGTCAAAACAAATGTCTTACAACGTACTTTTCGCGTGGTTGGGTCTGATGCTTGGCACGGCGATAGTCGTTTACCTGCTGCGCTACGTCTGGCGTGTATTGTTATTCGGCGCGTCCTATCAGCTGGCTGTCGAATTGCGACAGGATTTTTTCCGCCAGCTCAGCCGCCAGCATCCGGCTTTTTATCTGCGTCACCGCACCGGCGATTTGATTGCCCGGGCAACCAACGACGTCGACCGCGTAGTCTTTGCCGCAGGCGAGGGTGTTTTAACACTGGTCGACTCTCTCGTCATGGGGCTGGCGGTACTGATCGTGATGGCAACCCAGATCAGCTGGGAACTCACGCTGCTTTCGCTGGTGCCGATGCCGGTCATGGCGATCATCATCAAGCGTTATGGCGACCAGTTGCATTCCCGCTTTAAAACCGCTCAGGCGGCGTTTTCCTCTCTTAACGATCAGGCACAGGAAAGCCTGACCAGTATTCGCATGATCAAAGCTTTTGGTCTGGAAAATCATCAGTCATCACAATTTGCAGACGTTGCAGCGGATACCGGTGCCAAAAATCTGCGCGTTGCCCGGGTCGATGCGCGTTTTGACCCTACGATTTACGTCTCCATCGGCATGGCGAATCTTCTGGCCATTGGTGGCGGCAGCTGGATGGTGGTCAACGGGCATCTGACACTCGGTGAACTCACCAGTTTTGTCATGTACCTTGGGCTGATGATCTGGCCTATGCTGGCGCTGGCGTGGATGTTCAATATCGTTGAACGTGGCAGTGCAGCCTACAGCCGTATCCGCAGCTTGCTACAGGAAGCGCCGGCGGTTGCTGACGGCACGACACCTTTACCCGCAGGCCGTGCGGTGCTTGAAGCGCAGATCCACACCTTCCACTATCCGGAAAACAAACACGCCGCATTAACGTCCGTAGACTTTTCCCTCAAACCGGGGCAAATGCTCGGTTTATGTGGCCCGACGGGTTCTGGAAAAAGTACCTTGCTGGCATTGCTTCAGCGCCAGTTCGATGTCACTGAAGGCGATGTGCGTTACCACGGTTTATCTCTCAAAGAAATCCGGCTCGATGACTGGCGCGCACGGCTTGCCGTCGTCAGCCAGACGCCTTTCCTGTTTTCAGACACCGTCGCGCAGAACATTGCGCTTGGCCGGCCGGATGCAACGCAGGAAGAAATTGAAGAAGCGGCACGGCTTGCCAGCGTTCACGATGACATTCTGCGTTTGCCTCAGGGGTATGAAACTGAAGTCGGTGAACGTGGCGTTATGCTTTCGGGTGGTCAGAAACAACGTATTTCGATTGCCAGAGCGCTGTTGCTCAAAGCGGAAATCCTGATCCTGGATGACGCGTTATCCGCCGTCGATGGCCGCACGGAGCATCAGATCCTGCAAAACCTGCGTCAGTGGGGCAGTGACAGAACGGTGATAATCAGCGCTCACCGGCTTTCGGCGCTGACCGAGGCCAGTGAGATTCTGGTATTCAGTCACGGAAGCATTTCACAGCGCGGTGATCATGATGAACTGGCTGCGAAGCCGGGCTGGTATCGCGATATGTTCCGCTATCAGCAGCTTGAGGCTGCTCTGGATGATGTGCAGGAAAAGGAGGCTGAATAACATGGCGGAACAAAAAGTCAGTAAAATCCAGAAGCTTTGGCCTACGCTCAAACGTCTGCTGGGATATGGCAAACCCTACAGTAAGCCGCTGTCTTACGCTGTGCTGATGTTGTGGATTGCTGCCGCAGCGGAAGTTACCGGCCCGATTCTGATCAGCTTTTTTATCGACCATTATGTGGCTAAGGGTGAAATGCCCTGGGGGAAAGTCAGTTTACTGGCGCTGAGTTTCATCTTCCTGCAATTTCTGGCTGCAAGTCTGCATTATTTTCAGGCACTTTTGTTTAACCGTGCTGCCGTCGGCGTGGTTCAGCGTCTGCGCACCGACGTTATGGATGCGGCATTGCGTCAGCCTTTGAGCGCTTTTGATACTCAACCGGTCGGGCAGCTTATTTCCCGAGTTACCAATGATACCGAAGTGATCCGTGACCTTTATGTCACGGTGGTTTCGACGGTTCTGCGCAGCATTGCGCTGATTGGCGCCATGCTGGTGGCGATGTTCAGCCTTGACTGGCGACTTGCTTCAGTGGCTATCTGTATCTTCCCGGCCGTGTTTGTAGTGATGGGGCTATATCAGATTTACAGTACGCCGGTCGTTCGTAAGGTGCGTGCTTATCTGGCAGACATTAATGATGGCTTCAACGAAGTCATTAATGGCATGAACGTCATTCAGCAATTCCGTCAGCAAAAACGGTTTGGTGAACGCCTGTCCCGCGCCAGTCAGTCGCATTATATGGCCCGTATGCAGACGCTGCGGCTGGAAGGATTTTTGCTTCGTCCGTTACTCAGCTTATTTTCATCCCTGATTTTATGCGGCTTATTAATCCTGTTTGGTTTCAGTGCAGAAGGCTCGATAGGGGTAGGGGTGTTGTATGCCTTCATCAACTACCTCGGGCGTCTCAACGAACCTCTGATTGAGCTGACGTCGCAGCAATCCATTCTCCAGCAGGCTGTCGTCGCAGGTGAACGTATCTTTGATTTGATGGATCGCACTCAGCAGCAGTACGGGCCAGACGATAAGTTGCTTACCAGCGGCGAAATTGATATTCGTGACGTCAGTTTTGCCTACCGCCCGGAAAAATGGGTGCTGGAGAATATTTCCCTGCATGTCCCTTCGCGTGGGTTTGTGGCGCTGGTCGGGCATACGGGCAGCGGTAAAAGTACGCTGGCGAACCTTCTGATGGGCTATTACCCGCTCAACAAAGGTGAGATCCGCGTTGACGGGCGTAACCTTGCTGATCTTTCGCACTCCAGTCTGCGAAAGGGCATTGCGATGGTACAGCAGGATCCGGTGGTGCTGGCGGAATCAGTATTCTCTAACGTGACGTTAGGACGCGATATTGATGAAGCGCAGGTCTGGCACGCACTGGATGTTGTGCAGCTTTCTCCGCTGGTACGGGGAATGCCGGAAGGGTTGAATACGCGCCTGGGCGAACAGGGTAATAATCTCTCTGTTGGACAGAAGCAATTGCTGGCGATGGCGCGCGTTTTGGTGCAGGCACCGGAAATTCTGATCCTTGACGAGGCAACGGCCAATATCGATTCAGGAACCGAGCAGGCAATTCAGCGTGCTTTACGTGCCATTCGTCAGCAAACAACTCTGGTAGTTATCGCACACCGTCTGTCGACGATTGTGGATGCAGACAATATTTTGGTACTGCATCGCGGGCAAGCCGTCGAGCAGGGCAACCACTTACAGCTGCTGGCACAAAAAGGCCGGTATTATCAGATGTATCAGTTGCAACTTGCCGGGCAAGAACTGGCGTCGGCTGAGCAGGGAATTCCTTCTACAGAAAACGCATAAACTGTCAGCTGGCGTAACGAGTGCGCTACGCCAGCATCCTCTCCTGAACGTCCTATCCTCCCGCTATCCTGCTCTGCGCACCGTATTCATGCAGGCAAAATGTCCTCAGTTAAAGCATTGCACTATAAAGCAGCGATGAGCACTTTATTGGTGCGTGCGTTGCTGTGAGCGGTATTGCGAAACAACTGTGCGTGCGGTCACGATTATTCTGAAAATGCCGGTTTGCGCGGGAATTGCAGGAATATTTCAACAGTTTCAACTCTGGCACACCCTTTGCTTTATCCCTTGCGTATCGGGCGCGAATCCTCTCGCGGTAAGCCCTTAATTCGAGGAGTGGCACAATGAAGCTGGTTACTGTGGTGATCAAACCTTTTAAGCTGGAAGACGTGCGTGAAGCGCTGTCTGCTGTTGGAATTCAGGGGCTGACCGTAACGGAAGTTAAAGGTTTTGGCCGTCAGAAAGGTCATGCCGAACTTTACCGTGGCGCGGAATACAGCGTGAACTTCCTTCCAAAAGTAAAAATCGACATTGCTATCGCTGACGATCAGCTTGATGAAGTGATCGACGTCATCAGCAAAGCGGCCTACACCGGCAAGATCGGTGACGGCAAAATTTTCGTTGCTGAATTGCAACGTGTTATCCGTATTCGTACTGGTGAAACCGACGAAGCAGCACTGTAATTTCCGGATTTTATCTCTCATGCCAGTCGGTTTGAGATAAATCAGATTAGAAAAAACAGTTTTGAGAAACAGGGGTGGGTTAATAATGAAAAAACTTTTATCCATGATGGGGCTGGGCGCAGTGGCATTACTGCCTTCGCTTGCCATGGCCGCAGCACCAGCAGCCGCCAACGGTGCTGATAACGCCTTTATGATGATTTGTACCGCGCTGGTGTTATTTATGACCGTACCGGGCGTTGCGTTGTTCTACGGCGGCTTACTGCGTTCTAAAAACGTTTTATCCATGCTGACTCAGGTTATTGTGACCTTCGCATTGGTCTGCGTTCTGTGGATCCTTTACGGTTACAGCCTGGCATTCAGCGAGGGTAATGCCTTCTTCGGTGGCTTCGGCAACGTAATGATGAAAGGCATTGGCCTGGATTCTGTGACCGGCACCTTCTCTCAGATGATCCACGTGGCATTCCAGTGCTCATTTGCCTGTATCACAGTGGCACTGATCGTCGGTGGCATCGCTGAACGTGTGCGTTTCTCTGCGGTGCTGATTTTCACCGTGATCTGGCTGACCTTCTCCTACATTCCAATGGCACACATGGTGTGGGCGGGCGGTTTCCTGGCGGCTGATGGCGCGCTGGACTTCGCCGGTGGTACGGTTGTTCACATCAACGCGGCTATTGCGGGTCTGGTGGGGGCATACCTGCTGGGTAAACGTGCTGGTTTCGGTAAAGAAGCGTTCAAACCACACAACCTGCCAATGGTATTCACTGGCGCTGCAATCCTGTACGTAGGCTGGTTCGGCTTTAACGCCGGCTCTGCAAGTGCAGCAAGTTCTATTGCCGCGCTGGCGTTCCTGAACACTGTGATTGCAACTGCTGGCGCAATCCTGTCCTGGACTCTGGTTGAGTGGATGGTTCGCGGCAAGCCTTCCCTGCTGGGCGCAAGCTCCGGTGCTATCGCGGGTCTGGTTGCTATCACTCCGGCATGTGGCACGGTCGGCGTGGGCGGTGCTTTAATCATCGGTCTGGTCGGCGGTGTGACTGGCCTGTGGGGTGTGGTTACCCTGAAGAAATGGCTGCGCGTTGATGATACCTGTGACGTGTTCGGTGTTCACGGTGTCTGCGGTATCGTAGGCTGCCTGCTGACCGGTGTATTCACTTCCAGCTCTCTGGGCGGTGTGGGTTACGCAGAAGGCGTGACCATGGGCCATCAGGTTTGGGTTCAGTTCTTCAGCGTTTGCGTCACGCTGGTGTGGTCCGGTGTTGTGGCCTTCATCGGTTACAAAGTGGCTGACATGATTGTAGGTCTGCGTGTTCCTGAAGAGCAGGAACGTGAAGGTCTGGATGTAAACAGCCACGGCGAAAACGCCTACAACCAGTAACCGGCCATTGATTCAACAGTAATACGATTTCAGAGAAAGTAGTGCGCTAACTCTCTAATCAGGCAGTACAAAACAATAAAATAATGATGATATGCAAAAGGGGCGATAATGATATCGCCCCTTTTTAATGCACAGTTTTTGCCAACCGTGATCGGATAATGTTTATTCAGGTGTCCGCTGGCGGATCACGCCTTCCTGTACCGTCGAGGCAACCAGCACGCCATCACGGGTATAAAATTGTCCGCGTACAAAACCACGAGCGCCCGAAGCCGATGTGCTTTCTACGGCATACAGCAGCCAGTCATCCATACGGAAAGGGCGGTGGAACCACATCGAATGATCGATGGTTGCGACCTGCATTCCCGGCTCAAGGAACCCGATACCATGAGGTTGCAGCGCAGTCGGCAGGAAATTGAAGTCCGAGGCATAACCCAGCAGATATTGATGGATGCGCAAATCGTCCGGCATCTCCCCGTTAGCTCTGAACCATACCGCGCGGTGTGGCTCTTCGACGCTGCCCTTTAGCGGGTTATGGAATTTCACCGGACGCATTTCAATCGGCTTGTGACCAATGAATTTTTCGCGGAATTTTTCAGGGATCAGGTGAGCCAGATTTTTAGCAATGTCAGATTCTGAAACCAGCGTTTCCGGTGCCGGGACATCAGGCATGGTGTTCTGATGTTCGAAGCCGTCTTCCTGGCTCTGGAAAGATGCAGTCATATAAAAAATAGGCTTGCCATGCTGAACAGCTTTTACGCGCCGTGCGCTAAAGCTGTTGCCGTCCCGCAGAATTTCCACGTCATAGATGATGGGTTTGCTGCTGTCACCGGGACGCAAAAAGTAGCTGTGAAAAGAGTGAATACCACGATCGACAGGCACTGTCTGTTTAGCCGCATATAACGCCTGACCGACTACCTGACCACCAAAGACCTGACGTAAGCCCAGATCTTCACTTTGACCACGAAACAATCCTTCTTCAATTTTTTCCAGATCTAACAGATCCAGCAGATTTTTTAATGCCTGACTCATAGTGGCCTCATGAAATTTACTGATGATAGTGACCTAAGTTACCCGGGATACTGCAGGCAGGAATGTTCTGAAATATGCCTTCACTGACAGGTCTAACCTGTTAATCATAGTGGATCTTTTGATGGCTCAGAAGTCTTGTTTTGCCATCAGGCGGCAAACCTTGGTTTTTTGTGCCATGATTAATGGGTAAGCTGGTTTAAGTCACTAAGTTCATCGTCGGCGTTTATAACAACTTGTCGACAATCGAATAATAAAAGGGAGAAGGAACAATGAAACTTTGGCAGATAGTAGGTGGAACCGCGCTGTCTCTGACTCTTGCCGGATGTGCGCATCATCAGGCTCCAGCGCAGCAACCTCCAGTGAATACCGCGGCCAGTCCGGCCACTGCACCTGCGATCACCGGCCCGAACGTATCGGGTAGCGTGTTCATAAATCAGCGTGTGGCCTTGCCACCAGATGCGGTCCTGACCGTAACCTTGTCTGATGCTTCAATTGCCGATACGCCATCGCGTGTGATCTCGCAGAAAGTCGCGAGAACCCAGGGCAAACAGTCTCCGTTTACCTTTATCCTGCCGTACAACCCGCAGGAAATTGCGCCTAATGCACGTGTACTGTTAAGTGCGGCGGTGACCATTAATGGTCAGGTGACATTTGTTACCGATAGCATTAAAGAAGTCATTAATAACGGTCAGGGCACACGTGCCGATCTGCAACTTGTTCCGGTCGTAGCCGTTCCTGTCGCGACCAAACCGAATGCTTTGGGGCCAATGACTAACCCGTCAAATCCGGGGCTGGGCACAGCACCGGCACCGGTCAGTGCAGTTCCGACCCAGTCTGCAACTTATTAATATTTAATGACGAGTGCATGACTAACAATGATTCAGGCACCGCTCCGGCGGTGCTTTTTTATGGGTGCCGGTTACCACTTCCAGCCGTATTTTTCTAAATCCACTTTGCCTTTCTTAAAGATAATCCCCTCGGCCAGAAGTGCCTGGCGCTGACGTTTGAAATCCTCGCCTTGCAGGGAAATTTCACCGTGGCGGTTAATCACCCGATGCCAGGGAAGTGAACTGCCTTCGGGTAACTTTTTGAGCACACCGCCCACCTGACGCGCAGCCCGCGGAGAACCAGCCAGTTGTGCGACGTTGCCATAAGTCGTGACCTGACCCGATGGAATGGCGGCGATAATCTGGAATACGCGCTGGCGAAAGTTATCGGGTTCTGACATGACATCCTCCTCAGTGTTTGGCGAACAGTATGACGCAAAAAATGTCCTTCTGTCCTTCTGTCCGTCCTGATTCAGGCGTATTGTTTAAGAAAACAACGGTTGTCGGCGGTTGACTTGCATTTGCCTCGGGCATCACTGATAATGCCCACCGCTTCGATTCTCTCAGGAGAAATGAAGCCGACAACGTCAATGGGGGCCCTGTTGGTTCTCCCGCAACGCTAACTTGTTAACTCGGTCAGGTCCGGAAGGAAGCAGCCATAGCAGGTGTCGTGTGTGCCGGGATGTAGCTGGCAGGGCCTCCACCATTTCAGGCCTTTCCGTTTCACCAATCCCCTTATAATTTTCCTGATTTATCGTTCTCTCTTAGTCAAACTGCGCCCATAAAAAAGGGCACGTTCTCCGCGCCCTTGGTTTACTGACTTTTTACCTGCTTCTTTTAGTGATGAACCAGCGTCGCAAAGTAATACACCAGAGGGATGGCGAGGATATACAGCCCTAAAGGCACTTCGCGCGCCTTCCCGGCCACCACTTTAATGATGATGTAAAACAGCAGGCCACCGGCAATCCCGGTACCGAAGCTGTTGGAAATCAGGGTAATCATCACCATCATCAGCACCGGCAACGCATCAGTGAAATTCGCCAAATCGACTTTGCGCAGATTGCTGAACATGTTCAGGCCAATCAGGATCAGCGCAGGTGCCGTCGCTTCTTTCGGGATCATCAGCGCAACCGGTGTGAACAGCAGCATCAGCAGGAACATCACGGCAGCAGACAGCGCCGTCAGGCCTGTTTTACCCCCAGCTTCCGCGGCGGCAGACGATTCAATCAGCGCGGTTGCGGCCGGGATCCCCACTATCGGGCCGAGTGCAGCGGCAACTGAGTCCACCATGAACGGGCGGTTGATGTGCTTCATGTTGCCGTGTTCATCAAGCAGTCCGGCTTCTCCGCCTACCGCCAGAGTCGTGCCCATCGTTGAGAAGAATTCTGATGCAAAGAAGATGAACAGGAATGGCAGGAAAGCGATATTAATTGCGCCGATCAAATCAACTTTGCCAAACAGCGGAGCCACCGAATGGGGAAGAGAAATCCATTGTTCAGGTAAATGTGTCACGCCAAATGGAATACCTGCCACAGTCGCCAGTAAAATAGCCCAGAGGATGGCTCCCGGTACTTTGCGCGCCTGTAATCCCACAGCAATCAGCAAACCGAGCAGCGCAATCAGGGCACCCGGCGCGGTAAAGTCCCCTAACGCCAGTGCATGTGTTTTGGCATTGGCCATCACCAGCCCGGCGTTACGAAAGCCGAGCAGAGCAACGAAAATACCAATCGATGCTGTCAGCCCGAGCTTGATGGACTGCGGAACAGAACGTGTGACGATTTCCCGCAGACCAAAAACGGTCATGACGAAGAATAAAATGCCCGACCAGCAGGCAATCCCTAATGCAATGGGCCAGGTGATGCCGTCGCCTGCCAGCGTGATGCCGACCAGCACGGAGCCGCCGATGCCAGGACCAACCATAAACGGCAGATTAGCGTAGAACGCCATTAACAGTGAGCCCAGCACAAACACCAGGATCACGCCGGTTGTCGCCGCGCCTTTATCCATTCCGCCCACCGCCAGCAAACCGGGGATCACTACCAGTAAATAAGCGGCGGCGAGGAATCCTGTGATCCCTGCCAGACATTCGGTTTTCACTCTGGTCTGGCGCTGGTGTAAATGAAAGCGTCGCTGCAACCAGCTTTCCTGCGTTGAGGCTGCTACGTTTTTCACAGAACTTTCAGACATGCTTGAATTCCCCTGGCAATAATTTTTATCATGTTGTTTTTGCTATCATTTTTCTCCGGCGTTGCGCCGGGTGCTTCAGATTTTATCCGGCCAGATTTCCAGAACCGGGTCGACAATTTCACGCAATCCGCCGTCAGTGAGGCCTAAATCAGTCAGATGCGGCCCGGCATTACACGCCAGACATGTACCTTCGATGGCTTTGAAAACGCGGTAAGGCGGTTCCCAGTCGGCTATCTGAGCGCTGAGCTCCCGCAGATTTTTAAATTGTTCCGCCAGTTGTTCCGCTGGCAATTCAGAGAGCATTCCGGCAATGGGCATATCCACTTTAGCCAGCAATGTGCCGTTCTGGCTGAGCGCCATTCCGCCGCCGCTGGAGATGAGCTGATTCGCCGCCACAACCATATCTGCGGGGGAACGTCCCAGTACCACCAGATTATGGGAATCGTGCGAGTAGGAAGTGGCAATCGCTCCGCGCAGTTCGCCCCAGCCTTCCAGTAATGCCATTTGTGGCGTGGCATCGTGACGCCCGTGGCGGTGCTGTACCCAAATCATGCTGAAGCCTTCCGGGAGTTGTACAACGCCGTCTTTGACTTCAACGGTCACTTCGCTCCATTGTGTAAAGCGTGCGCCTTTGATATTTCGCAGGCGTGCCTTGCCGTTTGTCAGTCCTGCAATTTTCAAGCAGAAGTCGTCCGCACTCAGGGCGCTGAGCCGCATAGTGTCACGAAGTGGTGTTACGCCGCTGGCAGCGGCCGGCGTGAAGAGAAGTTTGCCCTCTCTGGCCACACAGTTACCTGCCACGTAAACCGCGTGTGGATGCAGATTTTCCAGCGAATCAAACGCGATGATATCTGCCGTACGGCCTGCCGCAATCAGCCCTAAATCTGCACGTTGCATGCGAATGGCGGCATTAAATGTTGCCATGCGCAGTACATCTTCTGCACGTAGCCCGTATGAAATCAGCAACTTAATTAAGGCAATCAGCCCACCTTTTTCCAGCAGATGATCCGGCGGAACATCATCAGTACATAGCGTAATCTGTGAGGAAAGATGTGGCAGAGCCTGCAACGCGGCAGCGATATCCGGAAGAAGATAAGGATGAGAGCCGCGGATTTGCAGCGTCAGTCCGGCGCGAAGTTTTTCCAGTGCATCTTCCGCAGAAGTCAGCTCGTGATCGGAGGTGACGCCGGCTGCCAGATAGGCCTGCAGCTGTTCATCTTTCAACCCGCGCGCATGGCCTTCGATCAGTTTGCCGCTGTTTATACCGGCTTCGAGAATTTCCAGCATCCGCTCGCTGCCGTTAATCACGCCGTGCATATCCATGACTTCGGCAACGCCAGCGACTTCCGGCCAGCTCAGCATGGTTTGCATTTCCTGACCCATAAAGTCAGCGCCGGACATTTCTAAACCGGGGGTGGAAGGGACGCTGGAAGGAGCAGCGCAAATCACTCTCAGAGGTAAATTTCGGCTCGACTCAACGGCATATTTCACGCCGGCGACGCCCAGCACGTTTGCCAGCTCGTGCGGATCCCAGAACACAGTTGTCGTCCCCTGAGCGACGACAATTCCGGCGTATTTTTCCGGTGAAAGGTGAGAGCTTTCGATATGCACGTGGGTATCGATGAGTCCGGGTGAGAGATAGTGACCCGTCAAGTCATCAACATTTTCAGTCTGAGAGAATTTTCCGCGGGGATGGACGCTGGCAATCATGTTGCCGGTGATCCCGATATCGGCTTCGCGAATTTCCCCTGTCACCATATCGATAACGTTTGCGTTGATAAGCAGGCGATCAAAAGGGATTTTCCCTAACGCAGCCTGAACCGCACGCTGGCGCAGGGGTAACGGAGCTATGTTTTCAGTCATGTCAGTATCCGGATTTGCAGAGTGATTGGGCTAATGTAGGGAGAGGGAATGCCTTTGCACAGATGAATTATTTTATCCGTTTATAAGATGCGGTTATGCTGAGCAAACGTTTTCTATTTTTTCGGGATCCCTGATCATCATGTCTGAACCCTGGCGCCGGTTGCCTGCACTCTCCCTGAAGCAAATTCAATACTTTGTGACGCTGGCACAGTTACGCAGTTTCACCGAAACGGCTAACCGTCTGGCCATCAGTCAGCCGGCTTTAAGCAGTGCACTGCGGCAAATTGAATTAGTGCTAGGGGGAAAATTACTAAACCGCACCGCTCAGGGGGTAAGCCTGACCGAACAGGGCGAAGCGGTTTTACCCTATGCAGAACGGTTGCTGAATACAGCGCATAGTGCTTTCGATGATATGCACCAAATTATGCGGCAGGGCGGCGATGGTACTTTACGTATCGGATTAGTTCCTTCAGTCAGTACTTTGTTATTCCCCGTCGTTCCGCAGTTATTATCGGAATATTTCCCTGATATGCGTGTGGAATTTCATGACCTGACAAACGATGCATTATTAGTGGAACTGGAGAATGGTTCTGTGGATTTTGGTATCGGTGCGACTGACAGCACGGTGCCGGATTCTGTCGCAATATATCCGCTGCTTGAAGACCCTTTCGTGGCGGTGATCCGGCGGGATGATCCATTATCTGAAGGGCATAATATTCCCTGGAAACAACTGGCTAAAAGAGATATTGCTTTGTTTTCAAAAGGAAATGTCAGCAGGCTGGTGAGTGCAATGATAGAAAGCCACAGGCTGAATCTGCGGGTAAGTTATCGCGTGGATTTTCAGGAGACGTTATATGGTTTAGTGCGTTCGCGTCTGGCTCTGGCGATATTGCCAGAATTATATACAGCAACGCTTAATGATGATGAATTAAGGGTGATTCATCTGCAGCAACCTACATTAAGCCGTACAGTCGCAATGATGCGTAAGCCAGCGCCGCTGCGCTCGCCCAAAACAGAGCAATGTTTCCAGTTTCTTTTACAAACATTTCACCGGCAGATCAAAGAGAAAGCAGAAAGAAATATCTGAAGAAATAGTTAAAAATCGCTTATGTTATTTTGTATGAAATATGAGCGTCAGGCCGAAAGGTATTTCGACCTGACTCAGTCTGTCAGCGTACAAATTTCCAAACTGATACCGGGATTTTATCGTACAGCTTGTTCATCGTTAGCTCCGCTAAACGATGATCAGCCGCCGAGTAAAACAATTCCAGCTCGTCGTCGGAAAGTTCGTACTTATTCTTTTCAATGACACGTTCAAGTGTATCAATAGTGGTGCATTTTCTTAAACGCATCAAATAGTCGATTTTGTTCATCTTAGCCTTTTCATTTTTATCTGATGACTGCATATAAATTATTACTCAAGTCTTCATTAGGGTACAGATGTAGTCCCCTGAGAACATTCTGAATAATCGCTTCTTGGTCTTTTGCCATTGGCGTAAATCAGAATCGTTAATTCCATAATTGCTGAACAGGGTGTAGGTATCATCCAGATACTCTTCAACCAGATCACTTAAATGGGTATCGTCCGGATACTTAATTTTAAAGCTCATCACAAAGGATGCAATGTGCTCAATCAGTTCGTTGAGTTGCAGGTTAACAGCAGAAGTAGGGTCGTTGACCCAACCGTGGTGACTGTCACCCAGTGTCGCGATGCCTTCATCATACAACATTTCATTCAGGTAGCGTAACTGAGCGATATCATGCCGCTTAGGCGAGTACTCATCCATATCATCCCCTCCGTAATGGTTTATTCGGTGTTGATAACACTCTGTGAGTAAACAACAAAACTTGATGGCTTACAGAAAACGGCTCTCACTACAAACGCTATGAACTGATTTATACACCAAAGACAATCACAGTCTTTGAGATGAACTTTCCCGGACTTATTACATACATGTAATTTAAATATAATTCATTTTTAGAAAGCTGCGCAAACGTATTACTCAAACTTACAATTCTTCCGCCGCTAAACCTTTGAACAAATCAATAATATCAAACTCCAGACCTTCCGGCTTTACCTGGAATGTGACACTTTGCGTCGTGAACTCTTGTGCATTAATGTCCAGACAACCGTTGAAAATCGTCCATCTGAACTGGAAGTTCATCGAATAACAATGTCCACCTGTTTCATCGATTGACATGATTTGCAAAGAATTTGGTTCGTAACGTGCATTTTCTGAGAAATAAGTTAAATCACCAATTAATGGTTCTTCAATTTCAGATAAATAACGCTCAATAATCTGCAGCAAATCTGAAGGAGTCAGATTCTCCCCGTTAATAGGGTAGGGGATAAATTTTTTCACCGGTTTTCGCCTTAGAACTCCATACCTTTCTATTATTGCATACTTTTAACAGGATGTGTTTTGAGCAGAGAAAAAAATTTCCAGTGCGAAAAAACATAACTTTCTGATTGTATTGAGAATTCGTTTATATTCATCAATTTTTACCCTTTTCTGACAATTTTGCCAGGCCCGGATGTGCGCATTTATTGTTCCGTAAAGGTCTGCGGTAAAAAATCGAAACAGTTCACGTATTGATACACACCCCGACATGTGATGTTATATTGTAACGAATGGGGGTTCTATGACGAAAACACTCTTTACACTATCTTCGCCAGCACGCTGTCTCGCCGTGCTGGTTGCGCTGGCTATTTTATGGGCCGCAATTTACTGGGCAATCTCGCTACCATGATTTTTGTTAACAATGTTGAAGTGGGCTATGACCGCCGTGCAGTTGCGATGCCGATCAGCGGAAAGTTTCTTTCAGGTTCACTGACGGCGGTTATCGGAGCTAACGGGGCGGGTAAATCTACTTTTCTCAAAACGCTGGCGGGCCTTCAGCAGGCTGTAGCCGGCAACATTACGTTCACCGGCGAAAAGCGTCCGCGTCTGGCCTATTTGCCACAGCAGGCAGAACTGGATCGCGGATTTCCGATTAGCGTATTTGATCTGGTCGCGATGGGATGCTGGCCGCAAAGCGGACTTTTTGGCGGCATAAATCAGCAGTCTGCTGTGGCAGTGGCTAAGGCGCTTGAGACGGTCGGGATGACTGAAATGTCGCATTTTCCCGTAGGCTCGCTTTCCGGTGGTCAGCTGCAACGTACCTTATTTGCACGTTTACTGGTGCAACAGGCGCCTCTCATCATGCTTGATGAACCTTTTACCGGCATTGATACCCAGACAACAGAACTGCTGCTCAAGGTGATTGCACAGTGGCATCAGGAAGGTAAAACCGTGATTGCGGTTTTACATGATATCTCAATGGTTGCCCGGCATTTTCCTCATGTGCTTTACCTCAGCACGCAACAGAATCTTTGGGGCACGGCGCACGACGTATTGGGCCATTTCCCGCATCAGGCGCATGCCTGTATATCGACCGAACCTTTTTCTCTCGTGGCGGGAGTCGCCAATTCATGATGCTTTTTCATTTACTTGCCGATCCCTTTATTGAGTTTGGTTTCATGCGCCGCGCGTTAATTGCCTGTATCGCATTATCGATCAGTGCCACGCCGCTGGGCGTTTTTCTGCTACTACGCCGGATGAGTCTGGTAGGGGACGCACTTTCCCATGCCGTATTACCGGGCGCAGCTATCGGGTATCTGATTTCAGGAATGTCGCTGGTCGCTATGGGAATTGGCGGTTTTATTGCAGGGCTGGCGGTAGCGATGCTTTCGGGGCTGGTGAGCCGCCGGACACAATTAAAGGAAGATGCCAGTTTTGCCGGTTTCTATCTGGGTTCACTTGCATTGGGGGTGACGCTGGTTTCCCTGCGCGGTTCCAGTGTTGATCTTCTGCACGTTCTGTTTGGATCCATTCTCGCTATCGATTCCTCAGCAATGATTATGGTCGGCATCATTACCAGCGTGTCATTGCTGGTGCTGGCCTGCATTTATCGCGCCCTGGTCATTGAATCTTTCGATTCACTGTTTTTACGGGTTAGCGCAGGGAAATGGCTGGCGGCGATACACGGGATTTTCCTGGCGCTGGTGGTCGTGAATCTTGTCGCCGGTTTTCAGATCCTTGGCACGCTGATGTCGGTCGGTTTGATGATGCTACCTGCGGCCAGCGCGCGATTCTGGGCACAGGATTTACCGCATACTTTGCTGAGCGCCATGATCATTGGGGTGATCGCCAGTATCGTCGGGCTTATCTGGTCATATTACGCCTCGCTGCCTGCAGGTCCGGCTATCGTACTCAGCGCGACGGTGATCTTCTTTATTTCAGTTTTATTTGGAAAGCGTGGCGGGATGTTAACGGCCTCGCGAACGTAAGCAGCAGTACGTTAATAAGCAGTACCACAATTAAGGGGACATGATGAAAGTATTACCTGTATCACTCGCAGTAGCTGCCCTGCTGTCGAGTCCGCTGGCCATGGCGAAAACCGTCGATGCAGTTGCCAGTTTTTCTATTCTCGGAGATATCGTCCAGGAAGTGGGCGGCGATCACGTTAAAGTAACGACGCTGGTCGGGCCTGACGGTGATCCGCACAGCTTTGAGCCTTCGCCGAAAGACAGTAAAGCGATTAACGCGTCTGATGTCGTTTTCGTCAGCGGCTTAGGTCTTGAGGGCTGGATCGATCGTCTGGTGACGGCTTCCGGTTACAAAGGTCATTTAGTAACAGCATCCGAAGGCGTTAATTCCCGCAAAATGGAAGAAGACGGTAAGCAAATCACCGATCCGCACGCCTGGAACAGCATGGCGAATGGCGTGATTTATGCGACCAATGTGATGAATGCATTGATCAAAGCCGATCCCGAAGATGCTGACTATTTCCGCCAGCGCGGAACCGCTTATATTGAGCAACTGCAAAAACTTGATGCATGGGCTAAAACTGAATTCACTGGCATTCCTCAGTCAAAACGCAAAGTGCTGACCAGTCATGATGCCTTCGGATATTTTGGGCAGGAATATCACGTCAGTTTTATGGCTCCGGTCGGCTTCTCTACGGAAGCTGAAGCCAGTGCCAGCGGTGTCGCTTCGCTGATTAAGCAGATCAAAGAGGAGAAAGTGAAAACTTACTTCATCGAAAACCAGACCGATCCACGTCTGGTGAAACAGATTGCTGCGGCGAGTGGCGCGCAACCTGGCGGTGAGCTGTATCCTGAAGCGCTTTCAGGCCCGCAAGGCCCGGCCACAACCTATATCAAAGCGTTTAAACATAACGTTGAGACGATTGTTGCCAGTATGAAATAAGATTTTCCCTCCTCTCGGTTTGGCTGTGAGGAGGTTTTACATCATGTCTTAACATAAGAAAAAGCCCCGTCGGGCAAGCGGCGGGGCTTTTGTTTTTTTAGGAGGAGCGTAACGGAAAGGCGCAATATCAACGCTTTTTCTTTTTGCCCTGCACAGCTTTAAAACGCGGATTGCTTTTACAGATCACATAAATCCGGCCTTTACGGCGAACCACGCGACAATCCGGATGACGATTTTTTGCCGAACGTAATGAACTCAGAACCTGCATAACAATTTCCCTGATGTTGTTTACTTTTTACCGAGGAAGCTGCCGAAGCGTTGATTGAATCGCGCGGTGCTGCCTTCTTTTGAATACTCTTTCTGCTTACCGGTGTAATACGGATGGGAAGCGGAAGAAACTTCAATCGTGATGTAAGGGTAGGTTGCCCCTTCCAGTTCAATGGTGCGGTCTGTCGAGATGGTTGAACCGACCTTGAAGTATTCATCAGCGCTGGTGTCGTGGAAAACCACGGTGCGATATGCAGGATGGATAGCGAGTTTCATAATGCCTCAAGTTGTTATGTTATACTATAACAATAAGTATGCACCCATCTGTTTTCCGGTTCAAGACTCAGGCGAAAAAAAAGGCCGCATAAGCGGCCTTTCGTCAGGGTGAGGATCCGTTACAGCGTCGGATGCTCTGTTTTGTGCGTATGTTCGATATCCTCGTTCTTCTTACCGAAGCGGCGACGAACCACCACGAAGAAGACCGGAACAAAGAAGATCGCCAGCAGTGTTGCCGTAATCATCCCGCCCATTACGCCGGTACCTACGGCGTTCTGAGAACCGGAACCTGCACCGGAGCTGATTACCAGCGGCATTACACCGAGGATAAATGCCAGTGAGGTCATCAGAATCGGACGAAGACGCATACGAACCGCTTCGAGCGTTGATTCGATCAGACCCTTACCTTCTTTGTCCATCAGGTCTTTGGCGAACTCAACAATCAGTATGGCGTTCTTCGCGGACAACCCGATGGTAGTCAGCAGGCCTACCTGGAAGTAAACGTCGTTACTGAGTCCGCGCATCGTTGCTGCCAGAAGTGCACCCACAACCCCGAGCGGAACCACCAGCATGACCGAGAACGGTATTGACCAGCTTTCGTACAACGCAGCCAGACACAGGAATACCACAATCAGGGAGATGGCATACAAGGCCGGAGCCTGGTTGCCTGACAAGCGTTCCTGATAGGACAGACCGGTCCAGTCATAGCCGATACCGCTAGGAAGTTTGGAAGCCAGAGACTCCATCATTTCCATAGCAGCACCCGAACTTTTGCCCGGAGCTGGCTGACCCAGAATTTCCATGGATGGCAAACCGTTATAACGTTCCAGACGCGGTGAACCGTATTCCCATTTCGCACTGGAGAATGCGGAGAACGGTACCATCTGGCCAGCGCTACCACGGACATACAAGTTATTGATGTCAGACGGCAACATACGGTATTTATTTTCAGCCTGAACGTACACTTTCTTCACACGACCACGGTCGATGAAGTCATTGACGTAGCTACCACCAATCGAAGCACCCAACGTGGTGTTGATGTCGGAAATTGAAACGCCAAGTGCCGTTGCTTTTTCCTGATCAATTTCGATTTTGAACTGTGGGGTATCTTCCAGACCGTTTGGACGAACCTGAGTCAGCAAGTCCGGATGTTGAGCTACCATGCCCAGCAACTGGTTACGTGCCTGAGTCAGCTTGTCATGCCCAAGGTTAGCCTGGTCAATCAGCTGGAAGTCGAAGCCTGTCGCCGTACCTAACTCAACAATTGCCGGTAAGTTGAACGGGAACACCAGTGCATCTTTAATGGTGCTGAATGCGCCCATTGCACGGCCTGCAATGGCAGGAACTTTATTCTCAGCGCCGCTACGCTCAGACCAGTCTTTCAGACTGATAAACGCTATACCGGTGTTCTGACCACGACCTGCAAAACCAAAGCCGTTAACCGTAAACACGGACTTCACGTTGGCTTTTTCTTTCGTCAGATAGTAATCGCTGACTTCGTCCAGCACTTTCTGTGTACGTTCCTGGGTTGCACCTGCTGGCAATTGCGCCATGGTCAGGAATACCCCCTGGTCTTCTTCCGGCAGGAAGGAGGTTGGCAGGCGGATAAACAGGAATGCCATGCCGACAACGATCAGCAGATAAATCACCAGATAACGACCGGTGCTGCGCAGAATATTGCCTACGCTGTCGGTGTAGTGGTGCGTGCTTTGGTCGAATTTCTTGTTAAACCAGCCGAAGAAACCTTTTTTCTCGTTATGCTCACCTTTGGCAACCGGCTTGAGCATGGTCGCACAAAGTGCAGGCGTCAGGATCATCGCCACCAGAACCGACAGCACCATGGCTGAAACGATGGTGATGGAGAACTGACGGTAGATAACGCCGGTAGAACCGCCGAAGAAGGCCATCGGGATGAATACTGCGGACAGCACCATCGCGATCCCTACCAATGCACCCTGGATTTGCTCCATAGATTTTTTGGTAGCTTCTTTTGGCGGCAGACCCTCTTCGACCATGACGCGCTCGACGTTCTCGACGACGACGATGGCGTCATCGACGAGCAGGCCTATTGCGAGCACCATCCCGAACATCGTCAGGGTGTTTATCGAATAGCCAAACGCTGCCAGAATCGCAAAGGTACCGAGCAATACCACCGGAACCGCAATGGTCGGGATAAGCGTTGCGCGGAAGTTTTGCAGGAACAAGAACATGACCAGGAATACCAGGACGATGGCCTCGAACAGCGTTTTACCTACTTCTTTAATCGAGATTTTTACGAACGGCGTGGTGTCGTACGGGTAAACAATTTCTAAGCCAGCCGGGAAGAATGGCTCAAGCTTAGTCAGCGTGGCTTTAACAGACGCTGCGGTATTCAGGGCGTTCGCACCGGTTGCCAGTTTGATACCCAAGCCCGACGCAGGTTGTCCGTTGAAGCGGGCAATAACGTCGTAGTTTTCACCACCGAGTTCGATTTTAGCCACATCTTTCAGGCGAACCTGAGAACCATCCTGATTCACTTTCAGAATGATTTTACCGAATTCATCCGGTGACTTCAGACGGGTCTGCGCCACGATAGAGGAGTTCAATTGCTGGCCCGGGACCGGTGGCGTACCACCGAGCTGACCTGCTGCGATCTGGTTGTTCTGAACTTTGATGGCGTTGATGACATCTACCGGCGTCAGCTGGAAGTTGTTCAGTTTGTTCGGATCCATCCAGATACGCATCGCATACTGAGCACCAAACAGCTGAACGTCCCCTACACCCGCAGTACGGCTGATAGGATCCTTGATGTTGGAACCGACGTAGTCGGCGATATCATCCTGGGTCATTGAACCGTTATTGGAAATAAAGCCCGCTACCATCAGGAAGCTGCTGCTCGATTTCTCAACGGAAATACCCTGTTGCTGAACTTCCTGCGGCAGCAATGGTGTTGCCAGCTGCAGTTTGTTCTGAACCTGTACCTGCGCGATATCCGCGTCAGTACCGGAAGCAAAGGTCAGGGTAATCTGAACAGTACCTGATGAATCACTGGTCGACGACATGTACATCATGTTGTCGATACCGTTCATGTTCTGTTCGATAACCTGAGTAACGGTATCCTGTACGGTCTGCGCATCCGCGCCCGGATAGGTTGCAGTCAGCTGAATCGCTGGCGGTGCAACGGTTGGATACTGTGCGATTGGCAATTTAAGTATCGCCAATCCCCCTGCCAACATGATGATGATCGCAATTACCCATGCAAAGATGGGACGATCTATAAAAAACTTAGCCATGAATTACCGGCTCCTATTAAGACTTCGTCGCTGTAGCGGGTGCTGCGGCGTTTTGATCGACTTCCTGTGCAGTAACCTGTACGCCTGGCTTAATTTTTTGCAGACCTGTCACGATAACTTTATCGCCACTTTTCAGGCCGTCTGTCACTACCCATTTGTCGCCGATTGCCTGCGTTGTGGTCACAGTACGAAGTTCAACTTTATTGTCCGCACCAATCACCATCGCTGTAGCATCACCACGTGGGTTACGGGTAATACCTTGCTGAGGAACCAGCAGAGCGTTGTCGTTTACGCCTTCATCCAGACGCGCGCGCACAAACATACCTGGCAGCAGGGCATCATTTGGATTAGGGAAGATGGCGCGCAAAGTGATGGACCCGGTGGTTTCATCAACAGTCACATCAGAGAATTCTAATGTACCCGCCTGTGAATATTCTTTACCGTTATCCAACAGCAGCTTGACTTGTGCCTTGCCGTTAACCTGCTTGAGTGAGCCATCTGCCAGTTCCTGCTTCAGACGCAGGAAATCGTTGCTCGACTGAGTGACGTCAACATAGATAGGGTCAAGTTGCTGAACAGTGGCCAGCGCATTGGTCTGGCCGGTCGACACCAGCGCACCTTCTGTTACGGACGAAATACCGATACGGCCGCTAATAGGGGAGGTGACTTTGGTGTAAGCCAGATTGATACGTGCGCTTTCAACGGCTGCTTTGGCGCTGACAACAGCGGCATCAGCCTGTGCTGCAGTGGCCACAGCGGTATCGTAATCTTGCTTACTGATGTAATTAGTGCCAAGCAGAGGTTTATAACGAGTCACCGTCAGACGAGAAATTTGTGCATTCGCCTGAGCTTTTACCAGATCGCCTTTAGCGCTGTTATACGCGGCCTGATAAGTGGCTGGATCAATTTGATATAAAGAGGTCCCGGCTTTAATTTCGCTGCCTTCAACGAAGTTGCGTTTAAGAATAATGCCGCCAACCTGTGGACGTACTTCGGCGATGCGAAAAGCAGCAGTACGACCAGGAAGTTCGGTAGTCACATTCAACGGTTCAGTTTTGAGAGTAACGACCCCAACCTGCGGAGCATGAGGTGCACCTTGTTGAGCTTCTTTATCGTTACATCCTGTAAGTGCTAAGCTTCCGGATAGCATCAGAACTACCGCCAGAGGCGTTAACCCTCTGTTTTTGTTCATAAATAAACCTCAAGTGTCCGATTTCAAATTGTCCAATGGATCACAACATTCCAAATCCATTGCTGCGCTTTTAGTATGTGCGTGCTATGTTACATACATTCAAGAATGTATGTAAATCAAACTCCCCTTAAAGATAAACCTATGGCACGAAAAACCAAATCACAGGCGCTGGAAACCAGACAACAGATTCTGGATGCTGCTGTGCGTGAGTTTTCTGCCCGTGGGGTATCGTCGACATCACTGACTGATATTGCGAATGCAGCCGGTGTGACGCGGGGCGCAATTTATTGGCATTTCAGGAACAAAGTGGAACTGTTTAACGCGATCTGGGAAGCCTATGAATCGCGGATAAAAGTGCTCGAAGTAGAGTATCAGACAAAGTTTCCGAATAATCCACTGCGTATTCTACGTGAAATCTTAATTTACATTCTGGTCGCCACGGTTACCGATAGCCAACGTAAGGCATTGATGGAGATTATATTCCATAAATGTGAATTTGTTGGGGAGATGACGTCAGTTCATGAGGCGCGGAAAGCGTTATACATGGAAGGCTATGGCAAAATCGAGCGTATTCTCGTGCGCTGTATAGAAGAAAAGCAGCTTCCGGTTGATCTTGATACCCGCCAGGCCGCCATTATTCTTCGGGCTTATCTGACGGGGCTGATGGAAAACTGGTTATTTATTCCTGAAAGCTTTGATTTAGAAGGGAATGCCGGGAGATTCGTGGATACGTATATCGATATGTTGTGCCATTCGTCCTATCTCACTGCGGTAAAATAAACCTTTAATACTTTCCGTTTAATTAATAAGCCTGCAAATCTATCTCTCTTTTGTTTATAAATTAAACACTCTGATGTTGTATTCAGAAACGCTTTTCTCCTTCCTTTCATCGTCAACGCTGCTATTGTCATCTCCATATTATTCATTAAGTAAATGAGTTGACGCTGACGTATGTGTATCCGGTTTCTGGCCGCCCCTTCTGACGTAATGCTTTCCCTGAAAAAACAGGGAATGACAGGTTTTTTCACGTTTCTGGTATGCGTTGCACTGCTTTTTGTCTCCTTTTCCGGCCATGCAGCAAGTAATGATATTCCCGGCAGGAATGAAGTTCAGAACCAGCTTGATGCGTTAAACCGCCAGAAGAACCTGACGCCGGTGGATAAGCTTTCGCAACAGGATCTGATCCACACACTGGAATATCTTGATGCACTGGAAAGAGTGAAGCAGGAAGCGAATCAGCTGCAAAAACAGGTCGCCGAAGCACCGCAAAAACTGCGCGTCGCCATGGATGGGCTGGAGCAGATCAAAAACAATCCGAAAGATGATGTGAATAAAGCTCAGCTTTCCGCACTGTCGCTGCGCCAGCTTGAAAACCGCCTTAATGACACGCTGGACGATTTGCAGTCTTCGCAGGATGATTTATCGACGTTCAACACTCAGCTGATCTCTCTGCAAACCCAGCCTGAGCGCGTTCAGAACGCGATGTACTCCTATTCGCTGGCGATTCAGAAAATCCGCAATCAGCTCAACGGCATGTCGCCCGGTCAGCAAGATTTACGTAACACGCAACAAAATATGCTGGTCACGCAGCAGGCCTTACTTGCGGCGCAAATTGACCTGCAACGCAAGAGTCTCGAAGCCAATACAACGTTGCAGGATTTACTGCAAAAACAACGTGATTACACCAACGCGCATATCAATCAGCTTGAACACACTGCGCAGTTATTGCAGGAAGTGGTCAACGGCAAACGGCTGATTTTGTCCGAGCGGACAGCGAAAGAAGCACAAACGCCGGACGATACCTCGAATATCCAAAATGACCCGCTGGTGGCTCAGGAACTGGGAATTAATCGTAAACTCAGCGAACGCCTTATTGCCGCAACCGAGGAAGGTAACCAGCTGGTCCAGAAAAATATCACAGTGAAAAACTGGCTGGATCGTTCGGCGCAAGCTGAACATGACCTTAAAGAGCAAATCACTGTGCTCAAAGGCAGTTTATTACTGTCACGTATTCTGTATCAGCAACAGCAGAACACCACGCCGCCGTCGGGGCTGGTTACCGACATGAGAACCCGCATTGCGGATTTGCGCCTTGAACAGTTCACCATCAACCAGCAGCGCGACGCTTTGTTTCAGGGCGACAGTTACATTCAGAGCGTGGTAGATAACAGCAAAGAAACGATCAATGCCGATATCAGTGATGCGCTGGATCAGATTGTCGATATGCGCCGCGAATTGCTCGATCAACTGAATAAGCAACTGGGCAATCAGCTGTCGCTCGCTATCAATTTGCAGATTAACCAGCAGCAACTACTGAGCATAAATCAGTCACTGACAGAAACGCTGACTCAGCAGATTTTCTGGGTCAGCAGTAACAAACCGATGAACTGGGAATTCATTAAGTCGTTGCCGGATGATGTTAAAAATCAGCTGAGCAGCCTGAGCCTGAATATTCCGCCGGGTGAATTAATGGTGGGCGCAATACATTCATTACCGGTCACTATCCCTTTGCTCCTCGTCATTTTGCTGCTGTTATGGCGCCGGAAGTACATTAATCAGCGCATTGAAAAACTCACCAGCGATGTCGGGCAGCTTAAACGGGACAGCCAGCTGCACACGCCGCAGGCGTTGATATTAATGGCGCTGAACGTCTTACCCGGCGTATTACTCATGCTGGGAATTGGCTACTGGCTTTCGCAATGTGATATCGAACTGAGCGACTTTTTATGGACGCTGGCGCAGCGGCTGGCGGTGTTCCAGCTGGTCATGGGCTTTTGCTATCGCATTCTTAAACCCGGCGGGATCAACGAGCGGCATTTTAATACGCCCCCGGCCACCTGTGCGCATTACCGTCGTTCAGTCATCCGCCTCAGTCTGGTGATGTTGCCACTGATTTTCTGGTCGGTTCGCGGTGAGAAAGCCCCACTCGGACTGGTCGATGACATCATCGGGCAGGTGGTGATTTTCCTGACACTGCTGGCGCTGACAGTTCTGGTCTTCCCGATCGCACGTGACGGCTGGCGTGAAAAAGATTCTCACAGCATTCGGCTGGTCGTGGTCACAGCCATTGCGATAGCTCCGGCCTTCCTGGTCGGGCTGGTGGTTACCGGATATTTTTACACCACGCTGCGTCTGGCGGGGCGCTGGATTGACAGTCTTTATCTGCTGATTTTCTGGAATATTATTTATCTCACGGCGCTCAGAGGATTAAGCGTTGCAGCCCGGCGTCTGGCTTATCGTCGTGCGCTGGCCCGCCGTCAGACAAACGCGGCGAAAGAGGGTGCAGAAGGCAATGAGCCGGTTGAGGAGCCGCAGATTGGCCTGGATCAGATTAACCAGCAGTCGTTGCGTCTGACCACGATGGGTTTGTTCTTTATCTTCGCGACGGTGTTTTACTGGATTTGGTCGGATCTGCTGACGGTGATTTCGTATCTCGACAGCATTTCACTCTGGCATTATTCCAGCACGGTGGCGGGCGCGGTCACTCAGCAAACCGTAACGCTGGGCAATATGCTGCTCGGTTTCCTGGCGGTGATTGTGGCGTATGTTCTGACGCGCAACCTGCCGGGGCTGCTGGAAGTGGTGGTGCTGTCGCGACTGCAATTGCGGCAGGGGACGTCGTACGCTATCACCACGATCCTGACTTACTCGATCACGGTGATTGGGGCGATCACTGCGCTCGGGTCGCTCGGGGTTTCGTGGGATAAATTGCAATGGCTGGTGGCAGCGCTGTCGGTCGGGCTGGGCTTCGGTTTGCAGGAAATCTTTGCGAACTTTGTTTCAGGTCTGATTATCCTGTTCGAACGCCCTGTACGTATTGGCGACACCGTGACCATCGGTACATTTTCCGGCACGGTCAGTCGTATCCGCATCCGCGCAACAACCATTATCGATTTTGACCGCAAAGAAGTGATCATCCCGAACAAAGCCTTTGTGACGGAACGGCTGATCAACTGGTCGCTGAGTGATACCGTCACCCGCGTGCTGATCAAGATCGGTGTGGCGTACGGTTCAGATCTGGAGAAAGTGAAAGAGGTCCTGCTGCAGGCGGCGCATGAAAACGCCCGAGTGATGAGTGATCCGGCACCGCTGGTCTTCTTCCTGAATTTTGGGGCCAGCACGCTCGATCACGAACTGCGTGTTTATGTGCGTGAACTGGGCGACCGCAGTTATACCGTCGATGAGCTAAACCGCAGTATTGATAAACTCTGCCGCGAGAACGACATCAATATCGCTTTCAATCAGCTGGAAGTGTATCTGCACAATCAGGATGGCAGCGAGATTCAGGAGGTTAAGCGCGTGTTGAGACAACCGGGTGATGAACCGGATGCGTTGCCTCAGGGCTAAAGGGAAGCGGGCAATTCAGGGGAATGCGTAAGGTTCCCCTGAAACGGTCAGCCGGACGGCTTAAAGGTAACTAATCGACAGCGTGCTTTTGCTGTTTTTCAGCTTTTCCTGATAATCGCGTTGTACGATTTCCAGTGCTGCAAGAGCGGTTTCCGGTGCAATTTCGTTGCACTCAAGCAGGTAAATCAGATCAACAGCAAGCTGAAGTTCGGGAGGCGCATTTTCTACTGACATATTGGCCAACATTATAATTAGCAGGTTTTGGACTTACCATTATAGATAAGAAAATGCCGGGCCTGAACGCCGGGTTAAAAAAATGTGATAAAGATTCAAAAACCTTTTTCCTGCCGCTCGATTTGCCTCTCAATTTTGGCCAGCGCCTGACGACAGCGCATTAAACGTCCTTCCAGCGCAGCCAGTTCCTTTTGCACGCGTTGCTGATCGCTGAACGTGGCCAGTTGTCCGAGCGTGGTTTCCCGGTCCTCAATCATCGCAATCAGACGGCGCTCGAACTGCTGAGTTTCCGCGAGTTTGGTATAATTATCATGGCTTTTTCGTTCCGGCGTCTGGTGCGTTTTACGCAGTGTTTGCGTGGCGAGTTCACGCTGCATAGCGGTGATTTGCGCCACCAGCCGCTCGGCGATGAACGCCACCTGCGCGGACCGTTTCTCAACCACTTCCTGATTAAGTTGCTGTAAGTTCATCTTAATTTCTGCCAGATAATCGCGCAGACGGGTGCCTTTGGTTGAGAAAAGGGCGATATCAAACCGTGCCTGCGAAGCGGAAACATGGCCGATGGGTTCGATTTCCCGCGCCAGAGTTTCTATCTGCTGATCAAGGACATGTAAAATTCGTTCAGTGCTCACAGGTTATCTCCATTAATGACGTTCATAGCTTACCTGCAACCGGCGGTTATGACACCTTCGCTGCACTTGTATAAACTGGGGGCTGAATTTTCTGGCAATTTGTGCGAATCAAAAGGAACTGCATGAAGCGCATATTACTGATTATGGTCGGCTGGCTGTGTGTGGTACTGGCAACGCTGGGCGTTGTACTGCCGCTGCTGCCCACCACGCCGTTTTTACTGCTGGCCGCCTGGTGTTTTGCCCGTTCGTCGCCACGCTTTCATCACTGGTTGCTGCACCGTTCCTGGTTTGGCAGCTATTTACGGCACTGGCAGACACACCGCGCGTTGCCCAAAGGGGTGAAGCCAAAAGCCGTTGCGCTGATTGTGACGACATTCGCGATTTCGATCTATTTTGTGCCGCTATTATGGGTACGTATTTTATTGGTTTGCATGATGTTTGCGTTACTGATCATGATGTGGCGACTACCAGTGGTTGACCTTGAGCAATAAAACAGGCGATCATGTCCGGCTGCGGGTTGCTTTTTAAAGCAGCTTTGCATAGATTTGGGCATCTCGTACGTCGGTGCGCTCCCAATTTCCTTCCTTGAACGACATGCTTTTAAAGGGCATGACGGGGGACATTTGACCGCCCGCGTTTAAGTATGAACAGCAGCTTTATCAGGCAATTAACATTATGACCGCTACCGCACAGCAGCTAGAGTTTATTAAAGACAGTATCAAGACCATCCCTGACTATCCGAAGCCAGGCATACTGTTCCGTGACGTCACCAGCTTGCTGGAAGACCCAAAAGCTTACGCTGCAAGCATTCAGTTACTGGCCGATCGTTACCGCGATGCCGGAGTCACCAAAGTCGTGGGCACCGAAGCACGTGGTTTCCTGTTTGGCGCGCCGGTTGCGCTGGCTTTGGGCGTGGGTTTTGTTCCCGTGCGTAAACCGGGCAAATTACCGCGTGAAACCATCAGCGAAACTTACGATCTGGAATACGGCACTGACAGTCTTGAAATCCACACGGATGCCATTCAGCCGGGTGAAAAGATTCTGGTGATCGACGACTTGCTGGCAACGGGTGGCACCATTGAAGCTACCGCGAAACTGATCCGCCGTCTGGGTGGGGAAGTGACTGATGCAGCATTTATCATCAATCTGCCGGAACTGGGCGGTGAAAAACGCCTGAACGATGCCAATATCAACTGCTACAGCCTGGTGTGTTTCGACGGGCACTGATTTACATTTTGCAGGCAGTGTGATGTAAAAAGGCCTCGCCGTTAACGTGAGGCCTTTTGCTTTCTGCGCTACTCTTTCCCGCTTTCAACGGTCCAGACCACCATCACCTTATCGTCACCGTGCTGACGGCTGAAGGCGTAGTATTCTGCTGTCTGCTGTGATTTCTGCACACCTGCACCGACCGCCTGATGCTGTTCCCGGAATTTCCCCAGTTTTTGCCAGTGCTTCAGCAACGCCTGTTTTGTACCGTTCAGCTCATCCCAGTTCATGTCTGATCGCGTACCTTGTAAAGGATCCGATCCCGTCGGGCCGAACTGACGTCCGCTTTCGTCGCCGTAATAGATCTGCACCGCGCCCGGTGCCAGCAATAATAAGTCTGCCGCTCGCTGTTGTAATGGAACTGACCCTTTAGCGTCGTCAGCGAAAAATAACCGGGTATCGTGTGATGAGAGATAACTCAGCACATTGAAATCCTGCATTTTCTCCGCCATCTGCTGATACGTTGCGTCGATATTTGCAAAGCAGTTCAGCGCCGCCGCTGCCTGATCCTGAAAATCAAAATTGATCATCGCGTCAAAACCATTGGCGTAATAATCACTTTTCATTACGCCGTGACCCCAGGCTTCACCGGTCATCCAGAACGGCGCGTCGTCCAGCGCTAGGGAAGGATTGGCGGCTTTCCACTGTTTCAGTGCTTCTGCAGAACGGGTTTTCAGCAACGCCAGCGTCGGTTTTTCCACGTGTTTTGCGGTATCGACGCGAAAACCGTCAATGCCGTAATCGCGTACCCACTGACTGAGCCACATCACCAGATAATCGCGGGGCGTAGCGCCGGGGATTTCTCGGGCGGCGGTATCAGGTTTATGACGATAGAAAACAGGCAGGCCACTGGCTTGTGTGGATCCGGTTTTGATATCCGGCAGGAACGCCAGCGACATGGTCAGATCGTCATAACCGGGCGAGTCATAATCGCCAATATCGGTGCGGATCCATTTCTTTCCCCACCAGGTGCTCCAGCCGTTTTTGTCACTGAAATTGATGTAATCATTAAAACTGTGCCAGTTCTGGCCGGGGCCGGGTTTCCAGTCGGTCCAGTTTTTGCCCAGGGTTTTTTCGATTTCATCGCCTTTGAGATACAACGAGCCAAAATGGAACGTTTGCATATCCGCCAGCGTGGCGTAGCCGGTGTGATTGAGCACCACGTCAAAGAGAATGCGGATCCCGCGTTTGTGCGCCTCGCTGACCAGTTTCTGTAAATCTTCACCGCTGCCCATATTGGCATCGAGTTTTGTCCAGTCGAGCGTGTAATAGCCATGATAGGCATAATGCGGGAAATCGCCTTTGGTGCCGCCACCGACCCAGCCGTGGATTTGCTCCAGCGGCGAACTGATCCACAACGCGTTCACGCCCAGCTGTTGCAGATAATCCAGTTTGCTTGTCAGTCCGGCCAGATCGCCACCATGGAAAGTGCCGATTTCCTGCATTCCGTCACTGTGACGGCCATAGCTGTGATCGTTATCCGGATTGCCGTTTTCAAACCTGTCGGTCAGCACGAAATAGACTGTGGCGTTTTGCCAGCTAAAAGTGGCGGGGGTTTTACGCACCGCAGATTCAAGCAGCAGCAGGCCGCCGCTGGCCGGGTCGGGCGTCATCGTGATGTGTCCATTAGCGACCACTGCACTCTGGCTGGAATAAAAATCACGCACCGTTTCGCCATCGCTAAAGGTACCGGATACATCCACAGTCAGCGGTTTGCCATCCCAGCGCGGACAGATTTTTGTCACGGCGGCCACGGCTTCCTGCGCTGTTTTCAGGCTCAGCTGAAGCGTCGGTGTGCCGCTGCGGGTATCAATCCGCACCTGATAATCGCCTGTGCGGAACTGTTTCCAGTTAACCGGCGGATTGCTTTCACAAGGTTGCAGCGACAGCATCTCGTTAAGTTTTACCGCGCCTGAAGGTTGCCAGCACTGATTATCCTGATGTAATTCCAGTGTGCGTTGTCCTTTGGGTAAAGTGGCGTCGCTGGTGAATATTCCGCTGACCGGTTCGGCAAACGCCGGGAAGCCTTGCAACGTCCAGCTGTGAGCTGCGGGGGAAACGAGCATTAACAAAGGCAGTGTCAGGTGTTTCATGGCTCTCCTTACGCGGGGCAGGAAGCATTATCAGAACAGAGGTGAATTCAGTCTACTTGTTGTGCAAAATTTGCCCTCATCCCCTGACGTTAATTGTCAGGAGGAGGACGCGGGGGGAGAAAGCGCGGCACGCTACGCAAAAAGTAAAGTAATAGGAATGATGGCGACCCTGCTGGTACACTAAGTAGTGGCAGTCTGGCGCGGGCATCATTATGCTTAGCCTTCAGTCGCCGGTTCGCCGACCCGCGCAGAAAGTCGGGTTAAACGATGTTTTTTCGTGTATCGTCAAATTATTCATTATAAATCAACGATGAAGTGTTAATGAGCTATCAGGTTCTTGCCCGTAAGTGGCGCCCCCAAACTTTTGCCGACGTTGTCGGACAGGAACATGTGCTGACCGCGCTGGCCAATGGCCTGTCGCTCGGGCGCATCCATCATGCCTACCTGTTTTCCGGCACCCGTGGCGTGGGGAAAACCACCATCGCCCGTCTGCTGGCGAAAGGACTTAACTGCGAAACCGGGATTACCTCCACGCCTTGTGGCGTGTGCGATAACTGCCGTGAAATCGAGCAGGGGCGTTTTGTCGATCTGATTGAAATCGATGCGGCTTCCCGTACCAAAGTTGAAGATACCCGCGAGCTGCTCGATAACGTGCAATACGCACCGGCGCGTGGCCGTTTCAAAGTTTACCTGATTGACGAAGTGCACATGCTGTCGCGTCACAGCTTCAATGCGCTGTTGAAAACGCTGGAAGAGCCGCCTTCGCACGTCAAATTCCTGCTGGCGACAACCGATCCGCAAAAATTGCCCGTCACTATTTTGTCGCGTTGTTTGCAGTTCCATCTGAAAGCGCTGGACGCTGAACAGATCCGCAAACAGCTTGAACATGTATTAACTGAAGAAACCATCACCACCGAACCGCGTGCGTTGCAGCTGCTTTCCCGTGCTGCCGACGGCAGTATGCGCGACGCGCTGAGTCTGACCGATCAGGCAATCGCCATGGGGCAGGGCGCCGTCACCACCGAAACCGTGGCGCAAATGCTCGGTACGCTGGATGACGAGCAACCGCTCGCGATGCTCGAAGCGCTGGTCAGCGCTGATGGCGGTCAGATGATGGCACAGGTTGAACAGGCCGCGTCACGTGGCGTGGACTGGGAAAACCTGCTGGTGGAAACGCTGGCGCTGCTGCACCGCATTGCGATGGTTCAGCTGTTGCCGTCGGTGCTCGATAACCATTACGCAGCGATCGAACAACGTCTGCGCGAACTGGCGCGCGTTATTCCGCCGGCTGACGTCCAGCTTTATTACCAGACGTTACTGATTGGCCGCAAAGAGCTGGCGTATGCGCCGGACAAGCGCATGGGCGTTGAAATGACCCTGCTGCGTGCGCTGGCCTTCCATCCGAAAGTGATCATTGCTGAACCGGCTCCGCAGCCGGTCGCGGCTCCGGCATATGTAGCATCGCAGCCATCGCGTCCTGCGCCCGCACAGCCGCAGCAATCGCCGCAACAGAGCGATAATGCGCCGCCACAGGGCCATGCCGAACCGGCAGCGATGCCGGATTCCACCGCGCAACTTTTACAGGCGCGAACACAATTGCTCAGGCAGGGGAGTACCACCCCAAAAAAAGCTGAGCCGGCAGCGCCAGGAAAAGCGCGGCCGGCAACCTCAGCACTGGAGCGCCTCGCTTCGGTGACTGAACGTGCGCAGACATTGGCGGTGAAGAAAGAACCTGCCGCGCCGATAAAAGAAGAAGCGTATCGCTGGAAAGCGATGACGGAACCGGAAGTCGCACCGGAACCGGTGGCGACACCGAAAGCGCTGCGCACCGCGCTGGAACATGAAAAATCGCCGGAACTGGCTTCCCGACTGGCGGAAGAAGCGATTGAACGCGATGAATGGGCGGCTGAAATCAGCCGGATGACCATTCCAAAACTGGTGCAGCAACTGGCGCTGAATGCCTTTCGCGAGCAGCCGGAGCCGGGCAAAATTTGCCTGCACCTGCGTTCCTCGCAAAAGCACCTGAATTCGCCGTCCGCGCAGAAAGTGCTGACGGATGCCTTATCAGCGTTGCACCAGACGCCGGTTGAACTGACCGTGCTGGAAGATGATAATCTGGCGGTGAAGACGCCGCTGGAATGGCGACAGGCCATTTATGAAGAAAAACTGGCGCAAGCGCGTCAGTCTATTATTGCGGATAACAACATTCAGACGCTGCGCCGCTTCTTCGACGCGGAGCTGGATGAAGAAAGTATCCGCCCAATTTAAACGCCGCGATTTTGACGCGGCCATTGCTGAGAGAGAAGACTATGTTTGGAAAAGGCGGCATTGGTAACCTGATGAAACAGGCCCAGCAAATGCAGGAAAAAATGCAACAGGCTCAGGCTGAAATCGCTCAGCTGGAAGTGACCGGCGAGTCCGGCGCTGGCCTGGTGAAAATCACCATCAACGGTGCACACAACGTGCGTCGCGTGGAAATCGATCCAAGCCTGCTGGAAGACGATAAAGACATGCTGGAAGATCTGATCGCTGCGGCGTTCAACGATGCAGCACGTCGTATCGAAGAAACTCAGAAAGAAAAAATGGCAGCCGTGTCTGGCGGCATGCAGTTGCCACCAGGCTTTAAGATGCCGTTCTGATGCAAACCAGCCCTCTCCTTGAATCTTTAATGGAGGCGTTGCGTTGCCTGCCGGGCGTTGGCCCGAAGTCCGCGCAACGTATGGCATTCCAGCTGCTGCAACGTGATCGCAGCGGCGGAATGCGGCTGGCGCAGTCTTTAACGCGTGCGATGTCTGAAATCGGTCACTGTGCCGATTGCCGTACGTTTACCGAACAGGAAATCTGCACCATTTGCGCCAATCCACGGCGTAAAGAAAACGGTCAGATTTGCGTGGTAGAAAGCCCGGCGGATATCCATGCGATTGAACAAACCGGTCAGTTTTCTGGTCGCTACTTTGTGCTGATGGGGCATCTGTCACCGCTTGATGGCATCGGGCCTGACGATATTGGTTTAGGCCGTCTGGAAGAGCGTCTGGAGCGTGAAAACATCCAGGAAGTGATTCTGGCGACCAACCCGACGGTCGAAGGCGAAGCGACCGCCAACTATATCGCTGAAATGTGCGGCCAGTTTGGCGTACTGGCGAGCCGTATCGCGCACGGTGTGCCGGTCGGCGGCGAACTGGATATGGTGGACGGCACCACGCTGTCACATTCCCTCGCCGGACGTAACCCCTTCCGGTTCTGACTGTTATACGGGCGCAGCCTTCTGCGCTCCGTATTATTCTGCTATCCCCCTGCATTTCTTCTTAAAAATTTCTTCGTGCGCTTGAAAAGCCCGATGCATAACCCCACTTATTCCTCAGCGTCTGATTTGGTCAATAACAGTATCTGGATTGAGGTAATTTGATGAGTATGAAAGGACAAGAGACACGTGGCTTCCAGTCTGAAGTAAAACAACTGCTTCATCTGATGATCCATTCTCTGTATTCAAACAAAGAAATTTTCCTGCGTGAGTTAATCTCCAACGCCTCGGATGCCGCTGACAAACTGCGTTTCCGCGCATTGTCTGCGCCAGAACTTTATGAAGGTGATGGCGAGCTGCACGTCCGTCTGTCGTTTGATAAAGAAAAACGCACCCTGACCCTGAGCGATAACGGTATCGGTATGAGCCGTGATGAAGTGATCGACAACCTCGGGACGATCGCTAAATCCGGTACCAAAGCGTTCCTGCAATCTGTCGGTTCTGAGCAGGCGAAAGACAGCCAGCTGATCGGTCAGTTCGGCGTCGGTTTCTATTCTGCGTTCATCGTGGCGGATAAAGTCACCGTGCGCACCCGCGCAGCCGGTGCCAGCGCTGACGAAGGTGTATTCTGGGAATCTGCCGGTGAAGGTGAGTACACCCTGGCAGATATCGAGAAAGCCGATCGCGGCACAGAAATTACCCTGCATCTGCGTGAAGATCAGGACGAATTCCTGGATGACTGGCGCGTGCGCTCGATCATCAGCAAATACTCTGATCACATTGCGCTGCCGGTTGAAGTCGAAACCCGCAACGAAGAAGACGGCACCGTCACCTGGGAACAAATCAACAAGGCGCAAGCCCTGTGGACCCGCGGTAAAGCTGAAGTCACCGACGAAGAATATAAAGAATTCTACAAACACATCTCTCATGATTTCAGCGATCCGCTGAGCTGGAGCCACAACCGTGTTGAAGGTAAGCAGGAATACACCAGCCTGCTGTATATCCCTTCACAGGCGCCGTGGGATATGTGGAACCGCGATCATAAACACGGCCTGAAACTGTATGTTCAGCGCGTGTTTATCATGGATGAAGCCGAGCAGTTCATGCCGAACTACCTGCGTTTTGTTCGTGGTCTGATAGATTCCAACGATCTGCCGCTGAACGTGTCCCGTGAAATTCTGCAGGACAGCCGCATTACCCAGAACCTGCGCAGTGCGCTGACCAAACGTGTTCTGCAAATGCTGGAAAAACTGGCGAAAGACGATAATGAAAAATACCTGCAATTCTGGAAACAGTTTGGTCTGGTATTGAAAGAAGGTCCGGCAGAAGACGGCGCAAACAAAGAAGCGATCGCCAAACTGCTGCGTTTCGCCAGCACCCGCAACGACAGCAGCGAGCAGACTCTGTCGCTGGAAGACTATGTGGCGAGCATGGTGGAAGGTCAGGACAAGATTTATTACATCACTGCCGACAGCTATGCCGCGGCGAAGAGCAGCCCGCATCTGGAACTGTTCCGCAAAAAAGGTATTGAAGTTCTGCTGCTGTCTGACCGTATCGACGAATGGATGATGAGCTATCTGACAGAGTTTGATGGCAAAGTCTTCCAGTCCGTCAGCAAGGCCGACGATACACTGGACAAACTGGCTGACGAAAGCGAAGAACAGAAAGAAGCTGAAAAAGCGCTGGAACCGTTCGTTGAGCGTGTGAAAACGCTGCTGGGTGACCGTGTGAAAGAAGTGCGCCTGACGCACCGTCTGACCGACACGCCCGCTATCGTCACCACCGGTGCCGATGAAATGACCACGCAGATGGCAAAATTGTTTGCCGCTGCCGGCCAGGAAGCGCCGGAAGTGAAATATATCTTTGAGCTGAACCCGGAACACGCGCTGGTGAAACGTGCTTCTGACGTGGCAGACGAAGATCAGTTCAGCGAGTGGATCGAACTGTTGCTCGATCAGGCGTTGTTCGCAGAACGCGGTACGCTGGAAGATCCAAACCTGTTTATCCGCCGTATGAACACGCTGTTACAGGCGTAATCGCCTGATATAAACAGGAAAGGGTGTCGTGAAAGCGACACCCTTTTTTATTGCTGCGTTTATTCCCTGATCCAGTCCCTGAAAGCATGCGAGTAAAGTTCAGCAATCATGCCGGTAGCGTGATGTTCTCGCTGGTCGTGGTCCCGCAAACCTGGTGGGTAAAACGCCGGATGGCGCAGGCTTAACCCCAATTTCTGCGGGGTGTGTTCCTTGAGCAAAAGTGCTCAGAATGGTATGGTTGACCGGTTTTCGAGATTCATAATAATTACATGCAAGGGGATTTACGCAATGCGTATCATTCTGCTGGGCGCTCCGGGCGCAGGTAAGGGTACTCAGGCTCAATTCATCATGGAGAAATTTGGTATTCCACAAATTTCTACCGGTGATATGTTGCGCGCCGCTGTGAAGGCCGGAAGTGAGCTCGGCAAGAAAGCAAAAGAGATTATGGATGCCGGTAAACTGGTGACCGATGAACTGGTTATCGCACTGGTGAAAGAACGTATCCAGCAGGAAGATTGCCGTAACGGCTTCCTGTTAGACGGTTTCCCACGCACCATTCCGCAGGCCGATGCCATGAAGGACGCGGGCATCAAAGTGGATTACGTGCTGGAATTTGATGTGCCTGATGAGCTGATCGTTGATCGCATCGTGGGCCGTCGCGTACACCCTGGCTCTGGCCGCGTGTACCACATCCAATACAATCCGCCAAAAGTGGAAGGTAAAGACGATGTGACTGGCGAAGAACTGATCACCCGTAAAGATGATCAGGAAGAAACCGTGCGTAAACGTCTGGTGGAATACCATGAGCTGACTGAGCCGCTGGTATCTTACTACAGCAAAGAAGCAGAAGCGGGTAACACCAAATACGTCAAAATTGACGGCACACAGCAAGTTTCTGCTGTGCGTGACGAACTGGCTGCAATCCTGAGCTAATCGTCTGTACTGCACGCTCCCACGGGGTGACTTCGGTCGCCCCGTTTGTTTTTCTGCGCCAGCGCATCTGCCGCCTTAAGTATGAAGGGTATTAATAACAATTCGCATTGATAGCTACTGCCGTTGTTCCGATTGTCATTGTTTTCGTTACAATGACCTGCGCCTCTTTTCAGCATTGCCAATTGCAGCACCAAAAAACGGCGGCGCCCATCATTTTTCACACGGCTTCAATGCCATCAATTTAGGATATTCAGCATGACGCAGACTAAATTCGGTGTTCTCCTGGTCAATCTCGGAACACCGGAAGCACCGACTCCGCAGGCCGTTAAAAAATATCTGGCTGAGTTTTTGAGTGATATCCGCGTCGTGGATACGCCCCGTTTACTATGGTGGCCTATCCTGAATTTGGTGATCCTGCCGCTGCGATCTCCGCGGGTGTCCAAACTGTATAAAGCGGTCTGGATGGAAGAGGGCTCGCCGCTGATGGTGTACAGCCGCCGTCAGCAGAAAGCGCTGGCAGAACGCCTGCCGGGCACGCCGGTTGAACTGGCGATGAGCTACGGCAAGCCGGGCATGAAAGAGCCGATTGAAAAACTGCTGGCCCAGGGCGTGACCAAAATGGTAGTCCTGCCGCTCTATCCGCAATATTCCTGTTCGACCAGCGCCGCGGTATTTGACGGCGTGGCGCGGGTGCTGAAATCTCAGCGTCGCCTGCCTTCAATGAGCTTTATCCGCGATTATGCCACCCATCCGGCGTATATTTCTGCGCTCAAAGCCAGCATCGAACGTTCCTTTGCTCAGCATGGCGAACCGGATCGTCTGGTGCTGTCCTTCCATGGTATTCCGAAGCGCTTTGTCGCTGAAGGCGATGATTATGAACAGCGTTGCCGCGATACCGTGCAGGCGCTGACTGACGCACTGCAACTGCCATCGGGCAAAATAATGCTGACCTTCCAGTCGCGCTTTGGTCGCGAGCCGTGGCTGACACCATACACGGATGAAACCCTGAAAGGCCTTCCGGCTCAGGGAGTTAAGCATATTCAGATCCTGTGCCCTGGCTTTGCGGCAGACTGCCTGGAGACGCTGGAAGAGATCAAAGGCGAGAACCGTGAGATTTTTATTCATGCAGGCGGCGAGCGCTTCGAATATATTGACGCCTTAAACGACCAGCCGGAGCATATCGATCTGCTGCAACAACTGGTCACTCAGCACTTCTGAATGAAGCCTGAGCTTTTTGAATTTCCCGAGAATAATGAATGAAATTTCCTGGTAAACGTAAGTCTAAACACTATTTTCCGGTCAGCGCGCGTGACCCTTTATTGCGTGATTCTATGCTGCAGGAGATGCAGCCGGAATCTGAAGCCGGGGCCTCGTACATTGTCGGCATCGACCAGACAATGGTCGATATTGAAGCGCGCGTGGATGAAAATTTTGTGGCCCGTTACGGCCTGACGCCGGGTGAATCCAATATTCTTGACGATGATATGTCGGAAGCGCTATATCAGGAACTGATGAGCCACGCTCTCATCAGCCATCAGTTTGCCGGTGGCACCGTCGGCAATACGCTGCATAACTATTCCGTGCTGGCTGATGACCGTTCGGTGCTGCTGGGCGTGATGTGTAATAACGTCAAAATCGGTGATTACGCTTACCGCTATTTGTGTAACACCTCCAGCCGTGTGGATCTTAACTTTCTGCAAGGCGTGGACGGCGCAATTGGCCGCTGTTTCACCCTGATCAGCGACACCGGCGAGCGCACCTTTGCCATCAGTCCGGGCAAAATGAATGAACTGCATGCGTACAGTGTGCCGGAAGATGTGATTGCCGGCGCGTCTGCGTTGCTGCTCACCTCATACTTGCTGCGCAGCAAGCCGGGCGAACCGATGCCGGAAGCCACCATGCAGGCCATTGAGTACGCGAAAAAGTACCATGTGCCGGTGGTCTTAACGCTGGGTACGCAATATGTCATCGCGGATGATCCGCAGGCATGGCGCGATTTCATCCGTGATAACGTGTCGATTCTGGCGATGAACGAAGATGAAGGGTTTGCGCTGACCGGCATGAAAGATCCGCTGATGGCGGCGGATAAAGCGCTGGACTGGGTGGATCTGGTTTTGTGTACCGCCGGACCGAACGGTCTGTTTATGGCGAGTTATACCGAAGACGAATTCAAACGCACGACACAGCATCCGTTGCTGCCGGGCGCGATTGCAGAATTTAATCAGTATGAATTCAGCCGGGCGATGCGCCGTGAATGTTGTCAGGTTCCGCTGAAGATTTATTCCCACATCGCGCCGTATATGGGCGGACCGGAAAAAATCATGAACACCAATGGTGCGGGCGACGGGGCATTATCGGCGTTGCTGCATGATATCGCCGCGAACGGTTTCCACCGTACTTCTGTGCCGAACTCCAGCAAACACGCCCGTGAGTATCTGACGTATTCCTCGCTGGCGCAGGTGTGTAAATATGCCAACCGCGTCAGCTATCAGGTTCTGAATCAGCATTCTCCGCGTCTGACGCGAGGATTGCCGGAACGTGAAGACAGTCTGGAAGAAAGTTACTGGGAACGATAGGGAGACAGGTGGCTGCCCACGTCAAGACCTTGGGTTGCCACCCAAACCGGCCTCAGGCTTCTTAAATCAAAACCTGCCGCAAAATGTAATTTTTGATTATTGTGAGAAGGTAATCAGAAGGGCAGTAAAAGAGAAGCAACGGGTTTAGCAAGGGGCTTAAACAGGCGCAGTGATGAACTGCGCCCTTATGTCTGCCCTCAACCCGCCTGCACCTGATTCCTTCCTGATGTCTTTGCGCGATATAACGCGTCATCCACACGTTTAAACAGTCTGGTGAAGTCTTCTCCTGTTTCGTACTGCACCACGCCGACGCTCACCGTCATTGAAGGTAAATCAGGGTGTACAAATCCTTCTACGGCGAAGCGCAGTGTTTCCGCCACGTGTAATGCACCTTCCAGTCCGGTCAGCGGCAGCAAAATCAGAAACTCCTCGCCACCCCAGCGGAATACGGTATCACTTTCGCGGATCCCCGTTTCCAGCGTTCTCGCCAGCAGCACCAGCGCTTCATCGCCTTTGTTATGCCCGTGCTGATCGTTAATTGCTTTGAAATGATCGGCATCGACCAGCATCAGACTGAAATTGTGCGTGCGTTGCAGATTTTGAGTCCGCGCGTTTTCCACCAGTTGCATAAACTGGCGGCGGTTGCCCAGTCCGGTCAGCGGATCACGGAGTGCAGCGTGTTCCAGCTCCTGCTCAAGGCGTTTCTGCTCGGTAATATCGTGAATAATGCACAGCATCAGCCGCACGCCATCCACGTCCACCGGGCCGGCGTAAGTCTGCACATGGCGCAGATTACCGTCCGCCAGTTTATGCACAAACGTCAGCGGTTTATGTCCGCCGGGCAGACGGGCGATTTCATGCATCACCGGCAGCACGTCCTGGCCCATCGCATTGATTTCCCAGGTGTGTCTCATGCACATTTCGTCGCGTGTGTAGCCATAGAATCGCGTCGCCGCCAGATTCGCATCGACAATCTGCCCGTTATTAGCAGGGTCAATCAGCAGCATTGGCGCCGTATTAGTCTGGAAAAATCGCTCATAGAAACCGCTCTGATCACGGCGGTAAGGTCGGGCTTCGCTCAGGAACGAACCGGGTGCCGGAACATTGGCCGCGGAGGTATGTGTTCCTTCGAACACGATGACCGGTTCCTGCAAGCCAAACTGTGCCAGAGAAAGACGACAGCTCAGGGGAAAGGCGCGGCCTTCTTTGTGGATGGTCCAGATTTCAATGACCTGATCGCCTTTTTGCAGATGAGGCAGATAGGACTCGAGGGGTTGCAAAGACTGGACCGAAAACTGACCGTTGCGCAAGGGTCCCAGCAAACTGTTACCCGCAAGTTTTCTGGCCGCCGTATTAGCGAAAAGAATTTGCTGGTTATGTACTGAGACAACCCAGACCGGCGTGCTCAAAATGTTCAATGTTTCCAGATGGGATAGCAACATCGCAGTACCGGTCAATTTTTGACATAAAAAGAGAATACCGCGAAATGATCTGATTAGGTGTTTTTTATGTCGCGAAAGTTAAAGGGAATTTTTTGCGGGGAGGGGGCAGGCGCAGCAAAAGTACTGCGCCCGGCGTAAAGAACAAATCAGATCGGGCAAAATGGCCTTTTTTCGTCTTCGGTCATGGCATCTATCTGCAACATATCTACCATGCTGTTGGCAATTTCACGTTCGCCCATCACTACGCGATTTGCACCACGCTCCAGGATGTAAGTCACTTCGTCATCATAATGCGCACGGGCGATAATCTCGATATTAGGCCGTTTGGCACGCGCAGAGGCGACGATTTCTCCGGCTTCGTAACCATTCGGAATGGTCACCAGCAGCCAGCGGGCGCAGTCGAGACGCGCCAGATCCATCACTTCCTGATTGGCGGCATTGCCCAGCACCGTGCTGATGCCCTGATCGCGCAGGGCTTCGACGCGCGGGCGCGAATTTTCAATCACCACCAGCGGGATGCCTGCGGCCTGAAGTTTCTCGCCGAGCAGGCTGCCGACACGTCCGTAACCGACCAGCAGCGCGTGGTTGCACAAATCGAACGGGATTTGTTTTTCATCTTCCACGGCTTCTTCGATGCTTTGATCTTCAATGGTTTCTGTTTTTGCCAGATACTTTTCAAGCAATGTGAACAGCAGCGGGTTGAACATAATCGACAAAATTGCCCCGCCCAGAACCAGATTGCGGCCATGTTCCGACAGCAGCCCCAGTGAAATTCCAAGGCCTGCGAGAATAAAGGCGAATTCCCCAATCTGCGCCAGGCTGACGGAGATCGTCAGCGCGGTGCGTCTGGAATGCCCGAACATCTTCACCAGCAGGAAAGCGGCGACTGACTTACCCAATACGATAATTGCCAGGGTAGCGATCACGGTCAGCGGTTCGCGCACCAGGATCATCGGGTCAAACAACATGCCGACGGAAACGAAGAACAGCACCGCAAACGCATCGCGCAGCGGTAACGTATCGTGTGCCGCGCGCTGGCTGAGTTCGGATTCATTGAGCACCATACCGGCGAAGAAAGCGCCCAGCGCGAACGACACATCAAAGAATTCAACTGCGCCGTAAGCGATGCCCAGCGCCAATGCCAGAACGGACAGCGTAAACAGTTCGCGTGAACCGGTACTGGCGGTTTTTGCGAGGATCCATGGCACAACGCGGCGCCCGACCACCATCATCAGCACCATGAACGCAATCACTTTACCGATAGTCACCGCCAGTCCTGTGAGCAGTTCAACCGGGCTGGAGTGATGGCTTTCCAGCATGCCGCTGAACGCAGGCAGCAGAACCAGCGTCAGCACCATCACCAGATCTTCCACAATCAGCCAGCCGATGGCGATTTGCCCGCGCTGGCTATCAATCAGTTGCCGTTCTTCCAGCGCACGCAACAGCACCACGGTACTGGCGGTGGACAGACACAGCCCGAACACCAGTCCGGTCGCCAGATCCCAGCCCATCAGACTCGATAATCCCATCCCAAGCAGCGTCGCTACCGCGATTTGCGCTACAGCGCCGGGAATGGCTATCGACTTTACGGCGAGGAGATCTTTCAGGGAAAAATGCAGGCCGACGCCAAACATCAGCAGAATGACGCCGATTTCAGCCAGCTCCGGTGCCAGCGAGGTGTCAGCAACGAAGCCCGGTGTAAAAGGGCCGGCCAGCACGCCAGCGGCGAGATAGCCAACCAGAGGAGAAATTCGCAGGCGGTTGGCGAGCATTCCTAACAGGAACGCTAAGACCAGACCGCCGACGATGGTAGTGATGAGAGGCGTAGAATGATGCATTCAGACTCCTTCTGGTTATGCATAAAGCAAATATGTTGCTGATTGTTTCTAAGTTTATGGTAAAAATCGTTTTCGCGTTGGGGAAATTTGGCCTTTTTTATTAAAAATCATCAGCAGACGATAAAAAAATTTCCAACGCGGGATTTAAATGGGTTTTATCAGGCAGATATCAAGGGAATAAGGGGTCAGACGCTGCCGATATTTAACTATCGGCAGCCGGGAAGGAAAGGTTAAGAGCTATTTGCGTTCAATATTTGGCAGGAATGCTGTCAGGATCCCCAGCAACGGCAGGAAGGCACAAATCTGATACACCAGTTCGATGCTGGTTTTATCCGCCACATAGCCGAGAACCGCGGCGCCAAGCCCGCCCATACCGAAGGCCAGACCGAAGAACAGGCCGGAAACCATGCCGACTTTGCCCGGCATCAGTTCCTGCGCAAACACCAGAATGGCGGAAAATGCCGAGGCCAGGATCACGCCGATAATCACGCTCAGCACGCTGGTCCACATCAGGTTGGCATGCGGTAAAAGTAGCGTAAACGGCGCGACACCCAGAATTGAGACCCAGATGACGTATTTGCGCCCAATCCTATCGCCCACCGGCCCGCCGATAATGGTGCCCGCTGCCACGGCAAACAGGAAGACGAAAAGGTGAATTTGCGCACTCTGCACCGATACACCGAATTTATGGATCAGGTAAAAGGTGTAATAACTGCTCAGGCTGGTCAGATAGAAATACTTCGAGAAAATCAGCACCAGCAGAATGCCCATCGACATCGCCACCGTTTTACGCGGCAGCAGGGTGATATTGCTGTGCACCGGGCCACGCTTTTTGGCGATCTGATTTTGCTGGCGGTACCATTTACTGATTTGCAGCAGCACGACAATCCCCAGCAGCGCGGCCAGCGAGAACCAGGCGACGTTGCCTTTACCGTAAGGCGCAATAATCAGTGCCGCAAGCAACGGCCCGAGTGAAGAACCCAGATTGCCACCGACCTGGAACAGCGACTGCGCCAGCCCGTGACGTCCGCCCGATGCCATGCGCGCCACGCGGGAAGATTCCGGGTGGAACACTGAAGAACCTGTGCCCACCAGCGCCGCCGCCAGCAATACCACCGGGAAACTCTGCGCCACTGCCAGCAGCAGCAGGCCGGAAAGTGTAAAGCCCATGCCGATCGGCAAAGAATAGGGCTGCGGATGCTTGTCGGTGTAATAGCCAATCAGCGGTTGCAGAAGCGATGCGGTTATCTGATACGTCAGGGTAATCAGCCCTATCTGCGTAAAGCTCAGGGAAAACTCGTTTTGCAGCAACGGATAAATCGCCAGTATCAGCGACTGGATCATGTCATTGAGCAGGTGAGAAACGCTGATCGCCGCCAGAATAGAAAACGCAGTCTTTTTGACTGCGTCTTTCTGCGGGATTTCAGGCGTTGACGTTGAATCTGTCATAGCAGGTGAACCTTATTATTGTAAGGGTACAGATTTTCAGTGCCGTCAGTCGATTTTAGCGATATCAGCAAACTGGCCTTTGAGTAAACGGCAAAGATCGCCTGCCGCCAGTTCAATATCAAGTCCGCGTTTACCGCCTGAAACATAAATCGTGGAAAACGTCTGCGCCGGGCTGTCGATCACTGTCGGCAGCAGTTTTTTCTGCCCGAGCGGGCTGATGCCGCCGACCAGATAACCGGTGACGCGCTGGGCGATCGCCGGATCCGCCATATCGGCTTTTTTGGCCTTCAGGGCTTTGGCGACCTTTTTGAGATCCAGCATCGACGCGACCGGCGTGACGGCAACGGCCAGGTTTTTGGCATCACCGTTGAGCGAAACCAGCAGCGTTTTATAAACCTGACGCGCATCCAGCCCGAGTTTTTTCACGGCTTCATCGCCAAAATTTGTTTCATCGCTGCTGTGTTCGTAAGGGTGAAGGGTAAAGCTGACTTTATTTTTTTCCAGGAGGATGACCGCGGGTGTCATGATTACCGCCTATTTTATTTACTTTTTGTTCGGAAAATCGTCATCAGCTCAATCTGATGAAAACAAACAATAAAGTATGATTACTGAGCGAGGATGAAATAGTAGAGCAATGAATGGTTATTGCCAAGACCCGCCGCAGATTGATACCCTGTCCGCGCCGGTGCTGTGCCTGCAAAGGCCGGCACTGAAGCTATAACTAATAAAATGAAATTCCTCTTTGACTGGCCGATAGAAATATCGGCCATTTTTTTATCCTTTGAGCAGCTCCGGCAAATTCCCTTCGCCGTACAAATGCAGCGCGCCGACCGCCACCACATAGTTTCCTGCAGGCAGATCCAGCAACTGTTTTTTCCAGCGCGCATTCCGCTGATTCATCAGCACATCGTATAAATCACTGCTGAACGTATTCGGAAGTTGCTCAACTGCCAGTCCCGGTTTGCTGTCCAGCCACCAGCTGATCATGGTTTGCAGCAGGCGCGCGTTGGTGTGCCAGTGCGTCAGGGTATCTTCCAGCAATCCCAGGCCGTCGTCAGGAAGTTGCTGCAACAGCGCAAATTGCTCCTCCGGGCCTTCAAGTTCAATGACCGGCGTTTTCTGATCTTTAGCGGTGTGCAGCAACTGATAATCGATGCCGTAATTACCTCGCAGTCCGAGACGCTGTGCCTGCGTGGCCTGTAATATCAGCGCGACCTGCCATGATGGCAAAGGATTGAGCGTCCACATCGACACACCCAACTCTTCGCATAAACGTTCGACGTGGAGATATTGCGATTCAGAAAGGCGTTCGGCCAGCGGAGGATATTCGCCGGTCATACTGAAAGGGGAATCGGTGCCGCTGATATCCGCTTCGACAATAAGCGCATCGGCTTTTTTAAGGCGGCGCAACAGTTGCGCGGGCAGCGGTTGCATATCCTGCGTGCCCATATGAATGCTGCCGACCAGATGCAGAAAGCGGTTGCCGGGAAGCCGGATATCAATGGCGGGATAGGAATACTCGGCGGGGAACAGCCTGCGAAGCAAGCTGAATGCCCGGTTTAAGAACGGCGCCATAATGCAGGGTCTCCCGAAAAATGAGAGACCATGCTAACGCGCCTGTGGTTTAGCGAACAGGGGAAACGTCTTGTTTTTTCGGCGTGTTTTTCATCACTTCCCTTTTTTTGGTGAAAAGCGTAACAGACGGTTTGCGTTGGCGACCACCGTGATGGAAGAAAGCGCCATCGCAGCACCCGCCACTATCGGGCTGAGCAGGGTACCGGTCAGCGGATAGAGCACACCAGCGGCGACCGGAATACCAATCACGTTGTACACAAAGGCACCCAGCAGGTTCTGCTTCATATTACGCAGCGTCGCCTGTGACATCGCCAGCGCATCGGCGACTCCGTGCAGACTTGGACGCATCAGCGTAATCGCCGCAGTTTCAATCGCCACGTCACTGCCGCCACCCATGGCAATGCCGACATCCGCCTGAGCCAGCGCCGGAGCGTCGTTAATGCCATCACCAATCATGGCGACCTGCTGCCCTTTAGCCTGCAAGGCTTTAATGGCGTCGGCTTTGCCTTCGGGGCGGACACCGGCAATGACCGTATCAATGCCTGCCTGCGCCGCAATAGCCTGCGCGGTTTGCGGGTTATCGCCGGTCAGCATCACCAGCTGATAACCCAGCTGATGCAGGCGCTGTAACGCACTGACGCTGTCTTCACGCAGCGGATCACGCAGGGCAAACAGCGCCGCAATCTTCCCGTCAGCAGCCAGCAATACCGGCGTGGCGCCTTCGCTGGCTAACGTATTCAGTAAAGTGTCAGCCGCCTGAGTATCCACTGCGTTTTCCTGCATCAGCGCCTGATTGCCCAGCAGCAGGGATTGTTCTTCCACGTCGCCGCGCAAACCGAGCCCGCCAAGGGTGCGGAAATTCATCATATCGGGGATTTCCAGTCCTTCAGCTTTTTCGACAATCGCCTGCGCCAGAGGATGGTGTGAACCTTTTTCCAGTGCGGCGGCAAACCGTAAAGCCTGTTGCTCACTGAAACCGCTGAATGTATGAATATCGGTCACTTTCGGCTGACCTTCGGTCAGCGTCCCGGTTTTATCAAACACCAGCGTGGAAAGGGTGCTGGCTTTTTGCAGCGCATCGGCATCACGCACCAGCACGCCAAACTCCGCGGCGCGTCCGACACCGGCGGTAATCGACATCGGCGTTGCCAGACCGAGGGCACAAGGACAGGCGATGATCAGCACCGTAGTGACAATCACCAGTGTGTACATCAGTTGCGGTTGCGGACCTAAGAAGTACCAGATAGCACCGCTGAATAACGCAATCAGCACCACCACCGGTACGAAGACGGCAGAGATTTTATCCGCCAGCTTACCGATTTCAGGTTTACTGCTTTGGGCTTCGCGTACCAGATTAATAATGCGCGAAAGGGTGGTCTGGCTGCCGATGGCATCCGCGCGAAACAGCACACTGCCGTCTTTCACCAGCGTACCCGCATGCACTTTTTCACCCTGCGATTTTTGCTGGGGGATGGGCTCACCGGTCAGCATCGCCTCATCCATCCAGGCTTCGCCGCTTTGAATTTCGCCGTCAACCGGCACGCGGTCACCGGTAGTCAGGCGCAGTGTCATACCTTGCTGAACGTCAGCCAGTGGCAGCGTTTTCTCGCCTTCTGCGGTGACTACGCGCGCGGTGGGCGGGGTCAGGTCCAGCAGGCGTTCGAGCGCCTGAGACGAACGCTGACGTCCGCGTTGTTCCAGTGCGTGGCCAAGGTTAATCAGACCAATAATCATCACACTGGCTTCATAATAAAGATGACGTGCCTGCATCGGGAACGCCTCCGGCCACAGGCTGACGGCGAAGGAAAATATCCAGGCCGCACCGGTACCGAGCGACACCAGCGTGTCCATGTTGGCGCTGCCATGCATCAGGCTTTTCCAGGCGCTGCGATAAAAATGGCCGCCCGCCACCACCATGATCAACAGGGTCAGCAGCCCGACGATCAGCCAGCCGGTCTGGTTGCCAGCGGTCACCATCATTTCACCGCCGAGTAATCCCCATAGCATCATCGGGATACCCGCGGCTAAGCCGAGAGCTGCCTGCCAGCTGAAGCGGATCATGCTTTTGCGCGAGGTTTGTTGCTGGCGTTCACGGCGTTTGGTTTCGTCGATAATGATTTCGGCACCATAACCGGCCTGTTCAACGGCAGCAATCAGCGCATTCTGGTCAGCATTACCGCTGATCAGCGCACTGCGTTCCGCCAGATTGACGCGTGCCCGTTCGACGCCGTTCACGCCTTCCAGCGCCCGCTGCACTTTACCGACGCAACTGGCGCAACTCATACCGCTGAGCAACAGCTGTACGCTGTCATCGGCGGGCTGAGCAGACTGAGTCTGTGCCGGAACAGATGACATCGCCGCTGACAGGGGTTCCGGCAAAACTTTCGCCTTATCGGTCAGCGGCTCAGATTTTGGGGATGTGTCTCCAACAACCTGTGCTTCATAACCGGCGTTAACCACAGCATCGACCAGACTCTGGCTGCTGGCATCGCCTTTGACGATGGCTTTATCCAGAGAAACTTCAACGGCAGTCGTGCCTTCCACAGCTTCCAGCGCTTTACGCGTTGAAGCCACGCAGTGCCCGCAGGACAGGCCTTGCAGAGATAATACGGTGGTTGTCATGATGATTTTCCTTAGGTTAACTTCACTAAGGACAGAGGATAAACCTTCCAGCAAGGGGAAGGTCAAGCCGCAGTCTCCGTTATTTTCATTTCATGGCGTATGATGTTTGTATCATGCGTAAAAATCAGTTTGTCGTGGAGGCGAAATGAACATCAGTGATGTGGCGAAAAAAACCGGTCTCACCAGTAAAGCGATTCGGTTTTATGAAGAGAAAGGGCTGGTCACAGCACCGGCACGCAGTGAGAACGGCTACCGCAGCTATGCACAAAAACATATCGAAGAACTGACGCTATTACGTCAGGCGCGGCAGGTCGGATTTACGCTGGAAGAATGTCAGGAACTGGTGGCGTTATTCCATAATCCGGATCGCCACAGTGCGGACGTGAAAGCGCGGACATTAGAAAAGGCCGCCGAAATTGCGCGGCACATTGAAGAACTGAAGGCGATGCGCGAGCGCTTACTGACGCTGGCGGATGCCTGTCCGGGTGACGAAGGGGCGGACTGCCCGATAATCGATAATCTCTCAGGTTGCTGTAAGCACTGAGATTATATCTGGCGAACCTCAGGTTCCACGCGCAGCGTCGCGCCTTCGACGCCGGTGATCACCACTTTGTCACCGACATTCAGTGGCGACGTGCAGATCGCCCGCCAGCTGCTGTCACCGATTTGTACCCGTGTAAACTGATTATTCACCGGTTCCAGCACGGTAGCGTGAGTGCCCACTAATTGCTGACCGCGCTGATTCAGCGCTGAATTACCCGCAGATTTATCCACCCGCTGATTCAGCCACTTCCACCACAGCCACGCCGCCAGAATAGTCAGCAGCGCAAACGCCGTGCCTTGCCATTCCCACGGCAACGGCAGGATCCACGTGACGAGGCCCACTAAAGCCGCCGCCACGCCACTCCACAGCAAGTAACCACTCGCACCCACCAGCTCAGCCGCCAGTAACAGGCCACCCAGAGACAGCCAGAATACGTGCGGATTTGCCATGAAATCGTGCAGCATCATTTGCCGCCTTTAGTTTCTTTCAGCAGTTCAGCAATCCCGCCAATGGAGCCCATCAGACTGGTGGCATCCAGCGGCATCATGATGATTTTGCTGTTATTAGCAGAACCGATTTTGGTCAGCGCATCGGTATATTTTTGTGCCACGAAGTAGTTGATCGCCTGAACACTACCGGCTTCAATCGCTTCGGAGACCATTTTGGTCGCCTGAGCTTCAGCTTCTGCCGCACGTTCACGCGCTTCAGCCTGCAGGAACGCTGACTGACGTTCACCTTCCGCTTTCAGAATTTGCGACTGCTTTTCGCCCTCAGCACGCAGAATGGCAGACTGACGCACGCCTTCGGCTTCCAGAATGTCGGCACGCTTTGTACGCTCGGCTTTCATCTGCGCGTTCATCGCGGAGATAAGTTCAGCAGGCGGACGCACGTCACGGATTTCGATACGGGTAATTTTAACGCCCCACGGATTGGTGGCTTCATCGACGATATGCAGCAAACGTGCGTTGATGTTGTCGCGTTGTGACAACATTTCGTCCAGTTCCATGGAGCCCAGCACCGTACGGAAGTTAGTCATCGTCAGGTTGACGATAGCCTGTTCCAGATTGCTGACTTCATATGCGGCGCGCGCCGGGTCAATCACCTGAATAAAGCATACGGCGTCAATGGCAACATTGGCGTTATCGCGGGAAATCACTTCCTGAGAAGGAATATCCAGTACCTGTTCCATCATATTGATTTTACGGCCGATGCGGTCCACAAAGGGCACCACCAGATTCAGCCCCGGCATCAGGGTTTTGGTGTAACGGCCGAAACGTTCGACAGTCCACTGATAACCCTGAGGCACGATCTTGATCCCGGCGTAAACCACCAGCAACGCCAGCACGATCAGAATAAGGATAGGAATGGGAATGAGATCAAACATAGAGTGAAACTCCTGTAAAACTGTGTCCTGACTATTCCGGATGAAATAGTCGAGTAAAAACATGTCCCTGGCACATTCGCCAACCGGCAAAGTGTGTGCTCAATTGTCGCACAAATAACCGTTACATCGTATTAATAAAGGATAGTTCAGGGGATAAAAGGCGGGGGAAAGCCAAAAAAAAACGCACGTCCTGTTCAGTAACGTGCGTTTGATGTTTTGCGGTCAAGCCGCATGAATTAATACAGCAGAGAATATAACTGGCGGCGATATTTGGCAGCCAGCGCATCGCCGGTCCCGAGAGCGGCCATGATATCCATCAGTGTTTTACGTGCCGCGCCGTTCGCCGCGCCTAAATCTTTTTTCAGTGGCGCCATCAGCAGTTCCAGCGCTTCTTCGTTACGTCCGACCTGATGCAATTGCAGGCTGAGTTTGACGATGAGTTCTGCGTTCTCAGGATCCTGCTGGAGTTCCTGTTGCAGCAGCTGAATTTCCGGCGTATCGGCTGCCTGTTTCAGCAGTTCAATTTGCGCAATCAGCCCCTGATAGCGGGAATCTTTATCCTGTAACGGAATAGTCGCCAGCACGGCTTCGGCGTCGTCGGTTCGGTTCAGATGAATTTGCGTTTCTGCCAGCAGCAGGCCGATATCACTGCGGTAATTGCTCAGCTGCCAGGCATCTTTGAGCACCGGCAGCGCTTCAGCCACATTGCCTGCCTGCAGCAGTTCCTGCGCCTGAGCCAGTTTCAGCTCTTCTTCTTTCGGCAACACTTTTTGCAACAGCTCACGGATCACTTCTTCCGGCTGCGGCCCCTGGAAACCATCAACAGGCTGACCGTCTTTAAACAGGTAAACCGCAGGAATTGAACGCAGACCAAACTGCTGGGCAATCATTTGCTCTGCATCGCAGTCCACTTTAGCCAGAATCAGCTGACCGGCGTATTCCACAGCCAGTTTGTCGAGAATCGGCCCCAGTTGCAGGCAGTGCTGGCTGCGTTCAGACCAAAAATAGAACATCACCGGCACAGACATGGATTGTTCCAGCGTCTGGTGCAGGTTGGTTTCGTTGATATCGATTACTGTAGGTTGTGCAAGCATGAATTCTGTCTCTCCGCTACCCGTCATACTTCGAGCTGCTGATGCGTTGGCTACGCTCATTCAGCCCGGTCACTTAGTTATCTAAGCTCCCGGGTCTTCGTGAGCTTGCCGCCTTCCCGCAACTCGAATTATTTAGGGTATAGAAAATTAAAGTATTTAAGAACAAATGGGGGCGACTCTAGCCGCTTCAACCCCCTATCGCTTTTACTTAGCTGTTTCCGCGTAATATTTTGTCCAGCAAACGGGCTGGCAACAGGCGTTTAAGCACCGTCAGGGCATGAGCCACCAGCGTGACCGGATAACGCAGGCGCGCGCGCGGGTTTTCTAAAGCATGGTGCAGTTTGGGTAAAACTGCCTCCGGCTTGAGCGTAAAACGTCGTGCAATACCCGGATTTTCTACCGGCTGGTCGGCTTGTGACTGACTGACGTTGGCGGTGAAATTACTGCTCAGCGGGCCGGGTTCAATCAGGCTGACCTGAATCCCCGTGCCGTGCAGCTCCATACGCAGCGTGTCAGACCAGGCTTCCAGCGCAAATTTACTGGCGGCATAAACGCCACGACGCGGCGTGGTAATCAGCCCCATCACCGAGCTGGTCTGGATAATGCGTCCTTCACCGTGCGGCAACATGGCCGGCAGCAAAAGCTGGGTCAGCTGATGCGTGCCGAAGAGATTGGTAGAAAATTGCTGCTCGAACTGTTCACGGCTGATGGTATTAAGCGGTCCGTAAACCCCGTAACCGGCGTTATTAAACAGGCCGTACAGACGGTTTCCCGTCAGCGCAATCACCTCGGCAGCGGCGAGTTCCACACTCTGTTTGTCATCAAGATCGAGCTGAACAGTTTCAAAACCCATTTGCTGCAGGGTGTCGATATCCTGCGTTTTGCGGCATGCCGCCAGTACCCGGTAGCCACGAGCGCGTAAATCCTGTGCGGCGACCAGCCCGATACCGCTGGAACAACCGGTGATTAATACAGCTTTTTGCATAACTTTACCTGTGGGATGTCCCTATTTTTTATGACTGTGATTTACTAGGGAGTCGGATGAAAAGGTAACGTTTTGGTTTTACTCACGTCCCGGTATTATTTTATTCATCGTATTTTAAACTTAATGCGTCAGCAGCGGTGTGAGTTTTTCTGACATCCAGTCGGCAATAAACGACTGTGCAGCCAGAGCGGGATGCAGACCGTCGTCCTGCATCCATTCAGGTTTTACGGCGACCTGTTCCATAAAGAACGGCACCAGCGGAATATTTTCCTGCTTCGCCAGCGCCGGATAAATAGCGTAGAACGCATCTCCGTAGCGGCGACCATAATTAGGCGGCAGGCGGATTTGCATCAGCAGCGGCTCGGCATTGGCCTGTTTAACCTGGCTGATAATCTGCGTCAGCGTTTGCGAAATAGTTTGCGGCGCGAAACCACGCAATCCGTCGTTAGCGCCCAGTTCAATCAGCACCCAGCGCGGATGGTGTTGTTCCAGCAAGGTTTGCAAGCGCGCCAGCCCTTGTTCAGCGGTATCGCCGCTGATACTGGCATTAATGATGGTGGGCTTTCCACCCTCTTTTTGCCATTTGTTATTCAGTAATGTCGGCCACGATTCGGCTACCGGAAGGCGATAGACTGCACTCAAACTGTCGCCAATAATCAGCAAGTTATCAGCAGCAACGGCGCGAAAACTCATTAATCCTAACAACATAAGGAAGGGGAGATGCCAGCGGAAAATGTTCTTGAAGTTCATCATCTAAGTAAGCACGTCGGTCAGGGTGAAGGTCAGCTCACCATCCTGTCCGGTGTGGAGCTGGTTGTCAAACCTGCCCAGACAATTGCCCTGATTGGCGAATCCGGTTGCGGTAAATCCACCTTGCTGGGCATTCTTGCCGGGCTTGATGACGGCACCAGCGGCGACGTGAAGTTGCTGGGCAAATCTCTTGGCGAACTCGATGAGGAAGGGCGCGCGGCGCTGCGGGCAAAAAATGTCGGCTTTGTGTTCCAGTCGTTCATGCTGGTGCCGACGCTCAACGCGCTGGAAAACGTGCAACTGCCTGCGCTGTTGCGCGGCGAAAGTGACAGCAGCAGCCGTCAGCAGGCGGTGCAGTTGCTGGAAAGTCTCGGGCTGGGCGGGCGTCTGCATCATCTTCCGGCGCAGCTTTCCGGCGGCGAACAGCAGCGTGTGGCGCTGGCGCGGGCATTTATCGGTAAACCTAAACTGCTTTTTGCCGATGAGCCGACCGGTAATCTGGATCGCGCGACCGGCGAACGCATTGTCGACTTGCTGTTTTCCCTGAACCGCGATGCGGCGACCACGCTGATTCTGGTTACGCATGACGAACAGCTGGCGGCGCGTTGCCAGCGACGGCTGCGTCTGCGCGACGGGAAATTGTGGGAGGAAGCATGATCTGGCGCTGGTTCTGGCGGGAATGGCGTTCGCCTTCGCTGCTGATTGTCTGGCTGGCGCTGACGCTGGCGGTCGCCTGTGTACTGGCACTTGGCAGCCTCAGTGACCGCATGGACAAAGGGCTGAGTCAGCAAAGCCGTGAGTTTATTGCCGGCGACCGCGTGCTGAGTTCTGCCCGGCCGATTACCGAAGCCTGGTTGCAGGATGCGCAGTCGCAGGGATTGAAAGTCAGCCGTCAGCTCTCTTTCATGACCATGACGTTTGCCGGTGAAACGCCGCAGCTTGCGGCAGTCAAAGCCACCGATTTGGCGTATCCGCTGTATGGCGCGTTACAAACCGAACCGGCGGGACTGAAACCTGAGCCTGGAACGGTGCTGGTCGCGCCGCGTTTGCTGGCGCTGCTGAACGTGAAAGTCGGCGATAATCTTGATGTCGGCGACACCACGCTGAAAATTGCCGGAGTGATTGTTCAGGAGCCGGATTCGGGCTTTAACCCGTTTCAGACCGCGCCCCGTGTGATCATGAATCTGGATGATGTGCCGAAAACCGGTGCTATACAGCCGGGCAGCCGGCTGACCTATCGTTACATGTTTGCCGGTTCTCCGCAGGCAATTCAGACTTACGGCGAGGCGATCAAAGGTCTGCTCAGACCCGATCAGCGCTGGAGCGGCATGGAAGATTCCGAAGGTGCGCTGGGCAAATCATTACAACGTTCCCAGCAGTTCCTCACGCTGTCGGCGCTGCTGACGCTGATGTTGTCGATTGCCGCCATTGCTGTCTCAATGGGGCATTACTGCCGCAGCCGTTATGATCTGGTTGCGGTGTTGAAAACGCTGGGAGCCGGAAAAAAAGCACTGCAAAAACTGATCATCGGTCAGTGGCTGGCGGTGCTGGTGCTGGCGGGAATTTGCGGCAGCGTGGTCGGCCTGGTGTTCGAAGCCGTGCTGATGAAAGTCCTGGCGCCGGTTTTGCCAGCGGCGTTACCGCCTGCCGGTGGCTGGCCGTGGGTATGGTCGATGGGCGCGATGATAGTGATCTCTTTGCTGATCGGCATCCGTCCGTATCGACAGTTACTGGCCACTCAGCCGCTACGTGTGTTGCGCCATGACGTGGTGGCGAATGTCTGGCCGCTGCGTTATTTCCTGCCGGTGATGGTACTGGTGGTGGTCGGTCTGCTGGCGGCCCTGATGGGCGGCAGTTCGCTGCTCTGGTCACTGCTGGCGGGGGTTCTGGTACTTTCGCTGTTGCTCGGTGTGATTGGCTGGGGCGCGCTGTTGCTGCTACGCAAGCTGACGTTTCGTCAGCTGCCGCTGCGTCTGGCCGTTAACCGTCTGCTGCGCCAGCCGTGGGTGACACTCAGTCAGCTGGCGGCGTTCTCGATGTCGTTTATGTTACTGGCCTTGCTGCTGGTGATGCGCGGGGATTTGCTGGATCGCTGGGAGCAACAGCTGCCGCCGGACAGCCCGAATTACTTCCTGCTCAATATTACCAAAGAGCAAATTCCGCAGGTGACAGATTTCCTGCATCAGCATAAAGCAGAGCCGGAAACCTTCTATCCGATTGTGCGGGTACGTCTGACGAAGATTAACGGTAAGGCCGCCACCGATATTATCAAACCGGATGATGCGGGCGGAGAAGCGGTGAACCGTGAGCTTAATCTGACCTGGATGGAAGGGCTGCCGGATCATAATCCGCTGGTCGAGGGCAACGGGCCGCCGAAAGCCGGTGAAGTGTCGATTGACGAGGGGCTGGCCGGGCGTCTGGGCCTGAAGCTCGGCGATAGCGTGACGTTCAGCGGTGATACGCAGGAATTCAGCGCTAAAATCACCAGCCTGCGGAAAGTGGACTGGGACAGCCTGAAGCCGAATTTTTACTTTATTTTCCCGCCGGGTGCACTGGACGCACAGCCGCAAAGCTGGCTGACCAGTTTCCGTTACCACGGCGATGTCAGCACCATTACACAGCTTAACCGCCAGTTCCCGACGCTCAGTTTGCTGGATATCGGTTCGATCCTGCGGCAGGTCGGCCAGGTCTTGCAGCAGGTGAGCAGGGCACTGGAAGTGATGGTTCTGCTGGTGATGCTGTGCGGCGGATTGTTATTACTCGCGCAAATCCAGGTCGGCATGCGTCAGCGCCGTCAGGAACTGATCGTTTACCGCACGCTGGGGGCCAGCAAAAAAATGCTGCACCGGACGCTGTGGTGCGAGTTTGCGGTGCTCGGTCTGGTGGCGGGTATTGCTGCCGCGATTGGCGCAGAAGCCGCACTCTGGCTGCTGCAACGCAAAGTGTTCGATTTCCCGTGGGAACCGAATTATCTGATGTGGATTGCGGTACCGGTGGTCAGCGCGGTGCTGTTGTCCGTCTGCGGAGGCTGGCTGGGTGTGAGGTTGTTGCGGGGGCGGGCGCTGTTCAGGCAATACGACTCGTAACCGTCATACTTCGAGCCACAGGTGCGTTGGCTGCGTTCAGTCACCCGAATCACTTACCTGAGTAAGCTCATCGGGATTCCTTGACTTGCCGCGTTACTCGGCAGAGCCTCGCCCCGTGGGGCCAGCACATGTGCTGTTCAAAAGGCTGAAGCCTTTTGTCCTGTAACTCGAATTATTTAGGTTACCAGAGCATCTCCTTTTAATAAGGAGGTGCTCAAATCAAAGCTTTTCAACTGCCCATTCAATCCCGCTGGCGTATTCAGCCGGCAGCATCGGGACCAGTGCGTTCAGGTTTTCTTTCAGCAGGCTGGCGCTGGCATCGTTGAGATTCAGGTGTCCGACTTTACGCCCTTGACGCACATCTTTCTCGTACCAGTGCAGATTGACCAGCGGCAGGTTCAGCCACTCTTCTGACACATCCGTGCCAATCAGATTCACCATCACCGACGGCGTACTGACTACCGGCTTTGGCAGCGGCAGGCCGAGAATGGCACGCAAATGCATTTCAAACTGGCTGTAGGATGCGCCGTTTTGCGTCCAGTGCCCGCTGTTGTGAACGCGCGGAGCCAGTTCGTTAATCAGCAAACCTTCGCTGACGACGAAACATTCCATTGCCATCACACCGACATAATTCAGTTCGTTGAGAATGGCCGACAGCATGCTTTCTGCCTGCTGTTGCAGGGTTGCGTCCGGCTGCGGCAATGCGACGCTGGTGCGCAGAATACCGTCCTGATGCAGGTTATGAGTCAGAGGATAAAACACAGTTTTACCGTCGTGACCACGCGCGCCTACCAGCGAAACTTCGCCGGAAAAATTGATGCCCTGCTCAACGATGCATTCGCCGTAGCAATCCTGCGGCAGAGTGCTTTCTTCGCCGGGACGCAGACGCCACTGGCCACGGCCGTCGTAACCGCCGACGCGACGTTTAACAATCGCCAGTTCGCCAAGCTGTGAGAAGACCTGCGGCCATCCGGCGGCATCAGTCAGCAACTGCCACGGCGCCGTCGCCAGACCGAGCTGGTCGAGTAACTGTTTTTGCGTCAGGCGGTCAGCCAGACGTGGGAAAATGTCGCGGTTAACGAACGCGTTGTGCGTGGCCAGTTCGCGGGTCAGTGCTGTTTCTGGCCAGCGTTCGATTTCAGCGGTGATTACGCTTTGCTGATACGGCACGGCTTCCGGTTCGGCATCAAGCCCGACGGGATATACGGCGATGCCCAGTGGTTCACCCGCCTGACGGAGCATGCGGCCTAACTGGCCGTTTCCAAGTACGCAAACCGGCTTCATGCTTCCTCCCGCGGATCGGGATTATTCAGCACTTCATCAGTTTGCGCGGTGCGCCATGCCGCCAGGTTTTTAGCAATCTCAGCATCGTGCAGGGCCAGGATTTGTGCGGCCAGCAATGCGGCGTTAGCGGCACCTGCTTTACCAATCGCCAGCGTACCGACCGGAATGCCACGTGGCATTTGTACGATGGAATACAAACTGTCGATGCCACTCAGGGCAGCACTCTGAACCGGAACACCGAGTACCGGCACCAGCGTTTTTGCCGCCAGCATGCCCGGTAAATGCGCTGCGCCACCGGCACCCGCGATGATCACATCAAAGCCATTAGCGGAAGCCTGCTCAGCGAAAGTGAACAATTTATCCGGTGTGCGGTGAGCGGAGACGATATCGACATGGAAAGGAATATTCAGCGTTGTGAGAACTTCGGCGGCGAACTGCATGGTCGCCCAGTCACTTTTAGACCCCATAACGATGGCGATTTTTGCCGGGGTAACGTTGGATGACATGTCTTTAAAGCTCCTGTGATTCGGAAATAGAAACTGCGAGGGCGCAAATGATAACACGCTCCGTGAGGGAGGAAAACGGTTGCGTCGCCGGAAAACGGCGCATTTTTGATGAGAAGTTGGCAGCAGATTTGTATAATACAAACCAATATATTGAAGACAAACTTGAGTGGAAACTGATTTATGACGCAGGCTTTACTGGCACCGATTTATGATTTTCTTCACTGTGAAACACCCGCTCTTTGGGTGGATGTGGCGCTGGAAAATCAGACGGTCATGCTGATTGACCACGCTAACTGTGAAAAGAAAGCGGCGGCGACGGCGATGAGCCTGATGACGAAATATCTGGATCGCACGGAGTTGTTGTTTTGTGCGGCGCGTCTGGCGCGTGAAGAGCTTCATCACTTCGAACAAGTGGTGGAAATCATGCAAAAACGCAATATCACCTATACCCAGCTTTCACCGTCGCGCTACGCCAGCGGCATGATTAAACATACCCGCCATCATGATGATCTGAATATTCTGGTCGACCGGCTGATTATTGGTGCCTATATCGAAGCGCGTTCCTGTGAGCGTTTTGCCAAAATTGCGCCGCATCTTGACGAAACGTTGTCGCGTTTTTATACCTCGCTGCTGCGCTCAGAATCACGGCATTTTGCCGATTATCTGGCGCTGGCAGAGCAATATGCCGGAACGGACATCAGTGAACGTGTGGAGGAGTTTGGCAGGATTGAAGCGGAACTGATCTTAACCCCGGACGAGCAGTTCCGCTTCCATTCCGGCGTACCCGTTACCCTTCATACTTCGGGCTGCTGATGCGTTGACTGCGCTCATTCACTCCGGTCACTTAGTCAGCTAAGCTCCCGGGGATTCGTGAGCTTGTCGCCTTCCGGCAACTCAAAATTATTTCGGGTAATTTTGAGATGACTTAAAACGGGAAGCTGATCAGCTCGACGTTATCGGCGGTGACTTTTACCATCGAACCTTCTTCGTGCCACGCGCCGAGTACCACGCGGTGGCCGGTTTTGTTATCCAGCGGTACGTCGTGAATCGCCGGGCGATGGGTGTGGCCGTGGATCATCCACTCGACGCCTGCCGCCTGCATTTCGCTGACCACCGCCTGCTGGTTCACATCCATAATCTCCAGTGATTTGCCCTGATTCGACGCCTTACTGTTAGCGCGCATTCTGGCAGCAATGCCCAGCCGCCATTTCAGTGGCAGCATCAAGAACAGTTTCTGGATAAACGGATTGTGGACTTTTTTGCGGAAGTTTTGATAGGCAACATCGTCGGTACACAGCGTATCGCCATGCAGAATAAGGACGCGACGTCCGTACAGCTCGAGAACTTTCTTCTCCGGCAGCAACGTCATCAGGCTGTCGCGCGCGAATCGCCTGCCGAGCAGAAAATCGCGGTTGCCGTGAATGAAGAAGCAGGGCACGCCTTGCTGATGCAAGTGATTGAGTGCGGAGGAAATTTCAGCATGAAGCGGCTGCGGATCGTCGTCGCCAATCCAGGCTTCAAACAAATCGCCGAGAATGTACAGCGCATCGGCCTGCGGCGCGTCTTCACGTAGAAAACGCAGGAAACCGGCAGTGATTGCCGGCTCCTGGGCGCAAAGATGGATATCTGCGATAAAAAACGTGGTCATGCCGACGCGTTCTTTAAAAACGTCGGTTATTCGCTGACTGTCACGCTTTTGATCACAACATCTTCTTTTGGAACGTCCTGGTGCATACCGCTGCGGCCAGTTTTGACGGCTTTAATCGCGTCAACCACGTCCATACCTTCAACCACTTCTGCAAATACACAGTAGCCCCAACCCTGCGCGTTTTTGCCGCTGTGGTTCAGGAAGTCGTTGTCAGTTACGTTGATGAAGAACTGTGCGGTAGCAGAATGCGGATCGTTGGTACGTGCCATCGCCAGCGTGCCTTTGGTGTTTTTCAGGCCGTTGTCTGCTTCGTTATCGATAGGTGCGTCGGTGTTTTTCTGGTTCATGCCTGGCTCAAAACCGCCGCCCTGGATCATAAAGCCGTTAATAACACGGTGGAAAATTGTGTTGTCGTAGAAGCCTTTACGGCAATAGTTCAGGAAGTTTTCAACCGTGGCTGGCGCTTTGTCAGCGAAAGTTTTAATGACGATGTCGCCGTGGTTGGTGTGGAAAGTGACCATAATTATCATCCTGCTAATGTTGATGTGTGCTCTGTGTCAGAGCGGCTACTATAGCCTTTTCTTATACCATAACTCAAAAGTTGCCGTCAGCAGTGCCTTTATGACCACTAAAGCCCGTCCTGCGGCCTTATGCCGTTTCGGTGAAATCATTTTCGTTATATTATGGCCGTTAGTGTCGCTTAAATGCGCCAACGTCATTTTCTACGCCCAACACACGGAATAGCCTGATGCTGAAGATTTTTAATACCCTGAGTCGCCAAAAAGAGGAATTCAAGCCAATTCATGCCGGTAAAGTCGGGATGTACGTGTGTGGGATCACTGTTTACGACCTGTGTCACATCGGCCACGGCCGCACCTTTGTGTCTTTCGACGTGGTATCGCGCTACCTGCGTTACGTCGGTTATGACCTGAAATACGTGCGTAACATTACCGATATCGACGACAAAATCATTAAACGTGCCGCTGAGAATGGCGAAACGTTTATGGCGCTCACGGATCGTATGATCGCGGAAATGCATGCTGACTTCGCGTCCCTGAACATTTTGCCGCCGGACTCTGAGCCGCGTGCCACTCAGCATATTCATGAAATCATCGAGATCGTGCAGAAGCTGATCGACCGTAACCACGCGTATGTCGCCTCCAACGGCGATGTGATGTTCTGGGTGGAAAGTGACCCGGACTACGGTGTGTTATCCCGCCAGGATCTGGATCAGTTGCAGGCGGGCGCACGCGTTGAAGTTGAAGCCAACGTGAAGCGCAATCCGATGGACTTCGTGCTGTGGAAAATGTCCAAGCCGGGCGAGCCGAGCTGGACGTCACCGTGGGGTGAAGGCCGTCCGGGCTGGCATATCGAATGTTCTGCAATGAACTGCAAACAGCTTGGCGCGCATTTTGACATTCACGGCGGCGGTTCTGACCTGATGTTCCCGCACCATGAAAACGAAATTGCCCAATCCAGCTGCGCGCACGATGGCCCGTATGTGAATACCTGGATGCACTCAGGCATGGTAATGATCGACCGCGAAAAGATGTCCAAATCACTGGATAACTTCTTTACCGTGCGCGATGTCCTGAAATATTACGATGCGGAAAGCGTGCGTTACTTCCTGATGTCCGGCCACTACCGCAGCCAGCTGAATTACAGCGAAGAGAACCTGAAACTGGCGCGTACGTCGATGGAACGCCTCTATACCTCGCTGCGTGGTACCGACGCCAGCGTCACGCCAGCCGGTGGTGAAGCCTTTGTGACGCGTTTCCGTGCCGCAATGGACGACGATTTCAACACGCCGGAAGCCTATTCCGTGCTGTTTGATATGGCACGCGATATCAACCGCCTGAAAGTGGAAGATATGTCTGCGGCTAACGGTCTGGCAGCAGAACTGCGTCAGCTGGCAGGCGTGCTGGGCTTGCTGGAACAAGATCCTGAACAGTTCCTGAAATCCGGTGCGCAGGCAGATAACGACGATGAAGTGGCTGAAATCGAAGCGTTGATCAAACAGCGTAACGATGCCCGTGCCAGCAAAGACTGGGGCATGGCGGACAAAGCGCGCGATCGTCTGAATGAAATGGGCATTGTGTTAGAAGACGGCGCGAACGGCACCACCTGGCGTCGTAAGTAATCTCCTTCATACCTGAAGCCGCAGCAGCGTTGGCTGCGTTCGCGAACCCGAATCACTGACTTGTGTCAGCTCATCGGGATTCGTTCACTTGCCGCCTTGCTGCAACTCCAGTTATTTTGGAGATGCGAGACATATAGCCTCCTTCCGGGAGGCTTTTTTATAAGGATCATCCTGTGACCCAAATGCTTCTGACGTATCAGCCCCCGTATGACTGGCAGTGGATGACGGCGTTTCTTGGCGCGCGTGCGTTGCAGGGTATCGAGCAGCAGGAGGGCGACTATTATCAGCGGACGCTGGCGGTAAGGCACAATGGCGTGCGGCTGACCGGCTGGTTGCGCCTGCGGCCTTTGCCGGAGGTTAACAGCGTAGAACTTGAGATTTCGCCGTCGCTTGAGCCGGTTACGGATATCGTGGCAAAGCAGGTACGGCGTTTGCTGGATCTCGATGCGCAGCCATTACTGATCGCTCAGGGGTTAGGGGCGCTGGCTGAAAACGCCGTGGGATTACGTCTGCCGGGCTGCGTGAACCGTTTTGAGCTGACGGTCAGGGCAATTCTCGGACAACTGGTCAGTGTGAAAATGGCAGCGACACTGGCAACGCGGCTGACCGATAAATGGGGCGAACCGGTGAGTACGCCGTTTGCGGCGCTGACTCATCTGTTCCCGTCTCCGGCGGCGGTGGCGAAATTAACGGTCGATGATTTACGCGGTATCGGCGTACAGGCCAGACGTGCAGCCTGTCTGATTAATATTGCGCAGGCGGTGGAAGAGGGGCGGTTACCGCTCGATGACATTACCGATGTGCAGGAAGGCGTCAGACAACTGCTGGCAATGCCGGGGATCGGCAGCTGGACGGCCAGTTATGTCGCGATGCGGGCCTGGTCTGCGCCGGATGTTTTTCTCGGCGGTGATTATCTGATTAAACAGCGTTTTCCGGGCATGACACCGGGGAAAATTGCCCGGTATGCTGAAGTCTGGAAACCCTGGCGCACCTACGCCACGCTGCATTTATGGTTCAATAATGACTGGCAACCGGATACGCCATAATCTGCATCGGCTAAGGTTTTTCCGGTGGGGAAGTGCTGTCATCTGTATGAATGTTGGCGGTTTTCTGTTCCGGCTCGTAGCGGAAAACCCGTCCCCGCCCGTTATTTTTGGCGGTGTAACAGGCCTTATCCGCCTGCGCCATATATTCGCTGCCGCTGACATTGGGGTCATTCATCTTCGTTAATCCGGCGCTGGCGCCAATGCGGTAGATTTTGTCTTCCCAGATAAACTCGAACTGGTTGATTTCACCGATCAGTTTCAAGAGGATGCTCAGCCCCTGTTCCACCGGACAATCAAATAATATCAGCGCAAACTCATCACCACCCAGCCGCGCGAGGCGGTCGCTGCTGCGGATATGTTCCTGCATCAGCGTACTGATCTGGCGTAACAGTTCGTCACCGGCAGCGTGTCCTGACGTGTCATTAATCGTTTTGAAACGATCGAGATCAATAAACGCCAGACAGTGTGACTGATGTGCAGTGGCAATCAAATTCAGTGCTTTTCTCAGGCTTGATTCAAAACTGCCCCGGTTCGCAAGGCCGGTCAGTAAATCGTGGGACGCGCTGTAGCTGAGCCTGCGCATCAGTTCGCGGGATTTACTGACGTCCTGCAATACCAGCACGATCCCGATCGGTTCATCTTTCAATGTACGCAGCGGAGACACCGCCAGTTGCACATCAAACAGGCCGGTGTGATGACCGTGCAGCACCAGCGAACGCTCAACGGAAGAGTGAAGATTTTCGTTGATATCAAAGTGCAGCAGGTTGTCGATGAGCGGGCCATCCTGCCCTTTGCTGATAAGCACAATGCGGTTCACCGGCTGGCCCTGCGCTTGTTCCTCGGTCCATCCGGTCATTTTCTCCGCCACCGGATTCATGAACGTAATATTCATATTCCGGTCGGTGGAAATCACCGCCTCGTTGATGGAGTTGAGGGTGATGTGCAGCAGTTCTTTCTCTTCATGCAGCGCTTCCGAAAGACGCTTATTGGTCATTTCGGTGTGCTTAAGTTCGTTGATATCTTCAATCTGAGAAATGAAATACAGCGGATTATGTTCTTCATCACGTACCAGTGACACCGCGAGTAATGCCCAAATCACTTCTCCGTTACGGCACAGGTAACGTTTTTCCATGGTGTAGTTCTGGATTTCATCGTTAAGCAATTGCTCCAGCATCGCCAGATCCTTGCCCAAATCTTCCTGATAGGTGATTTCCTGGAAGGTCAGCGTGTTGAGATATCTCGCCTCATACCCCAGTAAATTACACAGCGATTTATTGACCTGCAGCAGCCTGCCTTGCGGGGAGACCAGCGCCATGCCAATTGCCGAGTATTCCATCGCGTTGCGAAAACGGTTTTCACTCTGCGTGATATGGGATTTCTCCGTGCGCAGGGCGTGCATGGCCATTGCCATGGCGTTTGCCGGCGTCAGGATCAGCAGCAATGGCAGGAAAATGAGCCCCTGCGGAATTTGTACAACAGCATGCGGTTGCACGGAAACAATGCCGCTGGTGTGCAGTAAAGCAATCATCAACGTCATCGACAAAAAAATGATGAATGCTTCGACGCGGGGTAAGCGGATGGCGCTCCACAACAGCGGAATGGTGATAAAGGCAAAGGTATAAGGCAGCCATTTGAGCGCCAGAAAACCCGCTGCCAGCGTGATGATGAGCGTCAGAAGTAAACTGAAAAAACGTCGTGAAGTCAGGTTTTTCCTGAAATAACCGTGCTGATAAACCAGTCCGAGCGGCGTAAGCGCCAGAATGGCGACAGCTTCAGACATAAACCAGGTAGCAAAACGGCTTTGCAATTCCACGGGGGATTGAATGTGCAGGATAAACAGCATCATGATCAATGAGCTGAGCAGGGGACAGAAAATGACCGCTATCAGCAGGAACTTTACCCAGGAGCCAAGACCGGAAAGAGGATCCTGTACCGGCAATATCCGGCGTAACAGTGCTGCGCAAAACGAGGCTTCAAAAAGATTATTGAGCAGATAGGGCAGATAGCGCAGAAAAGGCGTGCCCAGAACGGCATGTGCTGCAGCAATGCCCAATGCGCTGGCGCACAGTAAAGGCAACCAGTCCCGATAGCGATGGCGAAACAGAACCGGGATCATCAGCGCTGTTGGCAGCCATAAACCCGCAAGGCTGGACGATTTCTGAATCACGCTCATACAGGCGAGCGCCAGCAGGCAGACAAAAATGCCCAACAGTACGTGAGATGTCCAGTTCGCCGGGCTTACTGTGCACGAGGGCGGTTTGCTTTTTTCCACGATAAAACCTTTTTCTGGCTGGGGCGAGATCCCAGAACAGTGGCAGTGATGAATATTTTTTATCACTCTGGAGTCACCGTGAGCAGATACGATGACAGGTACTATCAGTATCGGAGAAGCGCGACTAATTATTAATATAAATTCTACATTGCGTTGTAATTGTTCACGAATACTCCGGCCGGATGGCCGGAGTACGGGGTCAAAGCAGGAAGATGGTGGCAAGACCGAGGAAGATAAAGAATCCTCCGGTATCCGTCAGCGCGGTTATCATCACGCTTGAACCGACCGCCGGGTCGCGCCCCAGACGTACCATGGTCAGCGGAATGACCACACCCATCAGCGCGGCCAGCAGCAGGTTCAGCACCATCGCCAGCGTCATCACGGCGCCCATTTCCCAGTCGCTGTACAGCAGCCAGGTCACCACGCCCATCAGTCCGCCCCAAACCAGACCGTTAATCAGCGCCACGCCCAGTTCCCTGAACATCAGGAATTTCAGGTTACCGAGCTGAACATGATGCAGGGCCAGTCCACGGACAATCATCGTGATGGTTTGATTGCCGGTATTCCCGCCAATGCCGGCAACAATCGGCATCAGGGCAGCCAGCGCCACCAGTTGTGAAATCGTATGCTCAAACAAACCGATCACGCGCGAGGCAACAAACGCCGTACACAGATTAATCGCCAGCCACGCCCAGCGATTACGCACCGCCTTCGTGACCGGGGAAAACACATCCTCTTCCGGGCTCAGACCCCCCATGCGGCGTAAATTGCTGTCTGTGTCGTTATTGACGAAATCGACGATTTCTTCCACCGTCAGACGCCCCATCAGCTTGCCTTTTTTGTCCACCACCGGCGCGGTGATCAGGTCATAACGTTCGAACGCACTGGCGGCGTCTTCGGCTTTATCTTCCGGCTCAAAACTGGTGAGGTCGGTCACCATGACCTCTGAAACCAGCGTGTGCGGCGGGTTCAGTAAAATGGTGGTCAGCGGCAGTTCGCCTAATAACGTATTTTTACGATCAGTGATAAACAGCTTATCGGACGCTTCCGGGATGGCTTTATTCAGGCGCAGAAAACGCTGCACGGTGCCGAGAGAAACGTCAGGGCGAACCGTCAGCAGTTCAAAGTCCATGATCCTGCCCACGCACTCTTTACTGAATTTCATCACCTCGCGTACTTTATCGCGCTGACGCGGATCCAGTGAGGTAAGCACGCGGCCGGTCAGGTCGCGCGGCAGATATTCGGCCAGATAGACCTGATCATCCACATCCAGCAGCGACATGGTTTTCAGCAGGTCTTTGTCGCTCATTTCCTCGATGAGGCTGTCCCAGACGGTTTCTGAGACTTCGACCAGCGCCTTACCGCGGGCAGCGGGTTCAACCAGCCGCCACAATGCAAGGCGTTCGTGAATGGGTAACGCTTCCAGCACATCCGCCACGTCAGCGGCATGGAGTTTTTGCACCCGCGAGCTCAGCTCCGCGGTGAAATCTATCAGCCTGGCGCGGGTAGCATCATCAACGTCAATTTCTTCACCGAGAATGCTGTCCGCAAGGTCATCGGTGTTAAGAAGGAGATCGAGGATCCGGCGGCGACTTTCGGCGAGTTTTTGGCCGTAACTTTTTGGTTTTTCGTCAGACATTCGGGATCCTTAGTCCTTATGGTAGCGGCAGGTCTTGAGTGTGCCGGTACAAGTTTTGTCGGAAGTCGGTTCCTGAGGTGCGAGGGTTTGCCCATCTGTTTGCTGTTGTTTTTGATTCTGATGGTGGGAATACGCGCCGATACCGGAATAGACCAGACGTCCTAACAAAATAATGAAGCTGATCGATAAAACGATTTTCGTCATTGTGATGTTGGTTTTTCTAGACATAATTTGATCGCTTAAGTAAATCGTTGCTCCGGTGGAAGGATGAAGAACTGCAAATGATAACGTTTACAATATATAACACATCTAAACGAGCAGCCAGATAATCAAATAAAGGCGAAGTTGCGTTTTGTCCATTTTGGGCAACAATCTGACGATGAGGAATTTTTCTTTTTCCTCGGATTATTCTCTGTCACTGGATATAAAAACCATTTGTTAGTCACGCGATGAATTTGTTTAAGATTATTTTTACGTGAAAACACAAAGATTATGTTTAATGATCTGCATCAAGAGATTTAAGATAAGTCACATTAGAATCCAGTCATATTTTTGAAGCGTTATACTCTGGCCTCCGCTGTATTCTTTTTTCTTCAGTTGTTTTATGTGAAATGACGTTTTTACGACGATAATTTAAGGCGGGGCCTGCAACTGCGGTTGTCAGCCTGCTTGTCTGACGTCCGCTACACGATGAATCACTCACCGCGGCATGAAGTTCATGCGCAAAACTTAGATGGACTGAATGCGTAAAATTTTTTCCTGGCATGAGATTCGCCATAAATGGTGGGGACTTCCCGTCATTTGCGCGCTGGTCTTGATCCCCCTGACCTCGTGGCTTTCTCCGATCATATTTTTGCCTGAAGGTCGCACCTATCTGATTTATATGCCGTTAGCGACGTGTGTTGCGTTGCTGATGGTTTTTGACTGGGCAGCATTGCCTGGGATCGTCCTGACGTTGTTCCTGCGTTATTATTTCAGGGTCGGCGCAGAAATGGCGACATTACTGACGGTTATTTATTTCACCTCACTTTTTCTGGCCTGGCTCGGATACCGCTGGCAGGCCGGGAATCGCTGGTCGGCGCCGTTAGGTCTGATGAATCTGGCGTGGATACGTGTCGGCTGGTTGCTGGTGTTCCTCACTGTCTTCTTCATGACTGTGCTGCAAATTGTCGTGGAAAGCGGGTTGCTGCCGGGTTATCTGGGGCTGGTAACGCCTGACTTTGTGACATTGCGGACACTCATCAATTTGCAGGCGATGATCATTGGCATTTTGCTCAATTCGCACGTGATTTACCTGGTGATCCGCATGATGCGTCAGCCCCGCTACTGGCGCGTGATGCGGATGATGTTGCGTAAGCAACGGGCACCGGGCGTAAAAACCCCCGAAATGGTGGTCTGGTTTGTCGTCATGGGGACCATGGTCACGCTGCTGAGCGTACCCAGTGTAAGCGAGCCTTTCACTAAAATTTTGCTGAGTGATTACACCCTGACGCTGTTGTTCCCTGTGATGCTGTTTGGGGCGCTACGCTATGGTTATTACTTCATCAGCATCGTATGGAGTATTGCTCTCACTATATTGTTCTACAATTATCAGGGTTTTATCTCAGAATCTGGCTTTGTTCATAATCTGGTGTTTGTCTCTGCGCTGATGCTGGTTTACACCATCACCCTGTTGCTGATGTCGGCGCTTTCTTCGCGGCAGCGCCTGCTGATGAAAAAGTTCAGATCAGCTGCCCTGCAGGATCCTGTGTTTGGTTTGCCAAATTTGCGTGCCTTTAACCGCGATTTAGCGCGCCATCCGCGCTCCATGCTTTGCTTTATCCGCGTGTCGGATATGGACGTTCTCAGCCGTAACTACGGGATGCAGCTGCGGATCCAGTTCAAACAGCAACTGGCGGTCGGGCTCAAACCTTATCTTCAGCCCGGCGAGCGTGTGTATCACTTACCCGGCTACGATCTGGTCCTGCGCCTGAACTGTGAAGATGCCGATATTAAATTGCAGAAGCTGCATGATTATCTTGAGGATTTCCGTCTGATCTGGAACGGGTTGCCGTTGCATCCCAACATTGGTTTGTCTTACTGCACGGTATATTCACCTGTCGAACATCTGCCTATTTTGCTGGGTGAACTCAGTGGTATTGCAGAAGTTTCACTGACCACCGGTCAGCCAGAGTCGAACAAAAGCGACCACAGTCAGGTTCAGCTGGAGATCAGAGACAAAGTGGACATGCTGCACAAAATTCAGCGCGCGTTAGACGACGACCGCTTTGTGCTGATGGCCCAGCCGATACTGGGCGTCCGCGGTGACAGCTACTACGAAATCCTGCTGCGTATGTTTGATGGTTCGCAGGACACTCTGATCACGCCGGATAAATTCCTGCCGGTGGTTCACGAATTCGGGCTGTCTTATCAGATGGATATGTGGGTGCTCAGGCATGCACTGATGTTTATTAATCAGAACCGTGTACGTTTGCCGAGCCTGCGTTTTGCCGTGAATTTCACGCCATCGACGTTATGCCGTCCGACGTTTACCCGCGATTTTAAATCGCTGATGCTTGAATATGAAATTGAGCCGTTCCAGATCGTACTGGAAGTCACCGAATCGCATCTTTTGCAGAATATGAAATATGCTGACTTCGCGATGCGGGAATTACGCGCCTACGGCTGCCGGATTGCGATTGACGATTTCGGCACCGGTTACGCCAGTTACGGACGTCTGAAAGCTATTCAGGCTGATATCCTGAAAATTGACGGCAGCTTTGTGCGCAACATGCTCACTGATTCACTGGATTCTTACATTGTGCAGTCAATCTGCCAGGTCGCACGTATGAAGCACCTGTCGATTGTGGCGGAGTATGTGGAGACGGAAGAGCAGAAAGCCGCGCTTCATGCGCTGGGCGTCGATTACATGCAGGGATATCTGGTGGGTAAACCGCAACCACTGGCGACATTACTCGATTTTCCGGCTTCCTGATTTTTACGGGGAATTGAAGCGCGAAAATAAAAAGCCCTCTGAGCACGCTGTGCCGGAGGGCTTTTTTATAGCGACAAACGAATTAGTCTTCCGCTGCGCCGTCTTCTTCTTCGAGCATCAGTTTCCAGCCCGTGACGTCGTTCCAGTAATTTTGTTCTTTCTCAAAATCCAGCTGAACCAGGTTGTTCTGCGCCAGATAGCCGGCCGGGAAACGCAGCGTCCAGTGATTATCATCAGTAGATAACCGCAGGGATTCCGGTGTGGTCGTCGACTGGCGCTGGTTATTGAGCAACGCGCCAAGACGCAGCAGCTGAATAAGCGGAATGTAGTGTTTCTTCTTAAACAGGTTCAGGCGTGGCAATTCTTCCAGCTTGATGGCTTTACGATGGAAACGCACCAGCGTTGCCAGCAATGTTTGCTGTTCCTGATTAAAGCCCGGCAAATTGGTGTTTTGCAGGATATATGAAGAATGGCGATGCATCCCGGTATGGTTAATGCTCAGACCCACTTCATGCAGCATTGCACTGAATTTCAGCAGTGATTCCAGTTGCGGCTGCACCAGTTTGGTATTTTGTGCTAACCACTGACTGTAAAGTTGCTCGGTGGTTTCCAGCACGCGGCGCGCCTGCTCCCGGTCGATATTGTAATGCTCGGCCAGACTTTTGGCGGTGCGCGTGCGGATGTCCTGATGACGGAAACGACCTTCCATCTCATACAGCACACCTTCACGCAGCGCGCCGTCTGAAAGACGCAGCTCTTTCACGGCCAGCGCATCAAATACGCCACGCAAAATTGCCAGCCCCGGCACAAACACTGACTGACGGTCTTCCGATAAACCGGGTAAATCCAGATCGCTGAATTTTTTGAAATCCAGCACGGCTTCGGTCAGCATTTCCAGACGCTCAGGGGTGATCAGTCCATCTTTCTCACCCATTGCGACCAGCACTTCGTAAGCCGCTTTGATACTGCCGGACGCGCCGAGCGCATACTGCCAGCCTTGCAGACGATACTGCCAGGCCAGTGTTTCCAGCTTCTGTGCGGCAGCGAGTTGTGCGCGTTTGAAGTTGCTGCGACTGATTTCGCCTTCCGGGAAGAACATCTGCGCAAAACTGACACAGCCCATACGGCGGCTTTCTGCCAGCAAAGGCTCGAAATCTTCGCCGATGACCAGTTCCGTAGAACCGCCACCAATGTCGATGACCAGCTTGCGACCTTTTTCCGGCTGCGTGTGTTCAACACCCATAAAAATCAGACGGGCTTCTTCCTGCCCGGAAATAATTTCAATCGGGTAGGGGATCACTTCTTTGGCACGCCTGAGGAACTCCTCGGCGTTCACCGCCTGACGCAGGGTATGTGTCCCCACGATGGTGACGTTACTTTCCGGAAAACCTTGCAGACGTTCTGCAAATAAAGCCAGGCAATCCAGCCCGCGTTGCATGGCTTCTTCACTGAGCACACTCTTATTATCGAGACCATCGGCCAGATGAACGCGCTGTTTCAGGCGACCTAAGACCTGCATCGCGCCGTTAACCACGCGCGCAATGACCATGTGGAAACTGTTCGATCCGAGATCGATAGCCGCAATTTCCTGTGGCTTGGCGTTCATTGGGCTGTTTTTTAGGGGCATAGTTATGTAGCGCTCCAGAGATTCAGGCTTGCTGACTTTGTTGTTCCAGATCTTTCAGATATTCGTAAATCGCCAGCTGCGCACGCACTTTGCGACGATTTCCGCGTGGAACATACCGGTTGCTCAGTTCTTTATCAATCACTCTGGCTTTTACCGTGTCACTAAACAGCAGTTCGAGAATGTCCAGAACGCGCTGTTTAAGGCGTGGATCGAGCAGGGCGACAGCAACCTCAATTCGGTAATCGATATTACGGGTCATCCAGTCAGCTGAAGACAGGAATACTTTGGTATCGCCACCATTTTCAAAGACATATACACGGTCGTGCTCAAGATAGCGGTCAATAATACTGGTGACCTGAATGTTTTCGCTAAAGCCCGGTAAATTCGGGACCAGCGAACACATGCCGCGGATCAGCAGACGGATTTTCACCCCGACGTTAGACGCAACGTACAGGCGGTCGATAAGTCCTTTATCTACCAGATTATTGATTTTCAGCGTAATGCTGCCTGAGCCGCCTGCCTGAACATTGGCAATTTCTTTGTCGATCAGGCGATACAGCATGTCGCGCGAGTTTTGCGGCGACACCATCAGATGTTCGAAAGAGACCGGACGGTACGGGTTCTCAATAAAGTTAAACACCCGGCGGACTTCATTGGTGATCCGCGCATCTGCGGTGAGCAGCGAATAGTCGGTATAGAGACGGGCAGTTTTCTCGTTAAAGTTACCGGTCCCAATATGAGCATAGCGGACAATTTCATCGCCTTCGCGGCGGGAAATAAGAAAGAGTTTTGCGTGAATTTTCAGACCCGGCGCAGAGAAAATAACGTGCACACCGGCTTCTGTCAGACGTTTCGCCCAGTGAATGTTGGCTTCTTCATCAAAGCGCGCCTGAAGTTCGACGACGACGGTCACTTTCTTGCCGTTGTGCGCGGCGTGGATCATGGATTCGATGATGCGTGAATCTTTCGCAACGCGGTAAATATTGATTTTTATTGATAAAACGTTCGGATCGAACGACGCCTGACGCAGCAGTTCCAGCACGTGTTCAAACGTATGATACGGATAATACAGCAGCACATCCTGCTCACGGATTGCCGCAAAGCCGTTGCGGAATTTATCGAACCATAAATGGCGCAGACGCGGCAGCGGGCGGTTGACCAGATTGGCTTTGCCGACATTCGGGAAGCTGATGAAATCTTTGAAGTTATGGTAACGGCCGCCGGCGATCACGGAATCGTAATTGGAGATACCCAGCTTGCCGCGCAGCAATTCCACCATTTCATCGGGCATATCGCGCTGATAAACAAAACGCACCGGCTCGGCGGTCAGACGCTGTTTCAGGCTCGATGACATCAGCTCCAGCAGGCTCGATTCCATTTCTGTGACCAGATCGTATTCGGCGTCACGGGTCATTTTCATCGAATAGGCATTCAGCGCGTCGTAATCAAAGAAGCCTTTAAAAATATCATCCAGACAATAACGCAAAATGTTATCAAGCAGGATCATCGGCTTACGGCGGCGAGGGGCTTCCGGCGGCAGATTGACGAAACGCGGCACTTTATCGGAAGGGATCTCCAGCAGCGCGTAATGAATTTCTTCGCCACGAATAATTTCAACCGCCAGATAGGTGTAATCGTCTTTCAGGAACTGCACCAGATTGGTGTCGTGATTAATCAGAATTGGCGTGATGTGCTGGCGCAGATGATGTTTGAAATACTGACGCAACCAGGCCTGCTGATTTTCAGAAACCTGACGTTCATTAATCAGGAAGATCTGATTACGCGCCATTTCCAGCAGCAAATCGTTGTACAGGCTGTCAAATTCCTGATCAATACGCAGAACTTTCGCCTGAATTTTTTTCAGTAAATGACGGGAAGCACCCAGAAAGCCTTGTTCTTCACTGATGAGGATCCGTCGCTTTAAATCGGCAAAACGGACTTTATAGAACTCATCCAGGTTATTGGAGTAAATCCCTAAAAAACGCATCCGTTCGATCAGAGGATTGCTTTTGTCTGCCGCTTCCTGCAACACGCGCTCATTGAAGGACAGCCAGCTTAGTTCTTTCTCGATATAAAGCTTTTCCTGACCCATTTTCACTCCGTTCATTTAGCTTGCAACCTGGCCCATACAGGCAAACTTGCCTGAAAACACCGCAATTTAGCTCAACATATTCTTCGTGTTACGGGCTTTTTTCAGGTCAGCCCAACAGGAAGCCGTCAGTGAGAGGGGCCTAGTGTCTACTATCAATATTGCGAAAGATTGACAGGAAAGTCCAACATAACTGGGGATGATTTCAGGAGAGTTTGTATCAGCGGAATAAATGCGAGAAAAAGGAGGGAAAAGTCTTACCGGTGAAGGAGTTCTTCTCCCCTCACCGGTAATTTATTGCATGATTTTAACCGGTGGCTAAATTAAACCGCGCTGGCGCCAATCAGTGATTCAGGTTTGACCTGAACCGGTTTGGTTTTGTACTTCGCCAGGAATTGCGGCTGGAAAATACACATGCGGATGGCGCTGCGGTATTCACCGTTCACAAAGAATTCCTGCTTCAGTTCACCTTCGAGCTCAAACCCTAATTTGCTGTAGATGTGGATCGCCTTTTTATTTTCTTTATCCACGATTAAATACAGTTTGTAGAGGTTCAGAACCGAGAAGGCATAATCCATCGCCAGGCGCACGGCATCACCGGCAAAGCCTTTGCCCTGATGTTGCGGGTCAATGATTATCTGAAATTCCGCGCGGCGGTGAATATGATTAATTTCCACCAGCTCCACTAAGCCAACCGGTCCGCTTTCGAATTCTATAATGAAGCGGCGTTCGCTCTGGTCGTGGATGTGTTTGTGATACAAGTCGGTCAGTTCGACGAAAGCCTCGTAAGGTTCTTCAAACCAGTAACGCATGATGCTGGCGTTATTATCAAGACGGTGAACAAACGACAGGTCGTCCTTTTCCAGTGGACGTAATCTGACGCTGTTATGGCTAAACATGGGGTGTTCCTCAACTATAAAAGCCGTTTTATGAGGGTAACCTTCGTAAATATGAGGTCTGAAACAACCGTGTTTCAGATGAAGGTCGGCGCACAAACGACGTTTAAACGTGCGCCGGGATGTGCATTATATCGGGTGAAATGTAAACAAATGTCAAATGGTGGAAAATAAAAAACCGGCACGTGGCCGGTTTATAGTGAAATCGTGATGCCTGGGCAGATTAATCTTCTGCGTATCCACGTTCAGAAAGCGGTTTGTTGTCCAGAAATGCCTGACCGTTTTGCAGTGATAAACGTCCGTCAACAAACCAGCTGACCACCAGCGGATAAATGCTGTGTTCCTGCGTTTGCACGCGGGCAATCAACTCGTCTTGCGTATCTTCAGCAAAAACCGGCACCTTGGCCTGTAAAATTACCGGGCCGCCGTCGAGCTGTTCAGTGACAAAATGCACCGAGGTGCCGTGTTCAGCATCCTGATTTTCAATCGCCTGACGATGAGTATGCAGCCCCGGATATTTCGGCAACAGAGAAGGGTGGATGTTGATCATACGCCCTGCAAAGCGCTGAACGAATTCGGCGCTCAGGATCCGCATATAACCGGCGAGTACCACCAGATCCGGCCTGAAAGTCTCAATAGCATCAGCCAACGCTTCGTCAAAAGCTGTGCGGTCTTCGTAAGCTTTTACATCCAGCGTGTGCGCCGGAATATCGGCTAAACGGGCTCTTTCAAGCCCGTATGCAGCGATTTTGTTACTGAAGACTGCACTGATTTTTGCGTTGATTCGTCCCTGCTGGCAGGCATCGATCAGGGCCTGTAAGTTGCTTCCCTCGCCCGATACCAGAACCACAATCCTTTTCATATCCCAACCTGCCGTCTTCAGTGAATAGAGTGACCTGACGTCTGATTACTCGATAACGACGCGCTCAGCGGAGTCAGAGGCCTTAACATAGCCAATTTTCCACGCTTTTTCACCCTTGTCATTCAGCAGCGCAATCGCCTGATCGGCGAGCTGCGCCGGAAGTGCGACAACCATGCCCACGCCACAGTTGAAGGTGCGATACATTTCGTGACGGCTGACGTTACCGGTAGTTTGCAACCAGGTGAAGACATCCGGCCATTGCCAGCTGGCTTCTTCGATGATGACCTGGGTGTTATCCGGCAGTACGCGCGGAATGTTTTCCCAGAAGCCGCCACCCGTCAGGTGAACGATGCCGTGAACTTCCACGTTTTCGATCAGATTGAGGATCGACTTCACATAAATTTTGGTCGGTGCCAGCAGGTGATCGGCCAGCGGTTTGCCTGCCAGAACGGTGGTTTCCGGATCAGTTTTGCTGACTTCCAGAATTTTGCGCACCAGAGAGTAACCGTTAGAGTGCGGACCACTGGCGGCGAGGCCGATCAGCACATCGCCGTCAGCCACTTTGCTGCCGTCGATAATTTCTGATTTTTCCACGACGCCAACACAGAATCCGGCGACGTCGTAATCTTCGCCGTGGTACATGCCCGGCATTTCAGCGGTTTCGCCACCGACCAGCGCGCAGCCAGACTGTTTACAGCCTTCTGCAATACCTGTGATCACACTGGCGGCGATATCGACGTCCAGTTTACCGGTGGCGTAATAGTCGAGGAAGAACAGGGGTTCAGCGCCCTGAACGATCAAATCGTTGACGCACATCGCGACCAGGTCGATACCGATAGTATCGTGGCGTTTTAAATCCATCGCCAGACGCAGCTTGGTGCCAACGCCGTCGGTACCCGAAACCAGCACGGGTTCACGATATTTTTGCGGCAGCGCGCAGAGAGCACCAAAACCCCCTAATCCACCCATAACTTCCGGGCGACGGGTCTGTTTTACTACACCTTTAATGCGATCTACCAATGCGTTACCGGCATCGATATCTACGCCTGCGTCTTTATAGCTGAGAGAGGTTTTGTCGGTCACTGCGAAGTCCCCACGGCGGTTTGGGTTGGTGGTTGAAGAATAAAGCGGGGCAATTCTAACAGTGGAAGCAAACGTTTGCGAGCGCCTTATTCAGAGTCACTATCTATACTTAAAGATACAACACTTAGCCGAAGTCACTGGAGTTACAGCAAGGCAGCAAACGAGCGAATTCCGATGAGCTGACTTGAGTCAGTGATTCGGGTCAGAGAGAGCCGCTAACGCAGCTGCGGCTTCAATGAAGAAGGATAAGTTGATTTGGATCAGGCTAATTGGTATGGCGTTCAAAAAAAATGGCGTTATAATCTCGCGATTTTTTTTTGCAGCTCAACCACCTTAGGAGAATAAATAATGAAGATCGTCGAGGTGAAACACCCGCTGGTGAAACACAAGCTGGGCCTGATGCGTGAAAACGACATCAGCACGAAACGTTTTCGCGAACTGGCTTCTGAGGTGGGAAGTCTGCTGACGTATGAAGCGACTGCCGATTTAGAAACTGAAAAAGTGACCATCGAAGGCTGGAATGGCCCGGTGGAAATCGATCAGATCAAAGGTAAGAAAATTACTGTCGTGCCAATCCTGCGTGCCGGTCTGGGCATGATGGAAGGCGTACTGGAACACGTGCCGAGCGCGCGTATCAGCGTCGTCGGCGTGTACCGTGATGAAGAAACCCTGAAACCTGTGCCGTATTTCCAGAAGCTGGTTTCTAACATCGAAGAACGTCTGGCGCTGGTCGTTGACCCGATGCTGGCCACCGGGGGGTCTATGATTGCCACCATCGACCTGCTGAAAAAAGCCGGCTGTCAGAGCATTAAAGTGCTGGTGCTGGTTGCTGCACCGGAAGGCATCGCTGCTCTCGAAGCTGCGCACCCGGATGTTGAGCTGTACACCGCCTCGGTCGATCAGGGACTCAACGAGAAAGGCTACATCATCCCGGGGCTCGGCGATGCGGGCGACAAGATATTTGGTACGAAATAAATAAGCGTTTAGCCGACTAATGAGTCGGCTTTTTTTTGGAATTTTTTTTGCACGTCATACACAACACAACATCACACCATTGAGAGGATCACATTCATGACCCGTCGTGTCATCGGGGTAAGCGAACGTCCGCCATTGCTGCAGACGATCCCCCTGAGTTTCCAGCATCTGTTTGCCATGTTTGGTGCCACCGTTCTGGTTCCCATTCTGTTTAAGATAAACCCGGCGACGGTGCTGCTGTTCAATGGCATAGGGACTTTGCTGTATTTATTTGTCTGTAAAGGGAAGATACCGGCGTATCTCGGCTCGAGCTTCGCGTTTATTTCACCGGTGCTGTTGCTGTTGCCGATGGGGTATGAAGTGGCGCTGGGCGGATTTATTGCCTGTGGTTTACTGTTTTGTCTGGTGGCGCTGATTGTTAAGAAAGCCGGGATTGGCTGGATTAACGTGATGTTCCCGCCAGCGGCGATGGGTGCAATCGTGGCCGTCATCGGGCTTGAACTTGCCGGTGTCGCGGCGAATATGGCTGGATTATTGCCTGCCGAGGGGGCGCCGGTGGATTCCACCACCATCACTATTTCTCTGGTTACGCTGTCGGTGACGATTCTGGGTTCCGTACTTTTCCGCGGTTTCCTGGCGATTATCCCGATTCTGATTGGTGTGCTGGTGGGTTATGCACTTTCGTTCTTCATGGGCGTGGTGGATGTCTCCACGATCGAAAATGCCCACTGGTTCGCGCTGCCAACCTTCTATACGCCGCGTTTTGAATGGGTGGCCATCCTCACCATCCTGCCTGCGGCGCTGGTAGTCATTGCCGAGCATGTCGGGCATCTGGTCGTGACGGCAAACATCGTGAAGAAAGATTTGCTGCGTGATCCGGGTCTGCACCGTTCGATGCTGGCCAATGGTCTGTCGACGGTGTTATCCGGTTTCTTCGGCTCGACGCCAAACACCACGTACGGTGAAAACATCGGCGTCATGGCGATCACCAAGGTTTACAGCACCTGGGTTATCGGCGGCGCGGCGATTCTGGCGATTCTGCTTTCCTGTATCGGTAAACTGGCGGCGGCCATTCAGGCAGTGCCGGTGCCGGTGATGGGCGGCGTTTCGTTGCTGCTTTACGGTGTGATTGGCGCTTCGGGGATCCGCGTGCTGATTGAATCTAAAGTAGATTACAACAAAGCGCAGAACCTGATCCTGACTGCAGTGATCCTGATCATCGGCGTCAGCGGCGCGAAGATCCACATCGGTGCTGCTGAGCTGAAAGGCATGGCGCTGGCGACGATCGTCGGCATCTTCCTGAGCCTGCTGTTCAAAGTGATCGAGATTTTCCGCGGCGAAGAACAGATCATTGACGTGGAAGATGAGCGGGAAAATCCGCCAGTCTGACCCTGATCATTCCTGACCGTCAGGCAGCCGCTTGCCGGTCAGGTGCTCGGATCGCAAGCGGTTGCACCGGGTACAGTTCATTTCACGACGGATCCTTGCTAGAATTCGACAGTTCTTTTTATTGACGTGACAACATCTGCGGTCATCATGCCGCTTTGGTTGAGGTGCTTCTGAATACGCCGGCACAGCTTTCCCTGCCACTTTATCTACCCGATGATGAAACCTTTGCCAGTTTTTATCCGGGGGAAAACCCTTCTCTGCTATCTGCCATTCAGAGCGCATTGCATCAGGAACACGGCACCTATATTTATTTCTGGTCACGCGAAGGCGGCGGCCGCAGCCATCTGTTACACGCAGCTTGCGCTGAATTATCGCAGCGCGGCGAAGCGGTGGGATATGTGCCATTAGACAAGCGGGCTTATTTCGTGCCGGAAGTTCTGGACGGCATGGAACATCTGGCGCTGGTGTGTATTGATAATATCGAAGGCATTGCCGGTGATGATGAATGGGAAGCCGCTGTTTTCCATCTCTATAACCGCATTCTTGAAACCGGTCGCACGCGTTTGTTTATTACCGGCGATCGTCCTCCGCGTCAGCTGAATCTCAGCCTGCCGGACCTGGCTTCCCGTCTCGACTGGGGGCAAATCTATAAACTTCAGCCACTTTCCGACGAAGAAAAACTTCAGGCGTTGCAACTGCGCGCTAAATTGCGCGGTTTTGAACTGCCGGAAGACGTGGGGCGTTTCCTGTTAAAACGTCTGGACAGGGAAATGCGTACGTTGTTTATGACGCTGGATCAGCTGGATCGCGCGTCTATTACCGCGCAGCGCAAACTGACCATTCCGTTCGTGAAAGAAATTCTCGGGCTGTGACAGAGAGGCTGTAATGGGAAGCGACAGCCGGGTTCGTGAACCGAACCCGTATGTTTTGGCGGGGGTTATAAAATCTCTTTGACCTGTTCCGGCGGACGGCCCAAACGCGCTTTGCCGTTGGCGACCACAATCGGACGTTCAATCAGCCGCGGATGATCGGCCATTGCCTGTAACAGCTGTTCCTCGCTCAGGTCTTTATCTTTCAGGTTGAGATCCTTATAAATCTGCTCACCTTTTCGCATCAGTTCCCGCGCTGAGCTAAAGCCCAGCAGTCCCAGCAGTTCTTTCAGCTTATCCACTGACGGCTGTGTTTCCAGATACAAAATCACCTGCGGCTCAATGCCTTCTGCTTCCAGTAACTTCAGGGTCTCACGGCTTTTTGAACAAGCCGGATTGTGGTAAATCGCAACATCATGTGGCATTAAAATTTCTCCATTCTGGCACTGAAATCAGCCTTTCTGATACTGACGGAATCGCCCCTGCAACTGACGAAGCTGATCGATGCGTGCGTCGTAACGAGCCTGTTCCAGACTGCCTAATTTTTGTAATGCGCTGGCGTTGCTCAGCAATTCTATCGCCTGATCCAGACGGCCAATTAACGCCATGCTTTCCGCTCTGGCGGCCAGTTCCTGCGCGCGCAAACCCTGCGCCGCAGCCGCCTGAGACAACAGATCCCAGCCATTCGGATCACCCGGATAGTTGAAAGTATAGCGGTTGAGGATTTTCATGGCATTGGCCGGTTTCGCCCCTTCAAGGTAAGCGTTGGCCAGATTGAGCTGAAGTACCGGATTTGAACTGGTCGCCGCACCCGCCATCTCCAGACGCGCGATAGCCTGCGGCGCGCGTTTGCTTTCAAGATCGGTATCGGTCGCTAAATCCAGCAACCATTCGTTGCCGGGATTTTGTGCCAGCAACGGATCAAGGATCGCGCGTGCCTGATCGTATTTTTTAGCTTTGTAGAATTGCAGCGCATGGCCGTATTTTGCCGCCAGCTGCTCGCGGATATTGCCGTTGCTCAGTTTCAGCAAATAGTCATCGCTGAGCGGGAAACTGTCAGAACCGTACATTCCCAATATGCGCACTTTCGCCATCGTGTAATCTTGTGAAGATTGCACCATCAGGTGCGGCATCTGGTTCGCGCGGTTACGGATATCCGCCAGACGGCTGTCCGGCAAGGGGTGCGTCAGCAGCATTTCAGGCGGACGGGTTGAGTAGCTGGCCTGATCGGCCAGTTTTTGCAGGAAGGCGGGCATGGCCTGCGGATCAAAACCGGAACGTTGTAATACCTGAATGCCGATACGGTCCGCTTCCTGTTCATTGCTTTGCGTGAAGCTGATCATACCTTGCTGCGTTCCCGCCAGCGTACCGGTCAGCGCAGCCATGCCCATTTGAGGGCTGGCCATCGCCAGCAGGATAGAACCTAATGCGCCCACCCAGGTGAGCGGTGCGTTGCGCTGTTGATCTTCCATCGCACGCGCCAGATGGCGCTGGGTCACGTGGGAAATTTCGTGCGCCATAACGGAAGCCAGCTGGCTCTCATTCTCGGTATAGCGGAACAGGGAAGAGTGGATCACCACGTTGCCGCCAAAGAAAGCAAAGGCGTTCAGCTCATCGTTATTGACGATGAAGAAATGAAATGGGGTACGAACGGAGTAAGCGTGTGCTACCAGCCTCTGGCCCAGTTCGTTAATGTACTGATTGAGCAGTGGATCGTTAATCAGCGGCGTACTGGCGCGCATCTGACGGACGTAAAAATCGCCCATCTGCAGTTCCTGATTAATGCTCAGCGTACCGCCGGCAGTAGTGCCAATGTCCGGCAACTGATCGCTTACCGGAGGAGCCAATGGTGAACTGGTTTTGGCAGAGCTCACGGGCGTTGACCAGAATGAGCTGTCATCAGCGCCTGCCGGCAGAATACCGCCAGCGAACAGGCTGCCCAGACACAGAGCAATCACCGTTTTTTTCAACCGTATTACCATAAACATTTGCTTCCCAATAAGTGAACTGCGATACCGATGAGCATTGCGAGCCTTTCTTCCGTGATCAGGTAGTCAGACCATTATTTTCTGACGCTTTTATTTGCGCCTGTCTCTATAGTAGCTATCCTCGTGAGAGTTTAAAACACTGTGCAGCTACAGTTGTATGACAACGAATTTTTTAGATAGTTACTTGTGTCTGAGCATGCAGGGAACAAACTGCGCACACCCGCCGGAACAGGAAACTACAGGAGCGTTATCTGATGTTGGACATGTTGTTACAGTGGTACCGCCGTCGCTTTACCGATCCCCAGGCCATTGCGCTGCTGGCCATTTTGGTCGCGGGTTTTTGTATTCTTTATTTTCTTAATGGCATTCTTGCTCCGCTTCTGGTGGCGATTGTTCTGGCGTATTTACTGGAATGGCCGACCGTTCGTCTGCAACATGTCGGCCTTTCCCGCACGCTCTCCGTCAGCGTCGTGCTGATTATTTTCGCCGGTATTTTACTGCTCGGCATGTTCGTCATTGCGCCGGTGACCTGGCAACAGGGCGTGAACCTGATGACCGATTTACCGAGCATGCTGAACCGTTTTTACGATTTTGCGGCCACCTTACCCAAGCGTTATCCGGCGCTGGTCGATGCCGGTATCATCGATATGATGGCCGAAAACATGCGCAGTAAATTGTCCGGGCTGGGCGAGTCGGTGGTGAAATATTCGCTGGCGTCGCTGGTGGGTTTACTGACGCTGGCGATTTACCTGATTCTGGTGCCGATGATGGTGTTCTTCCTGCTTAAGGATAAAGAGCAAATGCTCAATGCCGTGCGTCGCGTGCTGCCACGCGATCGCGGGCTGGCAGGGCAGGTTTGGGTGGAGATGAATCAGCAAATTACTAATTATATCCGCGGTAAAGTGCTGGAGATGATCATCGTCGGTGTCGCCACTTATCTGGTATTTGTGGTGATGGACATGCGTTATTCGCTGCTGATGGCGGTGCTGGTGGGCGTATCAGTGCTTATCCCGTATATCGGCGCGATGCTGGTGACTATCCCGGTGGTGATTGTGGCGATGTTCCAGTGGGGACTCGGCGCTGATTTCTGGACACTGATTGTCGCGTATCTGGTCGTTCAGGGGCTGGATGGCAATGTGATTGTGCCGCTGTTGTTCTCAGAGGCGGTGAACCTGCATCCGCTGGTGATTATTCTGGCGGTTGTGGTCTTCGGCGGGCTGTGGGGGTTCTGGGGGGTATTCTTTGCGATACCGCTGGCGACGCTGGTCAAAGCTGTGGTTCACGTCTGGCCGGATGAATCCCTGAACGAAACGGTCTGATTCTTTCTGCTACCGTACCCAATAAAAAAAGCGCGTCTGCGCTTTTTTTTATGAACGTTTGTCAGGCGTGAGAGATCAGGCAGACTTCTCGTTCAGATAGGCCATCACGATGTCATGGTGGTTAGTGGTTTTAAAATCATCGAACACTTTTTCGACTTTGCCATTGCCGTCGAGCAGGAAGCTGATGCGATGAATGCCGTCGTAGGTCTTGCCCATAAAGGATTTTTCACCCCAGACGCCAAACTGTTCACAGACCTGATGATCTTCATCGGAAAGCAACGTGAAGTTCAGCAGCTCTTTTTCAGCAAAACGCGACAGTTTTTCTGGCTTATCGGTGCTGATCCCCAGCACTTCAACGCCTGCACTTTTCAACTGATCCATGTTATCGCGCAGTCCGCAGGCCTGTACCGTACAACCGGGGGTCATGGCTTTTGGATAGAAATAGACCAGGACACGCTGTCCCTGGAAGTCGGCCAGATTAATTTGTTCACCGTCTTGGTCGGGTAAACTAAATTGCGGCGCAGGATCACCGGCTTTCAGTGGGCTCATTGTCTTTCTCCGTATCTTTCAGCTGTTACTGCAGTTTATCTTCATTCTCAGAATAACTAACGACGTTAATACTGCCTTGCGCTTTCAGTTCTGTACATAGCTGATGAAACGCCTGCTCAATAATTGCCGGATCGGTATTGGCCGCGCTGTGCGCCGTGATCTGGATAGAAAGCTGCGCGGGCAACGTGGCGTCTGCCGGACGGGTTTTTGACGCAAGTTCGGCGATATTCATCTGATGTGTATCGAATAAATCGGTAAAACGCTCAATCAGGTGCGGCGAGTCTTTCACTTCTACTTTCACCCACACGGTGGCAGGCATCGGCGGGCGTTCATGCGCGCTGGTGCGTTTCATCACAATCAGTAATTCAAGCTCTGCCCCTTTTTGCGGCAGGGTGGATTCAATCAGGGTGATGGCGTTCCAGCTGCCGGAAAGCAGCATGATGAACGTAAACTCATCGCCCAGCATTGCCAGCCGGCTGTCTTCGATATTACAGCCGCAGCTGCTCACCTGACGGGTAATAGTGTTCACGATACCGGGGCGATCGGCACCCAACGCGGTGATAACCAGATAATGTTGTTGTGGCTGCGGCAAAATGGGTCTTCCTGTCGTGCTTTGGAGTATTCCCAAGGTAAACATAAAAAAAACCGCCGGACAAGCGGTTACCGCTCGTTGATTGCTTGCTTTTGCAGTGGTGTCAAAAGTACCATGAGTGACCTGTTTGTGGAGGGGAAGGTCAATGTTTACGGGAAGTATTGTTGCACTGGTTACGCCGATGGACACCAAAGGTGCCGTCGATCGCGCAAGTCTGAAAAAACTGATTGATTATCATGTGTCCAGTGGTACTGCGGCGATCGTTTCCGTTGGCACAACCGGCGAGTCAGCAACACTGAGCCACGAAGAGCATGGTGATGTGGTCTTACAAACACTGGAACTGGCCGATGGCCGCATTCCGGTGATCGCAGGCACGGGGGCAAATGCCACCGCTGAGGCGATTTCTCTTACGCAACGTTTTGAAAAAAGTGGCGTTGTTGGCTGCCTGACAGTCACCCCTTATTACAACCGTCCGACTCAGGAAGGCCTGTATCAGCACTTCAAAGCTATCGCTGAAAACACCTCCCTGCCGCAAATTCTCTACAACGTGCCTTCACGTACCGGCTGCGATATGCTGCCGCCGACCATCGCGCGTTTAGCAAAATTAAAGAATATTGTTGCTGTTAAAGAGGCAACAGGGAACTTAAGTCGTGTTAGTCAGATCCAAGTGCTGGTTGATGATGAAGATTTCATTCTGCTGAGCGGTGATGACGCCAGTGGTCTGGACTTTATGCAGCTCGGTGGCAAGGGCGTTATTTCCGTTACTGCTAACGTCGCTGCCCGTGAAATGGCACAACTTTGTGAGCTGGCTGCACTTGGCAATTTTGCCGAGGCGCGTCGCCTGAATCAGCGCCTGATGCCTTTGCATCAGAATTTGTTTGTAGAAGCAAACCCAATCCCGGTGAAATGGGCCTGTAAGGCACTGGGTTTGATGGCAACCGATACGATGCGTCTGCCTATGACGCCGTTAACAGATGCTGCCCGTCCGGTCGTGGAAGAAGCATTAAAAAGCGCCGGTTTGCTGTAACTCTTAGGAAGATTTGATGGCCTCTTTATTTGACAAGAATAGTTTCCAGATGACCCGATTGCAGAAAACTGCCGTAGCCAAAGTCGTGGGTGTTTCCCTGATTATGCTGCTGGCTGCATGTTCCAGTGACCAGCGCTACAAGCGCCAGGTAAGCGGCGATGAAGCCTACCTGGATGCGCCAGCGCTGCATGAGCTGAAAGCACCATCAGGCATGATCCTGCCAGTGCAGAACGGCACCTATGATATTCAGCAAGGCGCAATGCAGGGCGCGGTAGGTAAACAGCTCGACATTCGTCCACCAGCCCAGCCGCTGGCCTTACTGAACGGTTCCCAGACTCAGTTGTCTGGCGACACCAGTACCGTGCTGCTGGAAAACACGCCGCAAAACCGCGATTTGTGGAACAACGTCGTGAAAGCTGTTGAGCAAAATAAATTCAAAATTGCCAACCGCGATGACGCGAACCAGACGCTCTCCACCGATTTCGTTGAATGGAATCGTGCGGATGAAGACTTCCAGTATCAGGGCCGTTATCAGATCAGCGTGAAACAGCAGAGCTACCAACTGGCACTGACCGTGAAAACGCTTGAGCTGAAACAGCAAGATAAAGCGGTGACGTCTACGACTGAAATCCAGCGCTACAACAGCCAGATGATGAACGCCATCACGGCGAACCTGGATAAAGTGCAGCAGGATACACAGGCGCGTCTCGATAACCGTCGCGTCGGTGAAATCGACGTCCAGAGCGGCGCTGATGATACCGGCTTACCGGTGCTGATCGTCCGTTCATCTTACGGTGTGGTCTGGGATCGTCTGCCTAATGCCCTGGCGAAAGCTGGCATGAAAGTGACCGACAGCAGCCGTCCGCAAGGCACAATGTCTGTGACTTACAAACCGCTTAATGACGATGCGTGGCAGACGCTGGGTGCGAAAGATCCGGGCCTCAGCTCCGGTGATTACAAACTTCAGGTTGGCGACCTCGACAACCGTAGTAGCTTGCAGTTCCTTGATCCGAAAGGACATGCTCTCAGCCAGTCGCAGAACGACGCGATGGTGGCGGTCATGCAGGCCGCGTTTAGCCAGAGCAGCGCAAAATAATACCAAGGGGCTACGGCCCCTTTTTACATCTGTTTTTTCCACTGGAGTAAGTAAAGATGCAAAAGTTAGCTGAGTTGTATCGCGGCAAGGCGAAAACCGTCTACACCACCGAAAACCCGGACCTTCTGGTACTGGAGTTCCGTAACGATACGTCAGCACTGGATGGTCAGCGTATTGAGCAGTTCGACCGTAAAGGGTTGGTTAACAACAAATTTAACCATTTCATCATGGCTAAGCTGGAAGAAGCCGGTATTCCTACTCAAATGGAACGCCTGTTGTCTGACACCGAAGTGCTGGTGAAAAAACTGGATATGGTCCCGGTTGAATGCGTTATCCGTAACCGTGCTGCTGGTTCGCTGGTAAAACGTCTGGGCATTGAAGAAGGTCTGGAACTGAACCCGCCGTTGTTCGATCTGTTCCTGAAAAACGATGCGATGCACGATCCGATGGTCAACGAATCTTACTGCAAGACGTTTGGCTGGGTGAACGAAGAAAACCTCGCGCGCATGAAAGAGCTGAGCTACAAAGCTAACGACGTGCTGAGCAAATTGTTTGATGATGCAGGTCTGATCCTGGTCGATTTCAAACTTGAATTCGGTCTGTTCAACGGTGAAGTGGTGCTGGGTGATGAGTTCTCTCCGGACGGCAGCCGCCTGTGGGACAAAGAAACCCTGAACAAGATGGATAAAGACCGTTATCGCCAGAGCCTCGGCGGCCTGATCGAAGCTTATGAAGAAGTGGCTCACCGTATTGGTGTGAAACTGGACTAAACGCCGGTTCCTTTTTTTAGCCAGACTGCGCAATCGTTTACGCGGCGCGCACAAAACGGGTGGTGGCCTCCGTCACCCGTTCTCTTTGCTGCATTTAATTTTCCTGTTTTCACACTGTTTTCTTTCATTTAATTCCTCCTCCTCTAAAATTACGTCCTTTCGCAGATGGTATTAACTGCGTGTGCTGGCTAGTCTTAAAAAAACAGTCTGGAGGTGGATTATGCGTTGGCAAGGGCGTCGCGAAAGCGACAATGTAGAAGACAGACGCGGACAGGGATCTAACGGCGGCGGCGGTTTAGGTGGCGGGGGGATGCGTCTGCCTATCCGTGGCAAAAGCGGCATTGTGATTATCATTGTGGTGCTGGTTGCCGGTTATTACGGTATCGACCTCACTCCGCTGATTGACGGCGGACAGTCAGGCGGGATGCAGCAGCAGACACAATCGCAATCCATCAGCCCGAAAGATGACGAGCAGGCAAAATTCACCTCGGTGGTCCTCGCATCAACGGAAGACACCTGGAAAGAGATTTTCCAGAAGCAGGGCATGACTTATCGTGAGCCGAAACTGGTGATGTATCGCGGTGCAACCCGTACCGGCTGCGGCACCGGCCAGTCGGTTATGGGCCCGTTCTATTGCCCGGCGGACAGCACGGTGTATATCGATTTGTCGTTCTATCAGGAATTGCAGAATAAACTCGGCGCAGGCGGGGATTTCGCGCAGGGCTATGTCGTGGCGCACGAAGTCGGTCACCATGTGCAAAACTTGCTGGGCACTGAGCGCAAGGTTCGCGAGATGCAGCAGGGCGCATCGCAGACGGTGGTGAATCAGCTGTCGGTGAAAATGGAATTGCAGGCTGACTGCTACGCCGGGGTATGGGGACATGCGATGCAGCAGCAAAACGTTCTCGAAGAGGGCGACCTGAAAGAAGCACTGGATGCTGCGCAGGCCATCGGCGATGACCGTTTACAACAGCAAAGTCAGGGGCGCGTGGTGCCGGACAGCTTCACACACGGCACGTCTGAACAGCGTTATACCTGGTTCAAACGCGGATTTGATACCGGTAATCCTGACCAATGCAATACCTTTGCCAGCCGCTGATTAACCGGCAATAAGCGCTGGTCTGCCGGTAAAAACTGTTCAATAATCAATGACCGATACAGAGAGGCTCCGTGAGCCTCTCTTTTTTCCTCATGTTGAACCGCTGGGAATGCCATGGCTTTTCTCGATCCAACCCTTTTGATTTTACTCGTCTTCGCCGGTCTGGGCATCATCAGCCACAACAGCGCCGTCACCATCGCAATGTTCTTCCTTCTTACGGTACGCATTACGCCGCTGAACAATTTTTTCCCGTGGATAGAAAAATACGGTCTGACCATCGGCATTATTATTCTGACCATTGGCGTGATGGCGCCGATTGCCAGCGGAAAAATCAGCGCCAGCACCGTGGTGCATTCCTTCTTCCACTGGAAATCCATTGTCGCCATTCTGGTGGGGGTGCTGGTGTCATGGCTTGGCGGGCGCGGCCTGACACTGATGGGCACGCAGCCTCATCTGGTGGCGGGTTTGCTGGTGGGCACCGTTTTGGGTGTGGCGATGTTTAAAGGTGTGCCGGTCGGGCCGCTGATTGCTGCGGGTCTGTTATCGATGATTGTCGGGAAAACCTGACATGTCAGTCACTTTGCTACAGCAACAAATGCAGCGGCTCGGCGTGCGGCGTTTGCTGGTGTTCAGTGGCGAAGCGCTGTGGTGTGAACAACAGGCCATTCAGTTCTGTGCTCAGAGTGGCGGTGACTGGCTCTGGCTCAGTGATTCCGCACCTGATGAGGTGAACGCCTGTTCTCCTTCAGCGGCACATACGCTGCTCGGGCAGGACATTTTGCACGGCGTGTTTGATGCGCGCCGAAGCCTGAATGTCGAGGCGCTGGCGGCATTTTCCGGCACATTGAAAGCCGGAAGCTGGCTGATTTTACTGGTGCCGGAATGGCGCGCCTGGGCTGACACTCCGGATGCTGACAGCCTGCGCTGGAGCGAACAACCGCAGGCGATCCCAACGCCGCGTTTTATCCGTCGTTTCCAGTCTTTGCTCGAACAAGACAGCAGCGTCACGGTTTGGCGGCAGCCTCTGCCGTGTGATCTCGTGCCGTTACCTGCTGCACCCGACTGGCAGCCACCTGACGGTCAGCCCACTGCTGAGCAATCACTGATTTTACAACAACTGTTGCAGGCTCATTCCGGTGTATGGGTGCTGACGGCTGCCCGTGGCCGTGGCAAATCGACGCTGGCGGGCATGCTGATACGTCAGTGGCCGGGCATCTGTTGGGTGACCGCACCGGCAAAAGCGTCGGCCAGCCGGATACTTCATCAGACTGTGGAAACTGCCCGCTTTATTGCCCCCGATGCGCTGCTGGCATTATGCCGCGAAGGTGCTGTAACCGGCGCTGACTGGCTGATTATCGATGAAGCCGCCGCTATTCCTGCACCGATGCTTTCAGAGCTGATGGCGTCTTTCCCGCGTGTTTTGCTGACCACCACGGTTCAGGGGTACGAAGGCACAGGACGCGGGTTCTTACTCAAATTCTGTGCGTCTTTGCCGCAGTGGCATGACCTGCGTCTGAACGCGCCGGTCCGCTGGTCATCCGCCGACACACTCGAGCCGTTCATCAGCGAATTATTGCTGTTTGACGAGCATCTGCCGGTTGCTGAACAGACGGACGGCACATCCGAAATATTCCCGATTGATGCCGCTGACTGGCTGAGCGAACCGGCGTTGCTAACGGATTTCTACGGCCTGCTGACCAGCGCGCATTACCGCACGTCTCCGCTGGATCTGCGTCGTCTGCTGGATGCGCCGGGTATGACTTTCAGCGCGTCACGGATGCACAACACGCTGACGGGGGCGTTATGGTTGGTGGATGAGGGCGGACTGAGTGCGGAACTGGCGCAGGAAGTCTGGGCGGGCAGGCGGCGTCCGCGTGGCAATCTGGTGGCGCAGTCACTCGCGGCTCATGCGGGATTTCCTGAAGCTGCCGTATTACGTTCACGGCGCGTCAGCCGCATTGCGGTACATCCCGCGTTTCGCCGTCGGGGTATCGCCCGTGATTTGTTAGCAGCGCAAAAACAGTGTGCGCTGCAGGCGGGGCTGGATTTCCTGTCGGTGAGTTTTGGCTACACTTCAGATCTGGCGTCATTATGGCAGCAGGCCGGTTTCCGGCTGGTGCGCATCAGTACGCAGAAAGAAGCCAGCAGCGGGTGTTATGCCGCGATGGCGATATTACCGCTTAGCGCGGCGGGGCAGGCGCTGGCTGATAATGCACAATCTCAGCTTAACCGTGACTGGCGCTGGCTGGCACCACAGACAGAACGGGTGTTGCCGATAAATATCACGACAGACACAGCGCCTGACGACGCCGACTGGCGCGAGCTGAACGGATTTGCTTTCGCTCATCGTCCGCTGGAAAGCAGTTTACCGGCGCTCAATCGCCTTCTTTTACACAGTGCTTTGCCGCTGACGGCGTTGCGTGCTCATCTGCAACAGGGGCAAAGTGTGGCGGAAGTGGTCAGGGCGTTGGAACTTTCCGGCCGTAAAGCCTTGCTGACCCGCTGGCGTCAGGAGACACAGCAGGCGCTGAAAGCCGCAGGAACAGTGGAATAAGTCACCGGTTTCATTGCAAAAAATGGAAAGACTCGTTCAATAAAACCCGATTTCACTGAATGGCAGGCGGCGTATAGTGAACCCATTAATTTACAACGGGAGAGAGCAATGAGCTCAGAACAGATTATCGTCCAGCAGCCGGAAGAAATAGCTAACCAGCTGATTTTATTGTTTCATGGCGTGGGTGATAACCCGATTTCCATGGGTGAAATCGGTAAGTTTTTTGCTGTTTCATTCCCGAAGGCGCAGGTGATCAGCGTCGGCAGCCCGGACATTTGTGATTTTGGCCGCGGATTTCAGTGGTTTTCCGTACAGGGTGTGACTGAGCAAAACCGTCAGCCGCGTGTGGATTCCGCAATGCCGGCTTTCGTGCAGATTGTCCGTGACTGGCAGCAGAAAACCGGTGTCACACCAGAACACACCACGCTGGTGGGATTCTCTCAGGGCACCATCATGGCACTTGAATCGACGAAAGTGGAAGAGCATCTGGCATCGCGCATTATTGCTTTCAGCGGACGCTTCTCCTCTTTGCCGGAAAAACCGATTGCCGCCGGTACGGTGGTTCATTTTATACATGGTGAGCAGGATCCGGTGATCAACCCGTTCCAGTCTAAAAGCGCGGCAGAACGCCTGAAGTCTCTCGGCTGTGACTGTACTCTGGATCTGCAGGCAGGTATGGCACACGGGCTGGATTCGCATATGATCAACACCGCGATTGCTCATTTACAGAATTACCAGCCGAAATCGCATCAGCACTGATTTTGTTGAGACTTTAAAAAAAATGCCCCCGGCTGCATTACAACCGGGGGCGTTTTTTTGTCTGCCTGATGGCGATTACTTACGGTTTTTACGCATGAAATCATCCATGAAGTTCGTCAGCTTTTCAGCCGCTGGCAGCGACAATGCATTATAGATAGACGCACGGATACCGCCGATCGCGCGGTGCCCTGACAGACCCGAGAAACCCGCTTCATGGCTTTCCGCCAGGAATTTCTTCTCCAGCACATCATCCGGCAGTTTAAATGCCACGTTCATTTGTGAACGGTCCGCTTTGCTGCTCCAGCCGTTATAGAAACCGTCGCTGTTATCGAGCATTGCGTACAGCAGTTCCGCTTTGTGGCGGTTGGTCTGTTCCATATTGTCCAGACCGCCGACATCATTAAGCAACCAGCGCGTGACCAGCAGCACCACATAAATCGCGAATACCGGCGGCGTGTTGAGGTTGGAATGGGATTCCACCTGACGGCGGTAATTGAGGAACGAGGGCAATTCATCAGATGACGCTTTCACCACGGTGTCGTGCACCAGCACGATAGTGACGCCAGCCGGGCCGATGTTTTTCTGCGCATGGGCGTAAATGACAGAGAATTTATTGGCATCGCACGGTTTTGACAGGAAATCAGAGGACATATCGCAGACACGCGGTACATCATCACGTCCCAGAACGCGCTGGAACTGCAGACCTTCTACCGTTTCGTTGGAAACGTAATGCAGATAGGGCGCGTCCGGAGAAAACGCCAGTTCCTCATCCGCGGGCAGGCGGTTAAACCCGCAAGATTCGCCGCTCCACAGCACTTTTACCGGCCCTTCACGACGCGCTTCGGTCACGACTTTACTGCTCCAGTAACCGGTATCCAGATATTCTGCCGCATGCTTCTGACCGCGTAACAGCGTCATGGGTACCATCGAAAATTGCTGGGTTGCGCCGCCCTGCAGGAACAGGATATGGAAATCTTTCGACAAGCCAAGCAGGGTGCGGATGTTGTTTTCGGTTTCTTCAACAATGGCGGCAAACCAGTCAGAGCGATGGCTGATGCCGAGAATTGACAGGCCAACTTCTGGCACTTCTTTGATCGCCGCTTCAACTTGTGCGAGCACCACTTCGGGCAGTGCGCCGGGACCACCGGAGAAATTCAGAGCGTTACGTGAAATCATGATTGTTCTTTTCCTTCTGGCGCATCAGCCGATGCGCCGCTGTGCGCAAAGGCACGGGATAACAGCAACTCGCGGCATGCTGTTTTAACTTTATTTATATGGATTTGTTTGTGCGGGAACATCACTTCCAGATCCATCGCGTGGACGACCATGGCAGGATCGATCTCAAAGACCAGCAAGCTGCCGTCCGGCGTCTCACTGCAATCAATCCCCAGATAATCAAGCTGCGTGGTGTCGTAAATGGCCTTCAGCGCCTGCTGATGACGGGCCACGAATTCGTGGAAGTTATTCAGAAACGCGGCTTCTTCTTCGCGTTTTTTCTGATCTTCATACATGAACGCGTTGACGTAATGCACCATCCAGTGCGACGAAATCGCCATATGACAGGCATAAGGCACGCCGTCGATCAGCGAAATACGGTATTTGCGGAACTGTCCATCGGCGTTGCTGTAATCAATGAACTGCGACAGGAAATAATCTTCCACCTGCACACGCGTCAGATAACCTGCTAGTTCTTCCGGACTGATCACTTTTTCCAGACCGTGACCGCCGTGCGAACCGGCAGGTCGCAGGATCACAGGAAAATCGCTGCCGGGCAGGGCGCTGCTCAGGGATATGTTGCCTTCCGCTACCGCAGATAAGGCTGAAAAGGTCACCGGATGCGCCTGCGCAATGGTTAATCCTGGCTGATCCTGCAACAGCGTACTGGCGGTATGGCGCTCGGAATTGGGAATGTGTTGCGGTGCATTGATGACCGGCACCGGCCACTGGCGGGTAATGCTTTCCAGTTGCTGTAACAGGAACAGGTTTTCAGTGGTGGCGCTGATCCCAACCATCAGCAAATCATGTTCAGGGATCGGCGCTTCAAACGGCGCTTCGGGCGTAATGTAGTAATAAATCAGCTCGATATCGCTGTTTTCCAGCAGGCAGTCGAGCGGCACATTGGCTGACAACGTGCCGGGAACCATCAGCATCAGCAGGCGCAATTTCGCCGGGCGTTGCGCAGCATTCAGGGTATAAACCTGCTGCATGGCCAGCGCCTGATTCTGAATGGTCAGCCCGAGTTCGGTGCGCTGCAGGCACAGCATGACGGTGGAAAGGTTCATCCACAGTACGGCGTCATCAGGGTTTTGCTGCGCGCGGGTCACCAGCTCCTGAGCGATATCAGTACATTCATCGCCGGCGATGCTCATGCGTAAAAACGGAGCCAGTCCCAGAAATTGCGTAGCGTCGAAATGCTCAGACGCAGCCTGAACAGGGTGGGAAATAGGTAGTGTTTGCAAAGGACGTGTTCTCTCCGTGCATCGGTTTCACTTGGCATGTTACCGGCAGGGGAGAAAGTCAATCGGCGGAGAATCGCTAGATTATCCGCCGACTAATATTGATTAAAGATGAGGGACTGACGGGGGGAAATTACTTTTTCTTCGGCCAGTCGTCATCTTTATCCCACTCCGCATTGTTGTCGCGGTGCGGTGGGATTTCCGGTTTGTCTTTCAAAAACTTCTTAACATCAACGCGGTTCAGCTCTTTGATCCCGCTGATTAACATCCCGACCAGTATGATCAGAACGATCCACCAGTAATCTTTGATCCACTCCATGGTGTGCTCCTTTAAAGGGGTGAGAGGGCGATAAATCGCGGAAATATTTCCGTCATCTGACCGGCTAACCAGTCTGCGGCGGCCACTTCCTGTCCTGTCCAGGCGCTGATGAGAACTTGCGGTGTAAGCAATTTCTCGCATTCCTGCGCCAGCGGACGGTAACTCAGATGCCAGGGTTCAACGGCGACACCACCGGTATCTTCTGCGTACGGGCGATAAAAACCAAATTCTGCCATATGTGCCGAAAGCCACTGATTGAGCGGATAAAAATAACCGCCTTCTTCGTACTCCCACGGCTCCAGCTGCAACTTTTTATCAGCCGGTAACAGAGAAGGATCGTACACATCCAGATCACTGCCCCAGTGATGGCGGCTGGCGCCCGGTAGCGCCGACCAGCGTAAAATCAGCTCACAACGTTCCGCTGTGGTTAACTCACTGATATCCACCGGCTGGCTGTTCTTATCTAATACTGGTCGCTCGCCGCGAAATTTGCCATTCCAGATAGCCAGTTGCCGGCTGAAATCACGAAAAGTGCTGGCCGGTTGTAAATCAAAACCGGCAACACTGGCGGCCTGGCGCATTTTTTCAAATGCCTGCACCGCCTCTTTCTGCAACCGGTGCGGGCCTTCGCCCAGCGTCACCAGATGCTCAGCGGACCGGCCGGTCAGCATTTCATGGCTAATCATGCGACTAACTGTTCCATGATGCGCTGATACATACGGCTCAGAACCTGCAAATCCGCTGCGTGAACGCATTCATTAATTTTGTGGATGGTGGCGTTGACCGGCCCCAGTTCGACCACCTGCGCGCCCATCAGTGCGATGAAACGCCCGTCAGAGGTGCCGCCGGTGGTTTGCAGTTCCGGTGTGATTTCACTGTAGTGACGCACGGCATTCACCACCGCATCGACCAGCGCACCGCGTGAAGTCAGGAACGGCTGACCGGACACCACCCAGTTCAGGGTGTATTGCAGGTTATGTCGGTCCAGCAGTTCTGCCACGCGCTGTTTGATGATGGCGTCGGTCAGTTCGGTGCTGAAACGGAAATTGAACTGAACATACAGCTCACCAGGGATCACGTTGTTGCTGCCGGTACCGGCGTTGATATTGGCGATCTGCATGCTGGTCGGCGGGAAGAATTCGTTGCCGTTATCCCACACGGTGGCGACCAGTTCATTCAGCGCAGGCATCGCGCGATGCACCGGATTGTCCGCCAGATGCGGATAGGCTACATGTCCCTGAACGCCGTGCACGTGAAGATTAGCCGTCATCGAACCGCGGCGGCCATTTTTAACAATATCGCCGACGCGCGTGGTGCTGGAAGGCTCGCCGACTAAGCAGTAATCGAGACGCTCATTGCGTTCCATCAGCGCGTTGACCACTTTTACGGTGCCGTTGACGGCGCTGGCTTCTTCATCTGAGGTAATAAGAAACGCCAGACGGCCCTGATGATTCGGGTTTGCGGCAACGAAACGTTCCGCCGCAACGACCATCGCCGCCAGCGAACCTTTCATGTCTGCCGCACCGCGACCATATAACATTCCGTCGCGCAGTGTTGGCTCGAACGGACCGGTCACCCACAGCTTATGATCGCCGGTTGGCACGACATCAGTATGACCGGCAAAGGCCAGCGTTTTTCCTTCGCCACGCGTGGCCCAGAAGTTCTGGGTATCCCCAAAATGCATCGGCTCCACGTGAAAGCCAGCGGCTTCGAGGCGGGCAATCATAATTTCCTGGCAGCCTGCGTCGTCCGGGCTGAGGGAAGGGCGGCGGATTAACTGTTGGGCTAAATCGAGAACCGGACAACTCATGTTACTTCACCTGTGCGAGAAATTGCTGATAGGTTTCTGGTTTGAATCCCAGCAGGGACTGACCGTCGGCGGCCAGCAAAAATGGGCGTTTGATCACCGCAGGCTGTTCGAGCATCACCGCTTTGGCGCTGGCTTCGTTATCACAGGCTACGCGCGTGGCTTCATCAAGTTTGCGCCAGGTCGTCCCGCGCGTATTGAGCATGGCTTCCCAGCCTTGTTTATCCAGCAGGTTCTGCAACAACGCCTCATCCAGCCCGTCGACACGGTAATCATGAAACTGGTATTCAACCCCGTTTTCTTCCAGCCAGCGGCGGGCTTTTTTCACGGTATCGCAATTTTTTATGCCGTAGAGAATAAAAGAAGTTGGAGCGGAAATCGTTGCCATAGAAAAACGTAACCTGTCAGTAAAATAAGAACTTTTCGCCCGTACAACAACAGACGTAAGGATGGGACACATAATGAGGCAAAACGGCTGCAGGATCCAGACGGGGCGGGATTGTGATCGCGCTTAAAAAATAATGATGGCCTTTTTACATGGTCAAAAAATAGACGTATAATCCGTCCGTCCAATCAAGGGGAGTAAAATGTTAGAGCAAGAGTTAGGTCACTGGAAAGACTTTATCGACCGTATGTTGAAAGCGTAATTGCCCGCATCGTTACCGTTAAAGCAAAGAAAAGATTTATTCTCAGTGCAGTACGTCATTATAAAAAGCGTTTGTTCAGGAAGACCATTACGTCCGATTTAGCGACGATTCTCACAGCCAGTAAATCATTAATAAAAAAGGCGTTAATTCACATTAACGCCTTTTTTGTTGCCTGAAATCCAGTGCCGTTATTTGTGCTCTGCGGGCAACGTCTCAACGATATCGGCAATCACGGGATGCGCAGTTTTCCCGGGAAACCTGCGGCGGATCAGCACAAAGAACAGGGGCACGAAGAAGATGGCCAGAATCGTCGCGGAAATCATCCCGCCGATGACACCGGTACCGACGGCGTGCTGGCTGCCTGAACCTGCGCCCATGCTGGTTGCCATCGGCAGAACACCGAAAACAAATGCCAGCGATGTCATCAGAATCGGACGCAGACGCATTCTCGACGCTTCAAGCGTGGCCTCCAGCAATTCCTTTCCGCGAACATTCAGGTCATTGGCAAACTCGACAATCAGAATGGCGTTCTTGGCTGATAGCCCGATGATGGTCAGCATCCCGACCTGGAAATACACATCGTTTTCCAGTCCGCGCATCCAGGTGGCAATTACCGCCCCCAGTACGCCGAGCGGAACGACCAGCATGACGGAGAACGGAATCGACCAGCTCTCATACAAGGCGGCCAGACACAGGAACACCACCAGCAGGGAAATGGCATACAGCGCAGGAGCCTGCGACCCTGACAATCTTTCCTGATACGACAGACCTGTCCATTCGAGGCCAATCCCCACTGGCAGTTTCGCGACCAGTTTTTCCATGTCATCCATCGCCGTACCGCTGCTGATGCCCGTTGCCGGTTCACCCACAATTTCCAGTGCGGAATAGCCGTTGTAACGTTCCAGACGCGGTGAGCCGGTCAGCCATTTCGACGTGGCGAAAGCGGAGAAGGGCACCATGGTTCCGGCAGAATTTCGCACATACCAGCGGTTGATATCGTCCGGCAACATACGGTATTGCGCTCCGGCCTGCACATAGACTTTCTTCACACGGCCGCGGTCAACGAAGTCATTGACGTAGGTCGAGCCCCACGCGGTACTTAACGTGCTGTTGATATCAGAGATGGCGACACCCAGCGCCTGCGCTTTTACCTGATCGATGTCGATCTGCAATTGCGGGCTGTCATCCAGACCGTTGTGACGTACGCGGGTCAGATTGCTGTCTTTCGACGTCATTTCAAGTAACTGATCGCGCGCGGCCATCAGCGCGTCGTGGCCAAGCCCGGCGTGATCTTGTAATTCCATATCAAAGCCGGTGGCGCTTCCCAGACCGTTGATGGCGGGCGGGCTGCTGGCGATAACACGGGCTTCGGTTATCTTGTTAAACGCTTTGGTCGCCCGTTCAATCAGAGCAAAAGAAGAATCGCCTTCGCCGGTGCGTGCATCCCACGGTGTCAGGCGCACAAACATACGTGCGACGTTTTGCCCGTTACCGCCGGGGCCTGCGCCGATGGTCGAGAACACTGAAAGTACGTCTTTCTTATCTTCTTGCAGGAAATACTTCTCGACCTTTTCCACCACTTTTTGCGTCTGCTGCAACGTCGAACCCGGCGGCAGCTGGATCTGAACAGTGAATACACCGCGGTCTTCCATCGGCAGGAACGAGGTCGGCAGTTTGATAAACATGACTGCCAGCAAGGCGACCAGCGCCGCATAACCGAGCATGTAGCGCAGGCTGTTACGCAGAACACGCGCCACGCCGTTTTCATAGCGACGGGCATTGCGGTCGAACATCCGGTTAAACCAGCCGAAGAAACCGCGTTTACCGTGATGATGTCCTTGTGCGATAGGTTTGAGAATGGTTGAGCACAGCGCCGGTGTCAGTGTCAGGGCAACGAACACAGACAGCACCATCGCGGAAACAATCGTGATGGAGAACTGACGGTAAATCGCGCCGGTGGTGCCGCCGAAGAATGCCATCGGCACGAATACCGCCGACAGCACCATGGTGATACCGACCAGCGCACTCTGAATTTGGCCCATGGATTTTCGCGTCGCCTCCCGGGGGCTGAGGCCTTCTTCGCTCATCACGCGCTCGACGTTTTCCACCACCACAATGGCGTCATCTACCAGCAGGCCGATGGCGAGCACCATCGCGAACATCGTCAGAGTATTGATGCTGTAACCGAACTGATGCAGCACAGCAAATGTACCCAGCAAAACCACCGGCACGGCAATCGTCGGGATAAGTGTGGCGCGGAAGTTTTGCAGGAACAGATACATTACCAGGAACACCAGCACGATCGCTTCAAACAGCGTTTTCACCACGTCGGTGATCGCCGCTTTAACGAACGGTGTGGTTTCGTAGGCAATTTCGGCTTTCAGCCCGTGCGGATAATAATGTGACAGCTCATCGAGGCGCGCGCGGACGGCTTTGTCCGTTTGCAGTTCGTTGGCACCGGACGCCAGTTTCACGCCCATACCGGATGCGGCCTGTCCGTTGTACCGGCTGAGCAGGGCGTAGTTTTCCGCGCCGAGACCGATGGTTGAGACATCGCCAAGTTTGACCTGCGAACCGTCCTGATTCACTTTCAACGTGATCTGGCGGAACTGTTCAGGTGTCTGTAACTGCGCCTGCGCGTTGATGGTGGCATTCAGCGCCTGAAAATCCACAGAAGGCGCACCGCCGAGCTGACCCACGGCCACCTGACTGTTTTGCGCTTTAATCGCTGTCACCACATCGGCGGTAGTGAGCTGATAATTATTCAGCTTGTCCGGATCGAGCCAGATACGCATGGCGTACTGAGAACCGTACGCATCAATGCTGCCGACGCCCGGCACGCGGCTGAGAGGATCCTGAATATTGGACGCCACATAGTCGGCGATATCCTGTTTATCCATGCTGCCGTCTGTGGAAACAAACGCCACCATCATCAGGTTGGTATCACCGGTCTTTGAAACGGTCACGCCTTGTGTCTGCACGTCCTGCGGCAGACGTTTCAGCGCCTGTTGCAACTGGTTTTGCACCTGCTGGAGCGCTTCGTTCGGATCCGTACCGGCGGTAAAACTCAGGGTGATCTGCGATTTGCCGTCGTTACTGCTTTGCGAAGACATGTACATCAGATTATCGAGGCCAGTCATGTTCTGTTCGATAATCTGAGTAACGGTATTTTCTAATGTTTGTGCTGATGCGCCGGGATAGGTGGCAGAGATTCTGACGTTTGGCGGAGCCAGATCAGGATACTGCTCAACCGGAAGAAAATAGATCGCGAGTGCGCCGGTCAGGGAAATGATGATCGCTAAAACCCAGGCAAATATTGGGCGATCGATGAAAAAGTTAGCCATGCTTCAGGAACCTCGTTGTCACTCTGGCGTGAGTGACTAACATCAGCAAACAAACACAATGCCAGTAATCTGACAAAAAAATCCCCTGAGCATGGTCTTCTTAGAAGAGGTCTCAGAGGCGATACTGTCCCGGCGGGACGGAGCGAGTGTTAGAGTGTAGTTCTACGTCTATGCACTTTACCTGTTCACATGGCATAAAACGTGGAGAAATAAAGGAGATAATGTAAAAAAGCCTCCTCATACACGGAGTTATCTCTCAGCGATATTCGCTGAAACAGTCTACTCTTTGGCTATCTTGATTTTTATGACATCCCGGCAGGAGCAGTCCAGATGAGTTTGCTTATAAATTCCGTCTTTGCCCGTCGTTTATATCTTTGCTGGTTGCTTAATAATGAGCAAAAACCGAATGTGCCAAAGCTGATGGAAATCACCGGATGGCCGCGGCGCACTTTGCAGGATGTGCTCAAAGCCCTGCCCGGAATGGGTGTCGGACTGGAGTTTGTACAGCAGGGGGTGCGCAACAATGACGGCTATTATCAGCTCTCGAGCTGGGGGCCGTTAGATCCCCAGTGGATAGAACGCCATAGCGAAGAACTTCTGGCCGCAATTGAGCAGGGTTGACGGTAGCGGCAGCAGATGAATCCGGCTATGCTGTCTGGCTTCTCTCATAACTTCTGAGCGGGGGCACGCAATATGTCATCTCATGACAAGTCATCCAGAATCGAAAACGTCCGGAACCAGTTACTCTCTGATAACTGGTATGTTCTTCGCAAGTACACCTACGATTTAATCAGGCGCAACGGCGAACGCCAGCCGCAGTCCCGTGAAGTGTATGACCGGGGGAACGGGGCGACGATCCTGCTTTATAACCGGCCTAAAAAAACCGTCCTGCTGATCAAACAGTTTCGTATGCCGACTTACGTCAATGGCAACCCGACCGGAATGTTGCTGGAAACCTGCGCGGGTTTACTGGACAACGATTCGCCTGAAGATTGCATCCGTAAAGAAGCGATTGAGGAAACCGGTTTTGCGGTGGGCAAGGTAGATAAACTGTTTGAAGCCTATATGTCGCCCGGCAGTGTGACGGAAATTGTTCACTTTTTTGCCGCCGAATACGATGAGTCGCAGCGCCAGAACGCCGGTGGCGGCGTGGAAGATGAAGATATTGATGTGCTCGAAGTACCGTTCACCGAAGCACTGGCGATGATCAAAGATGGCCGCATTAAAGACGGCAAAACCATTATGCTGTTACAGCATGCGCAAATTCAGGGCTGGCTGGCATAACGCTTCCGCCACTGAGCTTTAATGCAATGAGCTTCAATAAAAAAGGCACCCGCGAAGGTGCCTTTCGTCTTTTAGTTTTCCTGACTGATGGCGACGCTGCCGGCGTGACCTTTCATCGCTGACCACGGCAGAACTGACCATTCCGGACCTTCGCATGAACGTAAAACGCGGGCGAACGTTGGATCAAAATACAGTCCTTTCTTCGTGAAATACCACGCCGGGAATTGCCAGACTGAAGTGTCGGAGTAATCACAATCATCGTCACTTTCTTCGGTCGGCTTTTTCATTTGCTCCGGGTACGCCGCAGTCAGTTGTTTCACCAGCCACGGCGCCCATTTCTTATCGCGATAATCCGCAAACGTATCAAAATCCACGTCATTTTTGCCCGCCAGGCTACGATCTTCCGCGTTCAGATAATGGAAAGGAGCCCCTTCGCCAACCCACACCACATCTTCCAGCGTCAGTGTTTCTGCGGTTTTAGCATTGAGGTTGACTGGCGATTCGCCGAAATCAGGGTGCGCGCCGCCACAATCATAAGAGGTAAATACGCTGACACTGACGATTTCGTCACTCAGATATTCCGGTGTGACGGTCTGCTGATATTCGCCCTGACCAAACCGGCTCGCGCCAAGCATACAGGAATGCCAGCCGCTGACTTCCTGCCACAAGCGGGTGCGTAATTTCTGGTTAATCGCCTGCATTTCTGTTTCCGGATAGCCTGAAACAATTTCGAAAAAACTGATTTTCGACTGCGGCTCCGTCCACCATTGCAGCTGGTAGCCCATGAAATTCTCGCTTTTACCGGCTTTAAGTTGCAGCGCAGATAACCGCAGATACTCATAAGGATCGGTATGAATAAGCGCACTCAGGTAGCCGTCGTCCGTTGTCGCTGCAGGCAGTTGCACCGGTTGCAGCGTCACTGGCAACGTTTTTCCTTGCGGGTTGGTCCAGTTGCCCTGCCAGCCGCCATTTTCATCTTTTGTCAGGGTCAGCTCAGGACGCGGCGTATCGTCAAAATCGTCCAGACCTTCCTGAAGTTTCAGTTCCTGACCATCCAGCGCACCGTTGAGGGGTAAATCTAAATGATATTTCTGATAGAAATACCGGCCAGTGACTTCGTCTGGTTTGTTCAAATCCAGTTCGAGCACAATGCTGGTTTTACCCAGCGTACCGGAGTAAACCACCGGCGGCTCTTCTGCCAGCGCAGGCAGCGAAAACACGGCTATCAGCCAAATCCATAACTTCATCTGAATCTCCCGGAGAAATGAAAGTCATCCTTTACGCCATTATTTTTCGTTATTGGCTTTGCCAGTGTACTGAATGTTTCGTTACGTCACCATTACGTGATTTCATATCCGGCGAAAAATTATCCTCTGCTAAGGGACGATCTGGCTGGTTATCTCTTTCTTATTTCGAATAAAAAATGCTGCATTGTTGGCAGTCTGCTGGCGGGTGTTACGCTATTATCAGAAAGATAAATCCAAACAGAGCTGAAACTCATAATGTGCAGATGGATAACCGCCCCTTTATGCCTGCTGACTACCCTGCTGGCTTTTAGTACGCAGGCTGAGCCGTTACAGGCCATTTACAGCGACTGGCAGGTCAGTTGTGACAACCTTAACCATTGTGTCGCGCGCAATTCTCAGGATGGCCAGGAACTGGTCATGAAAATCAGCCGTGAGGCCGGACCGGAAGGTAAATCCTCCGTCAGCATTGATTATCAGCGTAACAGCGATGAACAGAATGCCGATGCGCCGATTGCCAGCCGCCTGCAGATGAACGGCAAAACCCTGAGCTTTAATCACCGTGAATGGGATGTCAGTAAAAAACATCTTTCCACGAACAATCGTCTGGTAGTGAATGATTTTATCGCTGCCATTCGCGAAGGCAGCGCAATTTCGCTGGCGGGTAAAGCGGATCCTGCACAGCCCGTTAAACCGGAAATTTCACTGAAAGGTATTAAAGCCGCGTTGCTGGCGATTGATGCTCAGCAGGGGCGTGTGGGTACCAGAACAGCCTGGATTAACCGCGGAGCTAAACCGGCAAATACCGTACCGCCGATACCGGCCACGCCGGTACTGCCGCGCTTCAGCGAACCGCAGGCGTTAACTGAATCCGAAATTTCTGCCATCACGCAAAACGCGGCGACCACGATTGAGAATAATGACTGCAGTCTGGATCCTTCGGAACGTGAAGTGCATATTTTTGCATTGAGCAGCGACAAAGCACTGATGACCGTTAATTGCGATATGGGGGCGTATAACCTGTTCGCGCTTGGCTTTCTGGTGAACCGGCAGGCGCCTTATAAGATGGAAGATCTGGCGCTGAACATGCCGTTTAAACTGGGCGAAGATGACGAGTCGCCGGAACTGATCAATGCCGATTTCGACCCTAAAACAGGCATACTTTCGACCTATGACAAAGGGCGCGGTGTCGGGGATTGTGGTGTTTCATCACGCTGGGTATTTGATGGTAAAGCTTTCCGTCTGGCGGCGTTTGCTTCTGAACCGAGCTGCGACGGATATAGCAGCGGCGGAGAATGGCCGGTACTGTGGGTAACTCAGGTGCCATAGCCTGCGTACACAAAACAAAAGCCCTGTCAGCGTGAAGCTTGCAGGGCTTTTTTGTCATCATAAAGAATCTGAGAAAGTTTACTCGGACGCTTTAACAACGACTTTGTTGCTGGCGAACTCAACGTTCATATCAGCAACGATTTTGCAGCGTTTACGGGTTTCGACTTTGCCGTTGACCATAACCTGACCTTCAGCAATCACTGCTTTCGCAGTACCGCCGCTGTCACACCAGCCCATAAATTTGAGCAGATCGCACAGTTCTACGTGCGGGTGTTTTTCGAGAAAGAAAGTTTCCATGTGTTCCTGACTTTTTATGTAGTGCGAATTGTTTAAGGCTTACTGGCGCTGATGTCGTGATATTCCTCGCACGCCTGCAAGGTATTCTGAATCAGCGTCGCGACCGTCATCGGGCCAACGCCGCCCGGCACCGGTGTGATAAAGGAAGCGCGCTCAGCGGCGGCATCATATTCCACATCGCCGACAACTTTACCACTTTCCAGACGGTTAATACCGACATCAATGACAATCGCGCCCGGTTTAATCCATTCGCCGGGAATAAAGCCCGGTTTACCGACCGCAACCACCACCAGATCGGCATTCTCAACATGATGTCGCAAATTTTTGGTGAAACGGTGCGTCACGGTAGTGGTGCATCCGGCCAGCAGTAATTCCATGCTCATCGGACGGCCAACAATGTTGGAAGCGCCGATCACCACCGCGTTCAGACCGAAGGTATCGATACCGTAACGTTCGAGCAGTGTCACGATGCCACGCGGCGTACAAGGGCGCAGCGTGGGCGCACGCTGGCACAGACGGCCAACGTTATACGGATGGAAACCATCCACGTCTTTGTCCGGATGAATACGTTCCAGCACTTTAATGTTATCGATACCGGCAGGCAGCGGAAGCTGAACAAGAATGCCGTCGATTTCAGTGTCATTATTAAGTTTTTCAATAAGATCCAGCAACTCGCCTTCGGTGGTGGTTGCAGGCAAATCGTAAGAACGCGAGATGAACCCGACTTCTTCACACGAACGGCGCTTGCTGGCGACATAAATTTGTGACGCCGGGTTTTCACCCACCAGCACTACCGCCAGACCCGGAGCACGTTTTCCTTCGGCCAGTCGTTGTTGAACACGCGCTGCAACTTCGCTTCTGACTTGCTGCGCAATCGTTTTACCGTCAATAATCTTTGCTGCCATCAGGGAATAAATCCATCAATTAATAAATGCAGGGGATACGCCTATTTTGTCAGAAGCGGCGGGCGCTGTCAGGCGTTGAATGCGAATTACTTGTTTATACACGTGAGAATAGCGGGCGAGAATTTAACCTGCGACAGTGGTGAAAAAAGTGTCTATTTTAGATATGACTCTTTTTAAATCATAAGGAAAGGAACAAATGACGCGCAAAGTGGGGATTGTCGGTGCCGGTCATGTCGGCGCTGACGTTGCATTTTCTCTAGTCACACAAGGGGTGTGTGACGTGATTGTCTTGCTCGATGAGAACGAACCTAAAGCGACCAGTCAGGCGCTGGAGTTGCGTGACATGGCATCGCTCACCGCTTCCCGCGTACAGGTCATCGCCAATGATTACAGCGAACTACAGGATGCCGACGTTCTGGTCATCGCCGTCGGCCCGAAAACCTTACTGCGTGAAGATCGTCTGGAAGAACTCGCCGAGACACGCGCCGCCGTAAGAGACGTGATCCCGCGCGTGATTGCCAGCGGCTTCGGCGGCGTTATCCTGAACATCACTAACCCGTGCGATGTCATTACCCAAATTATTCAGCAGACCAGCGGCTTCCCGGACACGCAGGTGTTTGGCACCGGCACGTCGCTGGATACCGCGCGTATGAAACGCGTGGTCGGCGAGTTCTTTGGCATCGATCCGAAAAGCGTGACCGGCTATGTCATGGGTGAACATGGCGAATCACAATTTGTCGCCTGGAGTACCGTCATGCTGGGCGGCCGCCCGGTGGCAGAACTGGCGGGCGACCGTGACGTTGACTGGGCAAAAATGAACGATGCCGTACGCGGCGGTGGCTGGGAAATCCTGAAAGGGAAGGGCTGGACCAGTTTTGGTATCGCCACAGCGACGGTACGACTGGTGGATGCGATTTTGTCCGATGCGCACAGCGTCTGGCCGGTTTCGGCCTGGGATGAAGAACTGGGTGTTTATATCGGCCAGCCCGCCGTCATTGGCAAAAAAGGTATTGTGCAAACTCTGCAACCGGAACTGACTGCTTACGAAGGTGTGGCGTATCACGCTTCCGCCCGTGTTATCGCGGCCGCGCTGAAATCCGAAAAATAGCCGATACCCGTCACATAACGTTGCAAGGCGGTCCGGGAATATCTGCAAATTGTTCAGGCATTAAGCAGAGAGTTCGAAAGCCATTGACTCGTCCCGGTCTGCCCGTATAATCCGAACCCGCAACGCTCCCAAATGGGACAAGCAATGCGCCCTTAGCTCAGTTGGATAGAGCAACGGCCTTCTAAGCCGTAGGTCACAGGTTCGAGCCCTGTAGGGCGTACCATTTCAAAGAAACAAATCCCTCATCAGCCAGCCCGCACCCGCCACAATCAACAGATTTAATATCACACTGATGGCGAACCAGGTTCTAAAAGGCTGTTTTTTCGTTTTATGTCGAAAAAGCTGCTGACCAAAAATCGCTCCAATCCAGCCACCGGCAAAACCAAGCAGCAGTAAGGTGAATTCAGGAACTCTGCTCGTTGCGTTACAGGCGGCTCGTTTGTCTACACCGTAGAAGACCAGTGTTAACAAATTAATGATTAAAAACCACATCACAAAAGGGTGGGGGGAACAGGCGCTGCCAGCCGCTGCGGCTATCAGCAACAGATAACTTAAATTTCTAAAATTCATAGTGTTGACTGCATATCTACGCCTTCAGCCTGTACGCCGGAATGCGCCTTGTCGTCCCGGTCAGCGTATCAAATACCTCGACTTCAGCCGTTGCTATCGCCATTCCCGTCTTTCTCAGCCTTAAAACATCAGCGGCAATACGCTGAAGTCCAAACCAGAACAGCCCGTCCAGCGGATTGACCTCCAGCCCGGCTTCCAGTGCTAACAGCAGGCGGTCGCGTGGCACCTTGGTTTGTTGCGCTATTTCCCGGTAAGTGGCTTCTGTTGTACCGGTCGCATCGACGCGCCGGATCCGGGTCGTAAGACGGTATTGAAACTCATCGGGTATCCCGCCCAGATCCATTTTGAGGCTGTAAACGCAGCCGAAGCGCTTGCCATTAAACAGGACATTTTTCTGACTGAGCTGCAATTCATCGCGCACGCTGTCGATGAGCTGGGGAGCGCGGGTAAGCAAAAGCCGGAAAGGAAGCTCAAAGCTGGTGACATAGTCCACATTGAGCAGGGCGATACGCAGGCGCTCTGCTGCGCCCGCCTTATTTTCCTGACATTCGGCAATCACATCTTTCCATTGCTGGATAAGGCGAGGGGATTCTGCCGCTTCAGAAAAATGGTATTTTTCAATCTGGTAGTCAATGCGTCCGGTCACACCAAATTCCCTTCTGGTCACATTTCAGTATCGGTTGTTTATTTATACCAGCGACAGGGCATCACCGGAAGCCTTCACAAAGGCCTCACGACCAGGACAGAAAATGTCTTACGCTGCGCATCACTCTATTTCCTGCTGCTTCAGAAATCGAGCTCCAGCGCGAAACATAAATAGGCCATCAGCGGGGCGCAATGCCGGAACTGTTCTGCACAAAAATCGACAACATCTGGCCTGCATAGATCTTCAAAGGCGATGTTTTTGATCGCGATATAATCTTTGCGTTTTAATTCAGCTAACAACGGGTGGTTTTTGTCGTAGCCTCTTGGCGGACGGATCAGGCTGTCGCCATCCATCGCAAACCCGTTATCGTGCAATGTCTTAAGGGCTTTTTGATAGGCATTCGGGTTCTCATCAATGCACGCGCGAATTGCGTTTAAGGCTTTTGATTCCGGATGCCAGATCCCCGCTGCAATAAAACAGCCGTCTTCGGCGATGTGCAGATAGAGGCCGGGAGCGTGAACGTCCTTGCCCTGAAAATGACGAAACTGAATGCCGACATTGGTTTTGTAAGGCGTTTTGTCTTTGCTGAACCGGCTGTCGCGCTGCGGGCGCATCAGGCTGCCACCAACTTTCTTAGCGACGGCAGTCAGTCTCGGAGAAATGGCAACAATCTCTGGCTGCATTTGTTCGATAAAGCGCAACGCGGGCGTTCTCAGCGTGTCCTCGTATTCTTCCTGATTAGCCTTAAACCAGTCACGGGTGTTGTTCTGCGCGAGTTTATTCAGAAATTGCAGACCGGCGGTGCTAAAAATTGTCCCTGCCGCAACCGGCGTTTTAGGTGTCTGAGTCGTCATTATCGGTAAGCCTTTATCACTGCCAATGGGAAATCAGGCTAAATCCTGACGCCAGACCGGACTCAGTGCAAACTGAAAAGTAAAAATATTTTCCCTGCAATGTAGTTCACTTCTCCGGAGTGACCCCGATCACAAAAAATCCGCCGCAGCAGGATGGTGTATATATGTGCCTTTTCTTCCCTCACTCCACGGGACACTTGCGGATATCGTCATGACTCATCGGAAGAAATCCCATATCCGGGAAAAAATGCGTCATATCGGGCAGTAAATTCACCGGATGTTCATTGTGGATATCCGTATGGTCAGGGAGTGGTAAATGCGTGAGTTAACGAAAATGATCCAGGGTTTGGATTACCATATTAATGATGAAGAGTTACGTGAGATTCGTTATCAGACCCGCGATAAAGTGGACGAATTTAATGCGCTGAGTGCGCGCCAGGCGCCTGAAAAAGATGCGCTGATAAGAACAATATTTGGTGAGGTTGGCAGCAATGTTCATTTCGAAAAAGGCATGCGCATTGACTACGGCATTAATACCACGCTTGGCAATAACGTTTTCATTAATTTCAATTTTGTTTTACTCGATTGTGCACCGGTCACGATAGGAAATAATGTTTTTATCGGGCCAGACGTGCAGGTTTATACCGCACAACATCCGCTGGATATCGATTTACGGCGTGAACATATTGGCAGCGCAAAGCCGGTGAGTATCGGAAATGATGTCTGGATTGGCGGCGGTTGCATAATTTTGCCTGGTGTGACGCTGGGTGATGGCTGCACGATTGGCGCTGGCAGCGTGGTAACCCGCTCTGTACCTGCAGGCGCAGTCGCCTGCGGCAATCCATGCCGGGTGATCCGTTATAACGTGAAGGGAGGCTGACTGACTGTTCAGTATTTGAGAGGCAGTTTGCGCACTTCTTTGAGAATGCCGTTTTCCAGTGTGATATACCCCCCTTGTTTTAACTGGGCGAGCATTTTCATGATAGTGCTGCGGGAAAGACGTGTCTTTTGCTGAACATAGTTTACGGCAACGGTAGTATGACGAATTTCCTCGGGTTCGTTCATCAGTTCAATCAGATGAAAACGGATGATTTCATAAGATGTACTACCGGTGAGCAGCACCCCCTTGGTGAATATACTGCCGGTCATCCTGAAAATATGCTTGGATAACATTTCCCACAAATCAAGTTCATTAATTAACGCGTGCATTTCAGGAACGGTAGAAATCGCCAATTCTGATTCTACCTTCGATTCAATATATAAACCTGCAGACTCCGGTATGGCACCGCCTATACCGATAATACCCGGCAGCTGTAATGTACCTAGTAAAACAGGATCCGCGCTGTGATGAATGCTGAACCAGCCATTACGTACGAAATAACAATATGATGTGCCGTCTTTAAATAAATCTAAGCGTGTCTGTGCAGGAACTTTTTTAAATTCCAGAAACGGACTGAGTTTTTCAAACAGTTCAGCCGTTGCATAGAGCAGGCTTTTATCGCGTTCACTTTTTAGCGTCGTGAGGTCTTTCATTGCAAGCGCCAGGGTGACAGAGAATTCTTTTAAATTTAGCACAATTCTCTGCGTATCGGGCACCCTGCCGGGGGATCGGACCGTTACTGATAAGTAAACGTCATTTGCATCATCCCGTTAATATCACCGGAACCGGCACTGCCCGTGGGGGCGATAACCCGCCCGGCCAGGGCGAAAATGGCATTGTGCTGAACCGGGTCAATACCGACCGTCATGGTACTGCCACTGCCTTTTACGCTGGATTTTGTGGCGTCATCCACCACCTGAATCGCCACATTGGCAGCAGAACCGCTGTTGAGAAAAAGCGTAGGATCGCCCGGATAAACTGCGCCACTAAAGGTGGCGGTTGCACTGACGGTGGCTGCCGGGCAATTGTTCAGTCTGACCTCAAAGGGCTTCCAGTCCGAAGCGGCGCCGGCAGTACGTAACTCCGTTCCGAGTAATTGCCCGAAATTTACCGTCCTGCTAACCGAACCAGTATCGACGGTGCAGGGGGCTGCAACGATATTCCCCGTGACGTTGATATTCACGACATCTGTCGCCCTTACCTGAATTGAAAACAAAATCACCGCTAATGCACAGCCGGATGCGAATAAGATTTTAAATCTCTGCAGGTTCATGTTCATTATTGATACGCCAGTGTGACAGTGGCGGAGGCATTGGCTTGTCCCGGGATCACCGTATCTGAGAACTGATAATAGCGGGCAGTAAATGCCGCGTTTAGCGTGCCGCCTGAATTTGAAACAGCGCCAGCCTGAAAATAATTATCAAAAGTCACCGGCATATTATTGAAAAGCATTTGTACACCAATGCCTGTCGCATTGTTTGTACCGCTGTTGATGGCCATCACTCCGTTAGGTTTTGAAACATAAGCAGGGGAACTCATGCTCATGGCGATATTGACCGGATTATCGCAGGTTACCGGGATGAGGAAGTTTCTGTCGCCTGCGGTAGAACCCGGGCCGGAAAAGGCACTCACCGGAATATCGCCCAGCGGAACGGGGACAGTACTTCCCGTTGAACAGGAAACGCTGCGATAGATAATATTCCCCGAGTAAGAAACTGAGCTGTCGGTCGAACTGCCCAGACCCCAGCCTGTGTTATACATGCCGATACCGAAGTTAGTCTGCGACTGGTTAAGTGAACCGGTGCCGATGGTGGCAGCGGTTTTAACCAGCGCCAGGGTTATGTTGACAGAAAATGTTTTTCCGGCTGTGTTGGAAATATATCCCAGCGGCGTATTGCGGGTATCACAGTTTGCGCCGCCGCCCACGACTCGTTGCCCGGCGGAGTTGACCAGCGTAACGCCAATCCCGCTGACGCCGGTATTATAAACGCCCGGCATGCCGCTGATTTCCGTCCCGCTGCCGTAATAACAGGTAATAATGATCGCCCCCTGAGGAACGCCGCTGATAGCCGCACAGTTGCCGTTAAACGTGAACATTTTCCCCGAGCCGGGAATGAGTGATCCGACGGGTAAACTGGCATCAACCGCGATATTGCCGAGAGACGCAACAGCCGGAACATCCGGCGAGCTTGTGCAACCGGTATTGGCTGCCAGTGCAGCAGGTGAAAGAAAACTCAGCCCGGCGAGTAAACAGCCCAGCATCACTATTTTTTTTACTATCGTCATCATCGGTATCTTTCCCCTTACCCGCATTTCGCGTCCAGCATCTGAATGCCTGTCTGGTCTGTCGTTTGTTTTGCCAGGCTGTAATGCACGGCACACTGTTCAGCGGGAGAGTTCCCCCATTTAACCCACAGCGAACCGCTTTCCGCCATGCCGGTCAGATAGACCTGTCCGGCGTCGCCGACAATAAAGCCCTGCGCGGTTTTCTGCGCTGTATCGCTGACCGTGGCACCGAAAGGTACCGGCGAGCCGTTCTGGCGCTGCAATGTCATCATCATGCGCAGGCCCACGCTTGCCGCAAAACGTGCACGTACGACCGCGCCGCGGGTCGGGATCACCGTCTGCGTGGTCTGAGGCAGTTCAACATCGTCAGGCAATGTTTCAGTGTCCAGTTGCACCAGATTCTTACGGTACGGACTGCTGTAGGGAACAATGGCGTAACCGCGCCAGTCGGTTTTTACACCGGGCTGATTGCTGATACTGACACCGCTGGCACCGGAGGCCTGAACCAGCGCAAGGGTTTCGCCCATTGGCTGGCCCAGCGTGACCCCATTTTCATGAGCCAAAATGCCGCCCTGAATACCATAGTTCAGGCGGCGACTGTTCTGGTCATAGGCATAACCCGCGGCCACTTCCCCGTAGGTTCCCCGGTAATCGGCGTTCATATTTCCGCTGTTTCCCGTGCCCTGGCTGCCGTAGCCTTCCTGCACGTTCCAGTTAAGATTATTGGTGGTAAGCGCTGAACCGTTAAGCCCGACGGTATGCGTGGTATTTCCCTGTTTGCTGGTGTTAAAGCTGTAACTGGCGTAAACCGGGGCCTCGAATAAACTCAACGGCACGCTGATATTAAATCCGATGATGCGATCCCGATCGTAAATGCGTTTTCCGTCGGTGCTGCCGTTACCGCCGCTGCTGGCATTTTCGTTAAAGCTGTAGTTGAGCCCGTAACTGATCCCGCGCCAGCTGTTGTTATAGCCGAGCCCGACTGAGCGCATGGAACGCCCGCTGTTCCAGTAATTCTCGCTTATCCAGTTCAGAGAAAACGACCCGGCACCCTGCCAAAGGTTTTGACTCATGGTCATTTCGCTGCGATTACGGCGCCGACCGGCAGGCGGTTCAGCATTCTGGTCCCGCCATGTATCCATCACTTCCTGCAGGTTGTAATAGCCATCAGTGGAGTAGCGGTAGCCGGCAATCGCGAAGTTAGTGCCAGTCTGTATGATGTTTTTGCTGTAGCGCACCCGCCATGACTGACCACTGTTATGGGGCTGATTTTCCATCGCTGACCATGCATGCGTCAGATCAGATGAAAAGGCGCCGAAGTCGCCCAGATTCTTACCCACGCCCAGCGTCACCGACTGATAGTGACTGGAAAACTGGCTGCCGCCGTAGGCTGTCAGACCATGAGGCAGACCATAAATAGCGGTCCCCTGACCGAAAGGTGTCGCGTCAACATTGTTGTCGTACGCACGATATTGTCCGCCGGTCAGACTGTATTTCAGGCGGCCTTCACGCTGTAACACCGGCAGAGAGGCGAAGGGCACCACCAGCAACTGCTCGCTGCCATCGGCTTCTTTAACGGTCACGTATAAATCCCCGGAGCCACCGGTCGGGAACATATCGGCGATTTCAAATGCCCCTGGCGAAACGTAACCTTGATAAATCACATAGCCGTTTTGGCGCACGATGACCTGCGCATTGGTGCGTGCAATCCCCCTGACCACGGGTGCGTACCCTTTCAAGCTTTCTGGCAACATGTCATCGTCGGATGCCAGTTGCACGCCGCGAAACGGCACGCTGTCGAAGATGTCGCCGGGCGAGGAACTGTCACCGATCGTCATCTGACTTTTCAGCGAAATAATGCTGCGCATGGCGTAGGTATAAACGGTAGCCCATTTATCTTTTCCGCTGCCGTCATGTTCCCAGGTGGTGTAATTACGCAGCCGCCACGGGCCGATATTCAGACCCGGACGCAAATTTGCGTACTGCGTACTGCTGTTGGTACCGGTATTGCTGCGTGCAGAGTTATCCGCTCCGCTCAGGTTGTAATTGAGCAATGCGGCGCTAATCCCGTTATCCCACTGGCTTTCAGGGACATTTCCGCGGGCTTTCTGCGCTATCGCCGCCTGCGGTACGCTGAGTAATAATTGCTGCGCACTGAAGCGAAATTCGGCTTTCCCCTGCGGGATGGCATCAAGATTGACGCAAGGCGTCTGCGCGTTACCCAGCTCAGGGAACAGCTGAATTTTGATGCCCATTTCTTCCAGCTGCGCGAGGGTCAGGCAGGGCGCCAGAACCGTGGAGCCGTCGGCCATTTTCTGCGTATGAAATACAACGTCCCGGGTATCCTGCAATTCATTGTTGAGATAAATGTCAACGCGATAGGTACCGGGTAACTGACCTGAGCCTGTTTCAAACACCGACAGGTCGGTGCTGCCCTGACCCGGGCTTTCTATTTCAAGCAATGCCGGGTTAAAGGTCTCACCCGCCTGAACGGCAAACGATGTCCCTGCGCAAAGTGCCAGCTGGCTGGCGATCAGGCAGGCGAGTCTGCTCAGAGGCCGGGAAAATGAAGACTTTCCGTGTTGTTTTTGGCGATTCATCCGTGTTTTCCACACCCGGAAGGAGTGGCGGCGTCTCCTCCTGGCTTCATTTTTATGCTCAACCGCAGGTGTTCTTTTCTGACATATTTTCCAAAAGTGAATTACAGGGCTGCACTATGCTCATTACCGATGCCGCCGTAATCACTGATGATCTTCCAGCTGACGCTGCCTGCATTAGCGCCAGCGGGCAGAGCGAAACTGGCAGTGCCACCAGGCGCGACAAATGTCACATCCTTCACGTCTTTCCCGCCGACTTTCACCTGCATAAAGTTCATGTAAAACGGCGTCGGATTGGTGACCTGCAAAGTACTGCCGTTACGCTGCCAGTGAAGCTTTTCGGTTACGGCTTCTGGTACGCCCGTCACGCCTTTTGGCCGGTAGATCAGCTTGATGCGGGTCTTCAACGCAATCTGCAATGTATTCTGGTGATCATTGTTTTCAGTCGAAGGAATGGATTTGATATTCATCCAGTACAGAGATTCTTTATCAGACGACAGAGTGCTGCCGGCCTGAACAACGCGAAGAACGTTCTGTTGCCCGCTGTCGAGGCGGAACAGCGGCGGCGTGACCATAAAAGGAGCTTTCTCAGCGCCCGTACCGGCGGGCTCTACCCAGGTCTGGATCAGGTAAGATTTTGTATCCGGATTACTGACGCTCAGTGAAGCTTCCTTCTTCCCGCCGTCATAGATCAGACGCGTGCCGCCGACGACGACCCCGGCCTGTGCTGATGTGGCGCAAACCAGGGCTACAGCCAGTAATGTGCATGGGAACATTTTCATAAATCATTTCCGCTAACGAATAAATAATGGCCGGCAGTGTCTGCCGGCCAGTAAAACCCAGTCGCCCGGTGAAAGGCGACGAAGGATCAGTTGTAAATCACAGAGAAATTCGCGACGGAGTTGGCAGGGCCCGGGTTAACAGTGTCGGACGTAGCGATGTAACGCGCTATGAACTCCAGATTGTTGTCCTGAGTATCTGTCAGCATATACGTCTTGGTTTCAGTAAACAGTGGCACAACAGTGTTGTTGTCATCGGTCAACTGAATCGCCACGTTTTGCGCGACCCCTGATTCCTGAGTCAGTGCAAGCAGGCTGGTATCGCCATTCACACTGGAACCGTCAAATTTAATCTTTGCCATAGAGACAGTTGCCGGGCAGTTGGTTAACACCAGAGTGAATTTGGTCGGCGCAGCGGTAGAACCGGTACCGGTAAATTCACTTTTGGCCACCTGACCCATGACGACATTCAGCGGAGAGCTTGGGGTATTTACGATATTGCAACCTGCGTCGACAATTTCACCCGTAAAGTTCACCTGGCCGCTTGTCGCCATTGCTGAAGCACCCCAAAAAACAGCGGTAGTAATAACAGCAAGACTGATTAAATTCTTTTTCATAATAATTCCTTTAAATGAATGAATCTGACTCTGAAAATAAAAGGTTGAATTTAAGATAAATAAATCCCACCGCTTTGAAATTCAAAGTGTCCATGATGTGTTATGTTTTTTTTTGCAATGCCGGCCGCCATAAATAATCGCCGCTGAGATATAAATAACGTACTAAAACGCTAAGGTATAATCGGTGCGGGTAGCGTTATGACTGCGGTTGCTAACCATGATTTTGATTGAAATGTGAGGAACTATTCAAGAAAATTATGAGTGTAATTTTACACCCACAAATAACTTTATAATTTAACGGGTTTTCGCATAATCCTTTCGCAAGAAAAATCCTAGCATTACTGGAAATTCGTGGAGGGAATCACGTGCACCGAGATATAAAGCCTTTTTTTACAGATAATTACAGTGTCAGAGACAAGAAGCCTTTGAAAGAGATAGAGATATTAATCGAGCATCTCTCCCCAGACTCAAAAATACTCCAAACGAATGTCAGGGATTCACTGAGTTATTCTGCGGATAAAGAAAAGAATTGCTTCTTATTACACAGCGGCAGCGTGATGCTGCACCGTAAAGTGGATGGGATGGTCTTAAATTCTGAATCCGCGCCGTATGTATTTGGAATAAGTACACAATACACTGATCCGGATTATCTTTTTATCCGTATCCATGAACATTCTCAGGTTAGCGTGCTCCCTGTCGAGCAGGCGAATCAGATTATTTCGGCGTGTAATCTGTGGCGCAGTCTTGCGCAACTCTTGATTTATACCGCCACACGGGTTTATGACCACTGCGCCAAGATTTGTGCGCTGTCGTCATATGAAATTATTTGTTATCAGCTGTATGAGCTGATGTATGAACCGGAGGACGTGAGGAATAATATCACCGTTGCTTCGTATGTGATGAACCGTACTTTTCTTTCGCGCAGTACCATCATGAAAATTCTCGCACAGCTGAAAGCGGGCGGTTACATTGGTATGGAAAAAGGCATTCTGAAAACGATTAACCGAATTCCTTCACGATATTAATGGGTTGCTTCATGCTCTCCCGTTGTATTTTTTGCCAGAAGAAGTCACGTCATTCATGAATAGAATTCATAACGTCATTCAGGTTTAGCCCTCTGGATGCTTCCCGCCAACGGCGATATTGTTAGCTTACAATGAAATGGCCAGCGACAGTCTGTGCCGAAGCGGAGAATGAAATGACTGATAAAATGAAAATCACCCAAAGCGGTTCTGTGCCATCACAAAATGGTCCGGAGAATTACTTCACCGGTAAAGTGCGTATCGACTCACCTTTCAGCGGCACAGGATCCGCCCGCGTCGGCGGTGCCACCGTGACCTTCGAGCCAGGTGCGCGTACTGCCTGGCACACGCATCCGCTGGGCCAGACGCTGATTATCACGCAGGGGCGTGGCTGGTTGCAGGAAGAAGGCGGCGAAATCCGCGAGATGAACGTCGGCGATATCGTGTGGATCCCGGAAGGCGTAAAACACTGGCACGGTGCCACTCCCGAAAATTCCATGACTCACATCGCGATTGCCGAATCCCTGAACGGCAGCCCGGTTGAGTGGCTCGAAAAAGTGACTGACAGCCAGTACTCAAAATAATTTCCCCCCTCCCTCAGGACGCCGTCTTTTGGCTGCGTTCGCGCTAATCCTGTCCGGTATTGCCGGTCAGGATTTTTTTGTTTTAACCTAAATTCTCTGATTAAAGACCAATGCCTCTTATTTACGCCTAAAAACCCCGCTGTTCGGGCCATTGAAACCCATGCTTTCTATAGCTCTCTGATAAGTAACTCGACTACTATAAATAGACATCAACTTAAGAGTCGCTTCAGGTATGCCATATTATTCTCCCGGTGAAAGCCTTGTTCGCGAGCGTTCAGATCGCTTCTTACGCCGAATGTACTTTATGCGCATGCTGGGCACGTTCCTGTGCTTTTTCCCGATCCTTTCCGTACTTCTGGAACGGGGGGCTTCCTGGGTCGCGATCGCTTTGCTGACGCTGAATGCCTTTGTCTGGCCACATGTCGCGATGCTGATTTCCCAGCGTTCGAAACAACCCAATCAGGCTGAATTTCGAAATCTGGCGTTTGATGCCATTGCCGGTGGCGCGTGGGTGGCGCAGATGGGCGTTTGTTTGCTGCCCTCGGCGGTGATCACCTCCATTCTCATTGCTGACCGGTTCTCTGCCGGAGGCTGGCAGTTATTACGCCGCGCGGCGCTGTTTTACTGCATCGGATTTATTGTTTGCTGGCCGTTTACGGGGATGACGTTTTATACCACCGTCACCGACCGGACGTTATGGCTGACATTGCCTCTTTCGACGATTTATATTATTGCGTTCAGCGCTGCCAATTATTCCATCTCAAGAAAGCTTCGCGATAAACAGCACGAGCTGGAGAAAGCGGCGCTGATGGATCCTTTTCTCGGATTACCCAACCGCCGGCTGCTTGACCGGCGACTGATGCTGGAATTTGAACGTTCTAAACATGACCTGGCCTGTCTGATGGTGCTGGGCGTGGATGACCTGAAAATGGTGAATGATCTGTTCGGGCGTGAAGCTGGAGATTACGTTTTGCGATCTGTTTCCGCTATTTTGCGCCAGGAAACAGGGCTGAATGATTTTCCGGCTATCCTTGGTGGTGATGAATTTGTGGTTATTCTGCCGGGCGTTTCTGAAGAAGAAGCCTACGCCGTCGGTTACCGGCTGTTGCTGAAAACGTCCGAAATTCGTTTATCGCAGGATGAAGGGTTTCAGTGTTCGCTAAGTATTGGGGTGGCGACATCAAAACATCATGAGAATCACAACCAGTGGCTGGCAACAGCGGAACGTGCGCTGGTGAATGTAAAACGTAATGGTAAAAACAGTATTGGCAGCGCGGGCAGGGCAGAGGCCGTCGCCTGACTATACTGACTACGCTATAGGCGAAGAACGCTACAGGCGACGAACCCTATACATGACTGAGTACGTATTTTCCCGGATGAAAAAATGAAAAATATTAAAATAATGATGATGGCAGCGGTTGCAGCGACGAGTGTTCTGACAGGATGTTCATCGATAGATAAACCCGTGGGGGCTGAAACTTACCGGCCTGCAAATTATGATGCATCTTTTGCACAGGGCGAGGCGAGCTATACCACGTCAGTGTTTTCGATACTTGAACGCCAGCGTCGTGCGGATACTTACAAGAAGATCTTCGAATTCTGTAACGGTAAATTCCAGACGCTCGGTGAAAGTGATGATGGCGAAAAGATGCATATCCGCTTCGCCTGTTTGCCAAAACAAACGGTTCAGACCCAAAGTTCTTATTCAGTGCAGCAGAAGTCTCCTTCACTTTACTGAGTTTGATGCTTACACGGAGAATATATGAGCACAGAAAGACCTGATTTTATCCGTCACTGGACTGAGCTTGAAGGCGCGGACGACGGCAATTATCCGGGCGATGACGAGCTGATGTCGATTGGCGCGCCGCTGGGAAAAGCCCTCGGACTGACGCGCATTGGCATTCATCATGAACGCCTGTTACCCGGCCGTCGCACCTGTTATGCCCATGCGGAAAGTGCAGAAGACGAATTTGTGTATGTGCTGGAAGGGCATCCCGACGCATGGATCAACGGCACATTGCACCGGCTGAACGCAGGCGACGCCGTGGCGTTTCCGCAGGGGACGGGAATTTGCCATACTTTCATCAATAACACGGATGAGGAAGTGCGGTTGCTGGTCGTGGGTGAAGCCAATAAACCGGAAAACCGGATTTATTATCCGCTCAATCAGGAATACGAAGCGACGCGTAAAGACCGCTGGCTGGATGTTCCGCCGCAGGAATTTGGCGGGCACGATGGTCTTTCCGATGTAAGAAGACAGCAAATTAAAAAACCGGTGTAGAAACCGGTCTTTCTGTTCTTTCCATTAATTTCTCAATAATCACCGGGTGATTACTGGATGGAAAGCGACTGCCAGCGTTGCTGACAATAAGGCATCATCTTATGGATCTTCAGACTTTGCGCCTGATGATGATTCAGAGAATAGCCTTCCGGCGTGATCTCTAAGGTATCACCGGCTTTCAGGGTAAAATCGTTATCCACAGTCAGGATCAGCTTCAGATTTCTGAACGCCTGAATGCAGATATACTTCAGTCCCGTCTGAGGGATGCTCAGGATATCTATGATTTTCCATTCCATATTCTCACTCCTTTCGTGTTTCTGTCTGATTTCTCGTGAGTCTTTCTGCCTCTTTTTTAACTCATAAGTCCGTCATGTTTTGTCATCACAAAGTAATGATTTCTTTATAGGCGTTCCGATAGGTTCAATGCTTGAACTGACTCACAAAAGAGGCAGGAAGAACTTTCACAGATCGCATAATGAATGAATAACGACAAAATGAATTTATTCGCAACGGGATTTGGAAATGAAAACGAAAGCAAAAAGACTTGATATGACAACGTTAAAACAGGTATTTCTGAATCCTTTCTGATTTTCAGGGCTGAACATCATGACAACTGATTCATTATCTGTGCCGGAGGATGATTTCATCTGGCTGGAAGGATTGCGTAACGAAAAAGCGCTCGAATGGGCGCACGAACAAAATGCCATTACGCTGGCGGCTTTCACACAAGGCAGTGAATTTATGCCTCTGCGCGAAAAAGTGCTGCAAGGGCTGAATTCTCCGGAGCAGATCCCGGTGGTCTCCAGGTGCGGCAATGACTGGTACAACTTCTGGCAGGATGCGCAGAATCCAAAAGGATTACTGCGCAGAACCACGCTTGAAGAGTTTCGTAAACCGCAGCCGAAGTGGGAAACCGTCCTGGATATTGATGCGCTGAGTAAAGCCGAAGGCAAAGACTGGGTGTATCACGGCGTGTTCGCGCTGAAGCCTGATTTTAACCGTGCGTTGATTTTTCTGTCTCCGGATGGCGGTGATGCTTCAGAAGTGCGCGAGTTTGATTTGCGGACGCTGGAATTTGTCTCTGACGGTTTTTTCCTGCCCGTTGCCAAAAGCCGCGCCGGCTGGATTGATCATGACCATCTGTTTGTCGCCACCGACTTTGGCGAAGGCTCACTGACCGATTCAGGTTATCCGCGTATCGTAAAAATCTGGCAACGTGGCACGCCGCTCTCAGAAGCCGAAGTTGTTTTCAGCGCAGATAAGAAAGACATGCTGGCGGCCGGTTATCACGACAGTTTTAAAGGCTTCGAACGCGATTTTGTGGTGCGCGTTATCGACTTTTATCATCGCGAGGCCTTTGTGCTCAATGCGCAAAAAGAGCTGACCAGGATTGACCTGCCAGCGGATGCCAAATTCAGTACCTGGCGCGACTGGCTGCTGATCCAGCCTTCCAGCGAATGGCAGATTAACGGTGAAACCTGGCCTTCAGGTTCGCTGCTGACCGTGAACTTTGACGCGTTTCTGGCCGGGGAACGCGCGCTGAAACCGCTGTTTATGCCGGGTACGCATTCCTCTCTCAGCGGTGTGACGGCAACCCGTGATCAGCTTAACGGCTACTCTTTTACCCGCGATCACATCATTCTCAGTATCACGCATGATGTGGTGAATCGTCTCGAAGTGATGACGCCGGAAAACGGGGAATGGCGGCGTGAGCCGTTCGGCAAGGTGCCTGAGCTGAGCAAAATCAATGCCTGGGGCGTGGATGATGACACCAATGAATATTTTGTGAGTGTCAGCGGTTTCCTGCAACCAGCGAGCTTATCCTTCGGCAATCTGGATAACGGCGTGGATGTGGAGGCTGAATTGCTGAAACAAGATCCGTCGCATTTCGATGCGTCCCGGTATCAGGTCAGCCAGCATTTCGCTCAATCTGATGACGGCACGCGCGTGCCTTATTTCCTGATCTGTCGCAAAGACGTGGTGTACGACGGGAAAAATCCGACGTTACTTTATGGTTACGGTGGTTTTGAAGTCTCGCTGGATCCGTATTATCTCGGTGTCAGCGGCGTGTCATGGCTGGATCGCGGTGGTGTGTTTGTGGTCGCAAATATCCGTGGCGGCGGCGAATACGGACCGGAATGGCATAAAGCAGCACTGAAAGAAAAACGTCTGCGGGCTTATGAGGATTTCGCGTCAGTTGCCAAAGCGCTGACCGCCAGCAATATTACCTCTCCGGCGCATCTTGCGGCGCAGGGCGGCAGCAACGGCGGCTTACTGGTCGGCAATATGCTGACGCGTTATCCGGAATTATTCGGAGCGATTGTCTGTGAAGTTGCGCTGCTGGATATGTATCGTTATACGCAAATTTCAGCTGGCGCTTCGTGGATTGCTGAATATGGCGACCCGCAGAAGCCGGAAGAGTGGGCGTTTATCCGCGAGTTTTCGCCGTACCATAATCTTGATGCGACGAAAAAGTATCCGCCGGTACTGATTACCACGGCCACCAGCGATGATCGCGTCGGGCCTGATCATGCACGAAAAATGGCTGCCAAAATGCAGGCGATGGGCATCCCGGATGTGTATTTTTATGAGAATACCGACGGGGGACACAGTGCGGCGGCAGACAAGGCGCAGTCTGCGTTTAAGCGCGTGATGGTGAGTGAATTCCTCATGCACTTCATCGGCAGAAATGCTGAACAGTAATTTGGAGACTTAAGCGAAACGGGATGCCGCTGTGGTATCCCGTTAATATTTCGACATGTTTTATCCGCCAATATTCCCCCTAAAAACGTTGCCCCGCAGATCCTTCCTTGTTTATTATTTCGACTTCATTTGATAACAATTATCAAAATCATTTCTTATTCATTCTCATCTTCGGGTAATCGCATGTTAAAGAACACCGCTCGCGTGCTGTCTGTTACAGGTCTGATGGCTGCCTCATTTTCCGTTTTTGCTACCACCTATCCGCTGACCGTGACCGATATGGCCGGGCAAAAGGTCACAATTGATAAAGCGCCGCAGCGTGTGATTTTGCAGGACGGGCGCGATCTGCTGGCGCTGGCCGTACTGGATAAAGCCAATCCGTTCCAGCATGTGGTGGCGTGGAATAACCTGCTGAAGAAAACTGACAGCGGCACCTGGGAGATGCTGAAAAGCAAATGGCCTGAATCAGCGAAAATCCTCGATATGGGATTCAGCGATAAAGGACAGATAGATCTGGAAACGGTGATCGCCAAAAAACCGGATCTGATGATTGCTCAGAAGCGTGCCAAAGACTCGCTGGCGCAGGCTGGCGTACTGGAAAAACTGGCTGCGTTGCATATTCCGGTGCTGTTCGTGGATTACGAACTGGATCCGGCCAAAAATACCGCGCCGAGCATTGAGCTGCTGGGTAAAGTGATGAACCAGGAAGACAATGCCCGCGCCTATACTGCATTTTATAATGAGCACTTCCGGGCTATTCAGAAGGCCGTCGCTGCGATTAAAACTAAGCCAAATGTGTTCATCGAGCCGATTGCCGGACGTGACGATTCCTGCTGCTTTACCCACGGAAATGCAGGCTGGGGTAAACTGATCCAGGCCGTCGATGCCAATAATATTGGTTCTAAATTGCTGCCGGGCGCATCCGGCACGGTTTCTCTGGAACAAGTCATCAGCATGAAACCGGACGTTTACATTATGACCGGTTCTGCCCGTCCGGCTTCCGGTTCTGTGACGCACATTTTGCCATTCGGTTATGGCGCGAATGAAGCTGATGTGGATAAACAAGCCAAAGTGTTGCTCTCCCGTACCGGCGTTGCGCAGATCCCGGCGGTAAGCGCCAACCATGTGTATGGCGTTTATCACCAGTTCTATAACCATCCGTACAACATTGTCGGCATGGAATATCTGGCGAAATTTATCTATCCGGAACAGTTCAAAGATTTGGATCCGGCGAAGACGTATCACGACATCGTGCGTAACTTCACTAACCTGCCGGATCAGGATTTCATTCTGGGCTGGACGCCGAAAAAGTAACGACTGACATCTGTCCTTCTCAGGTCTGATAATTCCGCCTGTGGTCCCGCAGGCGGATTTTCAATCCCTCCGCATGTTTTCTGCACCAACTTTACCTCCGTCACATTTGTTGACACTCCGTTAATTTATACAAAAATGTAACTGTATTACTGTAGCGTTATCACGCCGGTGAATACCGTATAAGGCGTCGTACGACACATCAACAAGGTGAATTTATGCAATCTGAAGAACAGCGTTTAATTGACGGACTTTTTGGTCGCTTACAACAGGCTGAGTCCAATACAGCACCGCGTGATGCGGAAGCTGAGCGTGTGATTCAGGCCCATATTCGTCAGCAACCGTCTGCCCCGTATTACATGGCGCAGGCGATGATTATTCAGGAAGCGGCGCTGACCAAGCTCAATGCGCAGGTGCAGGAACTGCAACAGCAGAACGAACAGCTGCAACAGCAGGCGCAAAACGCCAAACCGCAAAGCACTGGTTTTCTGGCCGGTTTGTTTGGCGGCGGTTCCTCTCAGGCTGCGCCACAGCGTCAGGCGTCACAGGGCAGCCAGCCTATTCCCGGTACGCAAGGGTGGGGCAGTCAGCCTCAGCAACAGCAATATGCTGCACAGCCGCAGCAGCAGGCTCCGGCCGCGCCTCAGCAGCCGGGCTTTTTAGGCAGCGCACTGCGCACTGCGGCGGGTGTCGCGGGCGGTGTGGTACTGGCTGATATGCTCACCGGCATGTTCCATCACAGCCAGCCCCAGGAAATCGTCAATATTATCGAAGAGCCGCCGGTGCAGGATCTTAATCCGGCTGACAGCAGTTTCCTTGATAACAATCCGGGTTTCGACAACAGTCAAAGCTTCGACAGCGGCCAGCCTTCCTGGGAAGATGCCTCGCTGCGCAGCGATAATTCGGATTTGGGGTTCGGCTCTGACAGCTTCGATTCGGATGATTACAGCAACGACGACGATTCGTTTTTCTAACTCTCTTTCTAACTCTCTGATGTCATAAGGCTATTTAAGGCCTTTTTGACAGCAGAAAAAGCAACAGAAAACGAAGAGTGAGAACTTTGTCGCTTATTGCCATCAGAATTCTGGACAAAAGTGAAATCTGTTGCTGTACTGTATTTGACACACATTTTGTGTCCAACATTCACGTAAAGGTAAGTTTGATGTCTAAGATTAAAGGTAGCGTTAAGTGGTTCAATGAATCTAAAGGTTTTGGTTTCATTACCCCTGAAGATGGCAGCAAAGATGTTTTCGTTCATTTCTCTGCTATTTCCAGCAACGGTTTCAAGACCCTTGCTGAAGGCCAGCGCGTAGAGTTCGAAATCACCAATGGTGCCAAAGGCCCGTCGGCTGCTAACGTTATCGCTATCTGACTTTAGCCGAATTCTAAAAAACCCGCCGAAGCGGGTTTTTTTTTGCCTGCTGTTCGTGAATTCTTTATGCCGGTTTGCGTACCAGCATCACGAACATCAGGATAGCAATCGCATAGCAGCCCAGAATGGTCAGCCCCATCGACAGCGCCGGCTGGCTGCCAAAACCCGTCACCGGAACCGCCAGGGCACCCAGCGCAAACATACAAACACCGAGCAATGCAGATGCGCTGCCCGCATTTTTACCCTGACTTTGCATCGCCAGTGATCCGGCATTCGGCCCGATAATCCCGATCACCATCACTGAGAAGAACAACGGGATCAGCAGCATCACCATCGGTGCATTAAGGCTTGCGGCGATGACCAGTGAGACGGATGCCACGGCGGCAATGCATAATCCTGCTTTAACCAGTGCCAGTTCACCAAAACGACGACTCAGGCGGGTAGATACCTGTGCGGAAATCACCAGACCGATGCCGTTTATCGCAAAGCACAGGCTGAACATCTGCGGACTGAGATGATAAATCTGTTGCAGCACAAACGGCGATGCGCCGATATACGCAAACATTCCCGCCATGATAAAGCCCTGTGTCAGACACAATCCCATAAACGGGCGATGTCGGAGCAAACCAAATATCGAAATCAGCATACTCAGAATACCGCCACGGGCGCGGCGTTCGGGTGCTAACGTTTCGTGGAGCTTCAGGGAAGAGAAGCTAAACAACAGGATGGCGATCAACGCCAGTACGCCAAATATTCCCCGCCAGTCCACCCAGTTCAGTAATGCGCCGCCAAGTACCGGCGCGATGATCGGTGCCAGCCCGTTGACCAGCATCAGCAGGGCGAAAAACCGCGTTAATTCATGTCCGTTATACAAATCTCTGGCCACGGCACGGGAAAGAACCGCACCACCGGCACCGGCAATTCCCTGCAACAGACGTGCGACGATCAGCTGATCAATGTCCTGCGCGACCGCGCACCATACCGACGCGGCCAGCAATAAAGCCAGTGACCACAATAAAGGGCGCATACGGCCATAGCGGTCGCTCAGCGGGCCAAACAGTAACTGGCCGAACCCGAGGCCGAGTAAACCGGCTGTCAGGCTGAGCTGCGCGCTGGCAGTTGAGGTATTCAGATCGCCTGCCATTTCAGGCAGAGCGGGAAGGTATAAATCGGTGCATAAGGGACCCAGTGCGGCGAGGGAGCCTAGCACCAGGGCATAACCGAGGCGTTTTTCTTGCAGATGAGCGCTCATGGTAAAGGTTTATTCCGGTTTGCTGGTGATTAAATCCGTTTCGAAGAGGCTCTGGAAGTAGCGATGGTAGATGGCTTCCAGAAGCTCCGCGTCGGCGTGAACTGTCGTCAGGCGACGAAATGCGGTGCCCTCACAGATGACGGCTAAGGTTTCCACTTTGGCCGTCATTTCAGCCTCTGAAAATTGCGGGAAAGTGGCACTGAGCAGTGACTTTGCTTCGTTAAATAATTGTTTTTCTGAATCGCGCCAGATTTTTTCCACGACAGGATTACGGGTGGCTTCTGCGGCCACTTCCAGCATTAATGCGTGGTCAATTTCTGCCTGTTCTTTTTGAACCGAGCACAGTTCTTCTTTGTAAGGTGCGCTGAGATTGCCAATCCGGCGGTACGCCAGATTGTGTGCCACCTGCTGCAGGTTGTGGGCATTGCCGGTCATCAGTTCGATTTTTTTCATGACGATGCGGCGCACAATCTCTTCGATGATGGCGTCTTTATTCGCGAAATAACGGTAAATTTGTCCCACACTGAGCAGTGACGTTTTAGCGATTTCAGCCATGCCGGCACCATGAAAACCGTGCTTGCGAAAACACAGGCGTGCTGCTGCAATAATCTGGTCGCGTCTGGCGCTGATGCGTGCGTCTTTACTGCATTGTTGTGGGTGAAGCATGATTTACCTGAGAATTTTGCTGATATTGCCTGTGAACGATCATTCTCAAGTATAGGCAATAAGGAGGAACAGGTAAATATTTGTATTATGAATGGAATGAAAAGTGACGTTTCTTTTCTTCGCCATTAAGCAGGGCGCTGAAATGCAAACGGCGCAAACCAGAGGAATGCGCCGTTTACGGAAAAGGAGAGGGCCTAAACTGCGGGCAAGCCGTTGTTATTTATGCAAAGTATGCCTGCATAAAAGCGACTACTGTGAGAATGCAGAGAGCAACAACCAGAAGCTCAGAAGACGTTTTAGGAACAGAAAACATGCCATACCTCGAAAATAAACCAGAGTGAACTGACGCTATTATCTGCACAGAAGATGAAGGAAACATTAAGAAAGGGGCGAGGATAAGAAGCTGTGTCACAAATTTATAACAGCGATGCCTTTTGTCATAAAAAAGGCATCGCCGGAAGATAGTATCAGTGCGCGCTAAACCAGCTGACCAGCATGAAGGCCAGTAAAGTCATGGCCAGGGAACCGGCAAGATTGAGCGCCATATTGAGCAGCGCGGCACCAAATCGGCCATCCTGTAACATGTATACGACTTCCAGTGAGAAAGTGGAGAAGGTAGTTAAACCGCCGCAAAAACCGGTGGTAATCAGCAATTTCCACACCGGATCTATATGGGTCAGGCGGGTGAAAAGCGCGATACACAGGCCGATAATAAACGCGCCGACCAGATTCACCGTCAGCGTACCGACGGGCAATACCGGGCTCATCCCGTTCATTTTGAGGCTGACATACCAGCGAACCACACTGCCAATACCACCGCCAATAAAGACTGCAAGTAAGGTGCTAAACATAGTGATACCTTAAAAAATAATTGAAATTCAGAAAGGTCCGGGCGCAACGCTACGAACCTCTCGCGAGATTGCGCAGACATCATCAGCCGGTAAAGGCGGTTTGGGAGGAATGTCATCTCCCTGGTGCAGATTCATAGTGCAGGGGCTAAGTTTACCCTGCGGGATGACACTTGTGTAGCCGCGATACAGAAACAGTATGTAACCAGGAAAATGCCATGTTAATCAGAGAAGGTGTTGTTGCAGATGCGCAAATTCTGGCGCAATTGCTGGCCGATTTGGATTATCCCAATACGCCGGAAGCCGTAGCAGAACGTGTGGTAAAAATGGCAACCAACCCGGACAGTTGTCTGCTGGTCGCTGAAGCAGAGGGTAAGGCGGTAGGTTTTATCTCGCTGCACTATATCCCGCAAATCGCCCTGGCCGGAGAATTCTGCCGTATCAGCTATTTATGTGTCAGCGACCAGTGCCGTGGCACTGGTATCGGTCAGAAATTGCTCGATGAAGCAGAACGTCTGGCAGCGGAACGTGGATGTGACCGTATGGAAGTTCACAGCCATACCCGCCGCGTGCGCGCCCACCAGTTCTATGCGCGGGCGCAGTACGAAGAGTCACCGAAGTATTTGCTCAGGCATTTACTCAAGTCTTGATTCAAGCCGGTGTTCTGCACACAGCTGAACAATCAGGCGCCCATTGCCAGAACCAAAGCATCCGCAATTAAATCGACCTGTTCCGGTTTCACCTGACTGGTACTGATACGAATAAACTGTCCCGGCCCGATGCGGCTGCGCTCACCGGGCAGAACGGCAATGCCCCGCGCCGCCATTGTCACCAGCGCGAACTGCTCTGAAGGCACCGGGATCCACATCGCCAGTCCGTCGCGTTCCGGTATGTTAATCCCGCGTATGCGTAAGGCATCGGACATGGCTTTGCGGCGCTGCGCATACACGCTTTTGGCGTGCGAAATACCTTCCTGCGTTTTCGGATCTTTAATCAGCCACGCCAGCGCTTCCTGTAAAATTCGGCTCGACCAGCCTGCACCAAAGTTACGGAATGATTTGATTTGTTTGATTAAATCGTTCGATCCTGAAATAACGGCCAGCCGCAAATCCGGCCCGTAAGCTTTGGAATAAGAGCGGACATGCACCGTCCGGTCAGGCAGGCGACTGCCCATACTGAGCGGCGGATGACAGGACAATTGTCCGATGCCGTCATCTTCAATGATCAGCGTATTGCTCTGGCTGAGAATTTCCGCCAGCGCAGCATAACGTTCCGCATTGATGGCGTGGCCACAATGTGAGTGCGTACGGGGCTGATAAATGAACGCGGAGGGATTTTTCAGCAGAGCCTGTGACAGGGATTCCGGCAGCGGGCCGAACTCATCGCATTTCACTGCAATGACCTGCGCGCCAAGATTGTCCAGAATATCCAGCAAACGGGTGGCGGTCGGATCTTCGATAGCCACCACGGAACCCTGCATCAGCAAGGTTTGCAGCGTCAGGTTCATCCCGTCAAAACCCCCATCCGCAGACATAAACGCCGGTGCGTCATAAGGCCAGTCGAGTTTAGCTGCTGCAAGCAAAGACGGCGCGATGGCTTCACGCTGATAACTGTTGAGATTATCAGCGCCAACACCCTGTTGCATGGCTTCGAGCAGGTTTGGCAGCAACTCAGGATCCGGCGAAGACAGCGCCAGATCCGCAATGATATGTTCGCCAAAATTGCCGATTTTCTCGAAGCGCGCCGGTCTTGGCGAGAGCATGTCCCCGCACACCCAGACGCCGTTACGACCACGCCCGGCGATAACTTTTTGTCTCCGCAGTTGCCCCCAGGCTGCGGATACCGTGGCCGGACTGACCCCCAAAGCCTGCGCCAGTTCACGAACGGCGGGCAGGTGCGTTCCGATTTCGATCACACCGGAGCGGATCATCGCCGCGGTTTCAATCGCAATGCCCCGCATGGAACGATCCTGTAATTGCGTCGCTAACCATTGTGCATCCAGCGTTTTCTCGAGGGGGTTTTCTGCCATTTTCTCGCCTTTTGTTCAGTAACAAAGAATCTATTGTACATATTAATTTATGCCATTAGTATCAAACTTAGCCAACGGAGGCGATAAAATAATCACATTGCAATAAAGATGGTCTCCTTCGTAAAAGAATTTGGTGTGTTTACCGGAAAGTTTGTAAACGCACAGTTGTTTTTCTGCATATCAACCATGCTGACACTTAAGGGGACAGATGTGACGATTACCATCAGGCTGGCGGTTCGTGACTGGGATTATTTTACGCCGCTGGCGTTGGGCGACCTCAAACCGGAAGGCTTTAACCTTGAAATCGATCGCGTAGGTACGCTGGTCGACAATCTGGGCAGCAGCGATAAATACGATGCGGGTGAAGTGTCTTTCAGCCGCTACGCACAAGGGCGGGCGCGGGGCGAATCCGATTTACTGGCGATACCGCATTTCCTGATGCGCGGTTTCCGCCAGCGTTGCATCATCACCCGCGAGGACAGCCCGCTTACCGAACTTTCTCAGCTGGCAGGCAAACGTATCGGGCTGACCGGCTGGCAGGATTCCGGCAATACCTGGACCCGCACGTTGCTGGCGCTGGAAGGCGTGGGCATTGAAGATGCCCGCTGGTATGTCGGTCGTCTGACCGAAGCGCATCCGGTTGTGGATCGTCTGGCAGGCTTTGGTCGTGAAGGCCGTATTGAAGCGGTGCCGGAGGAACGCCCGATGATGGAATTGTTGCAGGAAGGCTGGCTGGACGCGATTTTCACCCCTTTCATGCCTGACGGCTTTTTCAAGCCTGACTCCGGCTTCCGTCAGTTCCAGCCGGATTTCCGCGCAGCCGAACTGGCCTATTTTAACCGCGTCGGCTATATCCCGGGCATTCACCTGCTGGCGATTAAACCTGCGCTGGCCGAAGAGCATCCCTGGTTACCCCAGGCGCTGAGCGAAATTATCGACCGTTCTTATCAGCTCTGGATGGACAAGCGTGCTAAATATGCCGATACCACACCCTGGTTGCTGGACGATTTACGTCGAACGGTCATCGATTTACCTGCGGACTGGAATGCAAACGGTTTCGCTGCCAACGAGAAAATGATCGACGATTTTGCACATGAATTACATGCGCAGGGGCTGACGGCTAAACGTCTGACGCCGCAGGAGCTGTTCCCGCAATTTGCCCGATAATATCTAACCACTTGCCTGAATCCTCAGGCGACAGGGGAGTAAAGATGAAAGTTGCATTAGGTCAGTTTGCCGTTTCCCGTGAATGGGAAGCGAACGTCGAAACCTGTCTATCGCTGATGGCGAAATCACTGGAATCGGGCGCGGATTTGCTGGTATTGCCCGAAGGTATTCTGGCGCGTGATATCACCGATCCGGATTTGGTTTTGAAAGCGGCGCAACCTCTGGAGGGGCCGTTTGTCAGCCAGCTGGTCGCCGCCAGCCGTGGCAATCAGATGACCACCATGATGAGCGTGCATACGCCGGCACCGGATGGTCGCGCGTATAACGTACTGATTTCCATCCGCAATGGCGAAATTATTTCCCAATATCAGAAACTGCATCTTTATGATGCATTTTCTTCGCAGGAATCGAAAAACGTCACCGCGGGCGACGAAGTGCCGCCGCTGGTGAATGTCGCCGGCTTTAATGTCGGCCTGATGACCTGTTATGACGTGCGCTTCCCGGAACTGGCGCGTCGTCTGGTGCTCGACGGCGCAGACGTGCTGGTTCTGCCCGCTGCATGGGTGAAAGGCCCGCTGAAAGAGATGCATTGGGAAGTGCTGGTCACGGCGCGCGCACTGGAAAACACCACGTATATGGTGGCGGTGGGCGAGTGCGGCGAGCGTAATATCGGTAACAGTATGGTGGTCGATCCGCTGGGTGTTGCCATTGCCCGTGCAGCAGAAGCCCCGGCGCTGGTGTTTGCTGAACTGGACAAAGATCGTCTGGCACACGCCCGCAAAGTATTACCGGTGCTGGCTAACCGCCGCTTCGGTATACCGCAATTACGTCAGAACTGATATTCGCTGCCGGTCCTCAACGGCGGCCACTGATTTCATGCAGTACCGCGCCCTCACCAGGGAATGCGTTTGTTCTTTAAATAAAAGGCTAAAGCTGTTTAAAAGGCCATAAAAAAGCTTCAAAAATAAGCATCTGGAAACTCGCCACGGAAGGCGCTCACTATAAATACACAACATTCATAAACTCACAGACCGACTTTTTCGACAGAGGAAATAAGAGAATGATGGCAAAAAAATTACGTCAGGCTGCTGTTCTGACTGCTGCATTACTTTCCGTATCTTCCATGAATACCCTGGCTGCTGAAAATGTGACCATCCCGACGCAGACGATGGATCCGGCGATCCACGCTAAATTACCTGCAGATATTCAAAAGTCAGGCGTGATGACGTCCGTGAATAACGGATCATTTCCTCCGTATGAAATCGTCACCGGCGCAAACGGTCTGGACGGTGCCAGCGCAGATCTGGCGCACGCACTGGCCGAAGTGTTAGGGGTGAAAATTGAACATGCTTCCGTGAGTGGTTTATCTGGCATCCTCAGCGGTATGGCGGCAGGCCGTTATCAGATGGGCATCGGCCCGATTGGCGATTATCCGGACCGTCAGGCGAAAAATGATTTCATCGATTTTGTGAAAGAATACGTGGTGTTCGGCGTACGCAAGGGTAATCCGGAAAAGATCACTTCTCTCGATGATACCTGCGGCAAACGTATTGCCGTCATGGCGGGCGGTTCTGCTGAACAGGTTATCCGCAAGCAGTCTGATGTGTGTGTGAAAGACGGTAAACCGGCAGTGACGGTGCAATCTTTCTCTGATCAGCCGACGTCGATTCTGGCTGTGCGCTCAAACCGTTCCGACGCGTTCTTCTCTTCTCAGGCTCCGCTGACCTACTTCGTGGAAAAAGCCAACGGCCAGCTTGAGCTGACCGGTACCGGTAAATCCAACGGATTTGGCGATATCTTCCAGGGCACCGTGGTTGCCAAAGATTCACCGGTGCGTGATGCGATCCTTGCCGGTTATCAGAAACTGTTCGACAACGGCACTTACGCCATCATCATGAAAAAATGGGGCCTGGAAGGCAATATGATTCCGGCACCGGGCATTAACCTGGCAAAGGCGCAGGCTAAATGACTGATAAAACGTATAGTTCCAGGCCGGCAGTCAAGGACGACTATACGCAGGATCCACGACGTAACGTTGAGTTTTCCCATGCACCGCGTAATTACGGACGCTGGATTGCCTGGATAGTGGTGCTGCTGATTGCTGCTGATGTTCTCTGGGCAGTCTCCCACAATCCCAATTTCGAATGGCACGTGGTGGCTCAGTGGTTTACGGAAGGTTCCGTCATCAAAGGCCTGGGCGTTACGCTCGGCCTTACCGTGGTCTCGATGGTACTCGGCGTTTTCATCGGCCTGATGCTGGCGATTGCCCGCTTGTCCGACAGCATGTTGCTGCGAAGATTAGCCGGATTGTACATCTGGTTCTTCCGCGGTACGCCGCTGCTGGTGCAATTGCTGTTCTGGTACAACATGTCGACACTGTTCCCGCGGGTAGTGATCGGCATTCCGTTTGGTCCGGAATACATGAGCTGGAATACCAATGATCTTATCACGCCGCTGACGGCGGCGATTGCAGGTCTGGCGCTGAACGAAGCGGCGTATATGGCGGAAATCATCCGCGCCGGTTTGTTATCGGTTGATAACGGTCAGGCGGAAACAGCGCAGGCTTTCGGCATGAGCCGCGGTCGCGCGCTGCGCCGGATTATCATTCCGCAGGCGATGCGTTCGATTATTCCTCCGACCGGTAATCAGCTGATCAGCATGATAAAAGCGACGTCACTGGTCAGTGTTATCGCCATGGGCGACCTGCTGTATTCAGTGCAAACCATCTATAACCGCACCTTTGAAGTGGTACCGATGCTGATGGTGGCGGTGATCTGGTATCTGTTTATCACGTCATTGCTCAACCTCGGTCAGTCGGCGATTGAACGCTATTATTCCCGTGGTACTCGCCGGACATTACCTAACGCGAAACGACGTCAGAGTAATGCGGAAGAAAAAACCGCGCCCATCATTAATTCCCCGGGACTGGCCCGAAAGGAGGACTTATGAGTCAAATGTTATCCGACGCACAGTCATCCGAACCGGCATTACTGGTGACGGCCCGTAACGTGCATAAAAGTTACGGCGATAATGAAGTGCTGAAAGGCATTGATCTGGATGTGAAAGCCAGCGAAGTGGTGGTGATCCTCGGGCCTTCCGGCTCGGGTAAATCGACATTCCTGCGCTGTATTAATCATCTGGAAGATATCGACCGCGGTTCTATTATGGTGGGCGGTGAGCAAATCGGTTATGAACTGCGCGGCGAGCGTTTGCATAAATTGCCGGAACGGGCGATTGCGCGCCAGCGCCGGGATATCGGCATGGTGTTTCAGCAATTCAATCTTTATCCGCACATGACCGTGCTGCAAAACATTATTGAAGCCCCGGTCGGCGTGCATAAAGAAAGTCGTCAGGATGCTGAGAAATATGCCCATGAGTTGCTGCAAAAGGTTGGCCTGAGCGATAAGGCGGATGCGTATCCGCGCCATCTTTCCGGCGGACAACAGCAGCGCGTGGCGATTGCCCGGGCGCTGGCCGTCAAACCTAAACTGATGTTGTTTGATGAACCGACTTCAGCGCTTGACCCTGAACTGGTGGGCGAAGTGCTTGCCACTATGCGCGATCTGGCAAAACAGGGTCTGACCATGATTGTGGTCACTCATGAAATCGGTTTTGCGAAAGAAGCCGCAGACCGCGTGGTCTTTATGGATCGCGGGGTGGTAGTCGAGCAAGGCGCGGCGGATGAGGTGCTGGTGAATCCTCAGCATCCGCGCACGCAGGCATTCCTGAGCCGCTTCATCTGATAACGGCGGGCAGAACACGGGGAAGCAATCACTACTCTGCTATCTCAACCCGGTTCCGCCCGCTTTTCTTCGCGATATACAGGGCACTATCGGCGGCATTCAGCCAGTTTGTCGGTGTTTCCTGCGCATCATCACATTCGGCTATTCCTGCACTGATGTGGATTTGTAATTCGGGATGATGCGGGAACAGGCTGTTAGCCAGACGACTTTGCAGGCGTTCAATCGCACGTTTCGCCTGAAGTTTGGTGCTGTGCGGTAAAATAGCTGCAAATTCGTCACCGCCGAAACGTCCGATGATATCGGCAGTGCGCATGGTCTGTTGCAATTCCTGAGCCAGCAAAATAATGGCCTGATCGCCGACGCTGTGGCCGTAGTTATCGTTGATACTCTTGAAGTGATCGATATCAATCAGCACCAGCGTCGTCTTATGCCGGTAACGCCGGAAACTTTCCAGCTCAGTGTTCAGCAGCGATTCCCAGTGACGGCGGTTATAAAGGCCGGTCAGACCATCGCGAACGCTTATCTGCATAATCGCCTGTTTGTGTTCGGCGAGCTTTCGGTATGTCCGGTAGGTGACGTTACCGAGGAAAATCGGGTAAATCATGATCATCGGCAAACAGAGATAAAGCTGAAACGGCGAAGTTTCAGGCAGGAAAGGAATTTTCGCGACCCACAGTAATGCCAGCGCAACGCTAATTTGTGCGATAACGCAGCGAAAGAACAACGACTTGCCGCCCGCTGAAATATTATTCATGCCCATCATGGCGAAAATAGTCGCTGAGGGCAGGGCATTGAACCCCATGACGGCAATCCAGATGCCGCCGAAAATCGCATCAACCTGCAGGTTCTGAATTTCACTTTTAAACGGCGTCGCTGAACGTTTTGCTTTCCAGTAGGCGAGATGCGGCCAGATAAATCCTTTGAAAAACAGTAACAGCCACAGCCAGACGGGCGTTGAATGTTCAATCATTACCGAGCCGACACAGAAACAGCCTGTGCCCAGTCCGACAATGCGGGGTAAATAAGTCCGTTTCGCAAAACGCAGGCCGGAATGATGAGTATCGTTAACCAGAGTCGTTTGAAGCTTTTTCGGCATCGGTTCTCATTAAGGGTTCGCAAACCCGGTTGATAAAACGGGTCGAAATCAAAATAGAAGTGGTTTTGCTGTAAATAAAGTCAGAATTACTTTATGCGTATGCTATTCACGCTCATAATAGCTCACTATGGTCATAATGCGCACAGTTCTGGATCCGTTCTGTTACATTTTCGGGTTGTATTAACGTCGCGAATGGCCGTTAATAGCGACAAATTGTCACTGCTGTTTTCCGGCACTCAGTGTAAAGAAGGTATGTATGGAAGGTCTAAGTATTACTAAATTGTTGGTGGTCGGCGTGCTGATCGTCCTGTTGTTCGGTACCAGCAAACTGCGTTCTCTGGGCGGCGACCTAGGTGCAGCACTGCGTGGCTTTAAGAAAGCCATGAATGATGATCCGGCTCCGGCATCTGCTGAAAAAACAGCAGAAGCAAAACCGGCTGAACGTGTCGAGCATAAAGACTGAGAATTCTTTTCAAAAGTCTTTGTCGTCTCTGCTGACGTGAAAAGCCAGACATAAAAAAGGTTGTTCTTGCGAACAACCTTTTTTGTTTTAGGCGATAAGAAGTAACAAAATATTAAACGCAGTGCCGAAGCACCACGTAAGACTTTATTTAACTTCTAAGCCTTTGGCTTGTAGATCGGCGTGATAAGAAGAACGCACGAACGGACCGCAGGCTGCATGGGTGAAGCCCATTTCCATCGCTGCTTCTTTCATCTGATCAAACTCTTCCGGGCTCACGTAACGTTGAACCGGCAAATGGTGACGGCTTGGCTGTAAGTACTGGCCGAGCGTCAGCATAGTCACACCGTGGCGACGCAGGTCGCGCATCACTTCGATGATTTCTTCGTTCGTTTCACCCAGACCGACCATCAGGCCAGACTTGGTGGGGATATCCGGGTGCGCTTCTTTAAAGCGTTGCAGCAAGGTCAGGGACCATTCGTAGTTCGCACCAGGACGAACCTGGCGGTAAACGCGCGGCACGTTTTCCAGATTGTGGTTAAACACATCCGGCGGGCTGGCGTTGAGAATGTCCAGTGCGCGATCCATACGGCCACGGAAATCCGGCACCAGTGTTTCGATTTTGATGGTCGGATTTTTCGCGCGGATTGCAGTAATACAGTCAGCAAAGTGCTGGGCACCGCCATCACGCAGGTCGTCACGGTCAACAGAAGTAATCACCACATAACGCAGGCCCATATCAGAGATGGTCTGCGCCAGTTTTTCCGGCTCGTTAGTGTCTGGTGCGGTCGGGCGACCATGCGCCACGTCGCAGAACGGGCAGCGACGGGTACAAATAGCCCCCAGGATCATGAAGGTCGCAGTGCCGTGGTTGAAGCATTCGGAAAGGTTAGGACAAGCTGCTTCTTCACAGACAGAATGCAGGCCGTTCTTGCGCAGCGCTGATTTAATGCCCTGAATTTTTGTTGAGTCGGCAGGTAATTTGATTTTCATCCATGCCGGCTTACGTAACATTTCCTGCCGGTCACTGACCACGGTTTTCACCGGGATTAACGCCATCTTGTCTGCATCGCGGTATTTGACGCCGCGTTCCATCTGAATCGGTTTACTCATAATCTCGCAGCTTCCAGGTTTATCACTCGTTACCCGAGTTTTTTCAGGACATTCAATGAACTGGCTGATTCATCAAAAAAAGTAGAAATAATGCGGAAATTATATCATCGAAGCATGACTACGTTCAGCCCTTCGTCATGGCCTGGAGTGCTAAATGCTGCAATTATTTAACCTTAAACAAGAATAATTCTCGAAAAAACAATCCTGAAATGATTTCAGTGGATTGAAAATATTAGCTTTTCTCACAAGCACCCCTTGTGGGCGAGAGGGTGTTAATGATGTGTAAATATTTTTTCGCAGCAGATTTTATGACGCAGTTTTTGAATCTGAAAAATCATTCCGCCGAAGAGGAATAGTGTTCAATTTGCCACGGCAGATAATCAACCTGCTGATAATCAAGGCGATGATTAAAGGATTTCACCAGAACGGGCATGACCTGATCGACGGTTAAGCCGGGCTTTTCGAGACTGGCCTGTGTCATTTCAAGGCCGGCATATCCGCAGGGATTGATGCGGTGGAAAGGCTCCAGATCCATATCAATATTCAGTGCCAGACCATGTAACGAGCAGCCTTTACGGATACGCAAACCGAGCGAACAAATCTTTTTTCCATCGACATACACACCCGGCGCATCAGCCCGCGGATAAGCATCAATGGAGAAATGTGCCAGCGTATCGACCACCGTTTGTTCAATAGCCGTAACCAACTGACGGACGCCGAGTTTTTTTCGCTTGAGATCGACCATCACGTACATCACTTGCTGACCGGGACCGTGATACGTCACCTGACCACCGCGATCGCTCTGGATAACCGGAATATCACCGGGCATCAGAACATGTTCAGCTTTGCCTGCCTGACCCTGCGTAAAGACACGCGGATGCTGAACCAGCCAGATCTCATCAAGTGAGTCAGCATTACGGTGCTCAGTAAAATGATGCATGGCCAGAGAAACAGGCTCATAAGGCTGAAGGCCAAGCTGGCGCAGTACGATACGTTCTTGCGGGTTATGTGGTTGCACGGCAGTTATCGTCAGTCAGAGAAGGGGAGAACGCGCGACAGTGTTGTGGCTCCCGCGCGTATCGGTCAGAAAGGGCTTACAGCACCATGCGGACAATTTCGATATTGCCCAGCTCATCGTATAAGGTCTCGACCTGATCGATGTGGGTGGCAGTGATCGTAATAGAAACGGAGTGGTAATTCCCTTTACTGCTCGGTTTTACCTGAGGATTGTAGTCACCAGGCGCATGGCGTTGCACGACTTCCACAACCTGGTCCACCAGCTCGGGTTGTGCCAGGCCCATTACTTTGTAAGTAAAGGGACAAGGGAATTCGAGCAGTTCGTTCAGTTTGGTTTTCATGTGCACTCCAGCGTGTTGTACAGCGTGTTAAGTTTTGTCTCTGAAAGTATAACTCCCGCCGTAGCGGGAGCCATAATCTATACCGGTTATATGGGGATTGTTGCAAACTTTTTCAAGCAGTAACTTAACCGAACCAGTGGTGGAACATCAGTTTGATGTAGTCCACGATGCGACCGAAGAAGCCACCTTCTTTCACTTCGTTCATGACCACCAGAGGGCGCTCATCAATGGTTTTACCATCAAGCTGGAAGTTGATTGAGCCAACCACCTGATTTTTCAGCAATGGAGCGTGCAGTTCCGGGGTGTTCAGAACATAGCTGGCTTTCAGATCTTTCATACGGCCACGCGGGATCGTCAGGTAAGCATCTTTTTCGACACCCAGCGCAACACGGTCGGTATCGCCGAACCAGACAGGCTCTGACGCAAACTCTTTCCCGGCCTTCAGCGGAGAAACTGTTTCAAAGAAGCGGAAGCCCCAGGTCAGCAGTTTTTTACTTTCAACTTCACGGCCTTTGTAGGTGTGACCACCCATGACGGCAGAGATCAGGCGCATCTGGCCTTCAGTCGCAGAAGCCACCAGGTTATAACCCGCTGAATCCGTATGACCCGTCTTAATGCCATCCACGTTCAGACTGTTATCCCACAGCAAACCGTTACGGTTCATCTGGCGGATATTGTTGAAGGTGAATTCTTTCTCTTTATAGGTGGCGTATTCTTCCGGCACATCGCGGATCAGCGCCTGACCAATCAGCGCCATATCACGGGCGGAGCTGTACTGACCGGCGGCATCAAGACCATGAACGGTACCGAAATGGGTATTTTTCAGACCCAGCGCGTTCACGTAATTGTTCATGATGGCAACGAAAGCGTCCTGGCTGCCGGCAACATGGTCCGCCATTGCTACACAGGCGTCGTTGCCCGATTGCAGAATGATCCCGCGGTTCAGTTCGGAAACCGGTACGCGATCGCCTGGTTTTAAGAACATCAGTGAGGAGCCTTTGAACACCGGATTACCGGTTGCCCAGGCATCCTGACCGACGGTCACGATATCCGTTGGCGAGATTTTGCCAGCTTTAATGGACTGACCAATAACATAACTGGTCATCATTTTTGTCAGGCTGGCAGGGTCGCGGCGTGCGTCGGCATTCATTTCTGCCAGAACTTTACCGGAGTTGTAGTCGATCAGGATATAGGCTTCAGCATCGATTTGCGGAACGCCAGGGATCATTGTTTTTAAATTAACATCGTCGGCATAGGCGGACGCTGCACTTAAAGTGATTACGGTGCCAAATGCGAGGCTTTTGACTAAACGTGAAGTATTTACAAGTTTCATGATCGGGACAACAACATCCGTGGGAGTAAGTGATAAACGTGCGCCACTATAGCAGAAGAGTCATAAGTCAGACATCTTCGATTACCGGCGCTTACTGACTTTTACTTATAAGACAAAGTCTTTATAAGACAGGGTCCTTATAAAAACGGGGCCGCAGCCCCGCATTTCTAAATTACATGCTGGCAGTGATGAAAGACTGCTGCTGGGCTTCGCTGGCCAGTCGCTGTTTCAACTGTTCGGCCTGCTGGCGGGTACTGAACGGCCCAAGCTGCACGCGGTAGGTGCTGCCATTAGCCTGCACTTTGCCTGGTACAGAAAAACGCTGGCTGAGGCTTTTTTGCCATAACTGCGCGTTCTGAGGATTACTCAGTGCGCCAACCTGCACCATATAACCTGATGAAGGAACCGCTGTAGTATGCGCAGGCGCTGCGGTGGCTGTAGCCGCGGCGACCGGTGCGGTATTGGCGACAGCAACCGGTGCTGCCACAGGTTCACTGCTTTCTAACACGCCCTGACGCAGTGGCGTTGGCGCGCTGAGGAATCCGCCGCTGCCGCTGTTACCGGACATGGTGGTTGCTGCTGGCGCTGCGGCTACGGTGGCGTTGTTATCTTCATCATTGGTCAAGGGGGCAGCATTTGGATTGCTCAGGGTGCTGTTACTGATCGGGCGCACGTCTGAGGTATCCACCGGCTGAGCGGTCAGCGTCGGCGTGCCCATGTTGCTGGCCCCTAAACTTGGACGTGACGGCAGGGCATAAGATTGTTTAGCGACAGTCGTACCAATCGTACCCGGACCAGACAATGTGCCGTCTTGTGCCACGTTGATGAAATCGACACGGACTTTAGTGCTGTTGGTCAGATTCAGGCGATCTGCGGCTGCCTGTGACAGGTCAATGATTTTGCCCGGCACATAAGGACCACGGTCATTAACACGCACAACCAGCATACGGCCTGTTGCCATGTTGGTGACGCGAACATAGCTTGGGATCGGCAGCGTCGGGTGGGCGGCAGTCATAGCGGTCGGATCGAATTCTTCACCGATTGCAGTGGTATTGCCGCCATTTTCCTGGCCATACCAGGCAGCCTGACCGACCTGAGAGAAGTTCGACGGGTCTTTGACGATTTTATAGGTTTTACCGTTAACGGTATAATCCTGCATCGTGCCCTGATTATAAGGTTCGTAACGCGGATCAGCCCCGCCGATTTCCACCACCGGGCCGTTATAGGCTTGTTGCGGTGCCGGTTGTTGTTGCTGGGTATCGTCAGTGGCACAACCACTTAACAGCAAACCGATAATGACAGCTCCAAGCCACTCCTTACGCATTGCTCACCTCTATAAATTTTTTGACAACATTTTTCGATGAGTATGTATCGACATGACGATACCAAACCCTGCCATTAGCACGATGAGTGCTGACCCGCCATAGCTGACCAGAGGCAAAGGTACCCCAACTACCGGGACAATACCACTGACCATACCGATGTTAACAAAGACATAAACGAACAGAATCAGCATCAGTCCGCCGGACATTACGCGCCCGAATGTCGTTTGCGCATTGGCGGCGATCACCAGACCACGCATGATCAGACACAGGTATAGCCCCAGCAGCACCAGCACGCCAATCAGGCCCAGTTCTTCGGCCAGTACTGCAAAGATAAAGTCGGTGTGTCGTTCCGGCAGGAATTCCAGCTGTGACTGGGTACCGTGCAGCCAGCCTTTGCCGGAAAGTCCGCCCGAACCGATAGCGATTTTCGATTGAATAATATGATAGCCGGCACCCAGCGGATCGCTTTCCGGATCCAGTAACATCATCACGCGGTCACGCTGATAATCGTGCATCAGGAAGAACCACAAAATCGGGATAAACGCGGCAACCAGAATGGCGGCGACGGCGATCAGTTTCCAGCTCATACCGGAAAGGAACAGCACAAACAGACCGGAGGCCGCAATCAGAATCGAGGTGCCGAGATCGGGCTGCGCTGCCACCAGCAGGGTAGGGATGAAGATCAGTGCCAGTGCGATGGCGGTATTTTTCAGTGACGGCGGACACACGTCGCGGTTAATAAAGCGTGCGACCATTAACGGCACGGCAATTTTCGCCAGTTCTGACGGCTGAAATTTGATAATGCCCAGATCGAGCCAGCGTTGCGCGCCTTTACTGATACTGCCGAAGGCATCCACCAGCACTAACAGGAAGACGCAGAAGATATAAAGATAGGGCGCCCAGCTTTCATAAACGCGGGGCGGGATTTGCGCCATGACCAGCATGATCACCAGACCCATCAGGATCTGGCCGATTTTACGCTCCATCATGCCCATGTCCTGACCGCTGGCGCTCCACATGACAAACGCACTGTACGTCAGCAGCGCAAGTATGATCAGTAACATCGTCAGGTCGATATGCATTTTCGACCACAATGATCTTTTCTGTTGGTTCTCAGTCATTGACGGTTAATCACCTTCGGTTCCCGGCGGCGCTGGCGCGTCAGCCGGTAATTGTGTCGTATTGTCGCCCAGTAAAATATGGTCGAGTATCTGGCGGGAAATGGTCCCCACTGCCGGACCTGCACCGCCGTTCTCCAGCACCACGGCCACGGCCACGGTCGGTTTGTCGTACGGTGCGAAAGAGGTCATCAGCTTATGGTCACGCAGATGCTCAGCGATTTTATGCGCATTATAGATTTCATTGGCTTTCAAACCGTAAACTTGTGCTGTCCCGGATTTAGCCGCCGCTTTGTAAGGCGCATCAGCAAAATATTTGCGCGCTGTTCCGTTCGGACGGTTAGCTACGCCATACATCCCGTCTTTGGCAATTTCCCAATAGCCGGAATGAATATCACCAATTTGTGTGGTTTCCTGTTGCTTATAAGGCACAAGCTGCCCGTCAACTTTGGTACTCAGCAGTAAATGCGGTGTTTTGACATTGCCGTCGTTAATCAGCGTGGTCATGGCTTTCATGATCTGGACCGGTGTTGCCGTCCAGTAGCCCTGACCGATACCAACCGGGATGGTGTCACCCTGATACCAGGGCTTCTTGAAGCGTTTAAACTTCCAGTCGCGGTTGGGCATATTACCGCTGCGTTCTTCTGATAAATCGATGCCGCTGTAATGCCCGTAACCAAATTTGCCCATCCACTCGGAAAGACGGTCAATCCCCATATCATAAGCCACCTGATAGAAGAAGGTATCAGCCGATTCCTCAAGGGCTTTGGTGACATTCAGACGACCATGCCCCCAGTGTTTCCAGTCGCGGTAACGCTTGTCCGAACCCGGTAACTGCCACCAGCCCGGATCGAACAACGAAGTATTTTTAGTGATCACGCCCGAGGTCAGTGCTGAAACCGAAATGTACGGTTTCACGGTCGAGGCCGGCGGATAAACACCCTGCGTGGTACGGTTTATCAGCGGCTTGTTCGGGTCGTTAAGAAGACCGCTGTAATCCTTGCTGGAGATGCCATCCACAAACAGATTCGGATCATAACTTGGGTTAGACACCAAAGCGCGGATTGCGCCATCCCGCGGGTCGCTCACCACCACGGCAGCACGACTGCCGGTCAGCAACACTTCAATGTATTGTTGCAGAGGCAGGTCAATAGTCAGGTAAATATCTTTCCCCGCCTGAGGCGGTTCTTCGTGAAGCTGGCGGATAACGCGGCCGCGGTTATTAACTTCAACCTCTTCATAGCCGGTTTTACCGTGCAAGGTATCTTCGTAATAACGCTCAATGCCGAGCTTACCAATGTCGTGCGTCGCCGCGTAGTTGGCGAGAATGCCGTCTTTATCCAGACGTTCCACATCGCGGTCATTAATTTTCGACACGTAGCCGATCACGTGCGTTAGTGCAGAGCCGTAAGGATAATAGCGTCGCTGATAGCCTTTGACTTCAACGCCGGGGAAATGGAACTGGTTCACGGAGAAACGCGCGACCTGAACTTCGGTCAGGGCCGTTTTAACCGCAATAGAAGTAAAACGCCGCGAGCGCTGACGTTCTTTTTTGAAGTTGTCGATATCTTCATCGGTGAGATCAACGATGGGTCTGAGGCCTTCGAGAGTGGCCTGCAAATCATCGACCTTTTCCGGCACCAGCTCCAGCTGATAAATCGTCCGGTTCAGCGCCAGCGGGGTGCCGTTTCGGTCATAGATAATCCCGCGGCTTGGCGCAATCGGCACCAGCTTGATGCGGTTATCATTGGAACGGGTTTGGTAATCCTGAAACCGGACAATTTGCAGGTTATAGAGATTGAAGGCCAGGACACCGCTAAGTAGCAGAATGCCGATGAACGCCACCAGTGCACGGCGCACAAAGAGGGCTGATTCAGCCGTATAGTCGCGAAAAGGGTTACGATCTATTTTCATCCCACTACTTAATTCATGTTGCTGACATTCACCACCCGTTATTCGCGGTGGTATGGATGATTAGTGGTAATACTCCAGGCACGGTAAAGACTTTCCGCGACCAGAACCCGAACCAGCGGGTGAGGAAGTGTCAACGGAGAGAGCGACCAGCTCTGTTCCGCCGCCGCCTTGCAGGCCGGGGCTAACCCTTCCGGACCGCCGATCAGCAGGCTGACATTACGTCCGTCCTGTTTCCAGCGTTCCAGTTGTTGCGCCAGTTGCGGGGTTTCCCACGGTGTCCCTGGAATATCCAGCGTCACGATGCGATTCCCTTTACCGACTGCGGCCAGCATCAGCTCGCCTTCTTTCTCAAGAATGCGTTTGATATCTGCGTTCTTTCCGCGTTTCCCTGCCGGAACCTCAGTCAGTTCAAACGGCATGTCTTTAGGAAAGCGGTGCAGATAATCGTTAAAACCGGTTTGTACCCAGTCAGGCATTTTAGTGCCGACGGCGACAAGTTGCAGCTTCACGCATCAGCCCCAGAGTTTCTCAAGCTCATACAACTGACGGCTTTCTTCCTGCATAACGTGAACGATCACTTCGCCGAGATCGACAACGACCCAGTCAGCTTCGTTGATGCCTTTCACGCCCATCGCATCGAGACCGACGGCTTTAATTTCTTCAACCAAATGCCCGGCGATGGACATAACATGGCGGCTTGATGTGCCGGTACAAATAATCATGCAGTCAGTGATGCTTGATTTACCTTTAACATCAATGGCAATGATGTCTTGTGCTTTCAGGTCGTCGACTTTATTGACAACAAAATCTTGGAGCGCTTTACCTTGCAAAGGTTCCCCCTGGGGATGTTTGAAACAATTGACACCACAAGACGTGCGCCGGTGCGGCACCGAAGCGACAATCAGTCTCATGATGGATAAACATAGCGGTTATCAGGAAAACAGCCTAAAACGTTTAACAATCAATACATTGTATTGGTGAGTCACGTAGCGTTATCGAGAGCCGAAATTAAGCGGCGCAGTATAGCACGCGTTCGCTACTGGCGGTACAAGCCCTGCGATTCAATATAGTGCTCAACGGCTGCTGGCAGTAAATCTGAGCAATCAAGCCCCGCATGGCGCCGCTCACGGATTTCAGTCGCTGAAATGTTCAGCAGTGGCGTATTGGCCTGATAAATGAATCCGCAAGGTTTCTGTTTCAGCTTTTCAGCATCAGTCACCCGGTGCGCGTCATACCATTTCTGTAATTCTGGCGTATCCAGGTGCTCTTTGTATCCCGGTCGCGCCATCACCACCAGATGACAAAAATCCAGCAGTGACTCCCATCGGTGCCATTTGTGCAACGTCAGCAATGAATCCTGACCAATGATAAACGCCAGCGGGCAATCATCGCCATGTTCTTTACGTAACGTTGCAAGTGTCTCAATGGTGTAGGAGGGCGTATCCACCGTCAGTTCACGGGCATCCACAGAAAAAAGCGGATCGGCGGCGACAGCAAGTTCCACCATCTGCAGGCGTTGCTGTGCACTGGCCTCGGGCTGAGGACGGTGCGGCGGGACATTATTAGGCAGCAGGATCACCTGATCAAACCCGGCGATTTTCGCCAGACTGGCTACCGGTTTCAGATGACCGTAATGGATCGGATCGAACGTGCCGCCAAAAAAGGCCAGCAACGGTGCTGAGCTTGAGGATGAAGTAAAAGAGGTGTTACGCGGCATACTGATACCTGACTTCAATACGAACCCAAACCAGCGAAATGGGTGGGTAATGGTTTTCCACATAATAGCATGGAGAGGCTTTCAAGCTCCGACCAGACTGACTGACCGTAATCTTGCTTTAGCGTAATTTCCATTTGAGTCAGTAAACGTACGGCCTGAGAAAGTTGCTCAAGTGTCAGGCGTTGCAGCGCCTGCGTCACCAGCGCCCGGCGGTTTTGCCAGACTTTTTGCTGATCAAACAACGTGCGCAGCGGGGTCGTATCCATTTTACGTTTCAGATTCAACAACATCAGAAGTTCACGTTGTACGGTGCGCAGTAAAATAACCGGTTCGCTGTCTTCCTGCTGCAGCTGACGCAAAATGTGCCAGGCGCGTTTACTTTTCCCCGCAAGCAGGGCATCCAGCCAGTGGTATGGCGTAAAATGCGCGGCATCATTCACGGCTTCTTCCACGCGTGGCAGCGTGAGTTTGCCATCAGGATAGAGCAGGGAGAGGCGTTCCAAAGACTGCGCTAACGCCAGAAGGTTGCCTTCATAGCAGTAACACAAAAGCTGGTTGGCAGGTTCATCAAGCTCAAGGGATAACTCTTTCGCACGGCGTGAAACCCAGCGCGGCAACTGAGCCTGTTCAGGCGTCTGACAACTGACGAAAACGCCCCGATCACTCAGTGCTTTAAACCATGCACTGTTTTCCTGAGCTTTGGTGAGCTTTGTTCCACGTAATAACAGCAGAATGTCTTCATGCAATAGCGTCGTCAGCCTGAGGAGTTGTTCGGCTACCGGCGCTGTCGGGCCATTTTCAGGCAGGATAAGCATCAGAGTCTGACGGCTTGCGAAAAGACTCAGAGCCTGACAGATGCTGAAGATTGACTCCCATTCAGTATGGTTATCAATGATAAAGGTGTAATGCTCCTGAAAATCAGCCAGCTGTGCCGCTTTACGGATGCTGTCCTGACTTTCCTGCAGCAACAAAGGATCGTTGCCACATAACACATAACAAGCGCGCAGCCCCTCCCGGAGCTGCGCGGCAAGTTGTTCCGGATAAACTCGGATCATTTTACAGAAGTGCTGGACGATGTCGTTGGTGATACCTCTGTGGCATCCTCAGACGACTTGCTGGCAGCGGATGTACTGGTAGAAATGACTTCTACCTCACGTCCGCCGACATCTTCAGCTTTATGCAGTTCAGACGCATGAACGGTCAGCAACTTACGGATCAGTTGCTGTGCAGCCTGCTGACGCATTTCATCGATAATAATGTCCTGTTCGTTATCTTTTGCCAGCGCCGTTAACGGGTTGTCAAAGAACGAACGGAACACTTTCACGTGGATTGGATAAATGTCTTTACCCGGCATCAGTACGGTTGCACTCAGATTCATTTCCATCTGGTACTCAGCGGTTTTACCGTCCTGGAAGATCGACGCGGTACTTTGACCTACTGACTCTGCACCCACGCGCAGCGAAGGAATATCCTTACGCTGCTGTTTGGTTGGATCATCAACAATGGTCACATTGCTGAGGCGCAGCTGAGTCCTGATATTACGAGTCATCGGACCATACGGATCCCCACTGTCTAAAACGATTGTTTGCAGTTCGTCGGGAACGTTGGTTTTTCCACGTAAATGGAATCCGCAACCTGCTGTCACCATAACTGCGGCGGTCAGCAGCAGTGTCACTAAGGGATGTCGCACAGATCCTCCTTGACTCAACCTACAACCAGGTTAAGAAGTTTGCCCGGGACGTAGATTACTTTGCGAACCGTAACCCCATCCAGATATTTTGCGACCAAATGCTCTTCTGCCGCACGCTCGCGCACTTGCTGCTCGGTAGCATCAGCGGCTACGGTGATTTTAGCACGCACTTTACCGTTCACCTGTACCACGACCAGCTTGGAGTCTTCAACCATTGCCTTTTCGTCAGCCTGTGGCCACGGCGCGGTGTCGACATCGCCTTCACCTTTCAGTGACTGCCAGAGTGTGAAGCAAACGTGCGGGGTGAACGGATAGAGCATACGCACAACCGCCAGCAACGCTTCCTGAAGCAACGCACGATCCTGTTCAGTCTCTTGCGGAGCACGCCCCAGTTTGTTCATCAGCTCCATCACGGCAGCGATTGCAGTATTGAAGGTCTGACGGCGACCGATATCATCGGTGACTTTAGCGATAGTTTTATGCAGGTCACGACGCAGATCTTTTTGCGCTTCGTTCAGTGACGCTGCGTCCAGAGCAACGGTTGCGCCTTTTTCAGTGTGCTCGAATGCCAGTTTCCAGACACGTTTCAGGAAGCGGTTTGCGCCTTCAACGCCAGACTCCTGCCATTCCAGCGTCATTTCAGCCGGAGAAGCGAACATCATAAACAGACGCACGGTATCGGCGCCGTATTTATCTACCATAACCTGCGGGTCGATGCCGTTGTTTTTAGACTTGGACATCTTGCTCATGCCGGCGTAAACCAGCTCGCGGCCCTGCGGATCGGTGGCTTTCGTGATGCGGCCTTTTTCGTCACGCTCAACCGTGGCATCCGTCGGGGAAACCCAGATACGCTCGCCATTGCTGCCGGTGTGGTAGAAGGCATCGGCCAGAACCATACCCTGACACAGCAAACGTTTTGCCGGTTCGTCAGAATCGACCAGACCTGCGTCACGCATCAGTTTGTGGAAGAAGCGGAAATACATCAGGTGCATGATAGCGTGTTCAATACCACCCACATACTGATCGACTGGCAGCCAGTAGTTGGCGGCTGCCGGATCCAGCATACCTTCGTCATATTGCGGGCAGGTGTAACGCGCGTAATACCAGGAAGATTCCATGAAGGTATCGAAGGTGTCGGTTTCACGCAGACCCGGAATACCGTTCACAGTGGTTTTCGCCCACTCAGGATCGGCTTTGATCGGGCTGGTGATGCCGTCCATTACGACGTCTTCCGGCAGGATGACGGGTAACTGATCTTCTGGCGCAGGAATAACGGTACCGTCTTCCAGCGTGATCATCGGGATTGGCGCCCCCCAGTAACGCTGACGGGAAACCCCCCAGTCGCGCAGGCGGTAGTTGACTTTGCGCTGACCTACGCCCTGAGCAACCAGTTTGTCGGCAATGGCATTGAAGCCGTCTTCGTGGCTCAGACCATCGAATTCACCTGAATTGAACAGCGTACCTTTTTCGGTCATCGCTTCTGCGCTGACATCAGGCTGGCTGCCATCAAGGTTCAGAATAACCGGTTTAATTTGCAGGTTATATTTGGTGGCGAATTCCCAGTCACGCTGGTCGTGACCCGGAACGGCCATCACGGCGCCGGTGCCGTATTCCATCAGAACGAAGTTAGCGACCCAGATTGGCAGCTTTTCACCGGACAGCGGGTGAATAGCAAACAGACCGGTTGCCATGCCTTTTTTCTCCATTGTTGCCATTTCTGCTTCGGCAACTTTGGTATTTCGGCATTCGTCGATGAAATCGTTCAGCGCAGGATTGTTTTGTGCACCTTGTTGCGCCAGCGGATGACCGGCTGCCACGGCGACATAAGTCGCGCCCATGAAGGTGTCCGGACGGGTGGTGTAAACCGTCACTTTTTCGTCGCTCTCTGCCACGTCAAAAGTAATTTCCACGCCTTCGGAACGGCCAATCCAGTTGCGCTGCATGGTTTTCACCTGCTCCGGCCAGCTTTCCAGCGTGTCCAGATCGTTAAGCAACTGATCGGCGTAATCGGTGATTTTGATGAACCACTGAGGAATTTCTTTGCGTTCTACTTTGGTATCACAACGCCAGCAGCAGCCGTCGATAACCTGTTCGTTCGCCAGAACCGTCAAGTCATGCGGGCACCAGTTCACTGCGGAAGTCTTCTTATAAACCAGGCCTTTTTCGTACAACTTGGTGAAGAACCATTGTTCCCAGCGATAATAATCTGGTTTGCAGGTCGCCACTTCGCGATCCCAGTCATAGCCGAAGCCCAGCAGTTTAAGCTGGTTCTTCATGTATTCGATGTTTTCGTATGTCCACGGCGCAGGCGCAGTGTTGTTTTTTACCGCAGCACCTTCAGCAGGCAGGCCGAAAGCATCCCAGCCGATTGGCTGCAGAACGTTTTTGCCGAGCATACGCTGATAACGGGAAATCACGTCACCGATGGTGTAGTTGCGCACGTGTCCCATATGGAGACGACCCGACGGGTAAGGCAACATGGAGAGGCAGTAATATTTCTCCTTGCCAGGCTGTTCGGTAACTTTAAAGGTTTGCTTCTCTTGCCAGTGAAGCTGAACGTGTGACTCGATGTCTTCTGGACGGTATTGCTCTTGCATGGCGGCCGGTGGTCCTGTGAGTGAAAACAGCTACGCCTGTAGCTCAAAAAGTTTTAATCAAAAGATCCGCATAGCATAGCTGATAAGCGGATGGTGCAACAACACCCAGCGAAGGCTAAAGGGGATTTCTGTCCGCTATTGGCGCAATATTCATAATCTGCGAGCCAGCACGACATAATCTGCGCAACGGATCAGGGATTTACGGCTAAAATAAAGTCAGTACGCTTGCCTCGGGCAAATGATTACGTCAGTTCAAGGAGAAGACATTATGAGCAATATTACGCAATCTTACCGCCAACTGGTGGCTTCACTCACTGAACGGTTAAAAAATGGGGAACGTGATATCAGCGCGCTGGTGCAGGATGCCCGTACAGAGCTACAAAACGAAGGCAAATTGTCTGAAATCCAGATTGAGCAGTTAACTTCGGCGGTCAGACGCGACCTGCATGAGTTTGCGCGCAGCTATTCTGAAAACCAGCATGCTGTGGCAGAAGCAGAAGATGACGGCACGGACAGCGTATTTATGCGGGTGATTAAAGAAAGCCTGTGGAAAGAACTGGCGGATATGACGGATAAAACCCAACTGGAATGGAAAGAAGTCCTTAAGGATGTCAACCATCACGGGATTTATCATAGCGGGGAAGTGGTCGGGCTGGGGAACCTGGTATGTGAAAACTGCCATTTCAATTTAGCGGTGTATACGCCGGAAATCTTGAGCAAATGTCCTGAGTGCGGCCACACGGAGTTTTCACGCCGTCCCTTTGAGCCTTGATTGTTAATAGCAGCCTTGATTGTTAATAACCTTAACAGTCAATAACCTGCCCCGACTCTGCGGGGCAGGTTTTATTCTGATCAGTGCAGGATTTTCGCCAGGAAGTCCCGCGCACGGTCTGATTCCGGATTATTGAAGAAATCGTCTTTATTACGATCTTCCACAATTTTACCTTCATCCATGAAAATCACGCGGTTAGCCACTTTACGGGCGAAGCCCATTTCGTGTGTCACCACCATCATTGTCATGCCTTCGTTTGCCAGCTCAACCATAACGTCCAGCACTTCGTTGATCATTTCCGGATCAAGCGCAGAAGTCGGTTCGTCAAATAACATGGCGATAGGATCCATACATAACGCACGGGCAATCGCGACACGCTGCTGCTGACCACCGGAAAGCTGACCCGGGAACTTATTGGCGTGTGCAGATAAACCCACGCGATCCAGTAATTTCAGGCCTTTATCTTTCGCTTCGGCTTTATCGCGTTTTAATACTTTGACCTGTGCCAGCGTCAGGTTGTCGATGATAGAAAGGTGCGGGAACAATTCGAAATGCTGGAACACCATGCCCACTTTGGCACGCAATTGCGCCAGATTGGTTTTCTTGTCATTCACCGGCGTGCCGTTAACCAGTATCTCGCCTTTCTGAACCGGCTCCAGACCGTTAACGGTTTTGATCAGCGTCGATTTACCTGAGCCGGAAGGCCCGCAAACCACCACAACTTCACCTTTTTTAACTTCGGTGCTGCAATCGGTAAGCACCTGAAAGTGCCCGTACCATTTAGAAACATTCTTCAGTGAAATCATGAAACGGTCCTTTTCTTCAAATAACGCACCAGCAAGGAAGCACAAAGGCTGATAACAAAGTAAATAAGTCCTGCAAACAGCACCATCTCAACCAGCGTACCGTCACGGTCGCCAATGTTGGATGCACTGCGGAAGAAGTCCGCGAGGCCGAGAACGTACACCAGCGAGGTATCCTGGAATAACACAATCGCCTGCGTCAGCAGCAGGGGCACCATGGCGCGGAAAGCCTGCGGCAAAATCACCAGCTTCATCGACTGCCACTGCGTCATACCCAGCGCCAGTGCAGCAGAAGACTGACCGCGTGCAATACTGATAATCCCTGCACGGATGATCTCGGAATAGTAGGCCGCTTCAAATAGTGCAAATGCCACCATGGCTGAAATCAGGCGGATATCGGTTTTCGGTGAAAGTCCGAGCACTTTCTGTAAAAAGCCCGGCACAATCAGATAGAACCACAACAGCACCATCACCAGCGGAACGGCGCGGAACAAATTGACGTAGGCTGAAGCAAACCAGCTGACCGGTTTGAACGTCGATAAACGCATCACCGCCAGTAATGTGCCCCACAAAATACCGACCACAATCGCCAGCGACGTAATCTTCAGCGTAATGACCATGCCTTGCCACAGATAGGGCAGGCCGGGGCCAATAGAACTCCAGTCAAATTCATGCATGCTTATTTACCTCCCATGTTGCCCGGCAGGCGGACTTTCCGTTCTACAAAGTGCATCAGCAGCATGATGACGGCATTAATCAGAACATAAGCCAGGGTAATCGCGGTGAACGACTCATAGGCATGTGCGGAGTAATCCAGCAATTTACCGGCCTGTGCCGCCATATCAACCAGACCAATGGTCGAGGCGATGGCGGAGTTTTTAACCAGGTTGACCATTTCAGAGGTCATCGGCGGCACAATCACGCGATAAGCATTCGGCAAAAGCACATAGCGATAGGTTTGCGTCAGGGTAAGACCCATCGCCAGTCCCGCATTGCGCTGACCGCTTGGCAGTGACTGGATCGCAGCACGCACCTGCTCGCACACGCGGGCAGCGGTGAACAAACCGAGACAAATCACAGATGAGGTGAAGAACTGCACGTCCGGGGCCAGTTCTGATTTAAACCACATGCCGATATTTTCCGGCAGTAATTCAGGGACCACCAGATACCAGATGAAGAACTGCACGATCAATGGGACGTTACGGAATAACTCAACGTAACACGTGCCAATGCCTGAGAGGATGCGGTTGGGAACGGTACGTAAAATACCGAACAGAGAGCCGACGAAGAAGGCGATGATCCATGCGCAAATTGACAGTGCGACAGTGACCTGAAATCCATTCCAAATCCAGCCCAGATAAGTGGTATTGCCGAAGGGGGCTTGTTGCAGAAAAATGCCCCAGTTCCAATCTATTGACATAAAAACTCCGTAAAACGGGTAATGAATTACCCTCTGAGTGATGACGTAATCCGCCTAAAGTGAATGGGAAGAAATGCGGAGTGGGGAACGACCACCCCGCATCTTTATCATCACAGGCTGGTGGGCCAGCCTTATATTTTAGTCACTTTTCACTCTTCTCTTGGTTATACCTGTCTGTCTGGTATTTCTTACAGCGCTTTATCGTTTGGCGCTTTGAACAGAGCTTTCATGTCGTCTGACAGTTCAAAGTTCATGTTCAGGTTTTTCGGAGGAATAGGTTTTTTGAACCAGGTTTCAAACCATTTAGTGGCTTCACCGGAGGTCTGCGCTTTCACGATGGTGTCATCAACCAGTTTTTTGAACTCAGCATCGTCTTTACGCATCATGCAGCCATAAGCTTCTTTGGACTGCGGCGTGCCGATGATTTCCCAGTTATCAGGTTTTTTGGCTTTGGCGCGTTCACCGGCCAGCAGGGCATCGTCCATCATAAAGGCAACGGCACGGCCAGTTTCCAGCGTACGGAAGGAGTCACCGTGGTCCTTCGCGCTGATGATGCGCAGATCCAGTTTCTTCTCTTCGTTCAGCTTATTGAGCAGCACTTCTGAGGTAGTACCGGAAGTCACCACCACAGTTTTGCCTTTCAGATCAGCAAAATCTTTGATGTCGGAGCCTTTTTTCACCAGCAGGCGGGTACCAATCACGAAGATGGTGTCAGAGAACGCGGCCTGTTGCTGACGTTCCAGGTTGTTGGTGGTCGAACCGCACTCAAAATCGTAGGTGCCATTTTGCAACAGCGGGATACGGTTCTGGGAAGTGATCGGCATCATCTTGACTTGCAGCTTTGGCAGGTCGAGTTTTTTCTTCACGGCATCGACGATAGCGTCAGAGTAGTCCTGTGAGTAACCCACGACTTTTTGTTCATTATTGTAATAAGAGAAGGGCACTGAGGATTCGCGGTGACCCACAACGATAACGCCGTTGTCTTTAATTTTTTTCAGGGTACCGGTCAGTTCTTCTGCGTGAGCAAAGCTGCTTACGGTAACGCTTGCCAACAGTACTGATAATGCCAATTTGCGCAATTGCATGTCCAACTCCTTGCTGTCATTAGGGATCCAAACTCAGGGATCAGAAAGTACTAATGCCTCGTCATATGAAGCTAGAAAATAGCTGAATGTGAATATTATGAAACCATATTGTTTCTTTTTTGAGACGAGACGCGCACCAATTCGAAGCAATCAAATGGCTGTGCACTGAAAAAGTGCATGAGGATCAGCCTGTTTGTATCAAAATGATGCATCCCGTCGCAAAAAATCACTAAACAGATATCTTTCAATCAGATGTAGCAAGAGTCATGCCAGTTAGCCCGATTTAACTTCATTGGCGGTGATTCCGGCAGCGCTAAATGCGGCAGTCTCAACAATCGGCAGCAGGTAAAAGGGAAGGGGACGAGCAGGGCAGAAAAGGGTGCAACATAAAAGAACAGGCACCCGGAGGTGCCTGTTTCAACTGCGAAATGCGGTTACTCAGGATTTACGGCGGCCAAGCCATAAGGCGGCGCATGCCATCACCAGCGTGGCAAACCAGACAGGCCACCAGCCCGCGCGGGCATATGGCGTCATGCCGGTTGTCGGCGTGACTTTCACGTTCAGCACCTGACGGGTGAATTGCGGGATTTCGTGAGTCACATCGCCTTGCGCATTCACCACGGCGGTAATGCCGTTGTTGGTACTGCGCAACAACGGACGACCGAGTTCGAGTGAACGCATGCGTGCCATCTGGAAATGCTGCCACGGGCCGATTGAATGCCCGAACCAGGCGTCATTGGAAATCGTCAGCAGGAAGTTAGTGTCCGGTTGCAGGTTATCACGCACCTGTTCACCGAAAACCACTTCATAACATATTGCTGTGGTCAGATTCAGGCCGCTCACCACCAGCGGTTTCTGCACGTAATCACCGCTGGTCAGCCCTGACATCGGCAAATCAAAGAACGGTGCCAGAGGGCGAAGGAGTGTTTCAAGCGGCACGAACTCACCGAACGGCACCAGATGGTGCTTGTTGAAGCGGTTTTCGTCGGGATAGTGATACGGCTTTTCCCCGCCGAGCACGATGGCGCTGTTATACACCTTCATACCTTCTTCGTTGCGGCGTGCATCAATAATGCCGGTGATCAACTGGGTGCCCTGTGAACGGTAAATATTATCTACCATGCTCAGGAAACCTTGCTGATCGGATTCAATATCTGAAATCGCCGATTCCGGCCAGATGATCATGCTGGATTTGCCGACGTACGGACGGCTGAGATCCAGATAGGTCTGTAACGCACTTTCAAGTGCCTTCGGATCCCACTTCATCGACTGCGGAATATTGCCCTGAACCAGTGCCACATCGACTGTTTTATCGGTCTGTTCCTGATACCAGTGGATATAACGCAGCGGCCACGGCAGCAGCAGCATAGCGACAGCAATGATCCCCGGCGTGATGCGGCGCTGATGCACGGCGTACACAATCAGTCCGCTCAGGGATGTGAGCAAAATCGTGATGCCGTCGACGCCGGTGATGGGGGCAAGGCCTTTCAGCGGGCCGTCGATCTGGCTGTAGCCGAACTGCAACCACGGGAAACCGGTCAGCACCCAGCCGCGCAGGAATTCAGTAATCTGCCACAAGGCAGGCGCGCCAAGTGCCAGTTTCCACCACGTGGTTTTTGGCCACAGTTTGCTGAACAATCCGGCAAATAGCATCGTGTACAGCGACAAATAGGCCGCCAGCAAAACCACCAGGAAAAGATTAATCGCCTCCGGCATGCCGCCAAAGGTAGCGATGCTGACATACACCCAGTTTACGCCGCTGCCAAACAGGCCCATTCCCCAGAAGAAGCCAATCAGCGCGGCCTGAGCCGGACGGCGATCGAGCGTTAATGTCAGCAGACCGCACAGCGAAATAATCGCCGCAGGCCAGAAGTCATAAGGGGAAAATGACAGCGTGCCACAGGCACCGAAAAAGAGCGCCAGCAGGGCGCGAACCCGCTGGCGTTGATATAAAGAGGCAATAGCCATGGAGAATTATTCTTCCAGTATCGGTTGCGGCGCGTCGTCCGGTATTTTTACGTGAACCTGAATGATACGGCGGCTGTCGGCCATCGCAACCTTGAACAGGTAACCGTCAATTTCAATACTTTCGCCACGTGCCGGTAAATGGCCAAATGACTGCATGACCAGACCACCAATGGTATCGACTTCATCGTCGCTGTAGTGGGTCTGGAACACTTCATTGAAATCTTCAATCGGCGCGAGGGCGCGGACGGTATACGTATGGCGGCTGAGCTGGCGGATATCCAGGTCTTCCGCTTCGTCGTACTCATCATCGATTTCGCCGACGATCAGTTCGAGAATATCTTCGATGGTTACCAGACCGGAGACGCCGCCGAATTCATCAACAACAATCGCCATGTGGTAACGCTGGGAGCGGAATTCTTTCAGCATGCGGTCTACGCGTTTGCTTTCAGGAACAACGACAGCGGTTCTCAGCACCTTGTCGATGCTGAATGGCTCGGACTCTGTGCGCATAAACGGCAACAAGTCTTTGGCCATCAGGATGCCTTCAATGTGATCCTTATCTTCGCTGATCACCGGGAAGCGTGAGTGTGCGGATTCGATGATGACATCGAGGCACTCTTCCAGCGGCTGATTGCGTTTTAGCGTGATCATCTGCGAACGTGGGATCATGATGTCCCGGACGCGCTGCTCGGCGATATCCATCACGCCTTCCAGCATGTCACGGGTATCGGGGTCGATCAGATCGTTTTGTTCTGAATCACGGATCAGCTCAACCAGATCGCCACGGTTTTTAGGTTCACCGTGAAAAAGCTGGCTAAGGATAAGGGAAAAGAAGCCCTTCTTGGGACTGGGGCTGTCACTATTTTGTGAATGGTCATCGCTCATGGCGTTTGGTTTTTTTTACTCGTAGTTAGTGAAAATTATGCGAAACGCCTGCGGATGATAAACCTTCAACGGGCAGGCGCTGCGCGAGTTTACTGATAAATTCAGTGGTCTTCTTTCTCTGAAATATACGGATCCGGATAACCCAAACCCTGCATGATTTCAGTTTCTATTGATTCCATTTCTTCGGCTTCTTCGTCAACGATATGGTCATAGCCCAGCAAATGCAAACTACCGTGAATAATCATATGCGCCCAGTGAGCCAGAAGTTCTTTATCCTGCTCTTTCGCTTCTTTCTCAACGACCTGACGACAAATAATCAGGTCGCCAAGAAGCGGCATCTCCATACCAGGAGGTGCTTCGAACGGGAAGGATAACACGTTGGTGGGTTTATCCATGCCCCGATACGTCATATTCAGTTCATGACTTTCGGGGATATCGACCAGACGGATGGTCACTTCCGATTCTTCCTGAAACTGTGGAAGAACGGCTTCAAGCCATTTTTGAAAGTCACTTTCTGACGGTAAACCTGCGGGTTCTTCACAGGCAATTTGTAAATCGAGAATTACCGTATTCATTGACCGGCCTGTTGTGTTGAGCTGTTCTGGTGTTCTTGCTTACGCTCTGCGGCAATCGCATCACGACGTTTTTGATCTTCTTCTTCCCAGGCTTCGTACGCGACAACAATGCGCGCTACCACCGGATGACGTACTACGTCTTCACTGTGGAAGAAGTTGAAGCTGAGTTCTTCAACGGAAGACAGCACTTCAATTGCATGACGAAGTCCTGATTTCTGATGACGCGGTAAGTCGATTTGCGTGACGTCACCGGTGATCACCGCTTTGGAGTTAAAACCAATACGGGTCAGGAACATCTTCATCTGTTCGATAGAGGTGTTCTGGCTTTCATCGAGAATAATAAAGGCGTCGTTCAGCGTACGGCCACGCATATAAGCCAGCGGGGCGACTTCAATGACGTTGCGTTCAATCAGTTTTTCAACTTTTTCAAACCCAAGCATTTCGAACAATGCGTCATACAGCGGGCGCAGATACGGGTCGACTTTCTGGCTCAGATCACCCGGCAGGAAGCCCAGCTTTTCACCGGCTTCAACAGCAGGGCGCGTCAGCAGAATACGACGCACTTCCTGACGCTCCAGCGCGTCCACCGCAGCAGCCACGGCCAGATAGGTTTTACCTGTCCCTGCCGGACCAATGCCGAAGGTGATGTCGTGGTCGAGGATATTAGCGATGTACTGCGCCTGATTTGGCGTACGTGGCTTCACCATCCCGCGCTTAGTTTTGATAATGACCGCTTTACCGAAATCCGGCACGCTTTCAGCTGTCTGTTCGAGCACCCGGCTTTCTTTAATCGCCAGATGGATTTTCTCAGGATCGATATCCTGGATCTCACCGCGCAGCGGCGCAGTGTCGACATATAAATCACGCAGGATGTCGGCGGCTGCCGCAACAGGCAGACTCTTTCCGACTAATTTAAACGCGTTATCACGACGGTTAATTTCAACGCCCAACCGGCGTTCCAGTTGTTTGATATTGTCATCAAACGGCCCGCACAGGCTCAGCAAACGCTGGTTGTCTTCGGGCTCCAGTAAAATTTCTTGTGTTACAACGTTCAAACGAATCCTTTGGGTCACTTCGGACCTGTTTACCCTTCATACTTCAAGCCGCAGATGAGGTGGCTGCATTCATTCACCAGAATCACTTACTGAGATAAGATCATCGTAATTTCCGAATTTGCCGCCTTTACGCAACTCGAATTATTTCGGGTACGTTTTATGAAACACCTGGCTGATTACTGCTGTCAGCCTTCAACCATACCTGACTTAATAATACATGCCCTTGGCAAAATATGCTGCGCCGTGGCAGCAGTTGCAGGGACCTTCATCCGGATATGCGGCCTTTGATGGAAAATTAAACCCTGATGATGAAGGTATTAGCGAAAATCTCAAAAGAAACAGGACGCCGTAGCGCCCTGTTGATATCAGGTCATGCATCATTAGTATGGTTCAGGGCTGAAACATTCCAACGCCCAATTCATTTTCTTTACGGGTACGTTCGATGACCGATTGCGGAGATTCATGTAGGCGCAGCGCCATCTGTTCTTCGGTGCGGACAACCACACCGCGCAGCGAGTTGGCATAAACATCGACAATTTCGACATCCACGAATTTACCAATCATATCCGGCGTGCCTTCAAAGTTGACCACACGGTTACATTCGGTACGCCCGGTCAGTTCCATAATGTCCTTGCGGGACGTGCCTTCCACCAGAATGCGCTGTACGGTGCCCAGCGTGGCGCGGCTGAAACGCATGACCTGCTGCGTAATTCTGTCCTGCAACAGCGCCAGACGCTGTTTCTTCTCGTCCATACTGACATCATCCACCATGTCTGCCGCCGGTGTGCCCGGGCGCGGAGAATAGATGAAGCTAAAGCTGACGTCATAATTCACCTGCGCGATCAAATCCATCGTGCGTTCAAAATCTTCATTGGTTTCGCCAGGGAAGCCAATAATGAAATCTGAACTGAAATGAATATCAGGGCGCGCTGCGCGCAACTTACGAATCGTCGATTTGTATTCCAGCACCGTATGAGGGCGTTTCATCATGGTCAGAATGCGGTCTGAACCACTCTGAATCGGCAGATGCAGGAAGCTCACCACTTCCGGTGTATCTTTGTATACATCGATGATGTCATCGGTAAATTCGACCGGATGACTGGTGGTGAAACGGATACGGTCGATGCCGTCAATTGCCGCCACCAGACGCAGTAACTCAGCAAAGGTGCAGATACCGCCGTCAAATGAATCGCCGCGATACGCATTGACGTTCTGGCCCAGCAAATTGACTTCACGCACACCTTGCGCGGCCAGTTGGGCGACTTCAAACAGCACGTCATCGCACGGGCGGCTGACTTCTTCGCCGCGGGTATAAGGCACAACGCAGAAGCTGCAATATTTGTTGCAGCCTTCCATGATGGAAACAAAAGCGGTCGGACCGTCTGCGCGCGGTTCCGGCAGACGGTCAAATTTTTCGATTTCCGGGAAACTGATATCCACGACCGGGCTTTTCGTGCCACGCACGTGGTTCACCATTTCCGGCAAGCGGTGCAGGGTTTGCGGGCCGAAGACGATATCAACACAAGGCGCGCGTTTACGCAGCATTTCGCCTTCCTGCGAGGCTACGCAGCCACCGACGCCGATAATGATATCCGGATTTTTCTTCTTCAGTAATTTCCAGTGTCCGAGCAGGCTGAACACTTTCTCCTGCGCTTTTTCCCTGATTGAGCAGGTGTTTAGCAGCAGGATATCTGCTTCTTCAGCGTTATCCGTCAGCTGGTAACCATGGGTGCTGTCGAGAAGGTCAGCCATCTTGGATGAATCATATTCATTCATCTGGCAGCCCCAGGTTTTTATGTGCAGTTTTTTAGTCATCAGCGTGTCAGTACTCAATACGGGGAACGTGAGATCGGCAATGCCGCAATGCATAGCATAGTTCAGGGGGGCTATTGTAAACCCTCACTCCGGTGCTGACCAGTGCAGGAAAGCAGCTTAGGTCCTGATGCTGACACAAAAATCCGGTACACTTCGCATAATGAACTGAACAGAAAGCCGGAATAAAATGAATAATTCTGAGAAGACATTTGATGCAGTAATTGTCGGCGGCGGCATGGTCGGCGCAGCCGCGGCGCTGGGACTGGCAAAACAGGGGCTGCAGGTCGCACTGATAGAGAATGAAGCGCCTGCCGGATTTGACCCGTCAGCACCGGCTGATTTGCGTATTTCCGCCATTGGCTGTGCTTCCGCCCGTTTTTTACAGAAACTGGGCGCATGGGGAGCCGTTGAGAAAATGCGCTCAGTACCGTATCGCCGCCTGGAAACCTGGGAAGTGGACGGTTCTGAAGTGAAATTTGACGCGCAATCTCTCGGATTGCCAGAGCTGGGATTCATGGTCGAAAACCGCGTGTTGCAGTTAGCGCTTTGGCAACAGTTCGAAGCTCTCACAAATCTGACGCGTTTTTGTCCGGCAAAGTTACGCCATCTTTTGCAGCACGATGATAAAACCTGGTCGCTTCAGCTGACCACGGGGGATTTGTTGCGCACGAAACTGGTGATTGCCGCCGACGGGGCTAATTCACTGGTACGGCAGCTGGCCGGTATTGGCGTGGATGGCTGGGAGTACCGCCAGCACTGCATGCTGATTAACGTTGAAACCGAAACGCCGGATCAGGACGTCACCTGGCAGCAATTTTTCCCTTCCGGCCCGCGGGCATTTCTGCCGCTCTTCGGTCATCAGGCCTCGCTGGTCTGGTATGACAGCCCGCAACGTATCCGTTACCTGAAAACGCTGAATATGCAGCAGCTCACAACAGAGATAATGCAGGCTTTTCCGGCACGACTGGGCACGGTCAAAGCGTTATCAGCAGGAGCATTTCCGCTGGTTCGCCGCCACGCTCAGCGTTATGTCTTACCGGGACTGGTGCTGGTGGGTGACGCTGCGCATACCATCAATCCGCTGGCAGGGCAGGGTGTGAATCTGGGATATCGTGACGTGGAAGCTCTGTTATCAGTGCTGGAGAAAGCGCGGGATCACGATGAGGCGTGGAGCAGTGAGAAAGTGTTGTTGCGCTATCAGGGGCAGCGTCGTCTGGATAATTTGCTGATGCAAAGCGGCATGGATTTGTTCTATACCGCCTTCAGTAATGATCTGGCACCAGTGAAAGCGTTGCGAAATCTGGCGCTGATGACCGCACAGCGTGCCGGCGCACTGAAAACCAAAGCACTGAAATATGCGTTAGGGATTTAACGACGTTAAGGCTGGCGGGGAAACACCTTCGCCGGCCTTTATTTTTTGCATGATGTTTTAAACGCAGAAAAGCAAAAGGCCTGCTAAAAAGCAGGCCTTTCTAATGTGGCTGGGGTGCCAGGATTCGAACCTGGGTATGCTGGTATCAGAAACCAGAGCCTTACCGCTTGGCGACACCCCAATTTTGTTTCTCACTACCTTTTGAGTAGTGTACTGCAAGTAAAATGGTGGCTACGACGGGATTTGAACCTGTGACCCCATCATTATGAGTGATGTGCTCTAACCAGCTGAGCTACGTAGCCAAATTTTACTGACTTACTTCAAAATTTCAAGCACTAATTTAACTAACTTAATAATAAATTTCAAGTGCTTACCAATTATACAGAAAGAAGTATGGCTGGGGTACCTGGATTCGAACCAGGGTATGCTGGTATCAAAAACCAGTGCCTTACCGCTTGGCGATACCCCAACAGTACAACTTCTTCAAACTGGATTTTCCTCACAAACACATCATTAAAGCAATGTGAAAGATAAGAAAATGGCTGGGGTACCAGGATTCGAACCTGGGAATGCTGGTATCAAAAACCAGTGCCTTACCGCTTGGCGATACCCCAACTGTGCTACCGATGTCTGGAAATGGTGCGGGAGGCGAGACTTGAACTCGCACACCTTGCGGCGCTAGAACCTAAATCTAGTGCGTCTACCAATTTCGCCACTCCCGCAAAAAAGATGGTGGCTACGACGGGATTCGAACCTGTGACCCCATCATTATGAGTGATGTGCTCTAACCAACTGAGCTACGTAGCCATCTTTTTTCGCGCTACCTTCATCGGCGTTGCGGGGCGCATTATGCGTATATGACCGTTTTGCGTCAACACCTTTTTTGGAGAAAAAGCCCTGATGGCGTCCATTTGTCTGGCTTATAACCACTCTGGTGATTAATTGGGCAAAAGACATTATTTTTACTGGCTTTACTCATAAAAAAACGGGCCTGAAGAGGCCCGTTTGTAAGAAGGAGATTTACCGGGAAACCGATTATTTGTAAGCGGACTGATGCACGCCAACAGCACGGCCGGAAGGATCGTCCATGTTTTTGAACGCTTCATCCCACTCAATTGCTTTCGCAGATGAACAGGCTACTGAAGGGCCACCAGGCACGCATTCAGCCGCGCTTGGAACCGGGAATAATTCTTCAAAAATAGTGCGGTACAGGTAGCCTTCTTTTGACGTCGGCGTATTGTACGGGAAACGGAAATGCGCAGTTTCGAGCTGTTGATCAGTGATCTGCTGAGAGGCCACTTCTTTTAAGGTATCGATCCAGCTGTAGCCTACGCCATCAGAGAATTGTTCCTTCTGACGCCATGCTACGCTGTGTGGTAGATAAGACTCGAAACATTCACGCAGGATATGTTTTTCCATCTTGCCGTTGCCGCACATCTTGTCTTTAGGGTTGATACGCATCGCAACGTCGAGGAATTTTTTGTCCAGGAACGGTACGCGGGCTTCCACACCCCATGCTGACATGGCTTTGTTGGCACGTGCACAGTCATACATATGCAGGGCCAGCAATTTACGCACGGTTTCTTCGTGGAATTCTTTGGCGTTCGGCGCTTTATGGAAATACAAGTAGCCGCCCAACACTTCGTCAGCGCCTTCGCCAGACAACACCATCTTGATACCCATCGCTTTGATTTTACGCGACATCAGATACATCGGCGTGGAGGCACGGATGGTCGTCACGTCGTACGTTTCGATGTGATAGATAACATCGCGGATAGCATCCAGACCTTCCTGCACGGTGAAATGAATTTCATGGTGCACTGTGCCTAAATGGTTTGCCACTTCCTGAGCTGCCCGCAGATCCGGAGAACCTTGCAGACCGACCGCAAAGGAGTGCAGCTGTGGCCACCAGGCTTCGCTCTGATCTTTATCTTCGATACGACGACCGGCAAATTTCTTGGTGATCGCGGAAATCACGGAAGAATCCAGACCACCTGACAGCAGCACGCCGTAAGGCACGTCAGACATCAGGTGACTTTTCACCGATTCTTCCAGCGCATCTTTCAGCGCTGCAGCATCAGTGACGTTGTCTTTGACGTTTTCGAAGTCAAACCAGTCGCGCTGGTAGTATTCGCGAATTTCACCGTCCTGGCTCCACAGATAGCTGCCTGCCGGGAATTCTTTGATGGTGCGGCAAACCGGCACCAGTGCTTTCATTTCTGAAGCGACATACATGTTGCCGTGTTCGTCGTAACCCATATACAGCGGGATGATACCCAGATGGTCACGGCCAATCAGGTACGCGTCTTTTTCTGTGTCATACAGAATAAAGGCGAACATGCCTTGCAGTTCATCGAGGAAGGCAGGGCCTTTTTCCTGATACAGCGCCAGAATAACTTCGCAGTCAGACGCGGTCTGGAATTCATATTTATCGCCCAGTTCTGCACGCAGAGCCTGGTGGTTGTAGATTTCGCCGTTAACAGCCAGAACGTGTGTGTGTGCTGCGTTGTACAGAGGCTGTGCGCCGTTATTTACGTCAACGATGGACAGACGCTCGTGCGACAGAATCGCTTTATCGCTGGCAAACACGCCGGACCAGTCTGGTCCGCGGTGACGCATCAGGCGCGACAGTTCCAGCGCTTTTTTGCGCAGCTCGACGGAGTCAGTTTTGATATCGAGCACACCGAAAATTGAACACATATTGCTTTCTCCCTAACGACGTTTCTCTGGCTGTCATTTTTATGTTTATGAATGAGGATCAACGTTGCCGTTTTTGCAGTTTTAACCGGCGGTTGTTGCGTTGCTGACTATGAAAATGCGTCAAAACCCCCATGTTGTGCAAGTGGTTTAACGCTCTTCTGATAAATAGTTGGTTAAGGGCAGGTGATCTTTGATGAATCATCAGTTTTATAGCGATTTCATTAGCGGATTGTTAATTTAATGGCCAAAAATTGAGGAGGATTCAAAAAACGGGAAAAGTGGATAAAAATCAGGCGGCAAGACGAAAAAAAACGAGCCGGGAATCAAATCCGGGCTCGTTTTCAAAGACTTATCTGTGGCCGTTAAATGACGTCGATATCGGCAACGGAAGGATAAATCCACGTTGGGCGGAATGGCATTCCCTCAATATCATTGAGTGTGGAAACGCCGGTCAGCACCAGAATGGTTTCCAGACCTGCCTGGAAGCCCGCCAGAATGTCGGTGCGCAGATTGTCACCGACAATGACCGTTTCTTCGGAATGTGCCTGCATTTTATTGAGCGCCGAGCGGATGATCCACGGGCTCGGCTTGCCGACGTAAAACGGCTGGCGTCCGGTAATTTTTTCGATAGGTGCGCACAACGCGCCACAGGCTGGCACAAAACCGTGTCCGTGATTATCCGGATTGGTTGCGATAAACCGTGCGCCGTTAGCCACGAAATACGCGGCTTTATGGATCATGTCCCAGTTATAAGAACGGGTTTCGCCAACAATCACGAAGTCAGGATTGATATCGGTAATGGTAAAACCGGCTTTATACAGTTCATGGATTAGCGCGCCTTCACCGACGACATAAGCTTTTTTGCCTTCCTGACGTTTCAGGAAATCGGCGGTGGCCATCGCGGAGGTGAAAAATGCACTTTCAGGCACTTCAAGACCGGCTGCGCTAAAGCGGTTTGCCAGATCTTGCGCTGTCTGGGAAGGGTAGTTAGTAAGGATCACTAACGGCATTCCCTGTTCCTGAATTCGCGCCAGAAAACGGTCGGCGCCGGGTACTGCGGTATTGTCGTGCAACAGCACGCCATCAATGTCACAAATTACGTTCTTTATTGTCATGATTTCCAAACCCACATTTTCAGTCCCATTCCTGGCAGCCTGATACTATAGCACGTCTCAATTTTCCATCAGACGCTGCAGCAGAACGCCATTCAGCATCGCCCGTTTGACCAGTGCAAAAGCGCCAATCGCGGACTGATGATTCAGGGCTGAAGTCACTACCGGTAAATTGCGGCGGAAATCTTTCAGAACCTGCGCATTAATACAGTTCTGAATAGCAGGAAGCAAAACTTTATCGGCTTCAGTGATTTCGCCCGCAATCACCACTTTTTGCGGATTAAACAGGTTAATCGCAATCGAAACGCCTTTGCCAAGCTGACGCCCCACATGCTCAATCACCTCGGTTGCCAGCGCGTCGTGGCGATTGGCGGCCTTACAGATGGCAGAAATCGAGCAGTCTTCCAGGCTCAGTTTGCTGGCATACCCTTGCGTCAGCAGATGGCGCACACGATTTTCGATGGCGGCGTTTGCCGCAACGGTTTCCAGACATCCGAAATTACCGCAATGACAGCGTTCGCCCAGCGGATCGATTTGAATATGGCCGATTTCACCGACGTTGCCGTTACTGCCAAGGAAAATCTGCCCGTTTACGATAATGCCGGCACCCGTACCACGGTGTAAGCGAACCAATATGGAGTCCTGACAGTCGCGGGTTGCACCGAAGTAATGCTCCGCCAGCGCCAGACTGCGGATATCGTGGCCGACAAAACTGGTGACTTTAAATTTTGCTTCAAGTGCATCCACTAACTTCCACGCACCGACGCTGATATGCGGCATGTAGCGCACGATCCCTTTATTCGGATCGACCAGCCCCGGAAGGATGACGGAAATGGCAATCAGTTCGCGGATTTTACGCTGATTCAGCTCGATGAACTGGGCAATCGCGTCGAACAGCGCGTTCTCCAGAGTCTCCTGGGTGCGCTCCGGCAAGGCGTAATGTTGTTCAGCCAGCGATTTGGCACTGAGATCGTAGAGCGTAATCGTCGCATCGTGGCGGCCAAGACGCACCGCAATAGCGTGGAAAGGGCGGGTTTCAGTAATAATGGAAATTGCGCGGCGGCCTCCCGTAGAAGCCTGCTGATCCACTTCTTTAATCAGCCCGCGCTCAAGCAATTGCCGCGTAATCTTGGTGACACTGGCGGGCGCTAACTGGCTCATGTCGGCGATCTGAATGCGCGAGATGGGCCCTTGTTGGTCAATCAGGCGGTAAACCGCCGCTCCGTTTAGCTGCTTAACCAGATCAACGTTGCCGATTTGTGCCTGCTGTCCGCCAGTTGTCATCAATGCTGTTATCCGCTCAATTAAACTTCGTTACCATTAACGATAGTTTTTGTGATTTTAAAATCATGAGTGAACGCGGTGAGGTTGGCGACTTTACCTGCTTCGATGCTGCCCAACTGGTCATCAAGACCAATGGCGCGAGCCGGATAAAGCGTTGCCATACGCAGCGTTTCATCCAGAGCAATTCCGACATGTTCGACGCTGTTTTGCACCGCTTCGATCATCGTCAGCGCAGAGCCGCTCAGCGTACCGTTTTCGTCCACACAGAGTCCGTCACGGTAGTATATTGTTTTACCGGCAAAAATGAACTCATCAATATTCGCGCCAGCCGGAGCGGTAGCATCAGTGACCAGCACCAGCTTCTCGCCTTTGAGCTTTTTCGCGTTGCGGATGTTGGCCCAGTCCACATGCAAACCGTCTGCGATGACGCCGGTATACACTTCAGGCGTATCGAAGATTGCACCAATAAGGCCAGGCTGACGACCGGTAATGGCTGGCATTGCATTATAAAGGTGCGTCGCAAAGCTGATACCTGCCGCAAAACCGGCACGAGCCTCAGCATAGGTTGAATTTGAATGGCCTGCAGAAATCACGATCCCGGCATCACGCAACTGGCGGATATATTTCGCATCCACCTGTTCTGGCGCGAGTGTCAGTTGGGTAATGACATCGGCATTCGCGCACAGGAAATCAATCATGGCGCTGTCTGGCAGGCGAATAAAGGCAGGGTTATGTGTGCCTTTTTTCAGCGGGCTGAGGTACGGCCCTTCAAGATGCAGACCCAAAGCCTGATTCGGATATTTTTCCAGATAGGTGCGCATCACGCTGATGCCGTGTTTCATGTAGTCGTCGCTACAGGTAATCAGCGTCGGTAAGAAACTGGTACAGCCGGATTTTTCATTGGCTTTCTGCATGATTTCTAACGTTTCTACTGAAATCGCTTCCAGAGAATCGTTGAACTGCACGCCGCCGCAACCATTAAGTTGCAGATCGATAAATCCGGGGGCAAGAATGGCGCCGTCCAGACTGCGGGTTTCCACATTCGCCGGCAATTCACTCACCGGGCAGACACGTTCGATTTTGCCATCCGCAATCACTACCGCGTGGTTATCCAGAACGTCATGACCGGTATAGACCCGGCCCTCAATCAATGCGTACATCATGCCCCCATTCCCCTAAATCCTTTGAGCCGCAGCAGCGTTGGCTGCCTTCACTCACTCCGGTCACTTACTTGAGTAAGCTCCCGGAGATTCGTTCCGTTGCCGCCTTGCTGCAACTCCAATGCTTTCGGGGACTCAGTTAATTAAAGGTTTTTCATATTTTCCGCTTCTAACTCGCGGAAATATTTAACAGTTTTGACTTTCAGTTCCATGGTGGAAGGCTCATCACACACCATAACGGCTTTTGCATGCAATTGCAGGCAACTGATGGTCCACATGTGGTTGATATTACCTTCAACGGCCGCTTCCAGCGCCTGCGCTTTCGCATGACCGGTGACCAGAATCATCACTTCTTCCGCATCCAGTAAGGTACCCACGCCAACGGTCAGAGCGTATTTTGGCACCTGAGAGACATCGTTGTCGAAGAAACGGGAGTTCGCGATACGGGTTTCATGCGTCAGCGTTTTGATACGCGTACGTGAAGCCAGGGAAGAAGCCGGTTCGTTGAATGCGATATGACCGTCGTTGCCTACGCCACCCATGAACAGGTTAATTTTGCCGTAAGACTTAATTTTCGCTTCGTACTGGCGGCATTCTTCGTCGACGTCAGGTGCATTACCGTTCAGCAGGTTGATGTTTTCGCGTGGAATATCAACGTGATCAAAGAAGTTTTTGTACATGAATGTATGGTAGCTCTCAGGGTGTTCCTGCGGCAGACCCACATATTCATCCATGTTAAAAGTGACGACGTTCTTGAAGCTAACCTGGCCTGCTTTATGCATGGCGATTAAATGTTTGTAAGCTTCGAGAGGGGTACCACCGGTAGGCAGGCCCAGAACGAAAGGGCGTTCGGCGGTAGGTTTGAAAGCGTTAATACGTTCAACGATATGACGTGCAGCCCATTTGCCAACTTCAGTGGTGGTGTTTAAAGGAATAAGTCTCATCACGTACCTCTAGTTTCAGAATATTGAATATACTGTTGATATCCTTTGTCCCTGACGCTGCAGGGGTGTTGTCCACAACGTCAATGACTGCGGATATGCGTAGTCAAAGTAAAAACTAAGTTCGTCAGTTCAAAGGCGGTCTTGTTAAGCGTAAACCACCGTGGCGGTTTATGAATGGCACAATGCCGTCTAGATTTTTTTAATGATAAAATAAGTTTTGTGTGTTGACCAGTCTGATGGCATGTTGTGACCTCTTTTTGGTGACATTTCTCACAAAAAGAGAGGTTTTAATTTGCGATACGAAATAATCTTTTTACACTCGCAGTGCTGTTAGTTATAAGTGCAGTTGGTTAAATCGGAACGGTAAATGTAAAGGTAGTAACCATACTAATTAAACTACTTAGGTGATTCGCCTGACGGCGGATAGGGGGAAATGTGAATATTCTTGGATTCTTTCAGCGTTTAGGCAGAGCGCTACAGCTGCCGATAGCCGTACTACCGGTCGCTGCTTTATTGCTGCGTTTCGGTCAGCCTGATCTTCTTAATATGCCTTTCATCGCGCAAGCCGGTGGCGGGATTTTCGATAACCTCGCATTAATTTTTGCTATTGGTGTGGCATCCAGCTGGTCTAAAGACAATGCGGGTGCAGCTGCCTTAGCGGGCGGTATTGGTTACTTCATCCTGACTAAAGCGATGATTACCATCAACCCTGCGGTAAACATGGGCGTGCTGGCCGGTATCATTACCGGTCTGGTGGGCGGTATGGTTTACAACCGCTGGTCTGATATCAAACTGCCTGACTTCCTGAGCTTCTTCGGTGGGAAACGCTTCGTTCCTATCGCAACCGGCTTCTTCTGTCTGATTCTGGCCGCTATCTTTGGTTACGTCTGGCCTCCGGTGCAGGATGCAATCCGCGCAGGCGGGGAGTGGATCGTAGGTGCTGGCGCATTCGGTGCAGGTATCTTTGGTTTCGTTAACCGTTTGCTGATCCCTACGGGTCTGCATCAGGTTCTGAACACCATCGCATGGTTCCAGATTGGTGATTTCACTAACGCTGCAGGTACTGTATTCCACGGTGACATCAACCGCTTCTACGCGGGTGACGGTACAGCAGGGATGTTCATGTCCGGCTTCTTCCCAATCATGATGTTCGGTCTGCCAGGCGCAGCATGTGCAATGTACTTTGCTGCACCAAAAGAACGTCGTCCGTTGGTTGGCGGTATGCTGGTATCCGTCGCGGTGACTGCATTCCTGACCGGTGTGACCGAGCCATTAGAATTCCTCTTCATGTTCCTTGCTCCGTTGCTGTACTTAGTGCACGCCATCCTGACCGGGATCAGCCTGTACATCGCAACTGCTCTGGGCATTCACGCAGGCTTCTCCTTCTCTGCAGGCGCCATCGACTATGCGTTGATGTACAACCTGCCAGCAGCAAGTAAAAACGTCTGGATGTTGCTGGTGATGGGTGTGATTTTCTTCATCATCTACTTCGTTCTGTTCAGCGTTATCATCCGCATGTTCAACCTGAAAACACCAGGTCGTGAAGACGACGTTGATCATATCGGTGAGCCGGAAGCAAACAGCAACACTGAAGAAGGTCTGAATCAGCTGGCTGTGAGCTATATCGGTGCTCTGGGTGGTTCTGATAACTTCAAAGGTATTGATGCCTGTATTACCCGTCTGCGTCTGAACGTGAAAGATGCCGGCACCGTTGATGACGCTGCATGTAAACGTCTGGGCGCATCAGGTATTGTTCGTCTGAACAAACAAAGTATTCAGGTTATCGTTGGCGCTAAAGCTGAATCTCTGGCTGATGCCATGAAGAAAGTGATGGCTCGCGGCCCGATTGCTGCTGGTGTCGCTACGCCCGTTGCTGCGGCTAAAGCAGTGCCTCAGGCGGTACCAAACACCGTCAAAACCGTCGTAGAGACACTGGTTGCGCCGGTCACCGGTGACATCGTTGCGCTGGATCAGGTGCCTGATGAAGCATTTGCCAGCAAAGCGGTCGGTGATGGCGTCGCTATTCGTCCGACAGACAAAACCGTCGTTTCTCCTGCGGCCGGTACTGTGGTGAAAATCTTCAATACCAACCATGCGTTCTGTCTGGAAACCACTTCCGGCGCTGAAATTGTGGTGCATATGGGGATTGATACGGTTGCACTGAACGGTCAGGGCTTCACCCGCCTGGTCGAAGAAGGCGCAACGGTCGTCGCAGGTCAGCCTGTACTGGAACTGGATCTGGATTATCTGAACGCCAATGCGCGCTCAATGATAAGCCCGGTTGTGGTCAGCAACATCGACGATTACACCGGTGTGATTTCTCTGGCCAGTGGCTCAGTGGTTGCCGGTCAGACCAAACTGTTCGAAATCCAGAGTAAATAACTCTGTTGATTGATTTACAGTAGAAAGCCCTATGGCGGGAAGAGAGCAATCTCTTCCCGCTTTTTTATTGCTTCTAAGCAGAAGTCATGCAGATAACCACGATTTTATGCAACTAACGGTTGTTTCCTTACGTGGCTTGTTGGAACATAAGCGGTTATCCGTAGAGTCAAATGTCGCGTAGAGGAATTGCACAATGAGTGAGGCAGAAGCCCGCCCAACAAATTTTATCCGTCAGATTATTGATGAAGATCTGGCGACCGGGAAACACAATACCGTTCATACCCGTTTCCCGCCTGAGCCTAATGGCTATCTGCATATTGGTCATGCGAAATCTATCTGCCTGAATTTTGGCATCGCGCAAGACTATCAGGGGCAGTGCAACCTGCGTTTTGACGATACCAACCCGGCAAAAGAAGATATTGAATTCGTTGAGTCCATCAAACACGACGTGCAATGGTTAGGTTTCGACTGGAGTGGTGATATTCACTATTCTTCAGACTATTTTGATCAGCTGCACGCTTATGCGCTGGAACTGATCAATAAAGGCCTGGCTTATGTTGATGAACTGTCTCCTGACCAGATCCGCGAATACCGTGGTTCTCTGACATCGCCGGGTAAAAACAGCCCGTTCCGCGATCGCAGCGTAGAAGAGAATATCGCGCTGTTCGAAAAAATGCGTAATGGCGAATTTGCTGAAGGCGCTGCGTGTCTGCGTGCAAAAATCGATATGGCTTCGCCATTCTTCGTGATGCGTGATCCGGTCATTTACCGTATCAAATTTGCAGAACACCATCAGACCGGCAACAAGTGGTGCATCTACCCGATGTACGATTTCACCCACTGCATTTCCGATGCGCTGGAAGGGATCACACATTCATTGTGCACACTGGAATTCCAGGACAACCGCCGTCTGTACGACTGGGTGCTGGATAACATCACTATTCCATGCCATCCGCGTCAGTACGAGTTCTCCCGTCTGAATCTCGAATACTCCATCATGTCTAAGCGTAAGCTGAACCTGCTGGTGACGGAGAATATCGTTGAAGGCTGGGATGACCCGCGTATGCCGACCGTATCCGGTCTGCGTCGCCGTGGCTACACTGCCGCGTCTATCCGCGAATTCTGCCGCCGCATTGGCGTGACGAAACAAGATAACAACGTCGAAATGATGGCGCTGGAATCTTGTATTCGTGACGACCTGAACGAAAACGCGCCTCGCGCCATGGCGGTAATCAATCCGGTTAAAGTCATCATTGAGAACTTTACCGGCGATGACGTGCAGATGGTGAAAATGCCGAACCATCCGAGCAAACCAGAAATGGGCACCCGCGAAGTGCCGTTCACGCGCGAAATCTATATTGATCAGGCTGATTTCCGCGAAGAAGCGAACAAACAGTACAAACGTCTGGTGCTGGGCAAAGAAGTTCGCCTGCGCAATGCGTATGTCATCAAAGCGGAACGTATCGAGAAAGATGCAGAAGGCAATATCACCACTATCTTCTGTTCTTACGATATCGACACGCTGAGCAAAGATCCTGCTGATGGCCGCAAGGTGAAAGGTGTGATCCACTGGGTTTCTGCGACTGAAGGTAAACCGGCGGAATTCCGTCTGTATGACCGTCTGTTCAGCGTTGCAAATCCTGGTCAGGCAGAAGATTTCCTGACGACGATCAACCCGGAATCACTGGTGATTGCTCATGGTTTTGTTGAGCCTTCTCTGGTGACCGCTCAGGCCGAAATCAGCCTGCAGTTCGAGCGTGAAGGTTACTTCTGTGCCGACAGCCGCTACTCAAGCGCCGACCATCTGGTGTTCAATCGTACCGTTGGCCTGCGTGATACCTGGGAAAGCAAACCCGTCGCGTAACCGCCTCCGAATGGCTGGTTTTTGAACGACCTAAAGTTAAACGCAGCTCCGGCTGCGTTTTTTTATGTCTGGGATTTGAGTATTTTGTTTTTCATCGCGAATTAATGTATTTTTGATGTTTACTTTTAAACCCTGTTTTTTGTGTGCTGAAACGTTTAAATGAAAGCTTAAAATTTACAATTTACTGATTCTGTTATTTATTTTCATCACCTCTCTGCCTGACCCTTTCTTAAAGCTTTTTGTTACACTTTTTCATCTTTATGTGCACTTAGTCATACTTCGGCGATCAAGGAGTAATTACTCATTGATAATTCGCGTCGCGAAAAATACTCTTGATCATGAATTAACCGGTTACGCCTTTGGCGGCCGCTTTTAATACCCGTTTGGGTTTTGTTCGTATTTTTTAGTCAAAGATGAGGAATTTCTATGCACAAGCACCTTAACAGGGGCAGGGGATCGGCTTACCTGAAACCTGCACTTTATTCTCTTGCCGGCACCTTATTGGGTGGCGGGATGATGTTTTCTGAAGATGCCAGGGCGGCAGGCTTTATTGACGATTCGACGCTGACCGGCGGTGTGTATTACTGGCAGCGTGAGCGTGATCGCAAGGATATGGATCCGGCGAGCGACCACTACCAAGACTACACAACCAACCTTTCTCATTCTACCGCTAACCTGAATCTCGATTTTTCTTCCGGATATGCCTGGGACATGTTTGGTGTTGATATCGCAGCCTTCACGGCAGTTGAACTGGCCGAAAGCAGCGAAAGCGGGCATCCTAACGAAATCGCTTTCTCCAACAGCAACCGTGCCTACGACGAAGATTACTCCGGCGATAAAAGCGGGGTCAGCCTGTACAAAGCCGCCGGTAAATTTAAATATGGCGGATTCTGGGGACATGCCGGTTACATCCAGCCAACGGGCCAGACACTGATTGCACCACACTGGAGCTTCATGCCGGGTACTTACCGCGGCGCGGAAGCGGGCTACAAGCATGACTTTGGTGATCCGGGGGAACTGAGTTTCTCCTACATGTGGGCGGACGAATATAAATCTCCGTGGCATCTGGAAATGGATGATTTCCGCCAGAACGACAAGAAAACGGGCGTTTCGTACATCCACTCTCTCGGCGCAAAATACGACTTCAAAAATGATTTCGTGCTGGAAGGTGCTTTTGGTCAGGCTGAAAGTTACGTCGATCAGTATTTTGCCAAAGCGTCCTACAAAATCGATCTGATGGGCAATCCGCTGACCACCAGCTACCAGTTCTATGGTGCGGAAGACCGCATCAGTAATAAGAACGATCCGAACAGCTTATACGACGGGCTGGCCTGGTTGCAGGCGCTGACTTTCGGTTATACCACCGGTCAGTTTAACTGGCGCCTGGAGGGGACGATGGTCAAAGCGGAAGGTAATCAGGGCTACTTCCTGCAACGCATGACCCCGACGTATTCCTCCTCCAACGGTCGTCTTGACGTGTGGTGGGATAACCGTTCGGACTTCAACGCCAACGGCGAAAAAGCGGTGTACGCCGGCGTACTTTATGATCTCGCGAAATGGGATCTGCCAGGTTTTGCTGTCGGCGGTTCTTACGTTTATGCGTGGGACGCCAAACCGAGTACCAACGCCGCTTATGACCAGAGCCAGCGACTGAAAGAGAGCGCCTGGAGTCTGGATGCGCTTTACACCATTCAGGAAGGCCGCGCGAAGGGGACGCTGTTCAAACTGCATTACACCCAGTACGACAACCACTCAGATATTCCGAGCTGGGGCGGGGGTTACGGCAATATATTTCAGGATGAAAAAGACGTGAAATTCATCGTTATCGCTCCATTTACTATTTTCTGAGGTCGTTATGTCGATGAATAAATTACTTATGATTGCGGTATCTGCTGTGCTGCTGGCAGGCTGTGCGCCTGACGCCGATCAGGCACAAATTTCACAAACGCGTGAAGACTACCGTACCTGTATTAATACGTCGGAGGGCAACCCCGACAAACTGGCGTCCTGTCAGGTGTTGCTGAACAAACTGAAGCAGGAAAAAGCCCACCAGAAATTTGCGGAACAGGAAACAGTACGCGTGGTGGATTACCAGCGTTGTCTGACGGCGCGCAAAACCGGTGATGGCCAGGCTTATGCGTCAGACTGCGGTAAAATCTGGCAGGAAATCAAAACCAGCAACGCGCCTGAAATGGCTAACTAAAAGCAGACGTTTGTAAAAGCCTAACCTGGCAAATTCATATTATCAAAAGCGAAACCCCGGCTTGCCGGGGTTTTTTATGTTTTATGTCCGCATTCCACGCCTGTGTCCGGGGTAAAGCGCAGACATAAAAAAACCGCTTTTCAGCGGTTAGTTTATTCAGAACAGTTGCGACAATCGATACTGCGCGAATTAGTGCGCAGGTTTGTCATTGTGCAAAGATTCATCTTCACGGCAGTCGCCTGCTTCACAGTGGCCGTACAGATACAGACTGTGGTTGGTCAGTTTGATGCCATGTTTTTTAGCAATTTCACGCTGACGACCTTCGATATATTCGTCACGGAATTCAATCACACGACCGCAATCCAGACAGATCAGGTGATCGTGGTGATGTTGCTGGGTCAGTTCGAATACAGACTTGCCGCCTTCGAAGTTATGACGGGTGACGATACCGGCATCGTCAAACTGGTTCAGAACACGGTAAACCGTGGCCAGACCAATTTCTTCGCCCATATCAATCAGTTGCTTGTAAAGATCTTCCGCACTAACGTGATGACCTTCCGGCGCTTGCAGCACTTCCAGGATTTTGAGGCGCGGAAGCGTGACTTTTAAGCCGGCTTTCTTCAGTGCGGTGTTGTTGTCAGTCATGCGGATTCAGTCCTGTTACTATGTGCTAATCAAGTTGAGGCATGCAGCCTGTGGCATCGGCGGCACAAAATTGTTCGTTTACTGTTCTTCGTTTAAGGGAAGTGTGCCCATTCTCGTAAACGACAGCCTGTTAATAAAGATCACAAATTGCCTGTCACATTGATAATGCAACGACTTGATCGATAGAAAAAACAGATGAACTCAGTGTACCTTGATACGACCGAAAGTTACAATTTTGTAGCGGTTAAATTGTTAATTTCAGTAATAGTTTGGCCCTTCAATTGTAGAATAAATCCTCAGGGCCAACAGGGTTTTAGCCAATAATTTCTGAAAGGCTGAGCTCTTCTGTGATCTGTTTCACCCATGCATCAACACGTTCAGCGGTCAGTTCTGGCTGACGGTCTTCGTCAATTGCCAGTCCGATGAAGTGCTTATCATCAGCCAGGCCTTTAGATGCTTCGAAATGATAACCTTCCGTTGGCCAGTGTCCGACAATCACGGCGCCGCGTGGCTCAATGATATCGCGCACGGTACCCAGTGCATCGCAGAAGTACTCGGCATAGTCTTCCTGATCGCCGCAGCCAAACAGGGCAACCAGCTTACCTTCGAAATCTATCTCTTCGAGAGACGGGAAAAAGTCATCCCAGTCACACTGCGCTTCACCGTAATACCAGGTTGGAATTCCGATCAGCAAAATATCGAATTTTTCCAGATCCTCTTTGCTGCTCTTCGCAATGTCATGCACCTCAGCAACATCTTTACCCAATTGTTTCTGGATCATTTTAGCGATGTTTTCGGTGTTACCTGTATCGGATCCAAAGAAGATACCTACAACGGCCATAAGATTACCTAACCTCTTGTTCTAAATGAAGTGCCCTGCATTGCAGGCAATAATAGCGAAGATGATACCAAACTCGCGAGGCGGAGAATATCCTTCTGCTCGCCTTCTTAACTGGGGAATAAGTTTATCGGGCAATATTTTAAAGTGTTATCGCCATCGTGTGCTTATCAACCACAGGGTTACTGAGGTCATAAGCAAAGTGAAGAAATAAACCGGCTCCTTCCTTAAGTTTATGCACGCCCCGCCGATAGATGATGCGAGAGCAATCTCAACATAATAAAGAAATCGATGCCCGGAGAGGTGTTCAAACATGTCCGGGGGCGTATGCCTGCTGGTTACCTGTTTTGATTCTCCGCATCCCCGTCAATCCTCAGACCAGAAACAGTTCTGTTTCGAGAGAGGCATATCGTGCAGTTTTTAAAAAATATTACCATCAGGGCCGCTTTATTAACCATTCTTGGCATCTTTTGCATCATGTGGGCCGGTGTTTCCCTTTATACCGTCACATCACTTGGCACATTAACCCAAAACACCAGGAACAGTTCCGAACTGGTCAACAACATGACGCTGATCAGCAAAGGCAACGATCAGTATTTCCGAACCGTGACGCGCCTGAATCGTGCTGTTGCACAGTTTCAGGCTGACCCGTCAAAAGGGCCTGAAATTTTTGACAGTGCCAGGCAATCCCTTGATGGACTGACTCAGGCGCTGGCCGTTTTCAAAACAGCGCCACATCCGGGTCTGGAAGATTCAGCCATTCAGGAACTGCAAAGCAGCTGGGAAAATCTGCTCACGCAAGGGGTGACACCCTTATTCAATGCTGCCAGCAGCAGGAATATCGACACCTATAACCAGTTAGCTAACACCACGGTTCCGGCGCTGAGCCGCACTTTTGGTTTATCAATGGAAAAGGTCAGCAGCCAGATTGCAGTAGATTTTCAGGCCGCACAAAATGAATCCAATCATCTGACTTACATGAGCAAAGTGATCCAGCTGAGCGCTTTCGGTATCGGTTTGATCCTGTTGCTGCTGACTGATCGTTATCTGGTGATGGCGCTGGTGAAACCGCTGGATAAAATTCGCGATCAGTTCGCGTTGATCGCCAGCGGTGACCTGACGCAGTATATGGAAGAGTTCGGTAAAAACTGTGCCGGTAAACTGATCCCGTTGCTGAATGTGATGCAGGCGAGTCTGGTGAATACGGTTCAGACTATCCGGAACTGTACTAACCATATCTATCAGGGCGCATCGGAAATTTCAGCGGGCAATAATGACTTGTCTTCGCGTACCGAAGAACAGGCCTCTGCTCTGGAAGAAACCGCCGCCAGCATGGAAGAACTGACCGCGACGGTGAAACACAACGCCGATAACGCACATCACGCCAGCCAGCTGGTGATTGAAGCCTCCGGCACGGCGCAGAAGGGCGGCAATATCGTGGCGGACGTGGTCAGTACCATGAAAGACATTTCCGGCAGTTCGAAAAAGATTGCTGAAATTACGTCGGTCATCAACAGCATTGCTTTCCAGACCAACATTCTGGCGCTGAACGCTGCAGTTGAAGCTGCACGTGCGGGCGAACAGGGGCGTGGATTTGCTGTGGTCGCCAGCGAAGTGCGTAATCTGGCGCAGCGCAGCGCCCAGGCGGCGAAAGAAATCGAATCACTGATCAGTGAATCAGTTTCGCGCGTGGACAGCGGTTCAAAACTGGTTGAAAACGCCGGTCTGACGATGAATGAAGTGGTGCGCTCAATTACGCATGTCACCGATATCATGGCAGAAATCGCTTCGGCATCTGATGAGCAAAGCAAAGGCATCGGTCAGGTGGCGGTGGCGATCACTCAGATGGACAGCGTGACGCAGCAAAACGCCTCGCTGGTTGAACAGGCATCGCAGGCGGCAGTTTCTCTGGAGGAACAGGCTGCATTACTCAACAACGCTGTGGCCACATTCAAACTCAAAGACAGCGTGACCAGCGTCGGTTCGCGTCCTGCGAAGTCCATTTCTGCGCCATTATTGCGTCCGGATACCGGCATGCTTTCGGCGAAAAGTGCTGAGAACTGGGAAAAGTTCTGAGTTAAAAGAGTGGAGTAAGCAGGAATACAGGAAAGGAAAAACAAACGGGTAGCCTGGTAAGGTTACCCGTTTTCAATCAGCCTTCATGACCGTTAAGATGCGCCAGCAGCATCTCTTCAATCAGTTCGCTACGACTGATGTTACGTTCTTCAGCCAGCTTATTGAGCGTATCAACAGCATCGGCATTCATTTTCAGCTCAACGCGACGCAGACCGCTCGCTTTATCGCGGCGTAACTGATTGCGCTTGTTGATCCTGAGCTGTTCATCACGGGATAGCGGATTTGTTTTTGGACGCCCCGGACGGCGGTCATCTGCGAACAGATCAATCGTCGTGCGATCCAGTTGTTCTTTTGCCATAGGTAGCGGTACAACCAGGGAAGTTTTTACATCGGAAAACGGCAAGCCGATTCCTGACGAGCGTTTCACACATTTCGGGCTAAGAAACCCTGACCCAATTTACCCCCCGCGACTCAGACTGAGTGAAACGGGGCGGCAAAATTATAGCGCGCAATCATACACTGGCGCGCCTGGGGTTCACAACGCCTGATTGCCCTGATTTCATGATAACTTTCTAAGTTGTGCAGACTTTTTGCACAATTTATCCCCAGGATGTTAAACCTTAGTCCACATCGATGAAACGGTGAACAGCCCGCAGCACGGCCTCGGGTTTTTCCGCGTGAACCCAATGTCCGGTTCCGGCGACGACATAGGCTTTTGCCTGCGGGAACTGACGGGCGATATCCTCGCGGTAAGCATCCTGCACATACGGAGACAATCCGCCGCGGATAAATAACGCCGGGTGATCCCACGGCGGCACGTCTTCCCAGCCGGTGATGGTTTCGTATTCACTGAGCAGCACCGGTACGTTGAAGCGCCATTCTCCCTGCTGGAAGGATTTCAGCAGAAACTGAATCACGCCGTCTTCCTTTATATACTCGCGCATACAGGCAGCCGCTGACGTGCGGTCGCATAAACCGGCTGCGGTGACGGCATTTATCGCTGCAAAAATCTCATCGTGGCGGCGAACGCGGTAATCGACCGGCGCGACATCAATGGCGATCAGCTTCTCTATACGGTCGGGGATCAGCGCGGTCAGTGCCATCGCCGCTTTTCCGCCCATTGAGTGGCCGATAACAATGATTTTTTGGAAACCCACTTCATCCAGCGTTTCTGTTAAATCCTGTGCCATCGCGGCGTATGACATCTCATCAGAACGCCCGGACTGACCGTGATTACGCAAGTCAACCTGTAACACTCTATGCTGTTGTTTCAGGTCGCGGCCCAGAACGCCCAGATTATCAAGGGTTCCGAACAGACCGTGGATTAACAAAACCGGCAGGGCATGGCTGCCAGCGACTTCAGGTTCTTGCAGGCGATAATGTAATTTCATGGCGAAGTTCATACTGATAAACGATTCCATTAGGTTATCATGAGTTGCGGATGATTTTTTAAAACAGAAAGTTTCTGCCAGATGCCTGAGCGGGATTTGACTACCAGAAGCAGATCAGGCCGGAGCCAGCATGCAGCAAAAACGGGAAGTAGTCTGGTTTTTGCTTCGCGGCACAATTCCCCTGTTTGTTACTGTGTAGAAATTTGTATAATCCTTTTGAATTAAGTAGAAAAACAGTACTGGATAAAGATGAAAACTATTGAGGTTGACGAAGAACTCTACCGCTACATTGCCAGCCACACGCAGGCTATCGGTGAAAGTGCGTCTGATATTTTACGCCGTATGTTGAAGTTTACTGCCGGACAGACCGCTCCTGCCGCGTCAGTGAATGCTTCCGTTATTGCCGGCACTGTTGCGCAGGAAAAACCTGTCGCCGCCGCAGCAGCACCGACTTCGCGTGATAAAGTCCGCGCGGTCCGTGAACTGTTGCTGTCTGACGAATACGCAGAGCAAACCAAGGCGGTAAACCGCTTTATGTTGATCCTGTCGACCTTGTATGGCCTGAACCCGAAAGAATTTGCTGTTGCGACCGAGTCATTAACGGGCCGCACGCGTACCTATTTTGCCGGTGACCAGCAAACCTTGCTGCAAAACGGCATTCATACCAAGCCTAAACACGTTCCCGGAACGCCGTATTGGGTTATTACGAATACCAACACAGGTCGCAAACGCAGCATGATCGAACACATCATGCAACTCATGCAGTTCCCGGCGGAACTGACTGACAAAGTGTGCGGCACCCTCTAAATTTCAGCGTAAGGGAGAAGCGCCAGTGGCTAATCACCCCCGTGCAGGGCAACCTGCTCAGCAAAGCGATTTGATTAATGTGGCGCAGTTAACGTCACAGTATTACGTTCTGCAACCGGATCCGGCTAACACAGCACACGCTGTTAAGTTCGGCACGTCCGGCCATCGCGGTAGTTCGTTGCGTCACAGCTTTAATGAAGCGCACATCCTGGCTATTGCTCAGGCAATTGCTGAAGTGCGTAAAGAGCAGGGCACCACCGGCCCGTGCTACGTGGGTAAAGACACGCATGCGTTGTCTGAACCGGCGTTTATCTCTGTGCTGGAAGTGCTGACGGCGAATGGCGTAGATGTCATTGTTCAGGAAGACAACGGCTTCACGCCGACGCCTGCGGTGTCTCACGCTATCCTGACCCATAACCGCAACGGTGGCGCGCTGGCTGATGGCATCGTCATCACCCCTTCGCACAATCCACCGGAAGATGGCGGCATCAAATACAACCCGACCAACGGTGGCCCGGCAGATACCAATCTGACCTCCGTGATCGAGAAACGCGCTAACGCATTGCTGGCTGCCAGGCTTGCAGGCGTGAAACGACAGTCTCTGGATCAAGCCTGGAAAAGCGGTCATCTGGTCGCACAGGATCTGGTTCAGCCGTTTATCGAAGGCCTGACCGACATTGTTGATATGGCTGCTATTCAGAAAGCAGGCCTGAAACTCGGTGTGGATCCTCTCGGTGGTTCCGGTATCGAATACTGGAAACGTATCGCTGAACATTACAAACTGGACCTGACGCTGGTAAACGATGAAGTCGATCAGACTTTCCGTTTCATGCATCTCGACCACGACGGTGTGATCCGCATGGACTGCTCGTCTGAATCCGCGATGGCCGGTCTGCTTGCGCTGCGTGATAAATTCGATCTGGCCTTTGCCAATGACCCTGACTACGATCGCCACGGCATCGTGACGCCAGCCGGTCTGATGAACCCGAACCATTATCTGGCGGTGGCGATTCAGTACCTGTTCCAGCACCGTCCGCAGTGGGGCAAAGATGTTGCCGTCGGTAAAACGCTGGTTTCCAGCGCGATGATCGACCGCGTAGTGGAAGATTTAGGCCGTAAACTGGTAGAAGTACCGGTAGGCTTTAAATGGTTCGTTGATGGTCTGTTTGACGGCAGCTTCGGTTTTGGTGGCGAAGAAAGTGCAGGGGCTTCTTTCCTGCGTTTCAACGGCACACCATGGTCTACCGATAAAGACGGCATCATCATGTGCCTGCTGGCAGCGGAAATTACCGCCGTCACCGGCAAAAACCCGCAGGAACATTACAACGAACTGGCTGCCCGCTTTGGCGCGCCAAGCTACAACCGTATTCAGGCACCTGCAACTCATGCGCAGAAAGCCGCGCTGTCTAAACTTTCTCCTGAACAGGTGAAAGCCGACACGCTGGCCGGTGACCCGATCACTGCCCGTCTGACGAACGCGCCGGGTAATGGCGCGTCAATCGGCGGCCTGAAAGTGATGACTAAAAACGGCTGGTTCGCGGCTCGTCCTTCCGGTACAGAAGAAGCCTACAAAATCTATTGTGAAAGCTTCCTCGGTGCTGAACACCGTGAACAAATCGAGAAAGAAGCGGTAGAAATCGTCAGCAAGGTTCTTGCCGACGCTAAATAAGCCCTTTCTTGACCTCATCAAAAGCGCTGATTATTCAGCGCTTTTTTTATAGTCTTAGGAAAACATTAATTACCTTTTGATTCAATAATACCAAGGGTGTATATTTCGGCCGGTTTTCATAAAAGTGTCATAATTTTCAATAATACGGATTATTCCCTTCACTATTCAATTAATTAGTATAACTAAAATGCGCCGATTAAATTTACCCAGCAAGGATGCGTGCTTTGCTTTTCTTCTTGTGATTTCTTCCGCAATTCTTCTCAATATAAATTTAGGTTACAAGACAGCGAAAGGCATCGATTTCATTTTTAATGCATTATTTTTTGCATTTATTCTTTCTGCCAGAAGAATGGTCAGGCGGTTAGCATGGGTGCTGGTTTTCATTTCTGCTGTGTATTCAATAACAGCAAATTTATATGGTAAGCCTTCCATCCTGGTGATGTCTTCGCTATTCCAAACCAATACCACCGAAGCGCTGGAATTTGTTAAGCAAGTTACATGTTACCAAATGGCTCTTCCTGTTGTTACTATGTTAATTTTCTTTTATTTATCAAAAGACAGGAAAATAAAAAATAACACAATATCGTGTGTTTTCCTGGTACTCATGGCTGGTGTTATTTTCGTCAGGTTCGATAGAGAAATGGGGGTGCGTCTGAACATGTTTAATTTCTTCCAGCGCGCTTACACATCCTATTATTCTTATAAAGAAAATATGGCTGACCTGAACAGCAGTCGTGGTCTTCCTTCAAACTGGAAAGCGAGTTCTGTTTTACCTAATGGTAAGAGAAAAAATCTCTACATTGTGATTATTGGTGAAAGTATGCGCAGCGATTACAGTTCGCTGTATGGTTATCCGGTTAAGAACATGCCTTTCTTAGAGAGAGAGCCTGGCGATTATTATTCTCAATACCATGCTGCCGCGCCTAATACTTTTATGGCTTTGCCACGTACGCTAGCGAAAACAAACCCTGACGGTAATATTGAAATCAATAATAATATTGTGACGCTGGCGAAAGCGCTCCATATGGAAACCTACTGGCTTTCTAATCAAGGCTTTCTTGGTAAAGCGGATACGCCGATATCGAAAATATCCATTTACAGCGATCATCTTTTCCTGCTTAAAAAAGGATCTTATGACGACAGTAATTCAGATGATTCGGAGCTGATTACGCCTTACGAGAAAATCCTCAATCAGAAAAAAGAAAATACCCTGGTCGTTTTCCACCTCATGGGTTCGCATGCGAATTTTTGTGACCGGCTTACACGGAATGACATGATTATTCCGCACAGAGAAAAAGCGATTTCCTGCTACCTCTCGACCTACCTCAAAGCAGATAAGATGATCGAAAAAATCTACACATTGGCGGAGCAAAAGCAGTATCACTTTAAAATTATGTATTTCTCAGATCACGGCTTAAGCAAAGATGAATCGTCCGGTCACCTGACCTTACTGCATAATGCCAGCTATAAGCAAAATTATAATATCCCGCTGCTGGTGCTGGATAGTAGTGCGAAAAGCCGGACGTATCATGACAAGCCAATCTCGGCGTTAAATTTCATTTCTTTCTATGCAACGTTTTTGGATGCACGCATTGAAAGCCCTCAGCCTTTCCACTTTGATGACAACACCATCTTTAATGGCGGTCAGTACATTGATCACCGTACTCTGGCAGAAGATCCTCCGGTCATCTGATTTTTTGCCGACGCCAAATAAGCCCTTTCTTGACCTCATCAAAAGCGCTGATTATTCAGCGCTTTTTTTTTGCCCGTTTCTTGCCGTCAGTTCAGAGATGAAAAAGATATATCTAAATGCACTTTTCGGCTTGCCAGTTTCTGAAAACCGATCTAGTTTAGATATATCGAAATAATTCGATATATCTAAATGGGAAGTAAACTATGTTTAGCAAAATGTTTGAAGGCCGCCATCGCGGTCACGGTTGCCGGGAAGAAGGGCATCGCGGTCATTGCCGTCATGATTCAGAACGCAGCGATCACAGCGAGCGCCACATGTTGCGCCGGGATGGGCGCCATCGTGGTGAAGAACGTGGTGAAGAAGGGCGCGAACGCCGCGGACGTGGCGACGGTCGTCGCGGGGGGCGTGGCGAGCGCGGTGTGCATCGTTTGTTTGAACACGGTGATTTGCGCCGCGTGCTGCTGGCGCTGGTGGCGAAAAAACCAAGCCACGGTTATGAGTTGATCAAAGCGATTGAAGAAGCGTCTTCCGGTCTGTATGTACCAAGCCCTGGCGTGATTTACCCGACGCTGACGCTGCTGGAAGAACAGGATTTCCTTGAGCCTGTCGCCACAGGTAATGGTCGTAAAAGCTATCAGATAACTGAAGCCGGGAAAGTCGAACTGGCGCAGCATCAGGCGGCAGTGGATGTGATTTTTGCCCGTCTGGCCGGGGCTCAGCGTCCGCGCGAAAACAATCTGGCAGAAGGTATTCATGAATCGATGCACCGCCTGCGTCACGCGCTGCGCGGCAACATGATGCGTGCGGATTTAACGCCGGAGCAGGTGGTGCGGGTGAATGCGATTTTGCAGCAGGCTGCGGAAAGTCTGGAAGCCGAATTTGGCGAAGCCAAACCGGAAACTGACGAACCTAAGGCATAAAACGATAGCCCACGCCGGTTTCGGTCAGTAAATGACGCGGCCGGGTGGCATCGGCTTCCAGTTTCTGGCGCAAATGCCCCATGTAGATGCGCAGATAATGACTGTGTTCAACGTAATTCGGGCCCCACACGTGGCTCAGTAACTGACGCTGAGTAATGACTTTACCGCTGTTCGCCAGCAGTTCGGCCAGGAGGCGAAACTCAATCGGCGTCAGATGACAGTCTTCCCCGTTTCGCTGTACGCGCCGGTTGATCAAATCTACCGTCACATCAGCAAACGTCACCAGCGGGCTTTCCTGTGAGCTGCCCGCATGGCGGCGCAATGCAACGCGAACCCTCGCCAGCAGTTCACCAACGCCAAACGGCTTGGTAAGAAAATCATCAGCACCGGCATCCAGCGCAGCAATTTTGTCTTCTTCGCTCGTGCGTGCTGACAGCACAATAATCGGGATGGCGCTCCAGTGGCGTAAATCGCGGATATAAGTCAGGCCGTCACCGTCCGGTAAACCGAGATCGAGAATGATCAGATCCGGTTTACGCGTGCCGGCCTCAATCAGCCCGCGTTGCAGTGTCTCGCTTTCAAACACCCGTAAGCCTTCCGCCTCGAGTGCCGTGCGCACAAAGCGGCGGATCTCTTTTTCGTCTTCAACAATTAAAATATTTACCGGGGATGCGCTCACGTTGCCTCGTCGATGTCATTGTCCATATCCGCCTCCATCTCAGGCAGGGCTTCCAGCGGAAGCCTGAAACGGAAACGCGCGCCGCCGTTCGGGCCATTCTCAGCCCAAATTCGTCCGTCGTGCACCTCAATAATGGCACGGCAAATGGCTAATCCCAAGCCCACGCCGGGAATAGCTGATTCTTTATTTCCGCGGGCGAATTTTTCGAAAATAGCGTGTTCAGCACCGGCCGGAATACCAGGGCCATTATCCCAGACTTCGATCTCCAGCCAGTCATCCATCGGCGTGGCTCTGATGCCAATCGTCGCACCGGTTCCGGCATACTTATGGGCGTTTTCCAGCAGATTAATCAGCACCCGCTCAATCAGGCTGGCGTCGCAGTTAACCAGCACCATTTCCTGAGGTAAATCGATTTCGATGTGGTCGTGTGCCAGCACCGGTTCCAGCATCCGCAGGGCGCTGCCGGTGATTTCTTCCACCGACTGCCACTCTTTACGCAGATTAAATCCTCCGGACTGAATGCGCGCCATATCCAGCAGATTGTTCACCAGCCGCGTGGTGCTCAGCACTTGCTGGCGGATCTGGCTGGCCTGCGGCGCATGCTTTGAGCCTTCCGACGCCAGATCCAGCGTCAGGATTTCCGCCTGGCCGAAGAGCACCGTCAGCGGGGTGCGTAAATCATGGGAAAGCGCTGAAAGCAGCGAGTTGCGCAGTTGCTCGCGTTCGGTTTCCAGCCGGGCCGTTTCTGCGCTGGCGGCCAGATGCAAACGTTCGAGGGCATTGGCAATCAGCACGGTGAAAGTCTGCAACAGACGCTGCTGTTCCGGTACCAGCAACTGGCGGATATTCGGCGGTTCGACCGCCAGCAAACCGCGTGATTCACCGGAAGCTATCAATGGCAGAAGCTGATACGGCACGCCCGGCAGGGTATCAGTGCCCGCACCAGCAGGCAGTTTTTTGTCGAAACTCCAGCGTGCGATAGCCTCATCCACCACTATCGTCGTGATTTCCCCGGCAGGCTGCTTCAGTTCACCGTTCTCCTGTGGCAGCAAAATAGCGGTTTTGGCATTCAGGCTGGAAGAAATAAAGTGGCGGCTGGTCTGTGCAATGGCTTCCGGTGTCAGCGACTGGCTCAACCCTTTGGACATTTCATACAGATGCTGCGCGCGTTTTTCACGGTGACGGGCGATGCGCGCCTGATAGCGCACACCGGCAGTCAGATTCCCGATCAGAATACCGACAATCAGCATGACGCCGAACGTCACCAGATATTGTGCATCAGTGACTGCCAGCGAGCCGCGCGGCTGGACGAAAAACAGATCGAAGCTGACAACATTGATTACCGCCGCCAGCACCGACGGCCAGCGGCCATAAAACAGCGCGACAATCACCACGCCGAGCAGATACACCATCACCAGGTTGGCCTGATCGAAAGTTGGCACCAGCCATTGCGACATCACGGTGATCACCGCACACAGCGCTACCGCCAGCGAGCAGCCCCAGAGCTGACGGCTGAAGCGGTCGGCGAACGTGCGTGAGTCCTGTTCTTTGCGTGCCGGATTGGGCGGTGAATCTTCCAGTCCGACGACGATGAGATCGAGATCCGGCGCGATATCTGCCAGTTTATCGGCAAAACTGGCGCTGAATTTCCAGCGTTTTTCACGGCGGCGACCGGTCACGATTTTGCCAAGACGATGCTCGCGCGCGTAACGCAAAATCGCCTGTTCTTCCTGCGGATCGGAGAGCGTGGCAGTTTCTGCGCCCAGTTCCTGCGCCAGTTTCAGGGAATGCAAAATGGCACGGCGCTGGCCTTCAGGCAGACGATGCAGACGAGGCGTTTCTACATACACGGCATGCCAGACGCAGCCGAGACGTGCGGCCATGCGGGAAGCGACCCGCACCAGTTTCTCATTGCCGCCGCCGTGACCAATGCACAGCAACAGCGCGTCGCGGGTGTGCCAGACGCGGTTAACGCCCTGATCGTCGCGATATTCGCGCATCTGATCGTCAACGCGATCGGCAGTACGACGCAGGGAAAGCTCACGCAGGGCAATCAGATTGCCTTTACGGAAGAAGTGTTCGATGGCGCGTTCAGCCTGACCGGGAATATAAACTTTGCCTTCTTTCAGGCGCTGACGCAGGGAGTCTGGCGGTAAATCCACCAGCACCACTTCGCTGGCGTCATCAAAAAGGCGGTCGGGAACGGTTTCGCGAATAATAATGCCGGTGACGCCGCTGACCACATCGTTCAGGCTTTCGAGGTGCTGAACGTTGACGGTGGTAAACACGTCGATTCCTGCGTCGAGTAACTCTTCGACATCCTGCCAGCGCTTCGGATGCCGAGAACCGGCGGCGTTACTGTGTGCCAGTTCATCCATCAGGATCAGGGCAGGGCGGCGGGCCAGCGCGGCGTCGAGGTCAAATTCCTGCACCTGACGACCGCGGTGGTTTATGCGTTTCGGCGGTAACAGAGAAAGCCCCGGCAGCAGCGCCTGCGTTTCCTCCCTTCCGTGGGTTTCCACCACGCCAACCAGCACGTCGAGGCCGGTGGCGCGCAGGCGCTGTGCTTCCTGCAACATGGCAAAAGTTTTCCCGACGCCCGCACAGGCGCCGAAAAAGACTTTCAGTTGCCCGCGTGGCTTCTCGTTAGCGAGCGCCAGCAGGCTGTCAGGATCGGGTCTTTCTTCTGTCATATCACCCTTCATACTTCGAGCTTCAGGTGCGTTGGCTTCACTCAGTCACCCGAATCACTTACTTATGTAAGCTCATCGGGACTCCTTCACTTGTCGCCTTCCTGCAACCCGAATTATTTTGGTCGGTTAATTTTTTTCAGTTCATCCAGCGCCTGATTCAGCCCGAGCACGTTAACCACGTCGGGGCCGAGGAAACCAATCAGCGGCGATGATGTATTATCATCAATCAATTTATTCACTTGCGCCAGTGGCAGACCACGCGCGACAGCAATGCGCGGTGCCTGCCACTGGGCGGCAGCCACCGAAATCTGGGGATCTAAACCACTGCCACTGGCGGTGACCAGATCCACCGGCACCGCCGCCGGACTTTGCGGATTGGCCTTACGCAGCGCAGCCACACGGTCTTTCACCGCCTGATCCAGTGCCGGATTACTGGCCGCCAGATTGCTGCCAGCGGAAGCCATCGGGTTATACGGCGAGTCGGAGGTGACAGAAGGACGTCCCCAGAAATAATCATTACGGGTAAAGTTCTGCCCGATCAGTTCTGAGCCAATCACCTTATTCCCGCTGTCTTTTACCAGCGAACCCATGGCCTGAGTACGGAACACCAACTCTGAGACGCCGGTGGTCAGCAGCGGATATACCACGCCGGTCGCCAGCGTCAGCAGAACCGTCATCACCAGAGCCGGGCGGACATAGGACATTCTTTTAACGGACATAATAGTCTTCCTCAAAAATCAGCTCAGATGTAAAACGGTCAGGATCACGTCAATCAGTTTGATACCCGCAAAGGGTACCAGCAGCCCGCCGACGCCATAAATCCACAGATTCCGGCGCAGCAGGGCGGCGGCACTCATGGCTTTATAGCTCACGCCTTTCAGCGCCAGCGGGATCAGGAACACAATCACCAGGGCGTTGAAAATGACCGCCGACATAATGGCCGACGACGGCGATGTCAGATGCATCACGTTCAGTGCATTGAGCTGCGGATAGGTCGCCGCAAACGCTGCCGGGATGATGGCGAAATACTTCGCCACGTCGTTGGCGATACTGAAGGTGGTCAGTGAGCCGCGCGTCATCAGCATCTGTTTACCGATATGTACCACTTCAATCAGCTTGGTCGGGTTGGAATCAAGATCGACCATGTTCCCGGCTTCTTTTGCCGCCTGTGTACCGGAGTTCATCGCCACCGCCACATCGGCCTGCGCCAGAGCAGGGGCGTCGTTGGTACCGTCACCGGTCATCGCCACTAAACGGCCTTCCGACTGGTACTGACGAATCAATGCCAGTTTGGCTTCCGGCGTGGCTTCTGCCAGAAAATCATCGACACCCGCTTCAGCAGCAATGGCGGCGGCAGTCAGACGGTTATCCCCGGTGATCATCACCGTTTTAATGCCCATTTTGCGCAGCTCGGCGAAACGTTCCTTGATGCCGCCTTTGACGATATCTTTCAGCTCAACCACGCCCAGCACTTTCGCGCCTTCAGCCACCACCAGCGGCGTGCCGCCTTTACGCGCCACATTTTCAACCAGACCATCGACAGCTTTAGGGAAGGTGCCGCCGTTGGATTCCACATGACGACGGATGGCATCCACCGCGCCTTTACGAATACTGCGCTCGCCGACGTTAACGCCGCTCATGCGGGTTTGCGCGGAAAAGGGTACAAAGGTCGCATTCAGCGAATGAATATCGCGTTCGCGCAGATTAAAGCGCTGCTTCGCCAGCACCACGATACTGCGGCCCTCCGGTGTTTCATCAGCCAGAGAGGATAACTGCGCGGCATCGGCCAGTTCCTGTTCCGTCACCTGAGGCGCGGGCAGGAACTGCGAGGCCTGGCGGTTACCCAGCGTGATGGTGCCGGTTTTATCCAGCAGCAACACATCCACGTCACCGGCGGCTTCCACCGCACGGCCACTGGTAGCAATCACGTTGGCTTCCAGCATGCGGCTCATGCCCGCCACGCCGATAGCCGATAACAAACCACCGATGGTGGTCGGGATCAGACACACCAGCAGCGCGACCAGCACGGTGACGGTGACCGGAATACCGGCATGACTGGCATCCACGCTGAACAGCGAGAACGGATATAGCGTGGCCGTCGCCAGCACGAACACCAGCGTCAGTGCCACCAGCAAAATCGTCAGCGCCACTTCGTTTGGTGTTTTACGACGTTTGGCGCCTTCGACCATTGCAATCATGCGGTCGAGGAAGGTATCACCCGGGTTCGCAGAACACTCGACCACCAGCCAGTCGGACAACACGCGGGTCCCGCCGGTAACTGAGGAGAAGTCGCCGCCCGATTCGCGGATCACCGGCGCAGATTCACCGGTAATGGCGCTTTCGTCTACCGATGCGCCGCCGATCAGCACTTCGCCGTCGCACGGCACGGTATCGCCGGCTTCGATCAGCACGTAATCGCCTTTACGCAATGTATCGGCTGCGACTTTGATCACCGGTGATTCAGGGCGCGATTCATAAATCTTTTTCGCCCAGCTGGTTTTCTGCACGCCTTTCAGACTCTGCGCCTGCGCCTTGCTGCGGCCTTCCGCCAGCGCTTCGGCGAAGTTAGCAAACAGCACGGTGAACCACAGCCACAGCGATACGCTGCCGGTAAAAGCCGCGCTGCCTTCGGTACGGTGCAGCAAAATCGCCAGCCAGATAAGCGTGGTCAGAATGCTGCCCAGATACACCACGAACATCACCGGATTGCGCCACTGAACGCGGGGATCCAGTTTCTTCACCGAATCCAGCAGGGCAGTGCGGATCAGACGGGGTTCAAATAACGCACGTTGTTTACGACTCATCTTTTTAGTCTCTATATTCATCAGTTCAACGAGTTACGCAGCATTACTGTGCTGACCAGACCTGCAAATGTTCCGCGACCGGTCCCAGGGCCAGTGCCGGAACAAAAGTCAGCGCGCCGACTAACAACACCGTGCCGACCAGTAAACCGATAAACAGCGGGCCGGATGTGGGTAAGGTGCCGTTACCTGCCTGCTGGCGCTTTTTCGCCACCAGTGAACCGGCAATCGCCAGTACAGGAATGATCACCCCGAAGCGGCCGAAGAACATGCATGTTGCCAGCAACAGGTTGTAGAACGGTGTGTTAACACTCAGCCCGGCAAAGGCGCTGCCGTTGTTGTTAGCGGCGGAAGACACCGCATACAGCACTTCACTGAAACCGTGTGCGCCGGGGTTAGCAATCCCCGCGCGACCGGCATCGGTGACCAGCGCCAGCGCGGTGCCGAGCAGCACCAGCGTCGGTGTGACCAGAATCGCCAGTGCGGTCATCTTCATGTCGTAAACGTCAATTTTCTTACCGAGATATTCCGGCGTGCGGCCGATCATCAGCCCGGCGATAAACACCGTCAGCAACACGAACAACAGCATGCCGTACAGGCCGGAACCGACGCCGCCGAACACCACTTCACCAATCTGCATCAGCCACATAGGCACCATGCCGCCGAGTGCGGTGAAGGAATCGTGCATGGCGTTGACCGCACCGCACGAGGCCGCCGTCGTGACTACCGCATACATCGCTGAAGCCAGAATGCCGAAGCGGCTTTCCTTACCTTCCATATTGAAGTTGCTGTCAGCACCGAGCATCGTGAAGTGTGGATTGCCTTTGAGTTCGGCATACATCACCACCACCACGGAGACGACGAAAATGACCGACATCGCCCAGACCAGCGCATGACCCTGGCGGTTGTCGCCGACCACCCGGCCAAATGCGAAGCACAGCGCGCACGGGATAATGAAAATCGCCAGCATCTGCACCATGTTGGTCAGCGCAGTCGGGTTCTCAAACGGATGCGCGGAGTTAGCGCCAAAGAAGCCACCGCCGTTGGTGCCGAGCATTTTGATCGCTTCCTGAGAAGCCACCGGCCCCATCGGCAAGGTCTGTTGCAGGCCTTCCAGCGTCGTGATGTGCTGATACGCTTCAAAGTTTTGCAGTACGCCCTGACTGACGAAAAACAGCGCCAGCAGGAAGGATACCGGCAGCAGCAGATACAGCGTGATGCGCCATAAATCTGTCCAGGCGTTGCCGATGGTCTGCGCTGAAGGGCGCGCAAAGGCGCGGATCAGGGCGAACGCTACCGCGATACCGGTGGCCGCAGAGAGGAAGTTTTGGACGGTCAGCCCGACCATCTGACTGAGATAGCTCAGAGTGCTTTCGCCGCTGTAAGCCTGCCAGTTGGTGTTGGTGACGAAACTTACCGAGGTGTTAAAGGCCAGATCCCATGACAGTCCGCCAAAATGTTGCGGATTCATCGGCAACACGCCCTGCGCCATCAGCATCGCCATCAGCACGATGATGCCCAGAATGTTGAATACCATGATCGCCAGCGCGTACTGCCACCAGTTCATTTCGGCATGACTGCTGCCAGACGTGCGTAAAACACCGTTTTCTATGCGCTGAATAAATGCGCCGGGCTGTCCTTCGATCAGTTGAGCAATAAAGTTACCCAGTGGTTTTGCCAGCAGCAAAAGCACCAGCATAAAACTGGCAATCAGTAAGAATCCGGTTGCGGCCATTTAAAAATCCTCCGCATTCAGCAGGGCATAAACCAGATAGCCGAGCAGCAGAAGAACCAGTAATGCGCCGCAGATTACGCCAACACTCACAATCCACCTCCACAGGTGTGTTTTTATGTTGTGGCGAGAATAAGGAAAGGCGGGAAAAGATCCTGAAAAGAAAGGGTTCGTGCGTGTAAAAAAAGTATAAAAATTCCTTCGTCCTAGAAACCACAGCGGCGTTACCTGCGCTCAATAACCCGAATCACTGACCTGAGTCAGCTCATCGGGATTCTTTCGCTGGGTGCCTTGCTGTGACTCCAATGACTTAGGAATTAGTGATTAACTTTAATTGCGTATTTATTTAACCATTCTGTAACTCAGTTACAGTGATAGCCAAAAATTGGCGAAAATTTACACATTAAAGTGGTCAGATGAGTAGTAAAATTTCATCAATTGCAGTATATTTTTCACAACTTACACTTTCCGGAAAATTCATAACCAAAATCATTCTGGTTGCACCAAGGCGGCAACTGAGCGAATTCCGGGAGCATACAAAAGTATGTGACCGCGATGAGTGAAGGCAGCCAACACAGGAGCAGACTGAAGGATGAAGGTTACAGAACAGGAGCAACGCCATGAGTGATATGACTGATTACACGCCATATACAATGACCCGCATACTGGCCCGCCGCGCTTTTGTTATCGCCGCCGGTGTGCTGGCTCTGCCGGTCATGCTGTTCCGCGCTGACCGCGCCCGTTTTTACAGCTATTTACACCGCGTCTGGATGAAAACCAGCGATAAGCCGGTGTGGCTGAGTCATGCTGAGATGGCGACCCAGGATTTTTATTAATTTATTCCGGTCGTCCTTGACGCCGCAGCTGCGTTGGCTACATTCGCTCACCCGAATCACTGACCTCAGTCAGCTCATCGGGATTTGCTCATTTGCCGTCTTGCTGCAACGCCAATGACTCGGGACTAACCTGAGAAGTTTAAGAAACCCCGTTTCCCCGCGGGGTTTTTTATTGCTTGTCGATAAACCTGTACAACATTATTTTTATGTATAACTTGTGCTAAGGTTATACATACAGGTGATGAAGTTCAGGCACCGCTCTTTTTTCTCAAACCCGGGAGCTGACCATGGCGAAAACAATTCCAGTTGGCATCAGTGCATGTCTGTTGGGGGACAACGTCCGATTCGATGGCGGTCATAAACGCCTGGCGTTTGCTGTCGAGCAGTTGTCGCCTTATGTGCGCTTTGAGTCGATCTGCCCGGAAATGGCCATCGGCTTACCGGCACCCCGTGCGGCGCTGCGTCTGATTAAACACGATGACGGCGTGATCATGCGTTTCAGCAACGACGACACCACCGATATCACTGAGAAGATGCAAGCCTATGCGGAGAAACGCGTTGCACCGCTGGATCATCTTTGCGGCTATATCGTCTGTGCAAAATCGCCCAGCTGCGGGATGGAGCGTGTGCGTGTGTACAGCGCCAACGGTAAAGATGCCAAAAAATCCGGCGTTGGGATTTATACCGCTGAGCTGATGAAACAGCATCCATGGCTGCCTGTGGAAGAAGACGGGCGGCTCAATGATCCGGTGTTACGCGAGAACTTTGTCGAGCGCGTCTTCGCGCTGTTTGAGCTGAATCAGCTGCGCGAAAGCGGGCTGACGCGTGGCAAACTGATGGCTTTCCACAGCCGTTATAAACTTATTTTGCTGGCCCATTCGCAGCCGGAATACCGCGAGCTGGGGCGTTTCGTTGCCGCGATGGCCGAATGGGATTCCCTCGAGGAATACTTTAAAGAATACCGCCTGCGGCTGATGAATCTGCTGAGCCATAAAGCCACGCGACGCAATCACACCAATGTGCTGATGCACGTGCAGGGATATTTCCGCAAACAGCTGAGCTCGCCACAACGTCAGGAACTGGCCGGGCTTATCGACCGTTACCGTCAGGGCATGCAGCCGCTGCTGGCGCCCATCACGTTGCTCAAACATTACATGTCGGAATATCCGGACGCTTATCTGGCTGACCAGCGTTATTTCGAGCCTTATCCGGAAGCACTAAAACTTCGATACGGACATTAAAAGGAGTGTTATGACCACGCATTTAGTCTGGTTCCGCAATGACCTGCGGATAACCGATAACCGCGCGTTGCATGCTGCCTGTGAAGACCCGCAGGTGCGTGTGATTGCCCTTTTTATCGCCACGCCGGAACAGTGGAAACAGCATGAAATGGCACCACGGCAGGCGATGTTTATCTATCAGCATCTTCAGGCACTGCAACATTCTCTGGCTGAGCGCGGTATCGGACTGCATTACCATCAGTGTGATGATTTTGCTGAAAGCGTGGACTGGCTGAGGGATTTCTGTAAAGCCGAAAAAGTGGATGCCCTGTTTTACAACAAACAGTATGAATTCAATGAACGTCAGCGGGACGCTGCACTGGAGAACGCGGTCAGTGAATCGGTCATCTGCCACGCGTTTGACGACAGCCTGCTGCTGCCGCCGGGTTCGGTCACGACCGGCAATAATGAGATGTACAAGGTTTATACGCCTTTTCGCCGCGCGTTTTTATCCCGCCTGACTGAATCCGACAGCCGTTCTTTGCCTGCGCCACCAGCCCGGGAAAATGCCGGAAAAGTGGTGATACACCGGCTGATGCCATTCGATTATCCTCTTGCCGATATTGGTGATGATTTTGCGATTGGCGAAGAAGCTGCCCGTCATCAGTTGCGCAGTTTCTGCCGTGAGCAGGTACAGGATTATCTTGAACAGCGCGATTTACCGGCGGTCGACGGCACCAGTTCGCTGTCGCCTTATCTGGCTATCGGTGTGCTTTCGCCGCGTCAGTGTCTTAACCGTCTGCGCACCGAATGTCCGGATGTGCTGGAGAAAACCGACGGCGGCGCGTTTGGCTGGCTGAATGAGCTGGTGTGGCGTGAGTTTTATCGTCATCTGATTGTCGCCTGGCCTAAGCTTTGCAAGCATCAGCCATTTGTGGAATGGACCGACAACGTGCGCTGGCGTCATGCACCGGAAGAGTTACAGGCGTGGAAAGACGGGAAAACCGGTTATCCGATTGTAGATGCGGCAATGCGTCAGCTTAATGCGACAGGCTGGATGCATAACCGCCTGCGTATGATTGTCGCCAGTTTTTTGGTGAAAGATCTGCTGATCAACTGGCGCGAAGGCGAGCGTTATTTCATGTCGCAACTGCTCGACGGCGATCTGGCGGCCAACAATGGTGGCTGGCAGTGGGGCGCGTCTACCGGCACCGACGCCGCACCGTATTTCCGTATTTTCAACCCGACCACGCAGGGTGAACGTTTTGACAAAGCCGGACGCTTTATCAAAGCCTGGGTGCCTGAACTGGCGGATGTGCCAGAAAGAGACATTCATCAACCCCATCGCTGGGCGGAAAAACACCATCGCGTGCTAGACTACCCGCAGCCGGTTATTGATCACGCGCGGGCGAGAAAAGACACGCTCGCGGCGTTTGAGGCGGCAAAAAACCGGTCTGACTGACCTTACTCTCACCACGACAAGGAGCGATGTGATGAAAAAACACCTGCTGGCGCTGATGCTGGCATGCTGGGCGGGACAGGCCACCGCCGGATTTGATGTGGTGGCGCTGGGCGTGAACGGCGGCGTTGAAGAAGGTAATCTCACCTCGTACCTGATCAGAAGTGACGATCAAAAACTCTATCTCGGGCTGGATGCCGGTTCTGTTTTGCCGGGCATCCGCAAGGCGCTGGATAAGGGCAGTTTTCCGCAGGTCACCGCTGAAAATGCCGCACCGCTGACCCCGCAGGGCGCGGTTTTTCGCAATCTGATTGGCGGATACTTTATCAGTCACGGTCATCTCGACCATCTGGCGGGGCTGATTATCAGCTCGCCGGAAGACAGCAAAAAACCGATTTACGGCACGGCGGATACCATCGGTACGCTGCGTCAGCATTATTTCAATGGCCGCGTCTGGCCTAACTTCACCGACTCCGGCAGCGGTTTGCGCATCGGCACGTATCGCCTGAATCAGCAGCGTCCGGCGCAGCGTTTCTCACTCGGGCTGACCGGTCTGGACGGCAATATTTATCCCCTCAGCCATGGCGGTACGCCGTCGAGCATGATTCTGGTGAGCCGTAATAACGAGTCGTTTGCTTTCTTCGGCGATACCGGCCCGGATGAAGTCGAAAAATCGAAGAACCTGGATACCGTCTGGCGCGTGCTGGGTGATGAGGTAAAAGCCAAACGGCTGAAAGGGATCATCATTGAAACGTCTTATCCCGATGGTGTGCCTGACAGCAAACTGTTCGGGCATCTGACACCGGACTGGTTGCTCAAAGAACTGGGGATTTTGCAGCAATACGCGGGGGGCGAGGGTTCGCTGAAAGACCTTACGGTGATTATCAGCCACGTCAAACCGAGTCTGAAAGCAGGTGCGGATCCTGAAAAGGAAATTATGGCGCAGCTGGAGAAAGGCAATACTCCGGGCGTGAAGTTTGTCAGAATGGCGCAGGGTGATAAATTAGAGGTCAAATAGACCATTCATTTAATAACGAGAAACGCCATGAATAATCTCCAGCTGGAAATGCTGATCAACCAGAAACTGGACGTCAGTAATTTCAACGATTACGCCCCCAATGGATTACAGGTAGAAGGCCGCCGTAACGTGCAGCGCGTGGTGACCGGCGTGACGGCGTGTCAGGATTTGCTGGATGCTGCCATCGCCGTGGAAGCTGACGCGATTCTGGTTCATCACGGTTATTTCTGGAAAAATGAACCGGCAGTGATCCGGGGAATGAAACGTAATCGCCTGAAAACGCTGCTGGTCAGTGATACCAATTTATACGGTTACCATCTGCCGCTGGACGCGCATCCTGAACTGGGAAACAACGCGCAGCTGGCGAAACTGTTCGGGATTAACGTGCTGGGTGAAGTGATGCCGCTGGTGCCTTACGGCGAACTGGAAAAGCCACTGACCGGTGAAGAACTGCGTCAGCGCATAGAAGTGACTCTGGACCGCAACGTGCTGCACAGTTCGCAGGGCGGACCGACCGAAATTCGCCGCGTTGCCTGGTGTTCCGGCGGCGGTCAGGGCTTTATCCAGCAGGCGGCAGAATTTGGTGTCGATGCCTTCATCAGCGGCGAAGTGTCAGAACAAACCATTCATATTGCGCGTGAAATGGGTATCCATTTCTACGCCGCAGGCCATCACGCCACAGAACGTTATGGCGTGAAAGCGCTGGGCGAATGGCTGGCAGCGGAACACGGGCTGGACGTCATGTTTATCGACATTGATAACCCGGCTTAGGACTATCTTATTTGCCATTTTGAATCCGGGCAGTGCTCGTGACAGTCACGTACTCACGGTACGCTCCTGTCCCTGCGCGCTGGCCGAATCCAAACTGCCTGCAACGATTACGTCCCTTACTTATGTATCGTTTTATCAGTTGTTTCTTCAGAAACGCTGTCTTCCAGCAGGGTAAACGCCCGCTGTAATCCGGTGTCCACTTCGGGGTCTGCTCCCTGCGGTGGATACTTGCTTTCCTCTTCTTCCTCTTCCTCTGTGGCTTCGCTTTCCTCAACCTGCGGTTCAACGACGTTTTCCGGCGCGGGCATGGTTTCCTGAATCATCTGCTCATCAAAGGCAGGATTCAGTGCAGGAGAGAGCGGGGAACTGCTCAGGCTGTCCGGCATGGCGATGTGCGGAACCGGCGCATCGACCGCCATCTGCGTCTCTTCTTCTTTTTTCGATGTCCGGCTCAGCGCCATAATGCCGCCGCCGCAAATCGCAAAAAATGCATACAAAATATTGCCACCCAGCGGCTCGATCAGCGCGCCGACCGCCAGCGGACCGATACAGGCACCGACACCGAACGCCATCAGCAGACAGGCGGACAGCGACACACGACGTTCCGGCTCGATCATGTCATTAGCCAGCGCGACGACCAGCGGATACAAGGTGAACTGCATCAGGCTGACGATAAAACCAATACCGAGCAGCAGCGGGAAGGAGATATGCGTGAGCAGCGCCAGCGGTAATGCCGCCACTGCCAGCAGAATCGCGTTAATGCGCATCAGCATGTTGCGGTTATAACGATCCGACAGCCAGCTCAGCGGGAACTGCGCCAGTAAACCGGCGAAAATCGCCAGCGCCATAAACAGACCGGTTTGCTGTGTACTCAGCGATTGCTGGCTGGTGTAAATCGGCGCCAGACCGTAAAACGAACCGACGACCATACCAATCAGCAACGTGATGGCCAGAACTTTGGGGATCGCACCGATAAAGAATTTCAGCTCCATCGGCGCCGGAGACATATGTCCGACGTTGGTGCGCGTCGTCAGGGCAATCGGCACCAGACACAGGGCGAAACACAACGCGATAACGATGAGCGTACTGACGCCTAAATCGCTGTTAAGCATCAGCACCACCTGACCGAGCGCCATCCCCAGATAAGACGCCACCATATAAAAACCGAACACCACGCCGCGCTGGCTGGATTCGGCCTGATCGTTGAGCCAGCTTTCCAGCACCATGTATTGCACCATCATGCACAAGCCGATGATCAGGCGCAGCACCACCCAGACCGGGATAATGTCGGTCAGGCCATGACCGAGCACAGCGGCGGTAATGATACCGGAACAGGAAACGTATGCGCGAATGTGCCCGACGCGGGCGATCAGGATATGGCCGACTTTGCCGCCGATCACCAGCCCGATGTAGTTGGCCGCTATGATTGCCCCGATCATCGCGCCGCTGACGTGGACAGCGGACAGACGCAGGGAAATGTAGGTGGTCAGCAGGCCGGAGCCCAGCAGCATCAGTAATGTGGTGGTGTAGAGCGGAAAAAAGAGTGCTAATGGTTTTCTCACAGGCCATCCCTATTGTGTAACGAAGGCGTTATCCAAACGCTAAAAAAACAGCAACTTTTATGAGAGTACCAGTTGCGGACGGCGGGCGAAACCTCAGTGTCCCGCACGAACGGGCAGATGAGTTGACATCACCACTCTATTTCACGCATAACTGATAACAAATCTCACACTAATGATTTAGTGAATAACCTGATGATCCACAACCCTTCTTTGAGGAGTGTCTGAGTGCAACGAGCACGATGTTACCTGCTGGGTGAACGCGCGGTAGTGCTGGAACTGGAACCCCCGGTTTCGCTGGTGAGCCAGCAGCGGATCTGGGGACTGACGCAACGTTTACAGGATCGCGCGGCGTTTCCTGGCGTCCGCGAAGTCATTCCCGGCATGAATAATCTGACGGTATTACTCACCGATGCGCAAAGTTCTGCGCTGGACGCGATTGAGCGTCTGCAAAACTGGTGGGAAGAGAGCGAAGCGATTGAGCCTGCATCACGGCTGATTGAAATTCCGGTGATTTATGGCGGCGCGCAGGGCCCGGATTTAGAGCATGTGGCGCAGCATACCGGCATGACACCGCGTCAGGTCGTCGAATGCCACAGTGGCGTCGATTACACCGTCTATTTTCTGGGTTTCCAGCCAGGTTTCCCTTATCTGGGGGGCATGTCGGAAAAACTGAGCACACCGCGTCACGGTGAACCGCGTCTTTCAGTACCCGCAGGTTCGGTGGGTATCGGCGGCAGCCAGACGGGTATTTATCCTCTGTCCACGCCGGGCGGCTGGCAGTTGATCGGGCAAACACCTTTGGCAATGTTTGATCCGCTGCGCGAAATTCCGACATTAGTCCTGCCGGGTGACAGTGTGCGCTTCGTGCCACAAAAGGAGGGCGTATGCTGAAGGTTTTACGCGCAGGGATGTTTACCACCGTGCAGGATTTGGGCCGTAACGGTTATCGTCAGCAGGGCGTCAGCCAGTCCGGCGCGCTGGATGCGCCGGCGTTGCGGATTGCTAATTTGCTGGTCGGCAATGATGAGAATGCCGCCGGTCTGGAAATCACGCTCGGTCAGTTCAGCGCAGAGTTCCACCGTGAAGGCTGGATTGCGCTGACCGGTGCGGGCTGTCACGCGCAACTCGATGGCAAAGACCTCTGGACCGGATGGAATTATCCGGTGAAGCCGGGGCAGATTCTGACCATGAAAATGCCGACGCGCGGTATGCGCAGCTATCTGGCGATTTCCGGCGGGATTGATGTGCCGGAAGTCATGGGGTCGCGCAGTACGGATCTGAAAGCCAAATTCGGCGGTTTTCAGGGGCGTCAGTTGCAGGATGGCGATCAGCTTCCCACCGGCGACTCGTACCAGCAGCCGAAGCATTCCGGCGGCATTAAACAGCTGTTGTTCGGCAACCGTATCCGCGCCTTGCCGGGACCGGAATATCAGGAGTTCAGCGCGCAGTCGCGTGAAGAATTCTGGCGTGCTTCCTGGCAGCTTAGTCCGCAAAGTAACCGTATGGGATACCGTCTTCACGGACATGTTTTGAAGCGTGAAACTGACCGCGAAATGTTGTCGCACGGTCTGTTGCCAGGCGTGGTACAGGTGCCGCACGGCGGGCAGCCGATTGTGCTGATGGCCGATGCGCAGACCACCGGCGGCTATCCGCGCATTGCCTGCGTCATCGAAGCCGATTTGTATAATCTGGCGCAAATCCGCCTTGGCGAGCCCGTTCACTTTGTGAAATGTACGCCGGAAGAGGCGCAGAAAGCGCTGCGTGAGCAGTCGCTGTTTATTGAACAGGTAAAACGGGGGCTGCATGGTCGTTGATCTCAACGCGGATTTAGGCGAAGGCTGTGCCAACGATGAGGCGCTGTTGCAGCTGGTCAGTTCTGCCAATATTGCCTGCGGATTCCATGCCGGTGACGCGCAGACCATGTGTCAGTCCGTACGCTGGGCGCTGAAATACGGCGTGGCGATTGGCGCGCATCCGGGCTTTCCCGACCGGGAAAACTTTGGGCGGACTGCGATGCGGCTTCCTCCTGAAACGGTGTACGCGCAGGTGGTCTATCAGCTCGGTGCGCTGGCCGCCATCACCCGTGCGGAAGGCGGGGAGATGGTCCACGTGAAGCCGCACGGCATGCTTTACAATCAGGCCGCGACCGACGCTATTCTGGCTGATGCGATTGCCCGTGCTGTGCATACCATTAACCCGGCGCTGCGTCTGGTCGGTCTGGCGGGAAGTGAACTGATCCGCGCGGGTGAGCGGCTCGGGCTGCAAACGCGTCAGGAAGTGTTTGCTGACCGGCGGTATCAAAGTGACGGCACGCTGGTGCCGCGCAGTCAGCCTGATGCCATGATTGAAAGCGACGAACTGGCGCTGGACCAGACGCTGGCGATGGTGCAGCAAGGTAAAGTTCTCAGCCGCGAAGGCCTCTGGGTGCCGGTCAGCGCTGATACTGTCTGCCTTCACGGCGACGGTGAGCACGCACTGATTTTCGCCCGCCGGTTGCGGGAAGCCTTTGGTGAGCAAAACATTCAGATCAGCGCGGGCTGATCTTAGGGAATATCAATGCGTAAAGTTCTGGTAACCGGTTTTGAGCCTTTTGGCGGCGAGCGTGTCAATCCGTCATGGGAAGTGGTTAAACAACTCGGCGATCTGGAGTTATCCGGCGCGCAGATTGTGGTGCGTCAGCTGCCGTGTGTTTTTGGCAAAGCTATTGATGCGCTGAATGCGGCAATTGATGAAATCCTGCCGGAAATGGTGATTTGCGTCGGACAGGCAGGTGGTCGCGTCGATTTCAGCCTCGAACGTGTGGCGATTAACGTTGATGATGCGCGTATTCCTGATAATGAAGGTAATCAGCCGGTGGATGAAACCATTGTCGCCAGCGGACCTGCCGCCTATTTTTCCTCACTGCCGATCAAAACAATTGTCAGCGGATTACGTGAATCCGGTATTCCGGCGTGCGTATCGCAAACTGCCGGAACCTATGTCTGTAATCATGTGATGTACGGCCTGATGCACCGGCTGGCGCAACCTTCCTGCAAAGTGGTAAAGGGCGGTTTTATTCATATTCCGTATCTGCCGGAACAGGCGGCGAAGCATCCTGGTGCGCCGAGTATGTCAGTACACACTGTCCTGAACGCGCTTGAGCTGACTATCGCTATCGCGCTGCACACAGAGCAGGATTTGAAAATTGCCGAGGGTGCGACTCACTGATGCCTGAAGGTCCTGAAATCCGCCGTGCCGCCGATTTGCTGGCGGCGGCGGTTGTTAATAAGCCCCTCACGGATGTCTGGTTTGCGTTTCCGTCATTAAAGCCTTATCAGTCCGCGTTACGTGGGACCAAAATCACCGCGATTGAAACGCGCGGCAAAGCGCTGCTGACGCACTTTTCCAACGGGCTGACGCTTTACAGTCACAACCAGCTTTACGGTGTCTGGCGGGTGGTAAACGCCGGTGAAGTGGCGAAGGAAACCAGGCGATCCCTGCGGGTCAGGCTGGAAACCACTGAAGCTGCGATCCTGCTGTACAGCGCCTCCGAAATCAGTATTTACGATACGGCGGAAATCGAGAATCATCCGTTCCTGCAACGTATCGGCCCCGACGTTCTTGATGAGAGGTTGACGGTCGCACAGGTGCGTGAGCGGTTACTTTCACCCAAATTCTGCAACCGGCAGCTAGGCGGAATGTTGCTGGATCAGGCTTTTCTGGCAGGGCTGGGAAATTATCTGCGGGCAGAAATTCTCTGGCTGGCGAAACTGCTGCCGGATCATAAACCGAAAGAACTGAGCGAAGCGGAACTGGATGCGCTGGCGGATGCCTGTTTGTCTGTTGCGCGGTTATCTTATGCCACACGCGGCACGATGGATGAAAATGTGCATCATGGCGCGCTGTTCCGTTTCAAAGTGTTTGGCAGGACAGGGCAGCCTTGTGAGCGTTGCGGTGATCCGATCGCAAAAACCAGTGTGTCATCGCGACCGTTTTTCTGGTGTCCGGTGTGTCAGGTCTGAGTGATATGTCAGCAATGAAAAAGGCTCCCGGAGGAGCCTTTTTGTCAGTCTGAACAATCAATATTATTTTTTCAGCTGAGAATGGAAATCGCGTTTGTCGTAGCCGGTATACAGCTGGCGAGGACGGGCGATTTTGATGCCTTCCTGATGCATTTCGCTCCAGTGAGCAATCCAGCCAACCGTACGCGCCATCGCGAAGATAACGGTAAACATGGAAGACGGAATACCCATCGCTTTCAGGATGATGCCGGAGTAGAAATCGACGTTCGGGTACAGTTTCTTCTCGATGAAGTACGGGTCGTTGAGGGCAATGTGCTCAAGTTCCATCGCCACTTCCAGCAGGTTGTCTTTCAGATCCAGCTCTTTCAGCACTTCATGACAGGTTTCACGCATGACGGTAGCGCGCGGGTCATAGTTTTTATAAACACGGTGACCAAAGCCCATCAGGCGGAAGGAATCATTTTTGTCTTTCGCACGCTTAACGAATTCCGGAATGTGATCAACGCTGCTGATCTCTTCCAGCATTTTCAGTGCAGCTTCATTGGCACCGCCGTGAGCCGGTCCCCACAGGGACGCGATGCCCGCAGCGATACAGGCAAACGGGTTAGCGCCTGAAGAACCCGCGGTACGCACGGTAGACGTCGAGGCGTTTTGCTCGTGGTCAGCGTGCAGGATCAGAATGCGATCCATCGCGCGTTCCAGGATCGGGTTTACTTTGTATTCCTCACACGGTGTGGAGAACATCATGTGCAGGAAGTTACCGGCGTACGACAGGTCGTTGCGCGGATAAACAAACGGCTGGCCGATGGAATATTTGTAACACATGGCCGCCACGGTCGGCATTTTGGACAGCAGGCGGTAAGCGGCGATTTCACGGTGACGTTCATTTTCGACGTCAATCGAGTCGTGATAAAACGCGGCCAGCGCGCCGGTCACACCACACAGCACAGCCATCGGGTGAGAGTCACGACGGAAACCGTGGAAAAGGCGGGTGATTTGTTCGTGCACCATCGTGTGACGGGTCACATTGGTTTTGAATTCTTCATACTGTTCCGGCGTCGGGGTTTCGCCATTAAGCAGCAGATAGCTTACTTCCAGGAAAGTAGATTCTTGCGCGAGTTGATCAATCGGGAAGCCGCGATGCAACAGGATCCCTTCATCACCGTCGATAAAGGTGATTTTAGATTCGCAAGATGCGGTAGACGTAAAACCGGGGTCATAGGTGAAAAAACCTTTCGCGCCTAACGGGCGGATATCAATTTCATCCTGGCCCAGCGTGCCGGATAGCACGTTTAGTTCGATCGGGTCGTGACCTTGTAGGGTAAGTGTCGCTTTCTTATCAGCCATTTACAGTCTCCTTAGCGCCTTATTTTTAAAAATCCCTAACAACAGAAATGCCTGGAAGCGACGCCTTGTAAGGTCATTATTATTGTCAGCCTTAGCTCTTCGATCGAACGAAAAAGGGAACGTAGAGCTGAGTCGAATTGCAGTCTCAGACTGCTCTGTGACAAACAAGCGGCGTTTCATCGTTGTTAAAGATTCGGTAAATCATTACTGTTCTGTCACTCAGTACCTGTGAGAAGCATGAGGATTTACACAATCACCACTTTTGCATAACTTGAGCCATCAGGGAAGACCCGTATTTGCGATTGTGTGATCCACTGATTCTTCAGAAACTTTCACCATTTTGGTGCGTCAGGCGAAAGCCGGTATGTGCTCAGTATCACAGTCTTACAGAGATAGCTCATTTGTAATGGAAATGTTGATCAATTGTCAAACCAGATAATTTATTTTGTGTCTTTTATGAAAAGTGGGAGCTAACTCACTGTTTCAGAGAAATGTGAATAAAGCATTTGTAGGGCAATTGTAATAAGAATGTGATCAACCTATACTCCTACAAGGTCTCCGGACAATCCGAAGTAGGAGCACCCAGCATCATTTTCTTCGCCCTTTACGTTACGGCTACGAAAATACGTTTATCGCGCCTTTTAAGCACACTGGATGTCGTCCTTTGAGCGCGAAAACTGATGAGCTTTTAGCTCAGCTTTCCAAAGTTATTGGTGTTGTGGGAAGACGGCAAGCAACCGAATCCCTATGAGCTGACATAGGTCAGTGATTAGGGTGAGCGCGCGCAGCCAACGCACCCACAGCGACAAGAACGAAGGAAAGGGTGCTGTCTGACATACTGCTCCGGGCCGGAGGGAAAATAATAAGAGCTGTGTGGGCAAAACCGTGAAAAAACAAAGACCTGTCAATCTGGATCTGCAAACGATCCGGTTTCCTGTTACTGCGATAGCGTCCATCTTACACCGAGTCTCTGGCGTAATTACCTTCGTCGCCGTCGGTATCCTCCTCTGGCTGTTAGGCCTGTCTCTCTCTTCTCATGAAGGGTTTGCACATGCTGCCGCCATCATGAATAGCTTCTTCGTCAAATTCATCTTTTGGGGAATACTCACTGCGCTGGCCTATCACGTTTGCGGTGGCATCCGCCATTTGCTGATGGATTTTGGCTATATCGAAGAGAGTTTGGCTGCCGGTACCCGTTCTGCCCAGGTGGCAATCGGTCTGACCGTCGTGCTGTCAATTCTGGCTGGAGTCCTCGTATGGTAAGCAACGTTTCTGCGTTAGGGCGCAATGGTGTGCACGACTGGCTGTTACTGCGTGCTTCCGCAATTATCCTCACCCTGTACATCCTCTATATTCTGGGCTTCGTGGTTCTGGCTCAGGAACTGACATTTGATGTCTGGCATGGCTTCTTCTCTTCCTCCATCACCAAAGTATTCACACTGCTGGCGCTGCTGTCGATTCTGATCCACGCGTGGATCGGCATGTGGCAGGTGTTAACGGACTATGTGAAACCGCTGGCTGTCCGGCTTGTGCTGCAACTGGCCATCGTCGTGACCTTAGTGGTTTACCTACTTTACGGAACAATTGTTGTTTGGGGAGCGTAGTAAATGAATCTGCCAGTCAGAGAGTTTGATGCTGTCGTTATCGGTGCAGGTGGCGCCGGTATGCGTGCCGCATTACAGATTTCACAAATGGGGCTGTCTTGCGCCCTGATTTCAAAAGTCTTCCCGACCCGCTCCCATACGGTGTCAGCGCAGGGCGGTATCACCGTCGCGCTGGGTAACACCCATGAGGATGACTGGGAATGGCACATGTACGACACCGTAAAAGGTTCCGACTATATCGGTGACCAGGACGCCATTGAATATATGTGTAAAACCGGCCCGGAAGCGATTCTGGAACTGGAACACATGGGGCTGCCTTTCTCCCGTCTTGAAGACGGTCGTATTTATCAGCGTCCGTTTGGCGGTCAGTCGAAGAACTTCGGCGGCGAGCAGGCGGCACGTACTGCGGCAGCCGCGGACCGTACTGGTCACGCCTTGCTGCACACGCTGTACCAGCAAAACCTGAAAAACGGCACCACGATTTTCTCTGAATGGTATTCACTGGATTTAGTGAAAAACCAGGACGGCGCGATCGTCGGTTGTACGGCTATCTGTATCGAAACCGGTGAAGTGGTGTACTTCAAAGCCAAAGCGACCGTGCTGGCAACCGGCGGTGCAGGCCGAATTTATCAGTCCACCACTAACGCCCACATTAATACCGGTGACGGTGTCGGCATGGCGCTGCGTGCCGGCGTGCCGGTGCAGGATATGGAAATGTGGCAGTTCCACCCGACCGGTATCGCCGGTGCCGGGGTTCTGGTGACAGAAGGCTGTCGCGGTGAAGGCGGTTATCTGCTTAATAAAGACGGCGAGCGTTTCATGGAACGTTATGCGCCGAATGCGAAAGACCTGGCGGGTCGTGACGTGGTGGCGCGTTCCATTATGATCGAAATCCGTGAAGGCCGTGGCTGTGAAGGTCCGTGGGGCCCGCACGCCAAACTGAAACTTGATCATCTGGGTAAAGACGTTCTGGAATCCCGCCTGCCGGGTATCCTTGAACTGTCCCGTACCTTTGCGCACGTCGATCCGGTGAAAGAGCCGATTCCTGTGATCCCAACCTGCCACTATATGATGGGCGGTATTCCGACCAAAGTGACCGGTCAGGCGCTGCGTGTGAATGCACAAGGTCAGGATGAAGTGATCCCGGGTCTGTTCGCTGTAGGTGAAATCGCCTGCGTATCGGTTCATGGCGCTAACCGTCTGGGCGGTAACTCGCTGCTGGATCTGGTGGTGTTTGGTCGTGCAGCGGGTATGCATCTGCAGGAATCCATCACCGAACAGGGCGAAAGCCGCGATGCGTCTCAGGATGATATCGATGTGTCTCTGGAACGTCTGAACCGCTGGAACAACACCCGTTCAGGTGAAGATCCGGTGGCAATCCGTAAAGACCTGCAATCGTGCATGCAGAACAACTTCTCGGTCTTCCGTGAAGGTGATGCGATGGCGAAAGGTCTGGAAGAACTGAAAGTGATCCGCGAGCGTCTGAAATCAGCGCGTCTGGATGATACTTCTTCAGAATTCAACACTCAGCGCGTCGAGTGTCTGGAGCTGGATAACCTGATGGAAACTGCGTTCTCTACTGCCGTCTCTGCAAACTACCGCACCGAAAGCCGTGGCGCACACAGCCGCTTCGACTTCCCTGAGCGTGATGATGCGAACTGGTTGTGCCATACGCTGTATCAGCCGGAAACAGAAAGCATGACCCGCCGTGAGGTGAACATGCAGCCTAAGCTTCGCGCGGCGTTCCCGCCGAAAGCGCGTACTTACTAGGGCGGAGCGGAGACAGATTATGAAAATTGAATTTTCGATTTATCGCTACAACCCGGACGTCGATGACGTTCCGTACATGAAAGATTATGTGCTGGAAGCGAAAGAAGGGCGCGACATGATGTTGCTCGACGCGCTGATTTTGCTGAAAGAACAGGATCCGACGCTGGCCTTCCGCCGCTCATGCCGTGAAGGTGTTTGTGGCTCAGATGGCGTGAACATGAACGGTAAAAATGGTCTGGCGTGTATCACGCCGGTATCGACGTTGCGTAACGGCAGCAAGAAAATTGTTATCCGTCCGTTGCCGGGGTTACCCGTTGTGCGTGACCTTGTTGTGGACATGGGACAATTCTATAAGCAGTATGAGAAGATTAAACCTTACCTGTTGAATGATGGGAAAAATCCTCCGGCGCGCGAACATTTACAGATGCCGGATGACCGTGAAAAGCTGGACGGATTGTACGAATGTATTCTCTGTGCCTGCTGCTCAACATCCTGTCCTTCGTTCTGGTGGAATCCGGACAAATTTGTCGGTCCGGCAGGCCTTCTGGCCGCTTACCGCTTCCTGATCGACAGTCGCGATACCGAAACACAATCGCGCCTTGACGATCTGAACGATGCTTTCAGCGTATTCCGCTGCCACAGCATCATGAACTGTGTGAGTGTGTGTCCTAAAGGGCTGAACCCGACCAAGGCGATCGGCCATATCAAATCCATGCTTCTACAGCGTGGTGCCTGAGTGGTGTAGGTGACGCAACCAGCGGGAACTCAGGTTCCCGCTGTTATTTAGTTACCCCCGGTTTTGCACTTTCTTTAGTTACAAATGCGTTAACTGAGGCGACGATAGCAAATAAGTAATTTTTTAATAACAAAGTAGCAACAAGTGCAACAAAGTTGCGCCTGACTGGAGTAAGATAGCCGGGTCAAAATGAGGGGATAAAGGAGCAGTAAGGAGCAGAGAATAAAAAGCAGGGCAACTTCAAAAATCAGTCATGCATCTGGCGGATTTCTGAAGGTTCCTTGAAGAGCCAAACGCTCAACCAGCGAACTGTTTTAGTAAGGAAAACCGTTTTACCGCGGTGTATCACGGTCAATATTATTAACCACGGCGAAAACTAAAGCTTCAAAGCTTAAGGGATCACGATGCAGAACGGCGCAATGAAGGCCTGGCTGGATTCCTCCTATCTGGCGGGTGCAAACCAGTCTTACATAGAACAACTCTATGAAGACTACTTAACCGATCCTGGTTCCGTTGACGATAGCTGGCGTTCAATTTTTAAACAGCTACCAACAGTGGGTGTGAAACCAGAGCAACTCCATTCTCAAACACGGGACTACTTCCGCCGCCTGGCGAAAGACGCGTCACGTTATAACTCCTCCATCAGCGATCCGGAAACGGATGCCAAGCAAGTCAAGGTGCTGCAGTTAATCAACGCCTTCCGCTTCCGTGGCCATCAGAACGCGAACCTTGATCCCCTCGGCCTGTGGAAACTGGACGACGTACCTGATCTGGATCCTGCGTTCCATCATCTGACAGAAGCTGATTTCCAGGAGACCTTCAACGTCGGTTCATTTGCCATTGGCAAGGAAACCATGCAGCTCGGCGAGCTGTATAAAGCCCTGAAGCAAACCTATTGCGGATCCATTGGTGCGGAATATATGCACATCACCAACACCGAAGAGAAACGCTGGATCCAACAGCGTATCGAATCCGTGGCCGGGCGTGCGAATTTCACCAATGATGAAAAGAAAACCTTCCTGAAAGAACTGACCGCAGCTGAAGGTCTGGAACGTTATCTGGGCGCGAAATTCCCGGGTGCAAAACGTTTCTCTCTCGAAGGCGGCGATGCGCTGGTTCCAATGCTCAAAGACATGATCCGTCATGCCGGCAAAAATGGAACGCGTGAAGTGGTGCTGGGTATGGCGCACCGCGGTCGTCTGAACGTGCTGATCAACGTGCTGGGGAAAAAACCTCAGGACCTGTTCGACGAATTCTCCGGTAAGCATAAAGAACACCTGGGTACCGGTGACGTGAAATACCACATGGGCTATTCGTCTGATGTGGAAACCGAAGGCGGTATGGTTCACCTGGCGCTGGCGTTTAACCCGTCGCACCTGGAAATCGTCAGCCCGGTTGTCATCGGTTCTGTTCGTGCCCGTCGTGACCGTCTGGACGAAGCGCGCAGCAACATGGTTCTGCCAATCACCATCCACGGTGACGCGGCAATTACCGGTCAGGGTGTGGTTCAGGAAACCCTGAACATGTCGCTGGCACGCGGTTATGAAGTGGGCGGTACCGTGCGTATCGTCATCAATAACCAGGTGGGCTTCACCACCTCGAATCCAAAAGATGCGCGTTCTACCGATTACTGTACTGATATCGCGAAAATGGTGCAGGCACCGATTTTCCACGTCAATGCAGATGATCCTGAAGCGGTCGCTTTCGTGACCCGTCTGGCACTGGATTTCCGTAACACCTTTAAACGTGACGTCATGATCGACCTGGTTTGCTACCGTCGCCACGGCCATAACGAGGCCGACGAACCTAGCGCAACCCAGCCGCTGATGTACACCAAGATCAAGAAACACCCGACGCCACGCAAGATCTACGCTGATGTCCTGACTGAGCAGAATGTTGCCAGCCTCGAAGATGCCACGGAAATGGTCAATCTGTACCGTGATGCGCTGGATGCCGGTGAATGTGTCGTGGAAGAGTGGCGTCAGAATGACATGCACACTTTCACCTGGTCACCGTATCTGAATCACGAGTGGGATGAGCCATACCCGAATAAGGTTGAGCTGAAACGTCTGCAGGAACTGGCGCGTCGCGTCAGCCATGTACCGGATGCGATCGAAATGCAGTCGCGCGTTGCCAAGATTTACGGCGATCGTAACGAGATGGCTGAAGGTAATAAGAAATTCGACTGGGGCGGCGCAGAAAATCTGGCGTACGCTACGCTGGTAGACGAAGGCATTCCGATTCGTCTGTCCGGTGAAGATACCGGTCGCGGGACGTTCTTCCACCGTCATGCGGTTATCCACAATCAGAAAAACGGTTCCGTGTACGTGCCGCTGGCGAATATTCATAACAGCCAGGGCGAGTTCAACGTCTGGGATTCCGTGCTTTCTGAAGAAGCGGTACTGGCCTTTGAATACGGTTATGCCACAGCTGAACCGCGCACCCTGACCATCTGGGAAGCGCAGTTCGGTGACTTCGCCAACGGTGCGCAGGTGGTTATCGACCAGTTCATCAGTTCCGGCGAACAGAAATGGGGCCGCATGTGTGGTCTGGTTATGCTGCTGCCGCACGGCTACGAAGGGCAGGGGCCGGAGCACTCCTCCGCGCGTCTGGAGCGTTATCTGCAACTTTGCGCTGAGCAAAACATGCAGGTGTGTATCCCGTCTACCCCGGCGCAGGTTTACCACATGATCCGTCGTCAGGCACTGCGCGGTATGCGCCGTCCGCTGATCGTGATGTCACCGAAGTCACTGTTGCGTCATCCTCTGGCGGTTTCTACGCTGGAAGAACTGGCCGACGGCAGCTTCCTGCCAGCGATTGGTGAAATTGACGAGCTGGATCCAAAACAGGTTAAGCGCGTGGTGATGTGCTCCGGTAAGGTTTACTACGACCTGCTGGAACAACGTCGCAAAAACGAGCAAACCGATGTGGCGATTGTCCGCATCGAGCAGCTTTACCCGTTCCCGCACAAAGCGATTCAGGAAGTGCTTGAGAAATTCTCACACGTTCATGATTTCGTCTGGTGTCAGGAAGAGCCGCTGAACCAGGGCGCGTGGTATTGCAGCCAGCACAATTTCCGTGAAGTGATTCCTTTCGGGGCTTCTTTACGTTACGCAGGACGCCCGGCCTCTGCCTCTCCGGCAGTCGGCTACATGTCCGTTCACCAGAAGCAACAGCAAGATCTGGTTAACGATGCGCTTAACGTTAAATAACGCGTTGGCGTGAGTTAACACTATGGAACATAAGAAGGATTTATAATGAGTAGCGTAGATATTCTGGTCCCTGACCTTCCTGAATCCGTTGCGGATGCGACGGTTGCCACCTGGCACAAAAAACCGGGCGACAGTGTTGAGCGTGACGATGTACTGGTAGAAATTGAAACCGATAAAGTGGTTCTGGAAGTCCCGGCAAGTGAAGCCGGTATTCTGGACAGCATCATCGAAGACGAAGGCGCCACCGTGATTTCCCGTCAGATTCTGGCGCGTATCCGTCCTGGCAACAGCTCCGGTAAGCCAAGCACTGAGAAAAGCTCCGAAAAAGAAGCGACTCCTGCGGCACGCCACACGGCAGCACTGGAAGAAGAGAACAATGACGCACTCAGCCCGGCTATCCGCCGCCTGATTGCTGAACATTCTCTGGATGCCAGCGCCATTAAAGGCAGCGGTGTCGGCGGTCGTCTGACCCGTGAAGATATCGAACAGCACCTGGCGAAAGCCAAAGACGCCAAACCGGCAGCCGCGCCAGCCGCAGCTCCGGCCGCCAGCGCCGCGCCTGCTCTGGGTTCACGTAGCGAAAAACGTGTTCCTATGACCCGTCTGCGTAAGCGTGTTGCCGAGCGTCTGCTTGAAGCGAAGAACAGCACTGCGATGCTGACCACCTTCAACGAAATCAATATGAAGCCAATCATGGATCTGCGTAAGCAGTACGGTGATGGTTTCGAAAAACGTCACGGCGTGCGTCTGGGCTTCATGTCTTTCTATCTGAAAGCTGTGGTTGAAGCGCTGAAACGCTATCCGGAAGTGAACGCTTCTATTGATGGCGATGATGTGGTTTACCACAACTATTTCGATGTCAGCATCGCTGTATCAACGCCACGTGGTCTGGTTACGCCAGTCCTGCGTGACGTAGATACCCTGGGCATGGCTGATATCGAGAAGCAAATCAAAGAGCTGGCGATTAAAGGTCGTGACGGCAAACTGAAAGTGGAAGAACTGACCGGCGGTAACTTTACGGTGACCAACGGCGGCGTCTTCGGCTCCCTGATGTCCACGCCAATCATCAACCCACCACAGAGTGCGATCCTCGGCATGCATGCCATTAAAGATCGTCCTATGGCGGTTAATGGTCAGGTAGTGATTTTGCCAATGATGTATCTGGCACTGTCCTACGATCACCGTCTGGTGGACGGCCGTGAATCGGTCGGCTTCCTGGTGACCATCAAAGAAATGCTGGAAGATCCGGCTCGTCTGCTGCTGGACGTCTAGTCCCGGCACAGCGAAAGATTAGAGATCGAAAAATCTGCGGCACAGCTCGCTGTGCCCTGATAAGCCTTCCTACTTACCGAATAAGAATGGATAGAACATCATGAATTTACACGAGTATCAGGCGAAACAGCTGTTCCTGCGCTACGGCCTGCCAGCACCATCAGGCTTCGCCTGTTCCACCCCGCGTGAAGCGGAAGAGGCTGCATCGAAAATCGGTGCGGGTCCGTGGGTGGTGAAATGTCAGGTTCATGCCGGTGGCCGCGGTAAAGCGGGCGGCGTGAAAGTGGTTAAAAGCAAAGAAGAAATTCGCGCTTTTGCTGAGCACTGGCTGGGTAAACGTCTGGTCACTTACCAGACAGACGCCAGCGGTCAGCCTGTTAACCAGATCCTGGTTGAAGCAGCAACGGATATCGATCAGGAACTGTACCTCGGTGCGGTAGTGGATCGCAGCTCCCGTCGTGTGGTGTTCATGGCGTCTACAGAAGGCGGCGTGGAAATTGAGAAAGTGGCAGAAGAAACGCCACATCTGATCCATAAAGTAGCTCTGGATCCGCTGGCAGGTCCGCAGCCTTATCAGGGTCGCGAACTGGCTTTCAAACTGGGTCTGACCGGTAAGCAGGTTCAGCAGTTCACTAAGATCTTCATGGGTCTGGCGAACATCTTCCTTGAGCGCGATCTGGCGCTGATCGAAATCAACCCGCTGGTGGTGACCACCGCAGGCGACCTGATCTGCCTCGACGGCAAACTGGGTGCAGACGGTAATGCCTTGTTCCGTCAGCCAGAATTGCGTGAAATGCGCGATTACAGCCAGGAAGATGCCCGTGAATCTCAGGCTGCGCAGTGGGAACTGAACTACGTTGCGCTCGACGGCAACATCGGTTGCATGGTGAACGGTGCCGGTCTGGCAATGGGTACCATGGACATCGTGAAACTGCACGGCGGCGAACCGGCTAACTTCCTGGATGTTGGCGGTGGTGCAACCAAAGAACGCGTGACCGAAGCCTTCAAAATCATCCTTTCTGATGAAAAAGTGAAAGCCGTCTTCGTAAACATCTTCGGCGGTATCGTACGTTGCGACCTGATCGCCGACGGTATCATCGGTGCGGTGGAAGAAGTGGGCGTCAGCGTACCGGTTGTGGTACGTCTTGAAGGTAACAATGCAGAGCTGGGTGCCAAAAAACTGGCAGACAGCGGTTTGAACATCATTGCAGCGACCAGCCTGACGAATGCGGCTCAACAAGTTGTCGCGGCAGTGGAGGGGAAATAATGTCGATTTTAATCAACAAGAATACCAAAGTTATCTGCCAGGGTTTCACTGGTAGCCAGGGCACTTTCCACTCTGAACAAGCTATCGCTTATGGCACAAAAATGGTTGGCGGCGTTACGCCAGGCAAAGGCGGCACCGAGCACCTGGGTCTGCCAGTATTTAACACCGTGCGTGAAGCGGTAGAAACCACCGGCGCAACGGCATCTGTGATTTATGTTCCGGCACCTTTCTGTAAAGATTCCATTCTGGAAGCGCTGGATGCAGGCATTAAACTGATCATCTGTATCACTGAAGGCATCCCGACGCTGGATATGCTGGTGGTTAAAGTGAAACTGGATCAAAGTGATGCCGTGATGATCGGGCCAAACTGCCCGGGCGTTATCACGCCTGGCGAATGCAAAATTGGCATCATGCCTGGCCATATTCATCTGCCAGGCAAAGTGGGCATCGTTTCCCGCTCCGGTACACTGACTTATGAAGCGGTTAAGCAGACGACTGATTATGGTTACGGCCAGTCAACTTGCGTCGGCATCGGTGGTGACCCGATCCCAGGCTCCAACTTCATCGATATCCTGAAGCTGTTCCAGGAAGATCCACAGACTGAAGTGATCGTCATGATCGGTGAAATCGGTGGTAACGCAGAAGAAGAAGCTGCCGCGTACATCAAAGCACATGTGACTAAGCCGGTTGTGGGCTACATTGCCGGTGTGACTGCACCTAAAGGCAAACGTATGGGCCACGCAGGTGCCATCATTGCCGGTGGTAAAGGCACTGCAGACGAGAAATTTGCAGCACTGGAAGCGGCCGGCGTTAAAACCGTTCGCAGCCTGGCAGACATCGGCGAAGCCGTGAAATCTGTCCTGCCGCAATAAGCATTACCTGTCGCGCCGGAAAAATTCCGGTGCGATTTAAGTCGATTTATATAAGAAACTGATTCGACATGTTGGCCGCCTTCGGGTGGCCTTTTTTATTTTAAGCGAAATATTTAACATTCGCTGAATTGAGCTACATTTATTAACACAGCACAATAGGTTCATTGGAAATGAAAGGTTAATAATTAGGTTTCGTCAGGTAGCGAAATAGATATTAATGACAACTATATAAACACAATTAATTAACATTAAAGCCACCCTTAAAGCTCAATGAAACCAACGGTTAACATCCTGAAATATTTTTTTAGAAATTGATGTGGGTAATATAGAAATAAACAAGGAGATAGGCTTAAATTGCGGCAGATCAATTACAGTGATTTTTACTGCTTTGTTCTTAAATTGACCTGTATACGGAAATCCGCTTTGGGTCACTAAAAAACCTATTTAATGTGTGGGATTACTGGCGTAACATATTGGTCCTGTAACATCAGTTTTTTGTATGTTTACTTTTCCCCGTGATTTCGCCTGTTCATCAGCCTTTTACAAGGCTTACTGACCGTGCGCTTTCCGGGTCCAGAGTGCCTGCCGCGGGCATCTCTGTTCTACACACATTTGAATATTGGTAGTCATGAGGCGTTCCGGCAACCGGTTCGTCAAAGATCGCAATTTGGGGTCTTCCTCCGAGGAGCAAGGGGTCAAGATGTTTGATATCGTTGAACTGTCGCGTTTACAGTTTGCTTTAACAGCCATGTACCATTTCCTATTTGTCCCATTAACGCTGGGTATGGCGTTTTTACTGGCAATTATGGAAACGGTTTATGTGCTTTCCGGCAAACAAATCTATAAAGATATGACCAAATTCTGGGGCAAACTCTTTGCAATTAACTTTGCGCTGGGCGTTGCAACCGGTTTAACCATGGAATTCCAGTTCGGTACTAACTGGTCATATTTCTCACATTACGTCGGTGATATCTTCGGTGCGCCTCTGGCGATCGAAGGTTTGATGGCGTTCTTCCTGGAATCCACTTTAGTCGGCCTGTTCTTCTTCGGTTGGGATCGTCTTTCTAAAGTTCAACACATGACAGTGACCTGGTTTGTGGCGCTTGGCTCAAACTTGTCTGCCTTGTGGATCCTGGTGGCGAACGGCTGGATGCAAAACCCGATTGCTTCCACCTTCAACTACGAAACCATGCGTATGGAAATGGTCAGCTTCTCTGAGCTGGTTCTGAACCCGGTTGCGCAGGTTAAATTCGTTCACACCGTAGCGTCCGGCTATGTGACTGGCGCGATGTTCATCCTGGCTATCAGCTCTTACTACCTGCTTAAAGGTCGTGACGTCGGTTTCGCGAAACGCTCATTTGCGATTGCTGCAAGCTTTGGTCTGGCTGCCGTACTTTCCGTTATCGTGCTGGGTGATGAATCCGGTTACGAAATGGGTGACGTGCAGAAAACCAAACTGGCGGCTATCGAAGCAGAGTGGGACACCCAACCTGCACCGGCCAGCTTCACGCTGTTTGGTATGCCTAACCAGGATAAAATGGAAAATGAATATTCTATTCAGATCCCATACCTGCTCGGCCTGATTGCCACCCGTTCTGTTGATACGCCTGTTACCGGGCTGAAAGACCTGATGGCGCAACACGAAGTGCGTATCCGCAATGGTATGAAAGCGTACACCCTGCTGGAAGAACTGCGTTCAGGTAACACTGACCCTAAAGTGCGCAGCGATTTCGAAAATGCTAAGCAGGATCTGGGCTACGGTATGTTGCTTAAGCGCTATACCGACAACCCGGCGGGTGCGACTGACGCACAAATTCAGAAAGCGACCAAAGATTCTATCCCGCGTGTTCTGCCGCTTTACTTCGCATTCCGTATCATGGTTGCCTGCGGCATCCTGATGTTCGTGCTGATTGCGCTGTCCTTCTACACCGTATTGCGCGGCAAGATTGGTCAGAAACGCTGGTTACATCGCGCGGTATTCATCGGCCTTCCATTGCCATGGATTGCTGTCGAAGCGGGTTGGTTCGTGGCCGAATATGGCCGTCAGCCTTGGGCTATTGGTGAGGTGTTACCGACTGCGGTTGCGCACTCTTCACTGACTGTGGGTGATGTACTTTCCTCGATGATCCTCATCTGTGGCCTGTACACCCTGTTCCTGGTTGCTGAAATGTTCCTGATGTTCAAATATGCGCGCCTGGGCCCAAGCAGCCTGAAAACTGGCCGTTATCATTATGAACAAACTTCAGCGCCACTTGAGCAAGCTCGGTAATAGGGAGTCCACTTATGTTTGATTATGAAGTTTTACGGTTCATCTGGTGGGTGCTGATTGGCGTGCTGTTTATCGGCTTCGCAGTCACCGATGGATTTGATATGGGCGTGGGCATTTTGGTGCGCATTATCGGTAAAACCGATACTGATCGCCGCGTGATGATCAACGCCATCGCCCCGCACTGGGACGGTAACCAGGTCTGGCTGATCACCGCCGGTGGTGCATTATTTGCTGCATGGCCGATGGTTTACGCGGCGGCATTCTCCGGCTTCTATGCCGCGATGGTGCTGGTGCTGTGCGCCTTGTTCTTCCGTCCGCTGGGCTTTGACTATCGTTCAAAACTCGAGAGCCCGCGCTGGCGTGGCATGTGGGACTGGGGCATCTTTATCGGCAGCTTCGTGCCTGCACTGGTCTTCGGTGTGGCGTTCGGTAACCTGCTGCTGGGTGTTCCGTTCCACATCGACAGCGATCTGCGTCTGTTCTATACCGGCAATTTGCTGGGCCTGCTGAACCCGTACGGCATTCTGGCCGGTCTGGTCAGCCTGACCATGCTTATCACGCAGGGTGCGACCTATCTGCAAATGCGTACCGTGGGTGAATTGCACCTGCGTACCCGCACCGCGTCGCAGATTTCTGCGCTGGTGATGATGGTGTGCTTCCTGCTGGCAGGTATCTGGTTAGTGAAAGGGATTGATGGCTTCACCGTGACGTCTGTTATGGACCACGCCGGCCCGTCTAATCCGCTGCGCAAAACGGTGTCTCATGAAGCAGGTGCATGGCTGGCTAACTTCAACAAGACCCCTGGTCTGTGGGCGATCCCTGCACTGGGTGTGATTTTGCCGCTGCTGACCATTTTGTTCTCACGCATGAACAAAGCGGCGCTGGCATTCATCAGTAACTCACTGACTATCGCTTGTGTGATCCTGACTGCAGGTATCACTATGTTCCCGTTCGTGATGCCGTCAATCACTGAGCCGAACGCCAGCCTGACTATGTGGGATGCGACATCCACCTTGCTGACGCTCAGAGTGATGACCGTTGTTGCCTGTATCTTTGTGCCAATCATCCTGATTTACACCTCATGGGCGTATTACAAGATGTTCGGTCGCCTCGATAAACACTACATCGAGAACAACAAGCATTCGTTGTATTAAGGAGAACACCATGTGGTATTTTGCCTGGATCCTCGGCACCTTACTGGCTTGCTCATTCGGTATCATTACCGCGCTGGCGTTTGAACACAGCGAAGCCAATAAAGCGGCTAAAGAAGAGAAGTAGAAATGAGTGTGATCGTGGATAAACTCTACGCCATCACAGACAAGGGCCCCTTGCGGGCCCTTTCGCTTGTGATGTCACTGGTGCTTGCCGGCTGTGTGTTCTGGAAACCGGGCATGTTTGCTTCGTCAACCAGTCAGCTCGAAGTCTGGCACGGTATCATTCTGATATGGGCAGTCTGTGCCGGTGTGATCCACGGCCTTGGCTTTCGTCCGCATAAATCGGTGTGGAAGGCGTTCTTCTCTCCGATACTTGCTATGATTGCGCTGGCCGCAGGACTTTTTTACTTTTTCAGCTGATTCTTTGCTGAAATAAAAGACAAATTTACAGTAATCGTCCTATGGGCCGCTCTGGCCCATAATTATTTTCGTTCCAGCAATGCAACCCATTCCCAACCCCAACTCACTTGAGTATAGTAGTGCCGTCAAATTGCATTACGGGATGTAGAGTGAGTAATTCGTTGTTCCGATGGCCGGTTCGTGTCTACTTTGAAGACACAGACGCGGGAGGTGTGGTCTACCATGCCCGATACGTCGCCTTTTATGAAAGGGCTCGCACAGAGATGTTGCGCCAACGCAATTTTCACCAGCAGCAGTTGCTGGGAGAACATGTCGCTTTTGCTGTCCGCCGCATGACGGTCGAATACTTTGCACCAGCTCGCTTAGATGACTTGCTGGATGTCCAGAGTGAGATTACGTCCATTCGCGGAGCTTCTCTTACTTTTGCACAACGAATTCTTGATTCGCATGGAAACCTTCTGAGTTCTGCGGAAGTGTTGATTGCGTGCATTGATCCACACCAAATGAAGCCACGTGCGCTTCCTAAGTCTATTGTCGCGGAGTTTAAGCAGTGACTGACATGAACATGCTTGATTTATTTTTAAAGGCCAGCATCCTGGTTAAGCTGATTATGCTTATCCTGGTGTGCTTCTCTGTCGCGTCCTGGGCGATCATCATTCAACGCACGAAAGTGCTGAATGCAGCCACCCGTGAGGCAGAAGCGTTTGAAGATAAATTCTGGTCCGGTATTGAGCTTTCCCGTTTGTATCAGGAAAGCCAGGGCCGTCGCGAAACCCTGAGCGGGGCAGAGCAAATCTTCCATTCCGGTTTTAAAGAGTTTGCGCGTCTTCATCGTGCCAACAGCCATGCGCCTGAGTCTGTGATTGAGGGCTCTTCACGTGCGATGCGTATTTCCTTTAACCGTGAACTCGAATCTCTTGAAATGCACATTCCTTTCCTTGGTACCGTCGGTTCCATCAGCCCGTATATCGGCCTGTTTGGTACGGTCTGGGGGATCATGCACGCCTTTATCGGTTTAGGTTCTGTAAAACAAGCCACCCTGCAAATGGTTGCGCCGGGTATCGCAGAAGCACTGATCGCAACGGCGATCGGTTTGTTTGCTGCTATCCCTGCGGTTATGGCGTATAACCGCCTGAACCAGCGTGTGAACAAGCTTGAGCAAAACTACGATAACTTCATGGAAGAATTTACGGCCATCCTGCACCGTCAGGCTTTCTCTCGCGAAACCAGCAGTAACTAAAGGGGGAGAGTATGGCTCGTTCACGAGGTCGTCGTAACCGTCGCGAAGGTAAGTCGGAGATCAACATTGTTCCGCTGCTGGACGTATTGCTGGTTCTGTTACTGATTTTTATGGCAACAGCCCCCATCATTACTCAGAGCGTGGAAGTGGATCTGCCAGACGCGACGGATTCCAAAACGGTATCCAGCGATGATAACCCGCCAGTGATTGTCGAAGTCTCAGGCGTGGGTCAGTACACCATAGTGGTGGATCATCAGCGTATGGAACAATTGCCTGAACAGCAGGTTATCGCGGAAGCGACCAGCCGAATTCAGGCCAATCCGAAAACGGTATTCCTGATCGGCGGCGCTAAAGATGTACCTTATGATGAAATCATTAAGGCGCTGAACATGCTGCATCAGGCTGGCGTGAAGTCTGTCGGATTGATGACACAACCTATCTGAGGATAGGTAATTTGTAACACTTATTTGAAACCCGGCATTCTCTGGCTTGTTAAAAGTATGACAGGCAATACAGGAAACCGGGTTTTTAGTAATCCTGTCTTGGGAAATCTATTTTGGTAAAGGCAACTGCAACTGAACAAAACGATAAGCTCAAACGCGCCGTTATTGTTTCGGTCGTTCTGCATATCATCATTATAGGCCTGCTGATTTTGGGATCGCTGGACGAAGATACCAGCATGAGTGGGGGCGGTGGCGGCAGCGATATCTCTGCCGTAATGGTTGATCCCAGTGCCGTGGTCGATCAGTACAACCGTCAGCAACAGCAACAGGCTGATTCCCAACGCGCTGCTGCAGCGCGTCAGAAAAAATCAGAACAACAGGCTGAAGAGCTTCAGCAGAAACAGGCCGCCGAACAACAGCGCCTGAAAGAACTTGAAAAAGAGCGTCTGCAAGCGCAGCAGGATGCGAAGCAGCAGGCTCAGGAACAGGCTCAGCAGCAAAAACAAGCTGAGCAAGCCGCTGAACAGGCGAAAGAACAACAGAAGCAGGCTGAAGCTGCCGCTGCACAAGCGAAAGCCGAAGCAGCAAAAGCGGCTGCACAAGCCAAAGCGGATGCCGCGAAAGAAGCGGCTAAAGCACAAGCTGATGCGCAGAAAAAAGCCGCTGCTGATGCTCAGAAAAAAGCAGAGGCTGAAGCGACTGCCGCTGCTGCCGCTGCGAAGAAACAAGCAGAAGCTGACGCGAAGAAAGAAGCGGCTGCAGAAGCGAAGAAACAAGCTGCTGCAGAAGCCAAAGCGCAGGCCGCTGCAGATGCAAAAGCACAGGCTGAAGCGGATGCGAAAGCAGCTGCCGATGCGAAAGCCGCTGCTGCTGCCGAGAAAAAAGCAGAAGCTGCCGCTGCAGCGAAGAAAGCCGCAGCCGATAAAAAAGCTGCTGCCGCCGCTGCTGCAAAAGAAGCGGCTGATGCGAATAACTTATTTGATGGCCTTGCTGACTCCAAAAATGCACCGAAAGGCGCAACAGGTGGCGGCGCTTCTGCTCCGGCAGGGAAGGGGACGCAGAAAAAGGCAGGCGCATCAGGTGCAGATATTGCTAACTATGGTAGCCAGATTAAGGCTGCTATCGAGAGCAGATTCTATGACGCGTCATCGTATGCAGGTAAGACCTGTTCGTTGCGCGTTAAAATGAACCCGGATGGCTCGCTAATCAGCGTGTCGGCGGAAGGTGGGGATCCTGCACTTTGTCAGGCAGCGCTTGCCGCGGCCCGACAGGCGAAATTCCCGAAACCGCCTTCTGAAGCAGTCTATGAAGTCTTTAAAAATGCTCCGATAGATTTTAAACCGTAGAAAGACGAAAATAATTTCTTTTCAGATTTTTACGATAGATTGCAAGGTGTAATTCTAGTTTTGTATGCGTTGGTTTGTTAAAATTCTGCTAAATTATCGCGGGCAGATACGTCCAGATAAGGGAGATACAATGAAGCAGGCATTTCGAGTAGCGTTCGGCCTTTTGATGATGTGGGCATCTGTAGTTCATGCAGAAGTTCGCATTGAAATTACCCAAGGGGTAGATACAGCTCGTCCGATTGGCGTTGTGCCATTCAAATGGGCTGGCCCGGGTACACCACCTGAAGATGTGGGTGGTATTGTTGCAGCTGACTTACGTAACAGCGGCAAGTTCAATCCTATTGATGCATCACGTATGCCACAACAGCCGACCTCTGCCGCAGAAGTGACTCCTGCTGCATGGACCGCGCTGGGTATTGATGCGGTTGTTATCGGTCAGGTTCAGCCTGCAGCCGATGGCAGCTACGTGGTGTCTTACCAGCTTGTTGATACCTCTGGAGCACCAGGTACCGTGCTGGCACAAAACCAGTACAAAGTGACCAAACAGTGGTTGCGTTATTCCGCCCATACCGCCAGTGACGAAGTTTTCGAAAAGCTGACCGGTGTTAAAGGCGCATTCCGTACCCGTATCGCTTATATCGTGCAGACCAACGGCGGTAAATTCCCGTATGAACTGCGTGTAGCGGATTATGACGGTTACAACCAGTTCGTGGTTCATCGTTCCCCAGAGCCTTTGATGTCTCCGGCCTGGTCTCCTGATGGCAGCAAGCTGGCATACGTCACGTTCGAAAGTGGTCGTTCAGCACTGGTTGTTCAGACTCTGGCTAATGGCGCGATCAAACAGATTGCTTCATTCCCGCGTCACAACGGTGCACCGGCGTTCTCACCTGATGGCAGCAAACTGGCTTTCGCTCTGTCTAAAGACGGCAGCCTGAACCTGTATGTGATGAATCTGTCTTCTGGTCAGATTAGTCAGGTAACAAACGGACGTAGCAACAATACCGAACCAACCTGGTTCCCGGACAGCCAGAATCTGGCGTTCACGTCGGATCAGGGCGGTCGTCCGCAGGTTTATAAAGTCAATATTAATGGCGGTGCGCCACAGCGTCTGACCTGGGAAGGCTCGCAGAATCAGGACTCTGACGTAAGTGCAGATGGTAAGTTCCTGGTGATGGTGAGCAGCGCCAGCGGTACACAGCACATCGCTAAACAAGATCTGGCAACGGGAGCCGTTCAAACATTGACGGACACGTTCCTGGATGAAACGCCTAGCCTCGCACCAAACGGCACCATGGTAATTTACAGCTCTTCACAGGGTCTGGGTTCCGTATTGCAGTTGGTATCGACTGATGGGCGCTTCAAAGCGCGTCTTCCGGCAACTGATGGACAGGTCAAATTTCCTGCCTGGTCGCCGTATCTGTAATGCATAGAAAACTATGTATGGCAAAAAATTATAAAAGGATCGAATAGATGCAACTGAATAAAGTGCTGAAAGGGCTGATGCTGGCGTTGCCTGTACTGGCAGTAGCTGCTTGTAGTTCTCACAAAAACGCAGACAACGACCAATCCAATGGTATGGGTCTGAACTCTGGCGCTGGCACTGAAAACGCTAACATGTCTTCAGAAGAGCAAGCTCGTCTGCAGATGCAAGAACTGCAGAAAAACAACATCGTTTACTTTGGCCTGGACAAATACGATGTGTCTTCTGAATTCGCTCAGATGTTAGACGCGCACGCAGCATTCCTGCGTAGCAACCCGTCTTACAAAGTGACTGTAGAAGGTCATGCTGACGAACGTGGTACTCCAGAGTACAACATCGCCCTGGGCGAACGTCGTGCTACTGCTGTTAAAATGTACCTGCAAGGCAAAGGCGTTTCTGCTGACCAAATCTCTATCGTTTCTTACGGTAAAGAAAAACCAGCTGTACTGGGCCATGACGAAGCGGCATACGCTAAAAACCGTCGTGCCGTACTGGTATACTAAGAGAATAGTATGAGCAGTAACTTCAGAACTCACTTGTTGAGTCTGTCGTTACTGGTTGGCGTAGCGGTCCCATGGGCCGCTACTGCCCAAGCGCCAATCAGTAATGTCGGCTCAGGCTCGATTGAAGATCGGGTCACCTCCCTGGAGCGTATTTCTAACGCTCACAGCCAGCTATTAACTCAACTCCAGCAACAACTTTCTGATACCCAACGTGATATGGATACTCTTCGTGGTCAAATCCAGGAGAACCAGTATCAGTTGAGTCAGCTTGGTGATCGCCAGAAGCAAATTTTTAATCAACTGGACAGCTTAAGCCAGGGCAATGCCGGAGCCGCCAGTACGGGCGCTGCCGCTGCCACAGGTGACGCATCCGGTTCTGCTGCCGCAACACCTGACTCGGGTGCTGCACAAGCGCCTGCAAGCACCGGTGACGTGAACAGCGATTACAATGCTGCGGTTTCCCTGGCGCTGGAAAAGAAACAGTATGATGAGGCGATCGCTGCCTTTCAGAGTTTCGTCAAAAAATATCCTGATTCAACTTATCAGCCTAACGCCAACTACTGGTTAGGACAGTTGTATTACAACAAGGGTAAAAAAGACGACGCTGCGTATTATTTTGCAGTTGTGGTCAAAAACTATCCTAAGTCTCCAAAAAGTTCTGACGCGATGTTTAAGGTTGGGGTGATCATGCAGGAGAAAGGTCAGGCTGATAAAGCCAAAGCCGTCTTCACGCAGGTTGTAAAACAGTACCCAAATACCGATGCGGCAAAACAAGCTCAAAAACGTTTATCTGCAAAGTAGTTCCTCATTCAGGTCTGGAAAATGTACATATCGTGCATTTTCTGGGCTTGAGTGTGTGAAACGCCATCAGTTAGCACTATTTCTGAAAATTAAAGTTGCACTGAAAAGTTAAATAAGTAATATATGCCGCCGTTGCCCAGACAACTCCAAACGGCTAACGCTGTCAGAGATTTAGGCAATATGCAGTAGGTTTAGAAGGGCCGTTAGCTCAGTTGGTAGAGCAGTTGACTTTTAATCAATTGGTCGCTGGTTCGAATCCAGCACGGCCCACCACTTTTAAAGTGGAAAATGTAGTGAAGCAGTGCAGGATGAGAACCAATGGTTCGAGCCGAGCGAAGCGAGACGACAACGCGCAAGCGTTGCCCGCAGGGCGAGGTGAAACCGAGTCAATCCAGCACGGCCCACCAAATCTAAACCATTATTGCATGTGGCTTGCACACCAACTGCAAGACACGCAGGCAGACAGAAGTATTCAGGAAGGGCCGTTAGCTCAGTTGGTAGAGCAGTTGACTTTTAATCAATTGGTCGCTGGTTCGAATCCAGCACGGCCCACCACTTTTAAAGTGGAAAACGTAGTGAAGCAGTGCAGGATGAGAACCCATGGTTCGAGCCGAGCGAAGCGAGACGACAACGCGCAAGCGTTGCCCGCAGGGCGAGGTGAAACCGAGTCAATCCAGCACGGCCCACCACTCTTTTAGAGTGAACGCCCTGAATAGTTTTAGACGCCGACAATAAAAAGTAGTACCCAGCATTTAGATGGGCCGTTAGCTCAGTTGGTAGAGCAGTTGACTTTTAATCAATTGGTCGCTGGTTCGAATCCAGCACGGCCCACCATCTAAAGCACACTTTCAGAGAAAAGCGCCTTTTGGCGCTTTTTTCGCATGTGATGCACGAAACCTCCTTCCATCGTTATCTTCAATTTTCCTGTATTTTGCTCAACTCACTCCTGTTTTAAGTGCAGTAAACATTTTTAGCCTTATGGCTAATATATGGACGACTTTCCCTGTGTTTTGCGGTATTTTGTTTAGCATACAAAACCAACGGGTTTCCGGACGGGATCTGTTGCGGCTTCTGGCTTTTCAGGCCTACTGCCTGACTGAATGAGATGACGAGTATGAGCGAAACATTGGATCTGAATGCGACGGTTTATCCTTTTCCTCCTAAACCCGCGGTTCTGAGTGCAGATGAAAAGACCTTTTATAAAGAGAAGATCAAAAAACTGCTGAAAGAACGTGATGCCGTAATGGTGGCGCATTACTACACTGATCCTGAAATTCAGGCGCTTGCTGAAGAAACCGGGGGCATTGTCGCAGACTCGCTGGAGATGGCGCGCTTTGGCAGCCAGCATCCCGCATCCACGCTGCTGGTGGCCGGCGTGCGCTTCATGGGCGAAACGGCGAAAATCCTCAGCCCGGAAAAAACAGTGCTGATGCCGACACTCAATGCGGAATGCTCGCTGGATCTGGGTTGCCCGGAACAGGCTTTCTCAGATTTTTGCGACCAGCATCCCGATCGCACCGTAGTGGTCTACGCTAATACCTCGGCGGCGGTAAAAGCCCGGGCTGATTGGGTCGTGACTTCGAGCATCGCGGTAGAACTGATTGAACATCTTGATAGTCTGGGTGAAAAAATCATCTGGGCACCGGACCGTCACCTCGGAAATTACGTTCGCAAGCAGACAGGGGCGGATGTTCTTTGCTGGCAGGGCGCCTGTATCGTCCATGACGAGTTTAAAACCCAGGCCCTGACCCGAATGAAAGGTTTGTATCCAAATGCCGCTGTTCTGGTGCATCCTGAGTCTCCTCAGGCCATTGTGGATATGGCCGATGCCGTGGGTTCCACCAGTCAGCTGATACAGGCGGCAAAAACGCTGCCTCAGAAACAGCTGATCGTAGCCACCGATCGCGGAATTTTCTACAAAATGCAACAGGCGTGTCCGGATAAAGAGTTATTCGAAGCGCCAACGGCAGGTGAGGGAGCAAGTTGCCGTACCTGCGCGCATTGTCCGTGGATGGCGATGAACGGTCTGAAAGCCATTGCAGAAGGTCTGGAGTACGGTGGAACAGAACACGCGATAGAAGTAGATGAGGCGCTGCGTGTGAAGTCATTGATTCCGCTGAACCGCATGCTGGATTTTGCGGCGCAACTTAAATTACGCACGCAGGCCAAAGCCCTGTAATCACAAGCGATGTGACTGACGAAAAAGGAAGGACGTGATGATGGATTTTTTCAGTACCAGCAATATTCTGGTTCATATTCCTATCGGGAAAGGCGGATATGACCTGTCGTGGATTGAAGCGGTTGGCACCATTTTTGGTTTGCTGTGTATATGGTATGCCAGCAAAGAAAAGCTGATCAACTATGCATTCGGACTGATCAACGTCACTCTGTTTGCGATCATTTTCTTCCAGATCCAGCTTTATGCCAGCCTGCTGCTGCAAATTTTCTTCTTTGCCGCCAATATTTATGGCTGGTACGCGTGGAGCCGTCAGACAGCGGATCAGGAAGCCGAATTACAGATCCGCTGGTTACCGCGTCGTAAGGCGCTGATCTGGGGCGCAGTGTGCGTTGCCGGTATTCTGCTGATGACGTTTAACATTGATCGCGTATTTGCCGCCCTTACGCTGGTGGCGGTCAGTCTGATGCAGGCGCTGGGGCTGAACGTGCAGATGCCTGAACTGCAGCCGGATGCTTTCCCGTTCTGGGATTCATCGATGATGGTGCTGTCGATTGTGGCAATGCTGCTGATGACGCGCAAATACGTTGAAAACTGGTTGCTGTGGGTGGTGATTGACGTGATAAGCGTGGCGATTTTTGCCTATCAGGGCGTGTATGCCATGGCGCTCGAATACGTGCTGCTGACGCTGATTGCGCTGAACGGTTCGTGGTTGTGGATCAAAAGTGCGAAGCAAAACGGCTCGCAGCCACTACAAACCGTCTGAATCCGTTTAAAACTAAAACGCCTCCACTACGGAGGCGTTTTGCTTTCTGCCGTTTGTGAACGATCAGTGGTGATGATGTGCGTGGCTGTGCCCGTGATGGTCGTGCCCGGCGCTGGCCGTCGGAATTTCATTTATCTCGCAGTCTGGAGATTCACAGCGACCATATTCCATCTGGATAGTCGCATGGCCAATACTGCATTTCTCCCGCAAATGATGCTGAATTCGGTCTAACAGCGCATCGTGATCGTGCGGTGGCACCACCTGCACATGCAACGTCATCAGCCTCTGTTCGCCAATCTGCCAGACATGGACGTGATGAACATTGCGGACTTCAGGAATACTCATCGACAAATCGCGGCGCAATTTATCGATATCAATTTCCTCCGGCGTACCTTCGAGCAGCTCATGAAAGCTTTCACGCAGCAGCCGCCAGGCATTGTTCAGCACCAGACAGGAAACCAGCACCGACAGAATCGGGTCGATGGGTGTCCAGCCGGTATACATGATGATCAGTGCTGCAGCCACCGCACCTATTGAGCCCAGCAAATCCCCCAGCACATGCAGTGCCGCAGCGCGCACGTTAATGTTGGCCTTTTCCTGCCCCTGATGCAGTAACCAGAACGCCAGAATATTGGCAAACAGCCCGGCGATTGCGATAACCAGCATCGTGGTGCCCATCACCGGCTGTGGATTAAAGAAACGTGCAATAGCTTCCCAGACAATCAGCACCACTATTACCAACAGCGCGGCGGCATTAACAAAAGCCGCCATGGTGGTCAGGCGCAGATATCCGAAAGTATGACGTGAGTTCGGCTTACGTTTCGCAAAACGTACCGCCATTAAAGCTACCAGCAATGCAGCAGCATCCGTCAGCATATGACCGGCATCCGCCAGCAACGCCAGAGAGCCGGAAATCAGCCCGCCAATGACTTCCGCAACCATAAAAACAACAGTTACAAGGAAAGCCAGCAACAGACGGCGGCTATTTTTATCCTGCGGTAACAGGTTAGAAGACATAGTTATATTCACAAAGATGATGAACAGAGACGATCACAATAGCGTAATCAGATGACGTTGCAAGAAAGGGAAGTTCAGGAATAAGGAGGAACCGAAGTTCCTCCTGAGCGAGAGACTACCGGCGTATTTATTTACCGGTTTCTTTTGATTGCGTGGTTCCAGGTGCCTGGTCAGGACAACGACCGTCTTTGCACATCGCTTTCTTGTGCTGTTTGTCCTTACTCATGTGATGCTGAGTGGTATCTGTTTTGGTATTCACTTCATCTGCTGGCTTGTTCGTGTTGTTAATCTGGTCATTATCAACACTTTTAGGTGCCATATTCTGAATTGAGCCAGGTGAACCGGACTGATTGGCCTGACCGTTGTTATCACCAGCCGAGGTTTCACCGGCAGCAAAGGCCGCGCCCGTTGTCAGAGCCATAGTGGCAGTCAGTAACATGATTGCGAGCTTTTTCATAATTTCATCTCCATTGTTTCAGAAAGGTCCGTGGTCGTGTTTCATGTGTCTGCTTAAAGCCTAGCTAAATAAATTATGTCCTAAATCAAAATGAGACTAATCGTAAGTGTAAAAGCAGGTTTACACTGACCCCCATTACGGCTAGATTGAACGCGGTCAGCGTTTCGCTTTGTCTCTTATGAACACCCGAATGGAACTGTTATGAATTATCAAAACGACGATTTACGTATCAAAGAAATCAAAGAACTTTTACCTCCGGTTGCCCTGCTCGAAAAATTTCCCGCCACTGACAAAGCGGCAAAAACAGTTTCTCAGGCTCGTAATGCCATTCATAAGATCCTGAAAGGCAACGATGATCGTCTTCTTGTTGTCATTGGTCCTTGCTCTATTAATGATCCTAAAGCGGCAAAAGAATATGCCGCACGTCTGCTCAAAATGCGTGAAGAATTGCAGGGTGAGCTGGAAGTGGTGATGCGTGTTTATTTTGAAAAACCGCGTACTACGGTGGGCTGGAAGGGGCTGATCAATGACCCGCACATGAACAACAGCTACCAGATTAACGACGGTTTGCGCATTGCCCGCAAATTGTTACTTGATATTAACGATACCGGTTTGCCTGCCGCAGGCGAGTTCCTCGACATGATTACGCCACAATATCTGGCGGATTTAATGAGCTGGGGTGCAATCGGTGCGCGTACCACGGAATCTCAGGTTCACCGTGAGCTTTCCTCCGGTTTATCCTGCCCGGTCGGTTTCAAAAATGGTACCGACGGCACCATCAAAGTGGCTATCGACGCCATTAACGCCGCAGGCGCACCGCATTGCTTCCTGTCTGTGACCAAATGGGGCCACTCTGCCATCGTGAATACCAGCGGGAATAACGACTGCCATATCATTCTGCGCGGCGGCAAAAAGCCAAACTACAGCGCTCAGGATGTGCTTGAAGTGAAAGAAGGTCTGAAAAAGGGCGGTCTGCCAGCCCGTATCATGATCGACTTCAGCCATGCAAACAGCAGCAAGCAATTCAAAAAGCAGATGGAAGTTTGTGAAGACGTCTGCGGGCAGATTGCTGGCGGTGAACAGGCAGTCATGGGCGTGATGGTTGAGAGCCATCTGGTTGAAGGTAACCAGAGCCTCGACAGCGGCGAGCCACTGGTTTACGGCCAGAGCGTGACCGATGCCTGCATCGGTTGGGAAGATACCGAAGTGCTGCTGCGTAATCTCGCGAACGCCGTTAAAGCGCGTCGCGGGTAATTCTTTAACGCCAGCACATCTTTCTGAGCCCCGCTTTTGCGGGGCTTTTTATTACCTGAACTTTTTATTACCTGAATATGTTCAGAGCGTGCATTTCATATCCATGCAACGCAAATCGGCATTCGCCATTTCAGACCGGTACAGACTCTCTTTCACCAGTCTGAATCCGTTCCTCTTATAAAACTCAAAAGCATTGGGCGTGGATGACAGGATAATCTCTTTAAACCCCCGCGATTTTGCTTCGGTTTTTAGTGTATTGAGAATTTGCGTGGCGAGTCCTTTTCCTTCGAATTCTGGCAAGGTGAATATCGCCTCAACGCTGCCATTTTTCAGGTCGAGATAACCCGTTGCAGCGGGTGTGCCGGGGCCGGGCGCTTCAGCCACAAAAAAAGGATTCTCAGCAATGGCTTTACGGTAACCGGGCGGCATCTGTTCCGGCGTCCACGCCATCACAATGTCAGCGCCATAGGTATTTTTACATCCGTGGCGGATAGCCAGATTTCTGATTTCCCAGAGTATTTCCGCTTCATCGGGGCAGGCGAGTCTGACGGGCATTTTTATCTCCTTTTTGATGGCGTTCAGAAATAACTTACATGAATTCATCGCTCAATGTGTTGAATATGAAGTTTATTTTTTCACCACGAGGTGTAACATTATCTTTTGCTAACAATAAAAAACTGACAGGGATGAGAGATGAACGCAGTACAGATAAGAACAATAGAAATCCGAAAAATCACCGCCGGGACTGTCTATAAATTGGTGTCTGTCGGCATGCTGTTTGCAGCCTTACCTGTGGGTTTGCTGATGGGAATTATGGGGGCTTTTGGGTATGACGTGATTTTACTGAATGGCGAATACGTCTATGGCATTACAGCGTTTATCACCGCGCCGGTCCTCGCCTGCTTAATGTCACAAGTGTTCACGCTATTCTTTGGAACATTTATTTGCCTGGGATTGTGGATTTACTCACGTATTAAACGGATGAATATCAGGATAGTAGAAGATTCAAATACCTGATACAGCAAGAGCAGGATGATGACAGAAGACGAACTGGATAAAGCCATTCAAAAAGCTAATGAAAGGGAACGCTATCTCTGGCGGTACGCTCGCTGGTTTATCAAAATCTTGTGGTTTGGCTTGTTTATGGCTTTCCTTGTGCAATTAATCCAACGTTATTTTCAGTGCTAACGTGTTTTATGATTTTGCCGGATGAGAAAGTAAAAGCCCCGGTTAATTTTCGGGGCTTATTGTTTTATGCATTACTGAAAACGTAGCCGCGGAGTTACTTCTTCAGCCCTACGCCCAGCCGTCCGTTAGCGTTGAGATCTCGTTCAAGGAATCGGCCTGTCCAGTTTGCTTCATAGTTTTCGCGGGGGAAATCCGCGGGTGAAGCGCCTGTCTTCAGCGCTTCGTGTACCTTACGGGCATAAGCGACATTCTTTTCGCACAGCGGCGCGGCTGGAATGTACATCACATTTCCCCATCCTTGCTGATCTTCAACCGGCGCGACGGAATGAATGACGTCACAATGCCACCATACCGAGTCGCCCGCCTGAAGTTCCGGAATACTGCACAGGCCTTTAATCAGATGCGGATGCCATTTTTCTGAAACAGGTAAAACGCGGCCAGGCGCAACGCCACAGAGTTCATCTTGCGGCACATCATCAAGCAGCGGACGCAGCAGCACATACGCCATCGCCTCAGGCACCGGAACAACGTGCAGCAAGCCCTGTCCGGTTTGCATATCAGATAGCGCAGTCCAGCCCTGGAATGTCCGGAACGCTGAGCATTTCGTCGTGTTTTCCACATCGTATTCATTGACGTCGGGTCTGAAAGCCGCATCCCATGGATCGTATTCCTCAAAACGGTTGGTGAAAATCTTGCGGAAGACTTTCTGATACGCCGGTAACAGCCAGCGTTCTAACGCGCCGGAATCGGTATGCGCGCCCAGCCCCTTAGAAGTGGTGCCCGGAAGACGCCTGCGGATCCTGTCCGGATAGATAATATTTACGTCAGGATTAAACCATGCGCCCTGATGGTCGCCGAACTTCCAGAGACGGTTTAAAAATGACTGAACCGTGCCGATTTCCTGGCTCTGTCTGGCTTCCATTTGCGCGTGAGACCAGTAGATCGGATAAATTTCAGGCCGGGAAGCTTCAAGCGACCCGAAGAAATTATCCCCCGGCCCGCGGTAGACCTCATCGAAATGGTTAGCATCGAGGTAATGCAGCATGGATTTATCCATCGCCAGTGCGTCATCGCGGTCAAATGTCTGCCGGACCACCAGACAGCCGCGGCGTTTCACCTGAGCAATTTGCGCATCAGAAACCCGGCCTTCCGCCAGTGCTGCCCAGCTAATTTGTGGCCATGCAGTCCCGTTCGCTGCCTCCTCCGCCCGTGCTGCGGCGATCTCCGTTTCAATTTTTTCGCATACCTGACGGAAGAGTCCTTCAACATCGCCAATCTGTGCGCGGAGTTGTTTTTTCATCTCGATAATATTCTTTTTATAATCAACAGGTAATGTCGTTGACGTAAATCTGTTATCCATAAAACCTCCGGCAGGTTGCTGAAATGATTATTTCGTACGAATATTAAATGACTTTCATTCGAAAGTTTAAATGAATGTAGCAAAACTGTTATCTGAAAATCCTGCGTTGGATCACGATTTTCACAACAGGGAGGATTTACCGGAAATCCGGAGAAGCGCGGGGGAGTGTCGGATTCAGAAAACAAAAAAGGCACGCGTGTGCGTGCCTTTGCCAATCTTCCTGCTTAACGCAGAAGAAAACGCGAAATTACTTCGCTTTACCCTGGTTTGCCACGGCTGCTGCTTTCGCTGCGATTTCGTCGGCATTACCCAGATAGTAACGTTTGATTGGTCTGTAGTTTTCGTCGAATTCGTAAACTAATGGAACACCGGTAGGGATGTTCAGTTCCAGAATTTCGTCTTCGCTCAGGTCATCGAGATATTTGACCAGTGCACGCAGGGAGTTACCGTGCGCAGCGATGATCACGCGCTCGCCGCTGGCGATACGTGGTTTGATCACGTCAGTCCAGTAAGGGATAACACGTTCGATGGTCAGCGCCAGGCTTTCAGTCGTTGGCAATTCAGCCGCAGTCAGTTTTGCATAGCGTGGATCGTGGCCAGGGAAACGCTCATCAGCGCGATCCAGTTCTGGCGGAGTCACAGCGAAGCCACGACGCCATTGTTTAACTTGCTCATCACCGTATTTCTGAGCGGTTTCTGCTTTATCCAGACCCTGCAACGCGCCGTAATGACGTTCGTTCAGTTTCCAGGATTTCTCAACCGGCAGCCATGGCTGGTTCAGTTCGTCCAAAACGCTCCACAGAGTGTGGATGGCACGTTTCAGCACAGAGGTATAAGCGAAGTCGAATTGGAAGCCTTCGTCTTTGAGCAACTGACCAGCAGCTTTTGCTTCAGTGCGACCCTTATCGGACAGTTCAACATCATGCCAACCGGTAAAACGGTTTTCTTTGTTCCACTCACTTTCACCGTGTCTTACCAGCACCAGCTTGGTTACAGCCATAGCTAAACTCCTCAGTTAACTGAATTTTCAATGATAACGGTTATCATTATAGGGGCTTGGCCTCCCGGACAGCAATCTGAAACTTCCTCAGGAAGCCTTTGCGGGACACCGTTTGTATTAAACATAACGAATTTGCTGCGGCGATGTAAAACAAAACGCGCGAACGGTCTCCCGGACAGCGCGTTTTGTGCAAAAGGACAGCAGTTAGCTGGCTTTTTTCAGGCAGGTACTCATGAAGGTTTTACGTGCATCGCCTTTAAGCTCTTTCTTCGCCGCGTCTGCGTTACAGGTTTTCATTTTTTCCTGCTGAGGTGTCATATTTGCCGTCGCTGGTTTGGTTTCCGCCTTCAGGCACTGACTCATGAATTTTTTACGGTCATCGCCTTTCAGGGACTGCGTGGTGGCCTGCTGATTACAGTCGGTCATCTTTTGGCGTTGCTCGGTCTGAGCAGGGGAAGGCACTTTCACAGGATCAGCCGCCAGAGCGGAGCCAGCCGCGCACAGCGTTGCCAGCAGGGATAACACAACGGGTAAACGCATATCGAACTCCTTATTAAACGTCCTTTTATGCAGGACACTCTCTAAGAGTAGATGCGGGAAATACCTTTAGCTGAAAATGTGCTGATACAGATGCGCCGTAAGTCACAAATTCGCAGAAGTCGGAATAGATGAAGACAGGGCCGGGCGACCCTGTCTGACAGAGTTTACAGCGCGAAGAACTGATACGTGGTAGCAGATTTGTACGTCTGTCCCGGTTTTATCCAGCAGTCAGGCTGTGGCCAGGTCGCGTGGTTCGGGCTGTCTGGCAGGAATTCACTCTCCAGCGCCACACCGCTGTAGCTGGCATATTCGCCGCCGCTGCGATTTGGCGTTCCGCCGAGGAAATTACCACTGTAAAGCTGAACGGCCGGGGCCGAGGTAAACATGGTCATTTTCACTTTGCCGTCCGCCGACCACAAATGGGCTGCCGGATTTGTAGCGGCATTGCATGAGCGGTTAAGCAGATACGCGTGGTCATAACCTTTCACCCGTTGCTGATCGCGGTCCTTGAGGAAATCTTTCGCCAGCGTTTTTGCGGCATTGAAATCCATCCCGGTATGTTCAACCGGTGTCGGATCGGCGCACGGAATGCCGTCGCTGTCGACCGGCAGGAAACGATCCGCAAACAGTTGCAGTTTATGCTGGCGCGCGTCAGTCCCTTCGCCGTCGAGGTTGAAATAGGCGTGATTGGTCAGATTAACCGGACACAGCTTATCGACAGTGGCGTCGTAACGGATTTCCAGACGGTTATCGTCAGTCAGCTGATAATGCACTTTGGCTGTCATATTGCCGGGATAACCCTGGTCGCCATCGGCAGAAAACAGCCCGAACGTCAGTTTCTGCGCGGTCTGCTCCAGGATCTTCCAGCGGCGCGCATGGAAACCTTCCGGCCCGCCGTGCAGCTGATGAACGCCCTGATTGGCGACCACCAGATGTGGTTTACCGTCAATTTCAAATTGCGAGCGGGCGATGCGGTTGGCGTAACGCCCCACGGTAGCACCCAGATACGCGCTCTGATTCATGTACTCAGCCGGTGACTGGCAACCCAGCAGCAGCTCACGCGTGCTTCCGTCTGCCAGCGGCAGGGTGAAGGATAACCAGGTTGCGCCCCAGTCCATGAATGTGGCGGTAGCGCCCGCCGCATTCTGTAGCGTCACCTGTTCAAACGGCTGGCCATCGGGCGCCAGCTGTGTGTTTTCAGGTTTTAACATATGCCTGCTCCCTGTGATGCGGTGCAAACGTAGAAGGTTTCTTTCAGGCCACTGTGGGCGTGATATTGCTGTTCAACGGCATGACGGACTTTTTCTACCATGTCTTCCGGAACCAGCGCTACGATACAGCCGCCGAAACCGCCACCGGTCATACGCACGCCGCCTTTATCGCCAATGACTTCTTTGACGATTTCTACCAGCTTGTCGATCTGCGGAACGGTGATTTCAAAATCATCGCGCATGGAAGCGTGAGATTCCGCCATCAGTTCACCCATACGTTTCAGGTCACCGCTGGCCAGTGCATCCGCTGCCGCCAGTGTGCGGTCGTTTTCAGTGATCACGTGACGCGCACGGCGGGCAACCACCGGATCCAGTTCATCCTGAATGGAGAAGAACAGGGCAGGATCCACGTCACGAAGCGCTTTCACACCAAAGAAACGAGCTGCCACTTCGCATTGTTCGCGACGTGCATTGTATTCGCTGTCGACCAGGCCGCGTTTCACGTTGGAGTTGATAATCACCACCGCGGCGTTTTTCGGCATAGACACCGCGCGGGTTTCCAGTGAACGGCAGTCGATCAGCAGGGAATGATTTTCCTTGCCGAGTGCGGAAATCAGCTGATCCATAATGCCGCAGTTACAGCCGACAAACTGGTTCTCCGCTTCCTGACCGTTCAGCGCCAGCGCAACGCCGTCCAGCGGCAAATCGTATAACGATTTCAGCGCCTGACCGACCGCCACTTCCAGCGATGCCGATGAACTCAGGCCTGCGCCCTGCGGCACGTTGCCGCTGATCACCATGTCTGCACCGGAGAAATCTTTGTTACGCAGCATCAGATGTTTCACCACGCCACGCACGTAGTTGGCCCACGGATGCGCGTCGGTGTGCAGAATTGGTTCGTCGAGAGAGAAACTGTCTTCGTCATTATCGTAATCGGCGGCGATCACGCGGATTGTGCGGTCGTTGCGCTGCGCACAGGCGATCACCGTTTCGTAGTCGATCGCGCACGGCAACACGAAACCGTCGTTATAGTCGGTGTGTTCGCCGATCAGGTTTACGCGGCCCGGTGCCTTGATGGTAATGGTGGCAGGGTAGCCAAATTTATCGGCAAAGATTTCAAGGGTTTTGGTTTTCAGTTTCATTGTTTTTCTCCGGCCTCACGATAATGAACATCACTCACCGCCCGCAGACGTTCTGCGGCTTGTTCCGCTGTCAGGTCGCGTTGGGTTTCAGCCAGCATTTCGTAGCCGACCATGAATTTGCGCACAGTCGCTGAACGCAGCAACGGTGGATAGAAATGTGCATGCAACTGCCAGTGTTCGTTGTCGCCTTCGGTAAACGGCGCGCCGTGCCAGCCCATTGAATAAGGGAAGGAGCACTGGAACAGATTATCGTAGCGGCTGGTCAGCTTTTTCAGCGCCAGCGCCAGATCACTGCGCTGTTCATCAGAAAGCTCAGTGATGCGTTTCACATGCACTTTCGGCAGTAAAATCGTTTCGAACGGCCACGCCGCCCAGTAAGGCACTACCGCCAGCCAGTGTTCGGTTTCGACCACGGTACGGCTTCCGTCCGCCAGCTCGCGCTTAACGTAATCGACCAGCATCGGCGAGCCCTGTTTTTCCAGATAGGCACGTTGCAGGCGGTCTTCACGCTCGGCTTCGTTAGGCAGGAAGCTGTTGGCCCAAATCTGGCCGTGCGGATGTGGATTCGAGCAGCCCATCGCGGCGCCTTTATTCTCGAAAACCTGCACCCACGGATAGTTTTTTGCCAGATCCGCACTCTGTTCCTGCCAGGTTCTAACGATTTCCGTCAGTGCTTCAACGGACAACTGCGGCAAAGTCTTACTGTGATCCGGCGAGAAACAAATGACACGGCTGGTGCCGCGGGCGCTCTGAACGCGCATCAGCGGATCTTCGCTTTCAGGCGCAAACGGCGTGTCCGGCATCAGCGCGGCATAATCATTGGTGAACACAAAGGTGCCGGTGTATTTCGGATTCACATCACCGGTTACTCGGGTATTTCCCGGACACAGGAAACAGTCCGGATCATGCGCTGGCAGCACTTCCTGCGAAACCGCTTCCTGCTGACCCTGCCACGGGCGCTTGGCGCGGTGCGGACTGACTAAAACCCACTGATCGGTCAGCGGATTGTAGCGGCGATGTGGATGATCAATCGGGTTAAACGTTGTCATAAACTTTCCTTAGTGCTCCTTAATCCGGGTAGCCCTGCGGGTTTTTCGACTGCCACAGCCAGGTGTCATTGGCCATGTCTTCCAGTGTGCGCGTGACTTTCCAGTGCAGCTCTTTCTCTGCTTTCGTCGGATCCGCCCAGTACGCCGGTAAGTCGCCATCGCGACGTGGTGCAAACTTGTAATTCACCGGCTTGCCGCAGGCTTTGCTGAAGGCGTTAACCACGTCCAGTACGCTGTGACCAAAGCCCGCACCCAGGTTGTAAATATGCACGCCTGCTTTGTTATGCAGGGTTTTCATCGCTGCGATGTGGCCGTCAGCCAGATCCACCACGTGGATATAGTCACGTACGCCGGTACCGTCCGGTGTCGGATAATCGTTGCCGAAAATAGCCACGGACTCGCGACGGCCTACCGCGACCTGCGCGATAAATGGCATCAGGTTATTCGGCACGCCCTGCGGATCTTCGCCCATCAGGCCAGACGGATGCGCGCCGACCGGATTGAAATAACGCAACAGCGTCATGCTCCATTCCGGTTCCGCACGCTGTACGTCTTCCAGAATTTGCTCGACCATCAGTTTGCTGCGGCCATACGGACTGGAAGGATTGCCGGTCGGGAAGTCTTCGACATAAGGTGTTTTTGGCTGATCGCCATACACGGTTGCCGAGGAGCTGAAAATCATGTTTTTGACGCCTGCAGCGCGCATCGCTTCGAGCAACACCAGCGTGCCGGTGACGTTGTTGTCGTAATACGCCAGCGGTTTTGCCACAGATTCACCCACGGCTTTCCAGCCCGCGAAATGAATGACGGAATGAATATGATGTTCACTGAAAATTTTATCGAGGAGGGCGCGGTCGCGGATATCCCCTTCATAGAACAGCGGCGTTTTGCCGGTCAGCGTATTAATGCGTTCAAGCACGCTGACTTTACTGTTGTGAAGGTTATCCAGAATGATTGGCGTATAACCTGCGTCAATCAGTTGCACGCAAGTATGACTGCCGATGTAACCGCTACCACCTGTGACTAAGACGTACATAAGAGCTCCCCGATGATTATCTTGATGCAACGATATCACGCTGCAAGGCTGAAAAAGGTGATCCATCCCCAATAAAATGGAATCGCTTACACAAACAGTTTAGCACCTTTCTGGGTGACCAGACAGGTGCGGTGCGACGTACAGAAAGCCAGCGACATCCTGCGTTAAGTCAGAATTGATGGCGAGTGTAATCGCTTACACTGATTTAATTGCATTATCTTAATCAGCGTTTTTTGTGATTTTTCGGACTACATCCTGGGGATAGTGCTCATTTTATCCAGCAGCCAGCGCCTCAGAATGACGATATCTGCCCGTTCCGCTTTCTCTTTCGTCGTCACCAGATAGTAATTGGCACCGGGAAGATGGTGCAGGAACGGGGTTGAAAGGATGCCTTTTTCGATGAAATCATGGGCCAGCAAACTGCTGACAATCGCCACGCCCTGACCCGCAATCGCCGCCTGAATCGCATGCGTTTCATCGGTGAAACGCAGCCCGCTGTCGAGTTTTAATGTCGCCGGACCGAAATGCTGACGCCAGTTTTCCCAGTCGGGGGAAGGTTGCGGAATGTGGCGATTTTCCACATGAAATAACGTCGCGCCAGCCAACTCTTCCGCCGTGGTCAGACGAAGGGAAGGGCTGGCGACCAGCACAAACGTGTCCTGATACAACAGTGTTGAATTCAGCGTTTCGTCTGCCGACTCGCTGTAACGGATAGCGACGTCCACCGTATTGCGGGACAAATCCACCAGTTCGATACCGGTGTGTAGCCGTAAATCCATGTCCGGCGCCGCATTTTTCAAATCCGCCAGCCTTGGCACCAGCCAGTGAGTCAGAAAATTGGACGTGGTGGTGAGTGTCAGCGCCGCAGGTCTTGCTGCGTGATGAATATCTTCTACCGCCGCCTGTAATCCGGCAAAAGCCTGCCGCGTTGCCTGGCGCAAAATCTCCCCGGCCGCCGTCAGCCGGACTTCCCTCGCACTGCGCTCAAAAACAGCGGTGCCCAGCGCCTCTTCCAGCACGCGGATCTGATGGCTGATGGCGGTGGCGGTCACGCCGATTTCTTCTGCCGCGCGCTTGAAGCTGTTCTGCTGTGCCACGACATCAAATGCCCTGAGCGAGCCAAGTGGTGGCAACCGGACTTTTTTCATGATGAGTTATTTTCATCCTTTGCTGAAATCTATGACTTTGAACAGCCTAAAATAGGCGGTGTAAGCTCCTTTATCAAGATGCTGAGGATGAGATTGAATCATCTTTCATGGCAAAGGTTTTTTGCAAGATTCTGACAGAGGAAAGATTAATGATGATCCGTTTCCGTTCGCCCTTGTGGTCCCTGATCCCGGGTGTGGTGTTTATTGTGAGTCTGGTTCTGACGCTGTTAAGTGTTGCTTTTTACGGGCTGGATACGCCGCTGAGTCACTCGCTGGCGGGAGCCGCTGCGCTTTTTTTCGTGCTGTTTATCATTAGTGAAAATTATCATCCGGATCCGCTGCTGCCGCGTTCGTTACGTTCGTCGCTGCCGTTACAGATAAGCCTCTGGACGTGCATTTTCTCTCCGGCGGTAACCTATACTGCGGGTTTTTTGCTGGCAGTGGCGATGTATCAGCTTTATGCCGTGAGCGTACCGGGCATTATTTTCAGCTTTCTCCCCTGGCTGCTGATGCGGCTGGCGGGTACGGCGCTCGGTGAAAAACTCGGGCAGGGCATATCATCCTCCACGGTTTTACTTTGGGGTTTCATGCTGGCGGCGGGCGGTCTGGGACTGATATCCATGATGCCGGCAGCAGCGCCGTTCTGGCTGGCGCTGCTGCCGGGCATGCTGCTGACAGGTTTCGGGGCAGGGCTGACAGGTCACGCAGCACGTGCTGGCAGAGAGGGGCTTACCGGTGATGAATATCATTATTCTTTACGGCTGGGCGTGCTGGCGCAGGTCAGCAGCACCGCGGTGATCCTGGCGCTGCTGACGTTGCTGCTGAGGAATAATCCCGGTCATCAGGGTGTTATAACCGGGTTTTCATTGCTGGGGACACTGGCGCTGGCGGGCGGAGTGACGGCGCTGATGGCCCCCGCAAAGCAGAGAAAAGTTACAATGCGTCAATCTGATAGCGGTAAATATCGCCGTCAGGGATAAAGCTCAGGCGATGCGTAATGCATTGCGGGGCGTCTTCGGCGTGATGCGAAACAAACAGCAGCTGTGTTTCCCCTTCGCCAATCAAAATATCGACAAAACGGCGCACCAGCTGACGGTTGATCGGATCCAGACCCTGCAATGGTTCATCGAGAATTAACAAGGCAGGATGTTTAACCAGCGCGCGGGCAATCAGCGCCAGCCGCTGTTGTCCCCAGGATAAACTGTGGAATGGCGTCTCACCGGCATTGCCACCCAGACCGAGCAGTTCCAGCCATTGTGAGGTCAGGAACCGCTGGCGATCTGAGACTGCCTGATAAATACCGATGGAGTCGAAGAAACCGGAAGTAATGACATTGCGCACGCTGGTGCTGACGCGGTAATCCAGATGCAGGCTGCTGCTGACATAACCGATGTGGCGTTTGATATCCCAGATGGTTTCACCGCTGCCACGGCGACGGCCAAACAGCGTCAGATCGTTACTGTAGCCCTGCGCGTGGTCGCCGGTAATCAGACTCAGCAACGTAGATTTTCCGGCGCCGTTCTGTCCGGTGATCTGCCAGTGCTGACCGTGGTCGACCAGCCAGGTCAGGTGATGCAAAATCGGTTTGTCGTTGTACTCCACCACGCCGTCACGCAGCACGATCAGCGGACTGTCAGCAGGCGGGCTGACGCGGGCAGTCGGATCTTCAGCTTCCGGCACGGCCATGCCGCTGAGGCTTTCGCTGTGCGCCAGTTGCGCCACCAGCGCATCGGCCAGCACCTGTTCACGCGGTCCCACCGAGGCCAGCGTACAGTCAGCCAGCACGCCGACATTTTTCACAAACGCAGGAATGTCGTCGAAGCGGTTGAGCACCAGCACCATCGTCTGGCCTTCATCGGAAAGTTTCTCAAGCAATTCTGCCAGCTGGGCGCGGGCGTTAACGTCAAGGCCGTCAAAGGGCTCATCCAGCACCAGCAAATCGGGTTGTTGCATCAGCACCTGACACAGCAACGTTTTGCGGGTTTCACCGGTCGATAAATATTTAAAGCGGCGGTCGAGCAATTTCTCAATACCAAACTGTGCGGCAAGTGCGGCACAACGGGCGGGATCGCGCACTTCATCCTGAATGATTTCAGCGGTCGTACGGCCTGTATCGTCTTCACCTTCACTCAGCAAATCGGTGTTGTTGCGCTGCCACTCATCGGAGACCAGTTTCTGTAACTGCTCAAACGACAGACGGACTATATGCGCAAAACTGTTTTCGCGGGTGCCTTTCAGCAGGGTTAAATCGCCAGCCAGCGCACGGGCGAGAGCCGATTTACCACTGCCATTTGAGCCGACAAACGCCCAGCTGTCGGCCTGCCGGATAGTCAGATCGGAAAGTGTGAGGGTTTGGGTATCACTGAGGCGGAAAACGCCTTGCGAAATATGCAACGACGACATTTTTTATCTCTCATTTTGAAATGATTATAAAATAAGGGATAAGCGCTGCACCTTCGCAAGTCAATTGACAATTCTGCAAAATGAAAACGCTTATTTTGCAAGATACTGATTAGTTGTATTTTTTTAGCACAGAGTGGCGATGATGACTTTGTCGTCGTCAAACTGAGCAAACACCGTCTGGCCGGTTTTCAGCGCCAGTTTATCCATTCCGGCATTAGGCACCGTGGCGCACAATGTCTCGCTACTGAGCAGTTTCACCAGCACTTCGCTGTTTGTTTCGCCGCGCTGAATACTGATGACATCACCGCGCAACGCGTTGTGGGCATTTTCAGCGTTAAATCCAAGAGTTATCCATGGCGCTTTAATCAGGACCAGCACTTCTTTACCCGGCGTCAGCGCCAGCCGGTCGGCACTTTGCTCGGTAATGGCCGCGCGGATTTGCGTTTTTCCGTCTGCCAGCAGGATATCGATATGCTGCTGGACGGTCTGATGGGTGCGCTCAACGACGGTGCCGAAGAACTGATTACGTGCGCTGGTTTGCAGTGAGAAACGCGAAATCGCCGCCAGCAGGCTGTCCAGTGGCAGGGAATCTTCTTTAAGCACATCAAAGGCTTTTTGCTGGATTTGCGCCAGCAGCTCATAAAGTTGGATCAGGCGCTCGCCGTAAGGCGTCAGCACGGCGCCACCGCCGCCTTTGCCGCCGGTACTGCGGTCAACCAGCGATTCATCCGCAAGCTGATTCATCTCATTGATGGCATCCCAGGCACTTTTATAACTGATCCCCGCGAGTTTCGCGCCCTGGCTGATTGAACCGGTGTGACGCACCTGTCGCAGTAATTCAATACGACGTGGATCGGCGAACAAGCGTTGCTGGAGCTTGAGAGTTAAGAGAATTTCGGCTTGCATTGCAGCTTCCTTAAATGAATCATGCTTTATTGTCGCCGCTAAACCTGCAGGCAGGCAAGTTGGCTAAATGCTAAAGTAATTACAGTCTCGTGCTGTTATTATCTGCCACAGTTTGATTTACGTTTTTGACTTCATACAAGAAGTCCTACACCGTCTCTGGGCGGTTCAGCCAGCTAAGTGAGGCTATCATGTTAGAACTATTAGAAAGTTTGCTTTTCGCTGCCATCATGGTGCCAGTCTTCATCGCTGTGATCCTGGGTCTGATCTGGGGACTGGGTGAAGTCTTCAACCTCATCTCCCACGTGGGTCACTCTAAAGAGTCCCGCGAGAAACCTCATTACTAAAAGATGAGTGTTTTCTGAGAACGCATTTTCAGAAGCCCGGCCACTGTGCCGGGCTTTCTATTTTTGGAAACAGACTCATTTTGGAAACAGACTCAATTTCCCGCCTGAGATCAAAAAACTTCTGCTTCTTCAGCTGAGTGCGGAAAAACCGGATGACATCGTGTTTTTTATCGTTATATTCATCTCTACATAACGTATCCGCATCTATAACAGCAGAGGAAATCCGATGAAATACACATGGGGCAGATTACTTACCGCGACCGTGCTGGTGGCAGGCGTCAGCATGCACGCGCAGGCCGCCGAAAAAATCACTGTTTTCGCCGCGGCGTCCCTGACCAACGCATTACAAGATATCGCCACCCAATATCAGAAAGAAAAAGGCGTGCAGGTGGTTTCTTCTTTCGCGTCATCTTCAACACTGGCTCGTCAGATTGAGCAGGGCGCGCCTGCGGATCTGTTTATTTCTGCCGATCAGCAGTGGATGGATTATGCGATCAGCAAACAGCAAATGGTTGATAACACCCGTTACACCTTGCTGGGCAATGAACTGGTGCTGATTTCTGCGGCCAGCAGCAAAATTGATAAAGTCGACATCTCTGATAAAACCGGGTGGACCAAACTGATTGGCGACAGCCGTCTGGCGGTCGGGGATCCGGATCACGTTCCGGCCGGTATTTACGCCAAAGAAGCGCTGCAAAAACTGGGTGCCTGGACCACGCTGGAGCCTAAACTGGCGCGTGCCAGCGACGTTCGTGCCGCAATGGCGCTGGTTGAGCGTGAAGAAGCACCGCTTGGGATCGTTTACGGTTCTGACGCTGTGGCCAGTAAAAAAGTGAAAGTGGTGGGCGTCTTCCCGGCATCCAGCCATAAACCGGTTGAATACCCGATGGCGATTGTCAAAGACCATGACAACGCCACCGTGAAAGGTTTTTATGATTATCTGAAAACCCCTGCTGCGGCTGAAATCTTCAAAAAATACGGTTTCACTCCGCGCGGATAAGCTGGTTTGCCCGTGCAACGCAACGCAACACAACACCTAAGCCATCGCCGGAAGGGATGGCTTTTTTGTCTCAACGCCACTCCGTCACGGTTTATACTTTGCAGACGCAGGAACCCGTGATTAAAGGCTTTTAAATTTTTGCCGATATTTTATCTTTAGCAGCACATTTACTTCAGGATTAACAAACCGACATGATGTTGAGTGAATATGAGTGGCAGGCGGTACTTCTCAGTCTGAAAGTATCGAGTCTGGCCGTAGTTTGCAGTCTGCCGCTTGGCATTCTGATGGCGTGGATCCTGGTCCGCTGCCGCTTTCCCGGCAAATCCCTGCTCGACAGCATTATTCATCTGCCCCTGGTATTACCGCCGGTGGTCATCGGCTATTTGTTGCTGGTGGTGATGGGGCGACGTGGCTTTATCGGCCAGCGTTTATATGAATGGTTTGGTTTCAGCTTCAGTTTCAGCTGGCACGGCGCTGTGCTGGCATCCGCCGTGGTGGCATTTCCGCTGATGGTCCGCGCGATACGTCAGTCGCTGGAAGCCGTTGATCCTAAACTGGAGCTCGCCGCCCGCACGCTCGGGGCTTCACCGTGGCGGGTCTTTTTCACCATTACATTGCCGCTCTCAATGCCCGGCGTCATTGTCGGTGTCGTGCTGGCCTTCGCCCGCTCACTGGGGGAGTTTGGCGCAACCATTACCTTCGTGTCGAACATTCCCGGCGAAACCCGCACCATTCCGCTGGCGATGTACACCCTGATTGAAACGCCGGGCGCGGAAAGTGCCGCCGCGCGCCTTTGCGTGCTGGCCATTTTGCTGTCTCTGGCAGCGTTACTCATTTCTGACTGGCTGGCAAAACGCAGCCGTATCCGGCTGGGAGGCTGAAATGCTCGAACTCGATTTCAGTCAAAAGCTGGGCGATCTGGATTTGCAGATCACCCAAACTTTACCCGCGCAGGGCATTACGGCCATTTTTGGCCTGTCAGGTGCAGGAAAAACGTCGTTGATCAACGCCATCGGCGGGCTGACAAAACCCGATCATGGCCGCATCACCTTAAACGGCCGTATCTTGTCGGATGCGCAAAATAACATTTTCCTGCCGCCTGAAAAACGCCGCGTGGGTTATGTTTTCCAGGATGCGCGGCTGTTCCCGCATTATCGCGTAAAAGGAAATCTGCAATACGGCATGGCTGCCTCGATGCGCGGTCAGTTCGACAGCATCGTTCGTTTGCTGGGTATTGAATCCTTACTGGATCGTTTTCCGCTCACCTTATCCGGGGGCGAAAAGCAGCGTGTGGCGATCGGCCGCGCATTGCTGACTGCGCCGGAAATTTTGCTGATGGACGAACCGCTGGCTGCACTGGATATCCCGCGTAAACGGGAACTGATGCCTTATCTGGAGCGTCTGGCGCAGGAAGTCAGCATCCCGATTTTATACGTGACGCACAGCCTGGACGAGATTTTGCGTCTGGCGGAAAAGGTGCTGGTTCTGGATGCGGGTAAAGTGCTGGCGATGGGCGCGCTGGAAGATGTCTGGGCGAGCAATGTCATGCGTCCCTGGCTGCCAAAAGCAGAACAGAGTAGCGTGCTGAATGTCAGTGTGCTGGAACATCATCCGCGCTATGAAATGACGGCGCTGGCGGTGGGCGATCAGCGGTTGTGGATCAGCAAAGTGGAAGAAGAACCTGGCACACCGCTGCGCATTCGTGTGAACTCCACGGATGTTTCACTGGTGCTGCAACCGACGGCTAATAACAGCAGTATCCGTAATATTCTGCCGGCAAAAGTGCTGGAATGTCTGGATATCGGCAATCAGGTGGAAGTGAAACTGGCGATGGCCGACCACATCATCTGGGCCCGCATTACGCCGTGGGCGCGGGACGAACTGATGATCCGCGCCGGACAGTGGCTGTATGCGCAGATCAAAAGTGTGTCGGTAAACCGGTAATTTTGGCGTGCGTTATTTGACCGGTGCGCGGAACACTTCGTAAAGCGCCAGAACCTCTTCGGCAAACGCATCGTCAATGATATAGAAATAACATTCCGGCACGTTCAGTACGCGGGCGAAATGACACATGGTGTCGAAGTTCGGGCTGTACGTGCCGCTTTCATATTGAGAAACCCGCGAGCGTGCGGTGCTTTCATCAATACCCGCTAAAACACCTAATTTTTCCTGCGTAAGTTTTGCTTTTGCTCGTGCTGACTTCAGTCGGTGAGGGATCATAGCCAATAACCATAAAAACTGTATTGACGTTATGTTAAGCATCCCTTAACATCATTGTTGTTTAGAGTTACTGAACGTTGTAACCGAAAAGTGTAGTGCAGATTTCTGAAGACTGTATCAATGACGAAAGGAAGAACGATGAAAATGGAAAATGACTGGCATCCCGCAGATATTATTGCCGGATTACGTAAGAAAAGAACCACGCTGGCCGCCGTATCACGCAAGGCAGGGTTGGGGTCTTCCACGCTGGCAAATGCGCTGGCGCGGCCCTGGGCAAAAGGGGAAATGCTGATTGCTGAGGCGCTGGGTGTTCCGGCTTCAACCATCTGGCCAAGCCGTTACTTTGACGAAAAACACTGTCTGATCCCGCGTTCTGTCAGATCACCGAAGGTGAAAGCCGGGAAAACAGAATAGCCCATGCTGGGTTCAGAAGAACAACGCCTTCCCTTGATGAAAAGGGAAGGCGTACAACGCTAATCAGTTCAGCACTTTACTGCGGATAACGTCAGCGATCCCCGGCGTTTCATGGTCGCCAATCACCAGCGCAGCGCGCTCTTTGATAGCATCCGCCGCATTACCCATTGCCACCCCAAGACCGACATTTTCCAGCATGCTCAGGTCATTGTAGTTATCACCAAACGCCACAACATCCTGCATGCTCATGCCCTGAGATTCGACCCATTCCTGCAAACGACGGCCTTTGCTGTTGCCGCCTTTGGCGACATCCACCTGATCGTGCCACGACCATTCGCACGCCAGACCGAGATCGTTTTCCACCTGTGCCGCAAAAGTATGCAACGCATCGAGATCCTGATGGGAAGTCGCGAATTTCCAGATGGACTGCGCTTCATCCGCCGCCTCGCGCAGGCTGTTAACCTGAATGATATTCGGGCGCTGATTCTCCGGCAGGGTTTGTCCCCAGGCGATGGAACGGCTGACATGACCGCTTGGCTGCTGATACAGCATGGCGTCATCGACATACAACAGACCGTGAATACCGTGATACTCCAGCAGGTCGATCACTTTTTTGGCTTTCACACTGTCGAGCGGATCAGAGGTTAAGACCTTACGTGCCTGATAATCATACAAATACGTTCCGTTACAGCAGATAGCAGGTGTGTCGAGCTGCAATGCCTGATAAAACGGGTGTATCGCCACGTGATGACGTCCGGTGACCACGACCACTTTGACACCCTGGGCGCGGGCATCCGCCAGAGCGGCGAGGGATTCAGGAAGGATACGTTTTTGGCGGTCCAGCAGTGTACCGTCGAGATCGAGCGCGATAATGCGATAAGTCATGAGCAGTCCGTCGTAAGTGGAGAAAGATCGGGGAAATTATCGCCATATTACCTTTTTTAGCCTGCTAATTAAACCGCGTATCCGGCACTAAAGGTGCCGCCAGAGCGTTGGGGAATCGTGTTAACCTGAGCTACGCTTAATACCCGGCATATTTCAAGTTGCAGATGCGTTGGCTGCGCTCGGTCACCCGAATCACTTACTTTAGTAAGCTCCCCGGGATTATCTCGTTTGCCGCCTTCCTGCAACTCGAACTATTTTGGGTATTACAGCTATTTGATTCTTAATAAGGAGATGTGATGAAGCAAGTTGTCTACGTTGCCAGCCCTGAGAGCCAGCAAATCCACGCTTTTCGTCTGGCGGACAATGGTGAGCTGAGCCTGCTGCAAACAGTGGAAGTGCCGGGACAGGTTCAGCCGATGGTTATCCATCCTGATGGTCACCGTTTGTACGTTGGCGTTCGTCCAGAGTTTGGCGTGCTGACGTACCATATTGATGGTGAAGGCAAACTGGAAGAGGGGGCGATGGCGCCATTACCGGGCAGTCCGACGCATCTGGGCATCGATCTGCAAGGGCGTTTCGTATTCTCGGCTTCTTACAGCTTCAACAATGTCAGCATTCATCCTTTGGATGAAAAAGGTCATGCGCTGGCACCGGTTCAGGTTCTGGAAAATATTCAGGCGCCGCATTCCGCCAACATTGACCCGACCAATCACCTGCTGATGATCCCTGCGCTGAAAGAAGACCGTATCCGCCAGTTTGATTTCAGCGTGAAAGGTGAAGCGACACCTCATGCTTCTGCTGAGCTGAAAACGGTTGAAGGTGCCGGTCCGCGCCATATGGCATTCCACCCGAATCATCATTTTGCCTACTGTGTCAATGAGCTGAACAGCACTGTGGATGTGTATCAGAAAGATGTCGCCAGCGGCGAATATCGTCAGGTACAGACGCTCGGCATTATGCCGGCTGATTTCTCCGGCACCTGCTGGGCGGCCGATTTACATATCACGCCGGATGGCAAATTCCTGTATGCCTCTGATCGTACTGCGAGCCTGATTTCCATCCTGACCGTATCAGCGGATGGCAGCGAACTGGAGCTGGTCGGGCATCACGCCACTCAGACACAGCCGCGCGGTTTCAATATCGATCATTCTGGTCAGTACGTGATCACTGCTGGTCAGAAATCTGATGCGATTGAAGTGGCGAAAATTGATCCGAAAAACGGTCAGCTGACGACGCTCAAAACCTACCCGGTGGGCAAAGGCGCGATGTGGGTAAGCATTCTGGAAATTAATTAATCACATTGAGTGACTGGTCAGTTTTGCTTATGTTTGCTTTTTAGCTGATCAATAATCCCGTCGTGATATTATGATCAAGCCTCTGTAATAAGGGGCTTTTTTATTGCCTGACGCTTCCCACTAATAGTTAAGAATAATTTCCACTTTCCACTAAATGTTATTCCGCACTGGTCGATAACTCTCCCGTATTTCACTCATTCTTCGGTGGCATCTGCCGCTTCAGAGTCAGTCCTTTTGGAAATCAGGGAGAAGAAAATGAATGTACTTTCAGGGATCGCTGGCCGGTTTCGCCACGCCACCATTGCTCACAAGCTCGGCGCAGGCTTTGCGCTGGTGTTGCTACTGGGATCCTCAATCGCCTTATCCGGTATTTACCATCTCACCAGCATCAATCAACGCGCCGAAAAATCCACGCTGCTTAAAAGCATGAACGACCTGCTAAACGAGGCCAAATTTTCACGTCTTTCCTATATGGCAAGCAAAGACATGAAATTTGTTGAAGAAAACCGTCTGGCGCTGGATAAACTCGACACCGTCCGCGCCGATGTTGCGGCACATTCCTGGGCCAGCGGCGACCAGTTACTGGTCGATACCATGCCGGATAACATCCGCCGTTATCGGGAAAGCTGGCAGCAGACGCTCAATCCTCCCGCAGGCAGTGATCCGCAGCAGATAAGCGCACAACTTGCCGCCGCCGGACTGGCCCTGACTTCGGCGTCGAACACCTTGCTCAATCATGAAATGACCAACCTTCACCATGAAGTAAGCCGTACCATTTCGGAGATGCTGGCGATTATTGTGGCGACCATTATTGCCGGGGCGCTGATTTCGTGGCGCATGACCCGTCAGCTGACACTGCCGCTGCGCCGCACGCTGCAAACCGCCGAGCGTATCGCCGCCGGGGATTTATCAACCCACGCCTCCAGCCATAGCTTTGACGAAGTCGGACAGTTGAGCCGCGCTATCGAAACCATGAACCAGAACCTGCACGGCATCATTGGCAATATCCGCGAAGGGGTGAGGCAGGTGACACGCGCTTCAGGCGAGATCGCTGCGGGCAATATTGACCTGTCGGCGCGCACCGAAGAACAGGCTGCCGCACTCGGGCAAACGGCGGCAAGCATGGAGCAACTGACATCAACGGTGAAACAGAATGCCGACAATGCCACTCAGGCCAGCCAGCTGGCATCTGATGCGGCCAGCACTGCCGCACGCGGTGGCCAACTGGTGGCGGATGTCGTCGGTGTCATGAAGGAAATTACCGTCAGCTCGAAACAGATTTCGGAAATCACCACCGTCATCAACAGCATCGCTTTCCAGACCAACATTCTGGCACTGAATGCGGCGGTCGAAGCGGCGAGGGCGGGCGAGCAGGGGCGCGGATTCGCCGTCGTCGCCAGTGAAGTGCGCAGCCTTGCGCAGCGCAGTGGTCAGGCGGCGAAAGAGATTGAAGGGCTGATCGGTAAATCGGTCGCCAACGTCAACAACGGCTCGCAACTGGTGGCGAAAGCCGGTGACACGATGGAAGAGATTGTCGGTTCCGTGCGTCACGTGACGCAAATCATTCATGAGATTGCCTCAGCTTCTGACGAGCAAAGCCGCGGCATCAGCCAGATTGCGCTGGCGGTGGCAGAAATGGATACCGTCACGCAACAAAACTCCGCGCTGGTTCAGCAGTCAGCCAGTGCGGCGGCCTCGCTCGATGAACAGGCGGTGAATCTGGAACGTACGGTGTCGGTATTCCGTCTGAGTAACGAAGCTCTGTAATCTTTATTCAGTACGGCAAACCAGGAACGAAAAAAAACCGCCGGAGTGAGAGCTCCGGCGGTTTTTCATGACGTTAAATCACAGTATCAGACGACATTACTTCGCAGGCTGAGTCAGCACGTTGTTGTACTGCCACAGGCGGTTGAAGTTGGTGTCGTTCAGATTACGCTGTTGTTTCTCATCTTTCGGCACGTTGCCTGCAAACGGCTGGCCGGAGAACACGGATGCGCCCCATGGGTTCATCTGGTCATAGCTGTTGTCGAAGCTGCTGTCGCGGATAACCAGCTGGCTGCTCGCGCCCTCAGCATCCCACGCGCGACCCATTTTCGCTTTTGCTGCCTGCTCGAAACCACGGTCACCGGTCAGATTACTGTCGATCACCAGGAAGCCGTATGGTGCGGCGGCTGGCGTATTTGGAGCAAAGACGGATGCCTGTTTCACGCCACGGCTGCTGACAGTGTGGAATTCAACGTGATCGAACACCGCATTGGCGCGACCAAACACGTAATCCACATCACCGACAATCAGGCTGTTATGCACGTAAACGCGGCTGTAACGACTGTTGTCAGTCTGGTTGTGGATATTGGCGGTGTTGGCCATAAAGGTATTCTGGCGGCCAATCAGACGCACGTTATCCAGAATGATGTTATCCCCGTCGGTACGCAGTGCCACAGCGGAGTGATCGCCGCCATCAACGGTATCCAGCAGAGAGTTACCAATGGTCAGATTCTGCAATTGCAGGCTGCTGCTCTGTGACCAGACAGTCGCGGTACAACCAGTGCCGATGGTATCAGTGGTCAGCGTTGCGCAGTTCTGGAACATATAGAACGCACGGTCACCTGGCAGGAACTGACCGGCAGGGCTGACGGTTGAACGGTAAACGGCTGGCGCGGCAGACGCTTCCAGGCCTTGTGCCAGGGTGACATCAGCGGAGCTGTTACCGGCACCGAACAGGGTGATTGGCGGTGCGCCGGCAGGAATGTAGACCGCGCCGTTATAGGTGCCCGGCAGAATTTTAATGAAGATACGTTCGCCGTGGTTACGCACTGCCAGCGCGGCATTGACTGCCTGCTGAACGTTAGAGTAAGCCGCGCCGTCGGTGCCTAACTGCGGGCCGACCACGAAGTCGGTTTTTGCACCGTCAGTGCTTGCCAGTTTAGGGAACCAGCCCTGCTGCTGAACCTGCATAGAAGGGCCGCCAAAGGCCAGATAATTTTTCGCTGTAAAGTTGGCCGCTTCGTCCGCAGATAACACGGGCAGTGACGCGGTGCCCGGAGCAACCTGGCTGGATAAGCCTTGATGGCTGCTGCTACATGCCGCCAGGATCAGGCTGGCAGACAACATAGCGCACGCGCGCGACAGGGTGGAAATTTTCACTGTGACTGACTCCTTGATGAAGAAGATTGTTCTTTTTTTCAATGTTGCGGTCATCGCCGCAATAAAAAAACGGTGGCCAGTAAAACTGACCACCTTTTCTGCGTCTTTTATACCACAGGAATCAGCTGTATATCACTGTCAGTGATGCTTTGCCGAGAGTATGGAAATGCACATTGAAGCCAAGATATGCGCCGGAGGAATTTTCATCCACTTCCAGCGTTTCTGTATCGATGGCGTAAACGGTGAAATGATAGTGATGGTGTTCGCCCTGCGGAGGTGCTGCGCCGCCATAACCGGCTTTGCCGAAGTCTGTGCGGGTCTGAACGGCACCGGCAGGTAAACCGCCTTTCCCGGAGCCTGCGCCTTGCGGCAATTCGGTGACGTCAGCCGGAATATTCGCTACGCCCCAGTGCCACCAGCCGGAGCCTGTCGGTGCATCGGGGTCATAAACGGTTATCACAAAACTTTTGGTGCCTTCCGGGGCGCCGGACCAGGCCAGATGCGGCGACAGGTTGTCGCCGTTGTAGCCCATGCCGTTAAAAACCTGCGTTTCCGGCATTTTTTCGCCATCGCGCAAATCATTACTGGTCAGTGTAAATGCCATAAAATCCTCATTTTTTGGTGAAGGGGTATCCGCAGATTACTTGCTGATTTCAGCCCCGCCCAGCATTTTCAGCAGGGCCTGCGCGACGGCTTTGGAAGAGGCCGGATTCTGGCCGGTGATAAGCTTACCGTCGGTGATGGCATAAGGACGCCAGTCAGCGGCTTTGCTGTAATCGCCGCCGTTTTTCTTCAGCTCATCTTCGACCAGGAAGGGGACGATATGAGTCAGGCCGACGGCGTCTTCTTCGCTGTTACTAAAACCAGTCACGCGTTTGTCTTTGACCAGCGGCGTACCATCAATCAGCACATTGCGCAGAACGCCCGGTGCATGACAAACGGCAGAAACCGGTTTGTCTGCCTTCCAGAACGCCTCGATCAGCGCAATGGAATGGGCATCTTCTGCCAGATCCCACAACGGCCCGTGGCCGCCGGGATAGAAAACTGCATCAAAGTCATCAGCGCTGACGTCACTGAGTTTCACGGTATTTGCCAGCGCCTGTCTGGCTTTCTCATCCTGGTGAAAACGTGCCGTGGTTTCCGTCTGGGCATCCGGCTCAGAACTTTTTGGATCCAGCGGCGGTTGCCCGCCTTTGGGAGAGGCCAGCGTCAGTTCAGCGCCTGCATCGAGAAATTCATAATAGGGTGCAGTGAACTCTTCCAGCCAGAAGCCGGTTTTCTTGCCGGTTTCGCCGAGCTTATCGTGTGATGTCAATACAATCAGTAATTTCATGTTACCTCCTGTGGACGTCGTCAGCTGAAGTGAGTGAAATCAGTCCTGACCGACACGAACAACCAGTTTGCCAAAGTTTTTACCTTCCAGCAGACCAAAGAATGCCTGCGGCGCGTTCTCTAATCCTTCCACAATGTCTTCGCGGAATTTGATCTTTCCGGCTTCAAACCATTCGCTCATCTGTTTTGCAAACTCAGGATAGCGATGGCCGTAATCATCAAAAATAATAAAGCCCTGCACGCGCATGCGTTTCTTCAGGATAGTCCCGGTCAGCAGCGACAGGCGATCTTGTCCGTCTTTGAGCCCGGTCGCGTTGTACTGTGAAACCAGTCCGCACACCGGAACACGTGCTTTGGTATTAAGCAGCGGCAGCACCGCGTCGAATACCGCGCCACCGACGTTTTCGAAGTACACGTCGATACCGTCCGGACAGGCCGCCTGCAGGCGTTTATCCAGATCCGGTGCGCGGTGATCCAGACATTCATCGAACCCGAAATGCTCAACGGCGTAACGGCATTTTTCCTCGCCGCCCGCGATACCCACCACGCGGCAGCCTTTAATTTTACCAATCTGCCCGACCAGCGAACCGACCGGCCCGGTCGCTGCGGCAACGGCCAGCGTTTCGCCCGGTTTAGGTTCGCCGATATCCAGCAGACCCATAAAGGCCGTAAAGCCTGGCATGCCTAAAACGCCGAGCGCGAGGGAAGGTTGTTTGAGCGCAGCGCCTTCCAGTTTCTTCACAGCTTTGGCGTCGGCCACGGAATAGTCCTGCCATCCGGTACTGCCGACCACTAAATCACCGGCTTTGAAATCCGGGCTTTTTGATTCAACAACGCGCGAAACCGCACCACCGGTCATCACTTCACCGATTTGTACCGGTGCGGCGTACGAAGGCGCGTCACTCATCCGTCCGCGCATGTACGGGTCGAGCGACAGCCAGACGGTGCGCAGCAGTAACTGGCCGTCTTTCGCTTGGGGTAACGGGGATTTTTCCAGACGGAAATTATCATCGACAGGTTTGCCGTGAGGACGTGAAGCCAGCACGATGCGGCGGTTTTCAGACTGTAACTGGGGCATAGTCATTCCTTTTCGTTTTCTTATAAGAAAGTTAAAAGCTAACGTAATTGGGAATAAGTATAGGACGCTAAACAGTTTTCGAACCAAGCGCTTTATGCCATGGGTGAATAATTCAGACGCTTTTACCTGGAAATGTGACCATCATCTTTTCCTATGACATCCGCCGGAAAATTCCTTTAAATCTGGAAGTTACGCAGGTATGGTCGTTAAGATTTTTGACCAGTTGCTCCACTTTATCTGCAAGATTAATAAGCATAAAAAAGGGATCCGAATGCGTAAAACTCCTCTGGCACTGAGTGCCATCTTCCTGCTGCTCAGCCTGAATCAGTCTGCTGTCGCTAAAGACACCACGCCTGCACCGCTTTATCCGGGTGTAAATGTCGCGCAACTCGCGCAGCAAGCTCCCATTCACTGGGTGTCCGTCGCTCAGATTGAAAACAGCCTCAACGGCCGCCCGCCGATGGCAGTGGGTTTTGATATTGATGACACAGTGCTGTTCTCCTCGCCGGGCTTTTACCGCGGTCAGGTCGAGTTTTCTCCGGGTAAACAGGATTATCTGAAGAACCCGCAGTTCTGGGAAAAAATGAATAACGGTTGGGATGAATTCAGCATGCCGAAAGAGGTGGCGAAGAGCCTGATTGCCATGCATCTCAAGCGTGGCGACAGCATTTACTTCGTGACGGGACGCAGTGAAACCAAAACTGAGACCGTGACTAAAACCCTGCAGAACGATTTCCAGATCCCGCAGAACAAAGTGAATCCTGTGATTTTCGCCGGTGACAAAGCCGGGCAGAACACCAAAGTCCAGTGGCTGAAAGACAAGCAGATTAAAATGTTTTACGGCGATTCTGACAATGACATCACTGCCGCCCAGTCCGTGAGCGCGAGGGGGATCCGCGTACTGCGCGCCTCCAACTCAAGCTATAAACCATTGCCGCAGGCCGGTGTGTTTGGCGAAGAAGTGATTGTGAATTCAGAGTATTAAGCAGCCCCGTCCTTCGCATGAAAGAAACAGGGCGCTGAACTGCACCCTCCCCGCGAAGGGGAGGGTTGGGGTGGGGTATAAATGGCCTCTCAAACTGACCCTCTTTTTTGCGCCATCTCTAACTCATTGATTTTACTGAATCACGCGAGCTACACAAAAAAGAGGGTATTTCATCCCATAAAGGGATAATCTTTTGCAGTTCAAAGCGTAAACCTGAAAATTCAACAGTTCACTGCCGTACAGGCAGCTTAGAAATCCGATAATAGCTGTGGATTCTGACGAACGCAGTTCACTGCCGTACAGGCAGCTTAGAAAGCCAACTCGCTGTCTACTGCGCCACCCTGCAAGTTCACTGCCGTACAGGCAGCTTAGAAATGAAATTTCAGCATCAGGAAATCATCTGCAAAGTTCACTGCCGTACAGGCAGCTTAGAAACTCGACGGCGCAATGCTGATGTCGCTGCTCGGGTTCACTGCCGTACAGGCAGCTTAGAAAATACGGCTAACGCACTGCAACAGCAGCAGTTCACTGCCGTACAGGCAGCTTAGAAAGAGGGGGTTTTGTTTTTTTAGCTTCCGGCGAAGTTCACTGCCGTACAGGCAGCTTAGAAAGACAACTGGGCGTTCTTGAAACCACATTGCTTGTTCACTGCCGTACAGGCAGCTTAGAAAATGAATAACGATTTAGAGCAGTTCAGCGAAGAGTTCACTGCCGTACAGGCAGCTTAGAAATGTTCGTGCGGCAGTGCGCATACGCTGCCACCGTTCACTGCCGTACAGGCAGCTTAGAAAAATTGGGCGTAATAATATTGGGCGTTTGAAATAAGCCCGTCTGCCGACCGGGCTTTGACAGAAGGTGTATTACTTTTTCAGTTTGTTGTTGCCCGCTTTCCACTCCTCATAGGTGGCTTCGAGAACCCAAAGGCAAACCGCACCTTTATCAGTACTCAGCAAAGACAGGCGCGTTCTTTGATAAAACGCCTCAATTTCAGCTGCTGATTTATTTATGGGTCCCATACAAACCAGGTCAGTGCCAACCAAATGAGGCCAATCATGGGAATCAATAACCTCAAGTGTCTTCAGCGCACCGGCGGTGTTTGTTGACAGTGCCGACGATAAAGCAGTTTCGACGTCTTGTGATTGCTTTACGTCAGCGATGGCGGCCAGTTTGGGAACTTTATCCAGCCAAAATTGTTCCCCGGCGGTAATCCCCTTTAAAGCGACCGGCCAGTCAATATTTGCTGCCATTGAATTCGTGGTTATGCCCGAGAGTAATAGCCGCAATATTAAAAACCTCATCGGATCCTTACGGCCGTCCTTTAACCACAAATAAGCTGGAATTGCCATTTCATTTGCCCTCAATTGGATGAAACAGCAGGCTAGCCATTTAAATAGCAAACATTTGTGTTTTGGCATTCAAATTATTATTTTTCAGAATGTTAGTACAACGGACCGATAAGTAAATCATCGTCAAATTACGCCTACAAACTTAGTTACCTTCAGGTACGCCTCTTTTTATGCTATCGCTAATTCATTGATTTCAAATCACTGAATTATCCATTCAAAAAGAGGATGTTTCTGCCAAAAAAGGGATAACCTTTTGCGGTTTAAAGCGTAAAACTGAAAACCTAACTGTTCATTGCCGTACAGGCAGCCGCTTGCAAATTACTGCAAACCATAAAAACTCCCTGGAAGCAGTATCTCATCTCCACGATTTGCCCATTTTTAATGTGTGGATATCCAGTTATTGTCTGCTCGCTGCGGCAAAATCCGCAGCCGGGCTTAGGAACCTGTGCATAAAGGTGGCACGTTCATCGTGTCGGCGCTTAGTCTCAACTTTATAAAGTAGTTTCAATACTGCATTATGACGTTCTGGTGACTCAGGCGGGGCAGCCTTTTGGCTGGTCGGTAACCTTTGGCCGATTCCTAACCTTGTCTGAGTTACCACCTGCGGGCTTAGGAACTCCGGTGGTAACTATTGTTACCTAAAGGAGAATTTGTGATGGAAATACGTACTAAAGACACATCCCCGGATTCATGGACACTCACTGATCGTTGCCGTTTGCTGGCGAATGCACTGGTGAACCCGCAAAACAGAGGTTCGCAGGATCTGCTGTGCATCATGCTGCAAAACGAGCTCGAATACCTTGAAGCGACGTTATCGCAACCCATTCCCGAGCACCGCAAGAATTTGGGGATCCCGATGGACGACGGCTTATTTGATTACGCCGATCTCGAACCTGATGAACTTTGCGATCAGTGCATGGCGCTGAATTTCACCCTGATGACGCTGCATGACAGAAAGATAAAAGAGATCATCACGTATATCTTGTGGGAACGGTTCGAGATGCTGCGCTGCTCGCTGTATGCCTCCGGTGAGGTGATCGCATGAACAAAGACTGGCATCAGGCCGATATCATTGCGGCAATCAAAAAGAAGGGCACTACAATAGCGGCAGTCTCACGCCGCGCCGGTTTAAGCTCTTCGACGCTCTCAAATGCCTTAACCCGCAAATGGCCGAAAGGCGAAAGACTGATCGCTGAAGCGATTGGCGTCAAAGCCGAAACCATCTGGCCGAGCCGGTACACCGAAATTAATTAAAACTGAGAACGGCTCCCTCCCCTGCGAAGGGGAGGGCTGGGGTGGGGTATTAAATAAAAATCAATGAGTTGAAGTTTTCTTTGATAAGGTTTTAGCCCTTAAAACTCCCTCCCAGACTCCTCCTTCAAAGGAGCAAAAGCAAAACCTGTCTTCCTGACGGCGTTACTTCACACTGACATCAATGTTGCCAAAGTATTTCTTCGAAAGCTCTTTCACCACGCCGTCTTTTTGCACTTTAGCGATCGCCGTATCCAGCTTCTCTTTCAGCTGGGTATCGCCTTTGCGCAGGCCGAACGCGATACCGCTGCCAAGGATTTTGTCATCACGCACGGCGTCGCCGACAAAACCGTAATCTTTACCGTCCGGACGTGACAGGAAACCGCTCTGACCGGCCGGAGCCAGCACTAAAGTCCCGTCCAGACGACCGGAAGACAGATCCAGATACACCTGGCTCTGATCCTGATATGACACAATATCTACGCCTTCAGGTGCCCAGTGTGCCTGCGCATAGCTTTCCTGAATCGAACCCTGCAACACGCCGATATGCTTGCCTTTCAACGACCCGGTAGTTGGCAGCAGGCCGGAATCTTTCTTCGCAATCAGTTTGCTGGGTACGCGGTAAATTACGTTAGTGAAATCAATCGCCTGACGACGTTTTTCTGTCACGTTCATCGCCGAGTTAATCGCATCAAATTTACGCGCCTGCAATGCTGCAATCAGCCCGTCGAAAGAGGTGTCAACCCATTCACATTTCACGCTGGCAGCGGCGCAGACGGCATTGCCCAGATCGATATCAAAACCTTGTAACTCGCCGGTTGCGCTTTTGGATTCAAACGGCGGATATTGCGCTTCCAGACCAAATTTCAGTGTGGAACCGTCCGCCAGCGCGGAGAAAGAGGCCACGGCACAACCTAACAGCAATGCGATTTTCAACTTTTTCATTATTCACAATTCCCCGGCGTGATTTAGATAACGTGATTTAAATAACGTAATTTAAATAAAAACATAGGCTCAGACGCGACACAGGCGGCGGGCGCCTTCGTAAAGTGTGTCGTCATCTTTGGCGAAACTCAGGCGGATAAGCCCGGTGGGTTTGTTATTGCTATAAAAAGCTGAGAGCGGGATGGTGGCAATCTGATGATCGCGGATCAGGCTCAGCACAAATTCGTCGTCGGTCAGCGGGCTGAAATGACTAAAACGCGCCAGCATAAAGAAACTGCCACGGCTTGGCAGTAATTCAAAGCGGGATTCACTGAGCGCTTCGGCCAGCAGATCGCGTTTTTGCTGATAAAAATCCGCCAGACCTAAATAACTTTGCGGATCAGCCAGTGCTTCGGCGAAAGCCACCTGCATCGGCGTATCCGCGGAGAACATCATAAACTGATGCACTTTACGGATTTCACCCATCAGCTCTGCCGGTGCCAGGCAATAGCCCACGCGCCAGCCGGTGACGTGGTAAGTCTTGCCGAACGAGGACACAATTACACTGCGTTCTGCCAGTTGCGGATGGCAGGCCATGCTTTCGTGGCGCTCACCGTCGAACACCACATGTTCATACACTTCATCGGACAAAATCACGATATCTGTATTCCGGGTCAGCGCGGTCAGACGCTCGATATCAAAATCCGTGAAAATTGCTCCGGTCGGGTTGTGCGGACTGTTGATGATGATCATTCGTGTGCGGCTGTTGATGGCGCTGGCAACCTGATCCCAGTCGATGCTGAAATCGTCCATCGACAGGCCGATGGCCACCGGTTTCGCCCCCTGCAGACGGACAATCGGCGCGTAGCTGTCAAACGACGGTTCGAAATAAATGACCTCATCGCCCGGATGTACCAGCGCGCTGATGGCGGAATACAGGCCTTCGCTGGCGCTGGCAACCACGGTCACTTCACTGTCAGCGTCATATTTGCATCCGTACAGGGCGTCGACTTTAGCGGAAAGTGCATGACGTAATGCCGCCACGCCGCTCATCGGCGCGTACTGGTTATGACCTTCGCGCATGGCTTTGGCGACGCTTTCAATCAGCGCCGGCTGACAGGAAAAGTTTGGCGCACCTTGAGATAAATTCAGGGCATTATGCTCGGCGCTGAGCTGGCCGATAACGGTAAAAATAGTGGTGCCGACGTCCGGTAATTTAGACTGCGGCGACATGGCGCTCTTCATAGCATTTCCCCACAAAAAACAGGCCGGGCGGCCATAAGAAGGTAAAAACAGGGTTTGAATGATTAAGCAACAGTTCCCCTGTGCCGACAATGGAAAGTTTGTCATACTCGTTATGATCTGAAGTCATGGCTCTTTCCCGCTCCCAGTGAGGTCGTTGTGAACCTTTTACCTGAAATGTCTCACCTGAATTTACCGTCACTGAATGTGCTGAAAACCTTTGTGGTTGTAGCGCAGACGCTGAATCTGACCCATGCCGCCTCGCTGCTGCATATCACGCAGGGCGCGGTCAGCCGGCAGATCACCGGGCTTGAGGCCACGCTGGGGTATCCGTTGTTTTTGCGTCAGGCCAGAGGGCTGACGCTGACCCCGCGCGGCGCGCAACTTTTACCGCCGGTACAACAGGCGCTGGCGCTGATGAGCGAAGCCCTGAAACGCGTCGGTTCGCACCCGGACACGCTGCGCATTAAATGCCCGACCTGTTCAATGCGCTGGCTGCTGCCACGTGTTATCCAGCTGCAAAACGATCGGCCGGATATGCAGATTGAGCTGACGGCATCTATCGCGCATGGGGTGGATTTCAGCAGTGAGCATTTTGATGCAGCCGTGGTTTTTGGCCGCCCGCCTGAATCATCGCGGCGCGCACATCATTTGTTTGATGAAGTGCTGACGCCGGTCTGTGTGCCTGATTTCTTACCGCGTCATAAAGGGCAAACTGCGGTGGCGGATCTTGAGGATAAAACGCTGTTGCATCCGACGCGGGATCGCCGCGACTGGCTGTTGTGGCTGCGGGAAGAGGGCGTTCAGGGACTGCCTTCGGCCAAATCCCAACATTTCGATACGCTGGATCTGGCCATTAATTCTGCGTTGCAGGGATATGGCGTGGCGATGGGCGATCTGACGTTAATTGAGGACGATTTGCAGGCGGGGCGTATTGTCGCCCCGTTCCCGCTGTGCGTGGCGAGCGGTGCGTCTTATACGTTGCTGTATCCGGAAAATCCAACGCCCGCACTGAAAGTAGCGATTGATTTTCTCAATGAAGAAGCGCGGCTCAGCCGGGAAAAACTGAGCGCGCTGTTATCGACTTCGCACCGGTTAGTCAGCGCAAACTGATCAGTACAGCGCAACCAGTGCGCTGGCGATGGCGCCGGTCAGTCTGCTCAGTTCTTCTGCCGAAATGATGTACGGAGGCATCAGGTAAATCAGCTTGCCGAACGGACGGATCCACACGCCTTGCGCCACGAAGTGCTTCTGCAACTGCGCCATGTCCACCGGCTGGCGCATCTCTACCACCCCAATTGCGCCCAGCACCCGCACGTCGGCGACGGCAGGATGTTCGGCCAGAGGCTGTAATTCGGCTTTCAGTTGTTTCGCGATATTCAGAACCTGCGCCTGCCAGCGGTTTTTGGCTAACAACCGCAGGCTGGCATTGGCGACCGCACAGGCCAGCGGATTGCCCATAAAGGTCGGGCCATGCATGAAACATCCCGCCTCGCCGTTACTGATCACTTCAGCGACGTGACGCGTGGTTAAAGTGGCGGAAAGCGTCATATAGCCGCCGGTCAGCGCTTTGCCGAGACACAGAATATCCGGCGAAATCCCGGCGTGATCGCAGGCAAACAGCTTGCCGGTACGGCCAAATCCGGTGGCGATTTCATCGGCAATCAACAGCACACCGTATTCGTCGCATAACTTGCGCACGCGTTTGAGATACAACGGATGGTAGATCCGCATTCCGCCTGCGCCCTGAACCACCGGTTCCAGAATGACGGCCGCGATTTTGCTGTGGTGCTCGTCGAGCATTTTGGCGAACGGCGTGATATCCGTTTCATCCCATTCGCCGTCAAAACGGCTTTGCGGCGCATCGGCAAACAGATGCTGCGGCAGATAACCCTGATACAAACTGTGCATCGAATTTTGCGGATCGCACACTGACATCGCGCCAAAGGTATCGCCGTGATAGCCGTTGCGCAGCGTCAGCAAGGTCTGACGTTTTTCACCGCGCGCCTGCCAGTATTGCATCGCCATCTTCAGCGCCACTTCTACGGCCACCGAACCTGAATCTGCCAGAAACACGCATTCCAGCCCGGCCGGGGTCATTTCCACCAGACGTCGCGACAGCGCGATAGCCGACGGATGCGTGATCCCGCCAAACATCACATGTGACATTTTTCCGATTTGTTCAATGGCCGCCTGATTGAGCTGCGGGTGATTGTAACCGTGGATCGCCGCCCACCAGGATGACATACCGTCAACCAGCTGACGGCCATCGGCCAGTTGCAACATCACGCCGGACGCGGATTCCACGGCATACGCGGGCAGCGGTTTGGTCATAGATGTGTACGGATGCCAGATGTGGCGCTGATCGAATTCAATATCGGCGGGGGTCATAAATGAGTCCTGCAGGAGCTAAGTTGTAAACTAAAAAATAATTTTAACGTTGACGGTAAACCAAAACAAATCAAAAATGGTTTACTAATCATAAAACATTAACCCCAAAATCATTCGGGTTGCATCAAGGCAGCCTGAAGGAAGACGGGGGAGCATTATTTGGAGATGTCGTCATGTCCCACTGGACGCTGGAAAAAACTCAGGCACTGTTCGATAAGCCATTCCTGGAGCTGATGTTTGAAGCTCAGCAAATTCACCGCCAGCATTTCGACCCGCGTCAGGTGCAGGTCAGCACCTTGCTGTCGATTAAAACCGGCGCCTGTCCGGAAGACTGTAAATATTGTCCGCAGAGTTCCCGTTACAAGACCGGTCTGGAATCTGAACGTCTGATGCAAGTCGAGCAGGTACTCGAATCTGCCCGTCAGGCGAAAGCCGCCGGTTCGACCCGTTTCTGCATGGGCGCAGCGTGGAAAAACCCGCACGACCGTGACATGCCATACCTGGAGCAAATGGTGCAGGGAGTGAAAGAAATGGGTATGGAAACCTGCATGACGCTGGGTACGCTGAACACCACACAGGCGCAGCGTCTGGCGCACGCTGGTCTGGATTTCTACAACCATAACCTCGATACCTCGCCGGAATTTTACGGCAGCATCATCACCACCCGCAGCTATCAGGAACGTCTGGATACGCTGGCGGAAGTGCGCGGTGCGGGCATTAAAGTCTGTTCCGGCGGAATTGTCGGGCTGGGCGAAACGGTCAAAGATCGCGCCGGTTTGCTGATGCAACTGGCGAACTTGCCGGTACCGCCGGAAAGCGTGCCGATCAACATGCTGGTGAAAGTCAAAGGCACGCCGCTGGCCGATAATGACGATGTGGATCCGTTCGATTTCATCCGCACCATCGCGGTCGCACGCATCATGATGCCGCAATCCTACGTGCGTCTTTCCGCAGGTCGTGAACAGATGAGCGAGCAGACGCAGGCGATGTGCTTTATGGCCGGTGCTAACTCGATTTTCTACGGCTGCAAACTGCTGACCACGCCGAATCCGGCGGAAGATAAAGACTTAATTCTGTTTGGCAAACTGGGGCTGAATCCTCAGTCCTTCGAAACAGAAATGGGTGATAACCAGCAACAGGCCGCGCTGGCCGAACAACTGGTTCATGCTGATACCGATCAGTTCTACAACGCTTCGGTATAACCGGTGAGCTGGCAAACGCGGATTAATGAAGCGGTGGCGGTACGCAAACAGGCGGCGGCATTTCGTGTGCGTCAGCCAAACCGGGGCGGCAGCGCGCGCTTTCTGACGCAGGCTGAGCGGCGTTATCTGAATTTCTCGGGTAATGATTATCTCGGCCTGAGTCAGGATGCTGACGTAATTGCCGCATGGCAGCAGGGTGCGGTGAAATACGGCGTCGGTAGCGGCGGTTCCGGGCACGTCACCGGTTACAGCGAGGCGCACGCAGAGTTTGAGCAGCAACTGGCACAGTGGCAGGATTATCCGCGTGCTCTGCTGTTTATCTCCGGCTTTGCCGCCAATCAGGCGATTCTTGCCGCGCTGATGCAAAGTGATGATCGCGTGCTGGCCGACAAACTCAGTCATGCGTCTTTACTGGAAGCTGCTGCACATGCGCCTTCGCAACTCCGCCGGTTTCATCACAATCAGCCGGATTCCCTGCAACGTCTGCTGGAAAAGCCGGTGAGCGGTGAAACGCTGGTGGTGACGGAAGGCGTGTTCAGTATGGACGGTGATGCTGCGCCATTGGCTGAACTGCATAATTTGTCGAAAACGCACGGCAGCTGGCTGATGGTGGATGACGCGCACGGCGTGGGTGTGACCGGCGAAGAAGGACGCGGCAGTTGCTGGCAGCAGGGCGTCAGGCCGGAGCTGCTGGTCGTCACATTCGGAAAAGCTTTCGGCTGCAGTGGGGCGGCAGTGCTGTGTGATGATGCCACTGCGGATTATCTGTTGCAGTTCGCCCGTCATCTGATTTACAGCACGGCGATGCCCGCCGCACAGGTGTGCGCGTTACAAGCCTCGCTGGCACGAGTCCGGCAGGACGACGACTTGCGTGATAAACTGGCGGCCAATATTGCCCGTTTTCGCGCGGGTGCAGCCGGTTTGCCCTATCACCTGACCGGTTCACAGACCGCTATACAGCCGGTGATTGTGGGTGAGAATCAGCCTGCGCTGGATCTGGCTTCGGACTTGCGCGAACGCGGGTTGTGGGTCAGCGCCATCCGTCCACCGACGGTGCCGCCGGGCAGTGCGCGGTTGCGTATTACCCTGACGGCGGCGCATGAGCCGGAAGATATCGATTTTTTGCTGGAGTCCCTTCATGGGTGCAGTCACTGAATTAGTGAACAAACAAGCGGTGGCCGACGCGTTCAGTCGCGCTGCCATCAGTTATGAAAGCGCCGCACAGTTGCAGCGTGATGTAGGCGAGGAATTACTGGCGCTCGCCGCACCCTATCTTCAGGACGCAGGTAATCTTGTCGTCGATGCGGGTTGCGGCACCGGATATTTCAGCCGTTACTGGAAGGCGCAGGGCAAAAAGGTCATCGCGCTGGATCTCTCGGAAGGCATGTTAGACCGTGCCCGCGAGCTGGACTCCGCCGATGAATACGTGCCGGGCGACATCGAACGTTTGCCGTTCGCCGACAATTCTGTCGACATTTGTTTCAGCAATCTGGCGGTACAGTGGTGTAACGCGTTGCCACGCGCGCTGGAAGAAATGCATCGCGTCACCCGCAACGGCGGGCTGGTGCTGTTTTCCACGCTGGCAGAGGGTTCGCTTAACGAACTGGCTGCGGCATGGATGAAAGTCGATGGCCGACGTCACGTGAATCAGTTTCTGACGCCGGACAAAATCGCCGAAGCCTGCGCGCCTTATCGCCATGAAGTAACCTTCAGCGACCACGTAGCCGAATTCCCCGATGTGATGTCACTGATGCGCTCGCTGAAGGGCATCGGTGCGACGCATATTAAAAATGGCCGTCTCGGCGGTCTGGGCGGACGCGAACGCCTGCAATTGCTGGAAAAACACTACGTCCGGCGCGACGGTGTCCTGCCGCTCAACTACCGGCTGGTCTACGGCATTTTGCAGGTCGAAGAACTTATCCCACGTTAACAAAGCTCCTCCCTGGTTTGAAACTGGCGCGGTCTGCTCCCTCCCTTCACAGGGGGAGGAGCAAAATCCGATGTCATTGCGGGGAGGGAGCCAGAACCAACACCAGGCTTTTATTAAAATAAATCATGAAACAAAAATACTTTATTACCGGCACCGACACTGAAGTCGGCAAAACCGTTGCGACCACCGCATTTTTGCAGGCCGCAGCCTGCGCCGGACACCAAACAGCCGGATACAAACCGGTGGCATCAGGCAGTGAAATGACCGCTGAAGGGCCGCGTAACAGCGATGCTCTTGCGTTACAGGCATACAGCACCGTGGGTCTGCGTTATGACGAAGTGAATCCATGCACCTTTGTTGAACCCACATCGCCACACATCGTCAGCGAACTGGAAAAGCGTCCGGTTGACCCGCAGGTGTTATCTGCAGGTTTACGTCATCTGGAACCGCTGGCGGACTGGGTGGTGGTGGAAGGCGCAGGCGGCTGGTATACGCCGCTGACCGCCGATTATACCTTTGCTGACTGGGTTATCGCCGAGCAGTTGCCGGTAGTTTTAGTGGTGGGAATGCGCCTCGGCTGCATTAACCACGCGGTGCTGACGGCGCAGGCCATCGCACAAAGCGGGCTGCATCTGGCGGGCTGGATAGCCAACGACGTGCAGGAAACGGGGAAGCATCATCAGGCATACATGGATACGCTCACGCGTATGCTGCCTGCGCCATTGCTGGGCGAGATCCCGTATCTGAGCGCCGGAACTGACGTTAATCTGGGGCAATATCTTCATCTTGACCGTCTCACTGCGTGAAACGTCAGACCGTCAGATAGTTTTTGACTAACGTGTCGTCGAGTTGCGCCAGGGTGCCCTGCGCGACATTGCGGCCGTCATCAACCAGACAGAACCGGTCGGCGACGCTGCGGATGAACGGCAGTTTGTGGCCGACCAGCAACAGTGTCAGACCAAGATCACGGTTCAGGCGGTGAATGATATTACCCATATTCGCCGCCATTGACGCGCTGGTATGCTCGGTCGGTTCGTCGAGTATCAATAATTCCGGCTCCTGAACCAGCGCACGGCTGATCGCCAGTTGTTGCTGCTGGCTTTCATCGAGCTCTCCCGCCTTACGCGCGCCCATTTCCTTTAAGGCCGGAAACAGGTCATAGACTTCTTCCGGCACGCGGCGTGTCTTATTCCTGCTCGCCATCATGGCGATTTGCAGATTTTCATCGACACTCAACTGCGAAAAAATCTGCCGTCCCTGAGGCACATAACCGATACCCATCTGTGCGCGGCTTTCGACCGGCAGATTCAGAAGACTTTGCGGTTCTTCATCACGCGACTGCCAGGAAATTGCGCCGCTTTTCACCGGAAGATGGCCCATGATGCAATTGACCAGCGTCGTTTTGCCCACGCCATTTCGCCCGATCAGGCAGGTGCATTGCCCGCGGTACAGTTCGAGATTGATGTCCCAAAGAATATGTTTTTGCCCGTAGTACTGATTAACGGATTTTACACTTAACATCAGATATACCTCCCTCATGGAGCTTTTCAACGGACTGCATTTTGACGGCCACTGTCTTGTTTCTGACATTTATGTTCCGCTGTATGTGCGTTCTACAGGGGAATCCTTCACAAAATCTCTTCAAAGAGTGAATTTGCAACTCTCAGGCCAAGTTTTAGCAGCCGGGGATAAAAAATGCGCTTACTCCGCTGTTAACAGCCCGGACGCGGATGATTTAGGATTATTCATGAGTATTGTCAGGATTTTGAGATTCGGCGCGAAGAGCGGTGAAAGGAAACTGCACTTTGTCAGTGCCGTCTTCACTGATTTTGGTGCAAGGTTTATGCAGTTGAGAAGCTAAAAAATCCTGCTCAGATGCACTTTTGGGTTTTGCAAGGAACATCCGCGCGGAAATCTAGGCGAAATAGGCATAAATAAGGAGATAAAAAAGATAAAAAATAACTAAAAAAGAGCTCTCAGACGCTGACGGAGGAAAAAATGGTTTTTTACCAACTCCCGCCGCGCTTGGCGTGCTGAGACTTATCCACTATTCCTGTGGATAACCTTGTGCATGAGAGTGAGAAAAGTTGCTACAGACGAGTCAGGACGCGGGTTTCGCTCAGTTTGCCCGTATTCGCAGCTTTTTAATGATGTTGTTTTTATTCAATGAGTTAGTTAAAAGCAATACAGCCGTAATTCGTTCGTCATAGTTGTGTCAATCTTCGTCAAGCTGTGGTCAAAAAGTGAATAGCCGTAAATTTTGGGATAAAAATGTCTTGTGATGGTGAGAATTCTCATTTGCCATAACCTAAAAAAGTGCAGTTGCAGCAAGATGTTAAAAGGGGGGCTGATATTATCGATTGGAAGCTGGTTTTATATACAGTATTATAGCGGCGGTAAAATCAGGGCTGGCAAAATTTGCGAAGTCTTTCATACTATTTTTCCTCGAACTGTTCCCCGGTTCAGCCCGTACGGCCTTGTGCATTTTCATTTCAGTCAGGTAGCCCGTCATGAGTAAAGAGTTCAAACTGCATTCCGAATTTAAACCGTCAGGCGATCAGCCTGAGGCGATACGCCGTCTGGAAGAAGGGCTGGAGAACGGGCTGGCGCACCAGACGTTGCTCGGGGTGACCGGTTCAGGCAAAACTTTTACTGTGGCGAACGTGATTGCTGACCTGAACCGTCCGACGATGGTGCTTGCCCCGAACAAAACGCTCGCGGCGCAGCTTTATGGCGAGATGAAAGAGTTCTTTCCGGAGAACGCCGTCGAATATTTTGTCTCCTACTACGATTACTATCAGCCTGAGGCGTATGTCCCAAGCTCAGACACATTTATTGAAAAAGACGCCTCAGTGAACGAACACATCGAGCAAATGCGTCTTTCCGCGACTAAAGCCCTGCTGGAACGCCGCGATGTCATCGTGGTAGCGTCAGTTTCTGCGATCTACGGTCTGGGTGACCCGGACTTGTATCTGAAAATGATGCTGCACCTGACCAAAGGGATGATTATCGATCAGCGAGCCATCCTGCGTCGTCTGGCGGAACTGCAATATTCCCGTAACGATCAGGCTTTCCAGCGCAGTACTTTTCGTGTGCGCGGCGAAGTCATTGATGTGTTTCCGGCTGAATCTGATGATCTGGCGCTGCGCATCGAACTGTTTGATCAGGAAGTTGAACGCCTGTCGCTGTTTGATCCGCTGACCGGTCAGGTTCAGCACGAAGTGCCGCGTTTCACCATCTACCCGAAAACGCACTACGTGACCCCGCGGGAACGTATCGTGCAGGCGATGGAAGAAATCAAAGTCGAACTGGCCGATCGCCGCAAAGTGCTGCTGGCCAATAACAAACTGCTGGAAGAGCAGCGCATCAGCCAGCGCACGCAGTTTGATCTCGAAATGATGAACGAGCTGGGTTACTGCTCCGGTATCGAAAACTACTCGCGCTACCTTTCAGGACGCGGGCCGGGCGAGCCGCCGCCGACACTGTTTGACTATCTGCCCGCAGACGGTCTGCTGATTGTGGATGAATCCCACGTGACCATTCCGCAAATCGGCGGGATGTACAAAGGCGACCGCTCGCGTAAAGAAACGCTGGTGGAATACGGTTTCCGTCTGCCATCAGCGCTGGATAACCGTCCGATGCGCTTTGAGGAATTCGAAGCGCTCGCGCCGCAAAGTATTTATGTCTCGGCCACGCCGGGTAAATACGAACTGGAGAAATCCGGTGATGATGTCGTCGATCAGGTGGTGCGTCCGACCGGTCTGCTGGATCCGATCATCGAAGTGCGTCCGGTGACCACGCAGGTTGACGACTTGCTGTCTGAGATCCGTAAACGTGTGGCAATTAACGAGCGTGTGCTGGTCACTACGCTGACCAAGCGTATGGCGGAAGACCTGACTGAGTATCTGGAAGAACACGGCGAGAAGGTGCGTTACCTGCACTCTGACATCGATACCGTCGAGCGTGTGGAGATCATCCGCGATTTGCGTCTGGGAGAATTCGATGTGCTGGTCGGCATCAACTTACTGCGCGAAGGCCTGGATATGCCGGAAGTCTCGCTGGTGGCGATCCTGGATGCGGACAAAGAAGGCTTCCTGCGTTCTGAACGCTCGCTTATCCAGACCATCGGTCGTGCGGCGCGTAACCTCAACGGTAAAGCGATTCTCTACGGTGATAAAATTACCAACTCGATGGCCCGCGCCATTGAAGAAACCGAACGTCGCCGCGCCAAACAGGAAGCGTACAACCTCGAAAACGGTATCACGCCGATGGGGCTGAACAAGAAGATTTCCGACATCCTGCAACTTGGTCAGCCGAAGACCAAAAAGAACAAAGACAAACGCGATGCAGAAGCGGCGCAAACTTTCAAATCGCTTACGCCGAAAGCGCTGGAGCAACGCATCAAAGAGCTGGAAAGCAAGATGTATGCACACGCGCAAAATCTGGAATTCGAAGAAGCGGCCAACACCCGCGACGAGTTGCATGCATTACGCGAGCAGTTTATTGCCATTTCATAAACCTGAGATGCTAGACTGCGCGGCCTTAAAATAGAAAACGTAAAACGAAGAGCGAGCCAATGACTGATACACCACAAAACCCTGGCGCAGCGAAAGATCCGCTGCACGGCGTCACGCTGGAAAAACTGCTGACAACGCTGGTGGATAACTTTGGCTGGCCGGCGCTGGCTTCGCAGGTGAATATCAACTGCTTTAAAAGCGACCCGAGTGTGAAGTCAAGTCTGAAATTTCTGCGCCGCACGCCGTGGGCGCGCAAGGAAGTTGAAACGCTGTATCTGGATTTCATTGAAGGCCATCTGCGACCGGATATGACCCGCAGCAAGCGCCGTACGCCGCTCTCCGCACAGGCCCCGCAAAAGCCAAAAGTCAGCACCGCCAAACCGGCTGCCGACAGCCCGTGGAATAACCATCCGCTGGTGAAAAAGTAATTTACGCGCATAGCATTCTGTTCATTTGAGGGGAAAGTCGTGTCAGAGCAACATGTTCTTATTGTGGTGGATATGCAAAACGGGGTTTTCGCTGCCCCACGTTATGACCGCAACGGGCGGGCTGAACGTATTAATCAGCTGATTGACCGGGCAGGGCGCGTCATTTTCATTCAGCACGCTGAGGGTGACATGACCGAAGGCAGCGAATTCTGGCAGCTGTTACCTGAACTTCATCAGCCAGCAGGCGCGATTTCAGTCACCAAAACCGCCTGTGATTCTTTCTATCGCACCACGCTCGAATCGGTATTGCAGGAACTTAATGCCACCCGTTTTACCGTCTGCGGTTGTGCAACGGATTATTGCGTTGATACCACCATCAAAGTGGCCGCCAGCAAAGGCTATTCAGTCACCGTGGCGTCTGATGCGCATACCACCGCCGACCGTACGCATGTGACGGCGCAGCAACTGATCGGGCAGCATAACGAAGTGTGGCGTGAGTTATCGGTGCCGGGCAATCCGGTTACTGTGAAAACCACCGCTGAGATCCTGACAGACTGGCAGTAAATTCAGTTTTCGCACATATAAGAAAGGCCGCATCAGCGGCCTTTCTTATATCGCGGTTTACTCATCAGAGCATTTGTTGCAGCGCTTCTTCGATGGCCGCCCGCAACATATCGCGGTCATGGCGATAGGGCACATCGCTGGCTTCAAGCGGGCTCTGAATAATCAGATGTTCAGCAGCGCTTCCGCCGACTTGGACTTTCGGCCCGACAATCGCGGCATCCGCACGGCGGCCAATCCGCGTTTCAATCATATCCAGTTTGTTGTCCAGCGTCAGAGACGCGGCGGCGACGCTCAGTTCTTTCCCCAGATTACCGATATACACGATATGGGCACGACTGCGACGCAGCGCTGTGGTGAGATCATTCATGAGCAAAAGCGGCATCAGGCTGGTGTAGAAACTGCCCGGACCAATCAGGATCAGGTTGGCTTCTGCTATGGCCTGCAACGCTTCGCGGGTGGCCGGCACCTGAGGTTCAAGCCGCAGTTCCTGCGGGATCTGCGTCAGTTTATCGACATTCACTTCCCCGTGAACCGTTTCACCGTTCGCGTCAATGGCGGCCAGATCGACCGGCTGTTCTGACATCGGGATAAGTTCTGCGTCGACTTTCAGCAGGCTGCGCACCAGATTGATCGCTTCGAGCGGACGGACGGTCAGATGATCCAGCGCATGCAGCATCAGATTCCCCAGATTATGACCGTCGAGTTCACCCTGACCGCTGAAGCGGTATTCGAACATCGCGGAGGCCAGGCTCGGTTCGGTGATCAACTGATTCAGGCAATTGCGCATATCGCCCCAGGCGATGCCGCCGACGGAACGGCGGATGCGGCCGGTCGAACCGCCGTTATCGGTGGTGGTCACAATACCGGTCAGGCGCGGGCCAAGAGGAGAGAGGGAGGACATCACACGGCCAAGCCCGTGTCCTCCGCCTAATGCCACCACCCGGTCGAGGTCTGCTAATGTTCGGTTGCGCATGGTTTTCCTTTGAAATGGGGAGTGGCGATATAAATCAATTTTCTGCGGGGATTTTACCTAACTTTGCAACAAGATGTTATCACTTAAGGGGGCGACATACGCAGACTCAGCGTATTCAAAATCAAACGCTTTTCGCCTTGAAAATGCAGCACTTTGTGGTGAAAAATCGTTATATATCAAAATGCATAACGAAAAACCATCTTGGCGATCCGGACTTTACGGCGTTAGAATATGCCCCGTTACCCCCGTATTCATCATCGCTCCGCTATGGACCGGATGAATCAACTCCTAGCCCTGGTTCCTAAGTTGCCTTTCTGACGTTGTTCCCACAGAAACAATATGGAGCCCTGGCCGTGACAATCAGTCACCAGGGTGCATGGCAGAAATGCCCGCATCTCCCGTATTTGGAAAGGTGTTAAGGTGCTTCAACTTACTGATGCTTTTGCCCGCAAGTTTTATTACTTGCGGCTGTCGATCACAGACGTGTGCAATTTTCGTTGCACCTATTGTCTGCCGGATGGCTACAAGCCGCACGGACACAGCAATAAAAGTTTTCTCTCGCTCGATGAAATCCGTCGGGTCAGCCGCGCGTTCGCTAACTTAGGGACGGAGAAAGTGCGTCTGACCGGTGGAGAACCGTCGCTGCGCCGCGATTTCTGCGAGATCATTGCCGCAGTGCGCGAAAATCCTTCCATCAAAACCCTCGCGGTGACCACTAACGGTTATCGTATGGCGCGTGATATCAATAAATGGCGCGATGCCGGTCTGACGAATGTGAACGTCAGCGTCGACAGTCTCGACGCCCGCCAGTTTCACGCCATCACCGGCCAGGATAAATTCCGCGATGTGATGGCCGGAATCGATGCCGCTTTTGAAGCCGGTTTCAGCAAGGTGAAAGTCAATACCGTGCTGATGCGCGATGTGAATCACGCCAGCCTGAATACCTTCCTCGACTGGATTAAAACCCGCCCGATCCAGCTGCGTTTCATCGAACTGATGGAAACCGGCGACGGTGGCGATCTGTTCCGCAAGCATCACGTTTCCGGCGAAGTTCTGCGTGAACAGCTGGTGCGTCAGGGCTGGCAGTTACAGGTTCGCTCCCGCAGCGACGGCCCCGCGCAGGTCTTCAGCCATCCGGATTATCTCGGTGAAATCGGTCTGATCATGCCGTACGAAAAAGACTTCTGCACCAGTTGTAACCGGCTGCGCGTGTCTGCCATCGGCAATCTGCATTTGTGTCTTTTCGGCGAGCAGGGCATCCCTCTGCGTGATTTATTAGCCGACGACATGCAGCAGGACGATCTGATGGACCGCATTCAGGGCGGCCTGAGCCGCAAAAAACAAACTCACTTCCTGCATGAAGGCAATACCGGAATTACCCAGAACCTGTCGTTTATCGGCGGCTGAGTCCGGCATTAATCGTTTAAGGAGCAAACTGATGAGCAAAGCCAGCAAAGAGTTTTTGCCTTTATCTGTGGCGATCATGACGGTTTCCGACCGCCGCACCGAGGCTGAAGACACGTCCGGGCATTACCTGAAAGAAGCTGTCACCGAAGGCGGGCATCACGTCGTTGCACAGCAAATCGTCAAAGAGAACGTTTACAGCATCCGCGCCGTGGTTTCTGCGTGGATTGCCGATGAAAAAATCCAGGCGATCCTGATCAACGGTGGCACCGGTTTTAACGCCGGCAATAATACGCCGGAAGCACTGAAACCGCTGTTTGACCGCGAAATTGAAGGCTTCGGCGAGTTGTTCCGTATGGTGTCGTTTGAAGATATCGGCACCTCGACGATACAGTCGCGCGCCATTGGCGGCATCGCCAACCAGACGGTGATTTTCGCCATGCCCGGCTCGACCCGCGCCTGCCAGACCGCCTGGGACAACATCATTGAAGCACAGCTCGACGCCCGTCAGGGACCGTGCAATTTCACTCCACATTTGAAGAAATAAGTATGTCTGAACTCACTCATATTAATGCTTCCGGCGATGCTCACATGGTGGATGTCTCCGGTAAAGCCGAAACTGTTCGCGAAGCGCGTGCCGAAGCCTTTGTAGAAATGGCTGCCGACACGCTGGCGATGATTATTAATGGCAATCACCACAAAGGTGATGTGTTTGCGACGGCGCGTATCGCAGGCATTCAGGCGGCGAAAAAAACCTGGGATTTAATCCCGCTGTGTCATCCGCTGTTGCTGACGAAAGTGGAAGTGAATCTCGAAGCGCAGCCAGAACATCACCGCGTACGCATCGAATCCCGCTGCCGTCTGAGTGGCAAAACCGGCGTGGAAATGGAAGCGCTGACGGCGGCCTCCGTGGCGGCGCTGACTATTTACGATATGTGTAAAGCGGTGCAGAAAGATATGGTGATTGGCCCGATCCGTCTGCTGGAAAAGACCGGCGGCAAATCCGGAGACTTTAAGGTGGAAAGTAAAGCGGAAGGTAAGGTGGAAGTATGATCGACGTTCTGTTCTTCGCGCAGGTGCGCGAACTGACCGGCACCTCCGGTCTGCAACTTCCGGCAGAATTCCCGACGGTAGAGGCATTACGTACCTCGCTGATTGCACGCGGTGACCGCTGGGCACTGGCGCTGGAATCCGGAAAATTACTGGTGGCGGTTAACCAGACACTGACCACGATGGCGCATCCGCTCACGGCAGGCGACGAAGTGGCCTTCTTCCCGCCGGTCACCGGAGGCTGATATGAGCGAGACAAAAATTGTTGTTGATGCTGCGCCGTTCAGCGTGGGTGATGAATATAACTGGCTGGCGCAATCAGACGCCGACGGTGCGGTGGTGACGTTTACCGGCAAAGTGCGTAATCACAATCTGGGTAACCATGTCAGCGCGTTAACGCTGGAACATTATCCGGGCATGACTGAAAAAGCGCTGGCAGAGATTGTTGCCGAAGCCCGTACCCGCTGGCCGCTGCAACGGGTGTCGGTTTATCACCGCGTCGGGCCGATGTATCCGGGCGATGAAATAGTGTTCGTCGGCGTGACCAGTGCGCATCGCGGCATGGCTTTCGAAGCCAATGAATTCATTATGGATCATCTGAAAACCCGCGCGCCGTTCTGGAAGCGTGAGGCCACGGAAGAGGGCGACCGCTGGGTTGATGCCCGTGACAGCGATAAACAGGCCGCGGCCCGCTGGTAAATCGCATCTCAACCGCACGCAGACCTTCCATGCTTTTCTCTCTATCTGTGATACGCTTTAAAAATCGGGAGGCTGTTTTGGCCTCATTTTTCGTCCTCCATGCAAAAGGGTAATCATCATGGATCGATATCCACGCAGTAACGGTTCAATTGTTGAACGCGCGAATACCGGCATTCAGGCGTACATGGCGCAAGTGTATGGCTGGATGTTCTGTGGTTTGCTGCTGACCGCATTTGTAGCCTGGTATGCTTCCGGCTCTGAGAAAATCATGAGTTTTGTTTTCTCCAGCCAGATTACGTTCTTCGGTCTGATCATCGCTCAGCTGGCGCTGGTGTTCGTGATTTCCGGCATGGTAAATCGCCTGAGTGGCACCGTCGCCACCGGCCTGTTCATGCTGTATTCCGCGCTGACCGGGCTGACGCTTTCCAGTATTTTCCTGGTCTACACCGGTGACTCGATTTTCGGTACCTTCATTGTCGCCGCCGGTATGTTTGGTGCGATGAGTGTCTACGGTTATGTGACCAAGCGTGACCTGACCGGCATCGGCAGCATGTTATTTATGGCGCTGATTGGCCTGGTGCTGGCGTCGCTGGTAAACATGTGGCTGAAAAGCTCCGGCCTCGCGAACATCATTTCGTACGCCGGTGTGCTGATCTTCGTCGGTCTTACCGCCTATGACACACAGAAGCTGAAAAACATGGGGGCGCAGTTGTCTGCTGATGATCGCGATAACTTCCGTAAATACTCCATTGTTGGCGCACTGACGTTGTATCTCGATTTCATCAACCTGTTCCTGATGCTGTTGCGGATTTTCGGCAACCGCCGGTAACGGTTTTTGATTGCAAACGTTTGAGAGGGGCACTGAGAAGTGTCCCTTTTTTTATGCCGGAGCCGCGGCAAAGGGCGGCTTTTAAAAAAGGATTGAGAATGTTTCGGTTTCTCACGTGCGGTGATCGCATAACTCACTGTGCCGAAACCGACCAAAGAGGGCTATGACGAGCCCTCTTTGGAATCTCCACATCTTGAACTGCGCGCTAGCGCTGGCATGATGGACATGTTCCGGCGCATTAGTGAGTGGCGCAAAATGTCATCGCTGCGCGATTCCCGAATTTCAGGTGTCGAGCCAAAGGTCTCGAACCGTTCATTCGGTGTCATTTTTGATCACGCCAATAAACTTATCTAAAAGATAAAAACAGTCTGCCGTTGATTTTAAGATTGTGCGGGCGATTCAGAAATCTTCCCGAACGGAGCGGCCTGAAGACCCAGGGCTTCAGGACCGAGAGAGGGAACCGCTCAGCGGCAAGATTTCCAGCCTGTCGCAGCGGTTGCTGAAACATAGCCAGCGAGCGTAGCGCTTGTTGAAAAAGCGAGGGGAAATCCAAAAGGGGAAAAGCACTTTCCCCTTTTGGTCGGTTTCGGCGCAGCAAGTTAAATGAACGACGTCATTAAGAAACCGAAACTTTCTCAATCAATTTTTAAGTCAAAAAGTTTCCGCTATTTCCAAATGGCCCAGACCCGCCCCGGATACCCCAGCTTACGGTATTCTGACCCGCCCCGTCGGCACCTGCCGGAAACTCCACCACACCTGCACGGTGTTGAACAACACCAGAATCGCCGTCACGATAAACACCCACCTGAAGCCGAGCAGGGCAGAAGCACTGGAGCCAATCAGCGGGCCGACCACGTTCCCCAGATACATAAACGACTGGTTGTATCCAAATATCCGGCCGGTGACCTGATCGCTGCTGTATTTCACCAGCAACGCCTGTACCGCAGGCATCAGCGCGCCATCGCCGAAACCGAGCATGAAACGTAAAATACCCAGTTGAGTTGGGGTATTAATCAGCGCCATCAGACAGAACAGGATGAAGCAAAAAACCAGCGCGGCAATAAGAATACGGTGCGCGCCAATACGGTCGCCGAGCTTGCCAAGTTTCGGGGCGGCCATCAGCGCGGAAACGCCCGGTACGGCGGCGATCACCCCGCTGATAAATGCGATGTTGCTGGTATCAGACGAAATCTCACGGATAAACAACGTCAGGATCGGGCTGATGGAACCGTTCGCCAGTTGAATCATCATGGTGGTGACGAACAGACTGACAATCAGCCAGGGATAAGGCAGCGTGGTAAATACCGCTTTACCGCTGAGGCGGTTAGCTTTGGTGACCGGCACCACGCGCTCTTTGATCAGGAATAACGTGATCAGGAAACTGATAAATAACATGCCGCTGGTGACGAAAAACACCGTGCGCAGGCCGAGATGGTCGGCCATAAAACCGCCGAGCAGCGGGCCGATAATCACCCCTGATACCTGGCCGGTAGACAGCGTGCCCAGCGCCCAGCCGCTTTTATCCCGTGGCACCTGAGAGGCCACCAGCGCCATCGCATTGGGAATATATCCGGACGTCAGCCCCATCAGTGTACGCAGGATGAAAAGCTGCCAGACGTTGGTGGCGAACCCCTGCAACATCATGACAATCGCCATACCCAGCGCGGCGCGCAGCAGCATCAGTTTTCGGCCTTTGCGGTCAGCGAGGCTGCCCCACAGCGGCGCGACAACGGCGGAAACCAGAAATGTTCCGCTGAACACCAGCCCTGACCACAGACTCAGCGATTCATGAGATGTCACGCCCAGCTGTTCGATATAAAGCGGTAAAAAAGGCAGGATCTGACTCATTGCCATGCCGGTAAAAAAACAGCCCAGCCAGACGGAGATTAAATTTACTTTCCAGGTTTCCATGTTGCAGCAAGCGAGCCTTATGGACAGAGGAATGAGAGAAACGAAGCATAGCAATCAAATCTGTGAAGTGGGACGCAAAAAGTGGGAACCCATTCATCAGATTTATAATTGATTATCCTGTGTCAATATTTGGGATTATCACGACAGATTATGCCGCCGGAAAGCGTTGCAGGAGTCAGCCTCTGTAACCGTCCGTTACAGGCTCACAGGAGATAAGTTCACGCACGGCGGCGTTCTGTGGTAGAATCCACACAACTGGCGCACTGCAGTTTGTGCCGAATCCTCGTGGTAATGCCTCATTTGCCTCGTCTGATCATCCACTCTTGAAACTGCACCGAACCCCGTTCGGGTTAGAGTGGACTGGAGCTTTTCCTTATATGTCATTTGATTCCCTCGGCTTAAGTGCCGAAATTTTGCGTGCTGTTGAAGAACAGGGCTATCGTGAACCTACGCCTATTCAGCGTCAGGCTATCCCTGTCGTGCTGGAAGGTCGTGACCTGATGGCGAGTGCGCAGACCGGTACCGGTAAAACCGCTGGTTTTACGCTGCCGCTGCTCAATATGCTCAGCCATACCAACGCGCAATTCAAAGGACGTCGCCCGGTTCGTGCGCTGATCCTGACCCCAACCCGTGAGCTGGCGGCGCAGATTGGTGAAAACGTACAGGCTTACAGCAAATACCTGACCCTGCGTTCGCTGGTGGTATTTGGTGGTGTGAGCATCAACCCGCAGATGATGAAACTGCGCGGTGGTGTGGATGTTTTGATCGCAACGCCTGGTCGTTTGCTGGATCTGGAACATCAACGTGCTGTTGATTTATCTCAGGTTGAAATTCTGGTGCTGGACGAAGCCGACCGCATGCTGGACATGGGCTTCATTCATGATATCCGTCGCGTGCTGGCGAAACTGCCTGCCAGGCGTCAGAACCTGCTGTTCTCCGCGACTTTCTCTGATGAGATTAAAGGTCTGGCGAGCAAGTTGCTGACCAACCCTGCTTCTGTCGAAGTAGCCCGTCGCAACACCGCTTCTGCGCAAATTGAACAAAGCGTTCACTTTGTTGATAAGAAACGTAAAAGAGAATTGCTGTCTCAGATGATCGGCGAAGGCGACTGGAAACAGGTGCTGGTGTTCAACCGTACCAAACACGGCGCAAACCATCTGGCTGAACAGCTGAATAAAGACGGCATCACTGCCGCAGCGATCCACGGCAACAAAAGTCAGGGTGCACGTACCCGCGCACTGGCTGATTTCAAAGCCGGTTCCATCCGCGTTCTGGTGGCAACAGACATCGCTGCGCGTGGTCTGGATATCGACCAGTTGCCGCACGTTGTGAACTACGAGCTGCCAAACGTGCCGGAAGATTATGTTCACCGTATCGGCCGTACCGGTCGTGCGGAAGCCACCGGTGAAGCGATTTCTCTGGTGTGCGTTGACGAACACAAACTGCTGCGTGATATCGAACGTTTGCTGAAACGTGAAATTCCACGCATTGCGCTGGAAGGTTACGAGCCAGACCCGAGCATCAAAGCTGAGCCGATCATCAATGGTCGTCAGGGCAGCGGCGGCGGCGGTCGTGGCGCGCCACGTCAGGGCCAGCGTCCGGGCGCACCACGTTCTGGTGCTCCACGTTCCGGCGCTCCGCGTCAGGGCGGGAATGCTCAGCGCAGCGGCACCTCAGAAAATCGTGGTTCAGAAAACCGTGGTTCAGCTGAGAACCGTCCGGCACGTTCGCGTCCTGCCCATGCAGGCCAGCGTCGCACCGGCAATGCAGGCAGCGGCAACAAGTAATTGTTATCACTGCTTTGCAAACAAACCGCCTTCACCGGCGGTTTTTTTTCGTCTGCGATCTCACGGGTCTACTTTATCTGATCACATACGCACAGCGCCGTGCGCCCTGCAAAATATGCTCGGTGCGTTGCACATCAGCATCCAGCACATCGCTGAACACATCTCGCTCTGCACGGCAAAATCCCTGACAGGTAGCGGCTGCGGCACAAATCGGGCAGTGATTTTCGATAAACAGATAGCTGCCATCTTCCTGTAAGGTCCAGTCCGCCATATAACCTTCGCGGGTACGGATATCTGTCAGTCGTTGCAATTTTTCTTCCATCGACACCGCACCGCGCATCGCCTGACGGTAGTTTTCCTGCGTGATTTTTTCCCGTGAGGTGATCAATTGTTCCAGCGCTGAATCGCCCAGAGAGGTGCGGATCAGTTGCAAAAGTTGTACGGTGAGATCGGCGTGCGCATCGGGGAATCGCGCATGGCCTGCGGCAGTCAGTTGCCAGAACTGTGAGGGGCGGCCGACGCCCTGCGAAACAGCTTTGGCTTCCACCAGACCTTCTTTCGCCAGCTTCACGAACTGCTGCCGTGCGGCTTCACCGGTGGTGCCCAAAAGGTGACCGGCATCACTGGCCTGTAATTCCCCGCGCGTTTTCAGAAGCGTCAGCAGACGTTCTGCCACACTTTGTCTGACGTCATTTTTATTTTCCAAGTCATTGCTTGACATATTACCTCGGCGGGTTCTAGATTACGTAAAACATATTCCAAGTTATTTCTTGTTTTAATCATACCATAACCACAACACGCTTCAATGCGTGGAAAGCATAAACCAAAGGGACACAGAGAAATGTCGGGAAGTCAGAACGGTTGGGCGGATTTATTCAGCGCAGAAAACCGCGGGAGTGCCATTACCCTCAGCGCCGGTGTCGCACTTTACGCCACCAACAGTTACATCGTGATCACCATTTTACCCTCCGTTGTGCAGGATATCGGCGGGCTGGCGTGGTATGCGTGGAACACCACGCTGTACGTCGTGTGCTCCATTCTGGGTTCGGCACTTTCCGCGCGTCTGATGCGAACTGCCGGACCACGCGGCAGTTATCTGATGGCGACCGGTATTTTCATTGCCGGTGCCGCGATTTGTACCGCAGCGCCGAATATGCCCGTGCTGTTGCTGGGCAGGGCGCTGCAGGGGCTGGGCGGCGGATTCCTGTTTGCGCTTTCCTACGCGATGATCAATCTCCTGTTTAAAGAATCTCTGTGGCCGCGCGCAATGGCGCTGATTTCTGCCATGTGGGGGATTGCGACCTTAATCGGCCCTGCGGTGGGCGGGATTTTTGCCGAACTGCACGCCTGGCGCTGGGCCTTTGGTTTGCTGCTGCCGGTGACGTCTTTGTTCGGGCTGTGGGTGTGGCGGATCTTGCCGAAGGCCCAGCGTGAGAAACAGGCCGATGAGCCGTTACCACTGATGCAACTGGCATTACTGACCGGCGCGGTGCTGGTGGTTTCTGCTGGAAGCTTGTCCTCCGAAGGCCTGATTAATCTGATCGGATTCGTCATTGCAGTGGTGATGGTGTTAATTCTGCGTCACCGCGAATTTACCGCTGATGTCAGACTGTTGCCGCGTAATGCATTACGCCGTTCTTCTCCGCTTTACGGCCTGTATCTGGTGATGAGCCTGCTGATTATCGGCCTCGGCTGCGAACTGTTTGTGCCTTATATGCTGCAACATTTGCACGGTCAGGCACCGCTGGCGGCCGGATATATCACGGCCGCAGCGGCTGCCGGCTGGACATTAAGTGAGGTTGCGAGCTCCGGCTGGACAGGTCGCCGTGCTGATAACGCCATTGTTTGCGGGCCGGTGATACTGGCTGCCGGTTTGCTTCTATTGTTGTTTACCGTACCCGTCGCGTTTGGTTTGCCGTGGCTGAATATCAGTGGTGTCGTCCTCGGTCTGACGCTGGCCGGTTTTGGCATCGGTCTTGGCTGGCCGCATCTGCTGACCCGCGTCCTGCAACAGGCTCCGGAAGAGGATCGCGAAAAAGCCGGTGCTTCGATAACCGTCGTCCAGTCTTTTGCTTCAGCACTCGGCGCGGCACTGGCGGGCACCGTCGCTAACTTCGCGGGCGTGAGTCAGGGCGATACCGGTGCGGCCAACGCGGCATTCTGGATGTTCCTGCTGTTTGCTATACCGGCCTTCCTGGCTGTGTGGATTGCCTGGCGTTCGGTAAAAGCCCGGCAGGCCAGCGGCAATGCGCCGGAACACCTGAGCCGCGATTTGTCGCAGGGGTAATTGCCCGGCGGCGGGCCATGCGGTAATCTTGCGCGTCATTTTTAAAGGTTGAACAACGATGCGCGTATTACTGGCTCCGATGGAAGGTGTGCTTGATCCTCTGGTTCGTGAACTTCTCACTGAAGTGAACGACTACGATTTGTGCATCACTGAGTTTGTGCGTGTGGTCGATCAGCTGCTGCCCGCCAAAGTTTTCCATCGCCTGTGCCCCGAATTACATCACGACAGCCGTACGCCTTCCGGTACCCGGGTGCGCGTACAACTGCTCGGACAATATCCGCAATGGCTGGCCGAAAATGCCGCTTTCGCCGCAGAGCTCGGCTCTTACGGTGTGGATCTCAACTGCGGCTGTCCGTCGAAAATGGTCAACGGCAGCGGCGGTGGAGCGACGTTACTTAAAGATCCTGAGCTGATTTATCAGGGGGCGAAAGCCATGCGCGCCGCCGTTCCCGCGCATTTACCGGTGACCGTCAAAGTGCGTCTTGGCTGGGATTCCCTTGAACGCAGTTTTGAAATTGCTGATGCAGTGCAACAGGCTGGTGCCACGGAGCTGACCGTTCACGGGCGAACCAAAGAAGACGGTTACAAGCCGGAGCGCATTAACTGGGCCGCGATTGGTGAAATCCGCCAGCGGCTGAGTATTCCGGTGATTGCCAACGGCGAAATCTGGGATTACGAAAGCGGTCAGGCTTGTCTGCAAACCACCGGATGTGATGCTGTCATGCTGGGGCGGGGTGCGCTGAATATCCCGAACCTCAGCCGCGTGGTGAAGTATAACGAACCGCGTATGCCGTGGCCGGACGTGATGACGCTGTTGCAGAAATATACCCGTCTGGAAAAGCAGGGCGATACCGGTTTGTACCACGTCGCGCGTATCAAACAGTGGCTGAGCTATTTGCGTAAAGAGTACGAAGAAGCGACAGAGTTATTTACTGAAGTCCGTGTGCTGAAGACGTCCAAGGAGATTGCTGAACGCATTAACCGGTGATTTCACTCCATGACGTTTTCTTCGCGCAATAACGTTTAAAAATGGAGAAACATCATGGAACACCAGGATATCGGTCTGTCTCACATCGCATTTGCTGTTAAAAATCTGGATGCCAGCATCGCTTTTTACCAGCAATTCGCCGACATGAAAGTCATTCACCGGCGCGGAGAAAAGGGCAGCACTGCCCGTCCTGTCGCCTGGCTGAGCGATATGACCCGCCATTTCGCCATCGTTCTCGCCGAAGACCCTGAAAATTCCGACACCAGACTGGGCCCTTTCGGCCATCTCGGCGTCGCCTGCGCGTCAAAAGCAGCGATGGATGCCAAACTGGCCGAGGCGCGTGCCGCAGGCGTTTTACGTCAGGAACCGACTGATTCCGGCGCGCCGGTCGGCTACTGGGCATTTCTTGATGATCCGGACGGCAATACGCTGGAATTATCTTACGGGCAGGAAATTGGTTATCTGATTGGCAACCAGTAAGTTTTAGTCAGTAGATGGATTTCAGTGCAATCTTACGCAAGTGTTCACTTACTCGCCGTTCCACGGTTTGCGGGCGCTGGTGACAGACTTTGTGACAAATAGAATTGAAAAATGCGGGTGCCAAGACTATTCGCGTCACTTATAATTCCGCCCGCTGTTTCGACATAACTCAATGACAACTTTCTAAATACAGAGCAATGCATGTGAAAATCCGTCTTCTGGTTCTGAGCTTATTAGCCTTAAATACAGGCATGTTGTCTGCACCTGCCGCTTTCGCTGCAAAGCAAGCGCAGGCCGTCGCCCCGATTGTTCAAATTGCTTCCGGCAGTGCCATGGTGGTGGATCTTAAAAGCCACGAAGTGATTTATTCGCGAAATCCTGATGAGGTGAGGCCGATTGCCTCCCTGACGAAACTGATGACCGCGATGGTCACGCTGGATGCGAATCTGCCCCTCGACGAAGTGATTAATATCGATATCAGCAATACGCCTGAAATGCGCGGCGTTTTCTCCCGCGTGAAACTCAACAGCGAAATTACACGTCGTCAGATGATTCAGCTGGCACTGATGTCTTCGGAAAACCGTGCGGCAGCCAGTCTCGCGGCGCATTATCCTGGCGGTTACTCTGCGTTCATTAAAGCCATGAATGCCAAAGCGAAATCGCTGGGAATGACCCACACGCATTATGTAGAACCTACCGGTTTGTCACCGCATAACGTCTCAACGGCACGTGATTTAACGCGCCTGCTGCTGGCCTCCCAGCGTTATCCGCTGATCGGCCAACTGAGTACCACAGCGGAAAAAACCGCGGTCTTCAGCCATCCGGCGTATGCCTTGCCTTTCCGTAATACCAATCATCTGATCATGAACCCGTCCTGGAATATCCAGCTGACCAAGACCGGTTACACCGATGATGCAGGGCACTGTCTGGCGATGCGCACCACCATCAACGGTAAACCGGTTACGCTGGTCGTGATGGATGCTTTCGGAAAATATACGGCTTTTGCCGACGCAAACCGTCTGCGCACCTGGATGGAAACGGGTAAAACCGTGCCTGTTCCGCAAATTGCGAAGAACTATCGCAAGCAGAAAGAGCAGCAGAAAACACAGCCATCCGTCGAAGAAGCAGACGACTAAAAATATCCTGCATACTTCGGACCGCAATGGCGTTGGCGACGTTCACTCACCCGAATCACTGACTAATGTCAGCTCATCGGGATTCGTTCGCTTGCCGCCTTATTGCAATCCGAATTATTTTGGATATTTCAGCAATCGCTGATAAATGAAAAAGTCCGGCCATGTGCCGGACTTTTTGTTTGCAGGGAATAAATTGATGATCAGAAAATCAGTTTAAACACCCCAGTGAGGGTCAGCAGGCCGACGATAAAGATGATGGCGATGATCCACAGAATAATTTTCATGTTTTCTCCTTAACATACTTTTCAGTCATCATCGGCCGTCCGGCTAAGCCAATGATATTCCTTATCAGTATAGCGTCTGCCTGCGTTTTTGCTTTTTGCCCGCTGTTTTTCAGGCCAGCACCGCGCGTAAACCACATTCGGGGCTGGTGAGCGGTTTGCCCATTTGTGTCAGCTGGGCCGCACCGGTCATTGAAGCCTGAGCCAGCACCACGCAATCCGCACCTTTCAAATATTGCGCATCTGCCGCTGCCGCGATGGCCTGTAAATACCCGGCCAGATCACCCTGCTTAAACTTTTCCCACGCACCCGTTACCAGACGGATTTCAAGCTGTGCCTGTGGATGTTTTTCCACCTGTGCGAATAACTCTCGCGTCGGCTCAAGCGTCGTGTCGACCGCACACAGCGCGACCACCTTGCCTGCCGTTTTCATGGCCAGTTCTGCCAGCGCCTGATCGACTCGCACCACCCGTACCGCGGCTGTTTTGCTGGCAAGCGTTGCCGCTGAGCCCAGCGTTGAACAGGTGAGTAAAACGCAGTCAGCATTTTCACTCAAAGCCAGCAATACATCTGCAGTTTGCTGACGGATTTCCTCGGTCAGTCCGCCGGCCTTTTCTGCTGCGGCGAGCAAATCAGGCCGGGAGATATGGACAAACTGATGCTGATTCAGCCCAAGCGCCTGCGCGGTATTTTCAAACACCGCAATATTGCTGTCGGCCGTGTGTAAACAGGTGATGCGCATGTGATTCTCCTGTGTGATGCGTGCCTTTACGTTAATGACTTTTTAACCGGTATGCAGGCTTTTTTGCCTGTAAAAATTTGTTAGTTAGTGTACGCACTCACTACTAATTAAATAATTCATTGATTTAAAACAAATAAAGTATGTACCAGTTGGTTCAAAATATCTTACTTTCGCCTAACATCTTCGTATAATCTCCGTCACAAAATAAAAGCCCACCACAGATGTGGGTACTTCCCCGTCAGACCCCGTCAACAGGAGTTTAATCGTGAAACGCAGACATTTTCTGACCTCTATGGCGGTGCTGTTATTCAGCACCGCGCTGAAGGTTAAAGCCAAAATTTTCTCCGGTGGTATGCCGTGGATTATCCATTCGGTTCGTCCGCCAAAACCGGTGGTCGCCGGTGAATGGACCTTTTTCACGCCCGAAGAAGTCAGCCTGGTGGAAACCCTGGCCGACCGCATCATTCCGGCGGATGAACTCAGCATCGGTGGAAAAGAGGCCGGTTGCGCAGTGTTTCTGGATCGTCAGCTGAGCGGCGATTACGGCAAAGCCGTGACCACCTATCGTCTCGGACCGGTGATTCAGGACGGGCTGCCGCAAGCCGGACCGCAATATAAAGACACGCCAGCCGAGCGCTACAAACTGGGCCTGACGGCGCTGAATAACATCGCGAAATCGCGCAATGGCGGGAAAACCTTTGTCCAGCTGACCGGCGAACAGCAGGACGATTTACTGCGCCGTGTGGAATCCGGCGAGATCCCGCTGGAAGGCGTCAACGGTCAGTTGTTCTTCAACATGTTAGTGCAAAACATGCGTGAGGGCTTTTTCTCTGATCCGTTATATGGCGGCAACAAAGATATGGCGAGCTGGAAAATGCTCGGATTCCCCGGTGCGCGTTATGACTTCCGTGATGTCATCGACCGTCGCGGCGAAGACCTGCATATCGAGCCGGTCAGCATGCTGTCCCAATACGAAAAATCATAAAAACCGCTTATGAACGGTCATTGATTGAATTGATTTTTGCAGGAGTAAATGTCTTATGAGTAATAAACGTGAAAAGGTCGATGCGGTCATCGTCGGCCTGGGTTGGGCGGGGTCGCTGATGGCGAATGAGCTGACGCTGGCAGGGCTGAATGTGGTGGCAATTGAGCGCGGTTCATGGCGTGACACCAGCAACGATTTCCCGACCACCATTGATACCGATGAGCTGCGCTTCGTAAGCCGTCGCGCAATCATGCAGCCGACGGCGGTGGAAACCCTGACGTTCCGTAACAACCCGATCCAGCAAGCGTTACCGCTGCGTGAATTTAATACCTACCAGTTTGGCATGAATGTCGGCGGCGCAGGTACGCACTGGAATGGCATGACCTGGCGCTTCCTGCCGTACGATTTCCAGAGTTACAGCCAGACGGTTGAGCGTTACGGTAAGAATAAATTCCTCGAAGGCATGCAGGTGCAGGACTGGGGCGTGACCTTTGATGACGTGGAACCGTTCTACGACAAATTCGAACGCTATGCGGGCACCTCCGGGAAAGCGGGTAACATTAAGGGCGAAAAAATTGAAGGCGGTAATGTCTTCGAAGGACCGCGCAGCCGCGATTATCCGCTGCCGCCGCTCAAACGCACCCAGCTGTCGATGATCTTCGATAAAGCCACCCGCGAGATGGGTTATCACCCGTTTGCCGTGCCTGCGGGCAACACGTCTGACGCCTATACCAACCCGCTGGGCATCAATATGGCGCCTTGCACCTACTGTGGTTACTGCGAATTCTTCGGCTGCGGTAACTGGTCGAAAAGCAGTCCCAACGCCTGTATTTTGCCAGCCGTCATGCAACGCCCGAATTTCACAGTGATCACCGAATCTGAAGTGTTGCGCGTAAACAAAGCAGCGGATGGCAAAACCGCCACCGGCGTGACCTTTATCGGCAGCGACGGCGTGGTGTGGGAACAACCGGCTGACATCGTGGTGATTTCGGCTTACCAGATGGATAACGTGCGCCTGATGCTGCTTTCCGGCATCGGCAAACCTTACGACCATAAAACCGGCGAAGGCGTGGTCGGGCGTAATTATGCTTACCAGACTATTTCCGGCGCAGGCTTCTTCTTTGAAGATGAAATGATGAATCCGTTTATCGGTGCCGGTGCGCTGTCGCAGGCAATTGACGATTTCAACGGCGACAACTTCGATCACACCCACCACGATTTTATCGGCGGCGGTGTGGCGCTGGTGCATTCAACCAACGGGCGTCCGATTGGCTATTCCAATAATGTTCCGCCGGGCACCCCGCGCTGGGGCGCCGACTGGAAAAAAGCCGTCAAACACAGCTACCAGAACTACAACAACATCTATTGCATGGGGAACAGCTACCCGCACCGCGATGTATTCCTCGATTTGGATCCGCAATACAAAGACCGTCACGGTCAGCCGCTGCTGCGCGTGACCTTCGACTGGATCGAAAACGACAAACGCTCAGCGAAATTTATGGCAGACCGCTCGGTTGAAATTGCGCACGCGATGGGCGCAAAAACCGTTGTGCGTCAGGAGCCGACTGCTAAACCGTTCTCACCGATGGATAACCTTTCCTCGCATACCACCGGTGGCGCGTGCATGGGCGACGATCCGAAAACCAGCGCGGTAAACCGCTATCTGCAAAGCTGGGATGTGCATAACGTCTTTGTCTGCGGCGCTTCAGCCTTTGCGAATAATGGTGGATATAACCCGACCGGGACCGTTGGGGCGCTGACCTTGTGGGCAGCCGAAGCCATTAAAACCCAGTATCTGAAATCTCCTGGTCCGCTGGTGAGGGTTTAAGCATGAGCGTGAAAAAGACATTAGCAATTATTGCGGGCGTGGTTGTCATCGGCGGGCTGGGCTTTGCTGGTTTTAAAACCTGGCACAATGCCAGTCAGTCAGGCGATTTTCAGGCTCCGGCTGCGGCAGCTATGACCGGCAAAACTGCCATTGAGCGCGGAAAATATCTGGCACTGGCAGGGGACTGCGTGGCCTGCCACACCGCGCCGGGCGGCGGTAAACCTTTTGCGGGCGGCTACGGGCTGAATACGCCGTTCGGTACCATTTACGCCACCAACATCACGCCGGATAAAGAAACCGGTATTGGTGGCTGGACCGATCAGCAGTTCATTAATGCAGTGCGCAACGGCAAAGGGATCAATGGCGAAAATCTGTATCCGGCGATGCCATACAACGTTTACGCCAAAGTCAGCGATCAGGATTTGAAGGACATTAAGGCGTATCTGGATACCGTGCCTGCCGTGCACTACGACGGCCTGAAAACTGATTTGCCGTTCCCGTATAACATCCGTCTGATGATGTTTGGGTGGAACCTGTTGTTCCTGGATACGGCACCGTTTAAAGCGGACCCGTCGCAGTCGGCAGAATGGAATCGCGGCGCGTATCTGGTGGAAGGGCTGGGGCACTGTACATCGTGCCATACCGCTAAAAATCCGCTGGGCGGCGATAACTTTGGTGTGCATCTGCAGGGCGGAGAATTGCAGGGCTGGTTCGCGCCGGAAATCACCGGCAATCGCCGTCAGGGCATTGGCGACTGGAGCAATGATGAAGTGGTGCAGTACCTGAAAACCGGGGCTAACTCGCGTACCGTGGCTGCCGGTCCGATGGCAGAAGCGGTCACGAATTCCCTGCAGCATTTGTCGGATTCAGATCTGCATGCCATCGCGGTTTACCTGAAAAGTTTGCCGGGCAGCAAAGATGATTCCGCACCTTTAGCCGCAAATTCAGCGATGGCCAACGGCAAAGAACTCTACGCTGATAACTGCGCGGCATGCCATCAGAATTCCGGTGACGGGGTACGCAACATGATCCCTGCCCTGAAAGGGAATAACGGCGTTCAGGCCACTCAGCCGACTAACATTCTGCACGTACTGATGAACGGCGGGCAGGGTGCGGCAACGGCCAGCAATCCGACCAGCGCCGACATGCCTGAGTTCGGCTGGAAACTGACCGATCAGCAGATGGCGGATGTCAGTACGTATATCCGCAACGCATGGGGAAATCAGGCTCCGGCGGTCAGCAAAGATGACGTGGCGAAAGCACGTAAATCTCAGCAGGGCGCGGCAGCATTGCATAATCCCGATCAGCAATAAACGAAAACGAACGTAAGCAATAAAGTTTAAAGAGCCTTGTAAGAGGCTCTTTTTGTTGGTTTTAATTCACCGTCTAAATGTAAGCTTTCGAAACATAGATACATAAGCAGTGGGATTTGAATCGAGAAGGAGATTGATTTGATATGGTTATATATACAGCGCAAAATCCCCCCAGAATTAAGAATTTCTAAACAGGGAAAGCTCATGTGAGGGACAACAGCCATGTTTCAGCTCAGCACAATGGAAATCTCGCCCGTCAATCCGATGCTCTACTTTCCCGGTGCCCCTGCCTGGCCGGAAGAATACAAAGGAAAATTGCTCATGGAAAAGCTCATGCAAAATCAGATCAACAGTATTGAAAAACAAGGGATCAAAAACGGTGAGGAAATTGCCGGACTCAATTTGCGGGTTGGGAAGGTGGAGCAGCAGGTCACTCAGCTGACGGAAGTGGTCACCGAAACTAATCTGCGGGTCGGCAAACTGGAATATCAGATGGTCACGCTCACTGAAGCGATAACAGATATCGGTGTGCGTGTTGGAAAAACTGAACAGAGCATCTCCCGCATCGATGGGCATCTGCTGAGAATTGACGATCATTTTGTACGGATCGATAAACAGTTCGAACAGGTGGATAAACAGTTCGAACAAGTGAATAAACAGTTTGAACAGGTGGATAAGCAATTTGAAAGGGTCGATAAACAGTTCGAAAAAGTCGATAAGCGGTTTGAAAGAGTCGATAAACAGTTTGATCGTATGGATGAGCGCTTTGAGAAGGTCGAAGCTTCAATAACTTCGATGCAAACAATGTTTTACGGGCTTATGATCAAACAGACTCGCTGGATTATCAGCATGATGCTGGTATTGGTAGGTGCAACATTTACAGCCGCTCGCTTTATCCATTAAAGGGGGGCCTGCTGCGGTCAATCGCTGATTTCATTGGGTTGGTCGCAGCAGCAAAACTGGCAATAACGACTATAATATAGACAAGTCGCCACCTTCCTGGTGCCCTTGTGTGACGGGCATTCCCGAAGGTCTATCACTGCACGCCGCTGGCGGCTTTCGGCGTACAAGGGGGTGTTTCATGGCAAATCATGTCTGGGGACTGTTATCCCATCCTGGTCCCGAACTGCAGCAAATCCAGCGTGAGCGGGAAACCGTTTCACATGTGTATTCCCACCATGTTCTTTTAATGGCGTTGATCCCGGTTGTCTGTTCGTTTATCGGTACAACACAGTTGGGCTGGAATTTCGGTGACGGTCAGACGCTGATGGTTTCCATGTTCACCGCGTCATATATCGCCGTTATCTTCTATGTTCTGATGCTCGCCGCAGTCGCACTGATGGGGCGCATTATCTACTGGATGGCACGTCGTTATGACAGCCGCCCGACACTCAACAGCTGCATCGTGTTTGCCGGTTATGTTGCCACGCCGATGTTCCTCAGCGGTCTTGTTGCGCTTTATCCGATGGTCTGGTTATGTCTGTTCGTCGGCATCATCGGACTGTGTTACAGCGGATACTTGTTGTATCTCGGCATTCCTAACTTCCTGAATATCGACCGTCGCGAAGGGTTCCTGTTCTCCAGTTCAACGCTGGCAATGGGCGTTCTGGTATTAGAGCTACTTCTGGCTCTGACGGTGATTATGTGGGGTTACGGAACACAGTTATTTTAACTTAATGGCTATCTTACTTGCCATTTTGCCCCCGGGCAGTGCTCGGACCCTCACGTACTTGATGTACGCTCCGGGTCCTCCGCGCTGTCCGGGAACAAATTGCCTGCGCCGACTACGCCATTCCTCTTTTGAAAGACATTATTCCTGCCAGTTTTTCATCTTACTGGTTTTCCCGATACCCGGATTGAAGCTGTTGGTTGGGTCGGCCTGCCGGTAGAACTCTTTCAGATGCGGTTTTGCCAGATACAGATGTCCGACGTTATGCTCGGCCGGATATTCCGCGCCTTTGGCATCGAGCAGTTCAAGCATCCGGTGTTTCAGCGCCTTACTGTTCGTACCTTTTTTGACAATGTAATCCTGATGGAAAACGTGGCACATGAAATGGCCGTAATACAGTTTTGCCACCAGCTGATTGTCGATATCTTCCGGCAATGTTTCGAACCAGTCGCGGTCGTTACGGCGCAGTGCGATATCCAGTGCCAGAATATCTTCCACTTCTTTTTCATGTACCGCGTGATAGCGCACAGCAGCACCGGCTGCGGCGAAACGGTGCAGGAACGCTTTTTTGCCCTCGTCCGCCGAGCAGATAAAGAAATCACCCTGACCCTCACTGAAGAAACGCGTCAGAAATGTTCTGGCTTCATCAATGCCAGGGCCTGACATTTTCAGCAGTAAATGATGTTCAAACCGGTCGCGGTACTGCTTCATGCGTGGCGGAAGGTGATTTGGCAAAGCTTTGCTCAGACACTGCATAACGCGGTCGCTGAAGTTTTTCGGCAGGAAAGGGACTTTACTGGCATGCGCATCGAACTTCCCTTTAGCGGTAAACATGTCCGGCATTTTGTCTGTGCCAAGTTTATCGATCATCATGAACGTGTCTTTGCCGTACACTTCAGTGATATCGAAAATATCCCGATGCATGTATTCACCGGCCACCGGCAGATTCGCAAAATCACGCAAGATCTGACGACGTAATTCGGTCAGCACCGCCGTGTCATTGGTGCCGATATAGAATACCTGCTGCTGAGTTTCAGCCGGGAAGGTGTCCAGACGTACGGCGAAAACGGCCAGTTTTCCGGCGCAACCCGAGGCTTCAAACAGACGTCGCTCATCGGCGTTAAAACGCGAAGGCGTATCCGCGTCCACTTCACGCACCCGTGCAGCATAATCATGATCAGACGCCAGACGCTGATCGTGCAGAATGTCACTTTCCAGATAATCTGCTTTTTCCAGTCGCGTCAGTATTTCTTCCGGCGTTTCGCCAAGATTAATCCCAAGATGGTTAATCAGGCGTAATTCACCTTGTGCGTCTATCTGCGCATAAAGCGCCATTTCGGTATACGCCGGGCCGCGTTTCACCAGTGAACCACCGGAATTATTGCAAATCCCTCCGACGACCGATGCACCGATGCACGACGAGCCAATTACCGAATGCGGTTCACGGTTATAAGGTTTGAGGATTTTCTCCAGCTTATAGAGCGTACTGCCGGGGAAGCCGATCACCTGATGCCCACCGTCGAGCAACTGAATTTGATCAAGTTTGAGGGTACTGAAAATGACGATATCGCGATCATAATCATCGCCGCTTGGCGTTGAACCTTCGGTCAGCCCGGTATTAGCGGCCTGCATAATGACAATCTTATCAGCGGCGATACAGGCTTTGAGCAGTTGCCATTGTTGCAGCAGCGTTTGCGGAAATACCACAGCCAGCGCTTTGCCGCCACCTGAACGAAATCCTTTGCGATAGCGCTCAGTGTTACTGTCTCCGGTCAGAACATGACGGCTGCCAGCAATCTCTTTGAGCATGGCGATGAGTGACTGATTATCCATTTCATCTTCCTTTTTAAATGCGTTGCCATCTAATCATAGACTTAAATGATACTTATTAAGTTAAACCCCATTCGGGATATCCGTTAGGTAATTTCGCTTAATCTGTTGCATTTTTGTCATATGCTGTCCATTAAATCGTCATTGATGTGTCATATAACTCGCGCTTAATGAACGCCAGATTATGAAAGCAACCGAGAGACAGCATCATGGCGCAAGCTCAACTTAAGCTGGCACAGGCTGAATATCCTCAGACCGGGCCACAGCATTTGAACAAAGTTCTGGACGTGAAAGGCCTGGTGAAATCTTATAAATCAGGTCAGCGCGTCCTGAATGACGTCAATTTTGATCTGCACGCGGGCGAGTTCGTGGCGGTGATTGGCCGGTCCGGCGCAGGAAAATCAACTCTGTTGCACGTACTCAACGGTACCATTCCGCTCACCGATGGCAGTGTAGTGTGTCATTACGAAAACGGTGAGCAGCAGCAACTGGCCGGGCTGACCGGCAAAGCGTTGCGTCGCTGGCGTTCGGGTTGCGGGATGATTTTCCAGGATTTTTGTCTGGTTCCTCGTCTGGATGTGCTGACTAACGTGCTGCTGGGCCGCCTGAGCCATACCTCAACATTCAAATCTTTCTTCAATCAGTTTGACGACGAAGACCGCGCCCGCGCGATATCTCTGCTCGAGTGGTTGCATATGCTGCCGCATGCGTTGCAGCGTGCTGAAAACCTTTCCGGTGGTCAGATGCAACGTGTGGCGATTTGTCGTGCCCTGATGCAGAACCCGAAAATTCTACTGGCCGATGAGCCGGTTGCGTCGCTGGATCCGAAAAATACGCTGCGCATCATGAACGCGCTGAAAAAAGTCAGTGAAGAAAATATTGCCGTGATGGTCAACCTGCACTCGGTCGAGCTGGTAAAAGATTATTGCACCCGCGTTATCGGTATCGCTAAAGGGCAAATTATTTTCGATGGTCATCCGGAACAGTTAACTGACGGTATTTTGCAACAGTTATACGGTGAAGAACACGAAGCCATAAACAGTTAAACAATAACCTTATTTATTTTGCAGTGCTTATTTCTACTTACTCTCAATCTACACAAGGTCATCATTACATGAAGAAGTTATTACGTCTGGCAGTCTTCGTAGCAGGTTCTTTTACCGCAATGCACAGCATGGCAGAAGATGCTCCTAAAGAATTGAATTTGGGTATTCTGGGCGGCCAGAATGCAACTCAGCAAATCGGCGATAATCAGTGTGTAAAAGATTTCTTCGATAAAGAATTAAACGTGGATACCAAACTGCGTAATTCCTCTGATTACTCAGGTGTTATTCAGGGGTTGTTAGGTAAGAAAGTAGACATGGTATTAAGTATGTCGCCATCGTCTTTCGCCTCAGTTTATATTAATAACCCGAAAGCCGTAGATCTGGTCGGTATTGTTATCGACGATACCGATAAATCCCGTGGTTATCACTCAGTGGTTGTGGTGAAAGCCGACAGCCCGTACCAGAAATTGTCTGACCTGAAAGGTAAATCATTCGGCTTCGCTGACCCGGATTCCACTTCCGGTTACCTGATCCCGAACCAGACTTTCAGGAAAGAATTTGGCGGCACGACAGACAATAAGTACAACAACTTCTTCTCCAGCGTCACCTTCTCCGGCGGCCATGAGCAGGATATTCTTGGCGTGCTGAACGGTCAGTTTGAAGGCGCAGTAACCTGGGCGTCAATGATCGGCGACCGCGAAACCGGTTATACCTCCGGCGCATTCAACCGCATGATCCGCATGGACCATCCGGATCTGATGAAGAAAATCCGTATTATCTGGGAATCTCCGCTGATCCCTAACGGCCCGATCTTAGTGCGCAGCGATCTTCCACCGGCGTTCAAAGCTAAACTGGTTTCTGCCATTAAGAAACTGGATAAAGAAGACCACGCCTGCTTCGTGAAAGCCGTCGGCGGTAAACAACATATCGGCGAAACGTCCCTGGCTGAATATCAGCAGATTATTGATATGAAGCGTGAGCTGACTAAAGGCGGTCGCTAACCCGTAACTCCCTCCCCTGCGAAGGGGAGGGTTGGGGTGGGGTATTAATGGCAACTCAGGAAGCGAAAGCTTTTACCATTATTGTTTTTTTAATACCCCCTCCTGACCTCCCCCTTCGCAGGGGGAGGAATAATAATTATTGCAAATCGGAAATATTATTTTGAACAAAGACTTCAATCGTTATTACCAGCAGATCCGGGGAAAACAAAAACGTGAGGCGCTGATCTGGTCGGGGCTGATGCTGTTGTTATATCTGTGGTCAGGCAATGTTTCCGAACTTAATTTAAAAACGATTATTGTCTCCGCGCCGAGCTTCTTTGATTATATTGGTCAGACTGTTCCGGTATTACACTGGTCATTGTTATTTGCTGACGGTCATACAGAAGGTTCACTGGCGTACTGGGGATATCGACTTAATATTCAGTTGCCACTGATTTGGGAAACTATTCAGCTGGCGTTATCCTCGACGATATTATCGACCGCGCTGGCGGTTATTCTTGCATTTCTCGCAGCAGGAAATACGGATTCACCTAAGTGGGTGAAATTCAGTATCCGTACTTTTGTCGCTTTCCTGCGCACCATGCCTGAACTGGCGTGGGCGGTGATGTGCGTCATGGCCTTCGGCGTTGGCGCCATTCCGGGCTTTATCGCGCTGACCTTACACACAGTCGGCAGCCTGACGAAACTCTTCTACGAATCCATTGAAACCGCGTCGGACAAACCGGTGTGCGGTCTGAGAGCCTGCGGAGCCGGGCGTTTGCAGCGCATGCGTTTTGCCATGTGGCCGCAGGTCAAACCGATCTTTCTTTCCTACAGCTTTATGCGCCTTGAAATCAACTTTCGCCAGTCCACGATCCTTGGCTTAGTCGGGGCGGGGGGGATCGGGCAGGAGCTGATGACGTCAATCAAACTGGACCGTTATGACCAGGTCAGCATGACCTTATTGCTGATAATTCTGGTGGTGTCGGCGATGGATTTTCTTTCCGGTAAACTGCGTAAACGCGTCGTGGAGGGCACTTTCTGATGTTAACTGATGCGCTTGAACCTCATGTTGTCAGCAGCCTGAAGCAGCAGCACGGACATTTGTTTGCCGCGCAGCGCCGCTATCTGCGTTACCTTGCGATACTGGCTGTCGTCATTACGCTGTACTACCTCTATTTCTTCAGTTATTTCGGCATTCCGTGGAGCGAGGTGGTGCGCGGCACCCGTGAAGTCGGCCGTTACTTCCTGCGTATGTTCGTCTGGCATAACGTTTCCGAATGGCCGTTTAAGTATTACTTCACGCAGATTGCCATTACGCTGGCGATTGTGTTTGCCGGTACGATCACTGCGTCTTTCCTCGCGTTGCCGCTTTCTTTCCTGGCTGCGCGTAACGTGATGTCAACGCCGGTACTCCGTCCTGTTTCCATGATTATCCGTCGTCTGCTGGACGTACTGCGCGGGCTGGATATGGCGATCTGGGGGCTGATTTTTGTTCGCGCTGTCGGCATGGGCCCGCTGGCCGGTGTGCTGGCGATTGTGATGCAGGATTTGGGGCTGCTCGGCAAACTGTATGCCGAAGGGCACGAAGCCGTGGAGCGTTCGCCGAGTCGCGGTTTGCGGGCATTGGGTGCTTCGCCGTTACAAACTCATCGCTTTGGGATTTTCACCCAATCTTTCCCGACATTCCTCGCACTGTCGCTGTATCAGATTGAATCTAATACCCGTTCTGCCGCGGTTCTCGGCTTTGTCGGCGCGGGAGGAATTGGTCTGGTGTATGCGGAAAATATGCGTTTGTGGAACTGGGATGTGGTGATGTTTATCACGCTGATCCTGGTCGCCATTGTTATGACCATGGATAAGATCTCTGCGATGTTACGTGCCAAATATATTCACGGTGAAGAGATTGATTTGTTTGAGCCGGAAGAGCGAAAAATGAAGCCGCCGGTCGAACTTTACCGTCCGTAAGTCATTACTGTCGGTACTGTCGGTTAAAAAAGAGCATAAAAAAGGCGGCATCCGCAGGGAAGCCGCCTTTTGTTATCTTTTTTATCCGCGAAGGATTAATCGTCGAAATACCAGTAACCCTGATTCACCAGATCCGTTAACAGGACGACAAATTCAGGATCCTGCAACGCGCTGCCCAGCTCTTTCTGACTGATGAGAGTGAAGCGGCACAGCGCATCGGCAGCATCATGCTGAGCAGTGTCCAGCGGCTCGCTGTTCACAAAGAAACGTTCACCGACATTCAGCACGCGCAGCCCGCTTAAACGGGTCAGGCTTTCGCCCTGCATCAGCGCATCCACAATTTCCTGCGCTTCATAAGGTGGCTCTGCCGGCGCGATATCCAGTTCATGGCGCGGCGTGGTGGCGAAACGGCCAAACCACTGTTTGAAATCTTCCGGCTGGCTGAGCATTTCAACCATCATCTGGCGCACACGTTCCAGCTCATAATCTTCCACTTTTCCAACGTGATCACGCAGCGTTAAATCAGGATCGCTGTAATGATTGCCGCCCAGATCGTTTTCCAGCGCATAGTCAGCAAAGCTGCTTATGAAATCGCGCGAGTTAGGGCCGCGGAAACCGACGGAATAGTTGAGAGCCGTTTCATGGGTAAAACCGTCATGCGGGAAGCCCGGCGGAATATACAGAATGTCGCCGGGTTCGAGATCTTCATCAATGATTGGCGTGAAAGGATCCACATGCAATAACGCCGGATGCGGACAGAACTGACGCATCGGCAAGGCATCACCCACTCGCCAGCGACGGCTGCCCATCCCCTGAATAATAAACACGTCATACTGGTCGATATGCGGGCCGACACCGCCGCCGGGCACGGAATAGGAAATCATCAGGTCGTCTAAGCGCCAGTCCGGCAAAACGCGGAAAGGTTTCACCAGCTCCGCGGCAGGCAGATGCCAGTGATTCACGGCCTGCGCCAGTAATGACCAGCCTGTTTCTCCCAGACCGTCAAAATGTTCGAAAGGTCCGTTGCTTGCCTGCCATTCCCCATTTTTTTGGCTCACCAGACGGCTGTCCACTTCCGGTTCCATCGCTAAACCGGCTAACTCATCAGGGGAGATGGGATCGACAAAATTGGAAAACGCTTTTTTAATAACAACAGGTTTTTTTTGCCAGTATTTTTCTAAAAATTCCGGCCAGTCCAGATTGAGTTCATAAGCCATGTGATTTACCAGTGGGAAGACAAACGGGCCTGATTATAGGGAGGGAAATAAGGACAGCGCTTTGTCATGCATCAAGGCTACCCATCATAATTCGAACCGCAGATGCGTTGGCTGCGTTCAGTGACCCGAATCACTTACCTGAGTAAGCTCATCGGGATCCCTTCACTTGCCGCGTTACTCGGCAAGCCTCGCCCTGTCAGGGCCAGCGCAAGCGCTGTTCAAAAGCTGAAGCTTTTGTCCTGCAGCCCGAATTATTTTGGGTATAGAACTCTGGTTGAAATATTTATGACTTCGCGGCCAGCACCACCAGTTTCTGGTTCACAAACTCTTTGATACCTAAATCAGACAGTTCGCGACCAAAACCGGAGCGTTTTACACCGCCGAAAGGCAGTTCGGCGGCGGTATCCGTCGGTGAGTTGACATATACCATGCCGGTTTCGATCTGGCTTGCCAGCTTACGGGCACGATTCATGTCTGTGGTAAACAAAGAACCGCCAAGACCGTAATGGGAATCGTTGGCGAGTTTCACCAGTTCCTCATCATTTTTCACCACATATACCTGCGCGACCGGGCCAAAGAACTCTTCGAAGTACGCCGGATTATCGCGGGTAATGTGCGTCAGTATGGTCGGCTCAAAGAAATTCCCCGGATTATCACTGACTTTCTTGCCGCCAAAGTGCAGTTTCGCACCGTGCTTCACGGCGTCATCCACCTGCTTGCTCAGCGTTTTCACCGCATCGGCAGAAGACAACGGTCCGAGAGTGGTGGATTTATCCAGCGGATCGCCCATCTTCAGCGCTTTAAAGTGCTCGGTGAATTTCTTCAGGAATTCATCGGCGACTTTCTCGTGAATAATGAAACGCTTGGCTGCGGTACAGACCTGACCGGCATTCGACACGCGCGCCTGAGCACCCGCTTTGGCTGCTTTATCGATATCGGCATCATCAAGTACCGCAAACACGTCGTTACCGCCCAGCTCCAGAGTCGATTTCTTCAGCTTACCGGCGGCGCGTGCAGCCACGATGGCACCGGCTTTTTCCGAGCCCGTCAGCGCAACGCCCTGAACACGGTCGTCATCGATGATTGAGGCCACCTGATCCTGCGAAATAAACAGATTGGTATAGGCCCCTTTTGGCGCGCCAGCTTCGGCAACCAGTTTCTCAAAGGTTTCTGCACAATGAGGAACGATACTGGCGTGTTTTACGATTACGCTGTTACCGGAAGCCAGATTGGGTGCCAGTACACGCATCAGCTGATAAAACGGGAAGTTCCACGGCTCAACGGCCATGATGATGCCAATCGGGTGATGTTCGACCCACGCTTCACCGAGTTCGGATTTATACGGCACCGGTTTGAGAAATTCCTCCGCTTTTTCAGCATAGAATTTCGCAATATCGGCGCAAATCTGCACTTCGCCACGGCTCTGACCGATGAGTTTGCCCATCTCCGTACTGACCACTTCTGCCAGTTCATCGACACGGGAAGCCATCAGTTCTGAAAGTTTATGCAGCACTTTGACGCGTTGCTTAATATCGCCTTGCGCCCAGTCAGATTTATACAGGGCATGTGCTGTGGACAGCGCTTCCTCGACCTGTTTGTCATTATGGGTCTGATATTCTTTGATGAGTTTGTTGTTGAACGGATTTATCGTTTGATAGGGCATGTGTTGCTCCTTGTTTTGTGACGTGTCGCCAAAAACAGCGCCACGTTGGAATTGAGGTGCGTTCGCCTTACTGCGTTCTTTCTCAACAGAACATTAAGCATAGACGAAAAAACGTGACCTCTGTCCCACAGAAACCTCATGCAACACAACTGTATCGGGGGTTCAGACGGCATTCTTACTGACCCCGCCATACGTGGGCTGCGGGCTGTCTCTAAGAACAATCGGCTTTACGTAACTTTGCGACGGGCTGTTAATGAATTGTTTTTAGCAAGCGATTGATAAATTTACCGCTCACTTTTATGCTGGCGTTCCTTCCTGTTCCCCACATTGAGAAACTCATGAAGCTTGATGCGATTCCGTTTTGCACGACTGACTGGAGCGACGTAACGCCGACACAACATCCGGGCGATACCGGCATGGCGCTGTGGCGTACGCAAAAATTCGGCGATATCCGTGTGCGTATTGTTGAATATTCAGCGGGTTATGAGGCCGATCACTGGTGCAGTAAAGGCCACGTCCTGTTTTGTCTGGAAGGAGAGCTTCATACCCTTTTGGAAGATGGCCGCAAATTTACACTGTCACCGGGCATGAGTTATCAGGTGGCGGACAATGCCGAGGCGCACCGTTCTTCCACGCCGGTAGGCGCGAAACTGTTTGTTGTCGACTAGTCGTAGTGTGTTGTTTATAAAAATTCGCGGCCAGCCAGGTGCTGGCGACAAGGAGCAGCAGGTGAGTAAATTTCGGGTTGGTATCATTTTTGGTGGTAAATCGGCAGAACACGAAGTGTCGTTGCAGTCGGCGAAAAACATTGTTGATGCCATTGATAAGCAACGTTTTGATGTGACATTACTTGGTATCGATAAAAAAGGGGAATGGCATATCAATGATGCCAGCAATTACCTGATCAATGCTGAGAACCCTTCACTGATTGCCCTGAACCGCTCGAATAATCAGGTCGCGCTGATCCCGGGTCAAACGGAAAATCAGTTAATCGAAACGCAAAGTGCCAGCGCACTTTCACAGGTCGATGTGGTTTTCCCGATTGTTCACGGCACGCTGGGCGAGGACGGTTCGTTACAGGGATTGCTGCGCATGGCAAATATAGCTTTCGTTGGCTCAGGCGTGTTGGGTTCAGCGGTCAGCATGGACAAAGACGTCACCAAGCGTCTGTTGCGTGACGCCGGTTTATCCGTGGCCCCGTTCGTCTGCCTGACCCGCGCCAACCGTAATAAACACACCTTTACCGAAGTTTCACAACAATTTGGGCTGCCGCTGTTTATCAAGCCTGCGAATCAGGGCTCATCCGTCGGCGTCAGCAAAGTCAGCGCTGAAGCGGGATATCAGCGCGCGCTGGATGAAGCGTTCAGTTTCGACCATAAAGTGCTGGTCGAGTCGGCCATTAAAGGCCGCGAAATTGAATGTGCTGTGCTGGGCAATGATTATCCGCAGGCAAGCGTCTGCGGAGAAGTCATCCTGCACGACGAGTTTTATTCTTACGACACTAAGTACATCAATGAATCCGGCGCTTCCATTGCTGTTCCGGCGGACTTAGCGCAGGAAACGCACGATCGCATACGGGCCATTGCTTTACAGGCATTTCAGGTGCTGGAGTGCCGGGGTATGGCGCGCGTGGATGTATTCCTGACCGAACAGGGTGAGGTCATCATCAATGAAATCAACACGCTGCCGGGGTTCACTAATATCAGTATGTATCCCAAACTCTGGGCAGCCAGTGGACTAGGTTACAGCGATTTGATCACCCGCCTGATCGAACTGGCGCTGGAGCAACATCAGCAGGACAACCAGCTGAAAAGCTCGGCTAACTGACCGTCTGGTTTCAGGGCAATACGAAGAAGGCAGGGAGAGATCCCTGCCTTTTGTATTTTGTGATAGTGATTATTCGACCACCAGTTTCACCTGTTTGCCAGCCAGACTCAGCATCAGAATCAGAGCATCCAGCGTAAATTTATCGGTTTTTTTATTCACTACGTCGGAAACCCGCGGGCGTGAAACCTGGAGCACTTTAGCTGCATCACCTTGACGCATATTTTGCAGTGCTATCCAGTTACCAATTTCAGTCATCAGTTGTTCTTTCAGGGCAATGGTCTGTGCGATTTTAGCTTGCGAATCCGCATGTAAATGTTGCGCTTGTTCTTCGCAAAATCCTAAATCGGCAAAGCCATTACCGTCAGCTGGCGTGATATGGCGCGAAGCAACATCAATGTCCTCTTTCATTTTGTCTCCTTTCACGCTCCTTGTGTATAAAATTTTATACCTAAATATGCCTCACGCCAACACCTTTATATGACGGCAGGGGCTGTGAGCAAGAAAGCGGATATAAGTTTTGCGTGATGCGCCGTAACAAATGTGGTTTTGGTGAATAGCAGGCACGAAAAAGGCGGCAAACGCCGCCTCTTCTGCTTACTGCTCTGACGCATACCGCTGTGCTTATTTATACAGTTCAGCCGTGCCGTACAGGTGGTTGTCACCAGAAGCACCGATGATACGGTAAGAACTTGCACCGGCTTCACTGGCTTTAGCGCTCAGTTTGTCCTGCAGGCTGCTCAGGCTGTTACCTGAAGTTGCGCTGACAACACCAATTGCCTGCTGACCGGCCGGAGCGGACTGAACTTCAGTCGCAGCCAGGGTGGAGAAAGAAGCGGTTGCCAGTGCGATAGCGGCGAGAGTCATAGTAATGTTTTTCATGATGGTTTCCTCAATTCGTTTATTGCGCTTTGCCAGGCGTTGTCATCAACGTTCATTTAATGTGCAAAGCGGTATTCTGTCCGATCTAACATCTAGCTTATTAATCGTTAACTAAATGTCGGTTACCCTTAACGCAAAACTTCTTACTTATTTGTACAGCTCAGCAGTACCGTGCAGATGGTTGTCACCAGAAGCACCGATGATGCGGTATGAACTTGCGCCAGCTTCGTTAGCTTTTGCATTCAGTTTGTTCTGCAGGCTGGATAAATCATTGCTTGAAGAAGCACTTACTACACCGATTGATTGTTGACCAGCTGGTGCAGACTGAACTTCAGTCGCTGCCAGGGTGGAGAAAGAAACGGTAGCAAGGGCGATTGCAGCTAATGTCATTGTGAAGTTTTTCATGATGGTCTTCCTTTTTAATCTGTTTATCAGCAGGTGATGATTCGGTCAGACGTTGTTAATTAACGTTCGATAATTAAATCTTAGACCTGGATCACATTCTGTGCAACTCATTTATTTATTAATCGTTAACTAATTGTGCGGAACAATCTGCTAACGCATCTTTCATCTCTTATTTGTACAGCTCAGCTGTACCGTACATGTGGTTTTCACCGGAAGCACCGATGATGCGGTAAGAGCTTGCACCGGCTTCAGTGGCTTTCGCATTCAGTTTTGACTGCAGGGTGCTCAGGTCACCGTTTGAAGAAGCGCTGACAGTACCGATAGTTTGTTCACCCGCTGGTGCAGACTGAACTTCAGTTGCTGCAAGGGCAGAGAAAGAAGCGGTTGCCAGTGTCAGGGCGGCGATGGTCATTGCGATAGTTTTCATGATGATTATTCCTGTTCGTTAATTTTTTCGGGGTGCCCTGTTCCTTAATAAGGAACAAAGCGCCTCAGTCTCAGGTCAACGTTATCTATTAGTTAACGTTCGATAAGTAAATGGTAAGGGGTGTTGCGCTTTTGTGCAAGATGTTTTTTTAATGAGCGTTAACTAATTGTGCTGTGACCCGGATCACATCCGCAGGCGTGGCTGTTTTTGTTTTGTTAAATTTATGTTTTTAAAATGGATCCCCGGAACGCAATGAAACAGCCATATCCATAATTTCGCTAAATGAATCTTTAATGATCGCTAAGTTAATGGTTGGCTATGAACGGAGAGGGTGATAAAAAAGGGGTCGGCCGTGAAAAAGATAAGGCGACCAGAGCCGCCTTACCGTTATTCCTGCCCTGACTCTCTGTCGTCAGGTGCCACGCTGGTGAGTACGCAAAAGCTAGTAGTAAACAGAAGCGGGCTGATGAACAGAGGTCGAAGGTGCAGGTGGCTGAGTCGGGGAAGTGGAAATACGGCCCTGTGTGACTTTTTTGTTCGCGCAGGTAGCCGGGTTACAGAAGTTACTGTCACCGGTCACATTGACCATTCTCACTTCCTGACTCAGTGCTGGCATCATGATAACCTGCTGTGCGGCAACATTGGCAACCGGTACAGCGGTTAATGCCAGAACTGCAAGAAGGATTTTAAAGTTACTCATGATGTTACGTCCTGGGTTTGTTGCGTGTAAAAGCGTTTATAGCTGTGCAACTTTGCGGGTTTGAGTGATTTTCTTATCGCTCGATAATTAAATAATAAACTCCGCTGGACTTGTGCGCAACTATTTTTAATAATGATCGTTAAGTTATTTCTATAACTATTTTAATAACCATAATCACAATGGTGATGGAAGGAGGGTGTATGAGCACTGAACAGACGGCTTTGGTCCGGAAAAGTCGCGGTCGCCCAAAACAGTTCGACCGTGGAACTGCTCTGAGCAAGGCCCTGAATTTGTTCTGGCGCCATGGTTACGAGGCCACTTCATTAGCTGATTTGGTCGAAGCAACCGGTGCGAAGGCACCGACTTTGTATGCCGAATTCGGTAACAAAGAAGGGCTCTTTCGTGCAGCCGTTGAACACTATCTGAAAAACTTTTACGAAAAGAGCTCATGTTTATTGAGCAGAACAGATTTGTCCGTCGAAGATACGGTTGGGCGCTATCTGCGCGCCATCGTTGAGCTGTTTACCGACTGCGACACGCCAAGCGGTTGCTTCATGATTAGCGCATCATCCGGGATGTCTTCATCTTCTGCGGACATTGCGGAAATGCTGCGTGCGCGTCACCTCTCGCAGGAACGCACTCTGTTTGAATATTTCGAGAAGAAAAAACAGAGCGGCGATCTGACGGCGGTAACGGACAGCGCGCTGCTGGCGAAATACCTCGCCTGCACCATTCAGGGCTTCTCCGTTCAGGCACGTGACGGTGCAAGTTCCGCTGAACTTAACCGGCTGATCGACGTGGTCATGAATCTGTGGCCGGAGCTGACCAAAGCCACGGTTGTCAGTAAAGCAGCACACTAACCGCTGAGTTTTAGACAATTGTTAAGAAAGAGAATAGAACGCCAGGTGCTGAGTATTTCGGGCCTGGCGTTAGGCGGTATAGACTTTGAGAAACCGGCGGGTGATCCGGGGCTTTTTGGCCCTGACAGTATCACCTGGCGAATTCACGGAGACTTCTCCTCAATGCTTTGCGGTGGCGTCAGTGCCTTACTGCTGCAAATGCTTCATCCGCTGGCGCTCGCCGGTGTCTGGGATCATTCCTCATTTCGTGAAGATATGCTTGGCCGTCTGCGTCGTACCAGTCAGTTTATTTCCGCAACCACTTTTGCGCCGGTCAATGATGCCAATGCCCTGATCGAAAAAGTAAAATCTATCCATTTACGCGTTACCGGAACGGATGCTTACGGCACGCCTTATGCCGCCAGCGATCCGGATTTACTGGTCTGGGTGCACGTAGCCGAGGCGTACAGTTTCCTGCAATCGCATCTGCGTTATCGAAATCCTGCGCTCAGTGTGAGCGATCAGAACCGATATTATCAGGAGTTTGCCCGCGTGGCAGAAAGCCTTGGTGCAGTAAACGTGCCGGACAGTGTGGCGGCGGTAGACGCGTATCTGCAGGCGATGCGCCCGCAATTACGCTGCGATGAGCGTACGCTGGAAGTGGTGAGATTACTGCAGAATGCCCCCGCGCCAAGCCGTCTGGCAAAGCCTGTTGGCAGCCTGATGATTCAGGCGGGTATCGAGCTTTTACCCGGCTGGGCGGCCACACAACTGGGGATTTCCCTTTCACCGCTGAAGCGTCGAAGAATTCGTTTTGCCACCCGTCGCATTGCGGGGGTATTGCGCTGGGCGGTGAGAAACGGCTCATGGCACCGCGCCATGCGCCGTATGGGACGACTGAACTGACCATTACCTGATCGTTAAAGATGCGGATAAACGCCGGGACCAATGGGTAAACCGAGCAGGTACCAGCCCACCAGCATCAGCAACCACACCACGAAAAATACAATCGGATACGGCAGCACCAGTGAATAATAGGTGCCAAGCTTGGCCTCTTTGTTGTACCGCTGCAGGAATCCGAGGAAAAGCGGCACGAACGGCGACATCGGGGCGAGCGGGATAACGGAAGAATCCGCCACGCGAAATACGATTTGCGCGAATGCCGGATGGAAGCCCAGCAGCATAAACATCGGTACGAAAATCGGTGCCAGAATCGACCAGATGGCTGAGCCGCTGGCGATAAACATACACAGCAGTGCCGACAGAAAAATCAGCCCGAGAAACGCCGGAATACCAGTCATACCTAAGTTTTCCAGCACATCCGTCAGCCCGATTGCCATGAATTTCCCCATATTGCTCCAGTTGAAAAACGCCACAAACTGGGAGAGCGGGAACACCATCACAATAAAACCTGCCATTGATTTCATCGGATCCACCAGCAGATCAGGGACGTCGCTGGCGTTGCGGATTTGTTTCGTGACTATGCCGTAAGGCACTGAAATTACAAAGAAGAACAAAATAATCAGCGGAACGATGCCCTGAATGAACGGCGAAGGAATGATGCCGCCGGTTTTCGGGTTACGCAGAGGTGCGGCTTCCGGCACCACCAGCAACGCCACCAGCCCGATAAATACCAGCGCCGCGATGCCGCTGGCCATCAGCCCGCGGTTCTGCTCGGGTGTCAGCTTTTTCATCTCTTCATTGCGCGCACCCTGATACAGCGGCAGACGCGGTTCTACGAATTTATCGGTCAGGATAGCGCCGACAATGGTCAGCAGAATTACCGACGCGGCCATAAAGTACCAGTTGTCGATCACGCTGACCTGGACCGCCGGATTAATGGCTTTCGCCGCTTCGGTGCTCAGCCCGGATAACAACACATCGGTAGTCACAATCAGCAGATTGGCGGTAAATCCGCAGCCGACACCGGCAATCGCTGCCAGTAAACCGGCAACCGGATGACGCCCGACGGCGAGGAAAATCAGGGCGCCCAGCGGCGGCATGACAACCAGTGCGGCGTCTGAGGAAATATGGCTGAAGAAGGCGATAAAAATCACCATATAACTGGCGTAACGGGCGTTCACTTTGGACGCCATTTTATACATCAGGCTTTGCAGCAGCCCGACACGTTCTGCCAGTCCTGCACCTATCACCAGGGCCAGAATCGAGCCCAGCGGAGTAAATCCGCTGAAGTTTTTGATGACGTTGGGCAAAATCCACTGAATACCTTCCACACTCAGCAAATTTTTAACGCGGATAATCTCGCCATTAGTCGGATTCACGGCCGTAATGTTGAACCATGAAATCACCGCACTGGCGACCATCAGCAATGCAATCAGATAAACAAATAATAAAAACGGATTGGGAATTTTATTACCAATGCGTTCTACCCACTGGAGAAATCCTCCAGGGCTCTGGCCGGACTCTTGCGCCTGAATACTCATCTGTTAACCCTCTGTCGTGTTTGTCTTTTTTATATTTATGCCGCTTATTCGTGCCGGAACGGGGCGCGAATAAGCGGTTTATTTCATTAACTGACACTAGTGATTTATTTCAGTGGCGAAGGTTTCACGCCGGCCGGGATTGGGCACTGGTACGGGCGGCGTGCGCGTTGTGCATCGCGCTCTTTCTGACAGGCCGCCAGTAAATCCGGCTGAGTGAACAGTTCAATTGCGGTTGAGGACATGACTTTTGCCGCCAGACACATACCTTTATGGGCGATGGAGGTGCGCCCCTGCGACACAATCTGCCAGGTATGCAGCGGGGAGCCGACGGCAAAACATGGGCTGAAACACTGCGCCGTGGGCACCAGCCAGCTGACATCACCGACATCCGTTGAACCGTAGAGGATATTGCCGTTCGGGGCATACGGAGCAACAGAGTCTGTCAGCGGGGAATGGCGCAGGGTTTCGGCGAATTCGACGCCTTCTGCGCCGCTGGTGCGGGAGATATTCAGCAGATTATTATCGATATCCTGTCCGGTCAGTGTGGCGTGAATCGACGCCGCAAATGCCCGCTCTTCGTCGGTGTAATGCGGTGTACCGAAAGCCTGCACATACTCATACATCGCGCTTTCCAGCGTGCGGTTAGGCACGTAGTTGGAACAGGCTTTATCAAAGCGCATCGACATCTGCGTGCCGGTCATCAGCGCCGCGCCTTTGGCAATATCCACTACGCGGTCGAAAATCGCCTGCGCCTGATCCATCTGCGGTGCACGCACCAGATACAATACTTCAGCATCGGCCTGCACTACGTTTGGCGAAATCCCGCCTGCGTTAGTGATAGCGTAATGCAGGCGCGCTTCCTGAATGATGTGCTCACGCAGGAAGTTTGCGCCGGTATTCATCAGCGTCAGGGCATCCAGCGCGCTGCGGCCCAGATGCGGCGCGGCGGCGGCGTGTGAGGACACGCCTTTAAAGCTGAACGAGGCCTGAATATTGGCCAGCGTCTGGTTGCTGAACATGCCGCTGTAAGTTTCCGGATGCCAGGTCAGGGCGGCATCAACGTCATCGAACAGCCCTTCGCGCGCCATAAAGGTTTTGCCGGATCCGCCTTCTTCCCCCGGACAGCCGTAAAAACGCACCGTGCCCTGAATGTTTTCACGTTCCATCCAGGCTTTTACTGCCAGCGCGCCGCCGAGTGCTGCCGTCCCCAACAGATTATGGCCGCAACCGTGGCCGTTACCGTTTTCAATCAATGGCTGAGCCACATCGCATCCGGCTTTCTGGCTTAAACCTGCCAGCGCATCGAATTCGCCGAGAAGGGCGATCACCGGTTTGCCGCTGCCGAAGCTGGCGATAAACGCCGTTTCCATGCCACCGACGCCGCGCTCAACGGTAAATCCGCCGGCGTCGAGTTTGTCAGCCAGTAATGCAGAAGAGAAGGATTCCACAAAGCGGGTTTCAGGATGATCCCAGATGGCATCGCTGATTTGTGCCAGTGCAGGTTGCTGGTTATCGATAAAGTCATTGATAAAATTGACGATATTTTGTTGAGGAGTCATCAGTTTTCCCCTCTGAATTCAGCAATGTTCAGCGCCAGTGCCGCCAGCGTTTTGATGCCCTGCATCATCACTTTTTCATCGAAATCAAACAGTTCATTGTGATGACCTGCGCTCAGGTCAGTGCCAAAAATCACATAAGAGGCTTCGCCGCCGAGGGATTTCACGCGTTCCATCATGTACGTGGCATCCTCCGAACCCGCTGCGCCTTCCTGACGGTCAATGATCTGTTCGAATTCGCCGAGTTTTTCTGCCTGCCGGTGGATGTAATGCACCCAGGCTGGCGTTGGCGTACTGCTTTGCGCTGCGCCCATCAGGGTGATGTCGAACTTCACCTGATGCATTTCGGCTGCGCCGGAAATCACTTTCAGCGCCTGCTGATAAATGAATTCGTTCACCTCATTGGTGGAGCCACGCGTTTCTACTTTCATCGTGGCGCTGGAAGGCACCACATTGCGCCCGGTACCTGCCTGTAAAACGCCAACATTAATGCGTGAATCACCGCCGCTGTGACGAGGGATTGCATGCAAGCCGAGCGTCGCCTGTGCCGCTGCCAGCAGGGCGTTGCGGCCGTCTTCCGGCTTGCCGCCCGCATGGGAAGCGACGCCGGTGAAACGTACGTCGAGTTTGGTGGTCGCCATAAACGTATCGTTACCGCAGACGATGTGATTAGCCGGTACGCCAGTGCCGATATGCACGGCGGTGAAATAATCCACATCGTCTACCACGCCGGCTTCCACCATGGATTTCGCGCCGCGTGTGCCTTCTTCGGCGGGCTGGAAAATCAGTTTGATGGTGCCGCACAACTGGTCGCGAACCTGCATCAGTACTTCTGCCAGCCCGAGGCCAATGGTTGTATGACCGTCGTGTCCGCAGGCGTGCATCATGCCGTTATTGGCAGAAGCAAATCCCTCGCGAAACGGACGATGCTCGTCTTCAAGTACTTCGTTTAAATCCAGCGCATCCATATCCACCCGAAAACCCATCACCGGACCGGGGCGACCGGTTTCCAGCGTGGCGACAATACCGGTGAAACCGCCGGAGAAATGCGGCATCCAGCGGGCAATTGCGCCCTGTTCCAGTGCACGTTGCTCCTGTTGAGCCAGCACGGCGGCAGAAGGCAGCCCCATGCGTGAACCCGCGTCGATCACTTCTTTGCCCAGTTGCAGCGAATAGCCCAGTTTCTCCAGACGATCGGCCACCAGCGTGGAGGTGCGGAATTCAAGCCAGCCAGATTCGGCGTATTTATGCAGGTCACGACGTTGCGTTTGCAGGGAAGGGAACAGCTTTTCTACACGTTCAGAAATCTCATTAACCATCACGGACTCTCTTTTTGTACAGACATGCAGGCTTTCCGCACAGCGGCAGAAAGGAGGAAATCAAAGCTTTGGGAAGTGCAGGCCAGCGCGCAGAAAGTGGCGAAAGGCGGCCTTAGATGATTTTCAATGTACATAAAGCAATCAGGGCATATAAGATGCCAAAATCTTCTTAGTGATAATCAGGGGTTATCAAAGAATCTCATGCCATCACAAATTAAAATGCATCAGTTGCGGGCTTTTGTCTCGGTTGCGCGTCAGGGCAGTATTCGCGCCGCCAGCCGGACGATGAATTTGTCCCAACCTGCGCTGACCAAATCAATTAAAGAACTTGAGGAAGGACTGGGGGCAAGGCTGTTTATCCGCCGCCGTCAGGGCGTGACGCTAACTGACTGTGGTGAGGCGTTTTTTAAGCGCGCAAGCCTGATTCTGGAAGAGCTGCGTGTGGCACAGGAAGATATTTCGCAGCGCCTCGGCGGCACCAGCGGCAGGGTGAATATCGGCGTTGGTGCCAGTATTGCGCGTACCATCATGCCGGAAGTGGTGGACCGTTTTCACCGCGAATTCCCCAATGTGAAGGTGCGGATTGCCGAAGGACAACTGGTGTCAATGATCCCCGAACTGCGTCAGGGCGAGCTGGATTTCACGGTGAATACCTATTATCAGGGGCCGTTTGATAACGAACTGTTATATGAAAAACTTATGGATAAAGAGTATCGCGTGGTAGCAAGACGTGGTCATCCGATGCAGAACGCCCGATCGATGCAGGCGTTGCGGCATTGCGACTGGACCATGCCGACGCCGCGCGGCAGCTATTACAAACTGCTCAGCGAAGTATTCAGTGAAATGGATGCGGAGCCGAATATCAGCGTGATTTGTGAAACCTTTATGTCATGCACCAGCCTGATTGCGAAAACTGATTTTCTCAGCGTGTTGTCCGTCGATGTGATCAACGATCCGGTGATTGGTCAGAGTCTGGTGGCATTAGATTTGGACCTGCCGCTGCCGAAAGCAACGTTCTATCTCATTCAGCGGCGTGATACCACGCTGACGCCAATGGCTGCACATCTGGCGCAACTGTTTCGCCTGTATTGCCGGTGATGTCGATATTCTGACAAAAAGCGCCTGTTTTAATGATTTATCGGGGAATTTTGGGAATATTGCCCGTTATCGGGTTTGCTTATCCGTTCTACACTGACCATCACAGGGAATAATAAGCTTCCTAATATTGTTGAGGTCATATGCGCCAGTCCGACATAGTTGCTGAAGTCAGTAACGACAAACAAACCCTGACCGCGCTGGTCGAGCAGGACAACCGCGTGGTGTATTTCTACATTTTTGCCCGCGAAGATTTGCGCGATCGCTTTCCGAAAATGCGCGCCTGCTGGGTACGCAATCTGGTGCCTGCGCCGGTAAACGATGATACCGACGCGATGGAGCAGGGGATAGCCCCGATGCTGGCAGCGCAATATTGCCGCAATCTGGAAGGCGAAGCGCCGCTGGATCCGGCACAAATTCAGATCCTGTGGAATGAAAGTGATGACGGCGCGGCATTGTGGTATCAGGGGTTGTTGCTGGCGGTGATCCCCGGCTGGAGTTTGTATATCGACCATTCGGTGTGTTATTCCGCCGGCTGCATTAAACAGAATCCGCTGACTTTCCCGCTGGGTTCTGCCTCGACAAACACGCAATGTGAACTGGCGGAAAAGACGCGTCTTTTCTGGCGCGACTGGCAAAATGAGTTCAGCAATCCGTGGCCGAAAATTCAGCGCAAACTGCTGGAATCTTATGAAGAACGCTTTGGTCCGTCCCTGAAATATTACCTGATCAATCAGGGCAACTGGCCGCCGATGGCGATTTCCCAGCATGAAGATGAAGAGAACTATTACTTCTTCACGGTTGGCATGAGTATCCGGCCGATGCCGCAAATCGACATTGTGTTCAGCGATGAAGCGGAAAAGCACCGCCGCATTGAGCTGGCTTTTTCGGTTGGCAAAGAGTACGTCACTGAAGAAAACGCCGTGCAGATGGCGAGTGCATTATCCGGCTACGCGCAGGTTCCCTGGACCACACTGAGCTGGCTTGGCGAAGGCCATACGCTGATGTCACCCATGGCACCGCTCGGTTTCGAAGGCCACGTGATTTCCTCCGCTCTGTGCGGCCCGGCAGATAAAATGCGTTTGCCGAAGATTTACGGCGATCCGGTGAATCAGTTCTGGGTCAGCCCGGTGTTTACCAGCGAACTGGAGTTCGCCCAGGCTAAACCGAATGGCGGATTTGAACTGGTTGCCGCGATGATAGAAAACGACATCGGGTTTGTGTTTGCGCCGAGAAGCGCGGTGATTTGATGCTTTGAGGTTGCCGCTCAAACTTGGCTTTAAGATCAAGACCGTGGGCTCGCCGCCCACACCCACAAAACCTTGGGTTGCCACCCAAACTGGCCTCAAGGGGCGCCTGTCGCCGCACCCCTTGAGAATCCCGGGCTCTTACACTGCGCGCTTCGCTCGCTGGCTATGTTTCAGGTACCGCAGCGACAGGCTGGAAATCTTGCCGCTTCGCGGTGCCTTCGTTACGGGATTGCAGCCTCTGGTCTGCAACCTCTCACTCAGCAAGCTTTCTGAATCGCCCGCACGATCTTAAATTCAAAACACGGTCTTAAATTCAAAACACGGTCTTAAATTCAAAAATCGAATGGGTTTATCTTTTAGAAAAATTGATTGGCGTGCTCAAAATGGCACCGAATGAATGGTTCGAGACCCAGGGCTCGACACCTGAAATGAGGGAATCGCGAAGCGATGACATTTTACGCCACTCACTATTGTGTTTGAACATGTCCGTCGTTCCAGCGATAGCGCGCAGTGAAAAAGCGCGGAGTCCAGAGGCCCGCGCGTTACCGGGTCTCTGGTCGGTGTGGGCCGACGCCCACGGTCTTGACCTTAAGGCCAGTTTGGGTGGCAACCCAAGGTTTTGACGTTAGCAGCGATTAAACCGCTGCCTACGGTTTAATTTCCTGCTGAAAATCCTCAGCATCAACATCATATCCCGACGGTTCCCACCGTACCGCTGTCAGCACGATCAGACCCGCCAGTGGCGCTAACGCGATCACCCAGAACACGCCGGTGCCGAGGGCAGCGGAAAGTACCGGGAAAAGGAATAACGAAACGGTGGAGCTGGCGCGCATCAGCGTCTGGTTGAAGCCGACACCCATACCACGCAGTGACGTCGGGTAGCTCAGCGAGGCAAATGTCATGGTGTGTGAGCCTGGGCCGAAGCCCTGACCGAACAGGAATAACGCCAGCATGGCGATGGAAATCGCCGCTTCGCTGCCGTCTGCCGGACGGCCAACGACTGCCAGACCGATCATCGCCACCAGCTGACAGGCGTAACCGGCATAAGTCATTTTCCATGCGCCAAATTTGGACACGTACCGCACTGCAATCAGACCGCCGACAAAGGCGAAGCACAGGTTCAGGCTGAGTGAGAACAAAATGGTGCTAATCATCGACTGTTGCAGGAAGCTGGATAAGATGACCGGCAGCCCGAACGCCACGGCGTTATAGGCAAATGATGAGGCAACAGCGGTGACCGTCGCCAGCACGGTGCGGCGCAGATAAATACCCTGCAACAGCGTGCCGTAGTTGCGCCATGCGGCTTTGCGCACTTTTACCTGCGGGGTTTTATCCGCATCGTCCGCGACGACCGCATTAATGTTATAGGATTTTCTCAGGATCGCCGCCGCGCTTTGCAGGTCGCCCTGATTCGCCGCCCAGACCGGTGACTCATTCATATAACGGTGGCGGATAGCAATAATCAGAATCGCCGGAACCGCGCCGAAACCGAGGATCAGGCGCCACAACCAGTCGGTATGTGTGGCAGGCAATACCGCATAAAGCAGCAGAACCAGCAGATAAGAAATGCTGATCGCTGCGTACCACGTCGGACACCACATCGCCACGCGCGAGGCTTTATTGCCGCGCCCCTGAAGTTTTGAGAACTCCGCCAGAAACGCCATCGCCACCGGCAAATCAATACCGACCCCGAGTCCCATCACAAAGCGCGACCCGCCGAGCACCCATTCGTTTGGCGCAAAGGCACAGGCCAGTGCAGCAATCACGAAGAAGAACATATCGGCCATGAATACGCGGTAACGGCCAATTTTGTCGGTCAGATAGCCGCCAAATAATGCGCCGACAATCGCCCCGAAGGTAATCGCCGAAGCGACAAAGCCCGCGCCGGAAGGCGTCAGACCAAACTGGCGGGTGATATCTTTCATCCCGAAGGCCAGCGCGCCCAGATCGTAAGCGTCGAGGAAAACGCCGCCCAGTGCGATAGCAATCACGATGCGTGCGTCGCTGATTTTCGCAGCGCCGCGGTTCACTAACTGAGTAATATCGGCAGCGGAACGAATCACTACCGGCTGGTCAGACGCAGAACCTGCGCTGTAATCCCCTGAAGAGGCGGTGGAAGAGGCCGCAATTGAGTCAGACATTATTGTGTTTACGCTTTTTGACAAAAAAACCAGCATAGAGGCGAGGTGATGCCCGTCACAAGTCCTGATTAGACGTTGAGTGAAAACAAATGGCTATAAGTTAAAACAAAGTGATCTAAGAGGGGGGAGGCATCTTCTTACGGGAAATAAACGATCGGGTCACAGTGGTTTAGCGGATAAGCTTCGAACATTTCGGCATTTTACTCCGCTACCGTCTCCTGCTTTTATGGCTCACCATCCATCCCCCTGCGCGAAATTGGACTATTCTTGTTAGCAGCTTGTTTATTAAGATGAAAGTTTATTCAGATGAAAGCAGAAAGGCAACGCAGTCGCCGGGCGACAAAAACCAACATAACCCGATAAGAGGATAGAACATGACTGTAACAACTGGGCGAGTACGGGGATTTTCAGTGGCAGCGCTGGCGCTGGTTTCCGCGTTAAGTTTCAGCGCACAGGCCGCTGATGATGCTGTACGTGTCGGCTCAAAAATTGATACCGAAGGGTCGTTGCTCGGTAACATTATCATTCAGGTGCTGGAAGCCAACGGTATTCACACCACCAATAAATTGCAGCTGGGGACGACAAAAGTCGTGCGCGGCGCGATCACCGCCGGTGAAATCGATATCTATCCGGAATACACAGGTAACGGCGCATTTTTCTTCTCTGACGATAAAGATCCGGCGTGGAAAAATGCCCAGGCCGGTTTCGATAAGGTCAAAAAGCTGGACTACGACCAGAACAAAATAGTCTGGCTGGATCCGTCTCCGGCTAACAATACCTGGACGATTGCGGTGCGTCAGGACGTGGCGAGCGCGCATAACCTGAAATCGCTGGGTGATTTGGGCAAATACATCAGCAGCGGCGGCGAGTTCAAACTGGCGGCCTCGGCAGAATTTATCGAGCGTCCGGATGCCTTACCGGCGTTTGAAAATGCTTACGGTTTCAAACTCAATCAGGCGCAGTTGCTGTCGCTGGCGGGCGGTGATACGGCGGTAACCATCAAAGCGGCAGCGGAAAAAACCTCCGGTGTGAACGCGGCGATGGCCTACGGTACCGACGGTCCGGTGGCGGCGCTTGGCCTGCAAACGCTGGAAGATCCGAAAGGCGTGCAGCCAATTTACGCACCTGCGCCAATCATCCGCGAGGCGGCGCTGAAAGCGCATCCGAACATTCCTGATTTGCTCAAACCGGTGTTTGCTTCGCTTGATACCAAAACGCTGCAAGGCCTGAACGCGAAAATCGCGGTTGATGGTCAGGATGCGAAAAAAGTGGCAGCGAAGTACTTGCAGGAAAAAGGTTTCGTTAAAAAATAACCGGGCAGTGACGCCCTGAGCACGGCCTTCGGGGCGTGCTCTTTGATATCAGGTAATGTTTTGACTTATCACTCACCCGTTAAAAACCGCGTTCTGCTGACGCTGGTTTTGCTGCTGTGGCTGGCCGGTTTCGGACTGGCCTTCGCCAGCCATGCACCTAACCGGCTGGTGTCCGGAAAAGGTGTTTCGCTGGCGAGCCTGCTGAATGGCTATTCTGCATTACTGTTGTTGCCTGCTATTTTGCTGCTGGTATGCGCCTTTGTGACCCTCTATGGCCGCAATCATTTAGCGGTGATGTTGCTGGCGGAAATCCTGCTGACCGCGCTGGTCTGGCTGGCGGGGCACAGCGCAATACAACTGGCGGGAGGCGATGAAGACAGTATCGCGCGCACGTCGCTCGGCGGCGGTTTCTGGGCGGGCGCGGCGCTTTGTCTGCTGATCGCCTCTGACGCTATTTCCCGTTTTACCCGCAATCACAGCCTGCGCATTTTGCTGAATGTGCAGATGATCGTGCCGGTGGTTTTGCTGCTGGCGTACGGTCAGCTTGCCGAACTTTCGCTGCTCAAGGAATACGACAACCGTTCCGACGTGTTCAACGACGCGCTGTGGCAGCATCTCGGCATTTTGGCTGGCACGCTGGTGCCTGCGGTACTGATCGGTCTGCCGGTCGGTTTGCTGTGTCATCGCAAACCCCGCTGGCGCGGGCCGGTATTGTCGGTGCTCAATATTATCCAGACCGTGCCGTCGATTGCGCTGTTTGGCCTGCTGCTCGCGCCGCTGGCGGGGCTGGCAAAAGCGCTGCCGTGGCTGGCGGAGCATGGCATCAGCGGCATCGGGCTGGCGCCCGCGATTATCGCGCTGGTGCTTTATTCGCTGTTGCCGCTGGTGCGCGGGGTGATTGCCGGGCTGGAATCGGTGCCGGAGGCGGTGATTGAGTCTGCCCGCGGCATGGGCATGAACCGCGCTCAGGTGTTTTTCCGTGTACAGATGCCGATTGCCTTGCCGGTTGTGCTGACCGGCGTGCGGATCGTGGCGGTGCAAACCGTCGGCATGGCGATGGTCGCGGCCTTGATTGGCGCGGGCGGGTTAGGCGCCATTATGTTCCAGGGCTTACTCAGCAGTGCGCTGGATCTGGTGTTGCTCGGGGTGATCCCGGCGGTGCTGATGGCGGTGGTCGTCGACAGTCTCTTTAAATTTGCAGTATCAATTCTGGAAACCACACGCAGATGATTCATTTCAAGCAGGTTAGCAAACACTTTGCCGGAAAAGCGGTCGTGCGCGATCTCACGCTGGAAATGGCCAAAGGCGAATTTACGGTTCTGATCGGTACATCCGGTTCGGGGAAATCCACCACGCTCAAAATGATCAACCGGCTGGTGGAGCACGATCGTGGTGAGATTTTATTTGCGGGTGAACCGATAGAAAAATTCCGGGTACAGGATTTGCGCCGCCGGATGGGCTACGCCATTCAGTCGATTGGCCTGTTCCCGCACTGGACGGTGGAAGAGAACATCGCCACCGTACCGCAGCTTCTGAAGTGGCCGAAGGCGAAAATCCGCGACCGTGTGACAGAGCTGCTCGAATTGCTCAATCTGGATCCGAAACAGTTCCGTCATCGTTATCCGCATCAGCTTTCCGGCGGGCAACAGCAACGCGTTGGCGTGGCGCGTGCGCTGGCTTCAGACCCGGAAGTATTGCTGATGGATGAACCCTTCGGCGCGCTCGATCCGGTGACCCGCGCTACGCTGCAGGAAGAAGTAGCGCGCATTCATAAAATCACCCATCGCACCATTGTGCTGGTGACGCATGATATTGATGAGGCGCTGGCACTGGCCGACCGCATCGTGCTGCTCAACGACGGACAAGTGGTGCAGCAGGGCACGCCGCTGGAATTGCTGACCCGGCCAGCGACGCCGTTCGTGCGCGATTTCTTTGGCGGCAGCGATATGGGTATCCGTTTGCTTTCACTGCGCGAAGTCGGTTCATTAACGCGGCGTGGCGAGCCATATGCCGGCAGCCAGCCACCGCTGAAGGACTCGATGAGCCTGAGTCAGGCGCTGTCAAAATTTGTCGAACAGCAGGTTCAGCAACTCCCGGTCGTCGATGAACAAGGCAAGCCGCTGGGCGTGCTGCATTTCGCCGATCTGACCACTGAAAGGAACGGCGCATGAAACGGATATTTGCAGATCCTCTGATTTGGTTATTCGCTTTGTTACTGGCGCTGATTTTCGGCATGACCTCGCTCGGCGGCCTTTTCCACTGGATGTTCCCTGAGCTCAGCCGGCCGGTGTATCAGCAGGAAAGTTTCGCCTCGCTGGTGGAGGCGCATTTGTTACTGGTCGGTATTTCCAGCCTGATCGCGGTGGTGATTGGTGTGGCGGCCGGTGTAAGTGTAACGCGTCCGGCGGGCAAAGAATTCCGCTCACTGGTCGAAACGCTGGTGGCGATGGGGCAGACGTTCCCGCCGGTCGCCGTGCTGGCGGTTGCCGTTCCGGTGATGGGTTTTAGCGAAAAACCGGCGATTATCGCGCTGGTGCTTTACGGGTTGTTGCCGATTTTGCAGGGAACCATTGCCGGGATTGAATCAGTGCCTGCTTCGGCGCGGGAGATTGCGCAAGGGGTGGGCATGAACCGCTGGCAGATGTTGCGAAAAGTGGAGATTCCGCTGGCCGCGCCGGTGATTATTTCCGGCATCCGCACGTCGGTGATTATCAACATCGGGACGGCGGCAATTGCCTCATCGGTCGGCACGTTAAGCCTTGGCTCACCGATTATTATCGGCCTGAGCGGGTTTAATACGGCTTACGTGTTGCAGGGCGCGGTGATAGTGGCGCTGCTGGCGATTTGCGTGGATATGCTGTTTGAACGCTGGAGCCTCTGGTTACAACGCTGGCAGCAGCGATCAGCAGACGAATCAGTTCGTTGATGCAGAAGACGGTGCAGGGACAACAGAAGGGGCGTCGTTATCGCTGACAGGTTTAGCGTCGTCCTGAATCACCACCGCATAACCGGCAACCATCACGCCACCAATTGCGCCCATCGCCATCAGACCAAACAGCGCGATAAATAATTTTTTGCCAAGCGAATTCATGTGCAATACCTCAGAAATTTGAACGACGAATTATAAATCGTTTCGTTACCCCTGCAACAGGCTATTCATGCTGTGACTACATTATCGTTGCCGTCAGCGAATTTTTTGTCATATGCCGAAACTTTTTAGCAACATTTTGACGCGATCGCACAGATTCCCTTGCCGAAAATCAGGCCAATAGCGTTAACTGTTGACCTTCATTATCACGCTAATAAGTTCTTCCTATGACTGGTTCCGTCACCCGTTCTCTGCTTCCATTAATTGCTGCACTGTTTGCGTTGTATTTTATCTGGGGATCTACCTATTTTGTTATCCGCGTGGGTGTGGAAAGCTGGCCGCCGCTGATGATGGCCGGTCTGCGTTTCTTCGTCGCCGGATGTATTTTATTCACGTTTTTGCTGCTGCGCGGGCATAAAGTCCCGACGCTGAAACAGTGGATGGCCGCCGGTGCCGTGGGTATTTTGCTGCTCTCGGTCGGCAACGGGCTGGTGACGGTGGCGGAACATATGCAGGTGCCGTCAGGTATTGCCGCCGTGATGGTCGCGACCGTTCCGCTTTTTACCCTGTGTTTCAGCCGCCTGTGGGGAATGCCTAACAGCCGCCTGGAATGGACCGGTGTCGCCATCGGCCTGTTCGGGATTGTGCTGCTCAATACCGGCAGCAATCTGGAAGGGAACCCGTGGGGCGCGGCGCTGATCCTGCTCGCCTCATTAAGCTGGGCATTCGGTTCGGTGTGGAGTTCGCGCCTGCCGTTGCCAACAGGCCTGATGGCCGGTGCAGCAGAAATGATTATCGCCGGTGTGGTACTGCTGGTGGCGAGTCGTGTCACCGGGGAACATATGACCGCGATGCCTTCGCTGCGCGGTTTTCTGGCGCTCGGTTATCTGGTGGTCTTTGGCTCGATGATTGCCATCAGCGCTTATATGTTTTTGCTGAAAACTGTGCGTCCCGCCGTCGCGACCAGTTATGCCTATGTGAACCCGATTGTGGCGGTTCTGCTGGGGATCACCTTCGCAGGCGAATCCCTTTCACCGGTCGAATGGGTGGCGTTAGGTGTGATCCTGTGCGCAGTCCTGCTGGTTACGCTGGGGAAATTCGTGTTCGGGCGTAAGAAAACTGAGATCACGGAAGTGAATGTTTAAACCGCTTCCCTTTCGCAGATGTGACAGCTGGTTTGTTGTGCTTCTCCCCCTGCGAAGGGGGAGGG
>NZ_JAFMOW010000020.1 GCF_019049675.1 Rahnella bonaserana | reverse complement strand
ACGTATTCTCCATCTCCGGTCGTGGTACAGTTGTTACCGGTCGTGTAGAGCGCGGTATCGTTAAAGTGGGCGAAGAAGTTGAAATCGTTGGTATCAAGGACACTGTTAAGTCTACTTGTACTGGCGTTGAAATGTTCCGCAAACTGCTGGACGAAGGCCGTGCTGGTGAGAACGTTGGTGTTCTGCTGCGTGGTATCAAACGTGAAGACATCGAACGTGGTCAGGTTCTGGCTAAGCCAGGTTCAATCAAACCACACACCAAGTTTGATTCCGAAGTGTACATCCTGAGCAAAGATGAAGGTGGTCGTCATACTCCATTCTTCAAAGGCTACCGTCCACAGTTCTACTTCCGTACAACTGACG
>NZ_JAFMOW010000021.1 GCF_019049675.1 Rahnella bonaserana | reverse complement strand
TCGTTTGCACTTGCAAACGTCGTATGAACTCCGCCTTGCCTGAGAACAAATTGGCTGACTCATCTTGCTGATGAGTAATTAAGGTATCTGTAAGTGACTGTATGGGGCTATAGCTCAGCTGGGAGAGCGCCTGCCTTGCACGCAGGAGGTCAGCGGTTCGATCCCGCTTAGCTCCACCATTACCGTACAGCCCCTAAATAATACTTCAGAGTGTATTGGAAACAGTATGCTGCGAAGTATTTTGCTCTTTAACAATCTGGAACAAGCTGAAAATTGAAAGTTTACAGCTGAACATCACTCTCCGTAGAAGTACTGAGTGGTGGATTAGTCTGTAACAGAGTCTCTCAAATAATCGCAGCGCGATG
>NZ_JAFMOW010000022.1 GCF_019049675.1 Rahnella bonaserana | reverse complement strand
GATGGCGAGGCTGGGCGGGTTGCACCGGTTCATGAACTGGGATCGTCCGATCCTCACAGACAGCGGCGGCTATCAGGTCATGAGCTTGTCGGATTTGCGCAAGATCACCGAGGAGGGCGTGACCTTTGCCAGCCATCTCGACGGATCGCGCCATCTGCTGACGCCCGAGCGTTCGATGGAGATCCAGCGTCTGCTGGGTTCCGACATCGTCATGGCCTTCGACGAATGCCCCAAGATCGATCAGGGGCGGGACGCCATCGCGCGGTCGATGGAAATGTCGATGCGCTGGGCGCGGCGCAGCCGCGAAGGCTTCGATATGGGCGGCGAGCATGCGGAGCGCTCCGCCTTGTTCGGCATTCAGCAGGGTGCACTGGATGAGCA
>NZ_JAFMOW010000023.1 GCF_019049675.1 Rahnella bonaserana | reverse complement strand
CGCCGCGTTCATCGGTGCGCAGCTCAAAACCTTGCCCGCGCGGCACGTTTTGCGCATCCACGATATGCCCGCTATTCAGCTGGGTTTTGCCGTATTCGGTGGCGAGCTTGATGTGCTCCTCACCGCGTCGGTCCTCCATCCGCAGCTTGTTATTTGACGGGGTACGCAGGACGTTACGGGTGTGGTTCCTTTCGGTCACGTGGTCGGGATGTTCAGAGTCGTGCAGCGCGGCGGCGATATACGGCCGGTCGGGGTCACCGCCGTCAAAGGCAATCGCCACTTCGGTGCCGTCGGTCAGCGGCATATGCCAGCCGTAGCCGTCACCGCCGTAGGGTTTGGCGAGGCGCACCCACAGGTACGCATAACCGGCATCCGCCGACGCGC
>NZ_JAFMOW010000024.1 GCF_019049675.1 Rahnella bonaserana | reverse complement strand
CCGCTGATACTGCCACAACAGGTTGCGCCCCCACCGCCGTGTGCAGACGCATTGGATCCCGCTACGCCATTCACACTAAACCCCAAAATAGGCCGGTCAATTTCGCTGTGAATAATTAATGTCACCGGCCCGGTCGGTGGCCCCCAGATGGATGCCCAGATTAACCAACCTCCCCATGCCAGTATGAACAATAATAATCCCGCGCCCAGCCATTTACCCCAGCGCGCATAGCCGCGATTAACGGCTCCGTCTATTTTTTCCAGTCTTCTAAAAAAATCCATTTTATTTCTCTCGTTATTCATTTTGACTGACGGAATCAAATATCTGCCGCTGGTAATTTATTATCCTTGCCCGGATGTTTTTCATAAGGTGACCAGGCATTGTCACTCCACCCT
>NZ_JAFMOW010000025.1 GCF_019049675.1 Rahnella bonaserana | reverse complement strand
AGCCTGTACGTAACGGATGATTTTCGTGATTTTCTCTCTTGCCACCAACTGCTCTATTTTAACTTCACCAGAGCGTACATAGTGTTCCAGATGTCCCGCTATGGTTCCGGAAACCAGCTCGCGTTCCTTGGCTATTTCTTCAATACTCTTCCCCTGCCTGAAAAGACGATACGTTACCTCTTTGGTATCAGGCTTCGGTTCTTTCACCGATTTAGCCTCTTTTAAAGGTTTGGGCTCTTTCGACGTTTTAATCCCATTATTGACAGTCAACGTCGCTGTTGGCATTTGCGGACGTTCTATGCCATGCTCCTCTACGTATCGGTTCACCATTTCAAGCAAGGCATCACCGTATTTTTCGGCACCGCGTTTTCCGAAATACGGAATACGTATCAGTGAAG
>NZ_JAFMOW010000026.1 GCF_019049675.1 Rahnella bonaserana | reverse complement strand
CGGAATCAAATATCTGCCGCTGGTAATTTATTATCCTTGCCCGGATGTTTTTCATAAGGTGACCAGGCATTGTCACTCCACCCTAATAAAACTTTATCTCCGGGGAGGAAATGAACGTGCAAATCATCTTCCCCCCATTTGCGTTCGGGAAGAGGAATGACGATACGGCGAGTCTCAAGTCGCATTCCCTTAAGATATTGTTCATGCGTTATATCAAGAGTCCAGACAACTTCCGCCGTCTTTCCGTTGATACTGCCACAACAGGTTGCCCCCCCACCGCCATGTGCAGATGCATTGGATCCCGCTACGCCATTCACACTAAATCCCAAAATAGGCCGGTCAATTTCGCTGTGAATAATTAATGTCACCGGCCCGGTCGGTGGTCCCCAGATGGATGCCCAGATTAACCAGCCTCCCCATGCCAGTATGAACAATA
>NZ_JAFMOW010000027.1 GCF_019049675.1 Rahnella bonaserana | reverse complement strand
ATAAAAGTTATGGCGGGGAATAAAATGGATTTTTTTAGAAGACTGGAAAAAATAGACGGAGCCGTTAATCGCGGCTATGCGCGCTGGGGTAAATGGCTGGGCGCGGGATTATTATTGTTCATACTGGGATGGGGAGGCTGGGTAGTCTGGGCATCCATCTGGGGACCACCGACCGGGCCGGTGACATTGATTATTCACAGCGAAATTGACCGGCCTATTTTGGGGTTTAGTGTGAATGGTGTGGCTGGACCCAATGCATTTGCTCATGGTGGGGGTAAAACAACGTGTTGTGGCAGTATCAGCGGGAAGACGGCGGAAGTTGTCTGGACTCTTGATATAACGCATGAACAATATCTTAAGGGAATGCGACTTGAGACTCGCCGTATCGTCATTCCTCTTCCCGAACGCAAATGGGGTGAGAATGATTTGCACGTTCATTTCCTCCCCGGAGATAAAGTTTTATTAGGGTGGAGTGACAATGCCTGGTCACCTTATGAAAAACATCCGGGCAAGGATAATAAATTACCAGCGGCAGATATTTGATTCCG
>NZ_JAFMOW010000028.1 GCF_019049675.1 Rahnella bonaserana | reverse complement strand
AACGGTTCATATCACCTTACCGACGCTTTTCGCAGATTAGCACGCCCTTCATCGCCTCTGACTGCCTAGGCATCCACCGTGTACGCTTAGTCGCTTAACCTCACAACCCGAAGGTGTCTTAAAGACATCATCGCGCTGCGATTATTTGAGAGACTCTGTTACAGACTAATCCACCACTCAGTACTTCTACGGAGAGTGATGTTCAGCTGTAAACTTTCAATTTTCAGCTTGTTCCAGATTGTTAAAGAGCAATATCTTAAACACGACTCGTTAAAGTCATCTTTAAGATATTCAGTTGATAATGTCTTTCACACATTATCGGAATGGCGTCCCCAAGGGGATTCGAACCCCTGTTACAGCCGTGAAAGGGCAGTGTCCTAGGCCTCTAGACGATGGGGACACGAAAATTCCGTACCAGACCACACAGTGGTTTGGCACTTTTCGCATCAGCGTAAGGTTACCCTTACCGCATCAACAGGTGCTCTTGCTCATTAATTTCATCAGACAATCTGTGTGGACACTGCACAATGCGTATCTTGAGGTAAGGAGGTGATCCAACCGCAGGTTCCCCTACGGTTACCTTGTTACGACTTCACCCCAGTCATGAATCACAAAGTGGTAAGCGC
>NZ_JAFMOW010000029.1 GCF_019049675.1 Rahnella bonaserana | reverse complement strand
ACGATGCACTGGCACAGGTTGATGAACTGCGCTCCGGTCTGGGTGCGGTACAGAACCGTTTCGATTCTGTTATCAGCAACCTGAACAGCACCGTGAACAACCTGTCTGAATCCCGTTCACGTATCCTCGATGCTGACTTCGCGTCTGAAGTGTCTAACATGAGCCGTGCAAACATCCTGCAGTCTGCAGGCGTGACCGTACTGGCCCAGGCGAACCAGGTTCCGCAGAACGTACTGTCTCTGCTGCGCTAAGTCAGCTCGTAATACGCTACAAGACGTTATCATTAATACCCCCGCCCTCACAGGCGGGGGTATTTTTTTAATAAAAGAGATTTTTTAATAAGAGAGTTTTTGTAATAAGGGTGTTTTCTGTAATAAGAAAGACTAACACCATCCCCTGAACTGATGCCACAATTGCAGGCATTTCATCAAATAAGCCACCGAAATAAAAATAACGCAAAAACCTGTTTAGTCATTTTTCCTTCCACCGATATTTATTATATGCGAACGGAATTACGCATCACTCAATTTAAATACAGTTGCAGTGTTACATTTTAAATACTCGAGGAAATCTCAATGGCACAAGTTATTAATACCAACTCCCTGAGCCTGGTAGCACAGAACAACCTGAATAAATCACAGTCTTCACTGGGTACCGCTATCCAGCGTTTATCTTCCGGCG
>NZ_JAFMOW010000066.1 GCF_019049675.1 Rahnella bonaserana | reverse complement strand
GAGGGTTGGGGTGGGGTATCAATGGCATCGCAGTCGCCAGCAAAACCCCCTCCCCGCCTCCCCCTTCGCAGGGGGAGGAGTACAGAAATTAACTCTGTTGTACGTGCAGACCGTGTTGCACCAGAACGTCTCCCAGGGTGTTCGATGCATCCATTGACGCGTTGTGGTAAACGTCGAAGGTCAGGCCATCCACCGTGCGTTGCCCGGTTTCGTTCCATGCCCCGTCGGTGCCCATTTGCAGATTGACCAGACTGCCCTCGCCCCCTTTGATAATCACTTCATCGGTTGGATTGTCCTTCACGTTCAGCGCCTCATGCAGGTTCAGCGAGATGCTGTTGGTGCCGGAATTACCCAGGTCAAAGATGTCGATATGCTCGACTTTCAGCCCGAGGACGGTCAGATCCAGATGCTGATTGGTGCCCGCCAGCAGCAAGGTATCGACACCGGTGCCGCCGTCGATTTGCGAGAAATCGAGAGTATGAACCGAGATGGTGTCGTCGCCCGCGCCACCGACAGCCACGCCGTCAGTGGCCGTCAGGTCGATGGTGATACCGCCAATGGAGAACGCCGTGTCCGCGTGCGCGGTAGTGTCCGCCGTGGTGGTGTCGTGCGTGGTGGTGGTTGAAGCACTGGTATCCGCAGTGACCAGCGGATCCGTCAGCGTGCTGGCAGCGTGTGTGACCGAGGTATCCGTAGTTGTGCTGGTATCCGTGGTGTGAACCGCCGCCAGCGTATGGGTATCGTCTACAGAGAGCGACGTTGCCATAAGCGTTGCAGTTTCCGCCGGTAATGAAGAACCTACCGTCAGCCCGACGTGCGCATCGAATCCGTTACCGGCCGCATCGACCGCTTTCAGTTCAACCACTGCGCCGAGCAGCGCGTTCAGCAAGCCCACCAGCCCGTAACTGCTCAGCAGCGCACTGGAAAGTTTCACCGTCCATGAACCGTCCGCCTGCACGGTACCGGCCAGCGTATTGCCCAGCAGGGTAACGCTGACCAGACCACCTTGTGCGATGTTGCGGCTGGTCCCGCTCAGGGTCAGCCCCTGACCACCCAGAATGCCGCCTACCACACCCAGCGTCAGACCGAGCAACGGGTTCAGCGCCACCTGCGGAAGTGCATGCGTCAGTACGCTCAGCGGGTTGGAGATAACAGAGGTGTTGCCCACCAGATCAGCGACCGAGACGGAAACCTGCGTTGAGCCATCCGCCAGCCCTTTCAGTTCTGCCGAGGTGAACGGCACACTCCACGTACCGTTAGTGATAGTGCCGGTGTGAGTCACGCCGCCAATACTGACCGACACTGTGCCGTTGAGCAGGTTGGAGGTCCCGGTGATATTGGTGTCAGTGCCCGCTTCGGCGGCGTTCAGATAACCATCACCGCCAAACAGTGAGCCAAGTGACAGCGTTGGCAGAGTATGAATACCGACCGTTGCCGTTGCGCTGCCGCTGGTTGAATGACCGGCGGCGTTAGTGATTGACGCACCGACATTCAGCGTACCGTCGAGCAGGCTCGCCAGCGTCAGCTGCGGAACAGCGACGCTGAAGGTGCCATCCGCTTTCACCAGCGCCGTCAGGGTATTGCCGCCGACGTTCAGGGTCACGGTCGATCCCTGCGCGTTGGTGGTGGTACCGCTGATGGTCTGCGTGAGCAGCGCATCTGCCGCGTTCAGCAGGCCATCACCAAACAGCGGGTTAAGCGTAATGGTTGGCAGCGACTGCGACACGACGTTCAGCAGATTGGTGACGGATGCCGTGTTACCGGAGCCATCCACCAGGCTGGCGACCACCGACTGTGTGCCGTTGAGAATGGCGCCCAGATCGGTCACCGGTACGGTCACGCTGAACACCCCGCCGACACCCACATTGGCAAGGTAGTTTTTGCCATTCAGGGAAATCTGAACTTGTGTGCCCTGCGCGACATTGGTCGCGATACCGCTGATGGTCTGGCCGGTCAGCAGATCAACCACGTTCAGCACGCCATCGCCAAAGACCGGATTCAGGACGATCGACGGCAGATTGTGAATACCGACATTCAGCCCCACGGTATTTGACGCTGTGTTACCCACCTCATCAGTCACGGTAGTGACGATGGTCAGATTACCGTCAAGCAATCCGGCAAGTTGCAGCGGGGTCAGTGACGCGGAGAATTTGCCGTCACTTCCAACGGTTGCCGTCAGGTTAATCAGGCCGCCGCCGACGTTAATGTTGACTGTTTCACCGACATGCCCGTTGGTGACCGTACCGCTGATGGTTTGCGTCAGCAGTGCTTCCGCCGCGTTCAGGATGCCGTCTGCGCCGAAAACAGGATCCAGCACAATTTTCGGTACTGCGTTAATGATGGAAGTCAGCGTGCTGCTGCTGGTGCTGGTATTACCGCCAGCATCGGTAACAGAAACCACGACCGGGAAGGTGCCATCGCCCAGTGCTTTCAGGTCACCCGGTTGCAGGGTGATGCTGAATGCGCCAGTGCCGTCGGTCGCGCCGAGGAAGGTTTTCCCGCCCAGTGTGACCTGCACCTGCGTACCCGCCGTGACGCCGCTGACGGTACCGCCAATCACCTGCGTGGTCAGCGCATCAGCCGCATTCAGCAAGCCGTCGCCCAGGACCGAGGTGAGGTTAATAACCGGTTTGACCAGCTCCAGCACCGCGTTCGCCGCCGCACTGCCGACGTTGCCCGCCGCATCGGCTACCGTCACGCTGACCGCTGCGGTCGTGCCACTCAGTAAGCCGAGAACGGACGGCGGAACGGTGACCAGGAAATGCCCCGTCGCATCGACCACACCATTAATGGTTTGTGTACCGACCTGCACCGCAATGGCTGTACCCGCTGCCACGTTGGAAACCGTACCGCTGATGGTCTGATTGACCAGCAGATCGGCGATATTCAGCACGCCGTCACCAAACACGGTATTGAGCACAACCTGCGGCAGATTGTGGATGGCAATTCCCACCGGAATATTGGTGGTAGACGTATTGCCCGCCGGGTCTGTCAGGGTGATGCCCAGATTCAGATTGCCATCAAGCAGTGCACCCAGATCGCCTGGCTGGATCTGGATGTTCCAGGTGCCCGCCGTCACGGTAGTGTTGTAGGTTTTGCCGCCGAGGGTCACGGTCACAAGAGTACCGTCAACCGCCGTCGCGACCCCGCCGATAGTTTGCGCCAGCAGAGATTCCGCCGCATTCAGCAAGCCATTGCCGCCGAAGAGAGGATCCAGATTGCCCAGCACCGGCAGCGTTTTAATGACGTCCAGATTCAGCACAGAGGCTGTCACGTTGCCTGCCGCATCGGTCAGGTTCAGGTTCAGCACCTGCTGACCGTCACCCAGCGCACCGAGTACCGCCGCCGGAATATTCAGTGACCACGCACCGTTCGCCCCGACAATTGCCGAGAGCGGCGTGCCGTTGATAACCGTCGACACAACGGAACCCACGCCTGCCCCAATCGCCGTGCCGCTGATGGTTTGCGCCACCTGCGATTCCGCCAGATTGAGGAAGCCATCCGTCAGCCCCAGACCGCTGGTCACATTCAGCGCGAGCAGTTTGTTGAAGAAGATATCCAGACCGGTACTGACGCTGGTGGTGTTACCCGCCTGATCCGTTACCGTCGCCGCCAGTGTCAGGGTGCCGTCGTTAAGCAGCAACAACTGTGCTGGCGTCAGGTTGAGCGACCACGCCCCGCCCGGCTGAATAACCGCCGTACCAATTGACGCACCGCCCAGTGTGACGTTGACGGTCTGACCGTCCGCGCCGCTGGACGTCCCGCCAACCAGTACGTTGAGCAGCGATTCCGCCAGGTTAATGACGTTATTACCGGCGACCACATCCAGCGCCAGTAATGGCGCGGAAGTATCGACGGTGACGGTGTGCGGAACGGCTGTCCCCACGTTGCCTGCCGCGTCCGTCAGGGTCGCGGAGATCACGTTAGTTGCGCCGTTGCCTTGTGGCAATGCCTGCAAATCGGCTGCCGGTACGCTGACTGACCAGGTGCCGCCTGCCTGCACGGTACCGTTGTAAGTTTTGCCATTCAATGTGACGGCGACAACACGCCCCACATCGCCGGTATCCGCCGTACCGGTAATCACCTGCGCGGATTTTGACTCGGTACTGTTGAGGACATCGTCGCCCGTGAAGGCATTGATGGTCAGGGTTGGCGCCGTGGTATCCACCAGCACGCCTTGTGTGGCACTGGTCGCCGGGATCAGTGTTGAAGCGGTAACGGTAGTGGTGGTGCCATTGACAAATTCAGCGGCAGCCACAGATACCGACCATGTTCCTCCAGTGACTGTCGCCAGATGCGGAACACCCCCGACGGTGATATTGACCAGCGTACCGTCAGGGACGTTGATTGATTTACCCGAAACGGTAATGTTCGCCGGATTGCCATCCGCCACGTTAATGATGTTATCGCCGGTCACCGGATCAATGGTGATGGCGAATGTTGGCGGCGTCAGGTTGACCGTAATGGCCTGAGGCGCCAGCAGATTTGCCGTGTTACCTGCCAGGTCATTAACAGAAGCGGTGATCGTGTCCGCGCTGTCCAGCGTTGCCAGTTCCGCAGGGGTAAAGGTGGCACTCCAGGTGCCGTCGCCCAGCACCGTTGCCTGATGGCTGATGCCGCCAACTGAAACCGTCACCTGCTGTCCGGCCTGCACGTTCACCGTGGTACCGGTGATAGTTTGCGTGCTCTGGCTTTCTGCGTAGGTCAGGTCAAAACCGGCACCGGCAAAGGACGTAACCGCCACGGCCGGAAGTTGCGTCACGGCAATGCCGACTTCGGCCGAGGCCGAACCGGTATTACCGCCAGCGTCCGTCACGGTGACGGAGATTTGCTGTGCGCCCTGCGGCAGATCGGCGATTTCACTGGTTGACAGAGGCGCCGTCCAGTTGCCGTTCGCATCCACCGTCACGCCCGGAATTGTCAGACCGCCTATGGTGACCACCACCGTTTGTCCCGCGCCTGTCAGCCCGGTCATTCCGGTAATGGTCTGTGCTGTCGCAGCTTCGGCGGCACTCAGATAACCATCGCCAAACGGCGTGTTGATGGTGACATCTGGCACGGTGAGATAGCTGTTAAACGGCAGTGTCGCTGGCGTACTGTTGCCCGCGGCATCCGTCACCGTGACGTTAATATCATGCGCGCCACTGCCCAGAGAATTCAGCACACCCGCAGGCAGGGTCACAGACCAGTCGCCGGTGACCGGATCGACAGTGGCGGTATAGGTCGTGCCGTTCACATCGATGGTCAGTTTGACGTTCTGGTTGTCGCCGGTAATCCCGGTATTACCCGTGATGATATTCACTCCGGCCGCTTCGGATATATTCAGGCTACCGTCGCCAAATGGCGTGTCGATAGACGGTACCGGTCCGGACAGATGTGAAGTGAAGCTGATGGTCGTCTCGTTATGGTTACCGACGGCATCGGTTGCCGTGACGGTAATATCATGCTGCGCGGTCGCCAGCCCCAGCGTTGCCATCTGAGCTGGCGTGAGGTTCAGGGTCCAGTTTCCGGTATCCGGGTCCACGATTGCCGCAAACGGACTGCCGGTCATGCCCGCGATCGCCACGCTGACGGTTTGTCCTGCGCCAGTTACGCCGGTGGATCCGGTGAGCGTCTGGCCGTCAACAGCCGCAGACTCCGCAATGTTCAGCGTGCCGTCACCGAATGGCAGATCAATCGTCGGTTGCGGAATGTTATTGATCCGCACATCAACCGATGCCGTCAGCGGCGAGGTGTTGCCCGCACTGTCGGTCACGGTCACGACGACCGGCCAGGTGCCATCCTGCAAGCCCAGCAACTGCGCAGGCGTCAGGGTAACCGTCCAGGTTCCGGCAGCAGAATCCACCACCACCGGCACCGCGTTACCGTTAATGACCACAGTGACGGTTTGCCCCGGCGAAGTGATACCGGTGGTACCGGTAATGCTGCCGCCCGCGGTCGCTTCATCCAGATTCAGGATGCCATCACCAAACGGCGTATTGATTCCGGCCACTGGCAGAACCTGCGTCACCGACGTGAAATCAAGGGTACCGGCCGCACTGGTATTCCCTGCGCTGTCGGTTGCCGTCACGCTGATGGTATGCGTGTCATCCGCCAGCCCCTGAAGCACGCCGGAAGGCACGGTCGCCGTCCAGGTGCCATCATTGGCGACGGTGGCCAGCACCGGCGTGCCATCGACAGTCACCAGCACGGTCTGACCCGCGCCGGTTATGCCGGTTGTGCCGGTAATCAGCTGATTACCCGCTGCTTCGGTAGCGTTAAGAACACCATCCACAAACGGGGTATTGATGGTCGGTAAAGGCAGCGCAGACAGTTCGATATCCAGACTGGCGCTGGAAGACGCCGGGTTACCGGCCACATCTTCTGCCGTCACGGTCACCTGCACGATACCGCTAGTCAGCCCGCTGAGCAGGTTTGGCGGAACGATGGCAGTCCAGCCGAGTCCGTCAGGGTTCACCGTTCCGTTAATTGGATCCGCCAGCCCCGGCACCGTAACCTGCACAGCAGTTCCCGGCGCCAGACCTGAGCTGGTTCCGCTCAGGGTGAAACCATTGGCGGCTTCAGTGATATTCAAAATACCGTCGCCGGCAATCACGCCAATCGACAGCGTTGGTAATGCATGCGAGGAGAGTGTGAAATCAGACGAGGCAGTCACGTTATTACCCGCAGCATCGGTGACGCTGACGCCGATGGTTTTGGTACCATCAGTGGTAATGGCCTGCACATCCACGCCCGGAATGGTCAGGTTCCAGACACCTGTACCGTCTGCGGTGGTGGTGTACTCTTTTCCGTTGAGCGTGACGGTCACGGTCAGGTTTGGATCTGTGGTGCCACTGACCGGGATACCCAGCGCCGCTTCTGCCAGATTGATGATGTCATCACCGCCGGTATCCACGGTCACAGTCAGTATCGGCGGAGTTGTATCAACAGCCACGTCATGCGTTGCCGTCGCAACGTTTTGCGCCACGTCATCCGCGGTAGCCGTAAAGGTGTTATTACCCGCCGGCATTGCCTGAACCTGAGCCGCCGTCATCGGGAAGCTCCAGCTACCGTCAGCCTGCACGGTAGCAGTAAAGGTCGCGGTATAGGCTTCGCCGGTAATAACCACCGTCACCGTGCCACCCACAGGAACGTGGGTGGAGGTGCCGCTGACGGTCATGCCCTGATTGTGTTCGACGTTATTGATGTAATCATCGCCGGAAATGGCGTTGATGGTCAGCGTTGGCAGGTCGCCCGGCTGGGCGATCACGGTGGCGTTATGTGACGCTGACGCCGGGTTGCCGGCGGTATCAGCTGAGGTCGCTGTTACCGTAATCGGCCCGTCGGACAAGGTAGCCAGATCCGCCAGCGGCACGGTTGCCGTCCAGTCGCCATTCGCACCGACGAGGGCATTGTAGTTTTTGCCGTTAAAGCTCACCACTACCGTCTGTCCGACTTCGAGATTGGTGGATGTCCCGGTGATCGGGATATCGGCGCCTTTCTCTGCCGCATTAATGTAATCATCTCCCGACACCGCCGTGATGGTCAGCGTTGGCAAGTCAGCCGCCGCCGCATCGACTGTAAAGGTGTGAGTGCCTGTTGTGACGTTACCCGCAGCATCTGTAATAGACGCTGACAGCGTGTAAGTGGTATCGGCCAGCGCCTGCACCACAGAACTAGGCAGCGTGAAGCTCCAGGTACCATCCGGCTGGACAATCGCGGTGTAAGTCACATTGTTGAAACTCAGCACCACAGAAACCGTTTGGCCTGCATCCGGGATGTCAGAGGTACCTCTGATCACTACCGGTTGCAGCGTTTCGGCAGCATTGATGATGTCGTCGGTCGCCACCGGATCAAAGGTCAGCGTTGGCAGCGTGTAATCCACGGTGATGGCACTGGTGACGGTGCCCGCATTTCCGGCACTGTCAGTGGCAGTGACCAAAATGTTTTGCGAACCTTCCGGTATCGCCTGCAAATCAGCCGCACTGATATTAACTGTCCAGATACCGGCCGCATCGACAGTCGCCGTATGATCCACCCCGCCGATATTTACGACGACAGACTGACCTGCGCCCGTGACGCCGGTGGTACCGGTGAGTGTCTGATCGGTGTCCGCTTCCAGCTGATTAAGGAAAGTATTGCCAAATGGCGTTTCAATGGTTGGCACCGGCGGATTGGAAACCACCACGGTAACCGTTTCCGGTACGGTCGTGGTATTACCCGCCAGATCAGACAGCGTGGCTGTCAGCGTATAGCTACCGTCGGCCAGACCGGCCAGCGCGCCCGCAGGAACGTTTGTCGACCAGGAGCCATCACCCTGTACGGTCGCCTGATAGGTCTGACCGTTAAATTGCAGCGTGACAATCTGACCGGCATCCCCCGTATCAGCGGTACCTGACAACACAATGATGCCTGCCACTTCCTGCGCGTTAATCACGTTATCCGTCGCCACCGGGTTGAGCGTCAGCGTTGGTGATGTGAAATCGACATTCACAGAACCGGTGATGGTGCCCGTGTTACCTGCGGCATCAGTAACGTTGACGACCACCGGCGTCGGGCCTTCTGCCGAACCGGTTAATGTGCCAGCCGGTACGGTGACGGTCCAGGTACCGTCAGTCGCTACGGTACCTGTCAGGGTGTTACCGTCAATCACCACGGTCACCGTCTGACCATCGCCGGTCAGCCCGGTGGAACCGGTCAGAGTCTGTGTGGCAGCCGCTTCGTCGGTGCCTAACTGACCATCGCCAAACGGCGGATTCAGAGTCGGTACCGGCAATGTGGTGTAAATGCCCAAATCCTGTGTGGTAGTCACCTGTCCCTGATCGGTGGTCACGGTGGTCACAATTACATGGCTGGTGCCATCCGCCAGATTGAAGACATCCGTTGAAGGAACATTGACGGTCCAGTTGCCGTCAGCATCAGTCTGCGTAGTGTAAGTCACCGTGCCCAGCTGAACGGTAACGTCGGTTCCTTCCGGCACATTGACTGTTTTACCGCTGATATCAAAACCGGTACCCGCCTCAGTGGCGTCGATTTTGTTATCGCCGGTGATCGGGTTGATGGTCACGCCGCCCAGCGCACTATTAACGGTGAAGTCTTCACTGTTAACAGCAGGGTTACCGGCTATATCGGTGACTGAAACCTCAATGGTTGCCGTGCCGTCCAGCAGCGTCTGCAAGGTGGTTGCCGGAACGCTGACACTCCATGCGCCGCTGGCCAGCACCGTGGCCTGATAATCAATGCCGCCGATGGTCACAGTGACGATTTGTCCGGCTTCCACGTGAGTGGTGGTGCCGCTGACGGTTTGCGGGCTGGTACGTTCCGCGCCGTCTAACGTGCCGTCTCCGGCAAAGAGATCAATTGCAATGGTCGGCAACAGCGTCGGATCTGCGGTCACGGTGACCGGTGCCGTCGCAGTGCCTGCGTTGCCCGCGGCATCAGTGACCGTCGCCGTCAGGGTATAAGTCCCGTTCGCCACATTCGCCAGTGCATCGGCCGGAATATTAACGGTCCATGCGCCGCCAGCGGCTACCGTGCCGGTGTAAGTGTGCCCGCCAAGCGAGAGGGTAACGGTATCACCCACCTCACCCGCACCCGCCGTACCGCTGACCGGAATAACGGCCCCGGCTTCTGCGGCATTGATGATGCCGTCGCCCGCAACCGGAGTGGTGATGGTGACAACTGGCGCGACGGTATCCACTGATACCGGCACAGAAATGTTGCTGGTGTTGCCAGCCGCATCAGTCACCGCCACCTGCACGGCCGTCGGACCTTGTCCGATAGCCGTCAGAACCGATGACGGCACGGTAACCGAGAATGAACCGTCTGCGGCGACAACAGCGGTGTAATCTTGCCCGCCAAAGGTCACCACAGCCGTCTGGCCGCTGCCGGAAACGCCGGTATTCCCGGTCAGTGTCTGGCTGACGCCTGCTTCAGCGGCATTAAGAATGTTGTCGCCAAACGGCGTATCGAGTGTGGCATCAGGCAGATTGTGAATGATGACATTCAGCACATCGCTGCCGGTGACCGTTTGCCCGACGGCATCGGTCGCGCTGACGGTGATGGTATGTTTACCGTCACTCAGCGTCGCCAGATCTGCCGCAGAAACCTGTGTGCTCCAGCCGCCGCCCACGCCAACTGTCGCGGTATAGGTTTTGCCATTGAGGGTAATCGTCACCACACCGTTGACCGGCACGTTGGCCGAGGTGCCGCTGATGGTGATGCCTGCCGCGGCCTCACTGGCATTCAGCTGGTTATCGCCGGTGACCGGATCCACAGACAGGCCGCTTTGCGTGTTATCCACGGTAAACGATTCGCTGCCGGTGGCCTGATTTCCGGCCTTATCCAGTACAGCGACGTCAATTTGTAGTGTGCCGTTGGTCAGTGCGCCCAATGCAGAAGACGGAATGCTGACGCTCCAGCTGCCATCAGCCTGCACGGTCGCGTTGTACACCACGCTGTTAAGGGTAATGTTAACAATCTGCCCGGCTTCAACATGCGTCGTCGTACCGCTGATGGTCTGAGCCGTTTGCTGCTCTGCACCGTCGAGAATATTGTCACCGGTAAAGGCGTTCAGGGTGATGGTCGGCGCTGACGCAGGATCGGCTGCCAGCTGAACATTTGAAGTAATCGTGGTGCTGTTACCTGCCGCATCCGAAAGCTGCACGGTGACCGGATATTGCCCGTCCGCTACGCCCGTCATGGCACCTGCCGGAATCGTCACCGTCCACTGCCCGTTTGCCGCCACAATGCCGGTGTAAGGCTGGCCGTTTATCGTCACCGTGACGGTGTTGCCGGCCTCGGTAATTGACGCGGTACCGGTCACGGCAATATCAGCCGCCGCTTCGGCGTTGTTGATGTAACCATCGCCGGAAACCGGATTGATGGTCAGGGTTGGCGCGGTTAAATCGACAGTGGCAGTACCGTTAAGCGTCGCGGTATTACCCGCGCTGTCAGTGACATTCACCACAATCGCATTATTGCCTGGCGGTAATGCCTGCAAATCAGCAGAAGTCAGGCTCACCGACCATACACCTGCACCATCCACCGTGGCGTTATAGGTATGCCCGCCAATCGTGACGGTGACCGTCTGACCGTCGCCGGTTTTGCCGGTGGTGCCGCTCAGGGTTTCAGCCGTTGCCGCTTCGGCAATATTCAGATAGCCATCGCCAAACGGCGTGTTGAGGGTTGGCACGGGTGCCAGATTATCCACGCCGACAGAGATGCTATTGGTAAGGGTTCCTCCCCCCATGGCCTGAGCTGTTGCAGTAAGTTGTAACGTACTTATATCTATCCCATCCAAATCTCCGGAAGGGATAGTTAACGACCAGCGCCCGTTTGAAAGTAAATTCGCAAAATATGAACGTCCGTGGAAAGTCACCTCTACCTGGAAAGCCGGGTCAGCACCCAATGTCGTACCAGACACTAAGATACCGTTCGCAGTTTCCACAGCGTTGATGACGTTATCGCCGGTTACCGGATCAATCGCGATGCCGTCCTGTGTGGCATCCACGTTAAAGGTATCGGTGCCCGGCGCAGCTTCGTTCCCGGCCTTATCAGACACAGTAGCCGTAATGGTTTGCGGGCCGTTAGCCAGCACAATCATATCCGCCGCCGGAACAATCACGCTCCAGTTTCCGCCGGTCCCCACGGTCGCCGTATAGGTGTGCCCGTTCAGGGTGATGGTGACAATTTGCCCGGCTTCAACACGCGTCGTGGTACCGCTTAACGTTTGTGCGGTCTGGCGCTCAGCACCATCGACAATATTATCCGACGCGAAGGTATTCACCGTGATCAGCGGCGGAAGAGCCGGGTCAGAAGCAACGTGAATAGTGCTGGTGTTGGTGGTGGCGTTACCCGCGGCATCCGTCAGCGTCGCAGTGACCGTTACATCCTGACTGAGATTGCTCAGGGAGCCGGCCGGAATGTTCACGCTCCAGCTGCCATCCGGCTGAACAATCGCGCCCGTATAATCAACGCCGTTGATGGTGACGACAACCGGACGACCGGCTTCAGATACTGACGCCGTACCAGTCAGGGTCATTGGCGCGGAGGCTTCCGCCACGCTGATATAGCCGTCGCCTTCCAGCGGATTGACTGTCAGGGTCGGCGCGACGGTGTCCACGCTCACCGGGGTGGTGATGGTGTTGTGGTTGCCCGCCGGATCCGTCACGGTGACCACGATATTATTGCTGCCCTGCGGCAGTATGCCGAGCACGGATGACGGCACCGTGACGCTAAACGTGCCGTCAGGGGCTACGGTGCCAGTAATTTGCTGGCCGCCAATGGTGACGGTCACCGTCTGGCCGTCGCCGGTCAGACCGGTGTGGCCGGTCAGCGTCTGGCTGGTGGTGGACTCGCTGGCATCCAGCGTATTGTCGCCACCGAATGCCGGATCCAGCGTCGGCGGAACACCGTGGATTGCCACATTCAGATCGGTGCTCTGGCTGATGGTATTGCCCTGAGAATCCACCATGCTGACCGTCACGATCGTCGAACCGTCGGTCAGTGCCTGCAAGTCAGCCGGGGAAAGCGTCAGACTCCATCCGCCACCCGCCGTGGTGGTGGTGTTATACACCGTGCTGCCTACGGTGACGGTAATTTGTGTGCCGGCTGGCACATTGGACGTCGTGCCGGTGATCACCAGCGCGCTTTGTGCTTCGCTGGCATTCAGTTGTCCGTCACCTGAAATCGGGTTGACGGTCAGAATGCCCGCGCTGTCATTGATGACAAAACTTTCCGGCGTGGAGGTCGAGTTACCCGCCGCATCGGTCAGGGAAGCCGTCAGCTGGTAATTACCCTCTGCCAGCGCAGAAACGACACTGGCCGGGATGGTCACAGACCAGACGCCGTCCGCGCCGACGGTGGCGCTGTAATGCACGCCGTTGAGTACCACATCCACCGACCGGCCTGCCTCAGAAACGGATGCCGTGCCGGTGAGAGTCAGAGGTTGCTGATGCTCATTGGCATCAATCACATTGTCGCCGTCGATGGGATCAACGGTCAGCGTTGGCGGCGTGGTATCCACCACCACGGTCACGCTTTTAGTGATGGTTTCACCAGACGTATTGGTCAGGGTAACGGAAATAACATAAGTCCCGTCGGCCAGTGTTTGCAGTTCGCTGGCAGACAGCGGAACGTTCCAGTTACCGCTGCCATCCACCGTGGTCGTGAAAGTTTTGCCGTTGATGGTCAGCACGATAGTGCTGCCTGCGGCGGCGTTGGTTGAGCTGCCGCTGAAAGTCTGAGTACTTTGTGCAGCAGACTGGTTGACGATATTTTCATTGGCAAACGTTGCCAGCGTCAGGGTTGGTGCTGCGCCGCCGACAGTGCCCCCACCCGTATTACCCCCACCGGTATTACCGCCACCCGTGTTGCCCCCGCCAGTATTACCGCCGCCCGTGTTGCCCCCGCCAGTATTACCGCCGCCCGTGTTTCCACCGCCGTCGCTGCCGCCAGTGTTACTGCTGCTGCCACCGCCGCCACCGCCGCCACCTGCGGCAATGGCAATACCGGCACCCAGCGCAAGCACGCCCAGCACAGCACCTAAAACAGCGGGATCAAAATTAGAGGAGTCGAGGACCAGAGCACCGACGTCAGGAATGGTTTCATATGCAGGGATAATGGGTACAGCAGCAGCCGTCGCGCCGGTATCGACAAACGCGGCATGTTCAATAGGGTGTACGCCGTCATCAAAAATCAGTTCGCTGTGGTGCCCTTTGCCATCGGTATCGAAGAAGCTGTGGTAGCGGACTGTGCGGCCATCTTTCATATGAATGACCAGATCGTTGCCGACACGCTCATAGCTGGTGACGGCGTCGCGCGTCGCATGCACGCGTACAATACTGATTTGATTAAGGGTTACGTCCTGGCTGGCGTTTGAGACCTGTGAGACCACTGCACCATTAGTACGAGAAAGAATATCAATAACAACGCTACCGTTCTGAGCCATGTTGTACCCCTGTTACACCAGTTGTTGCCCACACACGCTCAACGCCGCTCTCCTTTTGCAGGAAAAAGCGGCGTGTCGTGATGTGAAGACCATTAAGAAAAATGGGTATACTTCCAACTGGTGTCAGGGAATGCCATAGACTACAAATCGAACAAATAAAAGCGTCGTGAATACATTAAGATATTTTTTATGACTTCAATGATTGCTTGTTCCGGTAGTTTTATGTCCGAAACTCCATAAGTTATATGCATGATTTGAGATAAGTGCTATAAAAAAACACAATCATCATGACAAGAAAATTTCATCAAAGAATCACAAAACATCAGTTTGACGAAGAGTGAATCGTCTTCTAGCTTACTGAGAATTAAAACAAATCAATAAAAAACAACATCTTGTTAACCTTTACGCAAAGAATGAGCGTGATCATTATTAATAAAATCAAACATTAGCACGCTTCAATACCCATCAAAATGACTTACCAATTGTGTGATCGTGTTTTAGATTATTTATCGCTAATGTATTCCGCGGCAAAATAATTAAGACTATGTGCAATCACAGTGACTTATGCTTTCTGATAAAGTGTCCGGTCAGTCAGACAGGTGGAAACTGCGTGAGTGTTTTTGTATCGAAAAGGCATCTGTGAAAGTTATGCCTAAAAGGAATTTCCAAAGATGTCTCCAGAACCGATGACGACAGCGTCGTCACCTGAATATTCCCTGACTGCTGCCCCGGTTCCGGGCAGAGCGCAACAACATGCCACCCGGCTGATTTTCTTATTGTCCGGTTTTGCCATGGCCGCCTGGGCACCCCTGGTGCCCTTTGTGAAATTGCGGCTGGCGATCAGTGACGGAACGTTAGGATTACTGTTGTTGTGCATTGGCGCAGGCTCGACCTTTTCAATGCCGCTGACCGGTTTTCTGACCGGAAAACTGGGATGTAAGACCGTGATTTTGATTGCCAGCGTGTTACTGCTGCTGGCATTGCCCCTGCTGACGCTGATGGACAGCACCGCCGGTATGGCCGTGGTGCTGCTGGTGTTTGGGGCCGCAATAGGCATGATTGATGTAGCCATGAACGTCCACGCAATTGTGGTTGAGAAAGCCAGTGGCCGCGCGATGATGTCCGGGTTTCATGGTTTTTTCAGTATGGGCAGCATTTTTGGCGCGCTGGCCGTCACCGGTTTATTATTTTTCGGGCTGACGCCTTTTGTATCAGTCATGCTGGTCGTGATTTTACTGGCTGTTCTGGTGGTGCTGACCAGCCCGCATTTATGGCGGGAAACCCGCCATGACGGCGAGGGTCCGATTTTTGTCCTGCCCCGCGGCTGGGTCATTTTGCTGGGCTTTTTATGTTTTGTGATGTTTTTGACCGAAGGGTCGATGCTCGACTGGGGCGCGCTGTTTCTTACCACGGAACGCGGCGTTGCGGCCCATCAGGCCGGACTGGGTTACGCTGTTTTCTCGGTCGCCATGACCGCCGGACGTCTGACGGGTGACAAAATTATCGCGGCGTTCGGACGTTATAAGGTGCTGATGTACGGCAGTCTTTGTGCCAGCCTCGGACTGGTGTTGCTGACGCTGGTGGATAATCTGTGGATTGCCGGTCTGGGCTTTGTCATGATCGGATTTGGTGCCTCGAATCTGGTGCCGATTATGTTCAGCGCGGCAGGCAATCAGACATCAATGCCTGCCAGCATGGCTATCGCCTCCGTGACAACCTTAGGTTATGCCGGTATTTTGGCGGGTCCTGCGCTGATAGGTTTTATCGCACAGGTCAGTAGCTTGTCTTTTGCATTAGGTTGCGTTGCCGCGATGATGCTTTGCGTCACTGCCTGCGCCAGAGCCGTTGTCCGGTAAAGAGTAATAACAAGAATGAAGGAAAAAACTCATCATCATGGCTGGTAAATATTTATCGCTGACATCGACCAATATCACGCGCTTCTTTTGGTTGTTCATTGTCCTTCTGGTGATGGGACTGGGCCTGTATGGTTACAACTACACCAATGCTTATCTGAACGATAAAATGCGAACGGTGCAAAACACCGCCGAACTGCTGCAAAAACGTATCGATAAATTCCGTTATATGACCTACCAGATTTATGACAACTATTCTGGTCAGCCTATGACGCCGGATGCGGTCAATGCGCAGGAAATCCGCCTGCGTCAGGACATGTATCTTGTCTCCAAACCTCATAAAAAAACCGATGCGCTTATTTTCGGTACTCATGACAGCTCAACGCTGGATTTAACCCTGAAGATTTCGTCGTTTCTGGATGACCAGTGGGGTTCAAATACCCTGCCCTACTCGCTGTATTACCTGAACGGTCAGGACAACAGTATGTTGGTGGTCACTACGGCGCCCTTGCAGCAACAAGATTCGCGTCTGAAGGAAAATGCCGTCACCAGCACCTTGCAGGCGCGTCGCGCTGAAATGCTGCAACAGGCCAATACACTTGATGAACGTGAAAGCTATTCTGGGCTGAGAAAACCGCGTCAGGGCAGCGACTATTCATTCTCCTTGCGCACCACGTTTAATAACCCCGGACATCTGGCGACCGTTATCGCGTTTGATTTGCCGATAACCGATCTGATCCCGTACAACATGGCGCGGGACAATTTCCAGTTAAACGGCAACACCACGGCGGTAAATGAAGGGGATCAGGAAGACGACAGTGCCGCGGCAAGCAGCATCGTCATGCAGGGCTGGTCGCTGGTCTTTGACGTTCCGCTGAGTAATTCGCCGCTGTCGCTGACCTATCACGTTCCGCTGTTTAGCCTGGTCGTTGACCTTTCGCGCAATAACTTCTGGCTGATCCTGATTAATCTGTTCCTGATGGGACTGGCGATGGCCAGCATTTACTTTATCCGCCATCAGTACATCCGGCCGAGCGAAAATATGGCCGCGCAGTTGCAGATGCAGCAGGCGCTGAACCAGGAAATTATCTCCGGACTGCCGCTCGGTTTGCTGGTGTATAACTTCAGCAATCACAGTGTGGTGCTGAGCAATAAAATTGCCGATCAGCTGCTCCCGCATCTTAGCCTGAATAAAATCGCCAACATGGCCGAACAGCATCACGGCACCATTCAGGCCACCGTGAATAACGAAGTCTATGAAATCCGTATGATCCGCAGTCAGATCTCACCGGAAACTTACCTGTTTATGCTTCATGATCAGGATAAAGAAGTGATGGTGAACCGCACACTGCAACAGGCAAAACGCGAGTTTGAGAAAAACCTGCAGGCCCGCAAACTGATGCTGCACAATTTAGGCATTGAACTGAATCAGCCGCTGCAGGAGCTGAACGGACTGGCGGTGGCGCTGGTGGAAGAGCAAAGCCCGGAAGAGCGCCAGACGCTGGAAGGCAAGCTGCTCAATGAATCACGCAATGCCCTGACGCTGGTTGACAACATCACGCTGCTGACGCGGCTGGAAACGCAGGACTGGCAACCGGCTGGCGAAAAGTATGTGTTATCCGCCATGATTGATGAACTGTTGCTTGAAGCCCTGCCCCGCCTGAACCAGAAAGGTCTGGGCTTGCTGAATCACTTCAATATTGCCCCGGAAGCGACCTTTATCGGCGACGTGCAGGCGGTGAAGAAAATCCTTTCACTGCTGCTCGATTACGCCATCGTCACCACCTCTCTGGGTAAGGTGACACTGACCAGCGAACAGGACGAAGATCGCCCGGATCAGTTGATTTTCCACATTAACGACACCGGCAGCGGAATTTCCAAGGAAGAATTGAGCAATCTGAATTATCCTTTCCTGAGCCAGACACTGGTTGACCGTTTTAATCACGGCTCCGGCCTGACATTCTTCCTGTGTAATCAGCTGTGTAAAAAGCTTGGCGGCCAGTTAGAAATCCGCAGTAAGCTAGATATTGGCACACGCTATACTGTACGGGTTAAACAGCGTCAGGAACCGCAGGAGCTTGAAGCTGAGCATGAGAAATTACTGAATGATGTCACGGTCTTGCTCGACATCACGTCTGAGGAAGTTCGCGGTATTATCACCCGGACCATGAATGCCTATGGTGCCGTGTGCATCGTGGCTGATGACCGGCAGGTCGCGCGGGAATACGACGTTTTACTGACAGATAACCCGCAGAACAGCGACAAATTTACGCTTTTGCTGACCGACGATGAGTCAGGTTTCCAGCAGCTTGAAAAGCATTATATTCGCGTCAATTACAACATCAGCAGTGCGCTGATTGACGCAACCCTACTGTTAATCGAACAGCAATTTTCTGTTTCCGATGACAGTGTTTCATCCGAAGAACCCGGTGAAGACTCTCTCGACCATTATGAAAAGCAGTTAAAATCAAGCGATTACTATCAGCTTTTCGTTGAGACAGTACCGGAAGATCTTGAGAAACTGTATAATGAGAACCAACGTCGTGATTTCACGTCAATGTCACAAACAGCACATCGTCTCAAGGGGGTGTTCGCAATGCTGAACCTGACCCCGGGCAAGCAAATGTGTGAATCGTTAGAACAATACATCGCAGATGGCGATGCATTACAGATTACTGAAACCATCAATCACATTGATTCTTTTGTCTCCAGACTGCTCCAGCAAGGTAGCTAATCACATGAATAATATGAACGTAATTATTGCTGATGACCATCCTATCGTCCTGTTTGGTATTCGTAAGTCCCTTGAACAAATTGAATGGGTGAATGTTGTAGGCGAGTTCGAGGATTCCACGGCACTGGTTAACAGCTTAAGCAAACTCGACGCCCATGTTCTGATCACCGACCTGTCCATGCCGGGTGACAAATTCGGCGATGGCATCACGCTGATCAAATACATCAAACGCCATTATCCGCAGTTATCCATTATTGTTCTGACCATGAACAATAACCCGGCGATCCTGAGCTCTGTTCTGGATCTGGATATCGAAGGGATTGTGCTTAAGCAAGGCGCGCCAACTGACCTGCCTAAAGCACTGGCTGCATTGCAGAAAGGCAAGAAGTTCACGCCGGACAGCGTGGCGAAATTGCTGGAAAAAATCAGCGCCAATGGTTACGGCGACAAACGCCTGTCTCCGAAAGAAAGTGAAGTTCTGCGCCTGTTCGCAGAAGGCTTCCTGGTGACTGAGATTGCTAAAAAGCTGAACCGCAGCATCAAGACCATCAGCAGCCAGAAGAAATCTGCGATGCTGAAACTGGGCGTGGAAAATGATATCGCCCTGCTGAACTACCTGTCTTCCGTCAGCTCACAGCCGGTGGATAAAGACTAACGTTCAGAAAGCGATGTTATTACCGTGACCCGTCCTGATATAGGTTGACCCTTTTCAGCCTTTAAACGCCCGATGAATCTCATCGGGCGTTTTGTTTTTTTTACTACAAATTGAGATGCCAGGTGTTGTGGATTTGCACCGACTCTCTTACCATCATAAGCCGTTCGTTGGCCCAGGGATGCATTAACTCAGATAAATAGTTGTCTGGAGATGACAGGTCAAGATCATTAATGGCTGGCAGGTTTACCTGCACTCACATCAGTGCAATAACTAAAGGAATAGATAATGAGAACTCAGGTTGTAGAGAATTTGGTCAATACAATCGAAAAAATCGCTGAAGATACTGGATTGTCTGAAGATGAATATTTGCTGGCGCTGGCTATCTCAATGGCGACGTTGATGAAACGCAAAGGCAGTAACCTGATGGATATTGATATAAATGAACTGACACTAAGCGAAGCTGGTGCTTCAGTGCATTAATAGCCTTTCAAGCTCCTTTCAGTATTCCACACGTCTTATATAAGATATCTGTACAGCTGAAGGCACCGGGTGGTGCCTTTTTATTATCTCAGGCGAACCAATTTCTTAAAGAAATTATATTCGCTATTACGCCCTGAAATATTAATTTTCAACGCGTAGTTCTTATCACGTAATATATTACATGCCACAGCGATTCTTTTAGGCGTCCAGACATATTGCTCACCGCCAAATAGGCCAAATACCTTTTGCCGTAAAGGAGAGTTTTTTAAACCCGCTTTCATAACCCGACTCACGATAGTGGCACAGTTCTTTGAAAGTGGAGAAAACGAAGGCGCGCCACCACTTATTATTTTATCCCACATTATCTGCATGTTACGCGAATCAAACTCTCTCAGACCAAAGATAACATGTGGACAATCGCCCTCAGATGAAACATCACTTTCATAGTCACTGGTAGTAAACTCAAACCGATGCGCCCGGTGATTGAAGAGGTTTTCTCTGACGGCTGGCGATTTAAATAAAAAGGAGGAAAGACCACTTCGGGATTTTTCCGGCCACCAACTGACGTAAGAAGATTTCGAACTTAAGTCTCCAATCACCATCGCAGCATGCCCAAAGTGATGATTCTCAGGATACCAGATCAAAACCCAGGCATTAATTTCCCCGGTAAAGGCGCAGTTTTTTGAATTCAAAATAGCATAATCGCGAAGTGATTTTATATTTTCAAGCATAGTGTTTTTATAATGGTATTCTTTTTAAGAAATTTAGTTAATTAAATGACAACCTGTCTGGATAATAAATACACTGCAATATCCTTTTTTCATAATCGGACCATATTCTATAAACAGCATACATTTATCAAGTGAATATATTATTAAGTAATTTTCAACAGACAGGATATGAGTTATTTAATTCACCACTCTCTTCAAAAAAAACAACAGGAACAATAGCCTAAAAAAAAGCACCCGGAGGTGCTTTGTTTATTACTTATTTTACCTGTCAGGATTGGCGCTTTCTTCGAACCAGCGCGCTGTAATAACGCAGCGTATCGCGCAGGGTTTCCAGCGTGACCGGCTTAGATAAACAGTTATCCATACCGGCTTCCAGACAGCGCTGACGCTGTTCGGCCAGCGCATTCGCAGTCACGCCAATCACCGGCAACGTGTGGCCGAGTTCGCGCAGCTTCTGCGTCAGTCCATAACCATCGAGTCGTGGCATGTTAACGTCGCTGAGTACAATATCAATTTCATGCGCACGCATGGCGTCCAGCGCATCCATCCCGTCATTTGCCGTTACCACGATATACCCCATGGTGCCCAGCTGGTCAGCAAGCAGACGACGGTTAATCGGATGATCATCGACCACCAGCAAAGTGACATCGCTGTAATCCTGCGCCGTGGCTTCAGGAAGCGCCGGAATGCCCTCTTCCGTTTCAGCCTCAAGACGATAAATGCGGTTAAGCAGCGCGGTGATTTCCAGCGGCGTTGACGTGCTGTGCACCCAGTAACCCGGACGCGTTTCGACCGGCGGACCGATATGATCGATAGAGAACTCGATTTGCGCCGCCAGTTCACCCTGATGGATGCGCGGAGTATCGGTGATTAACACGTCTTCACGCTGGCTTTGCAGCCCCGGTTCGCAGCGCTGAACATTCGCACCGTAGTAGCGCATCAGCTGCATCAGGTAGCTTTCCAGATACGCATTACGCACATCCAGCCAGACGGTTTTGTCCTGCCAGTTATCCAGCGGTTCGCCCGACGGGAAAGTGGCGTTATAGAGCGGAATACGCACCGTAAATGAACTACCCAGCCCCGGCTCGGATTCAACATCGATATCACCGTCCATCAGGTTGATCAGTTTTTCGCAAATCGCCAGTCCGAGACCGGTGCCCTGGAAATGACGCTGCACGCCGGTACCGACCTGGAAGAACGGGTCAAACAGACGGGTGATCTCACGTTCCGGGATCCCCACGCCGGTATCACGTACCTGGAATTCGAGGTAATTTCCGCAGGTTCTGACATTAAGAACAATGCAGCCGGTATCGGTGAATTTAATCGCGTTGTTGAGAATATTGGAAATGACCTGCTGCAAACGTACCGGGTCACCATTGAATGACAGCGGCACGTTGTGTTCGATAAAGCAGTAAAGCCCCAGACGCTTTTTCACCACCAGCGGCAAATAGTTACCGGCAATATGCGTGATAACTTCACGACAGGAGAATTCCTGTGGCTCTATTTTCAGCTGCTCGGATTCAATTTTCGAGAAATCGAGTATGTCGCTGATAATTTTAAGCAGCAGCGCCGAGGAGTTATTCATCGCCGTCACCAACCGGTCAACACCCTGCGGCAGCCCCTGAGTTTGCAGTAAATCAAGGTTACCGATGATGCCGTACAGCGGCGTGCGTAGTTCATGGCTGACGGTTGCCAGAAACATCGATTTCGACTGGCTGGCCTGCTCGGCGGCATTGGCCATTTCCTGCAGCGATTCTTCCATCTTGACGCGCGAACTGACGTCGATCAGCACGCAGATTGCCACGTCTTCATTACGATAACGCGAATGCACGAAGCTCAGCTGGATGTTGTTATTGTTCTTGGTGATGACATCGACAAAGTTGGTTTGCTGGTCGCAGATGATGCGCGTAATACGCTGCCGGTCTTCCTGTGTCAGCATATTGATGTAGTTGTGCGCCAGTTCGTTACTCAAAATGTTGACGCCATCGCTGATACGCAGAATCGAAATGCCGACCGGTGCTGAGGCCACGATTTTATGGTTGAACTGCTCATGCTCTTCGAGACGGAAGGCGTTTTCCTCGGCGGGTAAAAACATTTTGCGCTCAAAGACCCAGGCCAGAATAAATAACAGCAGGCCTGAGAAAATATTAAGTAACACCGCATTAAATATCAGGATTTTAAATCGCTCGATGACCGTATTAAACGGCATCGAATACACCACACTCAGTGAGGAAGGCGTCAGCGGTTTTTTATAGACCAGATCCTTGTAGCCATTCACATAACCAAAGAATGAGCTTTCTTCAGGGATATTGGCCAGTGGCGCGGTGGCACGGTTATCCTCAGAAATGTTCAGCAGCGGCTGATCGTCCGCATCCAGCAGCGTGACGGAGGTATGTTGCGCATTCGGATTGACCAAATCTTCCATACGAAGATTTTGCTGAATGCCCATCAGCGCTTCCAGCTTATTGCCGACATAAATCGGTGTCAGAACATAGAGGTAACCGGAATCTTTATTACTGCCCTGCGACACCCAGTACAGACTGTTTTCTTTATCCTGACTCTTGCCGTTACGGTATTGCAGGATTTTTTCATGCAATGATTTGAGCTGATCCTGACTGGCACGCTCGAACGGTTCGCTGCTGATACCAAAATCAACCAGACACAGGTTCGCTCCGCCAATGAAAAACACCCTGTTCAGATCGTACGCATCGGAAAAATTATCTTTCCAGTAGTGGATCATGTTACCGAGAGTACTCAGGGAGTTACGGTAGCTGTCATTAATCTGCGAACAATCGGATTCAGGAAACAGGGAAAGATACGTCGGCTGAACGTTTTTGGTGCTGATCATGCCATTGATGATATCCAGCCCGTTCATTGAATCGCTCAGCCGCTTTTCCGCCATGAACTTAATACTGTGCATGACGTCATTGGAGTTCTTGATGTAGCTCTGCGCGAGATCGTAATTGAAGTTGTCTTCATCACGGATTTCGGATTCTTTGTTATGGAAAATATTGAGCACATAAAAGGTGGTCAGCAACACACCCAGTGTCCACAACATGAGCGCCAGCACCCGGAACAGATAGCGGGATATTTTTAGCGTTGTTCGAAACGAAGCAAGATATTTCAAGGATTAACCATAATTCTGGCGGCTCTTCAGAGCGGATTGAGTAACAGAATACACTAAGCGGTAGTTTCTCAAAAATATGAAGTTAATAAAAAAGGCATAACAAATGTTATGCCTTTTTGTCATCTGACGAAGAAAACTTATTCTTCTTCGTCGTCAGCTGGCTGATCGTCTTCACCTTCCGCGTCGTCTGGTAAATCGGCCGCTTGTGCCGCTTCCAGTTCGCCCGCTTCGGTGGCTACGCCATCCAGTTCTTCATCTTCTACCGGTTCTGCAACACGTTGCAGGCCGACCACGTGCTCACCGTCTGCGGTACGGATAAGCGTCACACCCTGGGTGTTACGGCCTACGGTACTCACTTCGGAAACACGGGTACGTACAAGTGTACCGGCATCAGTGATCATCATGATCTGATCCGCTTCATCAACCTGGATCGCGCCAACAACCGGTCCGTTACGCTCGCTCACTTTGATCGAGATAACGCCCTGCGTTGCACGAGATTTGGTTGGGTATTCGGTGGATTCAGTACGTTTACCGAAGCCGTTTTCAGTCACAGTCAGGATACAACCGTCACCGCGTGGGATGATCAGTGACACAACGCTGTCGCCTTCGCCCAGACGGATACCGCGAACACCGGTCGCCGTACGGCCCATCGAGCGGACCGCTTGTTCAGAGAAGCGCACCACTTTACCGGCCGCAGAGAACAGCATGACTTCGTCTTTACCGTCAGTCAGGTCAACACCAATCAGCTCATCGCCCTCGTTGAGGTTGATGGCGATGATGCCAGCGCTGCGTGGGCGGCTGAAATCGGTCAGTGCGGTTTTCTTCACGGTACCGCTCGCCGTTGCCATGAACACATGACGGCCTTCTTCATACTCGCGTACTGGCAGAATGGCGGTAATACGTTCGTTCGGCTCAAGCGGCAACAGGTTGACGATAGGACGACCGCGGGCACCGCGGCTGGCTTCCGGCAACTGATAGACTTTCATCCAGTACAGACGTCCGCGACTTGAGAACATCAGAATGGTGTCATGGGTGTTAGCCACCAGCAGACGGTCGATGAAGTCTTCTTCTTTAATACGTGCTGCTGACTTGCCTTTACCGCCGCGACGCTGCGCTTCGTAATCGGTCAGAGGCTGGTATTTCACGTAGCCCTGATGCGACAAGGTCACCACAACGTCTTCCTGGTTGATCAGGTCTTCGATGTTGATGTCAGAGGTATTGGCAGTGATTTCGGTACGACGCGGATCGTTATACTGATCGCGGATCGCTTCCAGTTCTTCACGAATGACTTCCATCAGACGGTCAGGGCTGGACAGGATGAACAGCAGCTCGGCGATTTGTACCAGCAGCTCTTTGTATTCATCCAGCAGTTTTTCGTGCTCAAGACCGGTCAGTTTCTGCAAGCGCAGATCCAGAATGGCTTGTGCCTGCTGCTCAGTCAGGAAGTATTTTCCATCATGAATACCAAACTGCGGCTCCAGCCATTCAGGACGGGCGGCATCATCACCGGCACTTGCCAGCATGGCTGACACGTTACCCAGATCCCATGAACGCGCGACCAGGCCTGCTTTCGCTTCAGCCGGTGTCGGTGCAGCACGGATTAATTCAATGATCGGGTCGATGTTTGCCAGCGCGATGGCCAGTGCTTCAAGGATATGAGCACGGTCGCGGGCTTTACGCAGTTCGAAGATGGTACGACGCGTGACGACTTCGCGGCGGTGACGAACGAACGCAGACAGGATTTCTTTCAGACCGAGAATTTTCGGCTGACCCTGGTGCAGTGCCACCATGTTGATACCGAAAGACGTCTGCAGTTGCGTCAGTGAATACAGGTTATTCAGCACCACTTCACCGACTGCATCACGTTTGATTTCAATGACGATACGCATGCCGTCTTTGTCAGACTCATCGCGCAGCGCACTGATACCTTCAACGCGTTTTTCTTTCACCAGCTCGGCGATCTTTTCGATCAGACGGGCTTTGTTCACCTGATACGGGATCTCGTGAACAATGATGGTTTCGCGACCGGTTTTCGCATCCGCTTCCACTTCAGCACGGGCACGGATATAAATCTTGCCACGGCCGGTACGGTAAGCTTCTTCGATGCCACGGCGACCGTTGATGATTGCCGCTGTCGGGAAGTCTGGCCCCGGGATGTGTTCCATCAGCCCTTCAATGCTGATGTTTTCATCTTCAATGTACGCCAGACAGCCGTTGATAACCTCGGTGAGGTTATGCGGCGGAATGTTCGTCGCCATACCTACCGCGATACCAGACGAGCCGTTAACCAGCAGGTTTGGAATGCGTGTAGGCATAACAGAAGGAATTTGTTCGGTGCCGTCATAGTTTGGCACGAAATCGACAGTTTCTTTTTCTAAGTCTGCCAGCAATTCGTGAGCAATTTTTGACATGCGGATTTCGGTATAACGCATGGCGGCTGCGGAGTCACCATCCACTGACCCGAAGTTACCCTGCCCGTCCACCAGCATATAGCGAAGTGAGAAAGGCTGAGCCATACGAACGATGGTGTCATAAACCGCGGTATCACCGTGTGGGTGATATTTACCGATAACGTCACCGACCACACGGGCCGATTTTTTGTAGGCTTTATTCCAGTCGTTACCGAGGACATTCATTGCGAAAAGTACGCGGCGGTGCACCGGTTTCAAACCATCGCGCACATCTGGTAACGCACGTCCGACAATAACGGACATCGCATAATCCAAATAAGAGTTTTTCAGCTCTTCTTCGATGTTAATCGGTGTGATTTCTCTGGCAAGGTCGCTCATGGAGCTGCTATCCCTCTACTGATTATTCATGGCCGCTGCCCACGTAGGCATATATAGCGCAAAGGTGTAAAACTATACCACAAACCAGCCAAACGTGGAAAACAACCGCCCCCTTTTGCGTACTATTATCCAACGCGTTTCAAACCTTTGCACGCCAGGCTTCATTTCGTATAAACATTAGCCAAAACGACAAAACTGAGCCAAAGCAGATGGAATATGTATAATCCGCTAATCAAGTTATAAGGAGTTACTCACGCTCATGACAACCACACCGTCTGCAACACCGCAAAACATCGACCATGAAGAAATCGCCAAATTTGAAGCCGTGGCCTCGCGCTGGTGGGATCTGGAAGGCGAATTCAAACCGCTGCACCGCATCAATCCGCTGCGTCTGAACTATATTCTCGAACGCGCTGACGGCCTGTTCGGCAAGAACGTGCTGGACGTCGGCTGTGGCGGCGGGATTTTGAGTGAAAGCATGGCGGTGGCGGGCGCGAAAGTCACAGGTCTGGATATGGGCGGCGAACCCTTACAGGTAGCACGTTTGCATGCGCTGGAAAGTGGTGTGAAAGTCGATTACGTGCAGGAAACGGTAGAAGCACATGCCGAAGCACATCCGCAGCAATATGATGTGGTGACCTGCATGGAAATGCTGGAGCACGTGCCGGATCCGGCTTCAGTCGTTGCCGCCTGCGCGCGTCTGGTCAAACCCGGCGGTCATGTGTTCTTCTCCACCATCAACCGCAATAATAAAGCCTGGCTGATGGCGATTTTCGGCGCTGAATATGTTTTGAAAATGGTGCCGAAAGGCACGCACGACATCAAAAAATTCATCAAGCCGTCTGAATTGCTCGGCATGATTGACCGCACATCGCTGTACGAGCGTCACATTATGGGTCTTCACTACAACCCGCTGACCGACCATTTCAAACTCGGGCCAAATGTAGATGTGAACTACATGATCCACACTCAGGCACTGTAATATTTTGCCTGCATAAAAGGGTACAGTTTGCGCTGTACCCTTTTTTTTATTTTCTGGCTAATCCACTGATTTACCAGCGTATACTCACCCCAACGGCCGCTTCGGTTTGGGAAAAATCATCTGACCCTTCCTGTTGCCCGACCTTGCCCCAGACCGTAGTATTCTCGCCCAAATTGCCACTGATCCCGGTACTCAGTTCGGCACTGTCTTTAGCGGTGTTGTCGGTAAAATCCACTCCATCCACATTCAGGGAAGTTTCCGCACTGTTATGGCGATAATTCGCTTCGATAAAAGGTTTGAGATGCAGCGCCGGCGTCGGATGAATATCCCATTCGCTGCGCAACCCTAAGCGCGTCTGAACGTTACTATCGCCGTCTTGTGTCACTTTCGACTGATTCGAGGCGGTAAAATCTTTCTGCTTCACGCCCTGATAAATCACCTGCGCCTGCGGTTGCAAGGTCCAGTTCCACTGATTTCCCTGCATCAGAGTGAAACGGTATCCGCCTTCCAGTGAGGCCAGAAGACCGGAAGAGTGATAATTATCGTCACCCGTGCCGTCTTCACTGACGCTGTTATCAAACCAGGCATATTGCAACCAGCTGTCGAGATACGCGCCCTGATGGTCGTGCGCATCCTGATACCACGAACCGGTCAGCCCCACGGCATAACCCTGACTATCATTATCTGATTTACGCCCGGTCAGCGCGCTGGTGCTGTCGCCGTGGCTGTTACTGTAGCCGCCGACGACACCGGCCAGGATTTCGCCTTCGCCCAGGTTATCTCTGAGGAAATTGCCGCTGATCTGCGCGACGGTGGTGTCATTGCTGCTGTCAATCTGGTGGCTGAAGGTTGAGCTGTCGCGCGACGAATCCACCCGTAGCTTAATATTGTCATGACCGGCGCCAGCGTGATCCTGCGCAGTCATGCTGAACGCATTATTGGCGATACGCAGGTTGCTCATGTAACTGCCCGTTTTCGGGTTCAGCACCGGTGAAAAATCATCAGCACCGGGAACAGGCTCAGGTTGCGGATCTGGCGTTACCACCTGCGAACGTAAATACCAGTCCTGATTATCCTGCACCAGCGAATAGTCGTAGGCACCCATATTGATGTATTGCTGATCGCCCGCCAGATGGAAATCTGCCGCATTATTATAAAGTTGCGGATCAGCAACGAAATCGACGACTTTGATCCCGGTTTGCGTGGCCTGTCCGATACCACTGACCGGCACTATCGCCAGGGCGGTATCACCGGCTGTATTGCCATTAAGAATCAGTTGATCGGTTGCCGATGCGTCGCCATTCATTTCCGTTTCCAGCACCAGAGTGCCGCCGCCGGTGTAATCGCCGTTAACTGTCAGTGAATCCCCTGCCGTGCCGTTCTCAAGGCTGGCGGTTCCCGTACTGTTATCAAGGCTGCCGTTTACCGTCACACCGGATAAATACGTCAATGCGTCGAGGGACATATTCGTGTTCAGCGTGCCTTGCAACGCCATACCGGACGTGGCATTCACCAGCGTGCCGCCAGCGCCTGTAAACAGGCTGGCATCCAGCGCCGAAGCCGTGTCCTGATGGGTCAGTACCAGCTGAGTGTCATCGGAAATCAACACCTTACCGGCGGAATCTGTATCAATGCTTCGCACCTGCTGATCCAGGCCGGTGACGAACATGGCATTTGCGCCGACATACAATGAAGAGGCGTCAGCGATAATATTTTTCGCGCCACCCTGCAAGGTGCCCTGCTCGACACGCACAGCGGAATGGCTGCTGCCTGAATCATCCAGTATCAGCGTACCGTTGCCGGTTTTCGTGAACGTGGTGTTAACGTCCGCCTGCGCGCCGGTGCTGTCTGCCGTCAGGCCGCCCCATTGCGTGGTCACGCCGTCGTCCACCTGCATCGTCCCTGAGGCCCGCATTTCAATATCCCGCGCCTCACCGGTTTGTGCGGAGGTGGTATCGACCTGCCCGCTGGCATCGCCAGGAGCAGCCACTTCCAGCGTACTGGCCTGTGCCGGATCGGTGAAAATCACCTGCCGGTTATAGGCTTCATCGCCGAGCTGAGAATTAGCGGTGACCTGCAATGTGCCGGAGGCAATTTGTGTTGTGCCCAGATAAGCATTGTTATCTGCCAGCGTGACGCGTCCGTTTCCGGCATTAATCACCACATACACACCATCACCGGCTGAGGTACCGTCACCGATGTGATAGTCATTGCCCGCCCCGAGAGTAACCAGATCGGCATTACCAATGACCGTGCCGCCTGAACCTGTGATTGCCAGGCCGTCGTTTATCTGATTCGTTGTACCGTTAAACGTCGACATATCTGATAAATCCAGTACACCGCCGTCGAGCACGATGGACTGCGGATCGGCCTGCAATATCGCTAAATCATCAGCATCGCCCTGGACGCTGAGCACAGCGTTTTGTTCCACCACAATGTCGCCTTCCAGCCCCATGGACTGCGCGCCGGTCAGGGTAAAACTGCCGTTTTCTGCCACTGTCAGGTCACCTGCCCCGGTAGTCGTCCCCGCCATGGTGCCGCTGTTAACAATCACATTGCCACCGGCATCAATATTGAGCGTGCTGTTTTCGTAGCCGGTAAAGGTATTTTTGAAGGTTTGCTGAGTGCTGCCGACATTGAGGATCGCCGTATTATTCGCGACAGTATCACTGCCTAATATGATGCCCTGGCAGGATCCCTGGCCGGCCTGGCAAGGGGTTTCGCCGACGTTAATTAAGGTATCGTCACGCCCGAGCGTGACCGTGCCCTCTAAAATATCGAAGACACCTGTAAAACCGCTGTTATCAGCATTAAGTACCAGCTCACCCGCACCGCGTTTGAAAATCGCACCATAACCGGCGATCGAGTCATAGGCACCGTCGTTTTCCGTACTGCCGATAACCAATTTTTTATCTGCGGCAATATTAAAATCAGCCTCACTGTGACCGAGATACATAAACCCACCGCCCGTCGCGTCAGGTTCATTGCCGTAGTTGTCTGCAACATTGTCGTGGTAGTACGCCACACCATTGTTATCGTCATAATCCTCGTCGATTCTGATATCAATGAGGAACGGCGTAGACATGCTGTTGGTATAAATCGCGCCGCCCTGCCCCTCTGCCTGATTGCCGGTAAACTCGCTGTTGGTGATCACCAGGTTGCCATGCGAATTTGTCGTATTGTCTGTGGCGTCTATTGCGCCGCCGCTGCCATTTCCGTTATTCCCGTTTCCGCTGGTTTTCGCCTGATTATCCTCAAATAAAACATTCGTCAGGCGAACTTTATTATTCAGGGAATAGATGGCACCGCCCTTACCTTCACTGGCAATGTTGCCTGAAAATACGCCATTGATAATGGTGAGATCACCCACACCGCGGTCATTCGACCCATTCATATAGATTGCGCCGCCATAATCATTGGCAACATTATCCGTAAAGCCGGTGTTTTCTAAATAAACCGAAGAGTTTTCATTAGCATAAATCGCCCCGCCGCTGCCGCTGCTGTGATTATCTGTAAACAAACTGGAACCGGTTGAATTTTCGGGGAGGATCGCCAGCGACGTATTACTGTCCAGGTGAACAGCACCGCCGGATGCGTAGGACACCGTCTCGCCGGAGAAAATCATTTCAGCGCCATCGGCAACGGTGTAGGTATTGAGCGTTTGATTTCCCAGGGTGGTGGCGCCCGCATCACAACTTTCGGTTATCTGCATGCCTGAACAGGCCGGCAGGGTGTCTGCAAAAACGGCCTCTGAAAAAGACTGTAAATTACAGGCTAAAAACAAACACATCGTGATTTTATTAAATACCATTGCAATTCATTCCCACACCTGATGAAGAGCGGGGAAGGTAATATGCACGGGGCTGGGAGGCCACTTAATGATAAATTTAGAATATATAAACAACATCATTTATTCATGATAAGTATTTATAATAAGACTCATTTTTCTCAAAAGCGCACCGTTGAGAAAATGAACAAACGTGTGTAGTAATGCTACTCTGCAGCGCTTTCCGGCCAGTGCCGCAATGCCAAATCGTCAGCGGTTGCAAGTCATTTTTTGGTGGCTTTGAGGGAATTTGCGTTATGGCAAGGGGGACGACGCGGTTAAAACGTTAGTTTTTAGAGCGTTGGCCGCACCTTTGGTCGCAACATGATTTTTTAGAATAGTTATCCAGATCAATATAGCATTTTTTTCTAACGTTTAATAAACCGGCAGTCGATCACCTTTCTTAAAAATATAAGAAAATCGTATCTGAGATATTGACAGGATTGTCGCGCCAGCAATGGCGTACTCTTCAGGCTGGGCTCAAAAATTTCTCCCCAACTTATCCACAAAACCGGCCATTTTGTTCACTTGCAAAAGGGGCATTCAGTCACTATCTTGTCATCAGAAAATAACAAACCCACAATATATTGTGTTTATATCCTGACCAGCACACTAGGGACTCCTTGTGCTGCCGCGCGTGTTTTGCGTGGTCGGGTCAGACCCTTTATAAACCTTTGAGGTATCGCCCCGAATGAACCAAAGTCTGCTTGTAACTAAACGTGATGGCCGCACAGAACGCATCAATCTTGATAAAATCCACCGTGTCATTGACTGGGCAGCGGAAGGTCTTCAAAACGTATCAGTTTCTCAGGTAGAACTTCGTTCACACATCCAGTTCTATGACGGGATCAAAACCGCTGACATTCACGAAACAATCATCAAAGCAGCGGCTGACCTGATCTCTAAAGATGCACCGGATTACCAATATCTGGCTGCACGTCTGGCTATCTTCCACCTGCGCAAAAAAGCCTACGGCCAGTTTGAACCACCAAAACTGATCGACCAGGTGACCCGCATGGTTGAAATGGGCAAATACGACAGACATCTGCTGGAAGACTACACGGCTGAAGAGTTCGAGCAGATGGACAGTTTTATTGACCACTGGCGTGACATGAATTTCTCCTACGCAGCGGTTAAGCAGCTGGAAGGGAAATATCTGGCACAGAACCGTGTGACCGGCGATATCTACGAAAGCGCTCAGTTCCTCTACATTCTGGTAGCGGCCTGCCTGTTCTCCGGCTACCCGCGCGAAACCCGTCTGGATTACATCAAACGTTTCTACGACGCGATTTCTACTTTCAAAATTTCTCTGCCTACGCCGATTATGTCCGGCGTGCGCACCCCAACCCGTCAGTTCAGTTCTTGTGTTCTGATCGAATGTGGCGACAGCCTGGATTCCATTAATGCGACCTCCAGCGCCATCGTGAAATACGTTTCACAACGTGCCGGTATCGGCATCAACGCCGGTCGCATCCGTGCGCTGGGCAGCCCGATCCGTGGCGGTGAAGCGTTCCACACCGGTTGTATCCCGTTCTACAAGCACTTCCAGACTGCGGTGAAATCCTGTTCTCAGGGCGGCGTTCGTGGCGGCGCAGCGACGTTGTTCTATCCGATGTGGCATCTGGAAGTGGAAAGCCTGCTGGTTCTGAAAAACAACCGTGGTGTTGAAGGCAACCGCGTCCGTCACATGGACTACGGCGTGCAGATCAACAAACTGATGTATCAGCGTCTGGTAAAAGGCGGCGACATCACCCTGTTCAGCCCGTCCGACGTGCCTGGCCTGTACGATGCATTCTTTGCCGATCAGGACGAATTCGAGCGTCTGTATGAGAAATACGAGCAGGACGCCAGCATCCGTAAGCAGAAAGTGAAGGCGGTTGAACTGTTCTCCCTGATGATGCAGGAACGTGCTTCAACCGGACGTATCTACATTCAGCACGTTGACCACTGCAACACCCACAGTCCGTTTGATCCGGCTATCGCGCCAGTTCGTCAGTCCAACCTGTGTCTGGAAATTGCGCTGCCAACCAAACCGCTGGACGATGTTAACGACGAAAACGGCGAAATCGCACTGTGTACGCTGTCTGCCTTCAACCTCGGCGCGATCGAAAGCCTGGACGATCTGGAAGAGCTGGCAGTTCTGGCGGTTCGTGCCCTCGACGCCCTGCTCGATTATCAGGATTACCCGATCAAGGCCGCAAAACGTGGCGCGATGGGTCGTCGTACCCTGGGTATCGGCGTGATTAACTACGCTTACTATCTGGCGAAAAACGGCGTGCGTTATTCCGACGGCAGCGCAAACAATCTTACGCACAAAACGTTTGAAGCTATTCAGTATTATCTGCTGAAAGCGTCGAACGAACTGGCGAAAGAACAAGGCGCGTGCCAGTGGTTCAATGAAACCACCTATTCACAAGGCATCATGCCGGTGGATACCTACAAGAAAGATCTGGATGCGATTTGTAACGAGCCGCTGCATCTGGACTGGGATACGCTGCGTGAAAGCATCAAAACGCACGGCCTGCGTAACTCCACGCTGTCCGCCCTGATGCCGTCCGAGACCTCTTCGCAGATCTCCAACGCCACCAACGGTATTGAGCCACCGCGCGGACACATCAGTATCAAAGCATCGAAAGACGGGATCCTGCGTCAGGTTGTGCCGGAGTATGAGCGTCTGAAAGATCAGTACGAACTGTTGTGGGATATGCCGAACAACGACGGCTATCTGCAACTGGTTGGCGTGATGCAGAAATTCATCGACCAGGCGATTTCGTCTAACACCAACTACGACCCGTCGCGCTTCCCGAACAGTAAAGTGCCGATGAAACAGTTGCTGAAAGACTTGCTGACAGCCTACAAATTTGGCGTCAAAACTCTGTATTATCAGAACACCCGTGACGGTGCTGATGATGTGCAGGAAGACATGAAAGCCGACGTGGCTGACGACTGCGAAAGCGGCGCCTGCAAAATCTAATCATCTGTTTTAACTCAATATATTATTCAAAACCCCCGTCAGGGGGTTTTTGCCGAGAATTTCGAGGAAGTTATGGCCTACAGTACTTTTTCCCAGAATAAAAACGATCAGCTTCTTGAGCCAATGTTCTTTGGCCAGTCGGTTAACGTTGCCCGTTTCGACCAGCAGAAGCATGAAATCTTTGAAAAACTGATTGAAAAGCAGCTGTCCTTCTTCTGGCGTCCTGAAGAGATTGATGTTTCCCGCGACCGTATCGACTTCCAGGCGTTGCCGGATCACGAAAAGCATATCTTCCTGAGCAACCTGAAATACCAGACGCTGCTCGATTCCATTCAGGGCCGCAGCCCGAACGTGGCGCTGCTGCCGCTGATCTCTATCCCGGAACTGGAAACCTGGGTAGAAACCTGGGCGTTCTCTGAAACCATTCACTCACGTTCTTACACGCACATCATCCGTAACATCGTGAACGATCCGGCGATTGTGTTTGACGATATCGTGACTAACGAAGAAATCCTCAAGCGCGCGAAAGACATCTCAGGTTATTACGACACGTTGATCGAGATGACCAGCTACTATCACCTGCTGGGCGAAGGCACGCATCAGGTCAACGGCAAAACCGTCGTGGTTAACCTGCGTGAGCTGAAGAAAAAACTCTACATCTGCCTGATGAGCGTGAACGCGCTGGAAGCCGTGCGTTTTTATGTCAGCTTCGCCTGTTCATTTGCGTTCGCTGAACGTGAACTGATGGAAGGCAATGCGAAAATCATCAAGATGATTGCCCGTGACGAAGCCCTGCATCTGACCGGGACTCAGCACGCGCTGAACCTGCTGCGTTCAGGTCAGGACGATCCGGAAATGGCAGAAATCGCCCTGGAATGTCAGCAGGAATGTCACGACCTGTTCGTCCTCGCGGCACAGCAGGAAAAAGACTGGGCGGAATACCTGTTCAAAGACGGTTCGATGATTGGTCTGAACAAAGACATTCTGTGTCAGTACGTCGAGTACATCACCAACATCCGTATGCAGGCGGTAGGTCTGGATGCGCCGTTCAAAACCCGTTCCAACCCGATCCCGTGGATCAACGCCTGGCTGGTGTCTGATAACGTGCAGGTTGCGCCGCAGGAAGTGGAGGTCAGCTCCTATCTGGTCGGTCAGATCGACTCTGAAGTACACGCAGACGACCTGAGTGATTTCGAGCTGTAAATGACGGAAAGAACGATCACACTTTCAGCAAACGGCCAGCAACTGGCGTGTAAGCCAGAGCACCGCAATTTGCTGGAAGTGTTTGAACATCATCAGGTTGAAGTCGAATATCAGTGCCGCGAGGGCTATTGCGGGTCATGCCGGATGAAGCTGATAAACGGTGCCGTTAAATACAGTGAAAAGCCCTTAGCTTTCATCTCTGACGGCGAGATTTTGCCATGCTGTTGTATGCCGGTTGGGGATATTGAGATTGCGTTTTGATGGGCTGCCGCCCATGCCTGCCTTTAGCTTTTAGCCTTCAACATCAAGATATTGGGCTCGCCGCCCAAACTGACCTTAATATCAACACCGTGGGTTGCCACCCACACTGGCCTTAGGGGTGGCTTATCGCCGCCACCCCTAAGAACCCCGGGCTCTTTCACTGCGCGCTGTCGCAGGTACGACGGACATGTTCCAGCGCAATAGTGAGTGGCGCAAATCCAGGTGCTTCGCACTGCCTTCTCTCGGTGTTACTCGGCCTGCGGCCTCACCCTTCGGGCCGTCACTTCGTGACGTTGTCTCGCAGAGCTCGACCCGAGCCGATGGTCTCGAAGCCGCTCCGTTCAGCTGAATTTTGATCACGCCAATCAACTTTTTTAAAAGAGGCAAACAGTCTTCTTTTGAATTTAAGATCGTACGGGCGTTTCAGAAAGCTTGCTGAATGAGAGGTTGCAGACCAAAGGCTGCAATCCCGAAATGAAGGCACCGCGCAGCGTCAAGATTTCCAGCCTGCCACTGCGGTAACTGAAACATAGCCAGCGAGCGGAGCACGCAGTAAAAGAGCCGGAGATTCTTAAGAGGCGCGGCGATAGGCGCCTCTTGAGGCCAGTTTGGGTGGCAACCCAAGGTCTTGACCTGGCTTTTGTAAAAGCTAAACCTTAGCGACCCGATCCAGCCACGGATAATCCGCCACCGGCTCCCAGCCGTTCAGATAGCGCCGCAACATATCCATTGCCACCATCGCCATCGTCTCCTGGCGTAATGCCAGACCGTGCCGCGTCGCGGTGTAACGAATGGTTAATCCGCTGGTGCCGGATGGCGTATGAAGTGCCAGACTCAGTTGATCCCCTGACAGCGCGCCGATGGCCAGTGCCAGTTGTGCGCCGGTGGTTTCAGCCAGATTCTGCGCGCGCGCCAGTAAGCATTCGAGGGATTTTTCCGGCGAGGCTTCGCCGCCCTGCGGCAATAACTCGCCGTTGACCAGCGGAACGCCGGCGCTTTGCAGACGCCAGTTCAGCAGGCCGCCGGTGAAACTTTCGCTGACCGCCAGACGCAAATCCTGCGCCAGCAGACGCTCCGCCAGACGATCCGGCAGGCTGCCCAGCCCTTCGAAAATGGTGCTCTCCCCCGCCACTTCACGCACGCGCTCGAACGCTTTGTGCATGGCAACTTCCTGCGAGCGCGGGCCGGTGACTTTCAGCTCGATAATCGGCGAGGAAGAGCGGTAGCCCATCACCACGCCTTCCGGCAGTTCGAGTGTATCCAGTTCCGTGGCCAGATCACTTTCACCGCGACCGAACGTCGTGAGACGCAGACACAGTGGGGCTTCCAGCGCCGGAAACTGTTTATGCAGACGCGGAACGATTTGCTGCTCCACCATCACTTTGAATTCTGAAGGTACGCCCGGTGTGAAGAAAATCTGGCAACGGTTGAGCTTCACACTGAAGCCGCAGGCGGTGCCGACCGGGTTATCCAGCAGCTCAGCATTGGCAGGGATCTGCGCCTGTTTGCGGTTGGATTCAGCCATCGGACGGCCCCGTTCGTTGAAGAATGCCTGCATGGTTTCAATCCAACCGGCATTTTCCACCAGCTCCACACCGCAGGCTTTGGCCGCGGCCAGCGCGCTTAAATCATCAGTGGTTGGTCCTAAACCGCCGTTCACAATCAGCACATCGGCGATATGGCTGCGTTCTTCAAGAACGGCCACCAGCGCCTCCAGGCTGTCGCCCACGGTTTCACGGCTGGTCATCGGCAGACCTTGTTCGAACAGATAATTCGCCAGCCACGCCGAATTGGTATCCACAATCTGGCCGTGCAGCACTTCGTCACCCGTACTCAGCATCTCAACCCTAAGCATCCCGTTCTCCTTCTGGTTTTTTTGTCATTCCACTGTAGAAAGGCTGAGAGAGAAAAACAATCTCCGTACCGCAGAAAACAAAAAGGCTCGCACGAATGCGAGCCTTCAGATTTTGCTTCAGACAAAATCAGAAATTGATGGCGCCGCCTAAATATGCACCGTCAGCCACGACGTTGTCACGGTTGCCGTCTTTGCCGTCCATCGCCATGTAGCGGTAACCCACGCTCACGGTCACCAGTGGAATGGCGGTCAGACGGATGCCTGCGTTCGCTTCTTCATAGTTTGCGATGCCACTGGAGAGTGAATCCGGAGAATAATAATAGTCACCGTACAGGGTGAACATTTTTGCGATTGGCAATTGCAGACCACCGCCGACCGCAGCAGCGTAACCTTCGTCGCCGTCTTTCGGATTGGTATACAGACCTTTACCGCCAACGGTTGCCATGAAAGGCCCTAAAGGAATGTTGTAACCCAAACCTAAGCCTGCCACATCACCGTCGTCATCGTTATGAGTGTAATCACCGCTCAGTGCAAGACCCGGAGAAGTGGTACCAAAGCCCACGCCTAGGTGCGTGTAGTGTTCGCCGACTTCACCGTTAACACTGATGGCGTTCGCAGAAGCCGCGGCAAACATAAGGCTGGCAGCGGCGCCAGCGACAAGGATCTTTTTCATTATTTTTCCCAAATAATAGCTAAACGACATTAAATCTTCCGCCAGAAGTCTAAAGCAATTCACTCTGTTGTAACAACTTTTTGGAACTTTTAAACATTCAGCGGGGCAGGGAAAATTGTAAGAAACATCGTTCTCATTGATGAAACGAAGCTTTCCCGTCGAAATGATAACTCCCACCTATTTGCCCCTGATCAACATATGGTTTATTTGTAATGGGTAGAGTCAATTTGGCTTAGGGAAAAAACCGCTAACAAGGATTGTTATTATCTGCTGCATCTTCTTTGACCTACAAACACCCGTTTTCACTGAAAGGAATTTGTTATGACCAAGAAAGGTTTAACTACTGCCGCTGGCGCGCCTGTCGTCGATAATAATAACGTAATGACTGCAGGCCGCCGTGGCCCGTTACTTCTGCAGGATGTCTGGTTTCTTGAGAAATTAGCGCACTTCGACCGTGAAGTGATCCCTGAACGTCGTATGCACGCCAAAGGGTCCGGTGCTCACGGTACGTTTACCGTCACGCACGATATTACCGCTTACACCCGCGCAAAAATCTTCTCCGAAATCGGCAAGCAAACGGACATGTTTATCCGTTTCTCAACAGTGGCCGGCGAACGCGGTGCGGCGGATGCTGAGCGTGATATCCGCGGTTTCTCGATGAAGTTTTACACCGAAGAAGGCAACTGGGATTTAGTCGGCAACAATACGCCGGTGTTTTATCTGCGCGATCCGCTTAAATTCCCTGACCTGAACCACGTTGTAAAACGTGACCCGCGCACTAACCTGCGTAATCCGGCGTATAAATGGGACTTCTTCTCTCATCTTCCGGAAGCCCTGCATCAGTTGACCATCGACGCCAGTGACCGCGGCCTGCCAACCTCTTACCGCCATATTCACGGTTTCGGCAGCCATACATTCAGCTTTATCAATGCCGGAAACGAGCGCTTCTGGGTGAAATTCCACTTCCGTTGCCAGCAGGGTATTGAAAACCTGATGGATGATGAAGCAGAAAAACTGGTGGGCACCGACCGCGAAAGCTCTCAGCGTGACCTGTACGAAGCGATTGAACGTGGCGATTTCCCGCGCTGGAAATTGTTCGTGCAAATCATGCCGGAAGCGGATGCTTCAAAACTGCCTTACAACCCGTTTGACCTGACCAAGGTCTGGCTGCACAGCGATTATCCACTGATCGAAGTCGGTGAATTCGAGCTGAACCGCAATCCGGAAAACTACTTTGCTGAAGTGGAACAGGTTGCCATGAGCCCCGCGAATGTGGTGCCTGGTATCGGTTTCTCACCCGATCGTATGTTGCAGGGACGTCTGTTCTCGTACGGCGACGCGCACCGTTATCGCCTGGGTGTGAACCATCATCAGATCCCGGTTAATGCACCAAAATGTCCGTTCCATAACTATCATCGTGATGGCGCAATGCGTGTGGACGGTAACAGCGGCAACGGCGTGACATACGAGCCGAACAACGCAGGTCTGTTCCAGGAACAACCTGATTTCAGCGAACCGCCACTGAGCATTGAAGGCGCGGCCGATCACTGGAATCACCGTGAAGATGATGATTACTTCACCCAGCCGCGCCTGCTGTTCAATCTGCTGTCGGAAGCCGAACATCAGCGTATGTTTGCGCGTATTGCGGGTGAGCTGAAACATGCGTCGCCGGATACGCAGGCACGCCAGCTGGCGCTGTTCTATAAAGTCTCCCCGGCTTATGGCGCAGGTGTTGAGAAAGCCCTGAAAGACTGATTTTGCGCTGCAGAAATGACGAGGGCCGCAATACGCGGCCCTTTTTGTTGCTTACACATGCAGGGAGGACGAAAGCCTGTCTATCCACTGGCGGACACTGGCACGCGAGATTTTAATCCCGCCCTGCGCCAGCGTTTCAGGCAGCGAATGATAGGCCACCGGCAACTGAAAGCGCGGGATCTTATTGCTCAGCCAGAGATTGAGTTCCTCATACAACAGCCCGGCTTGTGCTTCCAGCACTGCGACCGGCCGCTGACCAAATTGCTCGTCTTCCACCGGCACCACAAACGCCTGAGAAACTTGCGGATGGCTCACCAGCACTTTCTCAATATCTTCAGGCTGTATCCCTTCCCCGCCGCTGAAAAAGAGATTATCCAGCCGCCCGGCGATCAGCAGTTCATCATCACGCCATTTTCCCCGGTCACGGGTATGTAACCAGCCATCAGCACTGACAACTGGCGTCAGTGCGCCATTTTTCCAGTAACCGCAGGCCAGACTGTCGCTGCGGATCAGAACTTCCTGATCGACGATTTTGACGTCTTTCCCGCTGAGCGGTTGCCCGACGCCCGCAGAACCCTCCGCGCGTTTTGCCGTCACAGTAGACGCCGTTTCGGTCATGCCATACCCGCACCAGCAGCGGATACCGGCGCGTTCCGCCTGCAGGGTTAATTCCGGCGGGATCTGCGCGCCACCCAGCAGAACGTCTTTGAGTTTTTCAGGCAGCGACCTGCCTTTAAGCAGACGCCAGAGTTGGGTCGGTACCAGTGAGGCATGGCTGCATTGTTCCAGCGCCACATCAAACGGTTGTCCGTCGGCCAGCACCAGCGTCGCGCCGGCCAGCAGCCAGCGCCAGATGATGCCCTGTCCGGAAACGTGGAATTGCGGCAAAGAGAGCATCCAGCTGTGGTGCTGTGTAAAAGTGATCAGTCCCAGCACGCCTGCCGCACTGGCGAGATGCGCGGCAGCGGTATGCGCGGCGGCTTTAGGTAAACCCGTGGAGCCGGAAGTCAGCGTCAGGGTGGCCACGCGGTCCGGTCGCCATGCGACGGCGCTGACGGACCAGGCATTTTGCAACGAGAGTGCGGGAATATTCAGATCAAGCGCCGTTTCAGCCAGATCGAGCATAAAATCAATATTGAGCTGAGAAAGCAGTTCGTCGCATAACGCGTGAGGCAATTGTGGATTAAGCGGCAATAAGCGCGCACCTGTCTGTAACAGCGCCAGATAACTCAGCAACGCATCCAGATTATTTTTACTGCGCAGTACCACACCGGTACCTTCTGTCACACCCTGCGCAATAAATCCGGCGGCCAGTGAATCAATACGATGCTGTAAATCACGCCAGCACCAGCTGACATCTCCGGCTTTGAGCGCCATCGCAAAAGGGGTCTGCGCAGACCACTGACGCCATGGCCAGTCAGTCATTACTTGCTCTGCCATATCACCTCCAGCGCGGATACATCCCTCAGCGGAAGCGCTGAATCCGGCCAGCAACGAATCAGCTGCGCCTGCATCAGATCCAGCGTGTCCAGTCCCGGAACCGCATCCGGAGTCAGCCACTGCGCGATACGCGCCAGCTGTGTCAGCCCCAGACTTGATTCAATGGATGAGCTGATCACCGCTTCCAGCCCGGCGGCATGCGCCTGCGCTATCAGCTGACGGCAACGCATCAGACTGCCGGTGAGCGTAGGTTTGATGATGATAGCTGCCACGCCCGGTTCAGCCTGTACGGTAAAACCGGCTTCACGCACGCTTTCATCCCAGGCGATCGCTATACCGGTCAGACGGGCAAAGTCGCGGGACTGTTCGCGGGTCAGACAGGGTTCTTCGATAAACGTGATGCGGGATCGTAGTTCCGGCGCGACGTGGCGGGCAAATCCCGCGGCCTTAACCGGCGTCCAGCTGCGGTTAGCATCGAGACGCAGATGCAAATCCGGCAAGGCTTCCAGCAGCATGCTGACATTCAGGCCGTCGCCGACAGATTCATACAACCCGACTTTAACTTTGGCGACCTTCCGGCCATGCGCATCTGCGGGTAATGCGCCAAGGCGAGCATAAAGCTCATTCGGATCACCGTGACACAAAGGCGCACAGCGCGTACTCAGCACCTGCGGCAGTTCATCGCGCAATTCGGCATCGGCACAGCTCAGCCCGAAAGCCACCGAAGGCAACGCACTGAATGCGGAAGCAACCGCTGTCAGCGACGCACCCTGCATCCACTGACTCAGACCATGCCGGGCGGCTTCCTGCGCATGAGGCAAGTCTTCCTGACTAAAACCGGGCAGCGGCGCAATCTCGCCCCAGCCGGTTTTATCGTCCTGCCACAATGAAACCAGCAGCCCGTCGCGCGTTTTGAGACGCTGGTTGCGCAGCACCACGCCCGCTTCCATTGGCAGGCTATACCGGTACACCGTGGCGCGGCGCATTATGGATTCCGCTTAAATTTGCTGAAGTCCGGCTGACGTTTTTCGTTAAACGCGTTGCGGCCTTCCTGACCTTCGTCAGTCATGTAGAACAGCATGGTGGCGTTACCCGCCAGTTCCTGCAAACCAGCCTGACCGTCGCAATCGGCGTTCAGAGCGGCTTTAAGGCAACGCAGCGCCATCGGACTGTTTTCCAGCATTTCACGACACCAGCGCACGGTTTCTTTTTCCAGATCCGCCAGCGGAACCACGGTGTTGACCAGCCCCATGTCCAGCGCGGCTTTGGCATCGTACTGACGACACAGGAACCAGATTTCGCGGGCTTTTTTCTGCCCGACAATCCGCGCCATATACGACGCGCCCCAGCCGCCGTCGAACGAACCGACTTTCGGGCCAGTCTGGCCGAAGATGGCGTTATCAGCCGCAATGGTCAGGTCGCACATCATATGCAGCACGTGGCCGCCGCCGATGGAATAACCTGCCACCATCGCCACGACAGGTTTCGGACAGGTACGGATCTGGCGCTGGAAATCCAGCACATTCAGATGATGCACACCGCTGGCATCCTGATAACCGCCGTAGTCGCCACGGACTTTCTGATCGCCGCCGGCACAGAAGGCTTTTTCGCCTTCACCGGTCAGCACAATCACGCCGATACCTTCATCATTACGGGCGTCATCGAGGGCGCGGATCATTTCTTTCACCGTCAGCGGGCGGAATGCATTACGCACCTGAGGACGGTTGATGGTGATTTTAGCGATGCCATCGGTGGATTTGTGATAACGGATATCTTCAAACTCACCGGTGCAGTCACGCCATTCGACCGGCGCGTAAAGTTCTTTTTCATCAGGATAAATCATGTGCAACGTCCTTTAAGACAGGTGAAATAATAAATGCCAGCGCCTGACGGACAAATTCCGCCGGATTTTCACGGTGGGCGTTATGCCCGGCATTGGCGATAGTGCGCAGTTCAAAACCGGAATGCTGCGCGAGATGAATAAATTTGGTGTCATGGCTGCCGCATAACCACACAAACGGCACGGAAAGCTGATGGAGTTCCCCGCGCAAATCGGGTTGCACCGAGAGCGATGTCGCCGTGAGCATCGCAGCTACGACATGCGGATTGTTGTTTTCCCGCAGCAAAATCAGCTGCTGTCGCTGTTCATCGGTCAGGCTGGAAAAAACCGGCTGGCGATACCAGCTGGCGAGCGCCTGTTTCCAGGGCAGTTGCAAAAAGCGCGTTGCCCATTGCTGATCGTGATGCCGGCGTTGCGCGCGTTCTGCCTGACAGTTAAGTCCCGGATGCGCCCCCTCGACCAGCACGCCCTGCAATCCGCTGCGATCACCCTGACACGCGTGATACAGGCTGATACGTCCGCCGAGCGAGTAGCCGATAAGCCAGTACGACGAGATCCCCTGCTGATGCAAAGTATCGGTCAGTAACTGGCTGACATCCGCAAAACCGGCTGCGGTCACATTGGCCGAATGGCCATGCCCCGGCAAATCAACAAACAGACAAGGCCAGCCTTCGAGTGCTGGAAGTAACGGCTGCCAGTCTTGCACACTGCCCAGCAGGCCGTGGAGAAATACCAGCCACGGACGGCCAGTGGCTCCGGCATTTAGCGAAGTACAGGCCAGCGTCATAACGCGCTCATCTCGCAGACCAGCGCCCGCAGGCTTTCTGCTCCGTCCGTTTCACTCACTTTCAGCTCGATCAGCTTCACGCCGCCATGCTGCCAGCATTCGGTGACAGCCTGATATAGCGCAGGCATGGATGTCGGACAGGCATAATCAAGCCCGAACATTACCGCCGCATGACTGAAACTGACGTTCTGCGGCATGCAGTAAAAACGCTGGCGCTCAGCCTCTGGCGTAGGCAGCAGCGAGAAAATCTGTCCGCCGTTATTGTTAACAATAATGATGACAGTGGGTGCAGAGCACTGACGCATCAGCGCCAGCGCGTTCAAATCATAAAGTGCAGAGATATCGCCAAGCAGCACCAGCGTCGGTTTGCAGGTGGCGCGCTGCACGCCCGCAGCGGTGGAAAGCAAGCCATCAATACCGCTTGCGCCGCGATTGGCAAAAACAGGATAACCGGCTGGCAGTTGGGCATACGCATCGACCAGCCGGACAATCAGGCTGTTGCCGAGGAATAACTGGCCGTGTATGGGCAATAATGCAGGAAGCTGCCATGCGGCGGCGGCTTCCCCAAACGTGCCATCGAGATGAGTTTTTACTGCCAGACTGGCCCTTTGTGAACAGGCGTCAAGTTCTTCCGCCCAGTCAGGCTGTGGCTGAGCCGGATGCGTCAGCAACCAGTCAGCGACCGTCGCCTGTATACGACGCCCCCGGTGCTGCGCCGGATCCTGACGACCCGGCAGCGTATCAATCAGCCAGTATTCTTCGGGTTCACACGCCGCCTGCCATTGCAGTAAACGTTTACCGGTTAAACCACCGCCAAACTGAATCACCAGCTGGGCACGTTCCAGCACGGCCTGCGCCTGCGGTGAAGCAAGCCATAAATCGGCACAGGGAAGCGGATTTCCCGTTGAAGCCTGAACGTCGCTGATCAGCGGCCAGCCAAGCTGTTCGGCCCAGCGGGCAACTAACCCACTTTCCTGCGCTGAAATGCGACCGGCAATAATCACGCCGCGCTTTTGCCGCCATGAAAACCAGTCCGGCTGTGCGGTGGTATGTTCAACCGGTGAGTAACCGAGCCACGGCTGATGTCCCTGCCACCAGTCGCCAAGCTGTTGCAACCAGTCCAGATGTTCGCCGTTGTCTTCGCCATACAGCGGTTCGGCGAACGGACAGTTAATATGCACCGCACCGTGCGTCTGCTGCGCCAGCGTATTATCCAGCGCAGAAACCAGCCAGCGGGCGCTGATTTCCGGAGTCGGACGCGGTAAATCCAGGGTTTGTACCGGATGGCTGGCGAATATCCCGGTCTGGCGGATCGCCTGATTTGCGCCGCAGTCAATGAGTTCCGGCGGACGGTCGGCGGTAAGCAGCACCAGCTTTTCGCCGGTCAGCCCGGCTTCAATCAGCGCCGGATAAAGATTGGCTACCGCCGTGCCGGAGGTGACAATGATCGCCACACGCTGCCCGCTGGCTTTTGCCAGTCCGAGCGCCAGGTGGCCAAGGCCGCGTTCATCAAAATGGGTATGGCAGATAAGGTGCGGATGCGCAGCGGCGGCAAGGGTCAGCGGCGTGGAGCGGGAACCGGGTGCGATGCAGACATGCTGCACCTGATGGCGGGTCAGGGTTTCGAGGAGCAGCGTCGCCCAGCGGCGGTTAAAAACGGCAACAGACATGGTCAACTCACTCCGGCAAAGGATTATCCGGCCTGAACGGCAGGCGTGTAGTGCTCTTCCAGCAAAGTACGCAGACCTGCGGCTTTGTTTTCGATTTCCTGCCATTCCTGTGCAGCGTCAGAACCGGCGACAATTCCTGCGCCGGCATAGAGTTCCAGATGATGTCCTTTCACCGCCGCAGAGCGCAGCGCAACGGTAAACTCCGCCTGTTCAGCACTGATGTATCCGGCAGAACCGGCGTACCATTCTCGGTCAAAAGGCTCAAATTCAGCGATAAATTCGCGGGCTGCCTGGCGCGGCAATCCGGCGACGGCGGCCGTAGGTTGCAGACGTTGCAGACACCCGGCGTCATCAGAATCTGTGAGTTCGCCATGAATGCTTCGGCGCAGGTGTTGCACTTTGCGCAGACGTAAAATCTCCGCGGGCATGATGTCGAGTGATTGCGCCCCGCCCTGCAGACGCTGGCAAATGTCATCGACCACCAGCAAATTTTCGCGCTGATTTTTACCGTCATTCAGCAGCCAGTCGCCCAGTTGCTGTGCTTTAAAATCATCAGGATCATTGGCGACTGTGCCCGCCAGTGCTTCGGTATACAGCTCATCGTGGTTGCGCAGGAACAGGCGTTCAGGGCTGGAGCCCAGGAATGCCTGTTGTGGCGTGAACGCCAGCATAAAGTGGTAGCAGTGGTGATTCACCGCACGGCTTGCAGCCAGAAATGCGCAGGCATTCAGCGGCTGGCTGAGAGTCAGCGTTGTCTTGCGCGCCAGCACCACTTTGTCAAATTGCTGCGCTTCGATGCAGTTCAGTGCGCGGGTAATGAGCTGATTCCACTGGGGCTGCGCCGGTAAATGCTGGTGCTGTAATACGCGGGAGGTGATCGGCGGTAAAGCCTGGCTGACGACCAGAGAACGCAGGAACAAACGGGTACGGCGCGCTTCCTCACGTAACGAACGGGCACTGAAAAGCGTACAACGTAACCAGTAGCGGCTGCCCTGCCGGCAAAGTTCGATGCGCGGGAGAAAAAGTGCGTTGGCAGCAAAGGCGGAACTGTCGGCACCGTTGAAGGCGTTCAGCCCCCAGATATGCAGATCCGGCACATCCTGATGTTCGCGAATGAAAGCCTGAGCCTGTGCGGTATCGCCAAAAGCATAGGCATCGCCACAAACCGCGGCTTCTTCATTACCATCACGCTGTTGCCAGTAAAATTTCGGGTAGCAAGGTTGCGCAGACAACCATTCCAGCAGGCCGGTGTCTGGCTGTTTTTGCAGGGAATAACTGAACTGCCGGATCCCCGCTGTATCAGGCCATTCGCCTGCAAGCGTTGTATCGAGCTGCTCAATGATTGCTGATATTTGTTTCACCGCTACCTCGGGCCATACCGGATGTTTAGTGACGGGCAGAAATACCCTTCTGGATCAAAAAACGGGTTGGATCAATTACGGATGAATTATGCGGCGATACGAAAAATGAAAATATGCGACAGATCAAGCTGAAGTGAGTGCTGTTAGCTAAGAGGGAGTATAGGAGCAGACAAAGGAGTTATCAAATGCGTGGAGAGCAGGTGCGTGGAGAACAGGAGCAGCAGGACGCTGCCCCTGAAGAAATGACATTAGCGACGCAGTAACAGGCCGACAACCAGGCCGACAGCGGCACCCACACCTACGCCATGCCACGGATTTTCGCGCACATAGCTGTCCGTCTGTTCCGCGACGTGACGTGCTTTCTTGCAGTAAGAACGGGCGGAAGGATCAATACGGGATTTGATGTCTTTCAGTGCGTTTTCAGCACGTGCTTTAATTTGCACGTATTTCTCATCCGCTTTATCGCCGGAAGATTTCAGCACTTCTTCCAGAGTTTCAGTCAGCATACGCAAATCGTCATCTAACGAATTCTGCTGTGTCTCAAATTGGTCAGCCATGGTTATCTCCTTATGATGTGTTCGGGTCTTCTAAAAACTTCTGCTGCCATTAACCCTAGCGCAGTTCCGCTTTAATTGCCCGACAGATCATCAAAAACTGTCGTAAAAACGGGGTTTTAAGAACCTTCTGACCCTTTAACATCTGTAAAAACGGTGGCCTTTTTAGCACTGCTCTGCTGCTTTTCGCGCTGTTTCGCCAGCCATAATCCGCTGTTTTTCATCGCGTAACCGAATACCAGACCGACCAGCAATGACACCACTACCTGGCGCCAGTCGCCCTGCGCGGCAAAAGTTGCACAGGCACCGATAAAGGTTCCCGGTACAAACGCCAGCCACTGCTGTCGTGCCTGAATACACATCAGGAAGGCGACGATGCCGGTCAGCATATAACCGAGAATGCTCCATTCGGGACGCATGGCGCTGCCCGCAATGATGACTACCGCCCAGAATACGCCACTGAGACAAGTCAGTGTGCTGATCAGTAATCCGCGCAATCCGCCCTGCGGACAGGCGAAATACGCCGTACACCCGAGGAAGCCCGCCCAGCTTATCAGACCAAGGCTGATAGCCACCCAGCCCCAAATACCGGAGAGGATGCCGGTGGTTATGGCAATCATCACTAAAACATTCATGGTGTAAACCTGTACGAATCGGAACAAGCGCGCAGTGTACGCATTGGCAGGAATAATGGAATGGGAGAGATCACAAAACTAATGTAATAATTTGCTGAACGTACATATAAATGTGATTTGCATCACACAAATACATCGATGCGATTAAAAAAGCCGCTCATGAGAGCGGCTTTGTCAGACTCTGGCGCTAAATCAGAGCAGCGGCTGTGCCATCTGAACCAGCGAGATCAGTGGCTGCGGGAAGATACCCAACAACAGCACCAAAATCGCGGAAATCAGTACGACGACCCCACCCGCCGTGAGCGCCCAGTTGTTCGGCGTATCACGAACCAGCGTTTCAGGCGCGCTCAGATACAAACTCACCGTTACGCGCAGGTAGTAGTAAAGACCAATCGCAGAACCGACAACCACAGCACCGGTCAGCCACCACAGATGCGCGGTCACACCGGTCGCAATCACGTAGAACTTACCGATAAAGCCCAGCGTCATCGGAATACCGGCCAGTGACAGCATCATCACGGTCATTACCGCAGACAGGATTGGCTTATGCCAGAACAGACCACGGTAGGAGAACAGCGATTCTGCGTCCGGACCTTTGTACGGGCTGGACATCAGGCTGACCACACCGAAAGCACCGAGGCTGCTGAACAGGTAACCGGCCAGATAAACACCGACAGTTTCCATCGACAGCTGATGCGTTTGTACTGCAATCAGCGCCACCAGGAGATAACCGAGGTGAGCGATAGAAGAATAACCGAGCAGACGTTTGATGTTGCTCTGGCTGATCGCCATCAGGTTACCGACCAGAATCGAACAGAAGGCGATAATCGCCAGCACGATACGAATCGATTCGCTGTCAGCCACCGGCGCATACAGGAACAAACGCATAACCACGGCGAAGATTGCGATTTTGCTGGCGGTTGCCAGGAAAGTCGAAACCGGTGCCGGTGCGCCCTGATAGACATCTGGCGTCCACAGGTGGAACGGAACCAGTGACAACTTGAAGCCCAGACCAACAATCATCATGCCCAGACCGGCCATCAGCAGTGGCTGGTGCAGCATCACGCCATCGCCCAGATTTTTGCCCAAAGACGCGAAGGACAAATCACCGGATTGTGCGTACAACAACGCCATACCGAACAACAGGAAGGATGACGCGGCGGCTGACAGCAGCATGTATTTGATAGCCGCTTCCAGCGAGCGTTTCTGGCGATAGGCATAACCAATCAGACCGAACAATGGCAGGGAAATCAGTTCGATCCCAAGGAACATTGACGCCAGATGGTTAGAACATGCCAGCAGAATGCCGCCCATAGCCGCAATGAGAACTAACAGGTAGAACTCTTCGCGGTTGTCCGGATAACCGGCCAGCCATGGATAGGCAAACGTGCTGGTGGCCAGACTCGCCAGCAGCACCAATCCGATGTAGAACATCGAATAACCGTCAACGCGCAGCAGCGGTGTGACGTCCTGCGGGCCGACCTGCCCGACGTAGTAAAGGGAAAGTAAGGCAACGTTCAGCCCGATGACTGTCAGTGTGGCATTAAGAAAATGGTCGCGTCGCCACGCAATGGACAGCATCACCACCACCACCGTCAATCCGACGATCATCAGCGGTAATAGTGCGATCAGATTTTGAAGTGTAAATGTCATGGCGAGTTACGGCCTTGTCGTTGAAATAGTGGAAACTGAAGACCCGAACCAGTGCTGAATGTTGCTCATCGCGGCACTTGAAGTATCCAGAATTGGCTGCGGGTAGAAGCCCAGTGCCACCAGCAATACAACAAGTAACAAGATGATCGACAGTTCGCGTGAGGTCATGCCCGGCAGCGGTTCGTCAGATTTTGCTTTGCCGTAGTAAGCGCGCTGCATCATCACCAGTGAGTAAACCGAAGCAAACACCAGACCAAAGGTTGAGATGACAGTGATCACCGGAACAACCGGGTAGCTGCCGAAGAGGATCTGGAATTCACCGACGAAGTTACCTGTACCCGGCATCCCTAAGGTGGCGACGGCGAAGAACAGCGACAACGCTGGCAGGTATTTGATGCGTCCCCACAATCCGCCCATCTGGCGCATATCACGGGTATGCAGACGTTCGTACAACTGACCACAAATGATGAACATACCGGCTGCGGACAGACCGTGAGCGATCATCTGGATCACTGCACCCTGGTACGCCAGCTGGCTGCCTGTGTAGATGGCAATCAGCACGAAGCCCATATGCGAAACAGAGGTGTACGCAATCAGACGTTTAATATCAGTCTGGCAGAACGCCATCCACGCACCGTAGAAGATACCCACCACACCCAGCCACATGGCAATCGGCGCGAACTGGTGAGACGCTTCCGGGAACAGCGGCAGACAGAAACGCAGCATCCCGTAGGCTGCAGTTTTCAGCAAGATACCGGCTAAGTCGACGGAACCCGCGGTTGGTGCCTGACTGTGTGCATCTGGCAACCAGCCGTGCAATGGCACAACCGGCATTTTCACTGCGAAGGCGATGAAGAAGCCGAGCATCAGCAGATATTCAACACCGTGAGACATTGGCGTTTTCAGCAGGTCAGCGTAGTTGAATGTCCACACGCCGGTGGCGTTGTAATGCACAAACACCAGACCGAGGATGGCAATCAACATCACCAGACCGCTTGATTGCGTGTAGATGAAGAATTTGGTTGCTGCGCTGATACGCGTTTTACCGTCTGATGCTTTGTGTCCCCACAAGGCAATCAGGAAGTACATCGGCACCAGCATCATTTCCCAGAAGAAGAAGAACAGGAACATGTCGATGGCGAGGAACACGCCGATCACGCCGCCGAGGATCCACAGTAAGTTCAGATGGAAGAAACCCTGATACTTCTGGATTTCACGCCACGAACAGAGGATCGCCAGAACACCCAACAGACCGGTCAGAACCACCATCAGCAGGGACAAACCGTCCAGCGCCAGATGGAAGCTGATGCCAAAACGAGGGATCCACGGCACCGAGAACTCGGATTGCCACTGTGGAATACCCGCAGGCGTCGTTAATGAATATCCTCCCTGCAACCACAATTGCACGGAAAGAGCCAGCGTCAGCCCCATCGCAATTAACGCGATCCAGCGCGGTACTTTGCTCCCAAAGCGCTCAGTCTGCCAGCACAGCAGCCCGCCGATAAAGGGGATAAATATTAGCCAAGGTAATAGCATGGCGTGTCGTTCCCTTCTTTTATGCCCGAAGGCTATTTCACTTGCCGGTCCGTTACGCGAACAGACCGGCATTGATAACTACACCCGTAATGCAGGCTTAAATCACCAGCAGCAGTGCCAGAACAACCACTGCACCGAGCCCCATTGACGCGACGTACCAACGTACCTGACCGTTTTCGCTGAGAGTCAGACCACGGTTACCCAGACGGGCAAACAGCGCAGGCAGATTCATCATCGAGTTCAGAGGATCACGTTGCAGGAGTTTCGCAACCAGTAAATAGGGTTTCACGAAAATCATGTCGTACAGCCAGTCGAAGCCCCAGGCATGGAACCACCAGGTCGTGAAGAAACGGCCCGGTGCGCTTTTCGCAATGCTGTTGACCAGCGAGCGTTTACCCAGATACAGGGCCGCCGCCAGCAGAATGCCAGCAATTGCAATCACGCCTGATGTGATTTCCAGCGTCAGCACACTGCCATGCGCCAGTTCAGTGGTATCCGGCAGTACGCCTCTCAGTGGCGGAACAATCATCGCGCCAATGAAGGTGGACAGAACCAGTAACACCAGCAGCGGCAGGTGGTGAGTGATGCCTTTACCCGCATGCGCTTTGATTTTCTCTTCGCCGTGGAAGACGATGAAGATCATGCGGAAGGTGTACAGCGAGGTCATGAACGCACCGACCAGACCCGCAACCATCAGATTCAGGTGGCCGTTAGCCAGCGCACCCGCGAGGATTTCATCTTTACTGAAGAAGCCCGCAGTGATGATTGGCAAGGCGGACAGCGCCGCGCCACCGACCAGGAAGCAGATATAGACAAGAGGAATGGATTTACGTAATCCACCCATTTTGAAAATGTTCTGTTCGTGGTGGCAGGCCAAAATGACCGAACCGGAAGAAAGGAACAACAGGGCTTTGAAGAATGCATGCGTCATCAGATGGAAGATAGCGGCATCCCATGCCTGAACGCCCAGCGCCAGGAACATGTAACCAATCTGGCTCATGGTCGAGTACGCGAGGACACGTTTGATATCGGTTTGCACCAGCGCAGCAAAACCTGCCAGAACCAGCGTTACCGCACCAATAATGCCCACCAGATGCAGGATCTCAGGCGCCATCAGGAACAGGCCATGAGTACGTGCAATCAGATAAACACCGGCGGTGACCATGGTCGCGGCGTGGATCAGCGCGGAAACCGGCGTCGGACCGGCCATGGCGTCTGCCAGCCAGGTCTGAAGCGGAAGCTGTGCGGATTTACCCACTGCGCCACCCAGTAACATCAGGGTCGCCCAGGTGATCGCGGTGTCACCGACTGCCAGTTTCTGCGGGGCCAGGATCATCAGTTCACGGAAGTTCAGCGTGCCCAGTTCGCGGTAAAGAATGAACAGTGCGAAAGCCAGGAATACGTCACCCACACGGGTCACGATGAACGCTTTCATCGCTGCCGCGCCGTTAGCCGGATGGGTGTAGTAGAAACCGATCAACAGGTAACTGCACAGACCCACCCCTTCCCAGCCGAGGTACATCAGCAACAGGTTGTCTGCCAGTACCAGAATCACCATGCTGGCGATAAACAGGTTGGTGTAAGCGAAGAAGCGTGAGTAGCCCTCTTCACCGCGCATGTACCAGGAAGCGAACATGTGGATGAAGAAACCGACGCCGGTCACCACAGACAGCATGGTCATCGACAAACCATCGAGCGTCAGTGTGACTGGAATATTAAAGTCACCAACTTGCATCCAGTTCCACAGATGCTGGTTAAAGACTTCAACGCCCGCCGCTTTCTGGCTGAAGAAGTTGATGCCCACATAAATGGTGGTCAGTGCTGCCAGACCAATGGAACCCACGCCAATGGTAGCGGAGGTATTTTCAGACCAGCGACCGCGAGAAAAGGCCAGTAACAGGAAGCCAATCAGCGGGAACAGAATTGTTAAATAGAGTAAGTTCATCCGCGCATCTCACTGACAGTATCAATATTGAGAGTGTGGCGACGGCGATACAGCTGCAGCAGCAACGCCAGACCAATACTGGCCTCCGCCGCAGCCAGGCTGATGGCCAGAATATACATCACCTGCCCGTCTGCCTGACCCCAGTAGCTTCCCGCCACGATAAACGCCAGCGCTGCCGCGTTAATCATCACTTCAAGACTGATCAGCATAAACAGCAAATTACGACGAACCAGCAGCCCGGTAAGCCCCAAAACAAAGAGGATCGCGGCCAGAATAAGACCATGTTGTAGAGGGATCATGCTCTCTCCTCCGGTTTTCTTTTTGTTGCCATTTCGGTCGTAACCGGTGCGTCACCGAAGACTTCACCCGGTTTGTGTTCACGACCAATATGGAATGCCACGACCAGACCGGCCAGCAGCAACATTGACGCCAGTTCGACTGCCAGAACGTAAGGCCCGAACAGCGCAATACCCACCGCTTTCGCGTCAATCATGTCGCCTTTAATGCCGTGATCGTGCACCCCAAGGATGGACAGGATCATCACCACCAGCAGGATGACTGACAGAACAGAAGGTCCGATCCAGGTGGCAGGCTTGAGCCATGCACGTTCCTGTTCTTCGACATTGCCGAGGTTAAGCATCATCACGACGAAGACGAACAGCACCATAATGGCGCCGGCGTAAACGATGATCTCCAGGGCACCGGCGAAGTACGCACCGAGCGAGAAGAAGACCGCAGCAATCGCCAGTAAAGAGACGATCAGATACAGCAGTGCATGAACCGGGTTGGTATGCGTGATAACACGCAATGTCGCCAACACGGCCACCAGGGCTGCAATATAAAATGCAAATTCCATGCTTGCGGCTCCTTAAGGCAACAGACCTTTGACGTTGATCGGTTTGGCTTCATTTTCAGCTTCGCCCTTCGACTTGCCGTCAATCGCCATACCGGCCATCCGGTAGAAATTGTATTCCGGATATTTACCCGGCCCAGAAATCAACAGATCTTCTTTTTCGTACACCAGATCCTGGCGTTTGAATTCGCCCAGCTCGAAGTCCGGCGTCAGCTGAATGGCTGTTGTCGGGCAAGCTTCTTCGCACAGACCGCAGAAAATGCAGCGTGAGAAGTTGATGCGGAAGAATTCCGGATACCAGCGACCGTCTTTCATTTCTGCTTTTTGCAGAGAAATACAGCCTACCGGACAGGCTACCGCACACAGGTTACAGGCAACGCAGCGCTCTTCACCGTCCGGATCACGCGTCAGCACGATACGGCCACGGTAACGCGGAGGTGGATTGACCGGAACTTCAGGGTACATCTGGGTTTCGCGCTTGGCGAAGGCATGCATGCCTATCATCCACAAGCTGCGAACCTGGGTACCGAACCCGACCACTATGTCTTTCAATGTCATGGTTTCATCACCCCTTATTGCGCGTTGTACAAGATGACCGCAGCGGTCGCCAGCAGATTAAGTAAGGTCAGTGGCAGGCAAACTTTCCAGCCAAATGACATCACCTGGTCGTAGCGGGGACGCGGCAAAGCAGCACGGATCAAAATGAACATCACCATGAAGAAAGCGGTTTTCAGCGCAAACCAGATAAACGGCGGCAGGAACGGACCCTGCCAGCCACCGAAGAACAAGGTGACGATCAGCGCAGAGACAGTCACGATACCGATGTATTCCCCCACAAAGAACAGACCGAACTTCATACCGGAATATTCAATGTGGTAACCGTCAGCCAGTTCCTGCTCGGCTTCCGGCTGGTCAAACGGATGACGGTGGCAAACGGCAACGCCGGCAATCGCAAAGGTCACGAAGCCAAAGAACTGCGGAATGATGTTCCACACATGCGCCTGAGAATTGACGATGTCTTGCAGATTGAAGGAACCCGCCTGTGCCACAACGCCCATCAGCGATAAGCCAAGGAACACTTCGTAGCTCAGCGTCTGAGCGGATGCACGCATCGCGCCAAGCAGCGAGTATTTGTTGTTACTGGACCAGCCAGCGAACAACACGGCATAGACGGTCAGACCGGCCATCATCAGGAAGAACAAAATACCGATGTTCAGGTCTGCGGCGAACCAGGTCGGGCTGACCGGAACAATCGCAAAGGAAATCAGCAGGGACGTAAACGCAATCATCGGTGCCAGCGTAAAGATGGCTTTGTCGGTGAATTTAGGTACCCAGTCTTCCTTAAAGAACATTTTGATCATGTCAGCGACCAGCTGCAGGGAACCGCCCCAGCCGACACGGTTTGGCCCGTATCGGTTCTGGAACAGGCCCAGCAAGCGACGCTCGCCGAAGCTCATGAAGGCCCCGCAGGTCACAACAACCAGCAGGATCACCACCGCTTTCAGAATGGCGATCAATGAATCGATGACTACAGGTGTAAACCAGCTCATTGTGCTGCCTCCCGCAGATTTTCAACCGTTGCGCCAACCAGTACCGGAGGAATGCCCGGCAAGCCCAGCGGCAGGCCAACCTGGCCCTGACTCAATGTTTCACTCAGACGAACCGGCAGTCTGAGGGTCTGACCGGCACAGGTGAATTCCACCTGAGAACCTGCGTTCACCCCTAACTGTGCGGCGTCTGCCGGGTTAACCATCACGTAGGCTTCTGGCATACGTTGCTGGATCACCTTCGAGCGCTGTGTCATCTCTTCGCTGCCGAACAGGTGATAGTAAGGCGCGACACGCCAGTTATCGCTCTGAGCAGTAAAGGCAGCCGGAATAGCGGTGAAGTAATCGAGTGTCCCCTCACCTGCTTCAATCAGACGCACACCCGGATCACCGTGGCGCAGACTGCCGCCAACTTCGCTCTGGAATTTGTTCCAGGCTTGAGGTGAGTTCCAGCCCGGCGCCCAGGCGAATGGCACCTGATTGCGGTCAGCTGTCGGGCTGTTGTTCCCTTCCATTGAGAAGGCAAACATGGTGTCTTTGTCTTGCGGCTGACGCGGTTCATGAACGCTGATGTTCGCGCGCATGGCGGTACGACCACTGTAACGGGCCGGAGAACGCGCCAGTTTCTGACCACGGATACGGAAGCTGGCGTTTGGCGCAGCTTCAACCATGCCTTTCAGCTGTGGCAGTGCTTCAACGCAGGCTTCGATGACGTGATCCAGCTGAGTCCAGTCAACATGACGGCTGTTGATGGTGGAATGCAGCGAGTGCATCCAGCGCCAGCTTTCCAGCATGGCAACCGTTGTGTCGTAGTAAGCCGGATCGTAAACCTGGAAGAAACGCTGTGCGCGGCCTTCCTGATTGACCAGCGTGCCGTCGCTTTCTGCGAAACTTGCCGCAGGCAGGATCAGGCTGGCTTTATCCATAATGCGCGTACGCTGATGGTCAACAACCAGCAGGTTCTGCACATTCGCTAATGCCGCATCAACTTTCGCTTCAGGCGCCTGACGGTAAAGGTCATTTTCCATCACGATAGCGCTGTCGGCATCACCACGAGTCAGCAATTCAAGTGCTTCGTCCAGCGAGCCGCCACCAATCATCGAAAGACCGATGCTGTTAGCCGCAGAAGCCACAAACGTAATGCCAACATCGCTGCCTACCACTTTCAGGGCTTTCGCGATATTCGCGGCTGCTTCGATAATGGCGTCAGAACCGGAGCTGCTACCGGTGATGATCAGCGGCTTGCGCGCACCTGTCAGTGCCTGCACGATCACGTCGATTTTCTTGTTCAGGCCATCAGCCAGATCGCTGACCGCTGGCGCAGAATTATCCAGCGCATGGGCGATAGCAAAGCCAAAACGCGCCTGCTCATCGACCGGTGCACGGTAATTGTATGCCGCGATATCGTCGAGTTTGGTGTTGTCTACGTTGGTGATGAACAGCGGATGTTTGGCGTGCTGACCGATGTTCTGGACAGCCGCGATTTGCCAGTCGGCAACACGCTGAGCCGCAGCCATCGCGCGGGCCTTGCCTTTGACGGCCTGACGCACAGAAAGAGCAATACGCGCGCCGGTCTGTGTTAAATCTTCGCCCAGCACCAGAACCGCGTCGTACTCTTCTATTTCACGCAGCGCCGGTGTGTGAACACCACTGTTGCGCAGTACGTTCAGCATCAGTTGCAGACGGCCCTGCTCTGCTGCGTTGATACCGGTGTAAAAGTTTTCGGCTCCGACCAGTTCACGCAAAGCAAAGTTGCTTTCGAGACTGGCGCGCGGAGAACCGATACCGATAGTTTTCTTCGCCTGACGGATAATGTCTGCCGCGCCCTGCATCGCCTGTTCAGCGTTAAGTTCGATCCAGTCGTTCCCACGCAGTTGCAATGGTTTCTTTGGACGATCTTTCAGGTTCACGTAGCCATAACCGAAACGACCACGGTCGCACAGGAAGTAATGGTTTACGGTACCGTTATAACGGTTTTCAATACGACGCAGCTCACCATAACGCTCGCCCGGGCTGATGTTACAGCCAACAGAACATTGCTGACAGATGCTCGGCGCAAACTGCATGTCCCATTTACGGTTATAGCGTTCGGAGTGCGTTTTATCGGTGAATACGCCGGTCGGACACACTTCTACCAGGTTACCGGAAAACTCGCTTTCCAGCGGGCCATCTTCCGGACGACCGAAATAGACGTTGTCGTGCGCGCCATAAACGCCCAGATCGGTGCCGTCCGCATAATCCTTGTAGTAACGGACACAGCGATAACAGGCAATACAGCGGTTCATTTCATGAGAGATGAACGGCCCGAGATCCTGGTTATTATGGGTACGTTTGGTGAAACGGTAACGGCGCATACTGTGGCCGGTCATGACTGTCATATCCTGCAGGTGACAGTTACCGCCTTCCTCACACACCGGACAGTCATGCGGGTGGTTGGTCATCAGCCATTCCACGACGCTTTCACGGAATTCTTTTGCTTCTCCGTCGTCGATGGAAATGAAGGTGCCATCAGACGCTGGTGTCATACATGACATTACCAGACGACCGCGCGTGTCTTCCGCATTTTGGTATTGCTTAACCGCACATTGGCGGCAAGCGCCGACGCTTCCCAGCGCCGGATGCCAGCAAAAATAAGGAATATCGAGGCCGAGAGAGAGGCAAGCCTGTAACAGGTTGTCCGCTCCGTCTACGTCGTATTCTTTGCCGTCTACATGAATCGTAGCCATAGTCAGCATGCTTCCACGTGGCCCGCCTAAACGGGCGTTAATCAAAAATTCTTGCCGGGTTGGCGTATATCATTCGACAGCGCGTCCCTTGTTACGGAAATTCGCGCACAGCGGGCTCACGTCCGCTGCCTGTTGCCTTCACTACCAGCGCTCTTTCAGCAGATTGTTTGGCTGAATGCCCGCAATCGCATGTGCGTTGTTGTAATGCTGTTTGGCGATACCCGCCTCAAACTCTTCCCGGAAATATTTAATCGCACTCTGTAATGGCTCCACGGCACCCGGCGCGTGTGCGCAGAAGGTTTTGCCCGGGCCAAGCTGGCGGCAAAGCTGCAGGAGAGTTTCGATATCCCCCGGCTGGCCTTCACCGCGTTCCAGCGCACGAAGAATTTTCACACTCCACGGCAGACCATCGCGGCACGGTGTACACCAGCCACAAGATTCACGGGCGAAGAACTCTTCCAGGTTACGCACCAGCGGAACCATACCGATTTCATGGTCGACGGCCATCGCCAGCGCAGTCCCCAGACGGCTGCCGGCTTTACCAATGCTGGCAAAGTCCATTGGCAGGTCCAGATGATCGGCGGTCAGGAAGTCGGTCCCTGCCCCGCCAGGCTGCCAGGCTTTGAATTTCAGGCCATCGCGCATGCCACCGGCATAGTCTTCGAGAATTTCACGTGCGGTCGTACCAAACGGCAGTTCCCAGACGCCAGGGTTTTTTACCCGACCGGAAAAGCCCATCAGTTTGGTGCCGGCATCTTCACTTTTGCCCGCAGACATACCTTTGTACCAGTCCACGCCGTGCTCAAGGATCGCTGGCACGTTACACAGGGTTTCGACGTTGTTAACACAGGTCGGTTTACCCCAGGCACCGGCAGACGCCGGGAACGGTGGTTTGGAACGCGGGTTAGCACGGCGGCCTTCCAGCGAGTTGATCAGCGCGGTTTCTTCACCACAGATGTAACGCCCTGCACCGGTGTGAACAATCAGTTCAAAATCAAAACCGGTGCCGAGAATATTTTTACCCAGCAGGCCCGCTTCAGTGGCTTCCGCAATCGCGCGACGCAGATTCACAGCAGCTTCGATGTATTCGCCACGCAGGAAGATGTAGCCACGGTAAGATTTCAGCGCGAATGCCGAGATCAACATGCCTTCCACCAGCAGGTGCGGCATTTGCTCCATCAACATACGGTCTTTATACGTGCCCGGTTCCATCTCATCGGCGTTACACAGTAGATAGCGGATGTTCATGCTTTCGTCTTTCGGCATCAGGCTCCACTTCAGACCCGTGGAGAAACCTGCGCCGCCGCGCCCTTTCAGGCCAGCGTCTTTTACCAGATTGACGATTTCTTCCTGACCCATGCCTTTAAGGGCTTTTTCTGCACCGACGTAACCGTTTTTGCTACGGTACTCGTCAATCCAGACAGGCTGTTTATCATCACGCATACGCCAGGTCAGCGGGTGCATCTCCGGCGTGCGTTCGATGTGTCTTGGAATGTATGTCATGCGTAGCGCTCCAGTAGCGAGCCGATCGCTTCTGGCGTCAGATGGCTGTGCGTGTCCTCATCAATCATCATTGACGGGCCTTTGTCACAGTTACCGAGGCAGCAGGTCGGCAGCAGGGTAAAACGCCCGTCTTCGGTCGTCTCGCCCGGCTTGATGTGCAACTGTTGTTCCAGAGCAGCCTGGATCCCCTGATAACCGGTGATGTGGCACACCACGCTGTCACAGTAACGGATCACATGGCGGCCAACCGGCTGACGGAAAATCTGGCTGTAGAATGTCGCCACACCTTCAACGTCACTGGCAGGAATGCCCAGAACATCGGAGATCGCGTAGATAGCGCCATCAGGCACCCAGCCACGCGCTTTTTGTACGATCTTCAGCGCTTCGATAGAGGCCGCACGGGCATCTTCGTAGTGATGTTTTTCGTGCTCAATCGCTTCACGTTCAGCGTCGCTCAGCACAAACACCGGCGGCGAGACTGGCTCGCTGACGTTGATGTACTGAACTTCTGAGTCTTTATTGATATCTGTCATCGTTAGCGGTCCACATCTGACATTACAAAATCGATACTGCCCAGATACACGATCAGGTCGGATACCAGGCTGCCACGGATTACGGACGGGATCTGCTGCAAATGCGGGAAGCTTGGCGTACGGACACGGGTGCGGTAGCTCATGGTGCTGCCGTCACTGGTCAGGTAGTAGCTGTTGATCCCTTTGGTTGCTTCAACCATCTGGAAAGATTCTTGCGCAGGCATCACCGGCCCCCACGACACTTGCAGGAAGTGCGTGATTAGGGTTTCAATGTGTTGCAACGTGCGCTCTTTCGGTGGCGGCGTGGTCAGCGGATGATCCGCCTTGAACGGGCCTTCCGGCATGTTTTTGTAGCACTGTTCCAGAATGCGCAGGCTCTGACGCAGTTCTTCAACTTTGAGCATGACACGGGAGTAGCAGTCACTGACGCCATCCCCTGTCGGGACTTCAAAGTCAAAGTTTTCGTAGCCAGAGTATGGACGCCATTTACGCACGTCGAACGGAATACCCGTTGCGCGCAGACCCGCACCGGTAGTGCCCCAGGCCAGAGCGTCATCTGCGTTATACGCAGCCACACCTTTGGAACGGCCAATCAGAATGGTGTTTTTCAGCGCTGCTTTGACGTAGGAATCCAGACGAGCTGGCATCCAGTCAAGGAACTCACGCAGCAGACGCTCCCAGCCTTTCGGCAGGTCATGCGCTACGCCACCAATACGGAACCAGGCCGGGTGCATACGGAAACCAGTGATTGCTTCCACCAGATCGTAGATTTTCTGACGATCGGTAAAGGCGAAGAACACCGGAGTCATCGCGCCCACGTCCTGAATAAACGTAGAGATGTACAGCAGATGGCTGTTGATACGGAACAGTTCAGACAGCATGACACGGATGGTGTTAACGCGATCCGGCGTCACAATACCGGCGAGTTTTTCAACAGCCAGCACGTAAGGCATTTCGTTAACACAACCGCCGAGGTATTCGATACGGTCGGTGTAAGGAATGTAGCTGTGCCAGGACTGGCGTTCGCCCATTTTCTCAGCACCACGGTGGTGGTAACCGACATCCGGAACACAGTCGACAATCTCTTCGCCATCAAGCTGCAAAATGATACGGAATGCACCATGCGCGGACGGGTGGTTAGGACCGAGGTTGAGGAACATAAAGTCCTCATTTTCGGTACCACGCTTCATGCCCCAGTCTTCAGGCTTGAAGGTCAGCGATTCCATCTCGAGTTCTTCTTTCTGCTTGGTCAGCTCGTAAGGATCGAACTCGGTAGCGCGTGCCGGATAGTCTTTACGCAGCGGGTGCCCTTCCCAGGTCTGCGGCATCATGATGCGCGTCAGGTGCGGGTGGCCATCGAAGGTAATACCGAACATTTCCCACGTTTCGCGCTCATACCAGTTAGCGTTCGGGAACACTTTAGTAATGGTCGGAACATGAAGATCGTTTTCTGCCAATGCTACTTTGATCATGATGTCGCGGTTACGCTCGACCGAGATCAGGTGATAGAAAACGGAAAAATCCGCGGCCGGTAAACCGTCGCGGTGAGTACGTAAACGCTCATCAAAGCCATGCAAATCGAAAAGCATGACATAAGGTTTTGGCTGTTTTCGTAAAAAGGTAATCGCTTCCAGTAACTGTTCACGTTTGAACCACACCACGGGAATTCCGGTACGGGTCGCCTGAACAGTAAAGGCCTCTGGCCCAAAACGGTTACGCAATTCGCCGATAACCGGATCATCGAGATGATCACGGGTATGCCATGCTGGCAGGGCGGAATCTTGCGTCGTCAAATCTGTCATATTTTTTTCACCACACTAAATGGTCATTTATGCCGTAAGGGGGATATTCATAAACACCTCCCCTCAGGGTTGACTCTCAGACCGCAGTGTTAAATCTCGTCCGGCGAACGCAGATTTGTCACGGCAATACGCTCAGCACGTTTACGCTCTTTTTCAGACTGCATATTCGCGCGGTAAACACCCTGATCGCCAACAACCCATGACAATGGGCGACGTTCTTTGCCGATGGATTCCTGCAGCAGTAACAGAGCTTGCATATAGGCTTCCGGACGCGGCGGACATCCCGGGATGTACACATCGACAGGCAGGAATTTATCCACGCCCTGAACGACAGAATAAATATCGTACATACCGCCGGAATTCGCACAGGCTCCCATCGAAATGACCCATTTTGGTTCCAGCATCTGATCGTACAAACGCTGAATAACCGGCGCCATTTTAGTGAAGCAGGTTCCGGCAACCACCATAAAGTCAGCCTGACGTGGTGAAGCACGCAGAACTTCTGCACCAAAACGCGCAACGTCATGCACCGCAGTGAATGACGTCACCATTTCCACGTAACAGCATGAAAGGCCGAAGTTATACGGCCAAAGGGAATTCTTACGACCCCAGTTCACCATGCCATGCAGTGATTCCTGGAGATTTCCCATGAAGACGCTGCGTTTAACCTGTTCCTGAAGAGGATCGCCGACGACCTCCTGAGATTGCAGGGGGTAACGGTCGTTCTCACCGTCCGGGTCTATGCGGGTGAGCGTATAGTCCATCTTAATGCCTCGCTATGACTGCTTACTGAGGGTGACTGTTGGTATTAATCGCCGGGCTTGGTTTAACAGGTCCTTTCGAACGTGTTGGTGTCCAGTCGAGCGCGCCAATACGCACCAGATAGAACAAACCAGCCAGCAGTACCAAAATGAAAATGGTGGCTTCAACGAATCCGGTCCAGCCGCTTTCGCGAATAGACGTTGACCATGCATACAGATACAGAGCTTCAACGTCGAAAATAACGAAGAACATGGCGACCAGATAGAACTTGGCAGACAGGCGCAGCCGGGCGGTGCCGACAGAGGCGATACCTGATTCAAAAGGCGTGTTTTTGTAACGCGCTCTGGCTCTCCCGCCAAGAAACGCGGCGCCCAGTAACATCAGGCAACAAAGACCCATTGCGACGATAAGAAAAACGGCGAACGCCCAGTGTTGAGCGATGACTTCAGTGGCTGTTGACATACTCATTGCTTACTCATCAAAAGTGGCACTTTGGCATCTGCTCTGTAAGGTCGGCAGCTTGCGCACCACATCGATTCAAGGGAAGGATTAAAAACCACACAGTTCACGGCTCAACAAGGCATTAAGCCAGTGATTTGTTGTGGGCTTTTTACCCTTTTCTATAACCTTTTGTCAACTTTGACAAAAGTATCTCCACATTAGTTTACATGCATAGCATTTAATTAACATATCATGCGCCGGTACTTAAGCTAAATCGTGTCAGTAAAATACTGTGGTAAAGCATGAGCCTGTGATGGGAGTTATGACATCTTTCGTACTTTCCTATTGTCGCAGGAATAGGCAGCGCTTCCACTCTCTTAATAGGGTTATTTTTTTGATCTGTGTCAGAGTTCTGTCAATTTTGATAGAAAAAAAGGCACACTTTTAACAAGTTTTGTTGATTTTCAAAAAACGACAAGCGATTTACAGATAAATTTGATGTTGTTTTTTAACGTTGAAAAGCGCTGATTTTTTCGCCAGTTAGTCACAAAATTGTAGATGAGGAATGTTACGGATAAGCGTCTTTACGGGGGACGCGGGGAGATAAGTAGAAAAAACGTGGGTTTTGCACCAAACAGAATACAAAGTAACTAAAAGTATAACTCTTACACCTCAAAAGAGGTAGAAGCCTTTACCCCCGCCTCGTTAAACGGAGGCGGAAGGTAAAGCTGGGGCAAAATCTTAGTTTTGGGAATCTGCCAGGAACTCCTGATCATCATCCACTACGGGACGCGGACCATAAGCGCTTAACGAATAGGGATCATTCCCCTGCTCAACGGCATTGAAAATTGCCATAGCCAGTTCATTTTCACAACGCGCATTTTTGTACAGCACATATTGCGTGTCCGGCAGTCGTGGTAAACCATCCTGCTCACCCAACACACGCAACTCCGGACTCATCATTTCGATAGGTCGCGCAGTTACGCCCAGCCCCGCACGCACCGCAGCACGAATAGCCGACAATGTTGAAGCCACGTACGCAATACGCCACGGGATCCCCGCCTGATTAAGATGCTCAGTCGCCATTAAACGATACGGGCTTGGTTCATCAAGCACCACCAGAGGCACGCTGTCTCCCGAAGGATAAGCAAAATCCGCTGAACAGTACCAGAGCGTAGGCGAAGTGCGCAGAACGATGTGCGGATGATCGGTATTGGTCATCGTGGTGATGGCCAAATCCACTTCCTCACTTTCCAGCATCGACAACATGAAAGGGCTGCGTTTAACGCGGACATCAATCGACAACTTAGGATAGACCGAGGTCACACGGCTGAGCAGGAAAGGTAAAATGGTGTCAGCAGTATCATCTGACGCACCAATAGTTATCCCGCCCTGAACGTTGCTGTACATCAAAGAGGTGCAGGCTTCATCGTTGAAACGAAGGATTTTGCGTGCGTACCCCAATAACTGAATACCATGTTCAGTTAATAATTTATTGCGTCCATGTCTGGCAAACAGTTCTTTTCCAACCAGTTGTTCTAGACGTTGCATTTGTTGGCTTACCGCCGACTGAGTACGACACACAGCAGCAGCAGCCGCAGCGAACGTATTTAAATCAGCAACAGCTACAAATGTCCTCAACAGGTCAAGGTCGAGATTGAGGATTGGACGATTTGCAATTGTCATAGTTTTTCTTCACTTTATAGAATCTAATAACAAGCTACCCTGATGGTGCGTCAAAGTACCCGCAAAAAGCAGAATACCAGATATGTCGGATACTCACTCATTTGATAACCTAAATTGAGAAATATTTGTGCATGAAAGTTTTGGTCATTGTAAGTATCCGGGCATTAACTTTGCGCACCACAAAACCCCATAAAGGCTAAATGATTAGAGCATCTTAATTAATATAGTCTGTCCTGCTGAACCCTTCCATAACCCGCCGGCGTGCGCATTCTGTCTGCAATAGTCGAAAATACGCGCAATCTCAGGCGCAGAAAACATAAGTGAAATTAATTAATAAAACCAGTTAGTGAAAATATAATTCAACAAATTCATCGAGTCACGTGAATAACTTTTTTTCTCCGTCGGGCATTGTTAAAGCAAGATTAAGATTTTTCTAGTTTCTTCAAAATTTGTTTATGCAGAAAAATTAAAATATATGCTTCTGAAGCATTTACATATTTTAATGAAATAGGTTTCAGATATCATTAAGAACATGATCATCTATCCAGCATTCATTATTATACATTAGCGAAATAACACTGATTGTTGTTAAGAATGTTTATCAATAAAGCAAGGCGGCCTGATTTTTTTTCAGAATTTGTCGAGCTTTGGTAAGTTTTCATGATGTTCAGCTCAACATTCGCTCTGGGGGGGCAACGCATAAGGCAGTGTAGTCAGCGAAAACAGTGAATTTATTGGTCAGAAAGCGTACTTTTGCAAAATATAAAAATGCAAAACACACAAATATAAGAATTAAAAACCATCCTGCGATTCAATCACTTTGTTAAAAGCCCGCCTCAGCTGACTTTACTGCTGTTTTTCACCAAAACGGTGCAAAGCCCTTCTCATGCCCTCTGTCGGGGAGTAAATTGTGCCATTCGCACTGCTCTGCGGCCGCTCGTCGCCAGGGAAGACCAGGCTTTACTGCAAAAGGCTCTCATTTACATGTCCCCGATTGAAAAATCCCACAAACTGGACAACGTCTGTTATGACATTCGCGGCCCGGTGCTTAAAGAAGCAAAACGCCTTGAAGAAGAAGGTAACAAAGTTCTCAAACTGAATATCGGCAACCCGGCGCCATTCGGATTTGAAGCACCGGATGAAATTCTGGTCGATGTCATCCGCAACCTGCCCACGGCGCAGGGTTACTGTGATTCCAAAGGTCTGTTTTCTGCCCGTAAAGCGATCATGCAGCACTATCAGGCGCGCGATATGCGGGACATCACGGTTGAAGATATCTATATCGGCAACGGTGTTTCTGAGCTGATCGTTCAGTCTATGCAGGCATTACTGAACACCGGCGACGAAATGCTGGTGCCTGCGCCGGACTATCCGTTGTGGACAGCAGCGGTTTCACTTTCCGGCGGCAATGCAGTGCATTATCTGTGTGACGAAGGTGCAGACTGGTTCCCGGACATCGCAGATATTCGAGACAAAATTACCCCGCGCACCCGTGGCATCGTCATCATCAACCCGAACAATCCGACGGGTGCTGTCTACAGCAAAGAATTGCTGATGCAGATTGTGGACATCGCCCGCGAGCACAACCTGATTATCTTCGCAGACGAAATTTACGACAAAATTCTGTATGACGAGGCTCAGCATATTTCTATCGCTTCACTGGCGCCGGACCTGCTGACCGTCACCTTTAACGGTCTGTCAAAAACCTATCGTGTTGCCGGTTTCCGTCAGGGCTGGATGGTCCTGAACGGGCCGAAGAAACATGCGAAAGGTTATATCGAAGGTCTGGAAATGCTGGCCTCGATGCGTCTGTGTGCCAACGTGCCGATGCAACATGCTATTCAGACCGCACTGGGCGGATACCAGAGCATCAGCGAGTTTATTCAGCCTGGCGGACGTCTGGTTGAGCAGCGTGACCGCGCATGGGAACTGATCAATGAAATTCCGGGGGTTTCCTGCGTGAAGCCGAAAGGCGCGCTGTATATGTTCCCGCGCATTGATGCCAAACGTTTCAACATCCATGACGACCAGAAAATGGTGCTCGACTTGCTGCTTCAGCAAAAAGTCTTGCTGGTTCAGGGTACCGCCTTTAACTGGCCGTATCCGGATCACGTCCGCATCGTCACGCTGCCGCGCGTAGACGAACTGGAAATGGCCGTCAACAAACTGGGCCGTTTCCTTGAGACCTACCGCCAGTAATCTTCAGGGCGCAGCTTCAACAGCTGCGCCCTTTTCTCTTTCACCTATTTACATCACTGCCCCGCACTGCTCACAATGGACGCTCATTCACCGTTGTTATTGAGAGTGCTATGAATCAGAGTCATTTTTTCGCCCATCTTTCCCGTCTCAAACTGATCAGCCGCTGGCCGCTGATGCGCAACGTTCGCACAGAAAATGTTTCAGAGCATAGCCTGCAGGTTGCTTTCGTGGCTCACGCCTTAGCCGTCATTAAAAACCGTAAATTTAACGGCAATCTGAGCGCTGAACGCGTTGCCTTGCTCGCGATGTATCATGATGCCAGTGAAGTGCTGACCGGCGATATGCCGACACCCATCAAGTATTACAATCCGCAAATTGCGCATGAATACAAAAAGATCGAGAAAATTGCTCAGCAAAAACTGATTGAAATGTTGCCGAAGGAATTGCAGGAAGATTTCCGCCCTCTGATCGACGAGCATTATTACACTGAGGATGAAAAGCTGACGGTCAAACAGGCTGATGCGCTGTGCGCCTACCTGAAATGCCTGGAAGAATTGTCTGCGGGAAATAACGAATTCACACTGGCAAAGGCTCGTCTGGAAAAAACGCTGGCAGACAGACAAAGCCCGGAGATGGACTATTTTATGGAAGTCTTTATTCCGAGCTTCAGTCTGTCACTGGATGAAATCAGCCTCGATTCCCCGCTCTGATCAGAACGGGAAAAGCACCGGTACCAGAAACACGCTGACCACCATCACCAGCAAAGTGAAAGGTACACCGATGCGGATAAAGTCGCCGAATTTATAGTTACCCGGCACCATTACCAGCGTGTTCACCGGTGAAGATACCGGGGTCATGAAGGCAGCAGACGCGGCAATCGCAATGATCATGGTGAACGGGTAAGGCGAGACGCCCATCTGATGCGCCGCAGCAATCGCGATCGGCGCCATCAGCACGGCAGTCGCCGTATTGGAAATAAACAGGCCGATGCCCGCGCAGAGAATGAATAAACTCAGCAGCATCATATACGGACCATAACCGCCACTGACCTCCATCAATCCCTTAACAATCAACGCCACACCGCCAGTTTTTTGCAGTGCAAGTGCAAAAGGCATCATCCCGATGATCAACAACAGGCTTGGCCAGTGAATGGCTTTATAAGCGCCCTCCATAGTAATACAACGAAATTTTCCCATCAGGATGCAGGCAATGATGGCGGCAATTGCATTGGGTACGTCATCGGTGAGCATCAGCGCGACCATCAGCGCCAGACAAAACAGTGCATGAGGAGCCTGACTCAGCGCAGGCGCGACTTCGTCCACCTCAGCGGGGAGATTAAGTACAATGAAATCATGCATCTGTTGCTGAAGCTGACGGATGAGTTTCCAGTCACCAATCACCAGCAACATATCACCGAGCTGTAATTCCTCATCCACCAGTCTGCCTTCGAGCGCTTCTCCCTGACGGCGGATGCCAACAACGTTAAGGCCGTAGGTCGAACGGAAAGCCACGTCACGCAGTGTTTTACCCAATAACTCGGAATCAGGGATTAACGACACTTCGGCCATGCCGACATCCCTTGATTGCTCAGAGAAATACTCGCCACGTAGCACCATCGGCTCAAGCATTTCATCGGTACAAAACTGCCTGAATGATATGCCGGAATCGGACATATCAAGCAGCAAGACATCGCGGGCAAACAGTTCGGTATTCCCTGTCGCGCTGACCATCACACGGCGAAACTTACGCCATCGTTCAATGCCTACCACGTTTGCGCCATAACGCGAACGCAGATGTAAATCATCCAGCGTACGTCCGACCAGCGGAGAGCCGGGGCGGACAGTCACCCTTCGCGCCCGGCCGGTAAGACGATAGTCGCGGATCAAATCGCGAAAAGTCCGGCGTTTCCAGCGTTGTTTATCCTGCAAGGCGTTATCCGAAGAGAGCCAGCGGCGGGCGATCAGCATATAGCCGACACCCATAATCAGCACCACCAGCCCGACCGGTGTCACGCCGAAGAAACCAAAACCGTCGAATCCTTCGCGCAGCAACTCACTGTTCACCACCATATTGGGCGGTGTCGCTACCAGCGTCATCATGCCGCTGATAAGCCCGGCGAAACTCAGCGGCATCATTAGTCGTGCAGGAGAGGTTTTCATGCGGGCAGAAACGCTGATGACAACAGGAATGAAGATCGCCACCACACCAGTGGAACTCATAAAAGCACCCAGACCGGCCACCGTGAGCATCAGTAAAACCAGCATGCGTGTTTCACTGTTACCCGCCACCTTCATCAGCCAGTCACCGACCTGATAAGCCACGCCGGTTCTCACCAGACCATGCCCGACGACAAACAGTGCGGCAATCAGAATCACGTTGGGATCACTGAATCCCGCCAGCGCTTCATTGATGGTCAGCGTGCCGCTTAGCACGAAGGCAACGATCACCAGCAATGCAACAATATCCATTCGCAGCGTATTTCGCGCAAACAGCACCATAGCAATAACAAGTAACGTGACTACCCAAAATAATTCACCGGTCAAAACACACTCCGTTTGCGTTGAGAAGGGACGATAACTCACCTGATACCCTGAATAATTCGAATTGTATCAAGGCGGCAATTGAGTAAATCCCCGGAAGCTTACATAAGTAAGTGACCGGGGTTTGCGACCAATCTGCCCGGAGCAGATTGGAACGCTGCTTGCAGCGACTCCTTCTGGAGCGAGGCCCATGGATGTGCCGAGTAACGCAGCCAACGCGGAGACGATTTGAAGTATGACGGGTATCAGAATGGCATAAAAAAACCTCGCACAGGCGAGGTTTATATCAATTTAAAGAAGGAAACTGTGTTTTTTCTGTACTTAACGCAGGCTGACTTTTACACCCTCATCGGTACGACTGATCAACAGAACTTCCAGGGTTGTCAGGTCAAAATCGACATTTTCAATTCCTGGCGTGTCGTCAGGCGCGTTCACTGCAATGACTTTACAGCCCGCAGCCAGACCGGCCATCACACCGGCAGCCGCATCTTCAACAACCACGCAATCTTCCGGTGCCAGACCTAAACGTTCGGCGCCCAGCAGATAGGCATCCGGCTGGGGTTTACCATGTTTCACCTGCTCGGCAGTGATAAATACTTCGGGCTCAGGCAAGTGTGCCGCTTTATGACGGGCGCTGGCGACAGGCATTGAACCGGAGGTCACAATCGCCCAGGGAATATCCTGGCGGTTAAGTTCGCTCAACAGCAAATGGGCGCCGGGAAGCGCAGTGACGCCTTCAGTGTCAGTCGCCTCGATTTGTTCCAGTTTGAGAAACTCTTTCTGAATCGTTTCTTCACTTTCGCCTTCCATGAAATGACGTAAGGAAGTTATCGCCTGTTTGCCGTGAATGAACGCCAGAACATCCTGAGGACTTACTCCCCAGCTGAGCGCCCAGTTAATCCATGCACGCTCAACTGCCGGTAATGAATCCACTAACGTCCCATCAAGGTCGAACAAGAAACCTTTGCACTCCACAGGCAATTCCCCTTTGGTTATTTCACATTAAGCATTAATGATTTGCGCGATCTCTACCGCACTCAGATGGTACTGACGCGGGCACGATTGCCACACGGCCAGCATACGCTGGTATTTATCCCACATTTTAGTCTGCGAGTTAAAGCCATGCGTGCCTGCATCGAAGTCAGTGTAACGTCCTTCGGTGTTCACCATAAAGCGAACATAGCTTAAATAACGGGATTCAGTGGCAGCATCAAAGCCCAGGAAATCGATACGGCGACGATCCAAATCCTGCGTGTCTTTCAGATTGGTCCACGACACCTGCATGGCATGGTGCATTTCCATAATATTAATCACAGTGCGACAGGTTTCTTCCGACAGTTCGCCGAAATCTCGGTCCAGCTCGCGCATTTGCAAACCAAAACCGCGTTCAATGACCGTCTGTAACCGGCGATACCGTTCCGCGTTATCGGGATCCAGCATAGTCATCATTTTGTATTGATTCGACAAAATCAGGCGTTGAGCGTTAGTCATTTCCATCGTGAAAATCCTCATGTCTGCATAATGAGCAAAGCATGGCATAGCGCAAAGTTCTGCGAAATCGCAAGCACACCATTCTTTGATTTGAGTCGGGATCTCATCTGAAATAATCACCGGAGGGGACTTTCCTCCGGTGTTATGCCACTCATGAAAGACTATAGATGATGGCTGACAGGGTCAGCGGGAACTCAGGCTTACAGATCGTCTAAAAATGTTTTATCGAGTTGCTTGAACGCGCGTTTAAGTACGTCAGCTAAAGACTGATAGGTCGGGGTGCCCTCAATCGGTGCCAGTGCCTGCCCCGCTTCAGCGAGCTTATTGCGCACATCATGGAACCAGCCGAGTAAACCAGGAGGCAGCGGCGTCACCGAACGACGACCGAGCCACCACAATCCCTGCATTGGCAGACTACAGGCAAAAATCGCCGTGGCCACCGCAAGCCCAAGCTGACCACCGAGCGCGATTTGCCACGTCAGGGTAAATACCGCAACCGGCGGCATAATACGCACGGCGAAACGAGTGGCCGTGGAGATGCGGTTCTCCGGAAACATCGGAGCCAGGCGCTTATCTGACGGCCATGTCTTCATGTAGTGCTGTCCGCGCTGGAAGATCTGGAACCAGCTTACAGAGCCCGTTGGCTTACTCGTCATATCTGCACCTCAACTTCACGCATAAAATTTAAAAAATAGTTGTAAAACACAAACTGGAGTTTACCACGATAAAATATATTTTGTTTTTACTGACACTGTCGGTATTCTATCGCAGCCTCGCAACCCTCTCAGGCAACGACATCATAATAAAGTTGGGGTACAAACGGTAATTGCAATGTTTGCTCCCTATATTAAGCATAGTGCCTTGCTCTGGGTGGTTTTGTAATTAGTTATTGTATTTTTTGTTAGTGTTTTTACTGATTAGTAACATCCTGAAGGCGCATAACAGAGAAACTTTGTGCCCGTGCACAGGTTATTTCTTTGTTATCAGAGGGCTTAAACAAGTAAAGCCCGGCGATTCTCCAGCTTTTTCATCATCATGCCGGTTTTGGCTCTCCGGCATGATGTTAATCATAATTGTCACCGCCATTATGCGCTACGCTTGATGTCAGATTGACGATTTATTAACCACGTGTATTGTTTTTCTTAAACAGCACCAACAATAAATAGGTACTTCCATGTCGAGTAAGCTTGTACTGGTTCTTAACTGTGGTAGTTCTTCCCTTAAGTTTGCCATCATTGATGCTGCAAACGGCGAAGAGCACATTTCAGGTTTAGCCGAATGTTTCCATCTGCCAGAAGCACGTATTAAATGGAAAATGGACGGTGGCAAAGAAGAAGCCGCTTTAGGTGCGGGTGCCGCACACAGTGAAGCGCTGAAATTCATCGTTAACAACATTCTGAGCAAAAAACCTGAGCTGTCCGCAGAGCTGGTTGCAATCGGCCACCGCATCGTTCATGGCGGCGAAAAGCTGACCAAGTCAATGCTGATCAACGACGCTGTCATTGAAGGTATCAAAGAATCTATTCCGTTTGCGCCGCTGCATAACCCGGCTCACCTGATCGGTATCGACGAAGCGCTGAAATCCTTCCCTAAACTGGCTGATAAAAACGTTGCCGTTTTCGACACCGCTTTCCATCAGACCATGCCGGAAGAGTCTTACCTCTACGCCCTGCCGTACAGCCTGTATAAAGATCACCATATCCGTCGTTACGGCGCACACGGCACCAGTCACTTCTACGTGACTCAGGAAGCTGCAAAAATGCTGAACAAGCCAGTGGATGAAGTGAATCTGATCACTTGCCATCTGGGTAACGGCGGTTCTGTGAGTGCTATCCGTAATGGTAAATGTGTCGATACTTCTATGGGTCTGACCCCACTGGAAGGCCTGGTGATGGGTACCCGCAGCGGTGACATCGACCCGGCAATCATTTTCCATCTGCACGATTCACTGGGCATGAGCGTTGACCAAATCAACAAAATGCTGACCAAAGAATCTGGCCTGTTGGGTCTGACTGAAGTGACCAGTGACTGCCGTTATGTTGAAGACAACTACACGACCAAAGCTGACGCTAAACGCGCTATGGACGTCTTCTGCCACCGTCTGGCGAAATACATTGGTGCATACACTTCACTGATGGAAGGCCGTCTGGACGCTATCGTCTTCACCGGCGGTATCGGTGAAAACGCTGCGATGGTTCGCGAACTGTCTCTGGACAAACTGGGTCTGCTGGGCTTTGAAGTTGACCACGAACGCAACCTGGCTGCACGCTTCGGCAAATCCGGTGCCATCAACAAAGAAGGCACCCGCACCGCTCTGGTCATCCCGACCAACGAAGAGCTGGTGATTGCACAAGACGCCGCGCGTCTGACTGCATAATTCTGAGACTGCCCGCGTAATGCGGGCAATTTTTCACCCATAGGCAAACGCCGCCCGTTTGAACGCACCGCGCAGGATAATCATCGCGCTTATGCTGATCATTATCCCCTCTGCACAAACCTGCGAATGTCCCTGCCTGGCAACCGTTAAAGAGGTTTAGCCGTGTCCCGTACAATTATGTTGATCCCAACAGGCACCAGCGTTGGTCTGACCAGCGTCAGCCTCGGTGTGATCCGTGCCATGGAACAAAAAGGCGTCAGCCTGAGCATCTTCAAGCCAATCGCTCAACCGCGTGCTGGTGGTGATGCTCCTGACCAGACCACCACGATCATTCGTGCTAACTCCACCGTGACTGCAGCTGAACCGCTGAAAATGAGCCACGTTGAAACGCTGCTGAGCTCAAACCAGCAGGACGTGCTGATGGAAGAAATCATCGCGCGTTACCACGAAAACACCAAAGACGCAGAAGTGGTGCTGGTGGAAGGCTTAGTCCCTACCCGTAAACACCAGTTCGCCAACGCGCTGAACTATGAAATCGCTAAGACCCTAAACGCAGAGATCGTCTTCGTTCTGGCGCTGGGCAATGATTCTCCTGCACAGTTGAAAGAACGTATCGAACTGGCGCGTTCCAGCTTCGGCGGCAGCAAAAACAAAAACATCACCGGCGTTATCATCAACAAACTGAACGCACCGGTTGACGATCAGGGTCGTACCCGTCCTGATCTGTCAGAAATTTTTGATGACTCCACCAAAGCCAGCGTGGCTAACATCGATCCGACTCAGCTGTTCGCCAACAGCCCGCTGCCGGTTCTGGGTTGCATCCCATGGAGCTTCGAGCTGATTGCCACCCGCGCAATCGACATGGCGAAGCATCTGAACGCACGCATCATCAACGAAGGCGACGTCAAAACCCGCCGCGTGAAATCCGTGACCTTCTGCGCACGCAGCATTCCTCATATGCTGGAGCATTTCCGTCCGGGTTCCTTGCTGGTCACGTCTGCTGACCGTCCTGACGTGCTGGTTTCAGCCTGTCTGGCCGCCATGAATGGCGTGGAAATCGGTGCGATCCTGCTGACCGGCGGCTACGAAATTGATGAGCGCATCAACAGCCTGTGCGAACGCGCCTTCCAGACCGGCCTGCCTGTCTTCATGGTCGATACCAACACCTGGCAGACGTCCCTGAGCCTGCAAAGCTTCAACCTGGAAGTTCCTGCAGATGACCATCAGCGAGTAGAGAAACTGCAGCAGTACGTGGCTTCTCATATCAATGCTGACTGGATCAACTCCCTGAGTGCCCACTCCGAGCGTTCACGCCGTCTGTCTCCGCCAGCCTTCCGTTATCAGCTGACTGAACTGGCACGTAAAGCCGGTAAACGCATCGTTCTGCCGGAAGGCGACGAGCCACGTACCGTGAAAGCGGCAGCGCTGTGTGCTGAACGTGGTATCGCGGAATGTGTTCTGTTAGGTAATCCTGATGAGATCAAACGCGTTGCTGCAGCTCAGGGTGTGACGCTGGGTAAAGGCATCGAAATCGTTGATCCGGTTGTTGTGCGCGAAGAATACGTGGCACGTCTGGTTGAACTGCGTAAAAGCAAAGGCATGACCGAAGTGGTAGCCCGTGAACAACTGGAAGACAACGTGGTTCTGGGCACCCTGATGCTGGAACAAGGTAACGTTGACGGTCTGGTTTCCGGTGCTGTTCACACCACTGCAAACACCATTCGTCCACCCTTGCAGTTGATCAAAACCGCGCCGGGCAGCTCACTGGTTTCTTCTGTGTTCTTCATGCTGCTGCCTGACCAGGTTCTGGTGTACGGCGACTGTGCGATCAACCCGGATCCAACCGCTGAGCAGCTGTCTGAAATCGCGATCCAGTCTGCGGATTCCGCAGCGGCATTCGGTATCGAACCACGCGTTGCGATGATCTCCTACTCGACCGGTAACTCCGGCGCAGGTAGCGATGTCGAGAAAGTGCGTGAAGCGACCCGTCTGGCGCAGGAAAAACGTCCTGACCTGATCATCGATGGTCCGCTGCAATACGACGCCGCCATCATGGCTGACGTTGCACAATCCAAAGCGCCAAACTCGCCGGTTGCGGGTAAAGCGACCGTGTTCATCTTCCCGGATCTGAACACCGGTAACACCACATACAAAGCGGTACAACGTTCTGCGGATCTGGTTTCTATCGGTCCGATGCTGCAGGGTATGCGTAAACCGGTTAACGACCTGTCCCGTGGCGCCCTGGTAGACGATATCGTCTACACCGTGGCACTGACCGCGATTCAGTCTGCTCAGGCCGAAGCAGCGGTTGCGGCTAAATAAGCCAGAACTTTTAAACAGAAAGTTTCTGAACGCAAAACGCCGGGCTAAATGTCCGGCGTTTTTTTAGTGGTTTTTTTGATAAATCAGAGCAACGTTTTCGCGGCTTCCAGAATATGTTCAGCCGTCAGGCCATATTCTTGCTGTAAGAACTCCTGCGTCCCGACCTGACCGTAACGTTCCTTCACGCCAACACGGCGCATCGGCACTGGCTGATTTTCCACCAGCACTTCCGCCACCGCAGAGCCCAGCCCGTTGTGAATACTGTGGTTTTCACAGGTCACAATTTTGCCAGTTTTCGCGGCGTATTTGATGATAATGTCTTTATCAATCGGCTTGAGGGTGAACATATCAATCACCGCCGCACTGACCCCTTCGCGTTCCAGCATTTCAGCTGCTTTCAGCGCTTCTGCGACCATTATACCGTTGGCAATCAGCGTCACGTCCGTTCCGTCACGCAGCACATTGGCTTTGCCGATGGTGAATGTCGAACCTTCCCGATAAACCTGCGTGGCCTGTTTACGGATGGTGCGCACCCAATAGAAACCTTTTAAATCCATCAGCTGCAGCAGGATATTGCGGAACATGACTGCATCCGTCACTTCCATCACCACAGAATTCGCCAGCCCGCGCACAATGCCCATATCTTCGAACGACATATGTGTGCCACCGTTATGACAGGCGCTGACACCGGCATCGGACGCGATGATTTTGACATTATTCTTCTGATAATCCAGCGACATAAACAACTGGTCGAAACAACGTCGGCTGGCGAAAGCGGTAAAAGTATGCACAAACGGCACGCGACCGGTCAGCGATAAACCCGCCGCCACACCGATAACGTTGGCTTCCATAATGCCGCAATTGATGACGTGTTCAGGGTGATCTTTATGCACGCCGTCCATCGCCATCGAGCTCATCAAATCGGCTTCCAGCGCGATAATCGGCGTATTTTCCACAATCTTTTCACGCACGGTATTAGCGTAAACTTTACGCATTTCCACCGCGTCTTTTTGTAATTCAAGAGAGACTTCAAACATGGGTGGCCTCCAGCTCAGCGATAGCGTTTTCGATTTCCAGTTTCATATCCGGCGTTAAACGCAGATGGTGTGAGTTCGCCAGTTGCTCGAGATACTTCACGCCCTGCCCTTTTATGCTGTCGAGGATCACCACCAGCGGACGCTGTTCGGCATGACGAACCGGTGTAACCGCTTCGCTGATAGCCACAATGTCATCGCCTTTAATGGTCTGCACATCGAAGCCAAACGCACTGAATTTTCCGGCCAGATCGAAAGGTTTGATCACTTCATCCAGCATGCCGTCCAGTTGCTGTTTGTTGTAATCGATGAACAGTGTCAGGTTGTGCAGATTATGGTGCGCAATAAACTGGAAGGCTTCCCAGCACTGGCCTTCATTGAGTTCGCCGTCGCCAAGAATGCAGAATACACGGTTAGTGCGACCTGCCAGTTTATGCGAAAGCGCCATGCCCGCAGCAATGGAAACACCCTGCCCCAGCGAACCGGTGGTCGCGTCCACGCCGGTGGTGCGCAGCCTGTCGGGATGGCTCGGCAGACGGGTGCCATTTTGGTTCAGCGTTTGCAATTCACTGACCGGGAAATAGCCTTTCAGCGCCAGCGTCGCGTACAGCGCCGGTCCCGCATGGCCTTTGGATAACACGAAATAATCGCGATCCTGCCAGTCGGGTTTTTTCGGATCGATGCGCATCACATCGCCATACAGAACAGCCAGCGTTTCCACCACTGACATGCTGCCGCCATAGTGCCCGAATCCCAGACCGGTCAGCATTTTCAGCGTCTCGATGCGGATATGGCGGGCCAGATCACGAACCTCCTGGACATCTTTCATCTTTATTGGTCCTTAATTTAGTGAGCACTTATCCTGGCCTGTTATTTCTAACAGGCAGGACAGTGTTTCCCGGATGGAGTTAAAAAACGTATTTGTTTGAAAGCGTATTAGTTAAAAACGGTTTGATGCAGGGAATTACTTCTCAGTGACTTCTTTCTCAGCCACGGTTTTTTTGCCGAGATAGTTCCAGGCAACCAGTACCGCGAAGATACCGACAATCAGCGCCATGATGCCTTCCTTCGACATAAAGCGCGCCAGATTGCCCAGCAGGATGCCGATGACGCCGAAGTCCGCGTCAGAGAAGGTCGCGTTGGCAAAGCCCAGCGCACCCAGTACCGGCAACAGTAAAACCGGCAGGAAGGTAATCAGCACACCGTTAGCAAACGCACCGACCATCGCGCCACGACGTCCGCCGGTCGCATTGCCAAAGACACCCGCCGTGGCGCCGGTGAAGAAGTGTGGCACCACGCCTGGCAGGATCAGCACCAGATGCATTTGCCCTAACAGGAACAGGCCGACCAGACCACCGAGGAAGCTGAACAGGAAGCCAATCAGTACAGCATTCGGTGCGTACGGATAAACTACCGGACAGTCCAGCGCCGGGCGGGCATTCGGCACCAGTTTTTCAGAGAAGCCGACGAATGCCGGAACGATTTCTGCCAGGATCAGACGCACACCTTGCAGAATGATGAACACACCTGCCGCGAAGGTAATCGCCATGATGATGGCGTACACCAGATAATTCTGGCCCGCGCTGTACGTCGCTTCAACAAAGACCTGACCGGCGAACACCGCCATAATCAGATAGATAATGATCATGGTGAGTGAGATAGAAATGGAACTGTCGCGCAGGAAGCTCAGGTTTTTCGGCAGGTTCATTTCTTCCGTTGAACGGGAGCCTTTACCGACTTTACTGCCGATCCAGCCTGATAAGACGTAACCGATGGTGCCAAAATGCCCGAACGCTACGTCGTCACTGCCGGTAATTTTACGCATGTAGCGTTGTGCAAGCGCCGGGAAAAACGCCATGATCAGACCGAGCGTCAGGGAACCGGTGAAGACCAGAGAAACGCCTTCGAAACCGGCAACAGTCAGAATGACGCTGATCATACAGGCCATATAGAACGTGTGATGTCCGGTCAGGAAGACATATTTCAGTCGGGTGAAACGCGCCACAATCAGGTTAGCCACCATACCGAACGCCATAATTAACGCGGTCGGTGCACCAAATTTCTCCAGCGCGATGGAAACGATGGCTTCGTTATTTGGAATAATACCCTGAATATTAAAGGCGTGTTCAAACATGCCGCCTAATGGATTAAGAGAGCCGACTAATACCGTGGCACCACCGCCCAATACTAAAAAGCCCAGTATTGTTTTTACCGTACCTTTGACCACATCAGAAAAGTTTTTCTTCTGCGCGACCAGGCCGATTAATGCGATGAGCCCTACCAGTACGGAAGGCACTTTTAATATATCAACCACAAACTTGAGCGTTTCCTGGATAAACATATCCACCTCGTTTGTCTATTTGTTTTATTTGTAGGGTTATCCAGTACCGTCAGGACACTGGGTGTTTTTCAAAATGCGCAATCAGTTTGGTTTCAAGTTCATTAATATCAATAATGTTAGTGATCACCACTAACTGATTTTCCGGGATGCTGGCGCTGGCAGCGATGTCTTTCGCCATCACGAACAGGTCGGCTTCACCGGGAATGGCAGAAGACAAATCAGAGTGCTGAACCTCCGCCTGAATATTCAGTTTCTTCAGCACTTTTTTAATGTTCATTTCAACCATAAAGCTGCTGCCTAAACCGGAACCGCAAATCGCCATAATTTTCATTTTATTCACCTGTTCTTTATCTGTTTTGAATGCGTAACATAGCGTATCAGTTGACCGTATTCAGGCCTCTGACTGTTTATATTTCCTGACTGAAATGATCTTCCTTGTTACGGTATTAACTCAAATTAAAAGCGGGAAATCACATCCTGTATTTCACTGATACTTTTCGCCTGATGGATTTTCTGCATATCTTCATCACTGGAAAATAATTCCGCCAGCTCAGAAATCAGCTCAATATGACTGTGCTTATCGGGCGCGGATAACATAACGACGGTATACACCGGATCGTTATCCTCCGAATTAAATTTAACCCCCTGCGGTAACGTCAGCAGCGATAACCCCAGTCCATTTGCTCCCTCTTCCGGTCTGGCGTGTGGCATTGCGATGCCCGGTGCCAGAACAAAATACGGCCCCAGCTTTTCCCGCTGCGCAAAAATTGCGGTCAGGTAATCAGGGGTAATTGTCCCTTCTTTCAGCAGTGGTTCAGCGCTCACTTCCACTGCCTGCCGCCAGTCCGTGATATCCGTTCTGATCTGAATTCGTTCAGATGTCAGCCAATCATTCAGCATAGTGATGCTCCGTTTTATTTTTGAAGATGGCCGGTCAAATTTCCCCCAGTCCGCACCAACGATCCAGACTCTACTTCAGCGGTAGCGTTAACATCTGTGATACATCTCACAAAGATAGCGCTACCAAACTTCTATCATTGAGATCTGTGATAGCGCTATCAAAAATAGTCCCCCAGCGGTATCACCGGCCAGCGGATCGCATAAATAACGGTATACTTTGTCAGGAAATTGCCGATAATTTACCGAATTCTGCCGTGGTTCCCGTTTTGCCGGTCCTGCTGCGGCCCGCTTTTTTCGCTATACCTGTGGGTATACATTGTGCGCAAGATGCGCAGTTAAGGTCAGGATCGTGAATGTCCATTAACAAGAAAAGACGCAGTACCGGAAGAGTGACTCTGGCGGATGTCGCGCAGCTTGCAGGCGTGGGCAGCATGACCGTTTCCCGCGCGCTGCGAACCCCGGAGCAGGTCTCCGACAAACTGCGGGAAAAAATCGAAGAAGCCGTCAGCCAGCTGGGTTATCTGCCCAATCAGGCCGCGAGTTCACTGGCATCAGCCTCATCCAATACCATTGCAATGATTGTGCCCAGTCTGTCTGAATCCGGCTGCGCTGAGATGTTTGCCGGATTGCAAAAAGTGCTGCAACCGGCGGGGTACCAGATCATGCTGGCGGAATCCCAGCACCGGATGGAGCGTGAGGAAAAGCTGCTGGAAACGCTGCTGTCTTACAATCTGGCAGCCGCTATTTTGCTTTCCGTCGAGCATTCCGCGAATGTCCGGCAATGGCTGGATAACCTGACGATTCCGGTGCTGGAGATCGGTGCGCTGACTGATTCCCCTATCGACATGAATATCGGTATTGATTACGTCGAGGCAATGTTTCAGCTGACGCAGACCGTGGTAGCAAAGGGTTATCAGAACATCGGTATGCTGTGCGCTAATCAGGAACAGTGGATTTTCCAGCAACATTTGCAGGGCTGGCGTAAAGCGATGCTGAAAGCGCACATGTCGCCGCACCGGGTGATTAACGCTGCGGAACCTGCCTGCTTTTCTACCGGAGCCCAGCAACTGCCTGAGTTTCTGTTGGCCTGGCCTGAACTCGACGCGCTGGTTTGTGTGTCAGACGATCTCGCCTGCGGTGCGCTGTATGAATGTCAGCGCAGAAGAATCAAAGTGCCGGACGATCTTGCAGTGGTGGGTTTTGGTAATTCGGACGTCAGCAAAGTCTGTCAGCCACCGCTGACCACCATCGCGATTCCTCATAAAGAAATCGGGGTACGTGCCGCACAGGCGTTACTGGCGAGGATTAATGATGAGGAATGGGAAGAGGTGACGATCGCATCGTCATTGTGTAAGCGGGACAGCTGCTAAAAACCACGGGCGATAGTATATCGCCCGCGAGATGCTTATCAGATTTCATTTTCAGCGGACGGGTCTTCATCCGCTTTCACACTTTCCGCTGCCGGAACTGTCTCTTCACGCGTCAGAGGTTTACCGTGCTCTTTCTCATTATTGCGCGTCATCCACAATGACAACGCTTTCAGAGAATCAGGCGTAAATTCATCACAACGTGCAGTGATTTCTTCCGGTGTCATCCAGCGCACTGCATCGATTTCTTCTTCCTGCAAAGCGAACGGCCCATGGGAAACGCAGCTGAACAGTGCGCCCCAGACGCGGCATTTGTTCTCTTCTTCGAAATAGAACTGACCGTGCTCGGCAAAAGGAACGCCGGCAATCCCTAACTCTTCTTCGGCTTCACGGCGCGCAGAGTCCAGAATATTTTCACCGCTCTGCACCACGCCACCTGCGGTTGCATCCAGCCAGCCCGGGTAGAAATCTTTGGTTTCAGTCCGGCGCTGAATCAAAATATTTCCCATGCCATCATGAACCACGATATAGCTGGCACGATGACGCAGGACCTGAGCGCGCATTTGTTGTCGGCTGGCCTGGGCAATGACTTCGTTGTCTTCGTTGACGATATCAACCCACTCATCCGTACTGATGTTTTGCTCTTGTTCTGACATCCGCTGGAACCTTCTCTTTTAAGCGCTGGTCTTTGCGCAATAAGTCTGTGCGCTGTGATTTTGCAACACGTCGATAATGTCCGGAGATTCTATCTGGGTCTGCTATGTCGCTTCAATAGCTATGGGTGCGCTGATACCTGGTAAAAGTTATGTTAGCCCACAAAGTTCGCCATCAGACAACTCTGACATAGACAGCCGTTCATATGCATTATGATAACCTATTACTCAGGATATTAAGTTTGTGATTATCAATTCCCCATTGGCGCATTCCGCCCCGCAAGTCGCGGAGTCAGATTAAAACGCAGGAGGCAATATGATCGATCTCTATTACGCACCCACACCCAACGGCCATAAAATTTCTCTTTTTCTTGAAGAGAGTGGCCTGGCATACCGGCTGTATCGAATTGATATGAGCGCCGGAGAGCAATTCAGGCCTGAATTCCTCGCTATCTCGCCGAACAATAAAATCCCCGCGATTGTCGATAATGAGCCCGTTGATGGCGGCGCACCGATCAGTGTCTTTGAGTCTGGCGCAATTTTGCAGTATCTGGCAGAAAAAACCGGCAAATTCCTCAGCCAGGAACTGCGCGAACGAACGCTCACGCTGCAATGGCTGACCTGGCAGGTTGCCGGATTTGGCCCGATGCTGGGCCAGAATCACCATTTTACCCACTACGCTCCGCAGCCTGTACCTTATGCCATCGAACGTTTCCTGCAGGAAACCCGGCGGTTATATGGCGTGCTGAACCGTCAGCTGGAGAAAAATGCCTATATCGCTGGCGAGAATTACAGCATTGCTGATATTGCCACTTACCCGTGGGTGGCTGCGCATGAGCGCCAGCGAGTTGATCTGGCGGAGTTTCCTGCCGTACGCAACTGGTTTGAGCGGGTGAAAAGCCGTCCTGCGACGCAAAAAGCCTATGCTTTAGCGCAGGCATAATCTGCCCCGATGCCTCCGTACTTTGCCGGAGGTGTTTTTCCCTTCTGCAAAATAAAAACACTTAATTGTGCTCCATATCGCGAGTTAATGGCGGTGACTCATCTATGATTAGAGACAGTTCATCCGCGAATTCAGACAGTTAAGGATCACGATATGAAAATCCTGATAACCGGCGCTACCGGGCTCATCGGCCGAAAACTCACCGGGCGGCTTCTTGAGCAATCTCATCAGATTACCGCACTGAGCCGCGCCCCTGAACGAGCAGCGAAGCTGTTAGGTTCGCAGGTTCAGGTCTGGGAAACGCTGGAAGGCAAAACCACCCTCGACGGTTTCGACGCCGTCATCAACCTTGCCGGTGAGCCGATCGCGGACAAACGCTGGACGAAACAACACAAAGCCTTGTTATGTGAAAGTCGCTGGCAGCTCACTGAAAAACTGGCGACGCTGATTAATGCCAGTCAGACGCCGCCTTCAGTCTTCATTTCCGGTTCGGCGGTGGGCTATTACGGCGATCAGGGTCAGGCGCTGGTGCCGGAAGATGAGCCGCCGAACAAACAGTTTACCTGGCAACTGTGCGCCCGCTGGGAAGCCCTGGCGATGTCCGCACAAAGTCCGGTCACGCGAGTTTGTTTACTGCGAACCGGGATCGTACTGGCCGAAAAAGGCGGTGCGCTGGCAAAAATAGTGCTGCCATTCCGCGCCGGTCTCGGTGGCCCGATCGGTGATGGTCAGCAATATATGCCCTGGATCCACATCAGCGACATGATTGACGGGATCCTGTTCCTGCTCGCCCACGAAACGCTCTCCGGGCCATTCAATATGGTATCGCCCTATCCGGCACGTAACGAACAATTCAGCGCCCTGCTCGGTGAAGTCCTCCACCGCCCGGCGTTTATGCGCGCACCTGCCCCCGTAGTGCGCCTGCTGATGGGCGAATCCGCTGTGCTGGTGCTGGGAGGCCAGCGTGCCGTGCCGCGCAGGCTGGAAGCCGCAGGGTTTGAGTTTAAGCATCAGGAATTGAAAGAAGCACTGGAGGATCTGCTGGCGTGAAGGGTTTGGCAGCCCGGGGGAGCTGCAAGTGAAGAAAAACCGTTTTGGCGTTGCTCCTCCCCCTGCGAAGGGGGAGGACGGGAGGGGGTATTAAGGACTAACACCGTGAGTAATGCACACTTCAAATTTCTGATATTTCTTTAATACCCCCACCCCAGCCCTCCCCTTCGCAGGGGAGGGAGCTAACTGCACGGATCGTTTTACTCCTTCACATCCACCTGATAAAACACATGTTTCCCAAACGGATCCACTTCATAGCCGGTCACTTCTTTGCGGACCGGTTCGAAAATGGTCGAGTGGGCGATCATCACCGCCGGAGCCTGATCGTGCATCATCTGCTGGGCCTGCTCGTAAAGTGCGACGCGTTTCGCATGATCGGTGGTTTCTTTCGCTTCGGTAATCAGCTTGTCGAACGGTGCGTAACACCACTTGGCTGAGTTCGAACCGCCCTTCGCGGCATTACAGGTAAACAGCGGACCGAAGAAGTTATCCGGATCACCGTTCGCCGTCGTCCAGCCCATCAGCGCTGCCATGTGCTCACCGTTACGGATACGGGTCTGGTATTCGCCCCATTCGTAACTGACGATATGCGCTTTGACGCCGATTTTCGCCCAGTCCGCCTGGATCATCTCCGCCATGCGACGGGCGTTCGGGTTATATGGACGCTGAACCGGCATCGCCCACAAATCAATATCAAAACCGTTCGGCATTCCCGCTTCGGCCAGCAAGGCTTTGGCTTTCTCAGGCGAATAATCGTAATCCACCAGCTTGTCGTTGTAGCTCCAGACACCGGTCGGCAGCAGAGTTTTGGCCACGGTTCCTGTGCCATGGAATACCGCTTCGATAATTTGCGGTTTGTTAATCGCCATGGTGAGTGCCTGACGCACTTTCACATTATCCAGTGGCGCTTTCTGCGTATTGAACGAGAGAAAACCGGTGTTCAGGCCAGCCTTGCTCAGCAGATTGATGTCTTTATTGGCGCGCATACGCTCAAGATCGGCCGGATTCGGGAACGGCATCACCTGACACTCGTTTTTCTCAAGTTTAGCAAGACGCATCGAGGCATCAGGCGTGATGGTATACACCAGACGGTCAATCTTAGATTTGCCCTGCCAGTATTCCGGGAAGGCTTTGTACAGCAGACGCGTGTCCTTCTGGTATTGCATCAGTTCGAACGGTCCGGTGCCGACCGGATCCTGATCGACTTTTTCCGGCGTACCGGCTTTGAGCATCTGATCGGCATATTCCGCCGAGAGGATCGATGCAAAATACCACGCCAGATCTGCCACGAACGGGGCTTCCGGTCGGGTCAGATTAAAGCGGACAGTATAGTCATCCACCTTATCGATACTGCCAATCAGGTCGCCCATTTTCAGGCTGTCGAAGTTCAGGTACGTGCCGCCGGAAACCTTATGGTAAGGGTTATTTTCATCTTTCTGACGCATGAACGAGAAGATCACGTCGTCAGCATTGAAATCGCGGCTGGGTTTGAACAACTTGTTGCTCTGGAACTTCACGCCTTTACGAAGATGGAAGGTATAGGTTTTACCGTCCTCACTGACATCCCAGCTTTCCGCCAGGCTTGGGATCAGCTCCGTGGTCCCGATTTTGAAATCCACCAGGCGGTTATAAATCGGTGCCGCGCTGGCATCCACAGAAGTGCCGGAGGTGTAAAGTTGCGGGTTGAATTGCTCAGGCGAACCTTCGGAGCAATACACCAGCGTTTTTGCAGATACGCCACCCGTGATGGCCAGCGCCAGTAAACCTGTGCTTATTTTTAATAGGTTGTGTTTCATTATTTTCCCTTTTTCCCTGTCCGGAGAGTGTTTAAATCTTCTTCATCGTGGAACATAAAGCAAAAACAGATTAACATCTGGATAACACGTAGTAATACTTTGTTATATATGAAAATCTTATAACAGGGAACAATATTTGCGCACATTCAGAGGTCAAGATGTCGACAACAATTGCAAAACAGCTTACCGAACGTTTCTACCGCTATCTTTCCGTGACATCACAAAGTGATGCCAGCGCAACCACTCTGCCAAGCACGCCGGGCCAGCATGATATGGCGCGTTTACTGGCCGATGAGTTGCACCAGCTCGGCCTGGAAAACATTCAGATCGATGAATACGCGACCGTCACCGCCGTAAAATCCGGTACTAAAAAAGGCGGGCCGCGTATCGGCTTCATCACGCATATTGATACCGTGGATGTCGGCCTCAGCCCGGACATTCACCCGCAAACTTTGCGGTTTACCGGCGAAGATGTGTGCCTGAATAAGGAGCAGGATATCTGGCTGCGCCCTGCCGAACGCCCTGAGATCCTGCCTTATAAAGGCCAGGACATTATTTTCAGCGACGGCACCAGCGTGCTGGGTGCAGATAATAAAGCCGCGGTGACAGTGGTAATGACGTTGCTGGAAAATCTGACCACTGAGCAGGAATATGGCGATATCGTGGTGGCATTTGTGCCGGATGAAGAAATCGGCCTGCGCGGCGCGAAAGCTTTGGATCTCGCACGCTTCGATGTTGATTTTGCTTATACCATCGACTGCTGTGAACTGGGCGAAGTGGTGTACGAAAACTTCAATGCGGCAGCAGCAGAAATCACCTTCACCGGCGTGACGGCGCACCCAATGTCAGCCAAAGGAGTGCTGGTCAATCCGTTGCTGATGGCGCAAGACTTCATCAGTCATTTTGATCGTGCAGAAACGCCTGAAAATACCGAAGGCCGTGAAGGTTATGTCTGGTTCAACGGCATGAGCGCGTCGCAGCAAGGTGCAGAACTGAAAGCTTCAATCCGTGATTTCGACAGCGCCAGTTTTGCCGCCCGTAAGCAAAAAATTCAGGATGTCGCGAAAGAGATTGCCGCGCAGTATCCGGCGGCGAAAGTGTCCGTTGAGATCAGTGATACCTATAGCAATATCAGCAGCGCTATCGGCGAAGATCGCCGGGCGATTGATTTAATTTTTGCGGGTTTGAAAGAGATTGGCGTGGAGCCAAAAGTGATCCCGATGCGCGGCGGCACCGACGGTGCAGCGCTGTCAGCCAAAGGTTTACTGACGCCGAACTACTTCACCGGAGCACATAATTTCCACTCGAAATTCGAGTTCCTGCCGGTGAATTCGTTTGTGAAATCCTATGAACTGACCGTTCAGCTGTGCCTGCTGGCCGCGAAAGGCTGATCCTGTTTTAGTTGAGCAAAACCCACACCCCAGCCTTCCCCTCGTGAGAGGGGAAGGAATACGGATATCACTTCAATGCACCTGAAAGGAACTGTTGCAGGCGCGCACTTTTCGGGCTGCCGAAGACTGCGGAAGGATCGCCCTGCTCTTCGATCACGCCCTGATGCAGGAAAATGACGTGGCTGGAGACATGGCGGGCAAACTCCATCTCATGCGTTACCACCACCATGGTTTTCCCCTCTTCTGCCAGTTTTTGCATAATGCGCAGCACTTCGCCAACCAGTTCAGGATCGAGCGCGGAAGTCGGTTCATCAAACAGCAGCACTTCCGGTTCCATCGCCAGCGCACGGGCAATAGACACGCGCTGTTGCTGACCACCTGACAGATTCACCGGATATTTACCCTGTGCGCGGGCGTCGATGCCCACTTTATCGAGATACTTCACCGCACGTTCACGCGCTTCGGCTTTGCTCAACCCCAGCACCTGCACCGGCGCTTCCATGACGTTTTCCAGCACCGTCATGTGACTCCACAGGTTGAAATGCTGGAACACCATCGTCAGTTTGGTACGCAGCAGTTGCAGCTGTTTTTTATCAAACACTTTCAGCTGACCGTCGGTGTCGCGCACCATACGGATATCCTGGTTATTGACGCTGATGGAACCTTCACTTGGTTTCTCAAGAAAGTTAATACAGCGCAGGAAGGTACTTTTCCCCGATCCTGATGAGCCGATAATACTGATCACATCCCCCGCATTGGCAGACAACGAAACGCCTTTCAGCACTTCATGGTCGCCATAGCGCTTGTGGAGATCGAGAACCGCTAATTTGTTTTCTGGCATAGTTTTTATCCGCAATAATTATTGGTTGGCTTTTTTAATGGGCAGACTGAGGCTTAACATGCGCCAGCCAGCGTTTTTCCGCCTTGCGGAACAGACCAATCAGGACAAAAGAAACACAAAGATAAATCACTGCTGCAATCCCGAAAGCATAAAACGGCTGATACGTCGCCGAGTTAATATCGCGGGCTATTTTCAGCACGTCCGGAACCGTGGCGGTAAACGCCAGCGCAGTGGAGTGCAGCATCAGAATGACTTCATTACTGTATGCGGGCAGCGCAGTGCGTAATGCAGACGGCAAAATGATGCAGGTGTACAGTTTGAAGCGTGAGAATCCGTAGGCATTGGCCGCTTCAATTTCACCGTGCGGAACAGAACGGATCGCACCGGCAAAAATCTCGGTGGTATACGCGCAGGTATTAAGTGTCAGTGCCAGAATCGTACAGTTCAGCCCGCTGCGGAAGAACGCATTGAGAAAATCCGTGCCACGCACGATTTCCAGACTGTACATCCCGGAGTAGAACACCAGCAGCTGCACGTACAACGGCGTACCGCGGAAAACATAGGTATACAGCCAGATCGGATAGCGGATGAACTTGTTGGAAGACACGCGCCCCACCGCCATCGGCACCGCCAGCAATCCACCTATTACGACGGAGCTGATCAGTAACCACAGGGTGATTGCCAGACCGGTGAAACGGTAACCGTCGCTGTAGAGCAGGGACATACCGTACTGTTGTAAAATTTCGATCATAGATCGGCCCTCTTCACACCCAGCGAATAACGGCGATCAAGCCATACCAGCACGCCGTTCGACAGCGTGGTGAAAATCAGATAAACCACACCCGCCACAATCGCAAAGTAGAATGGCTGATACGTGCCTTTACCGGCCAGCTGCGTGGCTTTGACCACGTCATTCAGGCCAAGCAATGACACCAGCGCGGTAGCTTTAAGGATAACCTGCCAGTTGTTGGCAATACCGGGCAGAGCAAAACGCATCATGGCCGGGAACAGAATCCGACGGAAAATTTGCGAGCCGCTGAAACCAAACGCGGTCGCCGCTTCGATTTGCCCGCGCGGAACCGCCATAAATGCGCCACGGAACGTTTCTGTGAAGTACGCGCCGTAAATAAATCCCAGCGTGATGATGCCAGCGCTCATCGGATCGATATCAATCTGCGCCATGCCGACGGATTCAGTCAGGCTGTTGAGTGCAATCTGCAGACCGTAAAAAATTAATAACATCAATACCAGATCAGGTACGCCGCGGATAAGCGTGGTATAGCAACCAAAAAAACCAGAAATAATCCGGCTCTTCGACAGTTTCCCACCAGCCCCGATAAGCCCTATCACCAGCGCTAAAATCACTGACGAAATCGCCAGCTCCAGTGTCACCAACGTGCCCTGGATAATTACCTGGGAATACCCATACAGCATGGTTTTTTCCTGTCTTTAATGGATCCCTGCGCAGGCAAAACCGCAACCCGCGTCAGAACCGAAGGGAGCGGCGAGCCGCTCCCTTTGGCACATCTCACAGCGCGAATCAGCCGCCGTAAACGTCAAAGTCGAAGTATTTTTTCGCCAGTTTGTCGTAAGTCCCGTCCTTACGCATGCTGTCAAACGCCTTGTTCAGGGCATCTTTCAGGTCAGTTTCATTCTTACGCAGACCCATACCGGTGCCCACGCCAAAGAATTTATCATCTTTCACTGCAGGGCCTGCAAACGCATAGTCTTTGCCCGCAGCCTGTTTCAGGAAGCCTTCACTGCCTGCCACTTCATCCTGGAATGCTGCGTCAAGACGACCAGATGCCAGATCTGCATAAATCAGATCCTGGTTCTGGTAAGCCACCACGTTGATGCCTTTTGGCTGCCATTGTGCGTTGGCATAGGCTTCCTGAGTGGAACCCTGCAATACGCCAACGTTTTTGCCTTTCAGGGCATCCAGAGTGGGCAGAATTTTGGAGCCTTTAGGCGCGATAAGGCGGGCGTTAGCGGCATAAAGTTTTTCAGTGAAATCAATTTCCAGCTGACGTTTTTCGGTGATGGATAATGAGGAAATAATCGCATCAATTTTCTTGGCTTTCAGAGAGGGGATCAGTGCATCGAAATCACTTTCAACATAAGTGCATTTGATGGCTGCACGTTTACACATCTCGTTAGCCAGGTCGATATCAAAGCCAACCAGCTTGCCGCTGGAGTCTTTTGATTCAAATGGGGCGTAAGTCGGATCAGTACCGATATTAATTGCTTTAGGCACGGCAGCAAATGCACTACCTGCACTGGCTAAGACCAGAACCAGCGGAAGAACCTTGAACAACTTTTTCATACATTAGCCTCAGTGATTATTCATCTGTTGTGGTTGTGTGTGCGTGAATGAACGTCTTTTTATAGTTTGCTGAACGATGCAAATGGCTTTTTGCCAGATTTTCTCATGCACTTTTCGTGCCGTTTCTCAGCACAGCCACTTTACGCGGTGAGAGAACGAAAACCGGTCAAAAAAGCATCGGGATAATGAAAGTTTTCAAAGGTCTGAAGGAAGAATAGCTGAAGGGGCAAGGAACACTGCACCTTAATGAATCAAATTGTGATCATTGTTGGTGCAATGTAACTGAACTGCGCGAAATGAGTGCGGATTGGGAGAAGAAAGATCAGCGACTGCCCTGCCATCGAACAAATAAGTCTTCAGGGAGCTCAATATCAAACTGATCAATCACCCGGTTTACGGTCTGATCGATAATATCTTCAACAGACGTCGGGCGGTGATAAAACGCCGGAACAGGCGGCATGATGATGGCGCCAAGCTCAGCGGCCTGCGTCATGAGGCGCAAATGCCCAAGATGCAGCGGCGTCTCGCGCACGCACAATACCAGACGGCGGCGTTCTTTAAGCACCACGTCCGCAGCACGCGTCAGCAAACCGTCGGTGTAACTGTTTACGATCCCGGAAAGCGTTTTAATCGAGCAGGGTAAAATCACCATTCCTGCTGTTTTGAAAGAGCCGGAAGAAATGCTGGCGGCGATATCACGCGAATCATGCACCACATCCGCCAGTGCCTGAACATCACGTAGCGTCAGATCCGTTTCCAGGGTCAGCGTCTGGCGGGCGGCATTGCTCATCACCAGATGAGTTTCGATATCAGGCACGCCCTGCAAAACCTGCAAAAGCCTGACACCATAAATTGCGCCGCTGGCGCCTGAAATACCGACGATAAGTCGTTTCATGAACACTGCCTTAGAAAAATGTAACCAGACCCTATGCTGCCAATACTGACATAAATTCAGACATAAAAAAACGCGCCCGCCCGGTTGTTCACCGGAGGGACGCGTTTATGCGGATGTCAGCAACCCGCTAATCAGCCTTCGTTGTGCATCTCAAGGTTTTCCGCTTCCTGCTGACCACGCAATGCCTGAGCGTCGTCGTTACGCAGGGCTTCGAGGTATTCCAGATAGTTCTGGTCAACATCTTTAGTCACGTAAACACCGTCAAAGACTGAACATTCGAATTTCTCGATATCGGTATTGTCTTCTTTCACTGCAGCGATAAGGTCGCTCAGATCCTGGAAGATTAACGCATCAGCACCAATCATCTGATTGATTTCGCTGACTTCACGGCCGTGCGCAATCAGCTCGTTGGCACTTGGCATATCGATACCGTAAACGTTCGGGAAACGAATTTCCGGCGCCGCTGACGCCAGATAAACACGTCTCGCACCGGCTTCACGTGCCATCTCAACAATCTGCTGAGAGGTGGTACCGCGCACGATGGAGTCATCCACCAGCAGCACGTTTTTATCGCGGAACTCGGCACGGTTGGCGTTCAGTTTACGGCGTACTGATTTACGACGTTCCTGCTGACCCGGCATGATAAAGGTACGGCCCACGTAGCGGTTTTTCACAAAACCCTGACGGTACGGTTTATTCAGGATACGGGCGATTTCCAGCGCGATATCGCAGGAGGTTTCCGGGATAGGAATGACCACATCGATATCCAGATCTTCCCATTCACGGGCAATTTTCGCGCCCAGCTTTTCACCCATACGAACACGGGCGCTGTAGACGGAAATCTTGTCGATGAAGGAGTCAGGACGCGCGAAGTACACGTACTCGAACAGGCACGGATTGTACTGAGGATTCTCTGCACACATGCGAGTGTAGAGCTGGCCTTTTTCGGTGATATACACCGCTTCGCCCGGCGCAACGTCACGCAGGAACTCAAAGCCTAACGTATCGAGTGCCACACTTTCAGACGCCACCATGTACTCATTACGGCCGTCTTCCAGCGTGCGCTTACCGATAACCAGCGGACGGATACCGTGCGGGTCACGGAACGCCAGCATGCCGTGACCGATGATCATCGCCACACACGCGTAAGCGCCACGGATTTTCAGATTCACCGCAGCAACCGCAGCGAAAATGTTATCGGCTTCCAGCGGGTAATGCTGGAAACGATCCAGTTCACTCGCCAGGATATTAAGCAGGATCTCTGAATCGGAAGTGGTGTTCACATGGCGACGCTGGCCTTCGAACAGATTGCTTCGCAATTCGTGAGCATTGGTCAGGTTACCGTTATGAGCAAGGGTGATGCCGAACGGAGAGTTGACGTAAAAAGGTTGAGCTTCTGAAGCGCTGGAACTGCCAGCCGTTGGGTAGCGCACATGGCCAATACCCATGTTGCCCTGTAAGCGTTGCATATGGCGGGCTTCGAAAACATCCTTCACCAGGCCATTCGCTTTCCGTAAACGGAAGTTATTATTGGCATCAATGGTGACGATGCCTGCGGCATCCTGCCCACGGTGTTGTAACACCGTTAACGCGTCATAAATCGACTGGTTTACCGGCATGAAACCGGCGATACCGACAATACCGCACATGTTGTCTTTTCCTCTTCAGCGCTGCCTGAACTAAATATGTTTTGGCAAGAAACTCGACGTGCTCTGCAGGTAGTCAAAGAACCACCTGATGATATAACTGAATTGTGGGATCAACTGGGATTGTTTCCAGTCTTCACTTTGTGAAAAACTGGTGAAGGTATCCAGGAAGAACAGCATCGCGGAGACAATTAACACCCCGCGCAGTGCGCCGAAACACACACCTAACACCCTGTCAGTGCCGGACAACCCGGTTTTTTCCACCAGCGAACTGATCACATAGTTGACAATTGCACCTACGATCAACGTCGCGATGAACAAGATGGCAATTGCGATCCCGTTTCGAACTAACTCATCTTCGAAACGCGTGAAGTAGATGGCGAGATAAGGGTAATAATGGCTGGCAACAAAGAAGGCGCAAGCCCAGGTTACCAGCGATAAAGCCTCGCGAACAAAGCCACGGATCAAACTGACTAAAGCAGAAAATCCGATAACCGCAATGATGACGTAATCAATCCAGACCATTAACTATTCCAGTGTCTAATCCAGTCACGTCTACCCCGGCATCCAGTTCGCGGCGAATTCTAACAGAAAAAGAAAACGTTTGCGTAGGGGAAATCTGCCGGTCAGACAAATTAATAATAGCGATTAAAAAAACCTCAATCGCAGCATAAACCTATAAAAACCCAACCAGAGGATCTTATAGAAAAAGGGCACAAATCGCTTGTGCCCTCCGTGGTATTTTTTATGTTTTAACGACTCCCTCCCCTTCGCAGGGAGAGGAGCAAAGTCAGTGCGCGCTGTATGCCCGAACCTGCCCGCCCAATCCGCTCAGCTGTTGCAGTTGCGGAAGCGACGCTTCAAGTTTCTGCTTCGACGCATCCGGGCCCACGTACAGGCGCGTGATCTGCCCCTGAACCGGCGTTGCTGGCACGGTATAGGCGCGGAAACCGGATAACCGCAGATTAGCCACAATCTCATTGGCTTTAGCGGCATTTTTCAGCGCACCCAGCTGTACGACATAGGACTGCCCTGCCGGTGCTTTTTCTTCCTGCGCAGGTTTTGGCTGCTCAACAGGTTTAGGCTGTTCAGCAACGGCTTTTGGCTGCTCAACTGGCTTCGGCTGTTCGACAGGTTTAGGTTTCACCGTCGGTTTGGCTTCGGCCATCGGCTTAGGCTCAATCGTTTTCGGCTTCTGCTGTACTGGTTTGACAGGAGCCGTCTGCACGGTTTTTTTCTGCTCAGGCATCGTGGTGACCGGCGGCTGGGATTCCACCGTGGTATTACCCGGTGCCACATTGCCATGATTCGCGGCGTTGGTGTTGTTGGCAGAACTGTCAGTATTCTGCCCGCCCGTCATGGACTGATCTGCACCTTCAGGTGGCTGAGCTGGCAGCGATTGCGTGACCGGAGGCACCGAATCCTGTTCCTCAACATCACCCGGTTTTGGCACCAGGGGAATCGACGCAAATTCGTCTTCGTAATGCTTTTTCTTGCCGTCGAGTAAACCGGGCAAAATGATGACGCCCAAAGCCACCAGAATGATGGTCCCGACCAGACGATTTTGAAACTTACTTGCCACTGGTTTTCCCCGTGTCTATAGCATCCATTACGTGAGCTACGGTATGGAACGAGCCGCAGACAATCACAATATCCTGAGGAGCCGCCTCCTGCATAGCCTGTTTCCAGGCAGACTCCACATCATCAAATGGGCGTGCCTGCGGTAAATGTACCGTCAGTTCGGCAACGCTGGCACCGCGCGGGCCTTCCAGCGGTGCGCAATACCATTCATCGACCTGAGGCGACAGACAAGCCAGCGTACCGGCAATATCTTTGTCTTTCAACATTCCGACGACGGCGCGCACTTTGCCGCCATTACGCGGCTGTTCAGCAAGGCGTCCGGCCAGATAGGCTGCAGCATGCGGGTTGTGGGCGACATCAAGAATAAGACGCGGCGATTCACTCACCGTCTGAAAACGCCCCGGCAAAGCGGCACGCTGTAACCCGCTGCGCAACGCAGCTTCAGAAACGTTCAGACCGGAATAATACAGTGCTGCCAGCGCGGTGGCCGCATTAGCCAGCGGCACATTAGGCAACGGCAACGCGTCCAGAACATTCACTTCTTTGCCCGCTTCGAGCGCCGCCCAGCGCCAGTGTCCTGCATCAGCAGAAAATTGCCAGTTCACATCGCGGCGGTATAAATCCGACTGTTTTTCCTGTGCGACATTCGCAATGGACTGAGGCATATCCGGCTCACCGACCACCGCTGGTTTAGCGGCACGGAAGATACCGGCCTTTTCGCGACCAATGCTTTCACGGTCAGAACCTAGCCAGTCAGTGTGATCGAGTGCAATACTGGTGACGACAGACACGCTGGCGTCGACGATATTGGTCGCATCCAGACGCCCGCCCAGCCCGACTTCAAGGATGACCACATCCAGCTCAGCCTGTTTAAACAGCTGCAATGCCGACAACGTGCCGTATTCGAAATAGGTCAGCGAGATATCGCCGCGTCCGGCTTCGAGAGCTGCAAAAGATTCGCAGTGTGCAGATTCCGGCAACTCTTCGCCCTGAATACGCACACGCTCGGTATAACGCACCAGATGTGGGGAACTGTAAACACCCACACGGTATCCGGCAGCCATCAGGACAGATTCAAGTGTCGCGCACGTCGTGCCTTTACCGTTGGTTCCGGCGACGGTGAAAACGCACGGCGCAGGGGTCAGTAAATCGAGTGTTTCACCCACCGCTCTGACCCGATCAAGGCCAAGCTCTATGGCCTGAGAATGGAGATGTTCGAGATAATAAAGCCACGTGGCCAAAGGCGACGTGGCTTGGGGAATAAGTTGATTTTGCATGAGTCCCGTTCAACCTTATCAGGTTCACTTCGACACTACATCACCAGACTGTGAAAGCAGGCAATGCCCTCTTTGTCAGAATTCACCGACAGAGTAAAAGCACGGGCTGCCTGTTTTGCAGAGAAACAGCGGGCGGCACAACATCAGATGACCGCCCGACTCACTGACCGGCTTTTACCCTGTTCGATCAGGCGTCCTGGTTGTCAGCGGCAGAACCGTTGACAGGAACATGGACGTCAACCACGTTCGGCTCCGGTTGCCCGGTCAGTTTCGCCAGAACGCTGCCCAGTTTGGCGCGCATATCCGGACGACGTACGATCATATCAATCGCACCTTTCTCGATCAGGAACTCACTGCGCTGGAAGCCCGGCGGCAGTTTTTCACGTACAGTTTGCTCGATAACACGTGGACCGGCGAAACCGATCAGCGCTTTCGGCTCAGCGACGTTGATGTCACCCAACATAGCCAGACTGGCAGAAACACCGCCCATGGTTGGGTCAGTCAGTACAGAAATGTACGGCAGGCCGCGTTCCTGTAATTTCGCCAATGCTGCACTGGTTTTCGCCATCTGCATCAGCGACATCAGCGCTTCCTGCATACGAGCGCCACCACTGGCAGAGAAACACACCAGAGGACAGTTATCTTCCAGCGCCTGTTCGACGGCACGTACGAAACGCGCGCCCACAACTGAAGCCATTGAACCGCCCATGAAAGCAAATTCAAAAGATGCGACCACAATTGGCATACCGTACAGGGTGCCTTTCATGACGATCAGTGCATCTTTTTCGTTGGTTTCTTTCTGAGCAGCCACCAGACGATCTTTATATTTCTTGGAATCTTTAAACTTCAGAACATCTTTAGGCTCAAGCTCGCTGCCTAATTCAATCTCACTGCCCTCATCCATGAAAGTGGACAGACGCATACGTGCGCTAAGACGCATATGGTGGTCGCACTTAGGGCAGACCATGAGATTGCGCTCAAGCTCGGCGCGGTAAAGAACCTGCCCGCAGCTGTCGCATTTAGTCCAGACGCCCTCAGGAATGCTTGCCTTACGGGTTTGCGAGTCAGTGCTCTTACTAAGAATTCGTTCAATCCAGCTCATCGATAACCTTTCTGTTTGAACCCGGCCGAAGCCAGTCCGCTGTTCATGCTGTAACAAGTCCCCTGAAACCTACCCAAAATCGCCTGTGTGCGCAGGTGATAAAAAAACTCACACACCGCGCCACAGAAGGGTTGTTCGCAGGAACAGACCATAAATTGTCGCTCATTAAACCATAACGGCCAGACACTGTGGATAAAAAACTGGTCTTACCCTCAGGTTTAATGCCTTAAATTTTAAAGCGCTCGCACAAAAAAACGTCAGAGATTAATCCTGCTGACGCTTTTCTTTCGCCGCTGCGCGTTTGTGCCGCCAGATTTCAACCACACCTGGCAGGATTGACACTACGATGATAGCGACGATCAGTAATTTCAGATTTTCCTGAACAATCGGCAGATCTCCGAAAAGGTAGCCAGCATAGGTAAATAACAGCACCCAAACCAGCGCACCAATCACGTTATACGCAGCAAAATGACGGTAGGACATATGTCCCATACCGGCCACGAACGGCGCAAACGTGCGGACGATCGGCACGAAGCGCGCAAGAATAATCGTTTTGCCGCCATGTTTCTCGTAAAACTTGTGCGTTTTGTCCAAATAACTGCGACGGAAAATCTTCGAGTCCGGATTACTGAACAGACGTTCACCAAATACCCGACCGATAGTGTAATTCACCGCATCACCCACGATCGCCGCAATCGCCATCAGTGCGACCATCACGTGAACATTGAGATCATTGCTGGGTAATGCCGCCAGCGCACCCGCCACAAACAGCAGCGAATCCCCCGGCAGGAACGGCGTGACCACCAGACCCGTTTCGCAGAATAAAATCAGGAATAAAATGCCGTATACCCAGATGCCATACTGCGCAACCAGTTCCGCTAAATGCACATCAATATGCAAAATGAAATCAATGACAAAGTGAATAAAGCCCATTAGATCCTCCACCTCTTCCTGGTCAAAAACGCTGTTTTAGATAAACGTCAAAAGTGTCCCTTAATCTTCCAGGAACAGTGGCCCCATATTCACCTGAGGTAATGCAAATTTCTCAGGATAATCAACAGATACCAGATACAAACCTTCAGGCTTACCGGTCGCCGCAGCGAGATTACGGTCTTTCGCCGCGAGCAATTCTGACATCCAGCCGACCGGCTGATTGCCCGCACCAATCTCAACAAGACTGCCGACAATATTGCGCACCATATGATGCACAAAGGCATTCGCTTTGATGTCCACCACCACGTAATTACCGTGACGGCTGACGTTGAGATGCATGACGTAACGCCACGGCGTACGCGACTGGCACTGAGATGCGCGGAAAGACGTAAAATCGTTTTCGCCCAGTAACGCCTGCCCTGCCAGCTGCATTTTTTCCACGTCCAGCGGCATATGCACATGGGTCACACCGGTGTGCAAAATCGCGGAACGATAGCGGTTATTGTAAATAACATAACGATACCGGCGGGCAGTGGCACTGAAACGGGCGTGGAAATCCTCGCTCACGTTCGCGCACCAGCGTACCGCAATATCCTTTGGCAGATGGGTATTTACGCCCATCGTCCAGGCGGCATCTTTACGCAGAACCGGCGTATCAAAATGCACCACCTGTCCGGTGGCACTGACACCAGCGTCAGTTCGCCCGGCGCAGAACACCACGATCGGCGTATTGGCCACGCGGCTCAGCGCTTTTTCCAGACATTCCTGGACACTGGCCGCGCCCTGCTGACGCTGCCAGCCAAAATACGCACTGCCGTTGTATTCAATGCCTAACGCCACACGTCCGGCGACCGGGGCCGCACCAACGTCAGCGATAACTTCTTCGGACATAATCAGTACCAGTATTCGTTGATCAGCTTCTCTGCGGTTTCCACCGCCATCAGCGCGCCGCCGAAACGAACGTTGTCAGCCACGGACCAGAATTGCAGTAACTCAGGAATACCGTAGTCATTACGGATACAACCAATACTCAGATTCGCGTTGCCGGAGGCGTCGCTGACCTGAGTCGGGAAATCATCTTCATCGCTGAGACTGATGTCATCAACACGTTCGAGTTCAGCACGTGCTTCTTCAGCTGACAGCGGGCGCAGACCTTCGAGATGCACCACCTGCGCGTGGCCGTAAAATACCGGCGACTGCACACAGCTGACAGAAATCGGCAGACCCTCGTCCTGCAACACTTTACGCACCTGATCGACCAGACGACGTTCCTGACGCACGCTGCCCTCTTCATCGCTCACCAGCGGTAAGAGGTTAAAAGCCAGCTGCTTGCTGAAAATGCCTTCTTCTGCCGGAATACCGTTCAGCAGACGAGCGCTTTGACCGGCCAGATCGTCAACAGCGGCTTTGCCCAGCGCAGAAACAGAAAGCAAAGAGGTGACATGCAGACGGGACAAACCGGCCTGCTCGGTCAGCGGTTTAATGGCAGTCAGCAACTGGCTGGTCAGGCTGTCGGCCACGGCCACGATGTTGCGGTTGCGATAATGTGACAGTGCGTCCGGGTTAACGCCCGGCACCACCAGAGGAATATCGTGTTCAAGCGAGAACAGGCCGCTGCTGTCAATCACCAGACAGCCCTGATTTGCCGCTTCTTCTGCATAAAGCGCAGAAGCTTCAGAACCGGCGACAAAAAACGCCAGCTGAACCTGAGACCAGTCGAATTCCGACGCCTGCTGTACACGCAGGCTTTTGCCGTTAAAACGCACGGTCTGACCGGCGCTGCGCTCACTTGCCAGCGGGAAGAGCTCACCAACCGGGAACTGACGATCAGCCAATAATTCCAGTAACGCATCACCGACTGCGCCCGTTGCGCCAAGCAGCGCAATATTCCAGCCATCAGACATGTTGGTATTCTCCAGAAATAAAAGTACAAAATACAAAGGGGCGATGACATCACCGCCCCGTGTTTAAAGTGTGCGCCAGTCATCTTTCAAGTCACCTGGAGGCAACTGAAAACTTTAGGGTCAGACAATTATTTTAACTGGCTGTTAAAGCCCAGTTTTTTCAGCACATCAGCGGTGGTTGCATCGTCGCAAATCACCCGTAAAGATGACCACTCACGGCGTTCTTCATAGAACTTACGCAGCTTGTCGAATTCGCCCGGTTTTCCGGCGACACGGCGTAAAGGCCGGTCATCGCGGCGCACATCATACACTAAGTGAATAAGACGCAGCAGTTTGGCTTCGCTCAGCGCGCCACTCAGCGTCACTTCGGCAAATTCAGGGGCAGGAAGTAAAGAGTCCAGCGGCACGGTTTGTGGCTGACCGATAAACTGGCTGAATGCTTCAAACACCTGCGTCGTGCCGCGTGCTTTGCCTTCCAGACTGTAACCGGCGATATGCGCCGTGCCGATGGCGACTTTCTCCAGCAACGCCAGCGACAAATCAGGTTCCGGTTCCCAGACATCCAGCACAGCGGTCAGTTTTTTATTGCCGCTCAGCGCATCGAGCAGTGCCGCGTTATCCACCACTTCGCCGCGGCAGGCGTTGATCAGAATGCGATCAGCGGGCAGACGCGCCAGCAAATCCGCATCCACCAGATGATGCGTCGCGTAAGGGCCGGACATATTCAGCGGCGTGTGGAAAGTGAGGATATCCGCTTCTGCGACCAGTTTGTCCAGCGGCCAGAATTCACCGGCATCGCCACGATCAGCACGTGGAGGGTCGCACAGCAAAGTGCGCACACCCAGCGCTTCGAGGCGGGCATTCAGGCGTGATCCCACGTTACCGACGCCGATAATACCGACCGTTTTATCACGCAGCTGGAAACCGTCGCGCTGGGCAAGGATCAGCAAGGATGAGAAAACATATTCCACCACCGCAATTGCATTACAGCCAGGCGCCGCAGAGAAGCCAATCCCCGCGCTGGCCAGCCATGCATCATCAACGTGATCGGTGCCCGCAGTGGCGGTCCCCACAAATTTCACCGGTTTTCCCGCCAGCAAACTTTCGTTCACCTTAGTCACAGAACGCACCATTAGCGCATCGGCATCATTCAGGGCATCTTGCGGGATTGGACGGCCGGGAACGGCCTGCACGTTCCCCAGCCGGCTAAAAAGCTCGACGGCATACGGCATATTTTCATCAACCAGGATTTTCACGTTTGTCTCCGGCAGCATGGCCTAAAGAAAGAATAGAAAATAAAGAGGGCATTGATTTTGCCACGATACAAGGTCAGATCCCAACTTTCAGGGCACACCTTTACCTGTCGTTACGAAAACGTTGCGGCGTCGTGCCGGAAATCTGCTGGAACATGGCGATAAACGCAGAAGACGAGCTGTAACCGAGATCGAGCGCAACCTCATGCACCGTTTTCCCCTGCTCGAGCAGGGAGATCGAATGCAGAAAACGCAACCGCTGACGCCATTGTGCAAAACTCATTCCCATTTCCTGCTGACAGCGCCGCGAGAGAGTGCGTTCGGTGGTATAGACCTGTTTTGCCCATTGCGCCAGCGACGTATTATCCGCCGGATTTTTCTCAAGGGCGTTCAGCACCGGCGCAAGTAGCTTATTGTCAGACGTGGGCAGATAAGTATTCTGCCGTGGTGCCAGACTGATTTGATCAAGCAGAACGCGGCACATACGCAGATCCGCTTCGGTATGCGGCTCAGTCATATTTCGTGAGAAACAGTCATCGGCAATGGCATTAAAAATGGCCGTCGGTGTCAGCAGGCAAGGCTCGGCGGGCAAATCCGTATCAAGCTCCGGGGCGATATCGATGGCGCAAAAACGCGTGGTCTTACGGTTATAGCTGGAATGCTCAACTCCGGCAGGCACCCAGATAGCAAATTCACGCGGGGCCAGATAACGCTGACCGGCTACCAGCATGGCGAGAACACCTGATTTCACGCAGATAATCTGGCTCCACGGATGCGCATGACGCACATATTCAGAATTCCCTTCCACAATCTCACCGCGAAAAAGCAACGTGACCGGCATCTTCTCGGGCAGAGGCGGATAATATCGGGGAGGCGCTGAACGGGGAGAGAGCATAAAAACCTTTTGTCTGTGAGCCACGCGAGGGTTGTCTGAATTACGCGATGTATTGTCTGATTATCGTTATATATAAGAAATAAGACAACCGTACACTGACGTGACGATTTACTCAGGGATAATAATCAATGAATGCGCTGTTTCCTCTCTTTGCTGTACTCATCTGGTCGCTGAATGCGGTGGTGAGTAAAGCCTCGGCTTCCGCGATCGATCCGGCAGCCATCTCGTTCTACCGCTGGCTGCTGGCTTTAGTGACGCTCACCCCTTTTGTGCTGCCAGGCCTGCTGCGTAACCTGCAAGCGGTAAAACAATACTGGTGGAAACTGCTGATCCTCGGTCTGCTGGGCATGGTGCTGTACCAGAGCCTGGCGTACTACGCCGCCCATAGCGTCAGCGCACTGTTTATGGGGATCCTCAATTCCCTGATCCCTTTACTGACCGTCCTGATTGGTCTGGTAGTACTGAGTATTGTGCCCACCGTGGGTGTCGCGCTGGGCAGTATTATTTCACTCGGCGGCTTACTGTGGCTGGTGAGTGCCGGCGATCCGTCACAGCTGTTGCAGCATGGCATTGGCAAGGGAGAACTGATGATGTTCGCCGCGTCCGCTTCCTATGCGTTGTACGGTGTATTAACCAAACGCTGGGCGATATCGTTGCCAAACTGGCAGTCTCTGTACGTGCAGATCATTTTCGGCGTGTTGCTGCTGTTGCCAAACTTCCTGCTCGCCAGTGATGTCAGCCTGAACGCACATAACATTCCGCTGGTGCTGTTCGCCGGGATCCCTGCCTCGATTATTGCGCCCTTCCTGTGGATCCAGGGGGTTATCCGACTCGGTGCCAATAAAGCGTCTATTTTCATGAACCTGTCGCCAATTTTCACTGCAGTAATCGCCGTACTGTTCCTGCATGAACAACTGCACAGCTATCACCTGATCGGTGGCGGTATCACGCTTGCCGGCGTGATTCTCGCTCAACGTCTGCGTAAACCGCTGTATTCCCGCAAGTCACCTGCGACAGAAAAAGATATCGGCTAAGCCCCTGCGCCATCCGGAAAAAGGATGGCGCTTCTTCCTGCTTTTCGCTTTCGCGCCCCGCAATACGTTTTTACCCGCCGTTTTAAGCAACAATATCTTCAGGAATCTCCGCCAGCCTGCTTTTCACGGTGTCGGTGAAAACACTTTGCAGGTATGATGAGGCGCTTCCGCGCTCTGCGCCGTACTTGTTACTTTTAACCCTGGTTTATTGACCTTAAGTTTAAGTGACGTTTTTAATTTCCAGCGAAGGACGGTGATATGCAACCTTTGAGCGGCCCGGGTATGCCGGTTGGCGACAACAGAACACATCCACAGGGTCAAACCGTTCCTGGTAAAACAGGCGCTGAGCTGCCGTTAACACCGGTACAGCGCACGACGCTGGAAAAACTGATCGTCAAGCTGATGGCACTGACGCCAGTCAAATCCGCTGAGATCTGGGCCAGCCTGCGTCATGAACTTTCGCTGCCGCATGGTGCGGAAATCACCTCACAGCAGTTCCCGCAGGCGGAATCGCTGTTACAGGGAAAGCTGACTCAGGCGCAGGACAGCCATGCATCGCGCCAGCTGATGCTGCAACTGACCGAGCTGTTGCCGCAGGGCAATAACCGTCAGGCTGTGAGTGATTTCATCCGCCAGAATTTCGGACACACCGTGCTGAGTCAGCTGACGCACCCGCAGTTGCAACAGGTGCTGGACTTAATCCAGACCCGTCAGATGAATATTCCGCAACCACAGCAGACGCCGGTCACCGACCGTCCTTTACTGCCTGCCGAGCACAACAGCCTGCAGCAGCTGGTAACCCGTCTGAGTGCAGCGACCGGCGAAGCACCGGTGAAAGTATGGCAGGCACTGTTTACGCTGGTGGGCGTTAAAGTCGGTGAACCTATCCCGGCAAAACATTTCCAGGTGCTCAGCCAGTTTTTGCAGGTGAAAGCCTCACTCAGCCAGCAGACTACGGCTCCGACGCTGACCACGCTGCTCAGCGTGCTCAAGCAACCGGCCAGTACACATGAAATTCATCAGCTGACCGAATATGCCGATAACCGCTTCAGTGCGACGTTGACTACACCGCTCAATCAGGCACAGGTCAGCGACCTGATCGGTGTGCTGTTCAGCCAGCGCGTTGACCGTTCACCGCGTGCGGATGAAACCGACGATACATTCACGACCGTTTCCCGCACCGATCCGCAGCCGGTTATGAATCCGCTGATCGCTATGTTGCCGCCTTCCATGCAGGCGATTGGCGGCAAACCGCTGCTGTTTATTGCGTTCGTGGTCGTCGTGATCCTGCTGTGGATCGTGTTTTAAACACCGCAGCAAAACGTCAGGCGCAGCCGCAATCATCCGGTGCCAGCGCCTTCGAATATTTTCCGCGTTCTTCACCTGTCGCCAGCGGGTGCTGATCGCGGATCCAAAAGTCCAGTCCGCCAATCATTTCCTTCACCCTGAATCCCAGCTTCGCCAGTTTGTACGCGCCCTGCGTCGAACCGTTGCATCCGATCCCGTCGCAATACGTCACATACACCCGCTCTTTGCTGAGTTCGCGGGTGCTTTCTGCCGTCATTAATTTATGCGGAAAGCTGACCGCGCCCGGCACATGACCGCGCGCATAATGTTCAGCAGAACGGGTATCAATAACCACAATCCCGCTCACCCCATTTTGTAAATCCGCAGCGACATCAGCAGCATCGGTATAAAAACTCAGTTTCGACAACAGATACGCAGCACTAATTTCCGGCGAAGGGGGGGCAAATCCCAGGACATATGACTCTTGTTGCATAAACGCTTCCTCATATAGTGATGTGACTGAAAACAGTTCCATCATGGCTGTTTTTGGTCTTATGATTAATGCCAATTCCCGTGCAACCACAAGACCCATTATGCCAGCGCAACTTCGCCCATCCGCACTGATTACGCTTTTCGAAAACACGGCAGCCACTGCGTCAGGAACATCCACAGGTCTACGGGACAGGCTGTGTGCGGCATTGCGTCAGGCAATGATCACCGGTGCTCTCGCGAGTGGTGAAAGGCTACCCTCTTCGCGGATTTTGGCAGCCGACCTCAAACTTTCACGCGTCACCGTGGAAGCCGCTTATGCACAGGTTGAAGCCGAGGGATATTTACAACGCCAGACCGGGAAAGGCACTTTTGTCAGCACATCGCTGCCGCAAACTCGCGTATCGCGCAAAAACAAAACCGCCTCAGTGGGGCTTTCCAGATTGTCAGCACGGGGACACAAAATGGTGGCTACTGGCGGATGCCGTGACCCGCTGTCACCGGTAGCCTTCGCCGCCGGTTCGCCTGATCTGCGTGCTTTTCCGCTGAAGATCTGGAAGCAAATCACCGCCAGACAGCTGCGGATGCAGGGCGAACAATTGCTGGGGTATGGCGATCCGCAGGGGTATCTGCCTCTGCGTGAGGCGGTCGCCAGCTATCTGCAACAATCGCGGGGCGTACTGTGCAGCCCGGAACAAATCCTGATGACCACCAGTTCCCAGCAGGCGCTTCAGTTGCTGGCCATGTTGCTGGTCGACCCAGGTGATACTGTCTGGCTGGAACAACCCGGTTATTTAGGCGCACGAAACGCCTTTGCCAGCGCTGAAGCCGACATTTGCGCTGTTCCTGTTGATGGTCAGGGGATGGCACCGGAACCCGGTTTACCGGTGCCGCGCCTGATATATCTGACGCCTTCGCATCATTATCCGACCGGTGTCAGCCTGAGTTTGCCGCGCAGTCTGCACCTGCTCGATTATGCAAAACGTCACGGCAGTTGGATCATCGAAGACGATTACGACAGCGAACTGCATTATGACGGACGACCACTGCCTGCCATGCAGGGGCTGGATAAACATCAGCAGGTCATTTATCTCGGCACTTTCTCTAAAGTATTATTCCCGTCTTTGCGGCTGGCCTACGTCGTATTACCGCCCGCCCTCGTTGCGCCGATGGTGACACTGCGTACGGTGAATGACGGACATTCTTCGCAGCTGATGCAAGCCGTTACTGCCGAATTTATGCAAGCCGGACATTTCGCCTCACACCTGCGTTTCTCCCGTCAGCTTTACCACAGTCGCCGTGATCATCTGCTTGAGCAAATCAGACAGAAAATTGACTGGCTCACTCCACAGGTGGCGGAGGGCGGATTACAGCTTGCCGCTTATCTTCCTGCCGGAAAGGAGCAATATTTCAGCACGCTCGCCGCGCATGCCGGAATGGAAACACCGCGCCTTTCCCCGCTATTTTTCGGCAATACCGGCCAGCATCAGGACGGCTGGCTGATGGGATTTTCAGCATTAACGCCTGCTGAAATCACGGTTGCCGTGAACCGTCTGGCCTCGCTGAAAGTGCCCGTTATTTAGCGAACAGCGCCAGCAACACCCAGCCTGCCCCGCCGCTGAACAGCAGGAACGGGAAGGAATAATAGTGAAATCTGAGCCAGATTTTTTTGTCATTCGCCATGCGCAGCGCGATCAGATTTGCCAGCGATCCGATAGCCAGCCCGAAACCGCCCGCATTCACGGCGTAGGCCAGCAATGCGCCGGAAGGCAGATAGTTGATCATCAGAATCGTTGCCGGTACGTTGCTGATCACCTGAGAAAGTCCGATGCTGAGCAGATAATGTGCGTAATCCGGCAGCCCGTGGATCTGCGCAAATGCCGGCTGTAAAACCGGTAAGCCTACAATCAGGCGCACATCGATAAACATCACGATGAAAACCAAAATAAGCGGCCAGTCAATGCGCAGCAGAACGCTGCGTGCCAGCAGCAGGAAACATACAATCACCGCCAGCAAACCGTACAGCGCCAGCCCCAGATCCACACAGGCGATAAACACTAGGTACAGCGCCACGCAGCAAACCAGTAAAGGTTTCTGGAACGGGTAACCCTGATTGCTCTTCAGCTTTTTCAGGCTGTGTGAGGGAAAACAGAACCAGGTCACCGCCAGCAGCGCGACCAGCGTGATTAACGCCAGCGGCGCCATCTGCCCGATGAAATGCAAAAAGGACAACCCGGACTTATTCCACAACAGAATGTTTTGCGGGTTGCCTATCGGCGTGAGCAGGGAACCCGCATTCACCGCCAGCGCTTCAAATATAATCAGTCGTGTTACCGGCAACGACGTCAGTTTTTTCAGGGTGATCGTCAGCGGAATAACGATAAACAGCGCCACATCGTTGGTCATAAACGTGGAAAGTACCGCTGCCGCCATCACCAGAAACAGCGCCAGCCTGCGTTCATTATCGATGGCGTTGATCATCTTGCGGCCGACAAAATCAAAATAACCGCTGACCTCAACACCTTTGGTCAGCATCAGCAATCCCAGCAATGTGACGATGGTGTCCCAGTCAACAAACTGCGGGAACTGGAGTATTTTTGCAGGCTGAAACAGGGTCAGTGCGATACCCAGCACAATCAGCAGATGCAAAAATCTGTCCCGTAAAAAAGGTTTCAATACAGTGCCAAACGCCGCTATCAACATGGTTATTCTTCGCTGAACAAGATGCGCTGACGTTACCCGAAGAATCAAACCTCTGCCACTGCAAAAATGATTTCTCCGCAACATCGCGCAAAAAAAACGAGGCTCATACAGAGCCCCGTCATGATGTTGCGGGATGACCCGCACATTGTTTATTTCATGTCGCTTCCGCGCAGGATTAACTGACCGCAGAAATAACTTTTACTGCACGTCTGTTTCTCTGCCAGCGGAAAATATCTATCAGCAGGAAAATCACCAGACTCGCCCCCATCACCGGCAGGGAAATCGCCAGCCCGAGAGTGATGACAAAAATCGCACACTGCAGCCTGAACGGCACGGACTTCCAGGTTTGCAGCAGCGTAACAGCCGGATTACTGCCGTCATTGCTGACGGTTCTGCGCAGCCACCAAAGGCGGTATCCCCAGGCAATCATCACGCAAAGCCCGATACCAAAAATCACCAGGATGGCCTGATTCCAGACGCCGAACAGAATTCCCATATGCGCATCCACACCCCAGCGCGTAAGTTTGGCGAGCAGCGGGAAATCGGCAAAACGGGTGTGATCGACAATCTGCATTGAACGGGGATCGACTGAAACCGCATCCACCTGCGTCGGCCAGCTGCGGTCAACTTCCGTCACCGTCCAGGCTTTGCCGGCTGAGTAAGCCGGGCGGATTTCGATTTTATGCGCCTCAATCCCGGCGTTACGCGCCGCCTGAACAACGGCATCAAAAGCCGGAGAAGAAACCGTGACAGTCTGGGGTACAGCAGGCATTACGTGATCAGACATGTCCATCCCCGCCATATCAGGCATATCTGCCATCTGCGCATGATGCTCCGCATGTTCATCGGCCGGTGCAGCCTCTGCCAGCGGATCCAGACTGGTTTTCACGGCAGGTGTCATCCAGCCCATGTAAGCGCGCAGTACGCCAATATTGTCTCCGGCCCATTGCGACCAGGTCAGGCCGGTAGCGGAAAAGAACAACAATCCGGCCAGTAATATCAGGCCAAGCGAGCTGTGCCAGCGGCGGCTGTACTGCTGTTTCTCGATTTTTTTACTCAGTTTGCGCGAGGTACGGGATTTGCGACTGGTCAGCCAGAGGACCAGTCCACCAAGCGCGGCAACCCACAGCCATGAAGCAGCAAGCTCGCTGTAAATCCGTCCCGCATCACCAAGCAACAAGCCCCGATGTAAATCATCCAGCCAGGTACGGAAAGGCAAAATTCCGCTGGTACCGTATACCGTCATATCCCCTTTCGCTGCCAGCGTGATGGGATCGATGAAAATCGCGCGGCTTTTGGATGCTCCGAGATGCGGATCTGAAAACATCACCCGCGTCGTTTCCCCCACAGACGGCGACGGTCTGACCGCATAAATCTGTTTATCCTGACCGGTTACGTTCAGTGCCGCATCAATTTGTCGCGAAAGTGGCTGTGGTTCGCCCTGTGAGGAAGTAAAGAGCGCATCAGAATAGAGATAATTTTCGATCTGAGGGGTCAGCACATATAACGTGCCGGTCAGTGCCGCGACAAAAATAAAGGGTCCGACGAACAGGCCAATGTAAAAATGCACACGGCGCAGCAACGCCATAAAGGCCGCTTGCGCAGGCATTTTCTTACCCGCGCTGGAAGGCAGGTTTGCAGGTTGATTCATAATTCTGATTTCCTGAATTTCAAATAGCACGCCGTCAACAGCGATAACACTCGCGGTTAACTTGAAAGAATTAATTCAGTGGCAGTTACAGAAAAACAGGCGGTGCGCGGGGTTGAGAATCCGTGAAGAACAGCGAAGGGATCAGACGTTGTTTAACAGCGCGCGGAGGGGCACGGCTGGAGAAATCCAGCGACCATAGCATCGGCATGGCCTGTAAATCGAGCATCGGTAAATGCACCAGCAGCACGCAATAACCGCACGCGGCATCGCTCATGTCGCCGGAGAGCATAGCCTTCACCGCATCCTGCGGCGCTGATTTACAGGTTTGCTTCTGACAATGTTCCATCGATGAGACGTGATGGTCTGACAACTCCATGTCAGCCATATCCGGGTCCGGCATGGTGATGTCCATATCGGACATCACCATGCCGGGCATCATCATATGCTGCGCACCCTCAGCCACCAGTGATTTGGAAATCACCGGCGCAATAAACAACATCAGGATCGCCACAATTCCGAGCCAGGCCGGAACATGCAGATGTCGATGATGGATGTGTCTGAGTGAGAGCATTATGTCAACAAGGTGAAAATAAGAAGCGGCGAAATTGTACCTGAATTGTTGATAAACATATCCAAAATCATTCTAGTTGCATCAAGGCGGCGAGAGAATGAATCTTCAGGAGCTTACAAAAGTAAGTGACTGAGGTGAATGAACGAACCCACGCAAAGGCGGCTCGAAGGATGATGGATGTAAAAAAGCCCGCTCGGAAGCAGGCTTTTATTCAGACATCAACGACGGGAATTATTTGTCGTTTTTCAGCTTACGCATGACCAGCGTGGCGTTGGTGCCACCGAAGCCAAAGCTGTTAGACATCACCGTCGTCAGCTCGCGCTGAGTCGGTTTAGTGATGATGTCCATGCCTTCTGCCTGCTCATCGAGGTTTTCGATGTTGATGCTTGGCGCGATGAAGCCGTGTTCAGCCATCAGCAAGGTGTAGATAGCTTCCTGGACGCCAGCAGCACCCAGAGAGTGGCCAGTCATGGCTTTGGTAGAAGACAGCGCCGGGGTTTTATCGCCGAACACTTCACGGATAGCACCCAGTTCTTTCACGTCGCCGACCGGAGTAGATGTCCCGTGCACGTTAACGTAATCGATTGGGGTATCAACGCCGTTCATTGCCATTTTCATGCAACGCACTGCGCCTTCGCCAGATGGAGCCACCATGTCTGCGCCGTCAGACGTTGCGCCGTAGCCAACGATTTCTGCGTAGATGTGTGCGCCACGTGCCAGAGCATGTTCCAGCTCTTCGACAACAACCATACCGCCGCCGCCTGCGATAACGAAACCGTCGCGCGCTTTGTCGTAGGTACGGGAAGCTTTGTCTGGTGTTTCGTTGTAGCTGGTGGACAGTGCGCCCATCGCGTCAAATTCACACGCCATTTCCCAGCACAGTTCTTCACCGCCACCGGCAAACACAACGTCCTGTTTGCCCAGCTGGATCATTTCTACCGCGTTACCGATGCAGTGTGCAGAGGTGGCGCAGGCAGAGCTGATGGAATAGTTAACACCGCGAATTTTGAACGGCGTCGCGAGGCAGGCAGAAACGCCGGATGCCATCGCTTTGGTCACCATATATGGACCAACGCCGCGCAGGCCTTTGGCACGCATACCGTCGGAACCCGCAACCTGGTTGCGTGGTGAACCGCCGCCGGAACCTGCAATCAGGCCGGTACGTTCGTTGGAGACCATTTCAGGAGTCAGACCGGAGTCTTCAATCGCCTGTTGCATGGACAGATAAGCGTAGATCGAGGCATCACTCATGAAACGCACAATCTTACGATCGATAAGGCCTGCGGTGTCTAATTTGACATCACCCCAGACGTGACTACGCATCCCGGCATCTTTCAGCTCTTGCGAGAAGGTGATCCCAGAGCGACCTTCCTGCAGAGATGCAAGAACTTCCTGCTTGTTGTTACCGATGCTCGAGATGATACCCAGGCCAGTAATCACTGCACGTTTCATTTAATACCTCTTGTACTATTCACCATTTGGGATTTCGTCACGCACTCTAGCGTACAGTTGTACGCCGAACAAGTCCGATCAGCAAATCCTTGTGTAAATCGTGGTAAATTTGCGCAGGGTCAAACGCAGCGTTAAACTCCGGCATCGCCTTGAACTGAGAGAGTTTCACGTGAGCCATAACCCGATCACGCCCGCCGAATTAAGCTGGAACGAACAGGGTACACCTGTTTCCCGACATTTTGATGACGTCTATTTTTCCAATCAGAACGGCCTGCTGGAAACCCGTCATGTTTTTCTCAACGGCAACCATTTTCCGGCGCGTTTTGCCGCGCACCCTCGCCCGCTGTGTATCATCGCGGAGACGGGTTTTGGCACCGGTCTGAACTTCCTGTCGTTATGGCAGGCCTTCGAGGCGTTTCACGCCGAAAACCCTGACGCCACATTGCAACGTCTGCATTTCATCAGCTACGAAAAATTTCCGTTGTCTGCCCGTGATCTCGCGACAGCACATACGCAGTGGCCCGAACTCGCCGCATATTCAGCACAGCTTTGCGAACAATGGCCGATGGCCTTTTCCGGCTGCCATCGCCTGCTGCTGGCGGGCGGGCGCATCACGCTCGACCTGTGGTTCGGCGATGTGACTACCCTGCTGCCCGCATGTGACACCAGTATGAATCAGCAGATAGATGCCTGGTTTCTTGATGGCTTCGCGCCTTCCAAAAATCCCGACATGTGGACCGAAGACTTATTCCGTTCAATGGCGAAAATGACCCGTCCACAAGGCACCTTCGCGACATTTACCGTGGCCGGTTTCGTTCGCCGCGGTTTGCAGGACGCCGGTTTCGACATCGGTAAGGTGCCAGGATTCGGCGAAAAGCGACATATGTTAGCCGGTGTGTTACCGGCAAAAATTGATGTACCGCATCCCGCGCCGTGGTATGTGCGTCCGGCAGCGAAAAATGCCACAGAATTTGCGGTGTCAGGCGGCGGTGTTGCCAGCGCCGTGTTGTCGCTGGCGTTACTTCGCCGTGGATTCGCCGTCACGCTGTATTGCGCCGATGAAAAACCGGCACTCGGCGCTTCCGGCAACCGTCAGGGCGCAGTCTATCCGCTGCTCAATGGCCGTGGTGATACGCTGGAAAACTTCTTTGCTCACGCCTTCACCTTCGCCCGCCGTCAGTATGCGCAGCTTGAAAAACTGGATGTCCCTTTCGATCACGGCTGGAGCGGCGTGACCCAACTCGGTTATGACGAAAAAAGTCAGGGTAAAATTGACGGGATCCTTAAAGGCGGCTGGCCGGAAGAACTGGCAAAAGGACTGAGTGAAGAAGACGCAGAAACATTGTGCGGATTGCCATGCGGCAGCGGTGGCATTACTTATCCGCTCGGCGCCTGGCTGTGCCCGGCGGAACTGACCGCCTCACTGATTTCGCTTGCCGAAACACAAGGCTTAACTGTGCATTATGGTCATCGTGTAACCACATTAGAATCTGACGCGGATTCACAGTGGACGCTGACCTTTGCCGACGGGCATACAGCTCATCACCAGGCAGTCGTACTGGCGAACGGCGCGGACATTACGGATTTCAGCCAGACTGAAAAACTGCCGGTTTACGCGGTCAGCGGTCAGGTCTCGCATATTCCGACTACACCGGCGCTGAGCAAACTGAATCAGGTGCTGTGTTACGACGGCTACATGACACCGGTCAGCCCGCAAAATCAGCATCATTGCATCGGCGCAAGCTATCACCGCGCAGACAAATGCACGGATTACCGCGACGACGATCAGCAGGAAAACCGCCAGCGGCTGATCAACTGTCTGCCGGAACAGCAATGGACGCACGACGTGGACGTCAGTGAAGGTGAAGCGCGTAACGGCGTGCGTTGTGCGACGCGGGATCACCTGCCGATGATCGGATCCGTGTCGGATTACGATGCATTACTGGAAAGTTATAAAAAGCTGGATCTGGATGTTCAGCGTCACCGCCCCATTGCAGAAGCTCCGGTGTATGAAAATCTGTTCCTGTTTGGTGCGCTGGGCTCGCGCGGGCTAAGTTCCGCGCCGCTGGGTGCAGAAATACTGGCTGCGCAGATTGCCGGTGAACCCATACCTCTGGACAGTGAAACGCTGGCGGCATTGAACCCGAACCGCATGTGGGTCAGAAAATTGCTAAAAGGCCGACCGGTCGAATCGCATTAACCCGCCTCTCCTCAGGCAATAAAAAAGCGCAGCCGGTTAATCCGTCGCTGCGCTTTTTCACAAACTAGCCTCCCCAAAATAATTCGAGCTGCAAGATGGGGATTACTTAGGCAGGGAAGCCTGATACAAATTTTCCCACATCCCCTGCACCAGTAACTGATCGCGAGGCGAAAGTTCACCGGCTCTGATGGCTTTGTCCAGACCATCCTGAACACGGATTTTCAGCGCTTCGGCGGTGTGTTCACCGTTCTCTTCCGCTTCTGCCACAGCGACGGTCAGGTGGCCTCGCAGGTAGCCACTGGCAAATAACTCATCGTCGCTGGCGCTTTCGACCATATCGTCGATCAGCGTTAAAATCCGCGTTTCAAATTCTGCGATCATGACTCTTCCTCTCGTGTTCAGTTCTTATTCTATCGGCTGCAATGCAGGGAAATCTGCAGGCGTCAAAGGGGGCGTATTGTAAAACGATTGTAACGCTTTAATAAAGCGCGCCGGTCTTTCAGGAATGCCCTGCTCCAGCATACGCAACACTTCTTCACGGACTTTATTCTGGAAACCCACACGGTCAGGCTCGCAATCGCCGCTCAGGTTGTCGCAGCTGACGTTGAAAGGAAAACCCGCCGCCGCGCAGAACAGCCATTCGTAAGATTGTGGTTTGATTTCCACTTTCTCAAATTCACTTTGCGTTTGTGCGTCACGACCGTCCGGGCAATACCAGTAGCCGAAATCCACCAGTTTACGGCGTTCGGCACCGGCCACGCACCAGTGGGAAATTTCATGCATGCCGCTGGCGTAATAACCGTGTGCGAACACAATACGGTTAAACGGTTGTTGTTCATCAGCAGGCAGATAGATCGGTTCGTCGTCGCCTTTCACTAAGCGAACATTGAATTCCTCAAAGAAGCAGGAATCAAAAATGTCGATCAATTGATGATAGTTATGTGTTGCAGTCGAATCAGACATAATTGCAGTGAAACTCGTTAAAGTAAGATCAGGGGCGACAATATACCCCTGTTTAAACGCGTGTTTTCATGACTTTGGGCAAGCATTCTGCTGCACCGGACATTATAAATGCAGGCTTAACCATTGGTGAATTTCGGCACCATGATTGTCGTAAATCAGCTTGCAACTCATGACGACGGAAACAGCAACTACCATCGGGCGGATCATCTTCTGCCCCTTACTGAGCACCATACGTGCGCCCAGTCTTGCGCCGATAAACTGCCCGACGGCCATGACAAATCCCAGCACCCAAATCACTTTGCCGCCCAGTATAAAGAAGATCAGGCCGCCGAGGTTCGAGGTAAAATTCAGGACTTTCGCATGTGCCGTGGCTTTTGCCAGGTTAAACCCGCATAACGTCACGAAGGCCAGTGCATAGAAAGAACCGGCACCGGGACCAAAAAATCCGTCATAGAAACCGACACAACCGCCCCCCACCAGCGCATAGGGTAATGCATTTAAGCGTCTTGCCCGATCACTTTCGCCCAGACGTGGCGTCAGTAAAAAATATAAACCGATGCAGATGATCAGCAGCGGCAACACCTGACGCAACATGTCCGCACGCAGGTGCTGGATAAGGATCGCGCCAACCACTGAACCCACGAAGGTACAGGCGATATTCAGCTTTTGATCGTTAAGATCCACCACGCCACGCCGCACAAAGTACAGGCTGGCTGAAAAGGATCCGCCTATAGAGGACAGCTTATTGGTCGCTATCGCCTGCGCAGGGGAAACACCTGCCGCAAGCAGCGCTGGCAGGCTGATCAGCCCGCCGCCACCCGCGATGGAATCAATGAAACCGGCAAACAGTGCAACGAAAAATAAAACAACCAAAACCCACGGGGCAACAATCAACCAGTCCATTTTTTGTCAGCTCGCTATGCGTGGCGAAGAGTAAGTGAAACCTGTTAAAGAACGTGTTTATCCAGCAGCGCCTGACATGAAGGCGGTAACGGAGGCGGCTCTTTTTTCACAGGGGTTCCGCTGCCCGGTTTCGGCGGAAGGAACCAGCTTTGCAGCTCAGCGCCACAGCCATCACCCGGAGGCGGTGGTGCCTGATTTTCACACTCAAGATTACCGACCGGACAACGCAGACGAACGTGCATATGCGCGCGATGACCAAACCACGGACGCACTTTATGCAGCCATTCGCGATCCGTTCCGGCATCCAGACACAATTGCTGTTTGATGGCCGGATTGACGAAGATCCGCACGACGTCTTTATCCTGCGCGGCCATTTTGATCAGCGTTTCGATCCGCGGTTGCCACTGGCTCGTCACAATGGATTTACCGTTCGCACTGACCAGATCGATAGGCTGTGGTTTCAGCAACATCTGCTCGCTCCAGCGCTGTCGCGGCAGTTGCAGCCAGATATCCACATCCAGTCCTGACTGATGACTGGCGTGACCACTGCTGAAACGCCCGCCGGCTGGCATCGCCATATCACCAACCAGCATAGTGCCCAGACCTTTTTGCTGCGCCTGAGTGCCGAGACGGCTAATAAACGCCAGTAAATCCGGCTGCCCGAAATAACGGCGCTGATCGGTGCGCATTACCTGATAAGCCGGCGAGTTCAGCGGCAATGGCTGAGCTCCCACCTGACAACCATTGGCATAACTGCCGATCGCTTCAGGCGTGCCTGCCACAGGATGGGTGATTTTCTGCCATGGCGTTGCTGCCATCGCAGGTGCGCAAAGCGCCAGCGCCAGAAGACTGGCGCAGACGGCTTGTATCGCAGGAAAATTGCGGAAGGTTTTCATTGGTAGCTTACCAGCGTGGCACGGAAGAATTAACGTCGCCATTCTGGGCGCGCTGACGCAATAAGTGATCCATCAGCACGATCGCCATCATCGCTTCGGCAATCGGCACTGCACGGATACCCACGCAAGGATCATGACGACCTTTGGTGATCATCTCGACCTGCTCGCCGTCACGGTTGATTGTGCGTCCCGGAACGGTGATGCTGGAGGTCGGTTTCAGCGCCAGATGGGCAACAACCGGCTGACCACTGCTGATCCCGCCAAGAATGCCGCCCGCGTGGTTGCTTTCGAAACCGTCCGGCGTGATTTCGTCACGATTTTCGCTGCCGCGTTTAGTCACGACTGCAAAACCATCACCGATTTCCACACCTTTCACCGCGTTAATGCTCATAAGTGCATGCGCCAGATCGGCATCCAGACGGTCAAACACCGGCTCGCCAAGGCCGACCGGCACATGTTCCGCTACAACGGTGATTTTAGCGCCAATGGAATCGCCTTCTTTTTTCAGCGCGCGCATCAGTTCGTCCAGCGCTTCAAGCTTGCTTTCATCAGGACAGAAGAACGGATTGGTTTCGACCAGATCCCAGTCTTTCAGTTCGCAGGTGATGTCACCCATCTGTGACATGTAACCGCGCACTTTAACGCCGAATTTTTCCAGCAGATATTTCTTGGCAACTGCACCTGCAGCAACGCGCATGGCAGTTTCACGGGCAGAAGAACGGCCGCCGCCACGGTAATCGCGCACGCCGTATTTTTGTTCGTAGGTGTAATCCGCATGTCCCGGACGGAACACGTCTTTGATCGCGCTGTAATCCTGCGAGCGCTGATCGGTATTCTGGATAATCAGACCAATGCTGGTGCCGGTGGTCACGCCTTCAAACACGCCGGAAAGAATTTTCACTTCGTCGGCTTCGCGGCGCTGCGTGGTGTAACGCGAGGTACCCGGACGACGACGGTCGAGATCGTGTTGCAGGTCTGCTTCGGTCAGCGCAATACCCGGCGGCACGCCGTCAATAATACAGCCCAGTGCCACACCGTGAGATTCGCCAAAAGTAGTGACGCGGAAAAACTGCCCAATACTGTTCCCAGCCATCACGGCTCCTTAACCATTATGTAGAGTATTTTCTGAATGACCGGTGATGAACCGGCCATTGTTTTTGACGTCGATCAAGCGCGTGTATTTGATCAGTCGCGGTACGCTTTGAAATGTTCAGCGCAATCGATCAGTTGCTGTTTGGTCAGCATGAATACGCCGTCGCCGCCGTTTTCAAATTCCAGCCAGGTGAACGGAATATCAGGATATTGGTCCATCAGATGCACCATGCTGTTACCCACTTCACAAACCAGTACGCCGTTATCGGTCAGGTAATCCGGCGCGCAGGACAGAATGCGGCGGGTCAGTTTCAGACCGTCGCTGCCGGAAGCCAGACCCAGAACAGGTTCGTGGCGGTATTCCTGCGGCAGATCAGACATATCTTCTTCATCGACATACGGCGGATTGGTCACAATCAGGTCGTATTGCAACGCAGGTAATTCGCGGAACAGGTCTGAGCGAATTGGCGTCACCCAGTTCTCGATGCCGTGTGTATCGATATTGCGTTCAGCCACAGCCAGCGCGTCGGCAGAAATGTCAACCGCATCCACTTCGGTTTCAGGGAACGCGTAAGCACAGGCGATAGCGATACAGCCGCTGCCGGTACACATATCGAGAATGTGCTGCGGTTTATCCTGCAGAATCCCGGCGAAGCGGTTGTTGATAAGCTCACCAATCGGCGAACGTGGCACCAGCACGCGCTCATCGACATAAAACTCCATGTCGCAGAACCAGGCTTTGTTGGTCAGATAGGCGACCGGTACGCGTTCGTTAACACGGCGAATCACTCGCTCAACGATACGGTGGCGCTCGCTGGAAGTCAGACGCGCAGTGTGCATATCTTCAGGAATGTCCAGCGGCAAAAACACGCTTGGCAAAACCAGCTGCACTGCTTCGTCCCACGGGTTATCGGTGCCGTGACCGTAATAGACATTGGCCGCGTTCAGGCGGCTGACGGTCCAGCGCAGCATATCCTGAATGGTATGCAGTTCACTGACAGCTTCGTCGACGAAAATTTTGTCCAATTTTATTCTCCAGGCAGTGCACGGGTTTTTAACAGACGTTTAACCCATTATTTGCCGCATAGTTTGCCACGAAGCCCGCCACAAATCAGCAGCTAGTCAACGCACTTGCGCGATGTCTCGAAGAATTTAACCCTGAGTTTTCTTTAAACCGCAGGGTGACGGAAGGTACACTGTGTGAATTGAGCGAAAATGACGATGAAAAGATGAAGAAAAAACACCTGCTCAGCCCGGAAGAAACGGCGTTATTCCGTGAAGCTGTACCGGGCGTCAAGCGCCTGAAAAACGATACAATTACTCACCGCCCGCCGAGAAAAAAGAGGGCAGAACTGTCGCCTAAAAAGCTGCTTCAGGAGCAGGTGGACGCGAGTTATTATTTTTCTGATGAATTCCAGCCGATGTTGCAGGAAGACGGCCCGGTCCGCCATATCCGGCAAGACGTCAGTCATTTTGAATTGAAAAAATTACGCCGCGGGGATTACTCGCCAGAGTTGTTTCTTGATTTGCACGGTTTAACGCAGAAAGAAGCCAAGCAGGAACTGGGTGCCCTGATCGCCGCCTGCCGCCGCGAACACGTGCATTGCGCCTGCGTGATGCACGGACACGGCAAGCATATTCTCAAGCAGCAAACCCCGCTGTGGCTGGCGCAGCATCCTGACGTCGAAGCCTTCCATCAGGCCCCGAAAGAACTCGGTGGCACCGCCGCCCTGCTGGTGCTGGTGGAGCTGGACGACAAAATCAGCTGACCCATCCCGGCTTCCGCAAACGAGAAAGGCACAGCCGGAGCTGTGCCTTTCTTTTGTCTGTCGCTGACCTGTCTGTCTCAGAACAGATCCCCTAAATAATTCGGATTGCAGGAAGGCGGCAAGTGAACGCATCCCAGGGAGCATAGATAACTATGTGACCGGGGTAAGTGAGCGCAGCCAACGCATCTGCAATGCGAAGTATAACGGGGATTATACTTTGGCCATCACCTGGCACGGGCTGAACTGCCAGTCGAAAGTCCCTTGCCCGGTTTCACCATTCAGCTCGACGCTGGCCATGGCTGACGTAGCGAACATCGGCGGGCACACGCCCGGACAGAGTTCTGCAACCAGATAACCGACCAGCGGCAGGTGGGACACCACCAGCACGGCACTGACGCCGGTCAGCGCCAGATGTTGCAGTTCACTGGCGACCAGAGCAGGATCACCGCCCGGCGTCAGTTCCTTGAGAATATCAATTTCTACGTTTTCAGGCAGAGACAGACACTGGCGAACCTTTTCAAGCGTCTGCTGCGCACGCAGGTAAGGACTGACCAGAACGCGATCAATTTTGACGCCACGGCCATTCAGCCAGGCCGCCATATGTACTGATTCGTCACATCCGCATTCGCTTAACGGGCGAACTGAGTCGCTTGCAGCTTCGAGAACTGCATCACCGTGACGCATAATTACAACTTGCATATTGCACCGCTTTTGTTAACAAAAATAGCGCTATACAGAAACGCCGTGCGTGCTGTATTACCCATTGCCCAGCTGTTTTTCATCATGTTTCAAATGACCTTTCTCATTACAAGATAGCTGTAAGGCAGTACATCCACTTAACCGGCTGTGCCCACATGCTTTGCATGGTAAGTATCAGCGGTCGGGCATTTTGCCTGAAAGTTCACGTAAAGAAAACGCTGTTTTTTACACCAACACTTACTGCTTGTAAACTATTCAGGCGATTATTTAACCACTCGGGTTGTAGATCAATCGTTTGGGATCGTTTCTGTACAAAGTCAGTCTCACCATAAAAAAGATCCCGCAGGCCTTCGTCTGGCCACAAGCAGGATCTATTCCAGATTCCCGCGAAACTCAGAAATAAGCAGTGACCGCAGTCACACTTTGCTGACCTTTTCGTTTGCGCCGTCTGTCAAAAAACAAGGCTCGCCCTGCTCTGCCCTGCGCACCAGCCCTTCGCATGGCAGGAAATGCTCGCCATAGCGTTGTGCCAGCTGTTGAAGGGTTTTCACAACGTTCGTGACACCGAGTGTGTCGATGTAACGGAACGGTCCACCACGGAATGGCGGGAAACCAATGCCGAACACCGCACCCAGATCACCATCCCGCGCACTGCGGATAACCTGCTCATCCAGACAACGTACCGCTTCGTTGAGCATCAGCATCACGCAGCGCTGCGCGATCTCTTCTTCTGACTGCTGCGCTTTCGGTGTGACATTCAGCAGCCGGTAAATGGCAGGATCGACCTGTTTCTTCTTCGCCGCCCGGCCTTTTTGCCCGTACAAATAGAAACCTTTGCCGTTCTTACGCCCTTTGCGGTCGTCTTTCAGCACTGCATCAAAACCCGATGGCGCAGCAAAACGCTCACCAAATGCCTCCACCAGAATCGGACCGATTTTGGTGCCCACATCAATACCCACTTCATCCAGCAACTGTATCGGGCCGACCGGGAATCCGAAATTCACCAGCGCTTTATCGATGTGATCGACAGGTTCGCCCGCCAGCAGACAGCGGGCAGCTTCATTGATGTACGGCGCCAGAATGCGGTTTACATAGAACCCGGCGCTGTCACCGACCACAATCGCTGTTTTCCCTTGTTTCTTCGCCAGTGAAACTGTGGTCGAAATCGTCTGCGCACTGGTTCCTGCATGGGGTATCACTTCAACCAGCGGCATTTTATCTACCGGACTGAAATAGTGCAGGCCGATCACCTGTTCAGGCCGGCTGGCCTGCTCTGCAATCTTATGGATAGGCAGTGAAGACGTGTTTGAAGCGAATATCGTGCGCGGAGCGGCGTTATTTTCAATTTCCGCCACCATCGACTGCTTGAGGGATAAATCTTCAAAGACCGCTTCCACCACGATATCAATCTGCGCAAAACCGCTGTAATCGGTAGTGCCGGAAATCAGCATCATCTGGCGTTGCTGTTCGTTACGGGTGAGCCTGCGGCTGCGCACCTTTTTCTCCAGCAAATCCCAGCTGTATTTCAGCGCATGACGGATGCCTTCCTGATTTATATCTTTGATGCGTACCGGCAGTCCGGCTTTGATGGCAGTCACGTTGGCGATACCACCGCCCATCAGCCCGCCGCCCAGAATGCCGACGCGACGCACCGGTAAAGGTTCGGCATCGCCGCCCTTTTCTTTTTTCAGTGCGGTGGATGCGAAGAACAGGCCGCGTAATGCCGCGGATTCCGGCGTCATGACCAGTTCGCCAAAGGCTTTCGCTTCAGCCTGATAGCCGTTGCCGCTGCCCTGATCGAGACCGGTTTTCACCACATCAATAATTTTTTCGGTCGCCGGGTAATTACCGTGCGTTTTGGCACGGGTCTGTTTGCGCACAAAATGAAACAGCACACTTTTACCCAACGGGCCACCGGCCAGCCGCGCCTGCCACGGCAATGGCGGACGCGACTTACGCCCTTTAGCCACACGCTCCAGCGCAGTTTGCAGCAAAATAGAGTAAGGCACGGCGTCATCCACCAGCCCCATTCTCAGCGCCTGTTTCGCGCGAATGCTGCGACCGGTTAACATCATATCCAGCGCTTTCGGCGCGCCGATTAAACGTGGAAGACGCTGCGTACCGCCGGATCCTGGCAGCAGGCCAAGCTGAACCTCCGGCAGGCCGAGCTGGGTTTTATCATCGAGGGAACAGACGCGCGCATGGCACGCCAGCGCCAGCTCAAGACCGCCGCCCAGACAGGCACCGTGGATGGCCGCAACGACAGGCACCGGAAACGAAGCAATCTGCGACATGACAGTCTGACCTTTTTGCGCCAGATTGCTTGCCTCTGCCGCCGTCTTGCAGCCCGATATCATGGTGATATCCGCACCCGCGATAAAAGAGTCGGGTTTGCCGGAAACCAGCACCAGGCCTTTAAGGCTGGGGTATTGCTGGGCTTTTTGCAAAATGGCGCAAATTTGTTGAGCGAATTCAGCCTTTAAGGTATTCACCTTTTCGCCGGGAACGTCGATGGTGATAATCCCCACGTGCTCCGCGGTAAACATCAGCGAAAAAGCAGAAACCGTTTCTGCCGGGGTGATTTCCGGAATGTTTGGGTTTTCCATATTGTCCCTCATTGCGCTGCCTCCAGGATCATGGCTGCGCCTAACCCACCGGCCGCACAGGCGGTCGTCAGCCCGTATTTTCCACCGCGACGGCGCAATTCATGCAACGTCTGGGTAATCATTCGTGCGCCTGTAGCGGCAAAAGGATGCCCGTAAGCCAGCGAACCGCCGAGAACGTTAAATTTATCCCAGTCTATTTCGCCAACTGCCTGAGTACGCGCGAGTTTTTCACGAGCAAATTCATCACTGGCCAACATTTTGATATTCGCCAATGTCTGCGCGGCAAACGCCTCGTGCATATCAATCAGGTCGAGATCACCAAGCGTCAGTCCGGCACGATCCAGCGCCAGGGGTGTGGCATAAGCCGGACCGAGCAGCATGTCTTCCCATACGTCGATGGCGGCAAACGCAAAACTTTTCAGATAACCAAGAGGCTGCAGACCGAGTTCACGCGCCCGCGATTCACTCATCATGAGTACGGCTGCCGCGCCGTCAGTCAGCGGTGTACTGGTCGCGGCGGTCACGGTGCCGTGTTTGCGATCAAACGCCGGACGCAATTTGGCGTATTGCCCGATTTCAGAGTTCAGGCGGATATTGTTGTCTTTTTGCAGCACCTCACGGTAAGGCGGAACCTGCGCGGCCATCACCTGAGAATTCAGATAGCCCTGCTCCCACGCCTGTGCCGCCAGCGTGTGCGAACGGTGTGCCAGTTCGTCCTGCTGTTCGCGGGAAATATTATGACTTTTCGCCATCTGTTCCGCGGTATCACCCATGCGCAGGCCGGTGGAATATTCGGCCACGGCAGGCGGGACCGGCATCAGGTCGCGCAGTTTCAGTTTGCTGAATATAGACAGCCGCTGCGACAACGTGCGCGCTTTATTGACGTCCACCAGGGCGCGGGCGAGACGTTTGCTGACGCCAATCGGCAGTACCGAAGAGGAATCCGCTCCGCCTGCAATCCCGACGCTGACCGTCCCGCTCATAATACTTTCAGCGACGTTAGCGACCGCCTGAAAACTGGTGGCGCAGGCACGCGAAACGCTGTAGGCGTCGGTCGACACATTCATGCCGGTGCCGAGCACAATTTCGCGCGCAATGTTTGGGGCTTCCGGCATCTGCACGACTTGCCCGAATACCAGCTGATCGATGACCTTCGGGTCGATCCCACTTTTCGCCAGTAACTCACTGACCACGATTTTGCCGAGGTCTACGGCGGGAATGCCGTGATAGGCGGTGGCCTGTTTGGCAAACGGCGTACGCAAACCATCGACAATCGCAATGCGATCGCCTTCACGTGTCACCAGTGGAATGACTTTATTCATACAAGCTCCTGAGAAAAAATAGGGTCTTAAGAGGTCAGACCTGATAACTCAGTTTTAACTATGTATTTACATTTGGCAAAGTGAAAGGCAATGAAGTGCGAGCAACAGCAAATTTTTCTGAAATAAGAATGAGAAGGGAGAGCGGCGGGAACAAATAGCAGACAAAAAAATACCGCTTATATAAGCGGTATTTTTTATCCAGACGGGGATCAGCGTAAAGCTAACTGGAAGATCATGGTTTCAGCCTGGCAACTGAAAGTGAAATCGATATTGAGCTCAACGCCGCCCTCTACTTTTTCCATACGACTGTTGATTTCGCAAGGTTCTGATTCGACGCCACGTGCGCGTGCGGTCAGGGCTTCCAGCGTTTCTTTTGCCTGAGCTTCGTTTTCAAAAACGCGGCTGTAAGATGCGGTGCAATCGGTGTTGTCCATGATAGTACCCACATCAACACAGCAGCAGGCTGCGGTTTCTTCTGCGCCGCATTTGTTGATGGAGTGCAGAGGTTGGGTGGATTTAGAGGACATGGTTACGTCAGACATAATTTTCTCCCCGGCATCAACGGCAACGTCCACCGTCTGGCCTGTTTGCGAATAAAGTTTTATTTCCAGCCTGTATTTTACGCCACCCTTCTGACAACACACTAGCACTTACTTATTATGTGCCTTTGAAGTGATCCAGATCACGTATATGTAAGTAATCGATTAAAACTAAGTCATCGTTCTCACTTTAACGTTTCTTAATTGAACTTTTATTGTTGGTTTTTTGTTAAGTGGATCCAATTTCTTGCATCAATTTTTAAATATCAATGAAACATTATTGCAACTACACCACAGGTCAGACCTATACTTCGCTCACTGGTCTGATTTGTCAGACTGATAACGAACCCTACAATCCCGCGCTCATTGTTACTCCATGTAACATTGTTTGATAAAAAACATAATATTGAGGTTTTGGTCATGAACCAGAAAAACCTGTTTAAAAGATCAGCTCTGGCAGCTGCAGTGGCAATTGTTTCCTCCAACGTATACGCAGCAGGTTTTCAGTTAAATGAATATACTGCTGCGGGTTTAGGTCGTTCATTCTCAGGCGAAGGTGCTATCGCTGACACCGCCGCATCCGGTAGCCGTAACCCGGCAACCATGACCATGTTTAACCGCCCGGCGTTTTCTATGGGCGCGATTTATGTCGACCCGGACGTCAGTGTGACAGGGAAATCCCCGGTCACCGGCGCCAGCACCAGTGATGATAATATTGCGCCAAATCAGTGGGTACCCAATATCCACTTTATTATGCCGCTTGATGACCAATGGGCAGTCGGCGCATCTGCGACCTCTAACTACGGTCTGGCGACAGAATTTAGCGATAATTATCCGGCAGGCCCGATTGGCGGTGAAACAGATCTCACCACCATAAACACTAACTTAAGTGTTGCTTACCGTTTGAACCAGAATTTCAGCTTCGGTGTGGGCTTTGATGCCGTCTACGCGAAAGCGAAAATCCGTCGTACTGCCGGTGAACTGGTGCCGATCAAAACCGGCGGCTTACTGCCAGCAGATACTGAAGCCGCCAAGCTGAAAGGCGACGAGTGGGGCTACGGCTGGAATGCCGGTATTCTTTATGAAGTCGATGACAATAACCGTTACGGCTTTACTTATCGCTCAGAAGTTAAAATCGACTTTGACGGCGAATACCGCAACGGCATTCCGCAGGCGTTAGGCGGCACGGGCGGTCACACCGTTCCGGGTTCCCTGACCCTGAATCTGCCAGAAATGTGGGAAGTGTCCGGGTATAACAAAGTGGCACCGAAATGGGCGATTCACTACAGCCTGGCTTATACCAGCTGGAGCCAGTTCCAGGAGCTGAAAGCCACCGGTTCTAACGGCCAGACGCTGTTCCAGAAAGAAGAAGGCTATCACGACGCTTACCGCATCGCGTTGGGTACCACCTATTATTACGATGATAACTGGACGTTCCGTACCGGTATCGCCTTCGATGACAGCCCGGTTCCGGCAGATAACCGCACCATCTCTATCCCGGATCAGGACCGCTTCTGGGTATCTGCGGGTACCACGTATGCCTTCAATAAAGATGCTTCCGTCGATGTCGGTGTGTCTTACATGCATGGCCAGACTGTGAATATCAGCGAGAAAGTGGCTGACGGCGTGCCGAACTATGAATTCCAGGCTAAAGGCACCGCGATGCTGTACGGCGCGAACTTCAACTATAGCTTCTGATGAACTATAGCGGCTGACAGACCACAGCTTCTGATCAACTGAGTGTGATACCTGAAATGAAAAAAGCGCCGAAAGGCGCTTTTTTTTGTCTGCGGAACCGTTATTCCGAGTCGATATCTTTCAGGTCGCCCTGAATCAATGCCGCGTTCGGGTTTTCCTGTGGCGTCAGCTGACCGCCTCGTGCCAGGAAGTCGTGACGCTGGAAGTAAGCTTCACGGATAAACAGATACGGATCAGAAGAGTTACGGATCAGGCCATCGGAATCGAGCAATTCTGCACGGGTTTCAACGCCTTCAAGCACCCACTTACCAGCTGACATCCAGAACGTCAGGTAGCTAAGCATCGGATACAAATCATCAACCAGATCGCCACCTTCATCACGTATCGTCGCGCTGCCGTAACCAGGCAGAACCACGTACGGACCGTAACCGACACCGTAATGACCGAGCGTGCTGCCGAAGCCCTGGGCTTCTTCGCGCGCCAGTTTCGGGTTCGCCATACCGGCCACGTCAATCAGACCGCCCATCCCCAGAAGAGTGTTCAGGAAGAAACGGTTGAAGTGGATTGCAGCACGGTACGGATCGCCTTTAAGCAATGAGTTGACCATGCTCGCAGGTTCATCAAGGTTGCTCAGGAAGTTGCTGGTTCCGTTACGCGCAGGTTGCGGCACGTAATCACGCCATGCTACCGCTACAGGCCGCAAAACGTACGGATCCATATAGTTGTAGTTGAAGTCGAACATCACCCGGTTGAAACCTTCCAGCGGATCAGAACGTCCCTGCTGCTCGCTGTCTGATGATCCGGATGTGCCGGCACAACCAACCAGCAAAACTGTCGCAAACGCCAGCCCAGTCAGGCGTAAGTTCATGGATATCTCCCTGTTTTTGATCGTCGGTTCCTGATTAAGGAACCTGCTGATTAATTTCAATGCTAACCTGACCGTTACCGGCAAAATCAGTCAGCGGACTGTCGCCGTACCAGTCACCTGTGGCCGGTGTTGCCAGACCATTTTGTGAAATACGAACGCGTACTTTTAATTGATGTAGCGAAGAAAGCAAGCGTTCCGGCATCATTGCGTTGCTGTCATCCACAGTAACCGCCAGCGGGAAGCGGCTCATCGGCAGCTTTTTGACCGCAACCGGCACCGGACTGGTGCCATCTGTCACGGAAATAAAGACCGTGCCATCCTGTGGAAGTTTCTGCTGAGCAGCAGAGGAAAGCGTGACGTTTACGCCCAGTTTAACCTGATCAAGACCGGCTTTCTGTTTCGCCTGCGCAATGCTTGCACTCACCATCTCAAGACGCTTATCACCTGCCGGAAGAATCTTCAGCATAACTTCCCACGCGCCAATGGCTTGCGGGTAATGACCCTGTTCATATTCATTATAGGCCAGCAGACTTAATACACGCAGATCACCCTGAGATTTTTCCAGCATACTGCGTAAAAGATTGCCGCCGGTAAGGTTATCTTGCGGATCAGATGAACGGGTCAGCACTTCGGCATAACCGAGCTTTACCGACATATCGTTCGGTGCAAGCTGATATGCATGAGCATAGGCCTGCGTCGCGGTGGCGGCATTATTCAGTGCCATACCCACGCGGCCAAGCATTACCCAGTCCTGCACATTATCCGGATTTGCCTGTAAATCGGTACGCAATCCGAGCCCTAAATCCTGCACATCCGCAGCGGTCAGCGGCGCACCGTGGTCATCGGCAATACGTTGCCGCAAATCCGGCATGTGCTGCATCACCTGATTCCACGCACTCACCTGCCCCAGACCTCCGGCATAGAGATACAAACCGAGCGTGATGATCACCAGCAAAATAGCACCGGGCACCAGCGTCCAGCGACCAATCGGGTGAATGGCGGCGGGCGCCTGACCCGCCGGAATGTCGGTCAGTAAGTTTTCCTGCAATTCCTGAATATGCGCCGGACGTTCGTCCACCACGCCCTGCGCTTCGTCTTCTTCAAGCTCAGTCAAACGGTGATGATAAAACGCTTTATTCAGCGCATCGCGGGATGTGTGTTCCGCCCGGTCGCCGCGAATAACCGGCACAATAAACAGCGCCAGCGCAATAACCAGCATCACTACAATGCACAGCCAAAAAATACTCATGATCCTTTCCTGTCGCTGTCTTTAAGTAACTGCGCCAGGCGCTGTCTCTCTTGTTCTGACATTTCTTCGGTCGTATTTTGCAAACGCACTTCGCCACGGCGGGAGCGCATGAAAATCATCCCTGCGCCGATAATGACCACCAGCACCGGCCCGAGCCACAAGATCACCGTAGATGGCGTCACCGGCGGTTCGTAGGTCACAAAGTTGCCGTAACGCGCGACCATATAAGCAACGATCTGCTGTTTGTTCTGCCCCTGCTGCAGAAGCTGAAAAACTTTGGTGCGCATATCCGCAGCGATAATCGAATCCGACGCGGCAATATTAGTATTCTGACATTTCGGACAGCGCAGCTGCGCCGTGATATCACGGTATTCCTGCTCCTGAGCCGGAGAGGAAAACTGATAAGTATCGATGGCCGCGAAGGCGCTGATGCTCAGCATCATGCCCAGCAGCAATGCAGGTAATGAAGAAATCAGCTTCATGCGTTGCCTCCGTATTTTTTGTACAGGGGCAATACTTCTTTCTGCCAGACTTTTTCATTCAAATCACCGGCATGGCGATAACGGATTATGCCTTTTCCGTCGATCAGAAAGGTTTCCGGCGCACCGTACACACCGAGATCAAGCCCTAACATACCGTCACCGTCGTACAGACTCAGCATGTACGGATTGCCCAGCGTATTCAGCCAGTTAACTGCTTTCTGCCGGTCGTCTTTGTAGTTCAGACCAACCACGCGTACACCTTTTGCCGCCAGCGTATTCAGATAATCATGCTCGGCGCGGCAGGTCGGGCACCAGGTCGCCCAGACGTTGAGCAACATCGGTTTGCCATCGCGCAGTACCGACTGATCGTAGGTTTTACCCGCCTGCGCCAGTGATTCCAGTTTGAACACCGGCACAGGTTTGCCGATCAGAGCGGACTCCAGCAGCGTCGGGTCATCACCGTTGGCATTGCGCGTCAGCTGCACTAAAAATGCCGCAGCCAGCGCCAGAAAAAGGATCAGCGGAATAAAGAGGAGTTTTCGGTTCATGCGTCTTCAGCCTCCGCCAGACCTTGTTTCTTGAGTTTTTTACTCATGCGATAACGCGGATCGAGAATACACAGCACGCCACCGGCTGCCATAAACAGGCCGCCCAGCCAAATCCAGCGGACAAATGGTTTGTAGTACAAACGCACCGCCCAGGATCCGTCGTCCATCTCTTCACCGAGCGCGGCATACAGATCGCGCGCCAGATTGCCGTCGATAGCCGCTTCCGTCATCATGCTGCGCGCCACGCTGTAGAAACGTTTTTCAGCATGCAACGTGGTGACTTTCTTGCCGTTCTGCGTCACATCAATATTCGCCTCACCGCCGGTATAGTTCGGGCCGGTGATGTCGCGAACGTCGCGGAAGATAAAGTGATAATCATGAATATCTACGGTGTCGCCGGACTTCATGCGCACATCGCGTTCAACGCTGTAATTCTGACTGAACGCAATACCGATAACCGTCACCGCCACACCGAGATGCCCGAGCACCATGCCCCAGTGGCTGCGGGAAAGTTTGGTCAGACCGCGCCAGAAGGAATGACGATGGGTGGCGCGTTCGTGCAGTTCCATCAGCGTCAGCACAATCACCCACACCGACATCAGCAGACCGACCACGGTCATGCCAACAATTTTGTCCTGCAACAACCACGGCAGAAGAATCGACAAGACCAGCGTGACGACCAGCGCAACACCCAGACGACGCCACAGTTTGCCCGGCTCATCACGACGCCAGCGCACCAGCGGGCCGATGCCTAACAGCAGCGCCAGCGGCGCCATCAGCCAGGTAAACATGGTATTAAAGAAAGGTTCGCCGATTGAAATACTGCCCAGCCCGAGCTGTTTGTGGATAAGCGGCAGCAAAGTACCAAGCAACACCACCAGCATCGCTGCGACCAGCAGCACGTTATTCCCAAGCAGATAGCTTTCGCGGGAATGTAACTCGTGACGGCTTGGTGCGCGCACCGAGTTACCTTTAAAGGCGTACAGCAGCAGCGAACCGCCGATCACAATCACCAGATACGCGAGAATAAACATGCCGCGCGCCGGATCTGAGGCAAATGAGTGAACCGAAACCAGCACGCCGGAGCGCACCAGGAAAGTCCCGAGCAGACACAGCGAGAAGGCGGTGATCGCCAGCAACACAGTCCAGGCTTTGAACGTCCCGCGTTTTTCGGTCACGGCGAGTGAGTGGATCAGCGCTGTACCGGCAAGCCATGGCATAAAGGAAGCGTTCTCAACCGGATCCCAGAACCACCAGCCACCCCAGCCTAATTCGTAATACGCCCAGGCGGATCCGAGCACGATACCGATGGTGAGAAACACCCATGCGGCTTGTGTCCACGGACGCGACCAGCGCGCCCACGCCGTGTCGAGACGTCCGGCCATCAGCGAGGCAATGGCAAACGCGAACGCCACAGAGAAACCGACGTAACCCATGTACAGCAATGGCGGATGGAAAATCAGCCCGATATCCTGCAATACCGGATTCAGGTCACTGCCGTCCACCGGGAAATTCGGCAACGAGCGGATAAACGGATTGGATGTCAGCAGAATAAACAGCAGGAAACCACCGGTGATCATGCCCATCACCGCCAGCACACGCGACACCGCATCCTGCGGCATACGGCGGCTGAACAAGGCTACGGCAAGCGTCCAGCAGCTCAGCAATAACACCCAAAGCAGCAGCGAACCTTCGTGCGCGCCCCAGGTCGCCGCCACGCGGTAATAGACCGGCAAATGTGTGTTGGAGTTGTTGGCGACATACGCGACGGTGAAATCATTCACCACGAACGCATGAACCAGAATGGCAAACGCCAGCACGATGCAGGCAAACATACCGTAGGACAACGGTCGCGCCATCGCCATCATCCGGTTATCTTGTCGCGCTGCGCCCCATTGCGGGTAAATACTCAGTAAAACCGCCAGACCTAACGCCAGACAGAGTGCAAATGTTCCCAGTTCCGGCATCATGAGCGGTCATTTCCTTTATCGTTACCCACATAAGCCGAAGCCGGGCCTTTGTGGTTTTCTTTCATGGCGTCGGCAACTTCCGGCGGCACATATTTTTCGTCGTGTTTCGCCAGAACCTGAATGGCATTCACCACATTTCCAGGTTCCATCACGCCCTGCGCCACCACGCCCTGCCCTTCACGGAACAGATCCGGCAGGATACCGTTATAGGTCACCGCGATCGCGCCGCGCGCATCGTAGATTTTGAAACTCACCTGCAGGCTTTTCGTATCACGCTTCACCGAACCGGGCATCACCATACCGCCAATACGCAGGCGCTGACCGACCGTCGGCATCTCGTGGTTTTCGCCTTTGCCTTGCAGAATTTCACTGGGTGTATAGAACAAATCAATATTCGAGCGCAGCGCATACATCACCAGTGAAATGCTCAGACCAAGGCCAATCAGCACCACCAGCGCCAGCGACAAACGCTTTTTACGACGTGGATTCACAATAACTTCTCCGGGGAAGTGTCCGGTTCCAGCGGTGACGTCTGCGCGCCTTGCTGTTTTTTAGACTGAGACTGACTAATACGTTTTTCGCGTGCCTGACGGCGCCGAACTTCATCGAGGATCTGACCGCGCTGAATAAAGGTATGCGCCACCAGCGCAATCAGGGAAATCAGCGTCGCCGCGACCGACAGCCAGACATAAAATGCATAGCCGCCCATCGCAAAGAAATCATGCCAGCTGGAGAATGCAGGGCTCATCCGCGGCGCTCCTTATTCACAAGACCGGCTACCCAGGGACGCAGGCGCTCCTGAATTAAAATCAGGTTACGTAAACGCATCAGCGTCAGGGTAATAAAGAAGAAGAGATAACCGAAAATCGCCCAGCGCAGCGGATAACGCATACTCGGGTCGATGGTCTGCTGCATGTTGGTCGAGCCCTGATGCAGCGTATTCCACCACTGTACGGAGTAATGGATGATGGGAATATTCACCACGCCCACCAGCACCAGAATACCGGCGGCACGGCCAGCCAGACGGCGGTCGTCGAAGGCGTTATACAACGCAATCACGCCAAGATAGAGGAACAGTAACACCAGTTCGGACGTCAGGCGTGCGTCCCACACCCACCAGGTGCCCCACATCGGTTTGCCCCACGCGGAGCCGGTAACCAGTGCGATAAATGTGAAAACAGCGCCTACGGGTGCCATCGCGGAAACCACCATGTCGGACATTTTCATCTGCCATACCAGCCCGATAAAAGCGGCAATCGCCATCGAACTGTAAATGCCCATCGACCAGATCGCCGCCGGAACATGGATATACATAATCCGGTAACTGTTACCTTGCTGGTAATCCGGCGGTGCATAACCAAAGCCCCACACCCAGCCAGTCAGCAGACAGGCAATACCCAAAATTCCGAGCCAGGGAATGAACCGGCCGCAGAGGTGGTAAAGCCGCTCAGGCCTTGCGAGTTGATGTAACCATTTCCACATTCTTATCGTTGCTCACTATAAAATGTCACTGTGTGATGCCGTGAAGCCTCACCGGGCTCTTATGCGGTCAGTTAAAAATCATCCGCAGTTATTATCGGCGCCTCTATTGTTCACTATAGAGAAGTGTGATGTTAGTCAAAGGTTGCGCTTTTTCTTCTCTATTGTAACGACACGTAAAATAATGGCGAAATCAGCCAACGCATCTGCGGCTCTAAGTATGACGGGTTAGTGAACACTGACTCGCAAGGCGGCGGCTGTCGCGAAGGGTGCTAACGTCGCACTGCCCGCCAGCATCGCGCCGAGAATAGCCAGATAGCCGCCGATCGGCATCGACATCGATGCCGCATCAATCGCGCCGGTGGCAAAAATCAGCACCGGAATATACAAAGGCAGCACAAGCAGACTCAGCAGAACGCCGCCCTTGCGCAGCCCGACGGTCAGCGCCACACCAATCGCCCCGATAAAACTCAGCGTCGGCGTCCCCAGTAAAATCGTCAGCGCGACGGCTTTCCAGGTTTCAAAATCCAGCGAAAGCAGCAAGGCGATCAGCGGGGAAAGGATCAGCAACGGCAAACCGGTCACCACCCAGTGAGCACATACTTTCCCCAGAATCGTGAGCGCCAGCGGCGAAGGCAATAACAAAAGCTGTTCGAGCGTGCCATCGAGATAGTCATCACGGAACAACCTTTCCAGCGCCAGCAAAGAAGAAAGCAGCGCCGCGACCCAGACGATACCGGGTGCAATCCGCGCCAGTAGTTTCGGCTCAGGACCAATCCCCAGCGGGAAAAGCGTAATGACGATCAGGAAGAACCACAGCGGGTTAATGATTTCGGCACTTTTGCGAAAGGCAATTTTCAGCTCGCGGCGCAGAACTTTAGTAAACATCCCGTTTATTTTCCTTTCGCGTCACGCCAGCTCAGCGCTGGTCAGACGAATTTTTCGCACATCGCGGTTCACGCCCTGTAAATCCTGATGCGTGGTCAGCAATATCATTCCGCCCTGCTGCGCGTGTTGTTCAAACAGTTCAATCAACGTGGTCACGCCCTGCTTATCAATGGCGGTCAGCGGTTCATCGAGTATCCACAGCGGTGCGTCACTCAGCCACAAACGCGCCAGCGCCACACGCCGTTGCTGCCCGGCGGACATCTGCGCCACCGTGACATCTTCATAACCCAGCAGCCCGACATTTTCTAACGCCTGATAAATAGCATCAGCATCGGCAGCCTGGTTGGCGGATTGCCCGTTCACGGACAGATAGAAGGCAAGGTTTTCATACGCAGTAAGCACTGACTTCACGCCAGGCTGATGGCCGAGATACAACAGCTGCTGATGGAAAACGTCACGCTGGCGGCGGGTATTCACGCCCTGCCAGCGGACTTCACCGGCCTCCGGAGAGGACAATCCGGCAAGAATTCGCAGTAAACTGGTTTTACCGGCGCCGTTGCGGCCTTCGATTTGCACCATTTCACCCGGTTCGATCGTGAAACTTAAGCCGCTAAACAAAGTTCGCTCATCGCGTACGCAGCTCAGGTCAAGGGCTTCAAACATGGTGATGTCTCTTATTTTTCACAAGCGCGCATCATATCACAGGCGTCAGGCGCGACGCAGCTTAGGGCCCCACAGTTTACAGGGTTGAAAACCCTGAAATCCAGCAAACAATCCGCAAAATGTCCCATAAGGTTCATGGGTTAATGCTTTGTAACTTTTCTGTATATCTCTTCATAATCTCGCAGCCTCGCCTATGCTTATCTCGGAACACATTCAAAACCACTTTGACGTACTTTTGGGGAATTACCATGACCGCCGAAAAACAACATCCTGACCACAAAGATGTCGACAGCGACGAACATTCTCAGGGCAAAGAGATTGAAACCGGGGAAGAGAATTTGCCTTCGAAAGCGGCTGCGGTGCATGAAGTCATCCGCATGGAGGGTGAGAAAGAACTTGAGCGCGACGGACAGGCATTACTGTGGTCGGCGATTGCTGCCGGACTTTCCATCAGTGCCTCGCTGATGGCAAAGGGCATTCTTCACGCCCGACTACCCGACAGCCCGGAACGCTTCTTTATCGAAAACATCGGTTATACCGTCGGGTTCATAATCGTCATCATGGCGCGCCAGCAGTTATTTACCGAGAACACGGTCACCGCCGTATTGCCTGTGATGCAAAAAACCACAAGCAAAAACATTCTGCTGCTGTTGCGCCTGTGGGGCATCGTGCTGGCCGGCAACGTTATCGGCGGCGGACTGGCCGCGCTGGTGTTTCATCTGGTGCCATTCTTTGATTCCGCCACTGACGAAGCTTTTCGCACCATCAGTCTGGAGATCATGGAAAAAGACCCCGAAGGCATGTTCGTCGGCGGCATGGTGTCCGGCTGGCTGATTGCCACGATGGTGTGGATGATCCCGTCCGCAGGCACCGCCAAACTGTGGGTGATCATGCTGATGACTTATATGGTGGCGATTGGCGACCTGACGCATATTGTGGTCGGGTCGGTCGAAGTGCTGTATCTGGTGTTCTCGGGCGCCATTCCCTGGTATGAATTTATCTGGCCATTCGCCCTGCCGACGCTTGCCGGAAACATCATCGGCGGCACCTTTATCTTCGCACTGATCAGCCACGCTCAGATCCGTAACGACATGAGTAATCAGAAGAAAGCCAAAGCGAAGAAAGAGGAAATGGAAGCGGCGAAGAAAGAAGCGTCAAAACCCTGACTGGCGACGAAACGACCAAACAGACCCCTGACGCCTTATTATTGCGAGAAAAACGAGTATACTACGCGGGCGCTTTCCACAGGCGCCCGTGTCTCCTTAGTTAAACGGATATAACAAGCCCCTCCTAAGGGCTAGTTACAGGTTCGATTCCTGTAGGGGACACCATAACCACTTTCCACGACATCCCGCCAAGTACAAAAAACCCATTAAAATCAAAAAGTAAAATAGAAATAACATCCCATCTAATCCCATAAAACCCCACGACAGCCCATTTTTTCTCGGGTATAAAAACGGGTATAATTGGTTCGATAAAATTTGTACCCGTCGAACTAAGGAAATTTCATGCCATTAACTGACACAGGCATCAGGAGCTCGAAGCCAAAAGATAAACCCTATAAACTCAGTGATTCCAATGGGTTATATCTTCTGGTGCATTCTAATGGTTCGAAGTATTGGCGCTTCAGACGCACTATTAATGGGAAGGACACCACTCGGGCGTTAGGCATGTACCCAATAATGACACTTGCAGAAGCAAGGAAGGCGCGGGATGAGTTTCTGAAAAGTTTGTCTCAAGGGATCGATCCTTTGCATGCAGAAAAAGAAAAAATCGCCTCGTTTGAAGAGATTGCGCGGCAGTGGCATGCCAGAAAGAAAACTTGGTCTTCCCTACACTCTCTCAATGTCATGCGAGCCTTCGAGACTCATCTTTTCCCTGAAATCGGCAGCAAAGCGATAAATCGGTTAACCACTCAAGACCTTTTAGCTCCGCTTAGAGCAATTGAAGAAACTGGGAAACACGAATTAGCCTCTCGTTTACAGCAACGCACGACTTCAATAATGCGATATGCAGTACAAAGCGGTCTTATTAAATACAATCCTGCACAAGAGCTGACTGGAGCGATAGAAACCCATAAGTCACAGCATCGGCCTGCTTTGCCACTTGAAAGAATCCCTGAACTATTGCAAAAAATCGACAGTTATAGCGGCCGGAATCTGACCAAAATTGCCGTTAAATTAAATCTGCTGATTTTCATTCGCTCAAGCGAACTAAGATTTTCGAGATGGACTGAAATTAACAAAGAGCATCGTCTATGGGAAATTCCAGCGAATCGCGAAGAATTGGAAAAAGTACGCTTTTCTTATCGTGGCAGCAAAATGAAAATGCCTCACTTAATTCCTCTTTCAAATCAGGCGCTGGTGCTTATAGAAGAGCTTGAGGCACTCTCTGGTGATGAAGTGTTAATGTTTCCCGGAGATCATTACCAACATAAGCCTATGAGCGAGAATACGATTAATAAAGCTTTACGCACGATGGGTTTCGATACGAAAACAGAAATTTGTGGTCATGGATTCAGGGCAATGGCATGTAGCGCATTGATTGAATCAGGCAGATGGTCGCGCGACGCCGTGGAACGTCAAATGAGCCATCAGGAAAGGAACAGCGTCCGAGCTGCTTACATTCATAAAGCGGAACATATGGAAGAACGTAGACCAATGCTGCAATGGTGGGCAGATTACCTTGAAGCTTGTAGAGGGGAATTCATTCCTCCTTACGCATTTAATTGGGAAAGTAATTAACCTATTAGGGTGTATTATGAACATTAATACACCTTTTCTAATATGAAATACCAAACTTTCTTAATAAACTCACATTCAAAATTGTGACAAGGATCACAAAAACAAACATGAAATTTTCTTCCTAAAGGTTCAACCGGACGAAATAAAAGCAACTTATCCACGAGTTCTTACTCCAACCTATTTAAAAAATTTTATCTTCCAACTTTCAAAACTACTTAGAACCACTTAGACCTGTTCCTACTCTCCAATATTGCTTTTCGCCTTATTCATTATTTTGTCAACCACCCGTTATTATGCAGCGTTTTACAAGTCAACAATGTTTTGTTTATTATTTTGACGTCCCGTAAGCAACCATAACTTACTGCCATAAAACTAATTAACAATCATTCAGGAGTAGAAAATGCATTCGCAAACTCAAAGTGAAACCTCTTATAAATTAATTCGCCTCCCAAAGGTAATTGAGAAAACAGGGAAGTCGCGGACGAGAATTTATGAGGATATAAAAAACAATGCATTTCCTAAGCAAATTAAGACTGGTATTCGCACAGTTGCATGGATTGAAAGAGAGATAGAAGAATGGATAGAAGCACAAAAAAACCAACGTTATTTACAGCAATAATACCTCCCCTTTTTATTCCAGAGAGGTATCTGGTCAACATGATAACTATTCAATCTTTGACTATCGTCTGCTGCCCTTTTTTACGCAACTCTGCCTTGAGTTTTCTTTCACAAGCATCAAGCACCCATGAGGAAAAGTTAGTTCCAGGAGAATTATTTTTTTCACGTTCAATACTCGCATCTATCTCGTCAATTAATTCATGGGGAAAGCGAATATTTTTCTTGGCCGATTTGTTGTTTGTATTACCACTAGTCACGTTTACGCCTCAAAACTGTCATTGTCATGTGCGCACACGATACAGCAAAAAATGGCGGAATGTAAGAGTTGACATGTGCGCACACTTAGAAACATACTGTGCGCACAGCATCGTTATCAGATACTACAAAAAGCAACGCCCCGAAGTGCTTGCAACACTGCCGAGGCGTTTAATCACAACGTAATCGAGATTTACGCTATGACTACCAAGAATGATATCACACAGACACCAACTGTATATTATTGGTTATTCCTCGCGGTAAGCCGTACTGACGCTCCTAAGCTACCCCATCGTAAAGCAGTGATAGCCGCTAATGAGCAAGCGGCTAGGAAATTACTCTCTGATAAGTTCATCCTTTTCTTTGCAGGTCGCCTGCCAGTTCTGGAGGTTACTCATGCATAACCAAACAGATAATAAAACTCAGGTTACAGCTCAAATCGATGATGTTAGCAATGATGTAAAAGTAACACTCAGCCTTGAAGCATTTCGCAAGCTTAACCGCTCACAGGAGCTGACCTATTTTTTAGGATGTGATTTAAGAAAAAGAGAAATCGACGGGCTGACGCCATTTTATCTGCCTCATATCCTCAGCTATGTGGACGAAGATTTGTCTTTTGTATTGGCAGAATTAAAAGAAAAAGGGATGTGCGGGAATTTTTAAAAATCAGCGCCTCTACTCTTTCTTTATAGGTAATTATTATGTCAATTAAAAAACTCACGGACGCTACATATCTTGTAGATATTCGGCCACAAGGCTGCGACGGAAAACGTATACGCCGCAAATTTAATACCAAAGGCGAAGCGCAGATTTTCGAGCGCTATATTATTGCCCGTTATCAGGATAAAGCGTGGTTAGATAAAAGCGCTGACAGACGAAAGCTGACCGAGCTTCTCAGCCTCTGGTGGGTATATCACGGCAAGCATCATGTGCGGGGAGAGATTGACCGGAGCCGCCTGCACAGCATCGTCAATCACCTGTCAGAAATGGGTGTCACCCGCGCAGACCAGCTTACCCATAAAGCGATTATTGATTACCGGATTATGATGCTGGATTTGGGGCTCAAACCCGCCAGCATTAACCGACATCAGGCCATTCTGAGCGGCATGTTCACCAAGTTAATCAGTGCCGGTGAGTACCATAACGCGCATCCTTTCAGGGAGGTCAAAAAGCTCAGGGAAGGAACAACAGAGATGGCGTTTTTAACCACGGATGAGATTAAGGCACTGCTGCAAACGCTTGAGGGCGATAATCTTAAAGTGGCTCAGTTATGTCTGGCCACCGGTGGCCGCTGGGGAGAAGTCTCTAACCTCAAAGGTGAGCATATTATCAAGAACGTCATCACGTTCATGAAAACTAAAAACGGCAAACGCAGGTCAGTCCCTGTTTCGGATGAATTGGTGCGCGCCATAAAAACAAAAGCCAGCGGGCGACTTTTTGTTTCAAATTACAATACGGTTCGCATGACATTAAGAAAGGTAAAGCCCGACCTGCCAAAGGGTCAAGCGGCGCACGTATTACGTCATACCTTTGCCACCCATTTTATGATGAACGGCGGGAATATTATTACGCTTCAGCGCGTATTAGGGCATGCCACTATCCAGCAAACGATGACCTACGCGCATTTTGCACCCGGATATCTTCAGGATGCCATTACATTCAACCCGTTAAATTCCATCACGGTTTAAAGACTCATTAAGCTCCGGTAGCCCCGTTGAATAAACGGCTATTACTGATGCGCGAAAGCGCAGGGTCGCTTACATCTGAGGTATATATTTATGAATATGCACGTCTCCGGCACGTTAAAAAACGCCTGCGGAAACTGGCCTTTTATTTTGCCAGCGTTAGGGATAAATGTTCCTGAAAATAACAAACATGGAACCTGCCCTAAATGCGGCGGTAAAGACCGGTTTCGCTTCGACGATAAAGACGGACGCGGCACATGGTTTTGTAATCAGTGCGGGAACGGTGACGGTCTGGATTTACTCTGCCTGATATCAGGAAAGAATAAGTCAGCCGCGGCCGCTGAAATAAAAAAACTGCTGGCCGGTAAAGTGGCCACTGCCCCCGCGCCTGCCAAGAAAAATACCTCTGACGCACAAAAAAGGGCTCAGCTGATAAAAACTTATCAGGCTCTTTCCGCTCAGTCCTCTCAGGGGGAAAGCCTTTATCTCAAAGGTAAGGGACTCATCGGTCATCAATATCCGCTGACCGCTCACCCTGTTTCACTGGCGGGAATGACCTTTGCGGAAGGCTCTCTCCTGCTGCCGCTGGTCACGCTGGATAATCAGACCACCGGCGCACAGCTCATCAGCCCCACGGGCGATAAATGCCTGCTCTCTGGCTCAAAAATGTCGGGGGCTTTTCTGGCCGTCACGCCCGTACCGGATGACTATCCTGAACGGGTCATTATTACAGAAGGTTTTGCCACGGCTATCACCGTCTCAGGCCTCAGTGAAGGCTGGTGCATCGCCGCCGTATCGGCAAACAATCTGCTCAACGTGGCCAAGGCGCTGAGGGAAAAGTGGCCTGATACCCGTCTGGTGATCGCCGGTGATAATGACTTTGCCGACGGGAAAGATAATCCCGGTCGGGAGAAAGCATTTCAGGCCGCGCAGGCCGTCAACGGGTGGGTAACCATCCCCTCTGGCCAGTTTAAAGCGGACTGGGATGATTTCCGGCGTGAATTTGGCGTCCAGCGAGCCCGTGACGCTTTTACCGATGAAATGGTGAACCCTAACGACACTGAAACCCGTCTGCCTCACGGCTTTCGCCTGACAAAGGATTTTCTGTGGTTCGATAAGCCGGTCAACGATGACGGCGACAGCGGTCAGGTCAGGCAAATCAAAATTTGCAGCCCGCTGCGGGTGACGGCCATCAGCTGTGATGCCGACGGCGGAAAGTTTGGCCGCCTGCTGGAATGGGAAGACTCAAACGGGATTAATCATCAGTGGGCAATGCCCATGACCGTATTGGCCGGTAGCGGTCAGGAGCTGCGGGAGGTGCTGCTGGAGAACGGCCTGCACTTTATCAGCGTGAACGGTTCAGCGCGGGGCTATCTGATGGAATATATCTCCACCTGCCGCCCCGTGCGTAAGGTCACCTGCGTGAACAAAACCGGCTGGCACGGCTCCGTGTATGTTTTGCAGGATGAGGTCATAGGCAGCGGTGCTGAGTCTGTGATTTTGCAGTCGGCCTATTCTTCCAAGAACGATTTCAGAACGGCGGGCACCACGGCGGAATGGGTCGAACAGATAGGCCGTTACTGTATTCATAACTCACGCCTGACCTTTTGCGTCAGCCTCGCACTGGCGGCGCCGCTGCTCCACTTAATCGGCGCGGGCGGCGGTGGCTATCACCTGAAAGGCGAGTCTACCGACGGGAAAACCACCACCATGAAGGTGGCCGCTTCACTGTGCGGCAGTCCCGACTTCTGGAAAACGTGGCGCGCCACCGGTAACGCGCTGGAAGGTATCGCCCTGCGGCGCAATGATGCCGCCCTGATGCTCGATGAGATCAGCGAAGTGGACGGCAAAGAGGCCAGCCGGATTGCTTACATGCTGGGTAACGGTCAGGGTAAGGCGCGCGGTCGCGTTGATGGCAGCGTACGTGATCCGGTGACGTGGTCGATGCTCTACATGTCAACTGGCGAGGTCTCCATTATGGAACATGCCGCCGAGGCAGGCGAAAAACGCACCGGCGCGGGCGTGGGGGTACGCATGGTGCAAATCCCCAGCGATACCGGCGTACACGGTGCCTTTGAAAACCTGCACGGTTTCGACAGCGGTAAGGATTTTGCGGAACATCTTGAACAGGCCAGCAAGCAGTACCACGGCGCGCCTTTTCGCGACTGGATACGCTACCTGACCGCGAACCTTCAGGACGTCACGCACCGCGCCAAGACGCTGAAAAAAGAGTATGAACGTACCCTGCTCCCTGCCGAATCGGGTAAACAAGTGGGGCGCATCGTAGATCGCTTTGCCCTGCTGGCCGTGGCGGGCGAGCTGGCCTCGCTTGCAGGCATTACCGGATGGCCATCCGGCGAGGCGCTTCGTGCCGCACAAGCCTGTCTTGATGCGTGGCTGAAAGACCGTGGCCACTCTGCCAATCAGGAAGAAGCGGATGCGCTGGAGCGGATACGGCGTTTCATCACGGCCAATCAGTTCACCCGTTTTGCAGACTGGAATGATGATAAAAACCGGCCTGCCAATATGGTGGGCTATCGCAGAGTGGTAAGAGGTGATAATGCCAGTGATGCGGTGACCACTTTTTACGTATTGCCAAGCGGCTGGAAAGAGATTTGCGGCACATCAGACCAGAAGAAAACCGCCCTGCTGTGCCGTGAAAACGGCTGGATCACGGAAACCAGCGAAAACCGGATACAAAAGCAAATTCGCCTGCCAGAAATAGGGCCGAAGTTTGTTTACGTGCTCAATCAGGAGGTCATCGGCTGAGGTCAGTGCCTCGCGTATCTTATTTTATTATTAATCCATGTAGTACATGTCGTACACCGCGTACAAGCTATGATATTTAAAGGTTTTTTCATGTACTACATCGGCAATAGCGTGTAGTACATGTCGTACACGGCTGATTTGTCATTACATGTCCCCAACTGTACTACATGTACGCGGTGTAAATGTGGCATGTAGTACAGTATTTTACATTGCAAATCATAGGTGTACGCACCTGTACTACATGTACGCGCCGAGAATTACTGAATAATACAGAAACCCGAAGCGTTTATTTCTGGCAGGCGTTTTTTTCATCGTCCGACGGGTAACAAATACCCTCAACAGTTTGTCAGCGTGTCCTTCGCGCCTGAAGAGTAATTTACCGGCTTATTCACAGACTGCGGCTGAGAGGAAAGAGTCAAATCCCCAAGATGTAGCGCATTCCTGCCCGCGCCGGCAGGGTCTTTGATTGCTAACATCATGCCTTCAATTAACCGCATGGCATCACGCTGAGTGAGTGTGATTTGCTGGGTGCCGAGTTTGAGTGTGAGCATTGATATTTCCCCTTTCTTTCCTGAAGTTATTAGCGATATGCTTAGATTACAGCATTGAAAAATATGCGTTAGCTTCCGCCGTTCTGCCGTCTACAGTACGTCCTGCCTCAATAGAAACGCTCTCCGGTCAGGCTCATAATTATTGATATTAACCGACCCAACGTGAGAGCCATTTATGAAACCCAATACGCCTGAGTCAGAATTATCACCTGCCGTGCAGCAGGCTATTTCGCGTTATCTCGATACCAAGCAGACCCAGCAGGGGAATGTGAATAAAATGGAGGAGATAATTGCCGACATGACCCGCTGCAAAAATCAAAAAGAGGAAATAGATAATCTCAGTGAGCAGTCCGGTGGCCAGTGGCGCGAGGCCTTTTTGAAAATGCGCGGTCAGGTCAGCGACGAAATGAAAACGCAGCAACTGCAACGTCTGGCAAATCAGGAAATGTCACGCGAGCTGGGACACCTGCTTCTCAGTCTGGACATTGAAAAAGACCGTCAGGAAATTACCTGTTCAGGCTCTGGCAAAGCGCTTTTAGACAGCCATGAAAGTGCGTTAATGGCCTATGCAGAACAGGAACTGAAAAAGGCGCTGTCAGCAGGCCTTGAGACGCTAATCCGGGCAGTATCATTGAAACGTACAGCCTTAAGATACCAGCAGGCTACCGTAACGCTGGGGGGCAGGCTGAGCGACTACGAAGTCAGTCCGGACGCCGTCATTTTTGAAGAAATTAATCAGTATCTGAAAGATGAGATGACGCGCTACAGATTCGACATGGCTCAGGAACCTGTTTTAGCACAACTTGGTGTTCACCGGCCTGAGACGAAGTTTTTCAGCGCGAAACTCGCCAGCGGTGGCGGTCGTTCAATGGCTTTTGCAGCCGTTAAGCGTAAGGAAGAGCAGCTCGGCACAACGGCACCATAACTGCCCAAATTGCTCATCCCCAAAATGGGTATCTCAGCATGATCATGCTTATGAGATGCCCATTATTATCAAAAAATCCCGCCACTTTTCTTGCTCGAGAACTAATCTGCTCCCATTCAAAAATTTACGTTAAAACCTCGACCAAATCATTGATTTTCTCTAAATGAGTGGTGCATTCTGACTGCATGCTTTTGCATTTTAAAACGAGTATTTTTCAATAACCTTAAGACCTGCTCTGGCGTGCTCTGAGCGCGTCCATGCATATGCATTAAAAGCGATATCAAAAGCGGGCAGGCGTGGCGGGGATAGCATTGCGCGCCATCTTAATAACCGTTTTAAATAATTATTAATAGTTCTATCTAGTAATAGTTATTTCAACCAAAGATTGAGTGAAAAATGAACAAACCTGAACTAATAGAACTAAGCGAAAATACTGATTTATTTTTATCAGAGATGATAAGAATGATAGTCAATTCGGATGAACATTTAGAATTAGTCAAAATGATATCAGATACTTATAGTTCGGGTGAGATTTCACTTATTGATATTCTTACAAAAAAAACAGCTAACACTGAAGGTTCCGGATTTTTTGGAAGATCACAATTAATTGAGAAATTACTACCTGAGTTAAGACTTACTCTAGAGGATGCCATTTTATTAACAGAATTTACACATCAGAATCGTATATATTTGAGTCCAAAATCCTTTAGTAGGTTCGAGGAAAACCTATGTAGTAATTATATAGGCGTAGAAAAATCAGAAAAAATTGTAGAATGGTTAATATCTTCGCCACAAGAAAGTAAAAACCTAATAATTCCTATACTTTTATCAACAAAGGAATCTAATGACGAATATTTAATTTCATACTTAATCCCTTTATTGAATTCTAAAAAAATTGAAATAATCAATCAATGTTTGGTGTTTTTAGATCACAACCAAATTGAAAAAAAAGAAGTGTGTATAAAAATGCTCGAAATCCTTGATGATGAGAGTCTAAATGAGCTTAAAGAATTAGCAATTTCAGCTCTGATAAACTTTGTTAAGGTAAATTTAATCACAACGACGGAATTGATTGATATAATCCAAACTAATGTTAATGAGGACTCTGACTTCTTTGCAAATTGTCTTTTCCATAAGAGGACGACAATTGATGAGACCTTATTTGACTATCTGTCAAATAAGGTTAAGAATGAAACAATATTGAATGATGAAAACGCCCCGATACTAAACAGCATAATATATAATTTAATCGACAGCGGAAGCGATAATAAAACAATAGAATTCATTGAGACCATGGGTTTAAGGGGAAAAAATATTGAATATCTAAGTAAATTATCATCTATAGAACATCACATAGCTCAAAATGAAGAAATATTTAAAAAAATAGTAATAAAATGGTTTTCAGAAGGAAATGACAAGCTATTTCCCATTATTGATTCAATCCATAAAAACATTAACGATGCCAATAATTACAAATTTAAGAATCGTGTTTTAGAGACTGAAAACCTCACTCAAAGACAACTTAAATATATAATCATACGAAGTTCAGGCTGGTTCTTCTTTCATCCCAAATTAGCATTAGAATTTATAGTATTGCTGTATGAAAAACTAGATGAAAAAAATAGACTAACTTCCGCGCATGTGATAACTGATGTTTTTTTATCTAACTACCTTGCAACTATAGATGAATACTTAAAATTACATTTAGAATCTGCCTTAGCTAAGGACTTTCAAAATAAAATCGAAACACTAAAAAAACAAGCAAATATATCATGGATGGTAAATGAGTTAAAAAATTCAGCAAGCTTAACAAATGAATTCGAAGTAAATGAACATAAAGAAATGGAAGAAGTGTATAAGCAAGCCCATAAAAACTCAATACTCTCTCAATTTGCAACCCCTTTACATATTCTCTATGGTAATGGTTCCATATATTATACTGAAAGCATAAATACCCCTCCAGTGAGGCAAGAAATGACAATGGGAACTTTTGAGCATTCATTTGAACGTCCTGCAATGTTAGTTACGGATACAACTGGTCTAGAATTAATGTTAATAAAGTATAAGTTTGGAGAATTAAAATGAGATTAATTCTTAAGCAATACATTTCATCATTACGTGAAAGGGATGAATTAGATGCAATTCTTCCAGACTTATTGAGCCAAATGGGAATGATTGTTACATCAACTCCAGGCAGGGGTACTAAGCAAAATGGAGTGGATATTGCAGCTATAAAAAAATCTTCAAAACAAGAGGATATTACATACTTATTCTCTATCAAAGCTGGAGATTTAACTCGCACAGATTGGTCTGGCCCTCAAAATCAAGCTTTAAGACCTTCCTTAGATGAAATAAAAGATAGTTATTTAAACTCAAAACTATCAAAAAATCAAAGAAAGGGTAAAATTACCATCTGTCTATGCTTTGGGGGTGTTATTAATGAAACGATTCAAGCAGATGTTAATGGATATATTAAAAACAACACCACCGAAAATATTAATTATGAAATTTGGAATGGTGACCACTTAGCTCAACTAATAATGACACATCTTCTCAATGAGTCATTATTACCAGAGCCTATCAGAAAAAACCTCAGAAAATCCTTGGCCATGATTGATGATCCAGAATCATCTGTCATGTATTTTCGGGATGTTATAAAGGGGTTATTATTGGAAAGAAAAAAAAGAAAAGGAGACGTAAATAAGAACACAATAACTTTACTTCGTCAAATCAGCCTATGCCTTTGGATCCTTCATTCGTGGTCTAGGGATTTGAAAAACATAGAATCTGCCTATTTATCTTCTGAACTATGCATTCTAGCATGCTGGGATATAGTAAAAGAAATAAAAGAAAGTAAAGTAAAACAAAATATAAATGAAATATTCCACAAGATAATTGACCAGTACCTAATATTAAACAACGAATTATTAGTAGATAAGATATCGCCTTTAGCAGACTTTAGAGATGGAGTTTCTTTGGGGGTTTACCCTCACTGTAAGTACGCCATAAACTTTAAAGTCTATGATGTCATTGGCAGGTTCGCAACTTATGGAATATGGCTTATTTGGACAATGCGGGAAAATTATGAAGCAGAACTTCCTATTGATGACTTAGCACATAGAGTCCATTTATTACAAGCTACTTTAGCCAAGTTAATTATTAATAATTCTAGTGTATATTTACCATTTAAAGATGAAAATTCTATAGAATTAGCTCTAGCAATTTACTTTTTAAGTTTAGATAGTCAATATGATCAATTAGTCAAAGATTGGATACATGCGATCACAGAAAGAATAACCTATTCATTCGAAACAAATAGGAACTATCCAAGAACATTGTTCAAATATTTGGATTTTTTAGATAAAAACAATCATGAGGAATACAAAAAAGAAGTTACAAAGGCAAGTGTTCTTTATTCCTATCTTGCTTTTTTTGCTTCGCTGTTTAACGACATCAATACTTATGAATCATTGCAAAACTTAAAACTGAAGCATCTTTCACATACTAACATTCAGATTTGGTTTCCCTCCGTACAATCCGAAGAATTTTACTACAATGGTGAAAGGAATCATGGCTTAGCATTGTCAAATATACCTATTCATAAGGAAGCCGAATGTTTCTTGGATGAAATAGTTAAGGAGGCAAAAGTCACTAAAGGATATGAAGAACTGTCAGTGATTAGAAGTGATTATCTACCTATTTTGTTTCTGGCAAGCAGAGTTAATCGTTTCCCAGTACCATTAATGGCATTTGTTACGGAATTTGAAGAAGAGATCGATCTGCGGACAAATAAGGAATCTAGTTTTGATTAGGATATGTTGTATTTATTTTCACATACAGAGTTACATTTTACATTAAAGCACTCATTAACTATGCATATGATTGAAGGTTGATACATCGCCTTTAACATTTTTGTCGCAGGATGACTCCTATCACTATCATGATGGGTACATAAATGGGTATATATATTCACAATAAAAATAAAATCAAACAAAAACATATGGTTAATATTAAATACGATTCCTGTAGGGGACACCATTTTTAGTTCCTCAAGATATCCCCCACAAACCCCATCACCAGCCCGGAACCGCCCCGCCGTTAAAGATTTTCTCAGCTGCTTTCGCCACTTCCGGTGACTGATACGATTTCAGAAAATCCTGCACGTTTTGCGCATCTTTATTGTCTGGTCGTGAAACCAGAATGTTCACGTACGGCGAGTTTTTGTCTTCAATAAATACGCTGTCGTGTACAGGCGATAATCCGGTTTGCTGGATATAAGTGGTGCTGATGATGGCTACATCAACTTTCGGATCGTCCAGCACACGCGGCAGCTGTGCGCCTTCCAGTTCCATAATATTCAGGTGATACGGATTTTCAGCAATATCCAGCGCCGTTGGCAGCAGGCCTTTGCCGTCTTTCAGGGTGATCAGTTTCTCTTTTTGCATCAGCAGAAGCGCGCGACCTAAATTGGTCGGATCGTTCGGGATCGCCACGGTGGCGCCATCTTTCAGTTGATCCACAGTTTTAATCTTTTTCGAATAACCGGCCATCGGGAAGACGAAAGTGTTGCCGACCACCACCAGATGATAACCGTGAGCTTTATTATCCTGCTCCAGGAACGGACGATGCTGGAAAACGTTGGCATCCAGTTCGCCGTGTTCGGTTGCGTCATTCGGCAGTAATGAGCCGCTGAAACCGACCAGTTCGACGTCCAGACCGTATTTGTCCTTCGCGACTTTTTTAGCGACTTCCGCGACATCTTGCTCCGCGCCGTTAATCACGCCGACTTTAATGTGTTTTGCATCACTGCTTTTTTGGTCACAACCCGCCAGCAGTAATCCCGCCAGCAATACCACAGCGCCAGTCCGTAAATGAGGTAAGGTCAGTTTCACTTTTTTTCCTTAAAAAATAACCGCTAATGCGTAAGAAAATGACTATAGCAGCAGGACTGCGGCGGTTTAAAAAACAAAAAAAGCATCTGTAAGATGAAAAAAGCATATGCACGAAATCCGGCAGGTGGCGGCGAGTTTAGCCGCCGATTAACTTCAGCAACTCCGCCATACCTTTCGTCAGCGTTTTATCTTGTCGCATCACAATACCCTGCGGACGGGTGAGAACAGGCTGCAATGCCATCACACTCAATCCAATCCGGTCCTGCGGGCTGGCCACCGACATTCCCGGCACGATGCTGTAGCCCAGACCGGCCTGCACCATTTTTTTAATCGCTTCGATGTTGCCGAGTTCCATCACCGGCTGCACGGCAATCCCTTCCGCCTGAAACCAGCCGTCGATTAATGCGCGGGTTCCGCTGCCGTATTCAGAAACGATCAGCGGTAATGTCTGAAGCTCTGCCGCCGTCATACTTCTGTCCGTCGCGTTGTCATCCTTTTTCATGATGACTTTGAAATCATCCTGCGTGACCGGGCTGATATGCAGATTGCGCCCCGCCGCAGGCATCGTGACGAGGCCGATATCAACGCGGTTATCTTCCACCGCCTGCAAAATTTCCTGAGTATTGCCCGTTCGGACACGCACGGTTAACAACGGATGCTCAGTGCGCAATTGCTCTAAAAGCGGCGGCAGCAGATGGATACACGCCGTTGCGCCCGTTCCAAGAGTTACGGTTCCGCTGACTTCCTGTGTCGTTGCCGCCACCGAAAGCAGCGCGGCACTCACGGCCTGATCGATATGACTGATGTGTGGCAACAATGTTTGCCCGGCAGCGGTCAGGCGGATCCCCCTGCCCGTGCGCTCAACCAGACGGGCCTGCAGAGTTTGTTCAAGCTGACGGATTTGCAGGCTGACCGCAGGTTGCGAAAGCCCGAGCGCGTCAGCAGCACCGGAAAAGCTTTTCCGGCTGGCGACCAGTTTAAATGTGGTCAGGTGATCAAGATTAAGGCTGGGCATCTCAAAGTTTTCCTTATACCGGTGATAAACAGTTTGCCCTCCCAGCCCCTTTTCGGAAAGAGTAGGCTATAGCGAAATCCCCCACGAGACCGGAAAGATGGAAATTATTGAAGCAGATGAAAGACATATTCCTGCCATGCAGAAAATTTATGCCTGGCATGTTTTGCATGGCACGGCCTCGTTTGAAACTCAGCCGCCTGATGAACATGAAATGGCGCTGCGCCTGAAAAAAATTCAGGAAGCCGGTTTGTTGTGGCTGGTTGTGCAGCACGAGGGGGAAGTGAAGGGGTATTGCTATCTGGGGCGTTACCGCGAGCGTTTTGCTTACCGTTATACGCTCGAGGATTCGATTTATATCGATCCCGGTTTTCAGAAACGCGGCGCAGGTAAAGCGTTACTTCGCCGCGCCATCGACTGGGCGGAAATGCACGGTTTTCGCCAGCTGGTGGGGAATATCGGCGACAGTGAAAACAAGGCGTCGATTAATCTGCACCTCTCTGCCGGTTTTCAGGTGAAAGGCACCATGCATTCTGTCGGTTTCAAACACGGTCGCTGGCTGGACACGGTGTTTATGCAGCGTGCGCTGGGTGACGGGAATCAGACCTTGCCTGCGCAGGAGAGCTGACCGGAAATGAAGGCGGGCAGAATATCTGCCCGCATTTTACTGATTATTCTGTCGCTAATTTTTCCCTGGTGGTTTTTTGCGTTGCGCTGCCGCCCCACACTTCATTGTATTCGTAACCGGTCAGGTCTTTAATCACCTTACGCGATACCTGGTCACAATCTTCCTGTGCGCCGCCGAGTTTCAGGCGAGCAGTTTCTTTGATCAGAATTTTATGTGTGTCCCGCGTCAGCTTGAATTTGAAGGTCATATAGAAACTGATTGCCAGCAATGCCCCGGTGGCAAAGATCATCAGCCCGATAATCGCATGTAGCGCGCTGAGCGGTTGTGCGCCCTGCCCTTTCACAAATCCGCTTTCTTCCAGCACCAGCCCCACAATCATAATGGCAATCGCAACGGTGCTTTTACGGGTAAATACCATGACACCGGCAAAAATCCCCTCGCGACGTTTTTTGGTGACTATCTCATCGACATCGGGAATAAAGCTGTAAATATTCCACGGGATATAATAGAGCCCTGAACGACCGAAGCCTAAAACAACGAAGATGGAAGTGAAGAGAATTAGCGGTACCGCTGTGTGGGTAATATAAATATAAAACAGAGCAGCCAGTACAAAGAAGATACAGCCATAAGCTATCCGCAACGCAGCCGAAGGCGAAACATTCAGCCTTTCCATTACCATCATATAAACAATGGTCGAGGGTACGGAAACAAAAGCGGCGACGCTTAAATATCCCGACACGGCTCCAACATCCTGATGCAAGCCATAAACTACATAATAGGTAAATACAGCACCAAATACGTCCATTGCAGTGAATGAGGCAATATAAATAACAATATGCTGACGGAACATGCGAATATTAAAGGACGAAATAAAATCCAGCACCAGACTTTTCAGATGATGCCAGAGGCTGCCGCCCGTTTCCATTTCCGGTTCAGGCTCATTCGGATCCCGCACATCCTTCGCTTCCCAGGTACACAACCAGGTGGTGAATACCGCGATACAAAATACTGTGGCGAAGAACATCCCGGTATAGGTATACGTCATCGGATTATCTTTACCAGTAAACATCATGATCACGCCCGGTACAGACACGGCAAGAAAACCGCCAAGCTGCGAGCAGATCATGCGTACACCGGCCAGGCGGGTACGTTCGCCGAAACGGTTGGTCATCTCTGCAGCCAGCGTTTCCCACGGCACCAGCACCATCGCCGACAGTAATTCAATCGATAAATACGTTCCGAGATAATACCAGTAGCCCATGTCCTTTATCCAGACAAGTGCATAAAGGAACATCAGCGGAGAACTGATTAACAGGAAAAAACGCCGGCGGCCAAATCGTTTACCCAGCCAGGTATTGCCAAAGTGGTCGGTAATATAGCCCATGATCGGGCTTAATACAGCATCAATCACACGGGCTATGGCAAAAATAGATCCCGCTTCCAGAACAGTTAATCCGCAATACATAGTATAGAAGAATAAAAGCCAGGTACCGATAACGGCAAAGGCTCCGCCACCAAATAAGTCAGTTACGCCATAGCCTATAGCCGTGCCGTAACCCACTCTGCGCTCAGTAGGTTTCATTATTATTATCCTATTAAGGTAAGGTTATTATTAAAATTATTTAATCAGCCAGTGTTATCCATCTCCCGGATTGTGAGGAGCGGTAAATAGCCCCGACAATATTCAGGGAAACTTCAGCCTGTGAAACAGAGATATAATTTTTTTCTTCAGGATGACGAACAGAGTGATAGAAATTAGAAATTGCCTGGCGATGACTGTCGCCCCAATAGCTTTTAATTTTGCCTGCAGGGCTTTGATCGCTGACCAGCAGCGTTTTATTTTCTCCTTCAATCAGCCACAGCGCATTGTGATGCAGCTGCAGCAGTCCTTTTTCACAATGTATTTCCAGCAACAATGGCGAATCGGTGCTGTGGCAGTTGGTTGCATAAAAAAATCCACGTGCACCGTTGCCCATTTTCAGACTGGCCATCGCAGTATCTTCATTTTCAGTCAGATCGCTGAGAAACGTTCTTTCCACCGCGCCTTTCAGTGCGCAAACACCGCCGCCAAACCACTGCATTAAATCCAGCGTGTGGATCGCCTGATTGATCAGCAGGCTGCCGCCTTCCGTTTCAAAGCGTCCGCGCCACGGACTTTCGCTGTAATATGTCCCGCTGCGCGACCAGGTCAACACGGCTTTTATGCTCAGCATGTTGCCCAGTTGCCCGCTGTCCAGCAGCGCTTTGATTTTCTGACTCGACGGGTTCAGGCGGTTCTGATAACACACGCCCACCTGACCCTGTGCCTTTTCAGCGGCCTGCCGGAGAACCTGCACTTCACCGATATTGAGTGCCAGCGGTTTTTCCGTGAACACGTGTTTTCCCGCCGCCAGCGCGGCGAGAATCGCTTCCAGATGCAAATGATGCGGCAGACAGATATGCACCACGTCGATGAGCGGATCGCGCAACATCTGATGATAATCCGCATAAAAATCGCAACCATAACCCTGCGCCAGTGCCTGACCTTTGGCGATATCGGTTTCTGCGATGGCGCGCAGCTGGCTGTCAGAGTCATGTTCAATCGCTGCCACATGGCAGGTATGGATGGAACCGCAACCGATCACTGCCGCCTGAAGCGTTTTCATAGAGAGCCCCCTGTCAGTGCGTGCCGTTTGCCAGCATTTGCGCCCGTACGCACAGTTCGGCGGCCTTAAACGCATGTTCCTGCGTCATGGCGTTTTCAGTGCGGTTCAGGCAGTCAAGTATCAGCTGGCCGAAGAACGGGAAGCCAACGTTGCCGGAAACCGGATAGCGGAATTCTCCTTCCCGGTTCACCAGATACACCACGTCCTGCTCGCCGAGGGTGAGGTCGACATATTTGCGGATTTCGATATAACCTTCAGTGCCGAGCAACGTCAGACGCCCGTCCCCCCAGGTGCTCAGTCCTTCTGGCGTAAACCAGTCGCAGCGGAAATAACCGCGCGCGCCGTTTTCACCTTCCAGCATGGTGTCGCCAAAATCCTCAAACTTCGGATATTGCGGATGATTGAAATTCAGCGCCTGAGCCGCCACCACGCGGGCATTGCTGTTGCCGGTGTAAAACAGAAACTGTTCAATCTGATGGCTGCCGATATCGCACAGAATGCCGCCGAAACGTTCCCGTTCGTAAAACCAGTCTGGTCGCCCTTCGCCTTCGCGATGCGGACCGGTGCCAAGCGTCTGGATCACGCGGCCTATCGCCCCTTCCTGCACTAATTGCCCGGCAAAAACCGCGCTTTCCACGTGCAACCGTTCGCTGTAATACACCGCATATTTACGTCCGGTTTCAGTCACTTTTGCCTTCGCCGCCGCCAGTTGCTCCAGCGTGGTCAGTGGCGCTTTGTCGGTGAAATAATCTTTCCCGGCCGCCATCACTTTCAGCCCCAGCGCACAGCGTTCGGCCGGAATGCCCGCCCCCGCCACCATCTGCACTTCCTTATCATCGAGAATGACCTGTAGCGATTTCGCGACCTTAACCTGCGGGTACTGCGCGACAAATATCTCGACTTTTACCGGATCAGGATCGTAAACCCATTTCAGGCTGGCTCCTGCTTCAATCAATCCGTTACACATGCCGTAAATGTGCCCGTGATCCAACGCTGCGGCGGCAATCACAAATTCACCCGGTTTCACCACCGGCTGCGGTTTGCCCACCGGCGCATAGTTCATACCGTCTTTATTGCTCATGTTCAGGCTCCTTTATCCATGTTTTTACCCAGCGGGATCGCGTCTTCATTGGCGAAGTTTTCCACTGATGCAGATTTCTCATAAAAGTGCGGGGCCAGCGAAACCAGGCCGCCTGTCTGATAGAACGGGTCGGTTGAAGCCAGCGGCAGGGTCACAATGCTGCGGGTGATGGCGGATTTATAAATGGCGGCGATAAGTTCCAGCGAACGCTTGCCCTGCACGCCGTCAATCAGCGGTGCAGTGCCGGTTTCCAGTGCTGTCAGGAAATTGTCGATCTGACCGATGTGCAGCGTATGAGTGAGTTTGGGGATCGACTGATAAATGTCCTCCAGTTGATTTTCACGATCCGTATCGCGCGCATCAATCGGGAAACCGTTAGGGGCAGATATGCTGGCGTATTTATCCCACGGGGCAGAAATTCGCGCTTTCTCGCCCTGAATGACAATTTTCTGATCTTCACCGTGATGCACAACGGAGGCCGTCAGTTGGGTCAGCGCGCCGGAATCATATTTGAAAATGGCTGCCGAGAGATCTTCCACTTCGGCGTTATCGTGCGCGGCATTAGTGATCATCGACACCACTTCAGACGGGAAACCGAGCATCCACTGGATTGCATCAATGTGGTGAACGGCATGATTGAGCGTGCAACCGCCCGCCTCTTTTTCCCAGGTACCGCGCCACCACAAATCGTAATAGGAATGACCACGCCACCAGAAGGAATCGACCTGCGCATGGCAGACTTTGCCCGTTTCGCCAGAGTCGAGCACTTTTTTCAGCCGCCAGAACGCATCGGTGAAGCGGTTTTGCGCAATGATTGACAGCGTTTTGCCGCTGGTCTGTGCCGCGCTTATCATCGCGTCGCACTCCTGTAATGACGCCGCCATCGGTTTTTCACACAACACATGCTTGCCCGCATTCAGCGCGTTAATAGAAATTTCGGCATGGACATACGGTGGCGTACACACGTCAAAAACGTCGATTTCAGTGTCGCCGAGGATTTCCTCATGGCTGGCATAGACCTTGGCATGGGTCAGGCCATAATGACGTTTTTTCTCTTCCGCCTTTTCAGGATAAATATCTACCAGCGCAACAATCTGGCAACGATCGGCAAACTCTAAATATCCCTGAATATGATTATGCGAAATATTACCCGTACCAATAATTGCTATTTTGAGCATTATCTTTCTCCTTCAATTAAAGCGGACAGCAGGCTGATTTAAGCCAGACACAGGGATCATCGCGTTGAAACTTTTAAATATTCAGCGCATATAAAAACTTATTTTGTGTTCCTGAGATTTATATTCCGGAGAGTAGTAATGGTTTTTTTTTCCAACAACTGCTATTTGTGACAGGAATTGCAGCGCAGTTTGCACAGTTTGCTATCATCCTTAATAGTCCATGAATTACAAATGGTTAACCGTGGCAATAAGTCCATCTGCATATGAGGCGTTGATCACAAAATGACGGGAAAATTAAAAATCAGGCAAATTGCGGAGTTAACCGGGCTTTCTCCGAGCACTGTTTCCCGTGTGCTGGCGGGTAAAGCCAATGTCAGTCCGCAGGCAAAAGAAAAAGTATTTGACCATGCAAGAAGAATGGGTATTTTACGTGACATCCCGGCGAGCCGATTGTTAATGAATTGCCTCCTGATCTGTGCGCCACCGGCGGCATTTTCTCCGCACGAAGACCGTTATTATTATGAAGTGATCCAGGAAATAATCACGGAAGTCGCGCGCTTTGATATTCATGTCCGCAAATGTGCGCTGGCGGTCAATGAGCCGGATATCGCGGTTTTTATGCAGGCGCTGCACCAGGCGGATGTGGACGGGATCGTCATCATCGGGATAGATGACGTCATGCTGTACCGGCTGGCGGCGGAATCTGCCAAACCGGTGGTCATGATTAATGCCAAGGACAGCGAAATGCGGCTCGATTGTGTGTCGGCAGACCATTATTCCATTGGCTACAGCGCGGCCAATTACCTGTTTCTTAAAGGACATCGCCCGGTATTGTTGTTTACCGACCTGCGTCGCGAAACCATGATGCAACGCCTCGATGGCTTTAAACGTGCCTGCCTCGAACATCACATTGTGTTCGACGAAGCCAGTCATCTGCTGATCAACCATGGCAACGCTAAAGAACAGGCCAGACAGACCATGGATAAATACTTGCGGGAACATAAGCGGGAAATGCTGCCTTCCGCCATTATTTGCGGTGGCGATCCCATGGCGCTGGCGACTGTGGAAGTGCTGACGGAACATGGCATCAACGTGCCGGAAGACATGTCGGTGATGAGTATTGATTTTGCCCACGATGCCAAAAACACCCAGGCAAAAGGCTTTACAGCCGTGCATCTGCCTTGCCGTGAACTGGGGACAGAGGCGGTTTATATCCTGCAGAGCCGTTTAATGCGGGCCACGGGTGCGAAATTCAATCTGTTGCTGCAAGGCAACATTCATACCGGCCAGACAGTGGCCGATGTGAAATGGAAGCGCAAAGGGTTGTATCCTGCGGCCAGTTAGCCGCATTGCCTGAAGGCACATTCTCAGCGTCATCGTTGATTATCTCCTGCTAGACTTTTGAGTCTTAACCTCAAAAAAAGATGCGGAGAATGTCATGTCAGAACAGTATCAGCCACCGAAAGTCTGGACCTGGAATAAAGACGAAGTCAGCAAGTTCTCGAACATCAACCGCCCGATAGCGGGCCCGACGCATGAGAAAACGCTGCCGGTCGGTAAACACCCGCTTCAGCTTTATTCGCTAGGCACACCGAACGGCCAGAAAGTGACGATCCTGCTGGAAGAATTGCTGGAACAGGGCATCAGCGGTGCGGAATACGATGCATTTATTATCCGCATCAACGAAGGCGATCAGTTCTCCAGCGGCTTTGTTGACGTTAACCCCAACTCGAAAATCCCGGCGCTGCTGGATAACTCCGCCACGCCGCCGATCCGCGTGTTTGAATCCGGCAATATCCTGCTCTATCTGGCCGAAAAATTCGGTAAGTTCCTGCCGAAAGATCTCGCTGGTCGCACCGAAACCCTGAACTGGCTGTTCTGGCTGCAAGGCTCCGCGCCCTATCTGGGCGGCGGCTTCGGACATTTTTATCATTACGCACCGGTGAAAATCGAATACGCCATTAACCGCTTTACGATGGAAGCCAAACGTCAGCTGGATGTGCTGGATCGCCAGCTGGCAGAGCACCGTTTCATCGCCGGTGAAGAATACACCATTGCCGATATCGCTATTTTCACCTGGTACGGCAGTCTGGCGCAGGGCGGCCTGTACGAATCCGCCGAGTTCCTCGACATCAAATCTTATAAGCATTTCCAGCGCTGGGCCGCTGATATCGCCAGCCGTCCGGCGGTGAAACGTGGCCGTATCGTCAACCGCACATGGGGCGACGAACAGCTGGAAGAACGCCACGATGCATCTGATTTCGAGGGTGTACTGAAGTCATAATGCACTGACAGCAGAAAAAAAGGGCGGGATTTTACGATCCCGCCCTTTTCTTTTATGCGCTTTCTGTTTGCGGCTCGAGGTACTTTTTGAACCAGGCGATGGTTCTTTCCCAGGCTAAATCCGCTGCGGCTTTATCGTAGCGCGGTGTCGAATCATTGTGGAAACCGTGATTCACGCCGGGATAAATATGCGCCTCATAGACTTTATTGTTGGCTTTCAGCGCCGCCTCATATGCCGGCCAGCCCTCAGTGATCGGTTTATCCAGCTCGGCGTAATGCAGCAATAACGGCGCTTTGATGCGCGGCACATCTTCCGCTTTTGGCTGACGCCCGTAGAACGGCACAGCAGCCGCCAGTTCCGGATAGGCCACCGCTGACGCATTGGCGACGCCGCCACCGTAACAAAAACCAGTGATCCCGACTTTGCCGGTCGCCGTTGGGTGATGCATCAGAAATTCAACCGCAGCAAAAAAGTCGTTCATCAGTTTGGCTGGATCGACCTTTTGTTGCAGCTCGCGCCCTTTTTCATCATTGCCCGGATACCCGCCGACTGAACTCAGACCGTCCGGCGCCAGCGCGACAAATCCGGCTTTCGCTACCCGCCGCGCCACGTCTTCGATATACGGATTCAGCCCGCGATTTTCGTGCACCACCACCACGCCTGGCACCTTGCCTGTCACTTTAGCCGGACGCACCAGATACGCCCGCACGCTGCCGTGCCCCTGCGGTGACGGGTACTGAATATACTCCGCCACAATATCCGGATCCGTGAATTCCACCTGTTCGGCATAGGCGTAATTGGGCGTCATCAGTGTGGTCAGTGCAGCCAGAGACAATCCGCCCGCAACAAATTTAGCTGACAGATCGAGAAACTCACGCTTGGTCATTTTGCCGTGTACGTAGAAATCAAAATATTCGAGGAGTTCAGGAGGGAAATCTTTGGCTGTCATTCGCGTCATTTTCAGGCTCCGTTCCATGCAAAAGAAGGATAAATAATGGCCTGCTTTTGGCGATTTTGTAAACCAATTGTGAAATTGAATGCCAATCCGACCCTGCTCAGAACCTTTTGCGGGCTGAGAATGCTAAACTCCGTAGAATTAAAAGGAGACGCTATGAACAACAATCTCGAAGGGCTGAGTAAAGAAGAAATGGACAAAGTCAGTGCCGGGCTGGCCGCCGGGACAGTCGCGGTGCGTGAGCGCAATAATCTGCCGGTCAATGCAGACGAAGTGGAAATGGAGCAACCGGCGCATCTGCGGGCCTATTTCCGCGAGCGTCTGGCACATTATCGCCAGCAACCCGCAAAGAAGTAACTGCCTGGATTTAACCGCGTACCGCAAAGAATTCGCTTATCGCCTGAATCAGATACCCTGCCGCCTCACCGGGTGGCGTCTGACTCTGATGCAGGCTGATCCCCACCTCACCCGGTTCGGGTAAATCATTCAAAATTCTGACCGTCGGCGGCATGCCGAAATCGGTGCGCACCGTAACGCCTAATCCCGCCGACATCGCGGCCCAGATCCCGCTCAGGCTGCGGCTGGTAAACGCGATACGCCAGGGAATACCCGCTTTATCCAGCGCCGATGTCGCGGCATTTCTCATCAGACACGGCGCTTCAAAAACCAGCAACGGCACAGGCTCGCCGGGTTCCTGATAATGTTTCAGATCGAAATTCTCAGGACCTATCCAGCGCATCGGTACACGCCCGAGCGACCGGCTCGACGGAAAGAGCAGCGCGTCATCCGTCTGCCAGCACACCGCCAGATCAAACTCGTTATGGCGGATCCCATCGAGTAATTGCTGGTTGCGGGTAATGCTGGCAGAGACTTGCACCTGCGGATGTGTGCGGGTAAATGTGCCGAGGAGCGCCGGTAACAGGGCCTCGCCGAAATCTTCCTGCATGCCCAGATTCAGACTGCCGCTCAGGGCGCTGGCGAGCATGATGGCGCTGGCTTCATCGTTGAGACTGAGGATCCGCCGCGCATAGCCCAGCATCACTTCCCCGCGTTCTGTCAGGATCAGGTGCCGCCCTGATTTCTTTACCAGCTCCGTACCGGCCTGCTGCTCCAGCTTTTTCAGCTGTGCGCTGACCGCAGAGGTCGAGCGCCCCAGCCGGTCGGCAGCCAGTACAAAACTCCCCAGCTCAATACCGGTAACAAAACTGCGCAACGCTTCTGCATCAAAAGTCATCGGTCTTTTCGCCATGCCTGATCGTCCTGTTTTTACGGATTAATAATGCTGATATTTTCGATATTAAGGACAATCATAACGCCTTATGCTCCTTTTCACACCCGGAAAAAGGAGTCATATATGAGCACAACGCCCTCCCAAACGCAGACACTGGACGCGATGTCGCGCCTGACGCCGAAATTTGCAGAACTGACAGAACAGGTACTGTTTGGCGATATGTGGAAAAGAGACCAACTGTCCCCGCGTGACCGCAGCCTGATCACCGTTGCCGCACTGATTGCCCTGAACCGCAGCGAGCAGTTGCCCTTTCATCTGAGTCTGGCGGTGAAAAACGGCGTCACACACGCTGAGCTTTCAGAGGTGATCACCCATCTGGCGTTTTATGCCGGCTGGCCCGCCGCTGCATCTGCCCTGATACGCTTCACCGCGCTTAATGATCAGTAACCCGCGCCCCGTAACCGGAGGAACAACCGATGCCTTTTAGCCGAATTTCTTTACCTGCACACCGCGCAGATAGCTGGCAGGACGCCATTTCAGCCATATTGCAGGACACGCTGGTTGATCATTTTTCTGTGCCCAAAGATGACTGTTTTCAGCTGTTCGAACCGGCCAGCCGCCGCCAGCGGGTGATCAATCCGACTTATCTGGCCGGGGAAAATCATCACCGCTCAGAGGATTTTTTGCTGTTTCACATCACCGCAGGCAAACCGCGTAACAGTTACCAGAAGCAGGAACTGTTCCGTCATCTGGCTGAAAAACTGCACGTTGCGCTGGGGATTTCTCCCGCTGATGTGATGGTGGTGGTGAGCTTTACCCAACCGGAAGACTGGTCGTTCAGTCATGGTGAGATGTTCAACATTCCACAAGGCGTGTTTTTATGATTGCCATGCAATATACCTTTACGCTGCCTGCCGATTACGACATGGGCATTATCGAAAAGCGCATTGCTGATAACGGCCATCTGATGGATGGCTTTGCCGGGCTTATCTTCAAAACTTATCTTTATGCCCGCCGCGACTGCTCGCAAACCGGCAGCGCAGAAAATCTGTACGCGCCGTTTTACCTGTGGCATGACGTGCAAAGTATGAACCGCTTTATTTCAGGTGCCGGTTTTCAAGGCGTCGCCAGAGCCTTCGGCTGGCCGCAGGTCCGGGTTTATCCTGTGCTGACAGCGCACGTCAGCGCAGACATTGCGGCAGCCGTTTTCGCTAAAAGAGAGATTACTGACATTGCACCTTTCAGTGACCTTGCGCCACTTAATCAGCAAACGGTGAGTGACACCCTTATCGAGGTGATCGCCATGGACACGACAAACTGGAAGAAAATACATTTTACTGCGGGAAGAAACCCGCTGGACGGTGACGGGCAGCATTACCGCATCGGCCATATTTCCTTGTCCGGTGCGGTAACGAAGACGAATTAAATCAATGCGCGGTAATCCCCAGTTTTTTCATCCGCGATAACAACGTGGTGCGTTTTAATCCCAGCCGCTGTGCCGCGCCACGGGGTCCGGCGACCACACCGTTGGTTTCTTTCAGCACCTGCAGAATGCGTTCCCGCTCGTCGTCTTCACACAGCTGCGGGGCGGGCGCGCTTTCGCGGACAGGAGAGGCGACCACGGGTGCCATCGGTAACGGATAATTCAGCTCGGGAAGTTGCAAATCCAGCACCGTTCCGCGCGTCAGCAATACCGCCCGCTCAATGACATTTTCCAGCTCGCGCACGTTGCCCGGCCAGGGCATACGGCTCAGCAGTCGCAGGGTTTCGGCGGGAATACTGTCGATGGTGCGCTTCATGCGTTTGGCGATTTTATAGGTGAGGAATTTCACCAGCTGCGGAATATCTTCCGGACGCTCACGCAGCGGTGGAATGACTATCGGGAACACGTTCAGCCGGTAATACAAGTCACTGCGAAATTCTTTGTCGGCCACCATCTGGCGCAGGTCGCGGTTAGTCGCCGCAATCATCCGCACATCCACTGAAATCAGTTTATTGCCGCCGACGCGCTCAAACTCCTGTTCCTGCAAAATACGCAGCAACTTGGGTTGCAGTTCAATCGGGATTTCACCCACTTCATCGAGGAATAACGTGCCTTTGTCCGCCAGTTCGAAACGCCCCATGCGCTGCGCCGTAGCGCCGGTGAAAGAGCCTTTTTCATGACCGAAGAGATCGCTTTCCATCAGGCCAGCCGGCATCGCTGCACAGTTCATTTTCACCATGCGCTGCTCACGGCGATCGCCCAGATTATGAATAGCGCGGGCGATCAGTTCCTTGCCGGTGCCGGTTTCACCGAGTATCAGTACCGAGCAGTCGCTTTTCGCCACAATCTCGACCTGCTTCAGCACCGCAGACATGGAAGGACTGCGCCCGACAATGTCGCTGAAATCCGGGTTATTGCTGTTGATCTGCTCGGTAAGATACAGGTTTTCGTGCTGCAGTTTTTCCTTCAGGCTTTTGATTTCCTGATAAGCCAGCGCGTTATCTACCGCAATCGCAATACGTTCGGCAATTTGCTGTAAAACATGCAAATTCGCAGTATTGAAATTATCCGGCTGACACTGCGCCAGTTTCAGCACCCCCAGCGTTTTATGACCAAAACGTAACGGCAGGATGCACAGAGTTTTGGTCTGATCACGCCACAGCAGCTGGAACAGCGTGCTCTCATCGCTCTCACATTCTTCCGAAGGCCGTACATTGGTCAGCAGCATTTCACCGCTTTTCATCACCTGCTGCTCAAGGGAACCGCTCAGGGTCATGCGCGACTGTTCGCGTTCCGCAACGTGAGTTTGAACATAATGCGTGGCGTAAACACTGGCCTGTTCGCTGTCTTTGTCCGCATCGCACAGCACAATGCTGATGGCATTGATGTGGAAAAAATGATGGATAGTTTTGGCAATTTCACCGGTCAGCTCATCAAGATCCAGCTTTGAGAGAACCGCGTTAGTGATATCCACCAGAATGCGGAAATCGTCGCGCTCGTGGCGCAGCTGAGACTGCTGAAACAGCGCATTTTCACGCAGCTGGATTTGTTCAACCGCAATGGCAGCCAGCATACAAAGTTCATACAAACCGTTTTTGTCTTCTTCGCTGAACGGTGTTGCATTCTGGCGGATAAACTCACAGCCCCCCAGCAAACCGGAAGAAGCCAGCAAAGGCACCAGACAATATCCGGTGAACGGCGGATACAGATTCAGTGCGCTTAATTGCGGATAACGCAGATGCAAAGCATCGCTGCGCCAGACCTGAGTTTTCGGGTTATTCAGCAGGGCATGCACCGGACCGGTCGCCAGCAGCGTTTCATCTTCATAGCTGACCGGCTGATGATGGGGATCGATACCATAAAAACTGACCCGCTCGCTGTTACTGTCGAACAACACCAGCGTCACGGCGTCCGCAATACCGGCACTCTGCACCACCTGCGTGAGCGTTTCCAGCAGCGATGTCATCGTCTGTTGCAGCAGCAGTGTGCGCGTCAGTTCCAGCAATCCTTTATGTTTGGTCGTGCTCATTGTTGCACTCTGCATAGCGTTAACTCTGGCTTTTGATTCAAAGCGTTTTGAAGTAACCATAAAGAAAGTTTACGCCTTCATGGCGGCGCGCTCCCCTGACGAGATCAACAAATGCGGGGTAATGGCTCCGCATGAGGCAACATTAACTGGCGTGAAACCCCCAGCGCACCGCGCAGACACACCTGCCGATTTTCTGTTACTTCACCTATCGTCGCGGCATCGGCACCCAGCGGGTGGCTGCGCAATATTTTCAGCACCGCGTTTTCTTCCTGCGCCGACACCACCACCACCAGTTTTCCCTCGTTGGCGAAATTGAGCGGCTCCAGCCCGAGCAGTTCGCAAATTCCGCGTACCGCCGGTTTCACCGGAATAGCCGTTTCGTCGATGCAAATCCCGAACCCGCTGGCGGCGCTGAATTCATGAAGGATCGCATTCACCCCGCCCCGCGTGGCGTCGCGCAACGCACGTACACCCGAAAGTGCGCGTAGCGGAGCGATCATCGGCGCCAGCACGGCACAGTCGCTTTCCACCTCCAGCGTCATTCCCAACTGTTCGCGAAGATTAAGGATCGTGGCACCGTGATCGCCCAGCGTGCCGCTGACGATCACTTTGTCTCCGGCCTGAATGTGGCTGGCAGCCCAGTGAACATCCCCTGAGATCACGCCGATCCCCGCCGTATTAATAAAAATCTTGTCCGCCGCGCCGCGCTGCACCACTTTAGTATCGCCGGTGACAATGGCAATTCCCGCCTCACGTGCGGTCTGCGCCATCGCATTCACGATCTTGTGCAAGTCTTCCAGCGGCAGGCCTTCTTCGAGAATAAATCCGCAGGAAAGATATGCCGGTGTTGCACCACTGACGGCCAGATCATTCGCGGTTCCGCACACCGCCAGCTTGCCGATGTTACCGCCGGGGAAAAACACCGGATCGATGACATAGCTGTCGGTGGTAAACGCCAGCCGGTCGCCCTGCGCACTCAGGCTGGCAATGGATAATCGCGCCGCATCTTCGCGCTCGCTGAGCCACGGGTTATCGAAAGCGCTGAGGAACAGCCGTTCGATCATCTGCTGCATCGCCCGCCCGCCGCTGCCGTGCGCCATGGTGACGACTTCTTTATGCTCACTCATCCTGTCCCACACCTTCTGTTGTTCTTTCTTGTGCTGCGCTTTCCTGATGCCGGTACTGATACCACGCGGCACAGGCGCCTTCGGATGACACCATCAGCGCACCGAACGCGTTGTGCGGCGTACAACCGGTACCAAACAGCGGGCATTCATGCGGCTTGCAACGGCCGGTAAGCACCTCGCCACAACGGGAACGCGGATCATCCGCCACCGGCTGCGCCTGCGGTCGAAAGCGAATCTCCGCATCAAACGTTGCGTAAGCCCGGCTCAGGGAAATACCGGATTCTTCGATAACCCCCAGCCCGCGCCATTCGCTGCTACCGGAAAGCCGGAACACCTCGCGTATCGCTTCCTGTGCCAGCAGATTACCCTCTTGCGGCACGACACGCCGGTACTGGTTCTCTGTTTTACACGATGCCTCGCAAACTTGTTCCACCAGCATCAGTACGCTTTGCAGCATATCCAGCGGCTCGAAACCGCTGATCACCAGCGGCTTACCGAATTCTTCATTGATGAAATGATACGGCGCCGTGCCGGTCACCATGCTGACATGACCGGGTGCCAGAAAGGCGTCGATGCGAACATCGTCCTGTTGCAGGAGGCTGCGCAACGTGGGCATCAGGCTGATGTGCTGGCAGAAGACGGTGAAATTATTCAGGCCTTCCCGCCGCGCCTGTTGCAGCGTGACCGCGGTCACCGGCAGCGTGGTTTCAAAACCGAGCGCAAAAAACACGACCTGTGACTGCGGATTTTCACGTGCCAGCTTCAGCGCATCCAGCGGGGAATAAACCACCCGCACGTCCGCGCCGCGCTCGCGTGCCTGCAACAGCGAACCCTGTTTTCCCGGCACGCGCAACGCATCGCCAAAAGTGCAAAAAATCACGCCGTCATGCGCCGCGATTTCACAGCAGGCATCAATACGCCCCATTGGCAGCACGCACACCGGACACCCCGGACCGTGGATAAACTCCAGTTGCGGGGGCAGCAGTTTATCCAGTCCGAACTTGAAAATGGCATGGGTATGACCGCCGCACACTTCCATTATTTGCATCGGCTTCTCTGCGCTGTAAGGCAGATGTGCCGCCCGCTGATGCAGGCGCTGGATTAATGTCTTCGCCAGTTTCGGATCCCGAAACTCATCAACAAAACGCATTATCTTGATTCTCCTGCACCCAAAAATAATGCGACGTCGGCTTCCACTTCTTCCATCGCATGCAGCGCGGCCAGAGTATCCAGCGCTTCCTGCTCATCAAGCCTGCTCAGGGCAAAACCGACGTGGATTAATACCCAGCAGCCGATCAGCGCGTCGCGTTCACCCTCACACACCAGCGCGATATTGACCTCGCGGCGCAATCCGCATACCTGTGCCCAGGCGTGATCGGGCTGAGTTTCATGCAACGCGACAATTTGTCCCGGAATGCCTATGCACATCGTTGCTGCTCCAGCCAGAGCAGCCACTGATCCATGCCTTCGCCCGTGGTAGCGGAAAGCTGAATCACTTCAATCTGTGGATTCACCTGACGTGCATTGGCGATACAGGTCTCAACGTCAAAACTGACGTAAGGCAGCAAATCGATTTTGTTGAGGATCATCAGGCGGGAAGCGGCAAACATATGCGGATATTTCAGCGGTTTGTCTTCGCCTTCGGTCACGGAAAGCACCGCGACTTTGTGCAGTTCGCCGAGATCAAAACTGGCAGGACACACCAGATTGCCGACATTTTCGATAAATAACAGACTGTTGTTGTTTGGCGATAAATGATGCAGCGCATCGTGAACCATTTGCGCGTCCAGATGACAGCCTTTACCGGTATTAACCTGAATGGCCGGAACGCCGGTGGCGCGGATCCGGTCGGCGTCGTTGGTGGTTTGCTGATCGCCTTCAATTACCGCGCAGTCGAAATAGGGTGCCAGCCGGGTCAGGGTGCTGGTCAGTAAGGTGGTTTTTCCGGAACCGGGACTGGACACCAGATTCAACGCCAGAATCCCCGCCTCAGCAAAGTGCTCGCGGTTGTGGGCGGCAATATGATTGTTCTTCGCCAGCACATCCATTTCGATATCCACCAGACGACGCGCTGCAAACGGCAGACCGTGGGAATGGGAATGATCGTGATGATGATCGTGTGAAGGGTCATGAGAATGATGAGCGTGTTCGCTAATGACGCCTTCAATACGAAGTTCGCCGCTGGCACAACCACAGGTACTGCACATAGCTTTCTCCCCGGGCAAACAAACGCCCGTTATTCGATTTCGATACGTTTAATTTTCATGCCGTCACCGGCAATCACCCGCAAATCGCGTCCGCCACACTGCGGGCAAATCAGCACGTTTGGGCTGATCAGCGCGATATCCTGCTGACAGGTGCGGCACCAGCTTTCTGCTGCCGGTGTGTCCAGATGCAATTGACATCCCTGCGCCAGCGTTTCGCGACACGCCAGCTCAAAACAAAACTGCACAGCCTCCGGCTCGACGCAGGAAAACGCGCCGATTTCCATCCACACCGCCGTAATTTTTTGCGCATTATGTTGCCGTCCGAACTGCTGCATTATTTCCACGGCATTCTGGCATAACGTTATTTCGTGCATTATTTCCCCTCCCTCAGGAGAACAATTAAGAGAGTTTGCAATATTAGTGCCAGAAATTTCGACACCTGGCTTTTATGCAAAAAATCGCTCATTTAATGATGTGGAGAAATAAACGGTCGCCGCCCGTCATAATTGTCGAAATAAGGTGTCATCGACATGTCATTTATTTCCTCCTCTGACACATAACGAAAGCCGAAACTTATCCAACCCGTTAATTCAAAAGCATTTATCAGAATAAATCAGAAACTGGCACGCTTTATGCCAACAGAGAGTTATGCGTCGTATTTTCGTCGTCACCCGACATATCAATTAACAACGGATAATGAACATGAGCACTCTCAGCGAACTGACCACTAAAGCCGACTACATCGCCAGCAAAAACAGCCAGATGAAATCACAGTGGCATACCTATCAGAACAGCCTGATCCAGGCCGTCACCACATCAAATAAAAAGATAAATCATGAGTTTAACTGCGGGGAAGAACAGGATATCCGCTTTGTGCTGTTCAATCATTTTGTTGTGAGCATCCATCAGGGCGATGACTTTTACAGTCAGGACATCCTCTACAGCCTGAACATGGCGCAAGGCCAGGAGGAAGCGGATTTCAGAGCCTTCGCACAGGCCAGATTAAGCGAGGATGGCCGCGTGGATGGCACGGTGGATATCCATGATAAGAACGCCGTGCTGGAACATTATCTGAATAAAATCTCCGCTATTTATCAGTGCCTGTTTGATTCCCTGCACAGTAATCAGCCGGTTCATCCGCAATTAGAAAAATTACTCCGCCACGCCGGATAAAAACCCCAAAACATTATTTTACGGTCAGGTGGGAATTATCTTTTCACCCACAATATTGACCGGTATTTAACGGTTCCAATGCCGACATAAATGTCGAAATGTCAATTTAAGTGCCGATTTCGTCACCTTTGACGAAATACCAAGGAGACTTCATGCGCAATATGGCCGCCATGAATCAGTATGTGATCGCGGACCCCAAACTTTGTATCGGCTGCAATACCTGCATGGCGAGTTGCTCGCAGGAGCACCAGCTTCACGGCCTGCAATCCGAGCCCCGCCTGCAGGTGATGCGCAACCGGCTCGATTCCGCGCCGGTGATGTGCCACCAGTGTGAAGACGCACCGTGCGCGCAGGTCTGTCCGGTGAACGCCATCACCCGTGAAAACGACGCCATTCATCTTAACGAGAGCCTGTGCGTGAGCTGCAAACTGTGCGGCATCGCCTGTCCGTTCGGGGCAATTACGTTTTCCGCCAGTACGCCTGTCGATATCCCGCGTGACTGCAATACCTCGAAAGCACTGCCCGCACCGCGTGCGCCACGCGCTGTCAGCCCCTTTCTCGACTGCGTACCGGGGCTTCGCGCCGTGGCGGTGAAATGCGATTTATGCAGCTTCAGCCCTGAAGGTCCGGCGTGCATTAAAACCTGTCCGACGCAGGCCATCACACTGGTTACCGCCAGCCTGTCTGAATATTCCAGCCAGCAAAAACGCCTCAATGCCATGAACGTTTTTCCCGCCGGACTGACTTCACTGAACGCCCCTGATACGGAGGCTAAATAATGACGACTTTATTTACCGGTGAACCGGCGTCGTTACTGGCGCTGGCGCTGCTGATCTGGGTGCTGAGCGGCATTGGCGGCTGGCTTCTGGCGGCCATGGCGAAAGTCAGCAGCCTGATTTCCGGTTTGGGCGGCATGGCAGCGGCGCTGTGCGTTATCGTGGCGGCGTTACAGATTTTGCAGGGCGGTGCGGCGGTTCAGACCGTACTGCCCGTGGTGCCTTTTCACGCTGAACTGACTGCGCTGAATGCCTTAATCCTGCTGGCGATGTCCGTCACCGCGGCCATCTGCAGCCTGTACGCCTGTGCGTGGCTGGCAAATGTCAGAGCCCCTAAGCGCGCCCGCACCGGTCTGATGTGCAATCTGCTGATGGCCGCACTGACAGCGGCGGCGATGTCGGCCAGCGCAGTGGAACTGATCCTGATGATGGAAATGGCTGCGCTGTGCGCCTATTTCATGATTGTTCAGGCCGACGATGTGAAAAGCCGCCGTGCCGGTCTGAATCAGTTTTTATCCGGCCGCCTCGGCACACTGTGTCTGATCCTGGCCTTCGCCCTGCTGCATCACGCCAGCGGCAGTCTGGATTTTGACGTATTGCGCCACACGACGTTCACGCCAGTCATTAAATCGGTGGCCTTCCTGCTGGCGCTGGCCGGTTTCGGACTGTACGCCGGGATTATCCCGCTGCACGCCTGGGTACCGCAGTCACATTCAAGCGCGCCCGCTCACGCCGCTGCCCTGTTTTCTTCTGCGCTGATGAAAATCGGCATTATCGGCATTGTAAAAGTCGGTCTGGATCTGCTGGGCGCACCGCCACTCTGGTGGGGCCTGATGGTATTGCTTCTGGCGATCCTGACCGCATTTATCGGCGGGTTGTATGCCCTGATGGAGCACGATATCCGCCGTCTGCTGGCCTATCACACGCTGGAAAACGTCGGGATTATATTGCTCGGCGTCGGCGGCGCAATGACCGGCGTGGCGCTCAATCTGCCGGTGCTGGCTTCCCTTGCGCTGCTGGCGGGTCTGTTCCATCTGTTCAACCACGGGCTGTTTAAAACGGCGCTGTTCCTCGGTGCCGGGGAAATTGAAATGCAGACCGGCATAAAGGATATGGAAAAACTCGGCGGCATTGCCCGTCTTATGCCGTGGACAGCCGCTGCAATGCTGATCGCATTAATGTCGATGGCCGCGCTGCCGCCGCTAAACGGTTTCGCCAGTGAATGGCTGCTGTATCAGTCCCTGTTCCAGTTGAGCGCCAGCCACGTCTTTATCGCCCGCCTGATGGGGCCGCTGCTGGCGGTCGGTCTGGCACTGACCGGCGCGCTGGCGCTGATGTGTATTGCCAAAGTTTTTGGCGTCACATTCCTTGGCACACCGCGCAGTCAGGCGGCGGCAGAAGCCACGCCGGCACCCTGCGCCATGACCCTCAGCACGGTATTGCTGGCGTTGCTGTGCGTGATTTCCGGCGTGGCTTCACCCTGGATTATTCCGCAGTTCTCCGCCGTCGCCGCCTCCGTACTGAACACCCCCGTTTTACTGGCTGCACAGCAGGGCATGGCGTTCTCGCCGACGTCTGCGGTATCAGCGCCGATGGTGGCTATTTTGCTGCTGGCGATGCCGTTAGTGCCGTGGCTTATTGCCGTGGCTCTGCGTGGTGCGCGGCTGCCAAACCGTTCACGGGGCGACGCCTGGGCCTGTGGTTACGCGCACTCCGCCGACATGGTGGTGACGGCGACCGGTTTCGCCCAGCCGCTGCGCGTGATGTTTGCCCCGCTTTACCGTCTGCGCAGCCATGCGACACCGGCGTCACTGGTTTCAGCCCTGCACCGTGGCTGGCTGGGGGCGTTCTGCCGTCGTCTGGCGTTCATCGAACTGGCCGTATTACTGATCGTGGCTTTTGCCTGAGGAACTGACTATGAACTTTCCTTCCCTGCTGGCCGGTTCGCTGTGGCCGCTGGCGCTGATTCAGGCGGCGGCGTTGCTGGCTGTCGCTCCGTTATTTGCCGGGTTCAGCCGCGTGATGCGTGCGCGGATGCACAACCGGCGCGGGCCCGGTGTATTACAGGAATACCGTGATATCGCCAAATTACTCGGGCGACAGAGCGTCGCGCCTGCGGCGGCAGGCATGGCGTTTCGCAGTATGCCGTATCTGCTGACCGGCGGTTTGCTGGTGATCGCCACCGCCCTGCCGGTGGTGACGCTGACGTCGCCAGCGGGCGCAGCGGGTGATCTGATCACGGTTATCTATCTGTTTGCGGTGGTGCGCTTTGTGTTTGCCATCGCCGGACTCGATACCGGCAGCACCTTCACCGGCATCGGTGCCAGCCGCGAAGCGGTACTCGGCGTTCTGGTTGAGCCCATTCTGCTGCTCGGCCTGTGGGTGGCGGCGCTGGTCGCCGGTTCCACGTCACTCGGCGCGATTGCAGCGCGGGTGTTGCACTGGCCGGTTTCATCTTCCTTAACCCTGATTCTGGCCGGTCTGGCCTGTGCGTTCGCCACCTATATCGAAATGGGCAAGCTGCCGTTTGATATGGCCGAAGCCGAGCAGGAGTTACAGGAAGGCCCGCTGACCGAGTATTCCGGTGCGGCGTTAGGCGTGCTGAAAATGGGCATCAGCCTGAAACAGCTGGTGGTGTTGCAATTGTTTCTCGGCCTGTTCTTTCCGTTTGGACTGGCAGATCACCTGACACCGCTGACGCTGCTGACCGCCGTGATCGTCTGTCTGCTGAAACTGCTGATCGCGGTATTTGTGGTCGCGCTTATCGAGAACAGCGTCGCCCGTCTGCGCTTTCTTAAAACCTCCCGCACCACCTGGGCGGGGTTCGGTCTGGCGTTTCTGGCGCTGGTTTCCTGGCTGGTCGCAGGCTGACCTGACATTTTTCTTATCCCGCCACGGCGGGAAGAGGCTTTGCAATGAGTGAGTTGAACACCGCATTAAATCAAAACCCGGTCGGCAAAGAGTATCTGGCTGCGCTGGCGAAGCAATTCCCCTCGGCGATTCTGGGCAGCGAATGGCAGACCGACACGCAGGCGACCGTCACTATCAGGCTGAACTGGCTGCCGGAAGTGGTCGAATGGCTGTACTACCAGCAAGGCGGCTGGCTTTCCGTACTGTTCGGTAACGACGAACGCACGCTGTGCGGCAACTACGCGCTGTATTACGTGCTGTCGATGGAAAAAGGCGTGAAGTGCTGGATTACCGTGCGCGCCGAGGTGGATCCGATTTCACTGGAATTTCCTTCCGTGACACCGCGCGTACCGGCGGCGGTCTGGGGCGAACGTGAAGTGCGTGATATGTACGGTTTGCGTCCGGTCGGGCTGCCGGACGAACGCCGTCTGGTGCTGCCGGATGACTGGCCGGACGATTTGTATCCGCTGCGCAAAGACGCCATGGATTACCGTCAGCGCCCTGCACCCACCACGGATGAAGAAACCTATCCGTTTATTTCTGAGGCCAAAGAAGGCAGCAAAATCGTGCCGATTGGTCCGCTGCACGTCACTTCTGACGAACCCGGACACTTTCGTCTGTTTGTCGATGGCGAAGACATTATCGACGCGGATTACCGCTTGTTCTATGTGCATCGCGGCATGGAAAAACTGGCCGAAACCCGCATGGGTTACAACGAAGTGACGTTCCTGTCTGACCGCGTCTGCGGCATTTGCGGGTTTACCCACAGCGTGGCGTATACCTCGTCGGTCGAAAACGCGATGGGGATTGTGGTACCGGAACGCGCCCAGATGATCCGCTCCATTTTGCTGGAAGTAGAACGCCTGCACAGCCATCTGCTGAACCTCGGGCTGGCCTGTCACTTTGTCGGATTTGACTCTGGTTTTATGCAGTTTTTCCGCATCCGTGAGCAGTCGATGAAGATGGCGGAAATCCTGACCGGTGCGCGTAAAACCTACGGAATGAACCTGATCGGCGGCATCCGTCGCGACATCTTAAAAGACGACATGATTGCCACGATTGCGCTGGCGGGCGGCATGCGCCGTGACCTGAATGAGCTGGTGGATATTCTGCTGAGTACCGCCAATACCGAACAACGCAGCATGGGCGTTGGCATTCTGGATCCGCAGGTGGCGCGCGATTTCAGCAACGTCGGCCCTATGGTGCGCGGCAGCGGTCACCGCCGCGATATGCGACAGGATCACCCTTACGCCGGTTACGCCAAACTGCCGTTTGAACTGTACAGCGAAACCGGCAACGACGTTTATTCCCGCCTGAAAGTGCGCATTCACGAAGTCTTTAACTCCCTGAATATGATCGAGTTTGGCCTGCAAAGCCTGCCTGGTGGTCCGCTGGCGGTAGAAGGCTTTACCTATATTCCTCACCGTTTTGCCCTCGGTTTTGCCGAAGCGCCACGCGGTGACGACATTCACTGGAGCATGACCGGCGACAATCAGAAGCTGTTCCGCTGGCGCTGCCGTGCGGCGACCTATGCCAACTGGCCGACGCTGCGCTACATGCTGCGTGGCAATACCGTCTCCGATGCACCGCTGATTATCGGCAGCCTCGACCCTTGCTATTCCTGCACCGACCGCATGACGGTGGTCGATGTACGCAAGAGAACGTCCATCGTCGTGCCCTACAAAGAGATCGAACGTTACGGCATCGAACGCAAAAATTCGCCGCTTTAAGGAGCCGCTCAAATCATGCTGAAACTGATTAAAAAAGTGCTCAAAACCGGCACCGCGACGGTGGGTTATCCCTTCGAGCCGCTGGATTTAGCCCCCAATTTTCGTGGTAAGCCGCAATACACCGCGCAGCAGTGCATCGCCTGCGGCGCCTGCGCCAATGCCTGCCCTTCCAACGCGCTGACTATGTCCACGGCAGAAGACGGTGAAACAATCCGCTGGCAATTGTTTTTAGGGCGCTGCATTTTCTGCGCCCGGTGTGAGGAAGTCTGTCCGACGACGGCGATCAAATTGTCTCAGGAGTTCGAACTGGCGGTCTGGCGCAAAGAAGACCTGTATGAAACCGCAGATTTCCCTGTCTGCCATTGCCGGGAATGCGGCAAACCTTACGCCGTCCAAAAAGAAATCGACTTTGCGCTCAGCCTGTTACAGGAAAGCGCCGCGCTGAGCGACCGTCAGATCAGCGATCGCCGCGTGCAGTATGAAACCTGTCCGACGTGCAAAAAAATGCACGGTCTCTCTTCCAGCGACCGCATTGATATAGGCCGCCATATGACTACGGAGGCCCGCTGATGAGCCATAACCCGATTGCGCCACGTGATGAGAATGGCCTGCCGGTGCCCGTTACGCTTGATGAAAGCATCGCCGCGCTGAAATCAACATTACTGAACAATATCCGCCGTTCGGCCTACGTTTATCGTGTGGACTGCGGCGGTTGTAACGGCTGCGAGATTGAGATTTTCGCCGCCATTTCGCCGCTGTTCGACGCCGAACGCTTTGGCATCAAAGTGGTTCCGTCGCCGCGCCACGCGGATATTTTACTGTTCACCGGTGCAGTCACCCGCGCCATGCGTATGCCCGCCCTGCGCGCCTGGGATTCTGCGCCGGATCCGAAAATCTGTATTTCCTACGGTGCCTGCGGTAACAGCGGCGGCATTTTCCATGACCTGTATTGCGTCTGGGGCGGCACTGACAAAATCGTGCCAGTTGACGTTTATATCCCCGGCTGCCCGCCGACACCGGCGGCCACCATTTACGGGTTCGCGATGGCACTGGGTTTGCTGGATCAAAAAATCAAAGGCCAGCAACACGACGAAGCTGCCGCAGAACCGGCCGCTTTATTGCATCCGGAATTGCCGCAGCCGCTGCGCGTACTGCTGGATCGCGAAGCGCGGCGCATGGCAGGTTACCGCTATGGTCGCCAGATAGCCGATCAGTTTATGGAACTCGTCGCTGCGCCCGGTTTACAGCCGGTGGAACAGCGCGTTTCGGCATATCTGGCGGAACAGGGTGACCTGCGCCTGAGCGAAATCGTCGGCAATCTGCAACACATTTATCAGCAGGTGCTGCGCGGCGAGGTGCGTCTGTGATGACTTCCGTCAACGACCAGCGCTACGCGCGCCATCAGCCTTATACCGGTCATACGCCTGACAAAAACAAAGTCATTTTCTATTCGCTGAGCAGCAAGTTTGTCGATGAGAAAAGCGCACAGAAACGCAGTTCGCAGAAAGCGCAGGAGGTGATTTATTACAGCCTGGCTATCGGTCACCACCTCGGGGTGATCGACTGTCTGCAGTCACGGCTCGAATGCCCGCTCGACGGTTATCTGCAATGGATAAATTGCCTGCCGGAACACAGTGAAGCACGCCGCAAACTGGCAGGAGTCCAGCGTTTTGGCGAGATCAATATCGACAGCAGCCACACGCATTTGCTGGCACTGGCGCTGCGCGATGCACGACCGCAGATGAATGCCGGGCAGCAAGGCTGGAGCGATCAGCTTATCGCCCTGCTCACGCAAATTGAACACGACCCCGCCATGTACCTGATGGTCAGGAGATACGATGCCTGATCCGACTTCCCGCTACGCACTGTTGTGCGTGGGCAACAGCATGATGGGTGACGACGGCGCCGGTCCGCGTCTGGCTGAACTGTGCGCGGAAAAACCGCTGCCCGGCTGGACGGTGGTGGACGGCGGTGCCGCCCCGGAAAACGACATCGGCTTTTTACGAGAGCTGCGTCCACAGCATCTGGTAATTGCCGACGCGACCGACATGGGGCTGTCCCCCGGCGAAATGCGCATTATCGCCGAAAAAGACATCGCCGACATGTTCATGATGACCACCCACAATCTGCCGCTGACCTTTCTGATGCAGCAACTGCGCGAGGATATCCCGCAGATCACGTTTGTCGGCATTCAGCCCGACGTTGTCGCGTTTTATTACCCGATGAGCGCCGCCGTGGAACAGGCGGTCAGCCGTCTGCATCAGCTGTTACCGCGACTGGAAACCGGTCTGGGGATCGCCCCTTTTACTCTGTCGACATAACTGTCGATACGGTGACGACGTCAGACATGACGTCAGGGATAAATTTCGTCAGCGGCGCATCAGATAAATATAAGTTGCTGAATTTAATTATTAAAAATTAAAAACAGGAACTGGCACGCTTTATGTATAGAAGTAGATGAAAACCTTTTACCACCTCAATTGAAAGCACACTGAAATCCCCTAAGGCCTGGCATTGCAGGAAGGCGGCAAGCGAAGGAGTTCCGATGAGCTGACATGAGTCAGGATTCGGGCGAGTGAACACAGCCAACGCACCTGCGATGTCAAGGACGACGGGGATTTGGAGAGAAAAATGAACCGGTTCATTATCGCCGACCCTAAAAAATGCATCGGCTGCCGTACCTGTGAAATTGCCTGCGTGATGGCGCACAGCGATTCACAGGATATCTCGCTGCTCAATGCCGCGACGTTCGCGCCACGTTTACATGTGATCAAAGGCGTCAATCTCAGCACCGCCGTCATGTGTCGTCAGTGCGAAGACGCCCCCTGCGCCAATGTCTGCCCGAACGGCGCGATTGCGCGCACCGGCGACCACGTTCAGGTGATGCAGGAACGCTGCATCGGCTGCAAAACCTGCGTCGTCGCCTGCCCGTATGGCGCGATGGAAGTGGTCACCAAACCGATTTTCCGCCAGAACGGCGCGGCGATGGTCGCGACCTCTGATAAAGCCGAAGCGCATAAATGCGACCTGTGCTATTTGCGCAGCGAAGGCCCGGCTTGCATGGAAATCTGCCCGACCAAAGCGCTCTATGCCATCGACCGCAACCAGTTACAGGAAATGAACGCAGAAAAACGCCGCCGCGCTGCGCTCGACAGCACTTCACCCCTGCTGTTTTAACCCCGGATAGAGGAAGTCATTCAATGAACAAAGTTACTACTGTCTGCCCATATTGCGGCGCCGGATGCAAAATGAATCTGGTGGTGGATAACGGAAAAATCATTCGCGCCGAAGCCGCGAACGGCGTGACCAATCAGGGCGAACTGTGCCTGAAAGGCTATTACGGCTGGGATTTTCTCAATGACACCAAACTGCTGACACCGCGGCTGACACAGCCGATGATCCGCCGTCAGAAAGGCGGAAAATTTGAAGCGGTGAGCTGGGACGAAGCCATCCGTTACACCGCGCAGCGTCTGAAAGAAATCAAACAAAAACATGGCCCGCGCGCCATCATGACCACCGGTTCTTCCCGTGGTACCGGCAATGAAACCAACTACGTGATGCAGAAATTTGCCCGTGCAGTTATCGGCACTAACAACGTCGACTGCTGCGCCCGCGTGTGTCACGGTCCGTCCGTCGCCGGTTTACAGGCCACGCTCGGCAACGGCGCGATGAGTAATTCCATCGGCGATATCGAGAACTCAAAATGTCTGCTGGTGATCGGCTATAACTGCGCCGATTCCCATCCGATCGTCGCCCGTCGCGTCATCAAAGCCAAAGAAAAAGGTGCGCAGATTATCGTCTGCGATCCGCGCCGCATCGAAACAGCGCGTATTGCCGATCAGCATCTGCAAATCAAAAACGGCTGCAACATGGCACTGGTGAATGCTTTCGCTCATGTGCTGATCGAAGAAAATCTGTATGACCACGACTATGTCGCCAAGTACACCGAAGGCTTCGAGGAGTACCGCAAAAACGTAGCGGATTACTCGCCGGAAGCCGTTGAAGAACAGACCGGCGTTTCTGCGCAACAAATCCGTCAGGCTATGCGCACCTATGCCGCTGCGCCTTCTGCCACCATCATGTGGGGCATGGGTGTCACCCAGTTTGGTCAGGCCGTGGACGTGGTCAAAGGGCTGGCGGGTCTGGCCTTGCTGACCGGTAATCTCGGACGCGCCAACGTCGGCGTCGGTCCGGTGCGTGGTCAGAATAACGTGCAGGGTGCGTGCGATATGGGCGTGTTACCCAATGAATTCCCCGGTTATCAGTCGGTCACCGATCCCAAAGTCCGCGCGAAGTTCGCGGATGCCTGGGGTATCGACGTCAATCAGATGGACGCCGAAGTCGGCCTGCGCATTACTGAAATCCCGCATCTGGCGATTGAGGGCAAGGTCAAAGCCTATTACATCATGGGCGAAGATCCGTTGCAGACCGAAGCCGATTTAGGGCTGGTACGCAAAGGGTTTGAGGCGCTTGAATTCGTCGTAGTACAGGACATCTTCATGACCAAAACCGCTGAACAGGCGGATGTCATTTTACCGGCCACCTCATGGGGTGAGCACGGCGGTGTGTTCTCCTGCGCGGATCGCGGTTTCCAGCGTTTCGAGAAAGCCATCGAGCCGAAATATAACGTCAAACGCGACTGGGACATCATCAGCCTGCTGGCGACGGAGATGGGTTATCCGATGCATTATCAGGATAACCAGGAAATTTGGGACGAAATGCGCAGCCTGTGCCCACTGTTCTACGGCGCAACCTACGAAAAAATGGGCGAACTCGGACACGTTCAGTGGCCTTGCACCACGCTGGAAAGTCCGGGGACACAGTTCCTTTACGCCGATAATCACTTCGATACGCCGACCGGTAAAGGCCAGCTGTTTGCCGCCCCGTGGCGTGCGCCTGCCGAAGTGCCGGATGGCGATTATCCGCTGGTACTGTGTACCGTGCGCGAAGTCGGTCACTACTCCTGCCGCTCGATGACCGGCAACTGTGCTGCGTTGCAAACACTGGCCGATGAACCCGGTTTCGTACAGATGAATCCGGCGGATGCCCAGTCACTGGGTATCCGTGACCAGCAACTGGTCTGGGTGGCATCACGCCGCGGCAAAGTCATTTCACGCGCAAACTACAACGAGCGTATCAACAACGGTGCCGTGTACATGACCTACCAGTGGTGGATCGGTGCCTGTAATGAACTGACGCAGGACAATCTCGATCCGATTTCCAAAACACCGGAAACCAAATACTGCGCCGTAAAAGTTGAACAGATCGCCGATCAGCGCTGGGCCGAAAACTACGCCCAGCAAACCTACAGCGACATGAAAGCGCGCCTGCGCAGTGCCGTCGAAGATGTGATCCCGGTGGTTGAGGTTTAGTTTTTAATTTGGTTTTTGGGTAAAAATCACCATTGATACCCAAAATAATTCGAGTCTCAGAAAGGCGGCAAACGAGTGAATCCCGATGAGCTGACACTGGTCAGTGATTCGGGTTCGCGAGTGCAGCCAACGAATCTGCGGCTCGAAGTATGAAGGGTATGAGGTATTTATGTCTGATTCCGGTCTGCTCATTCGCATCTGCGGCAAAGTCCAGGGCGTCGGTTTTCGGCCTTTTGTCTGGCAGCTGGCCGATCGTCTGCGGCTTTACGGCGAAGTCTGCAATGACAGCGCCGGTGTCGAAATCAGGCTGCTTGCACCGGTTAACATCGAAACCTTTATCGGTCAGTTACAACGCGATTGCCCGCCGCTGGCGCGCATCGACAGCATCAGTGTCGCCCCTTTCGACTGGCAAATACCTCCGAAAGATTTCACCATCACGCCAAGTCGTCAAAGTCAGATGGACACGCAGGTGGCGCCCGATGCGGCGACCTGCCCGGAATGCCTGAAAGACATCACCCGCGCAGGCGATCGTCGTCACGGCTATGCCTTTACCAACTGCACCCATTGCGGCCCGCGATTTACGCTGATCCGCGCAATGCCCTACGATCGCCCTTCCACCAGCATGGCGCAGTTTGCGCTGTGTCCGGCTTGCCAGCAGGAATATACCAATCCTGCTGACCGGCGTTTTCACGCCCAGCCGGTAGCCTGTCCGCACTGCGGCCCGCAGGTGAGTGCCACATTTCAGGATGGCAAAATACAGGCGCAGGATCAGGCCGCGCTGGCACACGCCGTTGCCGCATTGCAGGCGGGGAAAATCGTCGCCATCAAAGGGCTGGGCGGCTTTCATCTGGCCTGTGATGCCACGCAGCAAGACGCGGTCATGCGGCTGCGTGCGCGAAAACATCGGCCGTCAAAACCGCTGGCAGTGATGCTTCCCGATGTCAGCTGGCTGGCGCGATGCAGCGACGACAGTCCGCAGTTTGCGCTGTGTGAACTGCTTAAATCCCCCGCCGCGCCGGTTGTGCTGACGACGAAAAGTGCGGCGTCACCGCTGTGTGAAGCCATCGCGCAGGAGCTTAATGAAGTCGGCCTGATGTTGCCGTTCACACCCTTACATCATTTGCTGATGCAGGCGGTTCAGACGCCGCTGGTGATGACCTCCGGCAATGCCAGCGATTGTGCGCCCGTGCTGAGCAATAACGATGCACTGACGCAGCTCGGCGATATTGCAGATCTGTGGTTGCTGCACAACCGCGATATCGTTCAGCGGGCCGATGATTCGCTGGTGCGGCTGACCGCACAGGGAACAGAGGTGTTGCGTCGTGCGCGCGGTTACGTGCCTGATGCGCTGCCGCTGCCGCCGGGTTTCGCTTTTCAGCCACCGTTGCTGGCACTGGGCGGCGACCTGAAAAATACGTTTTGTCTGGTGCGCGGCCATCAGGCCATTCTCAGCGCACATTTCGGCTCGCTGCCGCACAGCGATATCGCGAAGCAACAGCAGCAGGCGATTGAACATTTTCAGCAACTTTATGATTGCACACCGGTGGCTGTCGCCCGCGATGCGCATCCGGGATATGTCAGTCACCATCAGGCTGAGCGCCACGCAGTGCGGACAGTCGATGTCTTTCATCATCACGCGCATATCGCCGCCTGTCTGGCGGAACATCACTGGCCGCTGGATGGCACCAGGGTGATTGGTCTGGCGCTGGACGGCCTCGGTTATGGCGAAAAAGACCGTCTGTGGGGCGGCGAATGTTTGCTGGCCGGTTATCTGCATTGCGACCATTTGGGCGGATTACCGGCTGTCGCCCTGCCGGGGGGTGACCGTGCCGCCCGCGAGCCATGGCGTAATTTACTGGCGCACTGGCAGGCGTTCGTGCCGGACTGGCAGACGCGTCCGCAAGCGCAATCACTGCTTTCACAACCCTGGCAGCCGCTGTCAAAAGCGATTGCTGCCGGAATCAATTCTCCGCTGGCGTCTTCCTGCGGACGTTTATTTGATGCCGTCGCCGCCGCGCTTGGCTGTGCGCCGCCGCATCTGAGCTGGGAAGGTGAAGCCGCCAGCCGGCTGGAAGCGCTGGCACATCAGGCACACGGCATTTCACATCCCGTCACAATGCCGCTGCGGCATACCGAAAACGGGACGTTTCTGGATCTTGCGACGTTCTGGCACCAATGGCTCGACTGGCAGGCACTGCCCGCCGCACGGGCTTTCGCTTTTCATGACGCACTCGCTCAGGGCTTCGCTGCCCTCGCCCGTTATCACGCGGTCAGGACCGGCATCCGCACCGTCGCAACCGGCGGAGGCGTGCTGCATAACCGTCTGCTGCGCCAGCTTTTACATCGTTATTTAGCGCCCCTGAATGTGCTGATGCCACAAAATATTCCCGCCGGTGATGGCGGTCTGGCGCTGGGTCAGGCCCTCATTGCCTGCGCGCGTCTGCAACATGCTTCTGCTTCAAATTCTTCTGGTTTTAAAAATAAGGATCTCCATGATTAACCGTCAATTTTTCTCTTCGAACCGTCGCGCTTTCTGGCTGCTGGCCGGACTGGTGGCCGTGAATTTGCTTGCCTGGGGATGGGCAGTGGCGGTGTTTCGTCACAATGCGGCACTGATCGCCGCGTCGTTACTGGCCTACAGCTACGGGCTGCGGCACGCGGTAGATGCCGACCATATTGCGGCTATCGATAACGTGACCCGCAAGCTGATGCAACAGGGCCAGCGGCCGGTCGCCGTCGGGGCATTTTTCTCGCTCGGACATTCCAGCATTGTGGTGCTGGCCTGCGTGGCGATTGCCGCCACGTCGCTGGTCTTCGGCAATAAAATCGGCTGGCTGCATGATTACGGCAGCACCATCGGTACGCTGGTTTCAGCACTGTTTTTACTGCTGATGGCGCTGCTGAATGCGTTGATCCTGCGGGACGTTTACCGACGTTTTCAGCAAGTGAAACAGGGAAAAAACTTTGCCGCTAAAGAAGAAATGCAGGCGGTACAAGGCGGGGTGATGAGCCGGATCTTCAGCTTCGCCTTTAATCTGGTGAATAAAAGCTGGCAGATGTATCTGGTGGGATTTTTGTTCGGACTGGGGTTTGATACCGCGACTGAAATCGGCCTGCTGGGTATTTCTGCCGCAGGTGCGTCTTCCGGCATGTCAGTGTGGAGCATTCTGGTATTTCCGGCACTGTTTGCCAGCGGCATGGCGCTGGTCGATTCACTGGATAACTTTGTCATGGTCGGAGCCTACGGCTGGGCGTTTGATAAACCCGTACGCAAGCTCTATTACAACATGACCATTACCGCCACCAGCGTGGTGATCGCCCTGTTTATCGGCGGTCTGGAAGCACTCGGACTGCTGGCAGACAAACTCGATTTGCACGGCGGATTATGGGCAATTGTCGAACGTCTTAATGACAATATGGGCAGCGTCGGCTACGCCGCCGTGGCGATTTTCCTGGTGTTCTGGGGCATCTCTGCGCTCAATTACCGCCGTAAAGGCTATGACAATCTGGCGATATGATCCTCTTAAAATCAGGCGTCGTTCGGCAAGGTGATCTGTTTTTCCAGACGCAGCGATCCACCGTCCGTCACCGTGATCATAATTTGGGTTTTACTGCCCGGCTGAACGGAGAAACGCATACGGCCCAGCGGTTGTGGCTGGTTAGCGGTCAGATTGACATTGCTGCTCTGGCGGCTGGTGCTGCTGCCGGACACGCCTTCCTGTGAAACGGAAACCGCCACCTGACAGGCGCAGGCTTTAGTGAGACTGACCATCGGGGTAATGACATAGGTCTGCGCGTCGTTGTGGGTGTCGAACCACAGCTGGTTGGACATCACGGCGGCAATCAGGAGCAAATGCATGGCGTTTATCCTCAGAGTTCATTCGAAAAAAAACAGGGCTAGTGCCCTGTTTTGCTGTGATCCTCCCCTTCGCAGGAGAGGGAGCGTTATCAGTTTTGTGACGCGTACGCCAGGTTAGCTGTACCGACCTGAGTAATGCTGGTCAGAGAGCCATTGGCGCTTTGTGACGCCTGAGCGTAGTTGCCTGAACCATTCTGGGAGACAAGCACTTTACTGCCGTTTGCGCTCTGCGCCACGTTAGCACCGTTGTAATCCCCTTTCTGCACTACGCTGATCAGGCTGCCATCACCGGTCTGATTGGTGCTGGAGCTGTTTCTGTAGCCATCCTGGTTTACCGCTGTCAGCGATTTTTGAGCGCCAGTCTGAGTGGCATTCGCCAGGTTTGAGGTACCTTGCTGGTAAATCTGAATTTCAGAATTCCACTGAGTCGCAGTGAATGTCGGCACTGTGGATGGAGGGGTTGACGGATTACCGCCGCCACCGCCGCCGCCATGATTTGAACCGGTTGCAAACGCACTGCCACTGACGACTAAAGCGGAGACTGCCACAATTTTCCAAAGTTTCATGATGCCTACCCCATTGGTTAAATATCGGATGTCATAAAAAACGTTTTACTCTTCATATTTTGAGTTGCAGATGCGTTAGCTGCGCTCGCTCGCACCCGTCGCTTAGTTATCTAAGCTCCAGTGCTGCCCGACCTTGCCGCCTTCCTGCACCTCGAACTATTTGAGTAAAATTTTGTGTATTAATGCTGTGTCACTCTAATCGCCATTCCTGACGAGTTTTGTACGACACCGCTGCTCTGGTTCGTACCATTCTGGCGAATTTCCGTCACACTCCGGCCTTTTTGCAGAATGTAAGCCGTATTGCCAAAATTCTGTTGCGTAATGGATGCATCCCCGCCGCCGCTTTGCGAAATATAAGCAAAGTTATCGCTGCCGCTTTGGGATATATCGGCGTTATTTCCATTACCTCGCTGATTTACCACCGCAGTATTTTCTGACCCTGACTGACGGATGACGCTGGAATTACCGTATCCCGTCTGATTATTTGCAGCCAGATTGCTATTACCATTCTGGTAAATCGTTGATGAATTCCCCGATGAATTCCTCGCACCAGCAAAAACTTGATCCGAACTATCAGAACTCATTTCTGAATAAGCCATATCAAATTGCTGAGCGTGAACGACCCAGGATGCTGAAAGTAACGCCAGGGTCAGTAAAATCTTTTTCATTTCGTCACCCTGTATATCACCGATGACTGTGTATTGGCTCACCGGGTTATTGCTGTTGACGGATTGATTATGGTGTTTGTCGGGAATAAGAAACTCACCCGCACGGAGTATTTTAATTTTCACCTTCATTAAAAAGTATGAGACGTCACTTCTCATGCGGATTGACCAGAATGTTTCAGGAATACGTCAGTGACGCTAATCAACCTCATGGCATTAATCCTAAAGTGCCAGGAAACTCGGGTGTAAATAATCACACAAATGCAACTATTCCTAATATCCCTGCGGCATAAAAAAGGACTTAAAAGAGATCGCCGCCACATTTCCAGCCCTTAACATTCCGTCTTCCACGGTATTTCTTGTACCCGCACGGTGCTTTATGCGGGGATAATCTGCTCTGAAAACGGCCTAACCTAAGTGAAATCGATTATACAGGATCCAGTTATTTGAGTTATTAAAGAGGAATCATGCGCCAGGTTGCTGTATCCCGCCGATTATTCAGACCGGTAATTATTTAAATGTGCTGTCATAACAAGGCCAAACGTTAAGAGAGTGTAAATTCATTACTTAAGATTTATTTAAGAGGCGCAGCTCATGATGATGGCAATACATTAAGAAAACTTTATACATTTTACGTTACATTTTGAAACATAAATAAGCCTTGCGTAAGGTAAGCCAAAAGCTAAATTGAGTCTGTACTGCACATAAAGCGAGTCAAAATATTGTGTGCCTCACGCTGCGTATATTTGCTACTTTCAGATATGCACAGAAAATATAAAGCTATAGATTTAGCAAAATAAAATCTCAGCCTTTTACTGGTCTGTTTATACAAAGACGCGGCAGGCTGTGGCTATAAAAATCAGGGCAGGGTTTCATTATGAGTAATGAAGCAGCAATCAATAATAATATTCTTTTATTAGTGACCAAACCATCATTACAAGCCAGTGCTTTATTGCAGCAATTAAAACAGCAACTTTGTGTCAATACCCGATTACACAGCATTCATAAAACACTTGAGGATCAGTACCTTCATCAGACGCTTATTCTTTTCGACATGATGGAAGCTGACCGGCGGACTATTGAGGTCTGGCAGTCCGCCATTAACCGTTATCACGAGAGTGTGAAGTTATTATTATTAAATACGCCCGATAATTACCATTTTCGGGAAATAGAAACCTGGCCGCGAATAAGCGCTGTTTTTTATCTTTCTACTGACGAAGAGCATCTGGTGGAAGGGATACGCAGCGTGATCCGCGGGGAATGCTACTTCTCCCAGGGCTTCGCCAGCTATCTGATCAATCAGTCCGGTGCTTTCCGGCATATGAATACGGAAGATACCGGTCTGACCCATCGTGAAAAAGAGATCCTCAATAAATTACGTGTGGGTGCCTCAAACACGGAAATCGCACAGCTTTTGTTTATCAGTGAGAACACCGTTAAGACGCATCTTTATAATTTATTTAGAAAAATCTCGGTAAAAAACCGTACTCAGGCGGCGTCCTGGGCGAATGACAATCTCAAGCGCTGACATCATGACTATTGGCATCAGAACCTTCTGGCTCTGGCTGGCGCTACTCTGCGCCACCTGCCTGCACGTACAGGCTGCGGATATCAAAGACCCGGGGCTGATTACCGACCGGACAGTGACGTCGGTGGGTCACGATTTTTATCGCAGCTTCACCGCCAAATGGGAGCAGAACTACCCGGAAACCATCACGATTTCAGAAAGACCCAGCGCCCGCTGGGGCAGTTGGATCACCATAAGAATAGGTCAGGACACCCTTTATCAAACCCTGCTGTTTCCTAACCGTCACAACTTTGAGAAGGACGTCGATACCGCACTGGCCGGCGTGACGGAGGCGTTATCACGACGCCAGCTGGACAAAGCATTACTTGGCACCGGGGATCTTGCCCATGACGAATTTTAATGCACTGCCTCTTTTAAGGAGAGCATCGTGAATATTCCAGTCTCAGCTTCGCGCTCAGTCATGCTGCTGGCATTACTGACGGCGTCCCCGGTTTCCTGGGGAGGCAATATGGTTTTCCAGTTCATTAACCCGAATTTCGGCGGCAACCCGAATAATGGCGCGTTCCTGCTAAATGAAGCCCAGGCGCAAAACTCCTATAAGGATCCGGATTCGTACGATTTCGGCACTACCGGTACCACTGCGCTGGATAACTTCACGGCGTCGATTCAGTCGCAGTTGCTGGGCAGTCTCATGGGCAATGTGAATCAGGGCAAACCGGGGCGGCTGGTGACGCAGGACTTTATTGTGGATATCCAGAATACCGACGGGCAACTGGTAATGAACGTTACAGATCGTAAAACAGGCAAGATTTCCACCATTCAGGTTCAGGGCCTGTCTGCCACTACCAACTGATTCCGACGACCAATAAAAACAGGAACAACATCATGCGCAGCTATTTATTACTCATCGCAGTTTTTGTGTTGAGCGGGTGTCTCACAGCGCCCCCGAAAGAAGCCGCCAGACCGACATTATTGCCACGGGCACCGAGTTATACCGATCTGACTCATCTCCCGGCCCCGAAGGGACGTGTCTTTGTCTCTGTTTATAATATTCAGGATGAAACCGGTCAGTTCAAACCGTATCCGGCGAGTAACTTCTCGACTGCGGTGCCGCAAAGTGCCACGGCGATGCTGGTTTCGGCGTTAAAAGACTCTAAATGGTTTATTCCGCTGGAACGTCAGGGACTGCAAAATCTGTTGAATGAACGCAAAATTATCCGCGCAGCACAGGAAAACGGCAGTGTCGCTATCAATAACCAGCGTCCGCTTTCCTCTTTAGTGGCGGCAAATATTTTGATTGAAGGCTCGATTATCGGCTATGAAAGCAATGTGAAATCGGGCGGCATAGGGGCGCGTTACTTCGGTATCGGTGCCAGTACGCAATACCAGTTGGACCAGATAGCCGTGAACCTGCGTGCTGTCGACGTCAATACCGGGGAAGTTTTGTCGTCTGTGAATACCAGCAAGACGATTTTGTCGTATGAAGTGCAGGCCGGGGTGTTCCGCTTTATCGACTATCAGCGTCTGCTGGAAGGCGAACTAGGCTATACCACCAACGAGCCAGTGATGTTGTGCCTGATGTCGGCTATTGAATCCGGGGTTATTTATCTGGTCAATGACGGTATCGACCGTAATCTGTGGCAATTGCAGAATCCGTCGGAAGTGAATTCGCCGATACTGCAACGCTACAAAAACAGCGTTGTCCCTGCCGAATCCTGATAGGGCAGTTGGCGAAGGGAAGGGGTGGGTTGACACCGCTTCCCTTCTTTTTTAAGCCAGCATCAGGCTTTATTCTCTTCGCCTTTCACCGCCTGACGGTAGTTGCTCACCCGCTTTTTGTCCTCAAGATTGAAGTCCGGGTCGAGGTAAATACTCAGCCGTTTAATCAGCAAATCCTCAAACGCAAACACCGTACAGAAATGATGACTCCCTGCTTCCGAGGTTGGCCAGCGGTCGCCATTTTGCATCACGCCACGCATCTGCCCTTCCAGCACAATGGTGTCGCCATCGCTGAGAAACCGGAAAGCATCCTGAATATGCTGGATCTTGTCGATTTCCAGCGCGAAGCGTTTTCCCAGTTCTCCCAGGGATGACTTCCCCTGCGCGGTGCCAAATTTCGGAAAAAACAGCACCACATCTTCCGCAAAGAGATCCAGCAAAGACGCATCTGCCTGATCCAGTTTGGCGTAGAAATTCTTAACGATTTCAATGCGTTTTTCTTTCAGTTCGTGTTCTGACATTTTCACCTCGAAATTCTCCATCCAGTACCTAAGCCTAGTGACTGCGGCTGATTTTGCCAGTTATGTGGTGATGCTCACAAAATGTCCAGCCTGCTCCTTAAAAGAGTTTTCTGCACCGGAGCACGGAACCCATTACACTGGCGTACGTTTTTACCCTTACTTCCTCTTACACTTTCGGAGAGTCACGGATGTCTCAGTTCAATCGGGCGGGCCTCAGTTTGCCCCCTCTGCCCGTTCCCTCCCGCTGGCTTATCATGTTTGTCTGCCTGCTGCAGGGACTTTTGCTGTATTACTTTTTCTCAGACAGCCAGGCGGTAACGCGTTCGGCTTTCTCCCACAATATTTACGGCCAGACTATGGCATTCACATTACCGGTGCTGATTTCGTTGTCGCTGGTGCAGCTGAATGACCGCCGGTTCTGGGGCGCAATGGGGTTGATGACCTTGCTGCTGGCGGGGATGGCGACGTGGGTGAAAAGTAATGTGACCGGCACACCGGCAGATTCGGTGATGGTGCCGTATAACCTTTCGCTGGTGGCGATGGTATTTTTTGTGCTGCCCTGGTTACAGGTGCAGACGTTCCCGGCGCATAACCGTTACCGTTACGCCCATCTTGCAGCCTGCTACAGCCAGAATATGTTGTGCGCGATGCTCACTTTCCTGCTGATGCTGCTGACCGTCGGCGTGCTGGCGCTGTGCGCTGCGCTGTTCCGGGTGATTGGCATTGAATACTTCCACGAGCTGTTTTTCGATACACCGCTGTTTATGCATCTGGTTTTCGGGCTGCTGCTGGGGATAAGCATCATCACCTGCCGCACACAACCGGCGCTGATGAATACCACGCGCAATATTATCCGTTTCATTCTCAAAGGCCTGCTGCCTCTGGTGGCGTTCGTTGCGCTGATCTTTCTGTTCGCCCTGCCGTTCACCGGCCTGACGGCGCTGTCGCAAACCTGGTCCGCCGCCAGTCTGCTGACAATTATGGCGATAAGCCTGCTGGCGCTGGTGAACGTTGTGCGCGAAACGGACAGCGGAGTGAAGCCTTATCCGCAGGCTGTCCGCTGGCTGGTCAATGCAGCTATCCTGCTGCTGCCGGTGTATGCCGCGCTGGCGCTGTACGCTACGGGCATTCGCGTTTCACAATACGGCTGGACGCCGCAGCGTCTGTGGGCGGTGGTAATTATTGCGGTTACGCTGACAGCCTCGCTTTGCTACAGTTTTTCCGTTTTCGATAAACGTCCGGACTGGCTGTCGCGTCTGAATCAGTTCAATAAACCGCTGTCATTGTTAGTCGTGCTGCTGGTTATCGCGGTCAACAGCCCGCTGCTCGATCCTTACCGTCTCAGCGTGAACAGTCAGATTGCACGGCTCGACAGCGGTAAAACGCAGGCGAAAGATTTTGATCTCAAATTACTGCGTTTTGAAACAGGTCGTCGTGGCAACGAAGCACTGGAAAAATTGCTGCAATCTCCTGCTTTTACCTCGGACCCGCGCCTGCTTGCCACGGTGAAAAATACTATTGCGCTGACCTCACGCTGGGGCTCCTACAATGATAAAGAGGCCGATGCGCTGGCTAAAAATTATCGTATTGAGGAGGCGAAAAAGATGATCACGCTGGCGAAAGGCGCAGTGCAGCCGGATGACGGCTGGTGGAAAAGTCTTCCAGTGCTGGAACAATACCGCAGCACACTTCGCGATTGTCTGAGCGTTCAGGGCGTGTGTATCGTTAATACGCTGGATCTCAATAATGACAAACAGAAAGAAATCCTGCTCTGTAATACGCTGGATGCGCCTTCAGTCAACTGCCGGGTTTACGCAAGACAGGCCGGTCAGTGGGCGCAAAGCGGTGAGCTTTATCTGTATCAGGAAAAGGATAAAGAGACGCTGATCCAGGCACTGCGCAACGGTGAAGTTAAACCCGCACCGCGTAAATGGGTAGATATCCAGATTGAAGGGAAGCGTCGCGTTGTGCATTACCAGCAGGATGAAAACTGATTTATACGCCAGTCACCGGCAGGATTTCTGCCGGTGAGCCCGCCGTTAAGGCGTCATGCGTAACAGGGTGTCATCTTTACGGAAGTAATGATGATAAATCGCCGCCAGCGCATGTAAGCCAATCAGGTAATAACCGCAGTTCGCCAGAAACACATGCGTCTGCTTCACCGTGCTGCGCACGGAAGGATCCGGCGTCACGAACTGCGGCACCTGCCAGCCAAACAACACCCAGTCGCGTCCGCCAAATTCCAGGGTCAGTACGCCCAGCACCGGCAGCGAGAGAAATAACAGATACAACGCGCCATGTACCGCGTGAGATGCCGCAATCTGCCAGCGAGGCAAAGGCGGCGTGATCACCGGTGTTGCATAGCGTGTACGCAGGAAAACACGCACCCACATCAGCAGCCAGACACAAATCCCAAAATTAAAATGCAGTAAACGTACCAGCGGCTGATTATCTTCCGGAAAATAGTCGCGGGTCAGCATCGCGGTATACGTCAGAATAATCATCAGCAACGTTGCCCAGTGCAGGCTGATCTGCGACAGCGCATAACGGTTTTTCATGAGAAATTTCCTGGCCGGAGAATATTAAACGCGAGATCATGAGTGACAGACTGAGTATAGAAAGAAATTACGCAGACTTTGTGGATATGGCCGGGCGGTAAGGGTAAAGAAGTTAACGCATTGAGATAAAAAAACCGGGCCGAAGCCCGGTCTGATGTGCTGAGGCGACTTACGCGCCGGCGGAAGGATCCTGCTCAGCAGGCGTTTCTCCCGCGGCCTTTTTCGGTGCCAGCAAACCGTCAGCACGGAACATTGCTTTAATTCCACGAACAGCCTGACGGATACGGTCCTGATTTTCGATCAGCGCGAAACGGACATGCGTATCACCGTAATCACCAAAACCGATGCCCGGTGACACGCAGACTTTCGCGTCAGCCAGCAGACGTTTAGCGAACTCCAGCGAACCTAAATGCGCATACGCTGCCGGGATTTTTGCCCAGACGTACATCGACGCTTTCGGATTTTCTACCATCCAGCCCGCTTCATGCAGCCCGCGCACCAGCACATTACGACGCTGACGGTATTGCTCGGCAATGTCTTTCACGCATTGCTGATCGCCTTCCAGCGCCGCAATCGCGGCAACCTGTAACGGCGTGAACGTCCCGTAATCGTGATAGCTTTTGATACGCGCCAGTGCACTGACCAGCTCAGGATTGCCGACCATAAAGCCAATACGCCAGCCTGCCATGTTGTAACTTTTCGACAGGGTAAAGAACTCTACCGCGATATCTTTCGCGCCCGGCACCTGCATGATCGACGGCGCTTTCCAGCCGTCATACACGATATCGGCGTAGGCCAGATCGTGAATAACCAGCACGTTGTATTGTTTAGCCAGCGCGACCACACGTTCGAAGAAGTCCAGCTCTACGCATTGCGCCGTCGGGTTGGACGGGAAGCCGAGGATCATCATTTTCGGACGGGGAATGGTTTCGCGAATGGCTTTTTCCAGTTCAGCAAAGAAATCCACACCTTCTGCCAGCGGCACGGATCGCACCTGAGCACCGGCGATCACTGCGCCGTAAATGTGGATCGGATAACTTGGGTTTGGCACCAGAACGGTATCACCATGATCGAGGGTCGCCAGCATCAGATGCGCCAGACCTTCTTTTGAACCGATAGTGACGATAGCTTCGCTTTCCGGGTCGATCTCCACCTGATAACGATCGGCGTACCAGCGGGAGATCGCACGACGCAGACGCGGAATACCGCGTGACGTTGAGTAACCGTGGGTGTCTTCGCGCTGCGCAACCTGCACCAGTTTTTCCACAATGTGTGGCGGTGTCGGGCCGTCAGGGTTGCCCATACTGAAATCAATAATGTCTTCGCCGCGATGGCGCGCGGCCATTTTCAGTTCAGCGGTGATATTGAAAACATAAGGGGGAAGACGATCAATACGTGAAAAACGACGTGGTGAACTGGAATCAGCCATAATTTCCTCTGGGATACGTAAGCGCCCGGACCGTCCGAGCGACGCTGGCCGCGTTGCGACCTTCAACGAACATATCGCAGAGAAAAACAACTGTCGAGATACTGAGCGTTTTTTTTTACGGACGCGGATCGGTTGCCAGCAAACCCAGCAGCCAGTCATTTTTCCACTCGTCACCAATCCGGTAACTGTCGCGCAAACGCCCTTCCATCTGGAAACCACATTTCTCCAGCACGCGGCGCGAACCGTCATTGCCTTCGAGCACGTTGGCCTGCAGGCGGTGAAATCCGCAGTGGTCAAAAGCAAAGTTCAGCACTTCGCGCAGGGATTCCACCGCGTAGCCTTTGCGCTGATGTTCCGGCGCGAGAATAAACCCCACTTCGCCCTGTTTGTAAGGTCGCCAGTCCGGGAAAAATCCGGTCAGCCCCACGGCAGCGCCGGTCTCTTTTTCGCGTATAAGCAGGCATAACCAAAAGTCGCAATAGCGATCCCAGTTGCCCAGCCGCTGTTCAAAGCGGGTATGAACCTGAGCAGGCATCTCGATATCGCCGATAAAACGCATGACCTCCGGCGTCTGATACAACCGCAAGAAAAATGCCCAGTCGTCAGCCTGGATGGGCTGCATAATCAGCCGCGGCGTGGATAACGAAATCATCTCAGTTGGCTCTCCTGTGTCTGCCGATGGTGAAAGTCTGACCTTTTACATATAATAACGGCTGAATCCATTTGGCACGCTTATCTTTACGGCGCGCAAAGAGTTAATCTGCTATGCCTCACATTTTCGATATGCTGCTGGCGGTCTTTGACCGTGCGGCGCTGATGCTCATTTGTCTGTTTTTCCTCACGCGTACTCCGCTGTTCCGTAAACTGCTGCATAAAGAAAACGAGAGCCACACGCCCCTGGAGCTGACGGCCGTTACCGCCATTTTCTCGCTGTTTGCGATTTTCGGTACGCTTTCCGGGATCAACGTCGAAGGCTCGCTGATTAACGTACGCACCATCGCCATTATGTCCGGTGGGATCTTATTCGGACCGTGGGTCGGGATTATCACCGGCGTGATTTCAGGCACGCACCGTTTCCTGATCGACATTCACGGGCCTACGTCAATTCCGTGCCTGATCACCAGTATTACGGCAGGTTTCCTTTCCGGCTACATCAATAAAAACGTCAAAAAAGCGCTGCACTGGAAAGTCGGGATCATCGCCGGGATGTTGTGTGAAACGCTGACCATGGTGCTGATTTTGCTAATGGCACGGCCATTTTCGCTCGGGCTGGACATCGTTATGAACATCGCCGCACCGCTGATCCTGGGTGCCAGTTCCATCGGCCTGATTGTGTTACTGGTGCAAAGCGTCGAAGATGAAAAAGAGGTCATCGCCGCGCGACAGGCACGGCTGGCGCTGGATATCGCCAATAAAACGCTGCCCTATTTCCGGGATATCAACGCCGATTCGCTGGCCAGCATCTGCCGCATTATCCGCGAGGATATCGATGCTGACGCGGTGGCGATCACGGATACCAAAAACATTCTGGCGTACGTCGGCGTCGGCGCGGATGAATACAATATCGGCCATGAATCCCTGAGTGAGATGACCAAAGCCACGCTGGAAAGCGGCGAAATCACGGTCAGAAATAACGATGAAATGCACCGCACGCCGCAAATCCACTCGCTGATTATTATTCCCCTGTGGGAAAAAGGCGAAGTGACCGGCTCGCTGAAAATCTATTATTGTGACCCGCACCGTATTACATATTCGCTTAAAGTGATGGCTATCGGGCTGTCGCAAATTATGTCCACACAGATGGAAGTCTCACGAACTGAACAACTGCGCGAGATGGCCAATAAGGCCGAGATGCGCGCGTTACAGAGCAAGATAAACCCGCATTTTTTGTTTAATGCGCTGAACGCGATTTCATCATCGATCCGCGTACGACCGGACGTGGCGCGCCAGCTGATCATCAATCTTTCCCGTTATCTGCGTTACAACCTTGAACTGAACGACGAGCTGATCGACCTGCGCAAAGAACTGCATCAGGTACAGGATTACATCGCCATCGAACAGGCGCGTTTTGGCAGCAAACTCACGGTAATTTATGACATTGATGACGATATTTCGGTGAAAATTCCCAGTCTGCTGATCCAGCCACTGGTCGAGAACGCGATTGTTCACGGCATCCAGAAATGCAGCGGAAAAGGCGTGGTGGTGATTTCAGTTAAGCATCAGGCTGAGGGGATTAAAGTTTCCGTGAAAGATACCGGCCATGGCATTAATCAGGAAACCATTGACCGCGTGGCGCGCAATGAAATGCCCGGCAATAAAATCGGCCTGCTGAATGTGCATCACCGCGTTTCGTTGTTATACGGGCAGGGTCTGACTATCCGGCGACTGGAGCCGGGCACCGATATTTCTTTTGTAATTACTCATGCCCCTGCGAAAGTCACGGCGGCCATACAGAGCCAGATTGCCTGACCGCAGAGCGTTTTTCGTTTTACCCGCCCGCCTTTCGGGCCACCGCACCAGGGAGATAATTCAGTGAAAGCAATTATCGTCGAAGATGAAGTACCGGCTCAGGAAGAGCTGAGTTATCTGATTAATACGCACAGCAGCATTCAGGTTGAAGCGGTATTTGATGACGGACTGGACGTGCTTAAATACCTGCAATCGCATGAAGTGGATGCGATTTTTCTCGATATCAGCATTCCGTCGCTCGACGGCGTATTGCTGGCGCAAAATATCAGTAAATTTGCCCACAGACCTTATATCGTGTTCATCACCGCCTATAAAGAACACGCTGCCGAAGCCTTTGAAATAGAAGCGTTTGATTACATTCTCAAGCCTTATCACGAGTCACGCATTGTCACTATGCTGCAAAAGCTGGAGTCGCATTTTCGCCGTGATAAAGAACTGGCCGGTAAAGAGGCCGCAGAGAAACAGGAAGGGATCCTGCCGGTAACGGGTAACGCGCAGCGCGTCAGTCACAGTATTAATCTGATCAAAGACGAACGGATTATCGTCACTGATATCAACGATATTTATTACGCCGCCGCGCAGGAAAAGGTCACGCAGGTATATACCCGCAAAGAAGAATTCACCATGCCGATGAATATCACCGAATTGTGCAACCGCTTGCCGGAGGAGCATTTCTTCCGCTGCCATCGCTCATATTGCGTGAATCTGTCAAAAATCCGCGAGATCGTGCCGTGGTTCAATAACACCTATATTTTGCGCTTAAGTGATTTAGATTTCGAGGTGCCGGTAAGTCGCAGCAAGGTTAAAGAATTCAGGCAGTTAATGCGGTTCTGATGTGAGGCTGGCGGGTTTTTGAGCTGGAGAGCGTTATCTCCAGACATCTGAATCTGAATTATTACAAAAATGTCATCAACCCGTCATCTTCAGGTTAGCCAGTAAAAAGTAGACTTTGTTTCGTCAAGACAGAGGTTATTTCGCACTTTCCCATCGCTGTGATGAGGGAAGTTATAAATATAGCTCTGCAAAATATTCTGCGTTATTAACAAATAACATTGAGTTCAAAAGGACGAACATATGTTTAAAAATAAATTATTACTGGCCGGTATTATCAATGCTCTGTGTCTGACATCTGCCTTTGCAGCTAATCCTCTTAGCGTCCACGTTCTGAACCTGCAAAACGGGCTGCCATCAGAGGGTGTAAGCGTCTCCCTCGAGAAGCAGGAAGGTAACAAATGGGTGCAACTGAGCAGCGGAGTGACCAACGAACAGGGAAGAATTCCGGCGCTGTATCCCAATGAAAATGTGATGGAGAAAGGGAGTTATCGCGTAACGTTCAAAACCGGAGAATGGTTTGAAAAGCACCATACCGCTTCATTTTTTCCGGAAATCCCCGTTATTTTTAAAGCGGATGGTTCAGTGCCTCACTATCACATTCCTCTGCTTGTCAGTCCTTACGGTTTCTCGACTTACCGCGGGAATTAAAGTCAGAAAAGAACTAATGACAGGAGTTTTAAGGGCTAACACTTGGTTAAAGCACACTTCAGCTTATTGATTCAGCATTAATACCCCACCCCACCCCTCCCCTTCGCAGGGGAGGGAGCAGATCGAGCCAGACCTCATCCTCTAAGCAGAGCAGCAAAATCCTCTACGCAGAGCAGCAGAAACTTAGATCGTCATACCAATTGACTGACGTAAGTACGCACCTGCACCCAGCAGCCCTGGCTGATCGTGCGTGATCAGGAATACCGGAATATCCATCAGGTAATCTTTGAAGCGGCCTTTATCTTCAAATGCGGCGCGGAAACCGGACGCTTTGAAGAATTCGAGGAAGCGCGGAACGATGCCGCCGGCGATGTAAACACCACCAAACGTCCCCATGTTCAGCGCCAGGTTGCCGCCGAAACGACCCATAATCACGCAAAACAGGGACAACGCGCGGCGACAATCGACGTTTTCATCAGACAGTGCCAGCTCAGTGACGTCTTTCGGTTTGAAGTTTTCCGGCACGCGCTTGTCAGATTTCACAATGGCGCGATAAAGATTCACCAGCCCCGGACCGGAAAGAATGCGCTCGGCAGACACGTGGCCCATTTCGGTACGCAGCTGCTCAAGAATAATGTCTTCTTCTTCGCTGTTTGGTGCGAAATCAACATGACCCCCCTCGCCCGGCAGGCTAAGCCACTGCTTGTTGGCGTGGATCAGATGCGCCACACCCAGTCCGGTACCGGCGCCATAAATCACTGCTGGTTTTCCGTCCTGCGCTTTTTTGCCGCCGAACTGCAATAAATCCTCTTCTTTCAACATCGGGATCGCCATAGAAACGGCGGTGAAATCGTTGATCACTTCCAGATGTTGCAGACCTAAACTTTTCTTCATTTCTGCAATGGAGAATGCCCAGGTGTGGTTAGTCATTGCCACCCAGTCGCCGGTGATCGGGCAGGCAATGGCGATGCAGGCATCTTCAATTTCCTGTTTTTGCTCAGTAAGATACTCACGGACTGTGGCTTCGAGGCTGTCATATTCCAGCCCGGAGAAGGTCTTCGCCTGCGAAATCTCGCCGCTGTCCAGCGCACAAAGCGCCAGACGGCAGTTAGTGCCCCCGACATCGCCCACCAGGGAGTATTTGGTCATGTTATTCTCCGCAAAAGTAAATTCGTTATGCTGCGCTAAAGAGTACGCTGCCAGACACGCAGATGTAAGTTGTCTTCATCAATTAAAGCGACTGGCGAAACCCCGCCCGTGGGGCAAAGCTTACAGTTTCGTGTGGGCAAAATAGCGGTAATTGCTATACGCTGCAACGCAGTTTTAAACCCGCGCACATTTATGCGGCATGTCACACACAATAATGTTGAGCGCCCGCAAACAGACTTTGCCAGGATTCATCTAAGCTATTAGGGCAAACAAAGCGATAACGATAAATAAGGAAATTCTTGCATGTTTCATCCCCGCGCCAGAATTATGCTGGCTTTCGCCCTGCCTGCGGTCATTATCGGCGTGCTGTCAAGCCTGATTCTGGTCTTCGTGATGATCATTGCCGGTGCTCTGCAAAACCTGCTGTGGCAGCACATTCCTGCCGTTTTACAGGTGAATACGGAATCTGCCAGCTGGACACTGTTTATGCTGACGCTGACCGGCATCGGTGTTGGCGCGCTTATCAAGTATATGCCAGGCCACGCGGGGCCGGATCCGGCCACAGAATCGCTGATTGGCGCACCTGTGGCGGTGAATGCATTACCGGGAATTGCGCTGGCGCTGATGCTCGGGCTGGCCGGTGGCGTAAGCCTCGGGCCGGAACATCCGATTGCAGTGATTAATATCGCACTGGTAGCGTGGTTGGGTGGACGTCTGATGCCCGGAGTGCCAACCACTGACTGGGTGATCCTGGCGGCGGCCGGTACTATTGGCGCACTGTTTGGTACGCCGGTCGCGGCGGCGCTGATTTTCTCGCAAACCCTCGGTACCAATAAAGATGTCCCGTTATGGGATCGTCTGTTTGCGCCCTTGCTTGCCGCCAGTGCCGGTGCGCTGACGACCGATCAGTTTTTCCAGCCGGATTTCTCGCTTAGCATTCCATCTTATGATTCGTCCAGCCTGATCGACATTTTTAGCGGCTCCGTCGTGGTGCTGATCGCCATCGCACTGGGAATGATCGCCGTGTGGCTGTTCCCGCATATGCACCGGCTGTTCAATACCATTCAGAATCCGATGTTACGTCTCGGCCTTGGCGGTTTTGTGCTGGGTTTGCTGGCACTGATCGGCGGAGAAATCACGCTGTTCAAAGGGCTGGATGAAATGAAAGAACTGGCGCATTCCAACGCATTGTTTGAGATGGGGCCGTTGCTGGCCATCACCCTGACCAAACTCGCGGCGTTAGTGGTAGCGGCGGCCTGTGGTTTTCGTGGCGGGCGCATTTTCCCGGCGGTGTTTGTCGGGGTATCGCTCGGCCTGATGCTGCATCAGTACGCACCGGATGTGCCGGCGGCAGTGACGGTGTCCTGCGCGGTAATGGGCATGGTGCTGGTGGTCACACGCGACGGCTGGCTCAGTTTGTTTATGGCCGCCGCCGTGGTACCGGGGCTGAAATTATTGCCGTTGCTGTGCATCGTTATGCTGCCAGCCTGGCTGATGCTGGCCGGTAAGCCGCTGATGCAGGTCGCAAAACAGCGGCTAAACCGGCAGATTACAGAAGAAGATTAATGCTGTTCTAAAGCAAATTCCGCCGCCGCCAGCGCATGAATGGCGGTGGTGTCGAATACCGGTACGCGCGCGTCTTCTGCCCCCACCAGCAGGGTGATTTCGGTACATCCCAAAATGATCCCTTCCACGCCCTGCTGTTCTAATTTGCCAATAATCCGGCGATACTCCTCGCGGGAATCGTCCTTGATAATGCCCAGACACAGCTCTTCGTAAATGATGCGGTGGACTATCGCCCGGTCGGCTTCGTCCGGCGTTACCACGTCAATCTGATGCTTTTCCTGCAAACGTCCGCGATAGAAATCCTGTTCCATAGTGAAACGGGTGCCGAGCAGGCCGATTTTACGCAGCCCCTGCCCTTTGATTTTTTCAGCCGTCGCATCGGCGATATGCAACAGCGGCAGGCCGCCGATACGTTCAATATCGTCCGCCACTTTATGCATGGTGTTAGTACACACGACGATGACGTCAGCGCCAGCGCGCGCCAGTGAATTCGCGGCGTTACCGAGGATCTCGCCCGCCTGCTGCCAGTCACCGGCCATTTGCAGCTTTTCGATTTCATAAAAATCGACGCTGTAGAGAAACAGTTTGGCCGAATGCAGGCCGCCCAGTTGCTGCTTTACATGTTCATTGATCATGCGGTAATACGGCACGGTGGATTCCCAGCTCATGCCGCCAATCAGCCCTAACGTTTTCATCTGTACACCCTGTATTTTCCGGATGCCAAAACCATAACCGACAAAAAGCCCGCGAACAAAGAAAATGTCGGCGGGCTTTCTTGTGCTGCTTTAAGGCAATGCCAATTAATGTTTAGCCGGGCAATCCTCAGCAGCCAGACGACGGTGCATCCAGCGCTGACGGAGTGTGTCGTAAACCCAGTTGTATGCCACGGTATAAGGCAGGAAGAACAGGAAGAACCCGATTTCCAGCATAAAGGCGTCCAGCAGCCCGATACCCAGCCACAGCGCGGCAATCGGCAGACCAATCATGATGAATCCGCCTTCGAAGCCCAGGGCGTGCGCCACGCGGATTTTAAAGGTCCGCACCACACGGGAAACCGGCCAGAATTTGTCAAACAGGCTGTTATAGACGATGTTCCAGACCATCGCTGTCGTCGATAACATGATAGCCAGAGCACCCATTTCCCAGACCGGTTTATTGAGGAGCCACGCCGCGGTCGGTGCCGAAATCAGCACCGCGAGGGTTTCAAAGCCTACCGCATGGAAGATGCGTTCGCCGAATGTTTTCTGAGAGATGTTCCGTGTTTGCTTAGACATAAAAACCTGCCTGATTCCTGATTGTTGTTACGTGAATTGCTATGTGACGGCTGTCACAGGCGGCCATTATCATCACTAAATGAGATAGGTAAAAGATAGGAAGTATCGATAAAATAGATGGATTGAAATCAGAGGATCCTTTTATGCGTTATTCCCCGGAAGCACTGATAGCCTTTGTCGAGGCTGCCGATGCCGGATCGTTTTCTGCGGCGGCACGTAAACTGCGCAAAAGTCAGTCCACCGTCAGTACCGCTATTGCCAATCTGGAGGTGGATTTAGGTGTCACATTATTTGACCGCCAGAGCCGGCATCCGGTGCTGACACCTGCAGGACAGCGCGTGTTAAGCCACGTTCAGGCCATTCTGGCCGCCAGCGAAAGGCTTGATGAACTGGCGGTACGTTTATCAACACAGGTGGAAACCCGCCTGACATTTGTGCTCTCAGATACTTATCAGCCGACCCATCACGAAGCGCTGCTGCGCCGTTTTGAACGCCGGTATCCGGATATTGAATTTGAGTGTCAGATTGCCGAAGATCAGGACGTCATCGACCTGTTGCAGTCAGGCCGCGCGCATATCGGCATGGTGGAAGTGCAGGCGAGTTATCCGCCTGATATCGGCGTGGCGCGCCTGCCGGAGCAAACGGATATGTCGATTTTTTGCAGCCGCGGGCACCCGCTGGCAAAAATGACGGACCTGCAACCCGAGCAATTGCACACGTTCCGTCAGCTCTGCCTTCAGCCTTACAGCCGCCGGGAAATGCCCAGGGCGCAGGGGCAAATCTGGTCAGCGCCCAGTTATCTGATGCTGCTGGAAATGGCGGAACAGGGATTTGGCTGGGCGACGCTGCCGCACTGGCTGGTGAAACAGTTCGGACATGACAAACTGGTCAGTCTGCCGCTGCGCGGCTGGCCGAAGCAGATATCGGTGGATGCGGTGTGGAGTAAAAACAATCAGCCCGGTCCGGCGGGTTGCTGGTTCATCGACCAGCTGACGGACCCGCCATCACCGGAAACCGATTTACTGCCCTGAGTTACGCTTCGCCAGCGATTTGGTGACGGAATTCAGCAGCTCTGGAATATCCATTTTCGGCAAAACAACTTCTATCCAGGCCATCTGCCGTCGTGCTGTGGCCTTTTCTATCGCGTCTTTCAACGCCTGCGGCGAATCAGCCCGCGCGCTGAATACCTCTTTGCCGCCAAACGCTGCCGGGAACTGCGTCCAGTTCCACTGCGCGATGTCGTTATAACGCTGGGTTTCGCCGTGGATCGCCCGTTCGACGGTGTACCCGTCGTTATTAATCACAAAAACAATCGGCGGCAGACCGTAACGGATGGCGGCACCTAATCCCTGAAGGGTCAGTTGCGCAGAACCGTCGCCAATCAGCAGCACCACACGGCGGTCCGGTACGGCGATCTGCACACCAAATGCGGCGGGCAGCGTGAAGCCAATAGAACCCCACAACGGCTGGACGATAAACTGGCAATCTTCAGGCAGATTCAGCGCCGCCGCCCCGAAACAGGCGGTACCCTGTTCGGCGACCAGCACATCCCCAGGTTGCAGAAAATCCTGAATCTGTTGCCAGAAGGCATATTGCCCGAGGCTGGCATCGTGCGACAAAGGCAGAGCGTTACGTTTAACGGCGTAAGGCGCTGAGCCGCAGCCCAGTTCGGCAGTCAGACGGTGCATCACATTCACCGTTTTTTCCAGGGGCAACTGGTGGAAGATCTGGTCGCCTGCACGGGCAAAAAAGGGCTGGAGGTCAATGCATTTACCGGACGGAAGCTGTTGGGTAAAACCGGCCGTGATGGTGTCAGTGAATTTCACGCCGACGGTAATCACTACATCCGCCCCTTCGATCGCGTCTCTGGTTGAGGGCGCGCTGGCGGCTCCCGAGTATGTTCCGGCAAAGTGCGCCTGCTGTTCGTTGAATAAACCTTTGCCCATCAGCAGTGTGGAGTGCGCCAGCGGCACTTCTTCCATCCATTGTTCCAGCGCCTTTTTGACGTTGAAACGATCTGCCAGAAAATCCGCCAGTAACGATACACGGTTTGCGCCACGCAGCTGCTTTTCAGCGGCGGCAACAAAAGCTTCAAGAGAGGAAGGCGAGAAAGGCGGCTGCCTGGCTGGTAACGGATGCGCTCGGGTGCTGACCGGCAGCGCGGCAACGTCGCTTGGCAGTAAGAGATAACCCGGACGCGAGGTGTACATCACTTCTTCGACGACACGGTCAATTTCGGCCAGCGCATTTTCCGTTGTCAGGGAAGCCTGCGCCACGCTGACGGGTTCTGACATCCGCATAAAGTGGCAAAACTCACCATCGCCCAGCGTATGATGCAGCAATTCGCCTTTACGCTGCGACGTCAGCGCCGGTGCGCCCACAATATGCACCACCGGCACATATTCGGCATAACTGCCGGCAATGCCGTTCAGCGCACTCAGCTCGCCGACACCAAAGGTGGTCAGCAAGGCCGCAATCCCTTTGGTACGCGCATAGCCATCTGCGCCATAAGCCGCATTTAATTCGTTGGTGCAGCCAACCCAGGTAATTTGCTGATGATTAATCACGCTGTCGAGGAATTTCAGGTTGTAATCACCCGGCACGCCAAACAGTTCGGAGATCCCGCTAAATGACAAGCGGTCTAAGAGATAGTCACCTACGGTGTATTCATTTGCCATGACGATCCTCTGTTAAAAATAGAGTAAACAGTTAATCCCACTAACTGAAGTATTACTCTAATTCGGAAAATAGGATATTTATTATCCGAAACAGGTGATGGAAACGCAGAGTTACAGCCCTGCACCGGATTAACGCAGGGCATTTTATTCAGCAGTTATGGTAATACGCAGGAAGAATAGTCACGGTTATCAACCGCCCTGGTCTTAAGGATTGTTCCGTATGTGATCTGAATAGCTGGAAATGCTTGTGAAAGCGCATACACTAAAATCGTTTTTTTATGACATTTATAACCTTCTGTTCACTCCTGAATTTATTATAAGGACTCACATGGTGTATCAAGCCAGTCCAACTCGTTACGAAAATATGGAATACCGTCGCTGCGGCCAGAGCGGTTTAAAACTGCCTGTCGTCTCACTCGGTCTGTGGCACAACTTCGGCGATAACGCCCATTTTGAGAATGGCCGGAAACTGATCCGCCATGCTTTCGACCACGGGATCACCCATTTCGACCTCGCCAATAACTACGGCCCGCCTCCGGGCTCTGCGGAACAGCATTTTGGCCGCATCCTGCAGGAAGATTTACTGCCTTATCGCGATGAGCTGATCATCTCTTCCAAAGCTGGTTACACCATGTGGGACGGCCCTTACGGTGACTGGGGCTCGAAAAAATATCTGGTCGCCAGTCTTAACCAGAGCCTGAAACGCATGGGTCTGGAGTACGTGGATATTTTCTATCATCACCGTCCTGATCCGGACACGCCGCTGGAAGAAACCATGGCAGCGCTGGATTTGATCGTGCGTCAGGGTAAAGCGCTGTACGTCGGTTTATCGAATTATCCGGCCGACCGCGCTAAAAAAGCCTTTGAAATCCTGAAAGATCTTGGTACACCGTGCCTGATTCATCAGCCAAAATACTCCATGTTTGAGCGCTGGGTGGAGGCCGATCTGCTGGATACGCTGGCGGATAATGGCGTGGGTTCTATCGCCTTTTCGCCACTGGCGGGCGGCGTACTGACGGACCGTTATCTGGCGGGCATTCCGCAAGATTCACGAGCTGCCAGCGACAGTAAATTCCTGACCACCGATCAGCTGACGGAAGAAAAGCTGGAGAAAGTGCGTAAGCTAAATGATATTGCGCAGGCGCGCGGTCAGAAACTTTCACAGATGGCGCTGGCCTGGGTTCTGCGCGGCGACCGCGTGACCTCCGTGCTGATTGGTGCCAGTAAAACCAGCCAGATTGATGATGCTGTGGGCATGATTGCCAACCGCCAGTTCAGCGCTGAAGAGCTGGCATCAATCGAAAGCATTCTGGTGTAAACGCTTACCTGAATGAGCAAAAAACGCGCCTTTATGGAGAGTGTGTAAGCTTTCCGTTAAGGCGCGTAAATCATTCAAAACAGGATTGTAAGCAATAGAACCCGAGTCCGCTTCACCTTATAACTGTCAGCATAAATTATAAGGAATCTGGGGCCGCTCATGTTAAAGCCAGTATTATTCGCCACATTGTTTTTTGCCCTGCTCCCTGCCGCGGTACCTGCCGTGCAGGCCAGCAGCTTTAGCCTGAATACGCCGGGCCTTTCTATCAATATCGGAGACCGTGATAACCGGGGTTATTACTGGGACGGCTACGACTGGCGTAATCCTGGCTGGTGGAATAGCTACCGCGGTCACCATTATGGTTATCGTGGGCCACGTGGTCATTACTGGGATGGTTACCGCTGGCGCGATCAGGGCTGGTGGGATCAGCGCCATCCGCCGCGTCGCCCGATGCCACCGCCGCACCGCTATCATGGAGATCACGGCCGCCCGCATTATGATCACGGACGCGGGCCGGATCGCGGTCACGGACACGACCGGGGTCGCGGTCATGATGATCATCATGGCTGGCATGGCGATCACCGTCATTAATCCAGCGAATGACAGAAACAAAAACGGGACAGCGCAAACTGTCCCGTTTTTTATTGCCCGACGTTGTTCAGGACACTATTTCAGCATGCCAATCAGCAGATAAAGGTTGAGGCTGACGACAATCAGCACAATCAGCCGTCCCGCCCACTGCACGGTTTTGGTGTTGACCATGTCGCCCATCAGGCTGCGATTACCGGTAAAGGCCAGCAGCGGCAACAGCGCCAGCGCAATCCCGAAACTCAGCAATACCTGACTCATCACCAGAATGCGCGTGGCGTCTAATCCCATCAAAATCACAATAAATGACGGCATCATGGTAACTGTGCGGCGCACCCACAGCGGAATGTAGAACTTCACGAAGCCCTGCATCACTACCTGACCAGCCAGCGTGCCCACAACGGTCGAAGACAAGCCTGCAGCGACCAGGCTCAGACCAAAAGTGGTCGCAGCTGCGTGACCGAGCAGCGGTTGCAGGGTGAGATAAGCTTCATCGAGTTCGCTGATGCCACTGTGTCCGCTGAAATGGAACGCGGCAGCAGCAGTTGCCATCATTGCCAGATTCACGAAACCCGCAATGGTCATGGCAATACCGACATCCAGCTTGGTGGCAGAATAACGCTGCGCTTTAGATGCCTTGCCGCCCCGCTGGGTCAGCGATGAGTGCAGATAAATGACGTGCGGCATGATGGTCGCACCGAGGACACCGGCGGCCAGATAGACAGAATCCGCCGTCGGCAGAGAGGGGATCAACATCCCTTTACCGAGTGCCATCATGCTTGGCTGCGAGAAGAACAATTCGACAATATAAGCCGCTGCGACAAACAACAGTAAACCGGCGATCACCAGTTCCAGCGGCTTTTGCCCGCGTTTTTGCAGCCCGAGGATAATAAAGGTGGCAATCCCGGTAAGCACTGCGCCTTGTAACAGCGAGACGCCGAGAAGCAATTTGAAGCCGATGGCGGCGCCAATGAATTCGGCCAGATCGGTGGCCATGGCGATGATTTCCGCCTGCACCCAATAAGCCCAGACGGCCGGGCGCGGGAAGCGGTCGCGAATATGTTCGGCGAGATTTTTACCGGTCGCAATACCGAGTTTGGCAGACAACAGCTGGATCAACATCGCCATGACGTTGGCCCAGACCACCACCCACAGCAACTGATAGCCATAAGAGGCACCGGCCTGAATATTAGTCGCAAAGTTGCCCGGATCGATGTAACCGATGGCGGCTATAAAAGCTGGCCCCATCAGTGAAAGCTTCATCTTTCTGGACGCGCGGCCTGAGGATTCGGCCCGGCTGTTCAGCATAGTTAGTTAACCCTTACAATGATTACGCTTACATCAATCATATCTAATTGATAATGATTATCAAGTGCATTTAGGATGATCTGAGTAATTACTCTGATAGGCAGTAGCAGTAAGCGAGAGGGTGATAACTGAAAGGTGAATCGCTCACCCGACTTCAGAAAGCCAGACGCAGCGCACTTTCCTAAAAAAGACATTTACAGGCCAGATTCAGAATGCATTACGGCACATGATAAAACTAGCACAGGAAAGCTAATTGTGCTTAGTTTTATTAACATCTTGATTTTTTGTGTGATAGGCCGCGATTTGTTGCAATTCGTGTTTGTAATTTCTATATTTGCAATCGACTTCACGTTTTAAATGTACGCGTTACATAAAATGTCCGTCGAAATATAGCCTGCCTCTAATTTGGAGCACCCATGTCCCGAATATTGCACTTTGTATTAGCGTTGGCCGTTGTCGCTGTACTCGCTTTACTGGTGAGCCGTGACCGGAAGAATATCCGTTTACGTTTCATTGTTCAGCTTTTGGTCATCGAAGTCTTATTAGCCTATTTCTTCCTGAACTCTTCAATAGGTTTAGGTTTTGTGAAAGGCTTCTCTGACTTGTTTGAGAAATTATTAGGATTCGCTGCGGAAGGGACCGGCTTCGTATTTGGAGGCATGAGCGATAAAGGATTAGCGTTCTTCTTCTTGAAAGTCTTGTGTCCGATCGTGTTTATCTCTGCACTGATCGGTATTTTACAGCACATTCGCGTACTGCCTTTCGTCATCCGTATTATCGGTACGGTTCTGTCGAAAATTAATGGCATGGGAAAACTGGAATCTTTCAACGCCATCAGTTCCCTGATTTTGGGTCAGTCAGAAAACTTTATCGCGTATAAAGATATTCTGAGCAAAATGTCTGAAAAACGTATGTACACCATGGCAGCCACCGCCATGTCGACGGTTTCTATGTCGATTGTGGGTGCGTACATGACCATGCTGGAACCGCGCTTTGTTGTTGCTGCGCTGGTGCTCAACATGTTCAGTACCTTCATCGTACTGTCGTTGATCAACCCTTATAAAGTTGATTCAGAAGAAGACCTGCAAATCGGTAACACGCACCAGGGTCAGAGTTTCTTTGAAATGCTGGGTGAATACATCCTGGCCGGTTTCAAAGTGGCTATCATCGTTGCAGCCATGTTGATTGGTTTCATCGCACTGATTTCCTGCCTGAATGCCTTGTTCGACGTCGTATTCGGCATCAGCTTCCAGGGCGTGCTGGGTTATGTCTTCTATCCATTCGCATGGATGATGGGCGTGCCGAGCCACGAAGCCTTGCAAGTCGGCAGCATCATGGCGACCAAACTGGTTTCCAATGAATTCGTTGCGATGTTGGACCTGCAGAAAGTTGCGACCGAACTGTCACCACGCGGCGTGGGCATCTTGTCCGTGTTCCTGGTGTCATTCGCAAACTTCTCTTCAATCGGTATCGTTGCCGGTGCTATCAAAGGCCTGAACGAACACCAGGGCAACGTGGTTTCACGCTTCGGCCTGAAACTGCTGTACGGCTCAACGTTGGTCAGCGTGTTGTCTGCTTCTATCGCGGGTCTGGTACTGGCGTAAGTAAGCAAACGACTGAAAGATAAAGAAACCCGCTTCGGCGGGTTTTTTTATGGCTGCAATTCGCAGAAGACGCAGCGTTAAGGACCAGGGGAAATAGCGGATCGCAGAAAGCAAAAAACCCGCCGAAGCGGGTTTCTTAAATATTTGGTGGAGATAAGCGGGATCGAACCGCTGACCTCTTGCATGCCATGCAAGCGCTCTCCCAGCTGAGCTATACCCCCACACGAGGTCGTACACATTTACTTTTTGTTTCCCCTGGTAAGGAAACAGCCAACTTGCTCTGGAAAGGAAGTTGGTGGAGATAAGCGGGATCGAACCGCTGACCTCTTGCATGCCATGCAAGCGCTCTCCCAGCTGAGCTATACCCCCAATTCATGCCCGTAAAAACGAGTGAACGGGGCGCATAATATGAAACGTCGCTACCCCTGTCAACGGCTAAATCTGTTTCTGAATTCAAGCGCTGAAAAAGCCGCCAAATACCCCATTTCGCAGGGAAAAATCTCCTGCCCTGACGGAAATTTTTGGTCCGATGCATTGTTTTACAATTTGGCCGCCAGGCCGCATTTTTCCTAGCTTTCTGATCTGCCTACGCATTTCGTTAACATCTATGTCTGAATGATTAATGGAATGTTAGCAGACTATGAAAATCGTCTTGTTTTGAGATAAATCTCAGAATAGACTGCTCGCGCTATAATCATAACTAACTACTTTCGAGCTATCCCATGTCCTTGTATTCACCTAAAGAAATCGCATCCATCGCTGTTACGGCGGGCGTTAATAAAAGCCACGCTTCCGTGTTGAATTTGTTAATTTTGGGCTTCCTGGCTGGTGCGTTCATCGCCACCGGGTTCCTTCTGGATCTGCACGTAATAGGGACGTTACCTGCATCCTGGGGTTCATTCAGTAACTTGCTGGGCGCGGCGGTGTTCCCCGTAGGCATCATTCTGACCGTTTTAGCAGGGGGAGAACTGCTGACCGGTAACATGATGACCTTGCCTATCGCCTGGTTCGCACGTCAGATCAGCCTTTACGCCGTTCTGCGTAACTGGTTCTGGGTCACCCTCGCTAACCTGCTGGGCAGCCTGGCCGTGGCCTATTTCTTCGGCCACGTTCTGGGGCTGACGGAAGGCGCCTTCCTGAGCAAAACCGTGGCCACCGCCACCGCGAAAGTGAACGCTGATTTCATGCACGCGTTTATTTCCGGTATCGGCTGTAACTGGCTGGTGTGTCTGGCGATCTGGCTGGCCTTCGCCAGTAAAGAAGTGGGCGGCAAAGTGATCGGCATGTGGTTCCCGGTCATGGCGTTCGTGGCTATTGGCTTCCAGCACGTAGTGGCGAATATGTTCATCGTGCCGGCGGCTATTTTTGCTGGTGCGCTGAGCTGGTCACAGTATTTCCCGAACTTCGTAGCCGTGTTCCTCGGTAACGCTGTCGGTGGCGCGGGTTTCGTCGGGTTGATGTACTTCCTCGCCTACCGCCCTACCGCTCAGGCACCAGCAACTGAACAACGTTAATTAAGACGTTTTCACGCGAGCGTTTCGCAGAAAGCAAAAAAGCCAGCCGGTTTCCCGGGCTGGCTTTTTTTATGATGATTTAACAGCGATTACTGTGCTTGTGTTTCGCGCTCAGCAATAAAAGCTAACGCCATATCGATACGCGCCAGCACACGGCTCTGGCCGATAGCGTGAACGGTCACGTCAACACCCGGAGACTGACCTGCGCCCGTTACCGCAACACGCAGTGGCATGCCGACTTTACCCATCCCGACTTCCAGCTCATCCGCCGTGCCCTGAATAGCGTGGTGAATATTTTCAGCGGTCCAGTCAGTAATAGCCGCCAGTTTGGCGCGAACAACTTCCAGCGGCTGACGAGCAACCGGACGTAAGTGTTTCTTCGCCGCATCGGCATCAAACTCTGCAAAGTCTTCGTAGAAGTAACGGCAGGACTCCGCCATTTCTTTCAGCGTTTTGCAGCGCTCGCCCAGCAGGGTCACGATTTCGAACAATTGCGGACCGTTACGGGTTTCGATTCCCGCCTGCTCCACATGCCACAACAAATGGGTCGCCACGTAATGCGGATCCATCGTGTTAATGTAGTGATGGTTCAGCCATTGCAGTTTTTCAGTGTTAAACGCACTGGCAGATTTGCTGACGTTCTCCAGTGAGAACAGCGCTTTCATTTCATCACGGCTGAAGATTTCCTGATCGCCATGAGACCAGCCCAGACGCACCAGATAGTTCAGCAGCGCTTCCGGCAGATAGCCGTCGTCGCGGTATTGCATTACGCCGACCGCGCCGTGGCGTTTGGACAGTTTTTTACCGTCGTCACCCAGAATCATGGAAACGTGCGCGTAAACCGGTACCGGTGCGCCCAGCGCTTTCAGGATGTTGATCTGACGCGGGGTGTTGTTGATATGGTCTTCGCCACGGATAACGTGAGTGATTTCCATATCCCAGTCATCAACTACAACACAGAAGTTATAAGTCGGGGAACCGTCGGTACGGCGGATGATCAGATCATCCAGCTCATCATTGCTGAATTCGATCGGGCCGCGGATCTGGTCGTCAAAGATGACTGAACCTTCCTGCGGGTTACGAAAACGCACCACACAAGGCTCATCCGCAGCGTGATGTTCGTGGCTGTTGCGGCAACGGCCGTCGTAACGAGGTTTCTCGTTATTGGCCATTTGTTCTTCACGCAGCGCTTCCAGACGTTCTTTAGAGCAATAGCATTTATACGCAGTGCCGTTTTCCAGCATCTCATCAATAACTGCATTGTAGCGGTCAAAACGTTTGGTCTGGAAATACGGGCCTTCATCCCAGTCCAGATTCAGCCAGTTCATGCCATCCATAATCGCGTCGATTGCTTCCTGGGTGGAACGCTCGAGATCGGTATCTTCGATACGCAGCACAAACTCACCGCCAAGGTTGCGGGCAAAGAGCCAGGAATAAAGCGCGGTACGGGCGCCACCGACGTGCAGATAGCCGGTCGGGCTTGGGGCAAAACGGGTTTTGATTTTCATCTGGGTGCAACCTTAATAACGCAACGCCGAAAAACGTCGCTATCAATTAACAAAAAGTGGCTGACATTCTACCACTCTGCCCTGATTCCTCAACGCACAACCACGGGCAGTCGTATGGTTTAAGGCCATGAATGCGTAAAGAATCGACTACGCGGGCGAGAAACGCGTCATGTTGTCTAAAAATAAGCCGAACGATCATTTTTGTTTTTAAAAAGCGTTGACGTAATTTCAAGTATCCCTATAATGCGACTCCATCACGACGGGGGCGATTAGCTCAGTTGGTAGAGCATCTCCTTTACACGGAGGGGGTCGGCGGTTCGAGCCCGTCATCGCCCACCACTCTTTAAGAGTGCCGCGTTGTGATAAGTAGGAAGAATTGAGAAATGGGCGATTAGCTCAGTTGGTAGAGCATCTCCTTTACACGGAGGGGGTCGGCGGTTCGAGCCCGTCATCGCCCACCATTTCTCAGCAAGTTTCTTCTTACATGGGGAAGTACCCAGAAGTGGGCGATTAGCTCAGTTGGTAGAGCATCTCCTTTACACGGAGGGGGTCGGCGGTTCGAGCCCGTCATCGCCCACCACTTCTGCGGGCCGTTAGCTCAGTTGGTAGAGCAGTTGACTTTTAATCAATTGGTCGCTGGTTCGAATCCAGCACGGCCCACCAATTCAGAGAAAAGCGCCTTTAGGCGCTTTTTTCGTATCTGTACTCCGGAGAAAATCCGTGATGGAGGCGAACCAGCTGCTGGTTCAATTTTAATCCCCCTCCCCCTATTCCAGCTTAAACATCGGCACGACTTTATTGTGCAGCGCCGGGTTATCGCTTTCATCCTTCAGATTTACCCCCGACAATTTGCGCTGAAAAGATTGTTCGAGCAGCCACGCCAGCTTAAAAGCCGCCTGCGGATAGTTCAGCCCTTCCGGACGTACATTCGAAATACAATTTCGTTCTGATTCCAGCCTTTTGGTATGCGGCCCCCAGGTCATGTAAATCCCCAGACTGTCGGGAGATGACAATCCCGGACGCTCGCCGATCAAAATTGCCACTGCTCTGGCTTTCATCGCCTGCGCAATATCATCGCCCAGCGCAACCCGCGACTGATGCGCCAGCACAACCGGTCCTGATTTGAGCTCCAGCGTGCGCAGATAGGGCAATAACGCCGCAATCAGCGGCACCGCCTGCCGGTGTACCGCTTTCGATGACAAACCGTCGGCGATGACCAGCACGACGTCAGCAGGCTCCGCCGTCAGACGCTGCAATGCCTGACGGCTTTGTTCAGATAATTTACGCCCGAGATCGGGACGGCACAGATAAGTAGCCCTGTCGGGTGCCGCGCTGGCGACGGTCAATGTTTCCAGCCCGAGCGCGAATAATTCAGGCTCAAGCGACTGACTGTCGAAAGGCTGATGCACCGCATCACGCGCCTGCGCATGGGCCAGACCAAAGCGCAACAGTTCGTCCGTCGGCAGACTCGAACCGGTGCGTCCCAGCGCGATACGTGCGGCGGTGAACTGACGCAACGTCTCCCACGGGTTGTTATGCACCAGAGGCAACAGCTCCTGCCCTTTTTCTTTATTCATCAGTACAGACCTCAGCTCAGTTGCGGCAACTGACGCAGTAACGGATGGGACGCCCGGGTGTCCTGCAATGCGCCCTGCGGATCGATTATTTTCATTTTCTCCAGCCAGACGGCAAATTCCGGCGCATGTTTCAGCCCGAGTAGTTCACGGATGTACAACGCGTCATGGAAAGACGTGCTCTGATAATTGAGCATGATGTCATCTGCGCCCGGTACGCCAATCAGGAACGTCAGTCCGGCGGTGCCGAGCAGCGTCAGCAAAGTGTCCATATCATCCTGATCGGCTTCAGCGTGATTGGTATAGCAAACATCACAACCCAGCGGCACGCCAAGTAATTTGCCGCAGAAATGATCTTCCAGTCCGGCGCGGATGATTTGTTTACCGTCATACAAATATTCCGGGCCGATAAAACCGACCACGGTGTTGATCAGCAGCGGCGAAAAATGCCGTGCGATGGCATACGCGCGCGCCTCACAGGTTTGCTGATCGACCCCGAAATGCGCATTCGCGGATAAACAACTGCCCTGCCCGGTTTCGAAATACATGACATTGTCGCCCAGCGTGCCGCGTTTCAGGCTGAGAGCCGCCTGCTGCGCTTCCGCCAGTAAAGCCAGATTGATACCAAAACCGCTGTTCGCCGCCTCGGTACCTGCAATCGACTGAAACACCAGATCCACCGGCGCGCCACGTTCCACCAGTTTGATGGTGTTGGTGACATGCGTCAGCACACAGGACTGCGTGGGGATGTCAAAGCGCGTGATGATGTCATCAAGCATGTAATTCAGGTTTTCCAGCAACGGCAGACTGTCGCTGGCGGGATTAATACCGATCACCGCATCGCCGGAGCCGTACAGCAAGCCGTCGAGCATACTGGCGGCAATCCCCTGCAAATTATCCGTCGGATGATTCGGTTGCAGGCGCACGCTCATGTGGCCTGGCAGCCCGATGGTGTTGCGGAATTTAGTGATCACCCGGCATTTTTTCGCCACCAGGATCAGATCCTGATTGCGCATCAGCTTGCTGACCGCCGCCGCCATTTCCGGGGTGATCCCACGGGCAACCGCCGCCAGTACACCACTGTCGGTTTTTTCACTCAGCAGCCAGTCGCGAAAATCCCCGACGGTCAGATGCGAAATCGCGGCAAACGCCGCGACATCGTGGGTATCAATAATCAGCCGGGTGACCTCATCTTCCTCATAAGGCACCAGCAACTGTTGCAGGAACGTTTTGAGCGGCACATCGGCCAGCGCCATTTTTGCCGCCATGCGTTCCTCCGCGCTGGCGGCAGCCACTTCAGCCAGATAGTCTCCCGACCGTGCGGGCGACGCCTTTGCCATCAGTTCGCGCAAATCCTTAAACTGATAACTGCGGTGACTTAATGTCGTCTGAAACATAACACTCCTTAGCTGGCCGGGTTATTTACCACTTTTTGCAGGCAACGGTCGCAGACCACGTAATTGCAAATCTTCTGCGGCATCCGTCCGTGCCTGATGGGTGAGGCGAAACCACGCATAAGCCAGCAGCATCATGGCGGCGAAGATCAGAAACAGTAAGGTGTTGTAGTAAATCATAGCTATCAGGCAGACCACCGCCAGCACCAGCGCCAGTGCAGGCGCAAAAGGATAGAGTGGCGCACGGAACGGACGGATAAGATTGGGTTCACTGCGGCGCAATTTGAACAGTGCCGCCATCGAAATGATGTACATCACTATCGCGCCGAACACTGACATAGTGACGATATTCGCCGTCAGAGGTTGTCCGCCGATCACGATCAATGAATCGGAGAAAATCGCCGCAATGCCCACCACGCCTCCCGCAATAATACCCAGATGTGGCGTCTGGAAGCGGGCGTTGACGCTGGCCAGTCGCTTGGGCAAATATCCGGCGCGTGCCAGTGCAAAAATCTGCCGCGAATAGCCCATGATAATGCCGTGGAATGAGGCAATCAGGCCGAACAACCCCAGCCAGACCAGCATATGCAACCAGCCGCTGTTACTGCCAACAATCAGTTTCATCGCCTGCGGTAACGGGTCGTTAATGTTCGATAATTTGGTCCAGTCGCCCACACCGCCGGCAAATAACATGACGCCCAGCGCCAGAACGGTGAGGGTCAGAATGCCGCCGATAAAGGCTTTCGGAATGGTACGCTGCGGATCTTTCGCCTCTTCAGCCGCCATCGATGCGCCCTCAATCGCCAGAAAGAACCAGATGGCAAAGGGAATGGCGGCAAAAATGCCGGAAAACGCCGCCGGGCTGAAGGTATCGCTACCCGCCCACCCGCCGTGAATAAAGTTCGACATTTCAAAGCCCGGTGCCACCACGCCCATAAAGACTAACAATTCAAAAATCGCCAGCAATGTGACCAGCAGTTCGAAAGTCGCAGCAATACTGACACCCAGAATGTTCAGTACCATAAACACCAGATACGCGCCGACAGCCACCCATTTCGGTTCAATGGACGGGAACTGCACGTTGAGATACGCCCCGATCGCCATAGCAATCGCAGGCGGTGCAAACACGAATTCCACCAGCGTGGCAAATCCCGCGACAAATCCGCCTGTTGGCCCGAACGCCCGGTAAGCATAAGCGAAAGGCCCGCCCGCGTGAGGAATCGACGTGGTGAGTTCAGTGAAACTGAAAATAAACGCGCAATACATCGCGGCGATCACCAGCGCGGTGATCAGAAAGCCGAGTGTGCCAGCCTGCGCCCAGCCATAGCTCCAGCCAAAATACTCGCCGGAGATGACCAGCCCGACGGCAATACCCCAGAGTTTAAAACTGCCCAGCGTACGTTTTAAAACCGGTGTGACTTTTGTGGTTTGCATAAATGATCCCCTGCCCGGTGATAATGCAATAGTGTCAGGCAGAGTGTTGCAAAGGTTGTACCACTTAAGAAACCCATAGCCACCGCGGTCTGCCGCCGCATTCCCGAACGGTTTGCTTCATTTTGGCGCGAGCGCTGAGAGCGGCGAACCCGAAACGGTGCGTTGAAAAAACTTCACAAAATCGCGCTACAATCCGGGCATCGCCAAAAAAGGAGAACTGCACGTGATCAACCGGGAACAGCAAATCATCACCTGGCTCAGGGAAGAACCCTTGCACCTGCGGGCGCTGGTGCAGGCCAGCGAACTGGAGCTGAATGATGCCTGGCTGGCAGCGGGATTTGTCCGCAATCTGGTCTGGGACCGGCTGCACGGGTATGAAAATGCCACACCGCTTAATGATATCGACGTGGTGTATTTCAATCATGAGGATTGTTCTGTTGCTGCGGATGAACGTTACGAGCAGCTTCTGCTGGAGAAATCCCCTGATTTACCCTGGTCGGTAAAAAATCAGGCCCGCATGCATGAACGCCACGGGCATTCGCCTTATGCATCGAGCGCCGAAGCGATGAGTCACTGGGTCGAGGTGGAGACAGCCATCGGCGCAAGAATGAATGTTGCCGGACATATTGAGCTAAATGCCCCGCTCGGGCTTGATACGCTCTTTACCTTCACCATCACACCTAACCCACGCCATGCGATTGCCACCGTATTTGCAGAGCGTGTCAGCAGTAAAGGCTGGCTGGAACGCTGGCCGAAGCTCAGTGTGCAGGCCATGAACGAAAGAAAATCATTAAATCTGTAAGGAATATGAAAAGCAGGTAAAGCCTCACAGCGCGCCGCCGATACCAGTTAAGCACCCGTACGTGCAAAAAAATTTGATTCCTACAAAGTGAGGCTTTTATGACGACTATCAGCGCCACCAGCAGTTCGGTGAGCACGGCGTCCTCCAGTGACTCCGGCAGTTCCAGCCAGATTGCTCAGCTGACTAAACAGATTGCCAAACTGACTGAACAGGTGAAAAACCTGAGCAACTCAGGCGGCAGCTCTGAAGACGTTCAGCAGCAACAGGAACTTCTGCAACAGCAAATCGAGATGCTGCAGCAGCAGATTGCGCAAATCGAACAGCAGCAGGCCCAGAAGGCACTTCAGCAGCAGCAACAACAGCAAGCCGCTGCCGAAGCGAAAAAAGATGAAGGCGTTAATAAACCTTCGGACACCAACGCCATCGACATTTACGTGTAATAACGCCTGAAACAGCCGGCAAGACGTCAGGATCCCTGCACGCCCTGCTGGCTGCGTTTTTCACTCAGCACTAACGCCTGCTCTTTGACTACCTGCCAGATAGCCTGCGCCGCGGGCGATAAAGACCGGTTTTTACGTTTCACCAGCATCAGTACACGGTTGATTTCCGGCACCAGACTTTTAACCACCAGCTTGCTCCCTTCCGGCCCCGGCAACGCCAGCGCCGGGATAACGCTGATGCCAATTCCGGCTTCCACCATCGGGAATAACGTGGCCGGATGACCGATTTCCTGGACAATCTCCGCCTTCACTTTCTGCGCCTTTAGTGCGCCATCGATCAGGATCCGGCTGCCTGATGCGTAATCCTGAAGCACCAGTTTCTGACCGTTCAGCGCCTGCCATTTAACCTCCGGCAGCGCAGCCAGAGGATGATCTTCGCGGCACATCATCAGAAAGGGTTCATGCAAAATCGGTTCGCAATCCAGATCAGTATTCTCACCGGGATCAATCACAATCCCAAAATCTACTTCCGCATTTCTCACACTGTTAAGCACCAGTTGCTGAGGCTGGTCGCGCAGTAACACGCGGATATCAGGATATTGCAGTGCACCGCTGGCGATACATTGCGGCATGAGCTGTGCGGAAATAGTCTGGCTGGAAGCAATCCGTACGCGGCCATTGTGCTGCGTGCCGAAACTGCGGGTATCGAGCAGCATGGCGTGAAGTTCATCAAGCAGCGGTTCGACACGGTTCGCCAGCCGCAGACCGGCGTCAGTCAGCGCTACCTCACGCGTGGTTCGGTCCAGCAACCGCACGCCCATTTCGGTTTCCAGCTCTTTCATACTATGACTGACCGCCGACTGACTTAAACCAATAGCCTCACCAGCCCGGCTGAAGCTGCCGTAGCGCGAAACCGCCACAAATACGCGAAGTTGCCTGAGCGAATAATTCATGAATTTTCTGCATCAATGGATTAAATAAATCAATTTTTTAATTGTATCTCAAAGGCACAGAATAGCTGCATCAGAAACAACTATTCGAGACTTGTTATGCGCTTCTTACCCGATCGCTTTACCCTGACACTCATCGCCGTCGTGCTGCTGGCCACCTTCTTTCCAGCCAGCGGCATGTTTGTGGCGTTCTTCAATAATCTGACGATTTTCGCCATCGGCCTGCTGTTTTTCATGCACGGCGCCAAACTTTCCCGTGAAGCGATTTTTCAGGGCAGCAATAACTGGCGGCTGCACTTATGGGTGATGTTCAGCACCTTTATTTTATTCCCGATACTCGGCCTGCTGTTCCAGTGGTGGCATCCGGTAGATGTCAGCCCGCAGATTTACAGCGGCTTTGTCTATCTGTGCATTTTGCCTGCCACCGTGCAGTCGGCGATTGCGTTTACCTCACTGGCGGGCGGGAACGTTGCGGCAGCGGTATGCAGCGCATCAGCGTCAAGTCTGCTGGGGATATTTGTTTCGCCGCTGCTGGTCAGTTTGCTGATGCATGTTCAGGGCGAAACCGGCAATGGTCTGGCGCAGGTCGGACATATCGTGCTGCAACTTCTGGTGCCGTTCATCGCCGGACATTTGTTGCGTCCGGTGATCGGCGGCTTTGTAGAGCGTCACCGTAAAATGATCGGCAAGACTGACCAGACATCGATTCTGCTGGTGGTGTATTCCGCTTTCAGCGAAGCCGTTACACAGGGGATCTGGCATCAGGTGGGCATCGGTTCGCTGCTGTTTATCGTGGTATTCAGTCTGGTACTGCTGGCCTTTATTCTGGTGATTAACACGTACATGGCGCGCTGGATGGGCTTTAGCAAACCGGATGAAATCACCATTGTGTTCTGCGGTTCTAAGAAAAGCCTGGCAAACGGCATCCCGATGGCGAACATTCTGTTCCCGGTCAGCGCGATTGGCATGATGGTGCTGCCGCTGATGATTTTCCATCAGGTTCAGCTGATGACCTGCGCGGTTCTGGCGAAACGTTACCAGAAAAAACAACAGGAAGCGGCGCTGAAACAAGCGCCTGTCAGTGAATAACGCGAGTGGAACGACAGGCAGAAAAAAGGCGCTGAGTTCAGCGCCTTTATTTCAGAGCAGTGACCCGGCCAGAATAGCGTTTATTCGTCGGTACCGCTTAATCCGGGGCCATTGCGACGCAGCGGATTAATCAGACTCTGCAGCCCTTCCGTTTTAATCGCCAGCGTCAGCTGCATCAGTTCCCCCAGTTTCCCCTGCGGAAATTCGTCTTTACGCGCGAACCACAGCAAATATTCTTCCGGCAAGTCGATCAGAACCCGTCCTGCATATTTGCCGAACGGCATCACCATGTTGGCAATCTGGATCAAATCTTCTTTTTCCATGGTTTATTCACCCAACAGGCGGATCATCTCCGCTTCGTCGATCACGTCGATGCCCAGTTCCTGCGCTTTCGCCAGTTTGGAACCCGCCGCTTCACCGGCAATCACCAGATCGGTTTTCTTCGACACGCTGCCGGACACCTTCGCGCCCAGTGCGATCAGACGATCTTTGGCTTCATCGCGTGACAGGATCGAGAGTGATCCGGTTAATACTACGGTTTTACCGGCAAACGGACTGTCGATTTCTTCCGGTACAATGACCTGCACTTCCGGCCAGTGAATATTGATTTCCGGGCTTAAAAGCTCATCAATCACCTGCTGGTTATGCTCTTCCGACAGGAAATTCACCACGTGTTTGGCGACCACTTCACCGACATCCTGCACGGTTTTCAGCGATTCAATATCCGCAGCCCGTAAGGCTTCCACCGAACCGTAATGCGCGGCCAGATTTGCCGCCGTAGCTTCGCCCACTTCACGAATACCCAGCGCGTAAAGGAATCGCGCCAGTGTGGTTTCTTTGGCTTTCTCCAGCGCATTTACCACATTTTGCGCCGATTTCGGCCCCATGCGATCCAGACCGGTGAGTTTACCCGCGCTCAGACGGAACAAATCCGCTGGCGTTTTGACATATTCTTTCTCGACCAGCTGATCGATGATTTTATCGCCCATACCGTCGACGTCCAGGGCTCGGCGGGAGACGAAATGTTTCAGCGCTTCTTTGCGCTGTGCGCCGCAAATCAGGCCAGCGGTGCAACGCGCCACAGCTTCGCCTTCGACGCGTTCGACGTCTGAATGACAGACCGGGCAATGCGTCGGGAATACCACTTCGCGGGCATCTTGGGGGCGTTCATCCAGCACCACGCCCACCACCTGCGGGATAACATCACCTGCACGGCGCACAATCACGGTATCGCCGATACGCAGGCCAAGCCGCTCGATTTCATCGGCGTTATGCAGCGTGGCATTGCTGACCATCACGCCCGCGACCAGAACCGGCTCCAGACGAGCCACCGGCGTAATCGCACCGGTACGGCCAACCTGAAATTCGACGTCTTTAACCAGGGTAATTTGTTCCTGCGCCGGGAATTTGAAGGCCGTTGCCCAGCGCGGCGCACGCGCCACAAAGCCCAGCGTTTCCTGAATATCCAGCGAGTCAATTTTCACCACTACGCCGTCAATATCAAAGCCCAGTGACGGACGGTCGGCTTCGACCTGACGATAGAACGCCAGCACTTCCTCACTGCCGGTGCACAGGCGGACACGGTCACTGACCGGCAAACCCCAGGCTTTAAATTGTTGCAGACGGGCAATATGACTGCGAGGCAGTTCGCCGCCTTCCAGCAATCCCACGCCGTAGCAGAAGAAGGTCAGCGGACGTTTGGCGGTGATGCGCGGATCCAGCTGACGCAACGAACCGGCGGCGGCATTACGCGGGTTAGCAAATACCTTGCCCCCGGTGCGGCGCGCTTCGTCATTCATCGCTTCAAAGCCCGGTTGCGGCATAAACACTTCGCCACGAACCTCAAGACGGGCAGGAATATTATCCCCGTGCAAACGCAAAGGGATCGCGCGGATAGTCCGCACGTTCGCTGTGATGTTCTCACCGGTCGTGCCGTCGCCACGCGTGGCCGCCTGCACCAGTTCGCCATTTTCATACAGCAGGCTTACCGCCAGACCATCAAGTTTCAGCTCACAGCAGAACGTCAGTGGCTCAGTGGTTTTCAGCCGATCCTGAACGCGTTTGTAAAACGCCAGATAGCTTTCTTCATCAAATACGTTGTCCAGCGACAACATCGGCACCTGATGTTTTACCTGTTCGAAAGCGGATAGCGGTGCGGCACCCACCCGCTGCGTCGGGGAATCCGCAGTGACCAGCTCAGGATGCGCGGTTTCCAGTTCCCGCAATTCACGCATCAGACGGTCATATTCGGCATCAGGCACTTCCGGTGCGTCCAGAACATGATACTGATATTCGTGATGGCGCAGCTGAGTGCGTAAGTGATTGATCTGTTCTTCGATAGTGGCCATGACTCACCGTGGAGATAAAAAACCCCCGACAAGCGGGGGTTAGGGGAAAGGGTATTTCACGAACGCCAGAATCAGGCGTTCGCCTCGAGGACCTCGCGGATCCGCGCTTTGTACGTTTCGAGCTTCTGCGGCGTAATCATACGACGCTCATCGTCGAGCACCATCGCGCCGACATCATCGGCAATGCGCTGGGCAGACTGGAGCAACAGTTTGAAGTTCTGATGCGCGTCGCCGTAGCAAGGCACCATCATGAACAACGTCACACCAGGTGTAGAGAAGTCGGACATATTGTCAGGGTCAAAAGAACCCGGTTTGACCATATTTGCCAGACTGAATAACACCGGACCACTGCCCGCCGGGCTTACGTGACGATGGAAAATATTCATTGCGCCAAACTGGAAGCCGGCCTGAAGCACGCTGTTTAACAGCACTTCACCACCGATAACGCCGCCCTGATGTGCTGCAACGTGCAGAACCAGAACCGTTTCTTTCAGTTTCGCTTTCTCAGCCGGGGTTTCTTCTGCCGGAGCAAAAGGCGCAGGCTGAGGTTCAGCTTTGGCAGCAGGTGCCGCGTCCGCATGAATTTCCTGCGGCGGAACCGGTGCTTGCGCTTTAGGTTCAGGCGCATATTCCTGAGGTGCAAAATCAGCAACAGGTTCGCGGCGCGGCGCAACTGCGGGTTCAGCGGCTGAATAACCACTCAGCAACGGATCATCCTGCACAGCATGGTGCTGTGGCTGAGCCGGTTGCTGAGGACGAGCAACAGGTGCTGGCGCTGGCTGCGCAGGTTGACCCTGCGGCTGACGTGGCGGTGCAGTCTGTTCTGGCTCATCATACTGACCAAAAGTCGGTTCATCCTGAGGATAAGCAGGACGCACGCGCACTTCCCCCACTCCATCGACAAAATCGTCGGGCGGAGATTGTTCCCGTTCTTTTTTCACACGTTTAGCTGGACGATCGCGAAACAGCGAAGAGCGTTCTTTACGGCTGGTCCACAAACCGTGTAACAACAACGCTATTATGGCGATCGCGCCAACAACGATTAATATCAGACGCAAATCCTGCATCATTGCTATCTCTGTTGTTCTAATACATTGCCACCACGGCAAACATTCACAATATTAACTCTATTTGCCCACGTAGATAAGTGCAAGTCTGGACTCTACTTTCTGCTAATAAATAGGGCAGTTGCACCTTTTTTTGCTGTTTTTTCAGCCAATCCACTGGTAGCCAGTGGAAAATCATACCGATATGATAGCCCATGTCATTCAACTCAGAGAGAAAATTTCGTTTATGACTTCATCGCAAAGCGCCAGACAAGCAAACGGCGTGCATTATTTCAAACAGGGCTGGACGCTCATTTCCTTACCAGGGATACGACGTTTTGTGATTTTACCGCTGGCAGTCAACGTATTGCTGATGGGCGGCGCGTTTTGGTGGCTGTTTACCAAACTGGGAGAATGGATCCCCGCCATGATGAGTAAGGTGCCGGCCTGGCTGAGCTGGCTGGATTATCTGATCTGGCCGGTAGCTGTACTTTCCGTGGTGCTGGTGTTCAGCTATTTCTTCAGCACCATTGCCAACTGGATTGCCGCACCGTTTAGCGGATTGCTCGCCGAACAACTCGAAGCACGTCTGACCGGTAAACCGCTGCCAGATACCGGCATCTGGGACATCATGAAAGATCTGCCGCGCATCATGAAGCGCGAATGGCAGAAACTGGCGTATTACCTGCCACGCGCCGTAGTATTATTTGCACTCTACTTTATTCCGGTGATTGGCCAGACCGCCGCGCCGGTGCTGTGGTTCTTCTTCAGCGCCTGGATGGTGGTGATCCAATATTGCGATTATCCGTTCGATAATCACAAAGTAAGTTTTGCCGATATGCGCCGCTCGCTCGGCAGTAACAAAATCGACAATATGCAGTTTGGCTCGCTGGTCAGCCTGTTTACGATGATCCCAGTGCTGAATCTGGTGATCTTGCCGGTAGCGGTGTGCGGGGCGACAGCCATGTGGTGTGACCGCTATCGCGATGTTTACGTTAAAAACAATGTCGACGTGAATTCCAGCCGGAAATAACGCGTTTTCTTCACAGCCGCCTGCGGGCGGCTGCCTGCTATGCTTGACTTTTCATTCTCAAACTTATTTCTTAATAACGTATCGATATACCAAATACCAAAACCTTACTTCACTGGGAAAGCGGTTCGCGTATGCTTTCCTGATTCCCACTAATTTCATAGTGTTGAAAGCTTCACACCGTGAATATTTCATACAGTTAAAGGACGGGTTATGAGCAAGATCTATGAAGACAATTCATTAACAATTGGCCATACGCCACTGGTTCGCCTGAACCGTATCGGTAATGGTCGTATTCTGGCTAAGGTCGAGTCGCGTAACCCGAGCTTCAGCGTGAAATGCCGCATCGGTGCAAACATGATTTGGGACGCTGAAAAGAAAGGCATCCTGACGAAAGATATCGAACTGGTTGAACCGACCAGCGGAAACACCGGTATTGCACTGGCTTACGTCGCTGCCGCGCGCGGTTATAAACTGACGCTGACCATGCCGGAAACCATGAGCGTTGAGCGTCGTAAACTGCTCAAAGCCCTCGGCGCCAATCTGGTGCTGACCGAAGGCGCGAAAGGTATGAAAGGCGCAATTGCAAAAGCCGAAGAAATTCAGGCCAGCGATCCTTCCCGTTATCTTATCCTTCAGCAGTTCAGCAACCCGGCTAACCCGGCTATCCATGAGCAAACCACCGGCCCGGAAATCTGGGAAGATACTGATGGCGCAGTCGATGTGCTGATTGCAGGCGTGGGTACCGGCGGTACCATCACCGGTACGGGTCGTTATCTGAAAAGCAAAAAAAGCAGCGTGAAGCTGGTGGCCGTTGAGCCAACGGATTCGCCGGTGATTACTCAAACGCTGAATGGCGAAGAAGTGAAACCGGGCCCGCACAAAATTCAGGGCATCGGTGCTGGTTTCATTCCGGGCAACCTGGATCTGGAATTGCTGGATCGCGTCACGCTGATCACTAACGATGAATCCATTCAGATGGCACGCCGTCTGATGGAAGAAGAAGGTATTCTGGCGGGGATTTCTTCCGGTGCTGCCGTGGAAGCTGCGGTCAAATTATCTCAAGAACCCGAGTTTGCGGACAAAACCATCGTGGTTATCCTGCCATCCTCCGGCGAACGCTATCTGAGTACCGCATTGTTTGCAGATTTGTTTACTGAAAAAGAATTGCAACAATAATGCCACATCCCTAAAAGCGGATAAAAAAGCACCTTTCGGGGTGCTTTTTTGTGGGCTACATCAAAGTTTATACCACTCTGTGATTGATTTTACCCGCCAGGTTTAGTATTTAACCGGTCAATTATTTCGATGCGCGAAATTAATAGCCTCCATCCAACCGCCCGCTGAATCGATTTACCGATTTGTTACAAGAGGGAAAATCACGGCATAATGGAGGAATAACAGAAAAGCCTAGATCTAGGGCAAAGAGTTTTATCGCTGAGTGCGTTATTTTCTCTTTTCTGTTGCATCTGAACCTGCCCCTGAACCATAGTCAGGCGCTAATCTCTACAGGCTAAAGTGAAGCGCATAAGCTAAACTTTAGCTCCACAACATTACTTTAATAAGTTGGGGAAACAACAATGTTCCAGCAAGAAGTTACTATTACCGCTCCTAATGGTCTGCACACTCGCCCTGCTGCACAGTTCGTGAAAGAAGCTAAAGGTTTCGCTTCTGATATCACTGTGACGTCAAACGGCAAAAGCGCCAGTGCTAAAAGCCTGTTTAAACTGCAAACTCTGGGCCTGACCCAAGGTACCGTTGTGACCCTCTCAGCTGAAGGTGAAGACGAGCAGAAAGCCGTTGAACACTTGGTAAAACTGATGGCAGAGCTCGAGTAACACTCAGCCGCTCTTATATCGTTTAAACCAGTCAAGAGAAAGGTAGGGTTATGATTTCAGGCATTTTAGTATCTCCCGGTATCGCTTTCGGCAAAGCACTTCTGTTGAAAGAAGATGAAATTGTCATCAACCGGAAAAAAATCTCTCCTGAGCAAGTTGATCAGGAAGTTGAACGTTTCCTCGCTGGCCGTGCGAAAGCCTCAGCTCAGCTGGAAGTGATCAAGACCAAAGCCGGTGAAACCTTCGGTGAAGAGAAAGAAGCCATCTTCGAAGGCCACATCATGTTGTTGGAAGACGAAGAGCTTGAACAGGAAATCATAGCCCTTATCAAAGACGAGCATGCTTCTGCTGACGCTGCTGCTTTCTCTGTCATTGAAGGCCAGGCGAAAGCCCTGGAAGAGCTTGATGATGAATACCTGAAAGAACGTGCGGCTGACGTGCGTGATATCGGTAAACGTCTTCTGCGCAACATTCTCGACATGACCATCGTTGATCTGAGTTCCATCCAGGACGAAGTTATCCTGGTTGCTACCGATCTGACACCGTCAGAAACTGCACAGCTGAACCTGAATAAGGTTCTGGGCTTCATCACTGATTTGGGTGGTCGTACTTCTCACACCTCAATCATGGCGCGTTCCCTGGAATTACCTGCAATCGTAGGTACCAGCGATGTGACCAAACAAGTCAAAAACGATGACTATCTGATCCTCGACGCTGTGAACAATAAAATCTATGTCAACCCGACAGCAGACGTTATTGACGAGCTGAAAGCCGTTCAGAACCAGTACATCTCAGAAAAAGACGAACTGACTAAACTGAAAGATTTGCCAGCAATCACGCTGGATGGTCATCAGGTGGAAGTTTGTGCCAACATCGGTACCGTGCGCGACGTCGCCGGTGCAGAGCGCAATGGCGCTGAAGGTGTCGGCCTGTATCGTACAGAATTCCTGTTCATGGACCGTGACAGCCTGCCTACCGAAGAAGAGCAATTCCAGGCCTATAAAGCCGTTGCTGAAGCGATGGGCTCCCAGGCAGTTATCGTCCGTACCATGGACATCGGCGGTGACAAAGACCTGCCGTACATGAACCTGCCAAAAGAAGAAAACCCGTTCCTGGGCTGGCGTGCAATCCGTATCTGTCTGGACCGTAAAGAAATTCTTCACGACCAGTTGAAAGGTATACTGCGTGCTTCTGCATTCGGTAAACTGCGCATTATGTTCCCGATGATCATTTCTGTTGAAGAAGTGCGTGAACTGAAAGCAGAACTGGAAATGCTGAAAGCTGAGTTGCGTGAAAAAGGCCAGGCATTCGATGAAACTATCGAAGTTGGCGTGATGGTTGAAACGCCGGCTGCTGCAGTGATTGCTCATCACCTGGCAAAAGAAGTCGATTTCTTCAGTATTGGTACAAACGATCTTACCCAGTATACTTTGGCTGTGGATCGCGGTAACGAACTGATTTCTCATCTTTACAACCCAATGTCTCCGTCAGTACTTGGTTTAATTAAGCAAGTTATTGACGCATCTCATGCTGCCGGTAAATGGACAGGGATGTGCGGCGAGCTAGCCGGTGACGAACGTGCTACACTTCTTCTATTGGGCATGGGGTTAGATGAGTTCAGCATGAGCGCTATCTCTATCCCACGCATCAAGAAAATTATTCGCAATACAAACTTCGAAGATGTGAAAGCGCTGGCAGATCAGGCCCTGGCCCAACCTACGGCGCAAGAGTTGATGAACCTGGTTAACAAGTTCATTGAAGAAAAAACACTCTGCTAATTGCGCGATGCTGGTATAGCTGCCCAAATTAATGCTTAGGAGAAGATCATGGGTTTGTTCGATAAACTGAAATCATTGGTTTCTGATGATAAAAAAGACGTTGGCACTATTGAAATCGTAGCGCCGATCTCTGGTGAGATTGTCAACATTGAAGATGTGCCTGACGTTGTTTTCGCTGAGAAAATCGTGGGTGACGGTATTGCTATCAAACCATCTGGCAACAAAATGGTTGCTCCGGTTGACGGCACTATCGGTAAAATCTTCGAAACTAACCATGCTTTCTCAATCGAATCCGACAGTGGCATTGAGTTATTCGTGCACTTCGGTATCGACACCGTTGAACTGAAAGGCGAAGGCTTCAAACGCATCGCTGAAGAAGGTCAACGTGTTAAGAAAGGCGATTTGGTTATCGAGTTTGATCTGCCTCTGCTGGAAGAGAAAGCGAAGTCTACCCTGACTCCGGTTGTCATCTCTAACATGGATGAGATCAAAGAGCTGATTAAACTGACTGGTAGCGTGACTGTGGGCGAAACCCCAATCATCCGCATCAAGAAGTAATTCGCTCAGCGAGTTGTAATGCAAGAAGTTAAAAACGGCGCCTAATCAGCGCCGTTTTTTTATTGTCTGTAAACCTGAGGTGGCTGAGAGTAGCCGACGCCTCTGCGGCCCGAATTATGAAGCGGATTTCCAGTGCGGGACTTGAAGGCTGATGATTAAGCCATGTGGCTGCGCATTACGGGCATCCACTTTACCTTCATGCGCCAGCATCACTTTGCGGGTGATGGCCAGCCCAAGACCATAGCCTTTGCCTGACAGCGGCGATTTCACTCGCACAAACGGGTCGAAGATGCTCGACAACTTATCTTCTTCCACACCCGGCCCCTGATCGGCCACTTCAATCTGCAAATACTCTTCAACCTGCGCCAGAGAAACGCGGATAGTTTGCCCGCGCGCTGAAAAACGCAGCGCATTACGTACCACGTTATCGATAGCGCGTCGCATCAGCTCTGCGTTGCCTTTCACGGTATAATCCAGGTCATCCGCTGATTCGGGATAGAGCACAATCTCGACGCCCGGCAACTGCGCCTCATAGCGCGCATCGTTCACCACCGCTTCTACCAGCCCGTACAGGTCGAAGTATTCTTCATCCGGTATTTCACTGCTTTCAGTTCGCGACAGCGCCAGCAGTTCCCCGATCATCTTGTCCAGACGTCCCGCTTCATGTTCAATGCGACTCAGCGAGCTTTCAACATTTGAAGGATTCTGCCGCGCCAGGCCGATAGCCAGTTGTAAACGCGCCAGTGGAGAACGCAGCTCGTGAGAAACGTCATGCAGAAGTTCTTCACGCGCCTTCACCAGAACCTGCAAACGTTCGGCCATGGAGTCGAAGTCGCGAGCCACTTCTGACAGCTCATCGTGCCGCTTGCCCATGCTGGTAAACAATCGTACCGATAAATCGCCCTGCGCTACCCGCCCGAAAGCTTTACGCATTTGCAGCATAGGTCGGGTCAGGTTCCATGCCAGCATCGCACTGAACAGCAATCCGCCCAGTCCGCCCAGCCATAGCAATGGCGGGGGCATATTCAGCCAGTCCCGGTGACGTCTCGGGCGATATTCATGCATCAGCCCGTCCACATCATATTTCAACCGGTAGCCCTGCCCGTCCGGCCCCTGCACAAACTGCACGACTTCATGGGGGATTTTACCGGGTTCCAGATCCTTAATCGTATTGCCTGTCGCGGGCAACAACGACGGTGTTACGGAGAAAAACTGCCGGTCATCGTCCGGCCAGTCGGCCATCATCGCGTTAAGCGCTGGCATACCGCCGCTGTGCAGCGTCGACACCGCTGAGGTAATTTGCAGTTTTACAAAGCGCCGCGCAATGCCGCTTTCCGGCGGTTCGTGCGGATTATAAAAAGCAAAAACCACCCAGAGTCCCTGAGTGATCGCCACAAACGTGAACCAGAATCCCAGCAGGATTTTCCAGAACAGTTTTCCGCGCAGTCGTTTAGCGTATGCGATAGCCAATGCTGCGCACCGTTTCTATAGTCAGGATATCGCCACCTTCCAGTGACCCCAGTTTCTGCCGGATATTACTGATGTGAACATCAATACTGCGATCATAAGCTTCACGCGGACGCCCGAGGCCTTTTTCTGACAACTCGTCTTTTGATACCACGCGTTCAGGAGACCGCAGTAACAGCTCCAGCAGATTGAATTCAGAAGCCGTCAGGTCAAAAGGAATCCCGCGCCATTCGCTGCTGCGGGTAGCCGGATTCAGCGTCAGGTCACCGTAGTTCACGGATGAAGAATCAGAGTGCGATTCCTGCTGCTCTTCCACACGGCGCAATACCGCACGCAGACGCGCAACCAGTTCACGCGGATAACAAGGTTTAGGCATGTAATCATCGGCACCCATTTCCAGGCCGATAACGCGGTCGATGTTGTCGCCCTTAGCGGTCAGCATGATGATCGGCAGACGGCTGTTTTTACGCACCTGACGCAGAACATCAATACCGCTCATATCCGGCAGCATAATGTCGAGGATCATCGCGGTATATTCGCCAGACATCGCCCCTTCCACGCCCGCTTTACCGGTCAGCACCAGAGAAGCGTCAAAACCCTCTGCAATCAGATATTCGCTGAGCATGGTCCCTAATTCGAGATCGTCATCGACTAATAAAATTTTCATTCTTTATTTCCGCCTGGCTAAAATTTTGGTCATTTTTACCACTAACCCTGCATTACGCAGCCGCTTTTACTCTTTTTTTACACAGTCTCTGACAGAATTTCATATCGCTGAAAGCGCAGTGTAAGGAACAAAGTTGTCATGTTTGACACTATTTCTATTATAGAAGATTAAAATCAATCTGTTAGCGTCAATCAGAAAGCAAAAGGCAGGCGCGAAGGCCTGCCTTTATAATGTGACCGCGTATATCGCCGCGAGTTCTTAATCAGAAAATACACCGGTCGAAAGGTAACGGTCACCGCGATCGCAGACAATCGCTACAATCACACTGCCGGAATGGTTTCGGGCGACACGCAATGCGCCCGCAACAGCGCCGCCGGAACTCACGCCACAGAAGATACCTTCTTCCCGCGCCAGAGCGCGCATGGTGTCTTCCGCTTCGCTCTGCCCCATATCCATCACTTCATCGACCAGCTCAGGGTTGAAAATGCCTGGCAGATATTCCTGCGGCCAGCGGCGGATACCCGGAATGCTGCTGCCTTCAGAAGGTTGCAACCCGACAATTTGCACACCCGCATGCTGACTGCGCAGAAAGCGACTGACGCCCGTGATGGTGCCGGTAGTCCCCATGCTTGACACAAAATGCGTAATACGCCCGTGCGTCTGCTGCCAGATTTCCGGGCCGGTGGTCGTAAAGTGTGCGAGCGGGTTGTCGGGATTATTGAACTGATCCAGCACCTTCCCCTGCCCCTGCTGTTCCATTTCCTGTGCCAGATCCCTCGCACCTTCCATCCCCTGCGCGCGGCTGACCAGCAATAATTCAGCGCCGTAAGCACGCATTGATGCCTGACGCTCGAGGCTCATATTTTCCGGCATCAGCAATTTCAGCTTATAGCCTTTCAGTGCCGCAATCATCGCCAGCGCAATACCGGTATTACCACTGGTGGCTTCAATCAGCGTATCACCCGGATGAATTTCACCACGCTTTTCCGCCTGCTCAATCATGAACAGCGCTGCACGGTCTTTCACTGAGCCCGCGGGGTTATTGCCTTCCAGTTTGACCCAGATCTCGCTGTCGAGTCCCTCAGTCAGACGCTGTAATCTCACCAGAGGTGTATTACCGATGTAGTGTTCGAGCGTACTCACGGGCTTGCCTTATATTAAAAAGGTATATTAACTGATAAAAAACACATAAACAGATATCAGACGATAAAAAGGGCGGCTCGGAGACCGCCCTGAGAAACACGCTGATTAAAAAATATCAGGCGCTCTTCGCTAACGCAACGGGTTGTAGCTGTTGATCCCCGGCATACAGGCGACCATTCAGCCCGCCGACATAAAAACGATCGCCGCGCTGAGGTGCGTTATTACCGTGGGTTTCAGAAAGTACCACTGAAAGCGGTTCTTCGTGCCAGCCATCCGCCTGCACGATAAGCTGCCAGAAATGACCGCGCGGGCTGACCTCCAGCACTTTTACCGGCAACGGGCAGCGCGCAGTGCTGTGGGCGGTAATTTCCATTTCCCACGGGCGCAGGAACAAATCTACCGCCCCCTGATGCAGTGGCGGGTTCTCCAGCGGCCAGTGATGCGCGCCGACATACAACTGAGAACCGCGAATTTCACCGCCGATTTTATTCACTTCACCCATAAACTCCAGCACGAAGCGGGTTGCCGGTTCACGCCAGATTTCTTCCGGCGCGCCCACCTGCTCGATATTCCCCTGGCTCATGACGACCACGCGGTCCGCGACTTCCATCGCTTCTTCCTGATCGTGGGTCACGAACACGCTGGTGAATTTCAGTTCTTCATGCAACTGACGCAGCCAGCGGCGCAGCTCTTTACGCACCTGTGCATCCAGCGCCCCGAAAGGCTCATCAAGCAGCAGAATTTGCGGTTCAACCGCCAGCGCACGGGCCAGTGCCACACGCTGTTTCTGACCACCAGAAAGCTGTGCCGGATAACGGTTTGCCAGATGGGCTAACTGCACCATCTCCAGCAATTTAGTGACTTTCTGTTTTATTGCTTCGCCGTTCGGACGCTCACGACGCGGCAGTACAGTCAGGCCAAAGGCGATGTTGTCGAACACCGTCATATGGCGGAAGAGCGCGTAATGCTGGAATACAAACCCGACCTGACGGTCACGGGCGTGCAGACGCGTCACGTCTTTGCCGTGAAAACTCAGGTGACCGGCACTCTGGTTTTCCAGCCCGGCGATAATTCGCAGCAGCGTGGTTTTACCGGAACCGGAAGGCCCGAGCAGCGCCACCATCTCTCCGGAAGCAATATCGAGCGAGATATCATTGAGCACCTTGGTGCGGCCAAAATATTTGTTGATACCGTTAATTTCAATGCTCATGACTTTCCTCCCGCTCAAGACGGTCGTTATGGCGTTTCAGACGCCATTGCAGGCCGCTTTTCAGAAACAGTGTGACAATCGCCATCAGGGTCAGCAGCGCAGCGGCAGTAAACGCGCCTGCGGTGTTGTAGTCCTGATGCAGTAATTCAACTTGTAATGGCAGCGTGTAAGTTTCGCCGCGGATAGAACCGGAAACGACAGAAACCGCACCAAACTCCCCGATCGCGCGGGCATTGGTCAGCACCACGCCGTACAGTAATGCCCAGCGGATATTCGGCAAGGTCACACGGCGGAACATCTGCCAGCCTGAAGCGCCCAGTAACACCGCGGCTTCATCTTCATGGCTGCCCTGGCTCAGCATCACCGGCACCAGCTCACGGATCACAAACGGACAGGTGACGAAAACGGTCACCATCACCATGCCCGGCCAGGCAAACATGAACTGAATATTATGCGCATCCAGCCAGCCGCCAATCGGGCCGTTGGTGCCGTAAAACAGCAGATACAACAGACCGGCAACCACGGGCGAAACCGCGAACGGGATGTCGATCAGCGTCAGTAACAGCTGACGCCCCGGGAAATTAAAGCGCGCCACCAGCCAGGCCAGCAACGTGCCGAAAATCAGGTTCACCGGCACGGTGATCAGCGCCATCAGCACGGTCAGCCAGATGGAATGCAACATGTCGGAATCCGACAGGTTCTTCCACACTGCGGCAATCCCGTCGGAAAATGCCAGCACAAAAATGCTAATCATTGGGATTACCAGCAGCAGAATACAAATCAGTAAACCGGTGCCGATCAGCGACCATTTCACCCAGTCGATGCGCTGGCGTTTTTCGCCTGCAAAAGCCGGAATATCAGACATTACTGGCCTCCCAGACGACGGCCATAACGGCTCTGTAAGGTGTTAATCGCGAACAGCAACAGCAGCGATGCGGCCAGAATTACCGACGCAATCGCGCTGGCTGCCGGATAATCAAATTCCTGCAAGCGGATGAAAATCATCAGCGAGGTCACTTCAGTTTTCCAGGCGATGTTACCGGCGATGAAAATCACCGCACCGAATTCGCCCAGGCTGCGGGTAAAGGACAGCGCAGTGCCCGCCATCAAAGAAGGCATGACTTCCGGCAATACCACGCGACGGAAACTCTGCCAGCGCGAAGCGCCCAGCGTTTCAGCGGCTTCTTCATATTCCGGACCTAATTCTTCCAGCACCGGTTGCACGGTACGCACCACAAACGGGATGCTGGTAAAGGCCATTGCCACCGCAATACCGAGCCAGGTGTAAGCCACTTTGATATCAAAATGCGCCAGCCACTGACCGTAAAACCCGGTGGTAGAAAACAGGCCGGCCAGCGTTAAGCCGGCCACGGCCGTCGGCAATGCGAACGGCAAATCCATCAGCCCGTCCACCAGGCTTTTGCCGGGAAATTCGTAACGGGTCAGGATCCACGCCATCAGCATGCCGAAGAAACAGTTAAAAATACTCGCCACACCTGCCGCCAGCAGTGTCACTTTATAGGCCGCAACAACCTGACCGTTGGTGATCACATCCCAGTATTGCGCCAGCGTCATTTGTGACAACTGCATCACCAGCGCACTCAGCGGCAGCAGCAACACCAGGCAGACGAACAGCAGGCTGCTGCCGAGGCTCAGGGTGAATCCGGGTAATACGCGTTTGCTCGACAACAACATTACTTGTGACCTTGCTCTAACAGTTTGTCCAGCTCACCGCCGGTACTGAAATGGGTTTCCATCACTTGTGGCCAGCCACCGAACTGCTCTTCAACTTTGAACAGTTTGGTATCCGGGAACTGCCCTTTCGCCGCTGCCATCGCCGTTTTGTCATACACGCGGTAGTTAAAACTGGTAATGATTTTCTGCGCCTGCGGACTCCACAAATAATTCAGATAATCTTTTGCGGCTTTTTCAGTGCCATTTTTCTCGACGTTTTTGTCCACCCAGGCCACCGGGAACTCCGCCAGAATGTCCACTTTCGGCACAATCACTTCGTATTGATCATCACCGTACTGTTTGCGGATATTGTTCACTTCAGATTCGAAACTGATCAGCACATCACCCAGTCCGCGCTCCACAAAGGTGGTCGTCGCCCCACGGCCGCCGGTGTCAAACACCTGCACGTTTTTCAGGAAACTCGCCATCTTCTCGCGGGTTTGCGTCTGGTTTTTATTGTCTTCCAGATTGAACGCGCCCCAGGCACCCAGGTAGGTATAACGGCCATTGCCGGAGGTTTTGGGATTCGGGAACACCAGGCTGACGCCCGGACGCGCTAAATCGTCCCAGCTGTGAATGTTCTTTGGATTGCCCTTGCGCACCAGAAACGCCATGGTGGAATAAAACGGCGAACTATTGTTCGGCAGGCGACTTTGCCAGCCGGCAGGGATCAGGTTGCCGCGGTCATGCAAAATCTGCACATCGGTCACCTGATTGTAAGTGACCACATCCGCTTTCAGACCTTGCAAAATCGCCAGTGCCTGCTTGGAAGAACCGGCATGCGACTGCTTGATATCGAGTTTGTCACCGTTGTTTTGATCAGCCCACTGTTTCTGAAATGGCGGGTTCAGTGCAGCAAAAAGTTCACGGGACACATCATAAGAACTGTTGAGCAATTCAGTCGCCGAAGCCGCTCCGCTGGCCAGCAGCAATGCCGCCACGGAACCTTTCAGCACGCCGCCTGTAAATCCGAGTGTTTTCATGCTTAGCCTTAGGTGAGTGAACCGATATGCGACGCTGATAAATGCCGCTCAATATCACACAGTGTATTTATAACTGAGGGTCAGGCTGTAACGGTTTTATATACCATTTGGTGATTTTCAAGCATGAAAAGCTATAAGGCATTAACAAACGCAGGGGGAATAACAGAAGGGGATGGCCTGGCTGGCTCCAGGCGTATGGGCTAAAGGCGATGAGGTAGCTGGTCATCGCGATGATTACGCCGCGAAATAACGCCGCCGTTTCGCGTTTATCAGCGGCATCGTCGAAATAATCGGGCGGCTAATACGGGCAGCACGAAGAGGATCAGTTATAATCCACCGTCAAGGTTATGGCCTCGTTGACTGGCCCAGGTCTTACATCATTCACCGAGTGAATATAATAAGAGATGTTGGCAGGCAATGAGTAATCACCACTTCCCTGATAATGATCGATGGCAAAAATGCCATTCAGTGAATAGGGTTGTCCATTCTCTTTCGTTAATCTCAAATAAATGCCTCGCGCAGAACCCGGTGCCGTCTTCATCTCGCCATTGGCATAACTCATCGTGCCATTAGCAGGCGAGAATTTATAGGTAATGTTATTCACAGCCCCCGGACAGTTTTTCAGGGTGATCGGAATCCGTGTGGTTTGCAGGTTCACGCCAGCCAACAGATCGGCAGTATAGAGATCGGGCAGGGTAACCTGCGATGGCGCGTCAATAGCGCATCCGTTCACTTTAATATTTTTCGCAATCCCGCTTAAGAAAAGCTGACTGAAATCCTTCGCGGCAGGATCATCGTTATTCACATTAACAGTAACATTCGGCAGTGGTCCGACACCGCCAGCCGGTACATGTGCGGCTAATCGCACCAACTGATATCTGACGTGAACGTATGTAGTTGTTTCTTTCCCCTCTTTGCATGTTGGTTGTTTCGTTGTGTAAGGGTAAGTTTCTACGGAGGGGAAAAAATCGTAAGCGCCTTCCAGTTTGTAACGTATCCCCACGCCCTCATTACTGGTTTTCCAGGTCTTATTGTCGATTTGTACTCCAGCCACATTCAGAGAATAGGTCACAGAGCCATTGGCCCCGCAATCATAAACCACCGATAACGAGTTGTTTTCCTTCCAGGCACTGGCTCCTCCCGGCTGATCAGGTATCGAGATAGCGCTCAGATCGTAGCCAACCGTTTGTTTTTCCACATTCGTTACCGTTGTGTAGCCCGCATGAACATAGCCGGAAACCAATAATAAAGCCCCCAACGCCCCGAATTTACCGTACATCATGATGACTGACCTGCGGGTTAATTATAAGTAAACGCCACCATCACCTCAGAAGCAATGGTGCCTGGCGTCGTTCCACCCTGCGCGGTGAACGCCCGTGCTTTGAGGTTATAAGTGTAGGCATGAGAGGTATCAATGGTTCCCGTTAAGGTAGAGCCATTGCCCAGCGGCGTATTTTTATTGTCCTGCAATTCCAAAGCAATATTCCCCGCTGTACCGCTATTTTTATACAATCGGGTTGCATCACTGGTGTCCGGGGTGCCGGAGAACGTGGCCTTCACGGAGGTTGTACCCGTCGGGCAACTCACCAGGCCCAGCGTAAAGGGAACCCAGGTTGAACCTGTACCGGCTGTTTCAAGATCTTTCGCCTGCAGGCTCTGCCCCAGATCGACTGACAGCGCCCCTTCCTGACTTAGCGAGCACGGAGACGCGACTACCTTGCCGGTAATATTAATGGTGGTAGTGTTGGCGAGCACTGGTAGAGTGAAAAGCGATGCAGTAACAATTAATACTGTGATTTTCTTCATCATATTTTCCTGAAATCGATAATGTTTCTTAACGACATACGCCGCTTAACATCACAATGCCACTTTTGGGATCCACTGCTGGCAACTGGTAATGAATACGGCAATGTTGCCCGTCCAGTCGCCCCCATTGCACCTGGAGATCGCCCTGCGGCGTTAATCCCGTCACATATACTTGCCCATCGTCACCGACCATGGCGGCAGCGATCCTCTCTTTATCTGAGCCTGCCGATACGATTGCACCGAAGGGTACTGGCTGATGATCCGTTTTCATGAGAGTGATTAACGCTCTGGCACCGATATGAGTGTCGAAGTTGGCCCGAACCACTGCACCACGGGTAGGCACTACGGTTTTTGAGGTCAATGACAGATCGACATTATCCGGCAGGCTCTCGCCTTCCAGGTCGATGTGGTTTTCCCGATAGACGCTGAGGTACGGTAGCGTGGTATAGCCACGGGGATCCGTTCGCACCCCGGTCTGATTCTCCACTTTGACGCCGCCTGCGCCCGGGGCTTTCACCAGCGCGACCGTATCGCCCAGCGGTTGTGAGAATGTAATACCATCGCCATGCAGCACAATGCCGCCCTGCGCGCTGTAATTGAGGCGTTGATAGTCGTTGTCATAGCCATAGCCCGCGGAAATATTTCCGCGTGAGCCTTTGTAGTCCAGATTGACATTACCGATAGTGCCCGTTTGGTCGGTGCTGTAACCTTCCTGAACGCTCCAGTTCAGGTTTTTGTCTTCCAGCGCTGAGCCATTAAGACCTGCACTGTGGGTCGTACCGCCGTTGCGTCGGGTATTCATGCCATAACTGGCCCACGTATCCGGCATAAACTTGTCGAGAGGTATACTGATATTCAGAGACAAAATTTGATCTGACTGATAAACCTTATCGTTATCTTCCGACGTGGTGTTGCGGTTATAGCTATAACTCAGTGAATAGCTGGTCCCACGCCAGTTGTTGTTATAAGCAGCCGTCATGGAGCGCATATCGCGATCGGTACTCCAGTAATCCTCTTTCACCAGGCTCAACGAGAGAGCACCGGCGTCTTGCCACAAGTTCTGGTTCATCGAGATTTCAAAACGATTACGACGGCGGTCAGGCGCGGTATAGCTGTCATCGTTTCGCCAGGTATCCAGCAGTTCCTGCATGCCGTAATAGCCGCTGGTAGAATAGCGGTAGCCGGCAATCGCAAAGTTGGTTCCCGTTTCCACCATGTTTTTGCTATAGCGAAATCGCCAGGACTGACCGTGCCTGGTGTCCTCATTCATAGGCGATGATTTCGCCACAGTGACATCCGCCGATAACGCGCCGACGATACCGAGGTTGAGCCCCATCCCCATTGCAAGTGCGCTGTATTTATCCCCGGCTGACTGCAGGCCGCCATAGACCGTTGTGTTCCACGGCAGACCATAAATTGCCGTACTCTGGATAAACTGCGTCTTATTGATATCACCGTCATAAGCCCGATAACCGCCGCCCGTCACGCTGTACTTTAACTGGCCTTCACGTTGCAAAACGGGCAGGCTGGCGTAAGGCAGTATCAGATGCTGTTCACTGCCATCCGTCTCTTTTATGGTGACGTCGAGATCGCCGCTGCTGCCGGTGGGGTACATATCGGTAATTTCAAACGCACCCGGTGCGACCGACGTTTGATAGATGACGTAACCGTTCTGGCGAACCGTGACTTCTGCGTTGGTACGGGCGATCCCTTTCACGATTGGCGCATAACCGCGCAGACTGTCTGGCAGCATTTCATCGTCCGAGGCGATTTGCGCCCCGCGAAATGGCACACTGTCGAAGACGTCTGAAGACGAGTTACTGTCCCCCAGCGTCATCTGCCCGTGCAAGGCAAGGATATCGCGTTGCAACAAGGTATAAACAGAATCCCAATTTGACTGACCATTGCTGTCACGCGACCAGGTGGAATAGTTACGCAAGCGCCACGCGCCAATGTTGAAACCGGGTCGCAGGTTAAGATACTGATTGTCGTTATCTTCACCGGTTGCGTTAAACGCATGGTTCTGCGCGCCGGAAAAACTGTAATTCAGCAATAGCGCATTAATGCCCTGGTCCCAGCGGTCTGGCGAGACATAACCCCTGGCATGAACATCCAGAGATGCCTGAGGAAAACTCAGGCTCAGACGCTGGCGAGCGAAGTCAAAATCGCTGGAAGCCTGCTCGATAACCGATAAATTCACGCAAGTTTCTGTGGCGGAAATACCGGTTAATAACGCCTGTTTTACACCATAGCTCTCAAGCATGGATGCTGACAGACAGGGTTGCAGAACCTTCTTGCCGTCAGCGCTTTCAACCAGTTTGAACTCCACGTCGCGGGAATCCACCATCTGCTGATTCAGCCAGACGTCAACGCGATATGTTCCGGGCGACTGCCCTCCTTTTTCAAAAAGAGAGATATCAGTTTTACCCTGCGATGGGCCGTCAAGCTCCAGCAATGCCGGGTTGAAATAGCGCTCAGCAAAGACGGGCTTACTCAAATCTGCCGTCAGACAGACCGTAACGAAACAAGCAAGGCATGAGAACCGAAACGGATCCACCTTATCGCTACATTTCCTGTTCATCTTTCTTATTGCGCGGATCTTATCTGTACGTGTCAGAAAAAGTTTATATGCCCGCATGGTGATCATTTCCTGCCGCCCCATAATCACTGATCAATTTCCAATGCACCTCATTTGAGGATGAACCGGCTGGTAATGAAAATGTGGCATCAGAACGCGGCGCGACCCACAGTGCATCTTTTACGGCTGTGCCGTTAATGGTCACTGTAGAGAAATTCATGTAATAGGCCGTCGGGTTATTAACAAGCAATTTATTACCTTGTTTTTTCCAGACGAGTTTGTCTGTGACCTCCTCTGGAGAAACACCTTTCAGCGCTTCCGGCCGGTAGATCAGTTTGATTCGGGTTTTAATCGCCAGTTGCAACGTGTTGTCACGCTTCTCAACGGAAGGAATAGATTTAATATTCAGCCAGAACAATGATTCGTGATCAGCAAGCAAATTCCCCGTACCTACAATGCGCAGAATATTTTTTTGTCCGCTGTCCAGACGAAATAAAGGAGGCGTGATAACAAACGGAGCTTTGGAATTGTTTCCCTCAATATTCTCCACCCAGGACTGAATTAAATATTCAATTTTATCCGGATTCTCAACGCTGAGTGACATCTCCTTTTTGGCACCATCATAAATAACACGCGTACCCCCTACGATAACACCTGCCTGTGCAGCATATATATACGTGAGTAAGAATCCGGATAAAACATATTTAAAGGACTTCATCATTTAACAAATATCTTCATATAAAACGAATATTGAAATGTTAATTTTTCTAGTCGTAATAATAAAAGCCTCAAAGAGGCTATTATTATCAGGGCATCAATTAGTTGTAATTAACAGTGAAGTTTGCAACCGCGTTGGCAGGGCCCGACGTAACCTCTCCGGTAGCGTAATAGCGCGCTGTGAACTTCAGCGAGTTATCACCCACTGCCAGGTCATAGAGACTGGAAGCCGTATACAGGGGCACCACTTTACGAGCAGAGTCCAGAATTTGTACACCCACTCCTTTCGCGGCACCGCTATCTGCACTGATATCAATAACGTTATAATCGCCATCTTTAGGTGTCGCATCGAATTTGATCGTTGCCGTTGTAACTTCAGGGCAATTTTTCAAATTGAGTTTAAATGCAGTCTCTGATGCAACAGTTCCCGCACCGCTAAAATCCGTTTTGCTGACTCTGCCCAGATTAACATCCAAATTTTGTGAATTTGTATCCACTTCGCATGCAGTGTCGATAATCTCACCAGTGAAATTAATTTTTCCGCTCTGCGCTTGTGCCAAACCTGAAAGCAACGCCACGACGCCGCAAAGTAATACTAATTTCCGCATAATAATTCCTTTATAAGAAACCAACATCCATGACATTAATATATATATACATCAAATATTTCATTGCGGAGATTATACTTATTATTAAGCAAAATCACATAGATGGAGAGAATGAATCCCCACCGAAATTAAAGTTCACGCCAAAAAATAATGGAAAGTTTTTTATAACTCATTGATTACCCCTGAATTAATAAACTCCAAAAAAATACATAAACAAAACATTAATAATATATTAAGCAAAGCTAATTACAAATGGACATCCAGCGATGTAGTAGTTGAATCTGTAAACAATTCTATTTACTCCTGGATAACGCTGTCTTGCGTGAAATAGCCAACATTGGTGATGTTATGCATCGCCTTTCTGGTTCACTCTTCCGGGGCAGGATCAGTACCTGACACACTCTTCGTTCTGGCCGTGAAAATTACGTTGTTTGTAACCAATGAGCCATTAAGAGCTCACTTGATGCTGCTGGTGATGGAGGATTACGGGCTGAAACATTGAGCAAGAGCTCCCGGAAAATGGTCATATATCCCGACCTTCCGTCAGTGCCGATGGAGCCTCACAACTCATCAGTGGCAGCTAACGGCCATCACAAGTCAGCCTAACTTTAAAGAATTTATGACATAGTACAGGGCAGGCATAGAGTTATCTCATCGTATTAATTACTTAATAATTAAGAATATAAATCTCTATGCCTGTCATTTTATGTGGGTATTTCTCAGCCCATGGGGGATGTGCTGGAGGAACTTAAAGCGCTAAAAGACGCGTCAGTGAGGGCGCGAAATAGTAGCTGCCGGTCACCGGACGAGTGAAACGCAGCATCGCGTCACGTTTACCATCGAGATCACCAAACATGCTCAGCAGTTGTTTTTCAATGTTCCACAGACGGGCGCAATAGCTGATGAAATACAAACCGTGTTCGCCGCTGGCCGTGCCATAAGGCAGGCTTTGTCGCAAAATTTTCAGGCCTTTGCCATCTTCTTTAAGGTCAACGCGACTGACGTGGGAAGTGTCCGGGCGAGTTTCTGAATCCAGTTCTTCATCAGTTTCTTTGGTGCGGCCAATCACTTCTTCCTGCTGTTGCACGGAGAAGCGTTCCCATTGCACCAGATTATGTTTCCAGCGCTGAACCATTACATAGCTGCCGCCGGCATCGACGCTGCCCTCAGGAATAATCGCCACCTGTGCGCGGGCTTCTGCTTTCGGGTTTTCAGTGCCGTCGACAAAACCGCTCAGGTCACGTTCTTCAAGCGCACGGAAACCGTGGATTTCTTCTTCAACCACAACAGAACTGCCGAACGCTTTCAGTGCCGCCTGCGCCAGCGCAAAATTAACATCATGACGAAGGGACTGTATGTGCAACAACATATCGCGCTGCGTAGCAGGTGCCAGACCTTTGCCCAGCGGTTCGAAAGATTTCAGTTCATCCGCGCCCTGATTGCCGGATAAATCACGCCACACATCGTTGCCAAAGGCCACGACCGCACCAAGATGTTCGGTGGGAAATTTTTTCTGCATGTCTTCCAGTACGGCCACAAATGCACGGCAGCCCTGCCGGAGCGCATCCAGGTCACCCTGAGCTTTCGCTTCGATGTAAATCGCGAAACGGCAATGTTCGGGCAAAATGCCGCTCTGAACCTGAGTCATCTTCTCATCCTCGTTAATTTGACCGGCGACATCATACCGGATGTCAATAAAAATGCCTTGCGCGAAGGCAAGGCATTGAGGAGTTATTAAGCTGAGAAACAGGTTTTACTGAGCGGTTGAAGCCTGAACCGGATTAGCCCGCCAGATAATTTTGCTTACCTTCCAGTCTTTGAGCGCGTCGTCCGACGGCATCAGGGATTCCGGGCCATGCCAGATCCCGCTGAAGACATAGGTAACGTGAGCACTTTGCGGCGCTTTACATTCGATATTCTGCGCGTCATCCCCCTCGCCTTTCACACACACATCAAAGGCTTTGCTGTAAAGGCTGCTGAAGGACGTGCCGATTTTAACGCCCCATTCACTTTCAACTTTAGGATCCAGCACGTCAACACGCTGAACGTTGCCTTTTGGTTCGCCGCTGATCGACATTTTCACGTCCTTGCCATCCATCGCCTGGAAGAAGCTCAGCATTTTTCCGCCGCTCATCGACATGCCACTACGCAAGGTATAATCACCGTCCAGCGCATCTTTAATGGCCGTTTCTGTCAGCGCCGTGCTGCTTGTTATCCCGCCGACTCCTTTATCGCTGACCGTCAGGCTGCTGCCAAACCAGTTGAGCGGATTCATGCCCGACCATGAAACACTTGGCCACGACATGTTAGACATCGACGAACAGCCAGTCAGGATCAGTGGCAGCACCAGCAACAGGGGGCGAACACGCAAGCGAACAGTCATTCCATACTCCTTTTCTGCCCGTTCCCGTTGGCCGGCACGGCCTGGCGGACAAACCGACAGTGAATTAATATTTTAACAATTATTGTTAAGCGCCAGTTCGAGTGTATTTCTGGCAAAAAAGTTCAGTCCAAAGGGGAATATGCTTCAGGCCAGACGGTGTGAGGCGTCAAAACAGGCGCGCAAACGGCGGCTCAATAACCAATACGCCAGTGCTGCCGCATCCAGTAATGCCAGCACGATATCCACACCAGAAATCATGTCAGTACTTTGCCATAATCCCAGAGCCTGCAATGCAAAAGTGACAAACATCCCGGCAAGAAGCAGCCAGTACCCGGCCTGCCAGATGCGTGGCCAGACATGACGACGACCACTGAGCAAAAACACCAGCGCAGGCGGCAAGCCCAGCAACATCCCGGACCAGAAACTTTGCTGATCGGGGTAAAACAGCGTCAGCAAATCACTTCCCTGCTGGCGGGAAGCACCCGCCATCACAAACAACAACCAGGTTCGTGCCTGCAAAATTAAAATCGTCCAGAACCACAGTGGCAATCGCAACATACCGTGGTCGTTATAATCATCCGGGTTCATAAAAAGAACAACGTTCCTGCAAATAAGGTGAAAGTTAACAATCGCTCAAGGACACATCCAAAATAATTTGAAGTATGCCGGGTATGCACTTAAGAAACTGTTAAGAACAGTCTGCTTTAATGGTCTCCAGCACGGCAAGACATCCGAAACGATGTCATAGTTGCCGGTACACCGGAAACATTAAATTAAGGAAGACCTATTATGATGAAGAAGATCACTCTGGCAACCCTCATTGCACTTTGTTCAGCGACGGCGTTTGCCCAGCAAACCGGCGGCTTTAACGGCCCGTCAGCACAGGAATCCCAGGCACAGCCCGCAGCACAGGGCGGCTTCACCGGTACCACTGCGCTGAGCACCGTGAAAGATGCCCAGACCATGAAAGATGATCAATGGATCATGCTGGAAGGCTATCTGGATCAGCGTATCGACCACGATAAGTACATTTTCCGCGATAATACCGGCACCCTGAATGTAGAAATTGACGGTAAACGCTGGCAGGGACAGAACGTCTCGCCAAAAGATAAAATCCGCATCGAAGGTAAAGTCGATAAAGACTGGAACTCTGTGGAAGTGGACGTGAAGAGCGTCAAAATCATCAAGTAATCCAGAAAGTTAAAAGCCCCGGCAGAAGTGATTCTGCCGGGGCTTTTTTATTTATTACACAACATATATACCCTTTGTAATTCGAGTTGCAGAAAGGCGGCAAGTGAGTGAGTCCCGATGAGCTTACATAAGTTAGTGATTCGGGCGAGTAAAAGCAGCCAACGCATCTGCAACTTGAAGAACAATGGGTAGATTAGTACTCCTGATCTTCGATCAAACGTTTGCCGAGCAGCAAAGTGTCAGAGATTTCATAACCCAGTTTTTCATACATGCTGACCACTGCATCGTTTTCAGCACGTACCATTAAATTCATTTTCGGGCAGCCACGGGCAATCAGTTTTTTCTCCAGACGATTAACCAAAGCGTTGGCAATGCCGCGTCCGCGATAATCCGGATGGACCCCGAGATAATTAGCCGAACCGCGATGACCGTCGTAACCTCCCATCAGGGTGCCTACCACTTCACCACCCACTTCAGCCACCAGGAAAAACTCCGGGCTGTGGTTGATTTTACGTTCGATATCCAGCTCAGGATCGTTCCACGGGCGCAGCAGATCGCAACGCTCCCATAAGGTCAGTACTTCTTCAAAATCTTCTTGACGGTATACGCGAATTTCCATCACTGTTCGCCGCTGTTAATAGGGGTTTATTTGATTATCGCGTGATCTGTTTGATACGCAACATCAAAATCACAGATTGTCTGCTTTATGAATGAATTTAAACCGCAAATTCAGCACCAGCAGAGGATATTCCCTTCTTATCAGCGAATATTTATTCGCCCTTAATTTCATCCGCGACACAATATTCATAAAAAGTAATAGTTCTCAGATCGAATCTATAAAAAAGATACTCTATAACATAGAGCATTCTGCCTTTTTTCTGACGGTAACGGACTGATGTTAAACCCCCTGAACAAATTTCTGCATTTCCAGCCGCTTCCTGCTGCCGCCACACGCCGCCAGTTACTGCTTTCCGGACTCGGTTTAGCGATTGCCGCCTTTGGTTCACGCTCTGCCAGTGCGGCACAACAGGAACACATCACCAAATCGGCACCGGCGCCTAAGCCACCGGGCGCAAAAAAGCTGGTGATGATTGATCCCGGCCACGGTGGTATTGACTCCGGCGCTGTCGGCCATGAGGGGTCGGAAGAAAAACACGTGGTGCTGGAAATCGCCAACTATGTGCGGGAATTCTTAGGTGAGCAAAGCCATATTGAAGTCAAACTGACCCGCGATTCTGACCACTTTATTCCGCTCTATCAGCGTGTTGAACTGGCGCATCAGCATCAGGCAGACCTTTTCGTTTCCATTCACGCCGATGGTTACACCAGTCCGACCGCCTCTGGTGCGTCGGTTTTTGCCCTGTCAAACCGCGGTGCCAGCAGTGCCATGGCGCGTTATATGTCGAAAAAAGAAAATGACGCCGACCTGGTTGCCGGAGCGAAATACGCTAAAGAAGACAACAATTACCTGCAACAGGTGTTATTCGATCTGGTGCAGACCGACACCATTAAAAACAGCCTGACGCTGGGGCATCACGTGCTCGACAGGATCCGGCCTATCCATCATCTGCACAGTCAGCAAACTGAACAGGCCGCATTTGCCGTTCTGAAATCACCCTCGATCCCGTCAATTCTGGTAGAAACCTCATTTATCACCAACCATCAGGAAGAACAGCTGCTCAGCACTACGGCGTTCCGTCGTGAAATTGCACAGGCGATTTCCCAGGGTATCGTTAACTTTTTCAGTTACTTCGACGCCAACGAGCGTAAACCCCGATAACCTCTTTCCCACACCAAAAGCAGCGCCTTTGGTGACCCGCAGGGTTTTGGGTATATAATAATGTCCACTTTTCTATCATTCAGCGCCCGCAAGGCGCTGAATGTCTTTTCAGTCAACGTCTGCGAGTTAGCCTGTGAGCCAATCCATTCCCGACATCCAGCAAGTCAAAACCTTCCTGCTCAAGCTTCAGGACCACATTTGCCAGCAACTTGCCGCTGCCGATGGCAAAGGTCAATTTGCTGAAGACCAGTGGGTTCGCGAAGAAGGCGGTGGTGGTCAGAGCCGGGTTATGACCCATGGCGCAGTATTCGAACAGGCTGGCGTGAACTTCTCACATGTTTCCGGTGCCACCCTTCCGGCTTCCGCCACGGCACATCGCCCTGAACTTGCCGGTCGCAGTTTTCAGGCGATGGGTGTCTCACTGGTTATTCATCCGCTGAATCCTTATATTCCGACCAGCCACGCCAATGTGCGTTTCTTCATTGCCGAAAAACCAGGTGAAGCGCCGGTATGGTGGTTCGGTGGAGGTTTCGACCTCACACCGTATTACGGTTTTGAAGAAGATGCCCGCCACTGGCACCTGACCGCGCAGCAGCTTTGCCAGCCGTTTGGCGAGGATGTATATCCGAAATATAAAAAGTGGTGCGACGATTACTTCTTTATCAAACACCGCAATGAAGCGCGCGGGATCGGGGGTTTGTTCTTTGACGATCTGAACTCGCCAGATTTCGATACCTGTTTCAGCTTTATGCAGGCCGTCGGCAACGGCTTCACCGACGCCTATCTGCCGATTGTGGAAAAACGCAAAGCAATGCCGTGGGGCGAACGCGAGCGTCAGTTCCAGCTTTACCGCCGTGGCCGCTATGTTGAATTCAATCTGGTGTGGGATCGCGGGACGCTGTTTGGCCTGCAAACCGGCGGGCGTACAGAATCTATTTTGATGTCGATGCCGCCCCTGGTGCGCTGGGAATATGGCTACGAGCCGGAAGATGGCAGCCCGGAAGCCGCGCTGTACAGCGATTTTCTGCCGGTTCGCGACTGGCTGGCTGAAAAAGGACCCTCTGTAAACGGAGAGCAAAGCTAATGCAAATCTGGGTTGATGCCGACGCCTGTCCGAATGTCATCAAGGAAGTGCTGTTCCGCGCCGCTGAGCGTACCGGCATGATGGTGACGCTGGTGGCTAACCAAATCATACGCACACCGCCGTCGAAATTCCTGCGAACTCTGCGAGTGGAAGCCGGTTTTGACGTCGCGGATAACGAAATCGTCAAACGCACCGAGCCCGGTGATCTGGTCATCACCGCAGATATTCCTCTGGCAGCGGAAGTGATTGAAAAAGGCGGTGTAGCGCTCAACCCTCGCGGCGAACGTTACACCACTGAAACCATTAAAGAGCGCCTGAATATGCGTGATTTTATGGACACCATGCGCGCCAGCGGCGTGCAGACCGGTGGACCACCTGCGCTTAATCAGCGCGACCGCCAGCAATTTGCCAATGAACTGGATAAGTGGCTGCAACAAGCCAAAAAATAATCCGGTCTGGCTGTCGAAACCGAAGTACCACTACATTAATTAAAGGAATAAGAAATGGTCAAAAAGATCATCCTTGACTGCGATCCGGGGCATGACGACGCAATCGCGATGTTACTGGCTCACGGTAACCCTGACATCGAACTGCTGGCCGTCACCACTGTGGTCGGCAATCAGACACTGGAAAAAGTCACCCGCAATGCGCTGGCAGTCGCACGCGTGATCAATCTCACCGGCGTGCCGTTTGCCGCAGGCGCAACGCGTCCGCTGGTACGCCAGATTGAAGTGGCTGATGAAATTCACGGCGAATCAGGTCTCGACGGGCCGGTGCTACCGGAAGCGGCCATCAAACTGGAGCCGGTTCACGCCATCGACCTGATCATTGATTTGATCATGTCCCATCCACCGAAAACGATCACGCTGGTGCCGACCGGCGGGCTGACCAATATTGCGATGGCGGTACGTAAAGAGCCGCGTATTGCTGACCGCGTGAAAGAAGTGGTGCTGATGGGCGGCGGTTATCATGTCGGTAACTGGAGCGCAGTCGCCGAGTTTAATATCAAGATTGATCCTGAAGCCGCCCATATCGTGTTCAACGAAAAATGGCCGCTGACCATGGTCGGATTAGATCTCACGCATCAGGCGCTTGCCACGCCGGAAGTCGCTGCGCGTATTGCTGCGGTTGGCACTCAGCCCGCCAAATTTGTCGGTGAGCTGCTCGATTTCTTCGGCCTGAGTTACAAAGATCGTCAGGGCTTTGATTCGCCGCCGGTTCACGACCCTTGCGCCGTGGCTTACGTGATTGATCCGAACGTCATGACGGTGCAAAAAGTGCCCGTGGATATTGAGCTGACCGGCACGCTGACGCTGGGCATGACCGTTGCCGATTTCCGCGCCCCACCGCCGCCGGATTGCCATACGCAGGTCGCGGTAAAACTCGACCATCAGCGTTTCTGGGATCTGATCGTCGATGCGCTGGAGCGGATCGGCGAAGTGAAATACTGAGCCCGTCATTTCATTAAAAAGGGCACCTGTTGCGGCGCCCTTTCAGGCTTAAAGAGGCAGGTTTAAAGAGTCAGGATTAAAGAGGCTCGGTCTGCGCCTCCACCACGGCTAAAGCCACCATGTTCACAATCCTGCGTACCGAAGCAATCGGTGTCAGAATATGTACCGGTTTCGATACTCCCATCAGTACCGGTCCGACGGTCACGCCTTCAGAGCACGATACCCGCAGCAGGTTGTAACTGATACGTGCCGATTCCATATTCGGCATTATCAGAATATTAGCCGAACCTTTCAGCGGACTGTCCGGCATGATGTCCTGACGGATACTTTCCATCAGCGCAGCATCACCATGCATCTCGCCGTCAATTTCCAGCTCAGGATCAAGCTCATTCACCAGTTCCAGCGTGCGCCGCATTTTCAGTGCAGCCGGACTGTCTGAAGTGCCAAAACTCGAATGCGAAAGCAACGCAACTTTTGGCTCAATACCAAAACGCCGCACCGTTTCTGCCGCCATAAGAGTGATTTCTGCAAGCTGTTCCGGCGTCGGATCGTCGTTAACGTAAGTGTCTGCAATAAAGGTATTGCCGCTTGGCAGCAGCAACGCATTCATGGCACCGGCAACGTGCGCTCCTTCGCGAAAACCAAACACTTTCTCCACGATGTCGTAATGCTCATGATAGGTGCCGACCGTGCCGCAAATCATCGCATCAGCTTCACCGCGCAACAGCATGATGGCGGAAATCAGTGTCGGATTACCAATCACCGCCCGCCGCGCCTGCTCCTGCGACACGCCGCGTCGTTTCATCAGTTCATAATATTCGCGCCAGTACTCATTGAAGCGCGGATCAGATTCGTTATTCACCACTTCGAAATCCCGGCCAGCTTCCAGTTGCAGCCCCAGTTTCTTAATTCGCATGGCAATAACGCTTGGCCGTCCAACCAGAATAGGTTTGGCCAGCCCAAGGGAAATCAACTCCTGCGTGGCCTGTAATACCCGTTCTTCTTCCCCTTCCGCCATCACCACCCGTCGGGCATCTTTCTTCGCCTGCGAGAAAATCGGTTTCATGAACAGATTGGTTTTGTAAACAAATTCGGCCAGCTTCTCGACGTAAGCATCAAAATCCTCAATGGGCCGCGTCGCCACGCCGGAATCCATAGCAGCCTTCGCCACGGCGGGTGCAATTTTCACAATCAGGCGCGGATCGAAGGGTTTCGGAATGATGTAGTCCGGGCCGAAAGACAGCTCTTCTTCTCCATAGGCTGATGCCACCACATCACTTTGTTCTGCCATCGCCAGATCGGCAATCGCATGAACACAGGCCAGTTTCATTTCTTCATTAATGGTGGTTGCACCTACGTCCAGCGCGCCACGGAAAATGAACGGGAAACACAGCACATTGTTGACCTGATTGGGATAATCAGATCGACCTGTACAGATGATGGCATCAGGGCGAACCGCTTTCGCCAGCGGTGGCAAAATTTCCGGTTCAGGATTGGCAAGCGCCAGGATCAGCGGATCCTTCGCCATGGTTATCACCATTTCCTGCGTCAGAACGCCGGGGCCGGAACAGCCGAGGAAGATGTCAGCTTGCGGAATGGCATCGGCCAGCGTGCGCTGCCCGTTGTCGTCAATAGCGTACGCCGCTTTGGTTTCTGCCATATTTTCTTCGCGGCCTTTATAGATAACACCACGGGAATCACAGGCCGTAATGTTGTGGCGTTTAAGTCCGAGCGCAACCAGCAGATTCAGGCAGGCAATAGCAGAAGCCCCCGCGCCGGACACCACCAGCCGCACATCCGAAATATTTTTACCCACCACGCGTAAACCGTTGAGGACCGCCGCCGTACAGATAATCGCGGTGCCGTGCTGATCGTCATGAAACACCGGGATCTTCATACGTTCGCGCAGCTTTTTCTCAATGTAAAAGCATTCCGGCGCTTTGATGTCCTCAAGGTTGATGCCGCCGAACGTCGGCTCCAGCGCGGCGATCACGTCGATCAGTTTATCCGGATCGTTTTCATCGACTTCGATATCAAACACGTCGATACCCGCGAATTTTTTGAACAACACCCCCTTCCCTTCCATCACGGGTTTACCGGCCAGCGCGCCGATATTCCCCAGGCCGAGAACCGCGGTTCCGTTCGAGATTACGGCCACCAGATTGCCGCGAGCTGTGTATTTGTAAGCGGCCTGCGGATCTTTGGCGATCTCCAGACAGGGGGCGGCCACGCCAGGTGAATAAGCCAGCGCCAGATCACGTTGTGTGGCGAGGGGTTTGGTGGGCGAGACCTGAATTTTTCCGGGCACCGGGAATTCATGAAAATCGAGCGCACTTTGCTTGAGTTGTTCGTCCATCGTAGGGTCCTTTTCTTGTTTCTTATTTTTTTGCAGAGACAACAGGTACGGGGAAACATCAGCATCAGTTTTCCCGCTGACCAGTATAGATAACCCTGCCACGACAAAGGATGAATATCGACCAAAAATTGACCGTTACATTGTTTGCTTTTCATTCATGGAAGACGTCTCGTAAAAATCAACTAAGCTTAAAGTTTGTCCTTGCGCTTTTCTCGTCAGACGCCCAGTTTACGCAGCAACAAAGGCCGCCATTGTTGAGACCCATTGCAGTAATCAGAAAAAGCGCATTCAGTTTGTTAACAGAATGATGCAGGGTAGGAGCCCTACGAATCAGAGTCAGTCGACCTTATTGCTGTATCGTTTTTTCTCGCTAAGGAGCTAAGAGATGAACCAGTTAGACGCACTAAAAAAAATCACCACCGTCGTTGCCGACAGCGGTGACATTGAATCTATCCGTCATTTCGAGCCTCAGGATGCGACCACCAATCCTTCGCTGATCCTCAAAGCAGCCGACCTGCCGCAATACCAAAACCTGATTAAAGACGCGCTGGACTATGCCCGTAAGCAAGGCGGCAGCAAAGAGACTCAGGTGGTAAATGCCACAGATAAACTGGCCGTTAATATCGGGGTGGAAATCCTGAAAAGCGTGCCAGGCCGCATCTCGACAGAAGTCGATGCCCGTCTGTCATTCAACAGTGAATTATGTATCGAAAAGGCCCGTAAACTGATTGGCCTGTATCAGGATCAGGGCATTGATAAATCGCGCATTCTGATCAAACTGGCTTCAACCTGGGAAGGGATCAAAGCCGCAGAGAAACTGGAAAAAGAAGGGATCAACTGTAACCTGACTCTGCTCTTCTCATTCGCTCAGGCCCGTGCCTGTGCTGAAGCCGGTGTCTATCTGATTTCCCCGTTCGTTGGCCGCATCTATGACTGGTACAAAGCCAAAGATCCCGACGCGACTTATGATGTGGAAAAAGATCCGGGTGTGAAATCTGTTCGCGATATCTACGACTATTACAAATCTCACGATTATCCGACCGTCATCATGGGTGCCAGTTTCCGTAAAGTGGAACAAATCCTGGCGCTGGCAGGCTGTGACCGTCTGACCATTTCTCCAAACCTGCTGGAAGAACTGAAAGCCAGCAATGAACCGGTTGAACGTAAGTTACAGCCTTCCGTTAAAGGTGGGAAAAAACCAGCACCTCTTACGCAGGCTGAATTCCTCTGGGAACACCATCAGGACGCCATGGCCGTTGAAAAACTGGCGGAAGGTATTCGCGCGTTCGCCGTCGATCAGAAGAAACTCGAAGATATGCTTTCAGCACAACTTTAGTTTCAGCCGTAGTTTGAAAATCTAATCTCAGCTGAGTCAGCTGGCAGAGTAGTGGCACTTACGCGCTTCTGTCATTTGACTCAGTAAAGTAACCAATCCGGAGAAAAATATGCCTTCTCGTAGAGAACTAGCGAATGCTATCCGTGCGCTGAGCATGGATGCCGTCCAGAAAGCGAATTCCGGACACCCCGGCGCCCCGATGGGGATGGCTGACATCGCCGAAGTTTTGTGGCGTGATTACATGAATCACAATCCCACCAATCCGAAATGGGCAGATCGCGACCGCTTCCTGATGTCCAATGGCCACGGCTCGATGCTGCAATACAGCCTGCTGCACCTGACCGGTTACGACCTGCCAATGAGCGAACTGGAAAACTTCCGCCAGTTGCATTCCAAAACGCCAGGACATCCTGAATACGGTTATACGCCAGGTGTGGAAACCACCACCGGCCCGCTGGGTCAGGGTGTTGCCAACGCCGTGGGTTTTGCGATTGCGGAACGTACGCTTGGCGCGCAGTTTAACCGCGAAAATCACGAAATCGTCAACCACCATACCTACGTTTTCTTAGGTGATGGCTGCATGATGGAAGGGATTTCCCACGAAGCCTGCTCGCTGGCCGGTACCCTGAAACTCGGCAAACTGACCGCGTTTTACGATGACAACGGCATCTCCATTGATGGTCACGTCGAAGGCTGGTTTACCGATGACACGGCCAAACGTTTCGAAGCATACGGCTGGCATCTCATCCGTGGAATTGATGGACAAAACTCCGACGCTATTAAAGCGGCAATTGAAGAATCTCATCAAGTCACTGACCGTCCTTCCCTGCTGATGTGCAAAACGGTGATTGGCTTTGGTTCTCCGAATAAAGCGGGTAGCCACGAGGCGCATGGTGCCGCACTGGGCGCCGATGAAGTCGCCGCCACCCGCAAGGCGCTGGGCTGGAACTATCCGGCCTTTGAAATCCCGCAAGATATTTATGACGCCTGGGATGCCAAAGAAGCCGGTAAAGCCAAAGAAAAAGCCTGGAACGATAAATTTGCGGCTTATGCCAAAGCGTATCCTGAACTGGCGGCTGAATTTGACCGACGCGTAAATGGCAAATTGCCTGCTGAGTGGGAAACCAAAGCACAGGCATTCATCGAAGGTTTGCAGGCCAAACCTGCGAATATCGCCAGCCGTAAAGCCTCGCAAAATACGCTGGAAGAGTTTGGCAAAATTTTGCCTGAATTCCTTGGCGGTTCCGCAGACCTTGCGCCAAGTAACCTGACCATGTGGTCGGGCTCAAAATCGCTGATTGAAGACCTCGCGGGTAACTACATCCATTACGGTGTCCGTGAATTCGGCATGACGGCTATCTCCAATGGCCTGGCGCTGCACGGCGGTTTCCTGCCGTATTCTGCGACTTTCCTGATGTTCGTCGAATATGCCCGTAACGCGGTTCGCCTGGCGGCGCTGATGAAAATCCGCAACGTGTTCGTGTATACCCACGATTCGATCGGTTTAGGGGAAGATGGCCCGACTCATCAGCCGGTTGAACAAATGGCCAGCCTGCGTGTGACACCCAACATGAGCCTGTGGCGTCCGGCTGACCAGGTGGAATCCGCCGTAGCATGGAAATATGCGATCGAGCGAAATGATGGTCCGGTTGCACTGATCTTCTCTCGTCAGAACCTGACTCAGCAACCGCGTACCCCTGAACAGCTGGCAAACGTGGCTCGTGGCGGTTATGTGCTGAAAGACTCTGAAGGCACACCGGAAGTGATTTTGATCGCCACCGGGTCTGAAGTCGGCATTACGGTAGAAGCTGCGGATAAACTGGCCGCAGCGGGTACTAAAGTGCGGGTCGTCTCCCTGCCTTCGACTGATGTGTTCGACAAACAGGACAAGGCTTACCGCGAATCTGTGCTGCCGAAAGCCGTGACCGCGCGCGTGGCGGTAGAAGCCGGTATCGCCGATTATTGGTACAAATACGTCGGCCTTAACGGCGCAATTGTCGGTATGACTACCTTCGGGGAATCAGCGCCAGCAGAGCAACTGTTTAAAGAGTTCGGCTTTACGGTTGATAATGTTGTCGCAAAAGCGCAGGCGCTCTTGAAGTAAAAGAAGTGAAGTCATTCTGTGTAGTTTATTCCCTCTCGTCTCAGGAGAGGGAATTCCTTCTATTTCCGCCCCACTGACTTGATGAATCTGCATCTCTCCGGTAAAGTCCCGTCCCTTCTTTGGCATGGGGAACAATGATGTTTATTGGATTTGACTACGGTACTGCGAATTGCTCAGTTGCGGTAATGCGCGATAATAACGCCCATCTGTTGGCGTTAGAAAATAACGATCCTTATTTACCCTCCATGCTTTGTGCGCCGACACGTGAAGCGGTCAGCGAGTGGCTGAACCGTCACGGACAGGTTCCGGCAGGCAGTGATGAAAATCTGGCACTGTTGCGCCGCAGCATCAGCTTTAACCGTGAGGAAGATATTCCGGTTAATGCTAACAGCGTGCATTTCGGTTTGCAGGCATTGTCGACCTATATGGAAGATCCGGAAGAGGTGTACTTTGTCCGCTCGCCTAAATCCTTCCTGGGTGCGAACGGCCTGAAACCTCAACAGATTGCCCTGTTTGAAGATCTGGTCTGCGCAATGATGTACCACATCAAGCGTCAGGCTGAATCCGTATTGCAGGAAAGTATTGAACAGACCGTGATCGGCCGCCCGATTAACTTCCAGGGTATGGGCGGTGAAGAGGCCAATGCTCAGGCGCAGGGCATTTTACAACGTGCCGCTGAGCGCGCCGGTTTCCGCGATATAGCGTTCCAGTTTGAGCCGGTCGCCGCAGGTCTGGATTTCGAAGCCACCCTGACGGAAGAGAAAACCGTGCTGGTCGTCGATATCGGCGGCGGCACCACAGACTGCTCGGTATTGCTGATGGGCCCGCAGTGGCGCGATAAAGCTGAGCGTCAGAACAGCCTGCTCGGACACAGTGGTTGCCGCGTTGGCGGTAACGATCTGGACATCATGACCGCGTTCAAACAGCTCACGCCGCAGTTTGGTATGGGCAGCGAGACACAAAAAGGTATCGCTATTCCGGCCCTGCCTTACTGGAATGCTGTGGCGACGAACGATGTTCCTGCGCAGTTAGATTTCTACAGCGTGGCAAATGGCCGTATGTTGCGGGATCTGATCCGCGATGCTGCGCAACCGGATCTCATCAAACGCCTGCTGAAAGTCCAGCAACAGCGTCTGAGTTATCGTCTGGTGCGTGCCGCAGAAGAAAGTAAGATTGCCCTTTCTGAACGCGAAAGCGTAACGGCTGCCATGGACTTCATTGAATCCGGTCTGGCGGAAACTATCAGTCAGCAACAACTGAGTGACGCGATTTCTCAGCCGCTGGAACGCATTCAGGAACAGGTCAGTCTGGCGCTGGCCAGCAGTGAAATTAAACCTGACGTAATTTACCTGACCGGCGGCAGTGCGCGTTCGCCACTGCTGCGTGCTGCATTACAGACGCAGTTACCGGGTATCCCGCTGGTCGGTGGCAATGATTTCGGCTCAGTCACCGCCGGTCTGGCACGCTGGGCACAAACGTTGTTTCGCTAAGTTTTAAAGATGCAGATAAACGAAAACCGCCTGAATCAGGCGGTTTTTTTATATTTCAGAACCCAATTTTACCAGGCGCTGGCGTCATTTAAAGTCTTAATATCCGCGTCATCCAGTTTAAGGGTTGCAGCCTGTGCCAGCTCATTCAGTTGTTGCAGTGACGTCGCGCTGACAATCGGCGAGGTAATGCCTGGGCGGGCGATCTGCCAGGCAAGTGCCACCTGCCCTGGCTGTGCGCCGTGCTTTTCAGCCACCTGATCCAGCCCCGCCAGCACTTTCAGGCCGCGTTCGTTGAGGCATCGCGCGATCACACTTTCACCGCGCTTACTTTTACCGGCATCGGCTTTAGTGCGGTATTTTCCCGTCAGGAAGCCGGCGGCCAGACCGTAGAAGTTAATCACGCCTAAACTGTTATCCGTAACGACTTTTTCCAGCGCTTCTTCATACACTTTGCGGTCGTACAGATTGTACTGCGGTTGCAGCGTTTCATAACGTGCCAGCCCGTTTTCCTGACTGACTTTTAGCGCTTCGGCCAGACGTGGCGCGCTGTAGTTTGAAGCGCCAACGGCACGCACTTTCCCTTCTTTGATGAGAGCATCGAATGCCGCCATGGTTTCGGCCAGTGGCGTATCGGCATCATCATCATGCGACTGATATAAATCGATATAATCCGTTTGCAGGCGTTTCAGCGAGGCTTCCACGGCTTCTTTAATATAGCGTGGCGATAAACCCACTTTACCTTCGCCCATCGGTTTGCCGACTTTCGTCGCCAGAATGATCTGGTCACGCTTACCGGTTTTTTTCAGCCAGTTGCCGATAATGGTTTCCGATTCCCCACCTTTGTTGCCTTCAACCCAACTCGAATACACATCCGCGGTGTCTATAAAATTCAGTTTATGATCCAGTAAGGCATCAAGCAGATTAAAGGAAGCCGTCTGATCGACCGTCCAGCCAAAAACATTGCCGCCAAACGTCAGCAACGGCACCTGAATACCTGAACGACCCAGTTCTCTTTTGCTCATTATTCTCTCCCTTTCATAAGGTCTGATTTAACTTACTTTGCATGCGAACGATTTGTGATCAAAGGTCAACCATAGCATTTTGATATAAAATGTCAGGCTGAAAGCTATTCTTTATTGTCAGAAGAATTGTCAAAAAATGGGAAAGACTCTCCTTATTTCCTCCATTTTCTGCTGAAACATTCTGGCTACACTGTGAGCCTGGTCTAATGGTGGATTTCCCTCCTGAAATGCCGCGACAATGATTGTGCTGATGTGATGACTCATGAAATCTGAAAACACTGATACCTTAGCGCCCTCTGCTCCCCTGCCGCCTTCGGTGCGCTGGCAGTTGTGGATTGTCGCCTTCGGCTTTTTTATGCAGGCCCTGGACACCACAATCGTGAATACCGCGCTGCCTTCGATGGCACGCAGTCTGGGCGAAAACCCGTTGCACATGCATTCCGTCGTCGTTGCTTATGTGCTGACGGTCGCCGTGATGCTGCCTGCCAGCGGCTGGCTGGCGGATAAAGTCGGCGTTAAATGGGTATTCTTTTCGGCCATTGTGCTGTTTACGCTTGGCTCGCTGTTGTGCGCACAATCGGAAAGCCTGCGTGAACTGGTGATGTCGCGCATCGTTCAGGGGATCGGCGGTGCGATGATGGTGCCGGTCGGGCGGCTGACGGTGCTGAAAATCGTCCCGCGCAGCGAATACATGGCAGCGATGACCATGGTGACATTACCCGGTCAGGTCGGCCCGTTACTCGGTCCGGCGCTGGGCGGTTTTCTGGTGCAATACGCCAGCTGGCACTGGATTTTCCTGATTAATCTTCCGGTCGGTCTGGCCGGTTGTATCGCCACCTTAATGATTATGCCCAATTACAAAATGCAGACACGACGCTTTGATATCAGCGGGTTTGTGATGCTGGCGGTGTGTATGGCCACGCTGACGTTGGCGCTGGAAGGCAGCCGCAGTATGGGGCTGAGCGTGCTGGAAATTGTCCTGCTGGTAGTTGTCGGCGGCGGTGCTCTGGGTATTTACTGGATGCATGCTCGCGGCAATCTTTCCGCGCTGTTTTCCCTGCGCCTGTTCCATACCCCGACCTTTAAAATTGGCCTGATCGGCAGTCTGCTCGGGCGTATCGGCAGCGGCATGCTGCCGTTTATGACACCGGTGTTTCTGCAACTCGGTATGGGCTTTACACCTTTCCACGCCGGACTGATGATGATCCCGATGGTGCTCGGCAGTATGGGGATGAAACGCGTGGTTGTCCGGCTGGTCAATCAACTGGGTTACCGGAATGCGCTGGTCAGCGCGACGTTGCTGCTGGCGCTGATCACACTGATTTTCCCGCTGGTGGCGATTTACGGTGCGGTCTGGATGATCCCGATTGTCTTGTTCTTCCAGGGAATGGTGAACTCCCTGCGCTTCTCGTCGATGAATACGCTGACGCTTAAAGACCTGCCGTCGCGCCTTGCCAGCAGCGGCAACAGTTTGCTGTCGATGATCATGCAGTTGTCGATGAGTCTAGGCGTCAGTGTCGCCGGTTTGCTGATTGGAGTGTTCGCCCATCAGCAGGCCATTACACCGGACAGCGCCACCATGCACACCGCGTTCCTGTATTGTTATATGTCGATGGCGCTGGTGATCGCCCTGCCAGCCTGGGTATTCTCCAAAGTACCACCTGATACGCAGAAAAATGCCATTATCGACCGTCGTCGCGCTGCGGCCGGCTCCCCTGATCCGATGAGAAAATCATGAAACCTGGTATTACCGCCAAGTTGTTTATGGCCATTTTTTGTACCTGCGCACTGGTGCTGATCACCATGAACTGGGGCGTACGGATGAGCTTCGAGCGGGGCTTTATCGACTACATCCGTCAGAGCAACGAACAGCGCGTCGAATTGCTGGCTGACACCTTGCAGGAGCAGTACAAACAGCATGGCAGCTGGGAGTTTCTCGAAACCAATGACCGGTTGATCTATCAGATAATGCGTTCATTCGAACAAAATAGCAGCCCGAAAATGCCGCCGCAGGGATGGCGCACGAAGTTCTGGATCCTCGACAGTCACGATCATCGGATCGGCGGGTATGACCAGCCTGTTCCACCGGATTTACAAGGTCCGCGCCGCGTGATGACCGTCAATGGCGTGGTCATCGGCTCGGTGATTTCGACGCCTGCCGAACGCCTGACCCGTGACGCTGATATTAATTTCGAACGCCAGCAAAGCCGCACCAGCTGGATGATTGTGGCCTTTACCGCCTTGCTGGCTGCTGCTGTCACCTGGGTTTTATCCCGCGGAATGCTTGCGCCGGTGAAACGGCTGGTGAACGGTACCCATCAGCTGGCTGCGGGAAATTTCAGCACGCGGGTGAAGGTCGACAGTGAAGATGAACTGGGAAAACTGGCGCAGGATTTTAACCAGCTGGCGATGACACTGGAGAAAAATGAGCAGATGCGCCGGGCGTTTATGGCGGACATTTCCCATGAATTACGCACTCCGCTGGCCGTTCTGCGTGGCGAACTGGAAGCCATGCAGGATGGTGTGCGTAAGATGAGTGTCAGCTCGCTGGAATCACTGCAATCCGAAGTCTCGATTCTGACCAAGCTGGTGGACGATTTGCATCAGCTTTCGCTTTCCGATGCCGGTGCGCTGGCATACCGCAAAGTGGACACCGACGTTGTACATCTGGTGCAACTGGCGGAAGCTGGTTCGCGCGATCGTTTCCATGCCAAGCAGTTAACCCTGACCAGCCATCTGCCGGAAAGCGCCGAAGTATTTGGCGATCCGCAGCGTCTGTCGCAACTTTTCAATAATCTGCTGGAAAACAGTCTGCGCTATACTGACCCGAATGGCGGTCTGGAGATCCGGGGCGAAATAAGGGATAAATCACTTTATCTGATGTTCCAGGACAGCGCGCCGGGCATCAGCGATGAACAGCTTGGCCGTATTTTCGAACGTTTTTACCGCACCGAAGGCTCGCGCAATCGCGCCAGTGGCGGTTCGGGGTTAGGTCTGGCCATTTGCCAGAATATTGTCGAAGCGCACGGCGGGCAGATCAGCGCCAGCCACTCTCCGGCGGGTGGCGTTCGTATTACGATCGTCCTGCCGCTCTCTGTTACATCAGGCCCGAGAAACTGAATGAACGACTCTGCATTGTCCGGCCCGGCGCCGTTAAAAATTCTGATTGTGGAAGACGAGCCTAAACTTGCTCAGCTGTTAATCGATTATCTCGAAGCGGCGGGCTATGCCACGCAATGGCTGGCGGACGGACATGACGTTATCGCGCAGGTTAAAAGCCAGCCGCCGGCACTGATTTTGTTAGATCTGATGTTGCCTGGCAGCAGTGGCCTGTCGATCTGCCGGGATATCCGTCAGTTTTCCGATGTGCCGATCATGATGGTGACGGCAAAAACGGAAGAAATCGATCGCCTGCTCGGGCTGGAAATCGGTGCCGACGATTATATCTGCAAACCTTACAGCCCCCGTGAGGTGGTGGCCCGCGTGAAGGTTATCTTGCGCCGCTGCGTACGTCAGGATGAAAATGTACCCAGAGATAACGGTCTGCACATTGATGAAGCCCGCTTTCAGGCCACGTTCCAGGGGCATGAACTGGAACTGACTCCGGCAGAATTCCGCCTGCTTAAAACGCTGTCCGTCAAACCGGGTTACGTGTTTACCCGCGAAGTACTGCTCAATAATCTTTATGACGACTACCGCGTCGTCACAGACCGTACCATCGACAGCCATATCAAAAACCTGCGCCGTAAACTCGAATCACTGGATGGAGAAAAGGCGTTTATTCGCGCCGTCTATGGCGTGGGCTATCGCTGGGAAGCGGAACCCTGTCATTTGGCATAACGAATAACTTATAACGAATAAATGGCCGGCAATTCAGTTTTGTAAAGTTTCTGAAAGTCTGTCGGCCAGTTCACATTTCATGTCTTAAATCTTTCCTGCCGCCGCGAAACTGTTTCCATTAACTACACTTATCTCTGGAAAATAACCCCTCTGATGGAGATTACCTTTATGGCTAATGGTCACTACGATCTGAAAAAAGCGAAGAATGGACAGTTTCACTTTAACCTGAAGGCCGGGAACGGAGAGATTATTCTCACCAGTGAAATGTATGCCAGTAAAGCATCAGCAGAAAACGGGATTACATCGGTTCAGACCAACTCCCCTGATGAAGCACAATACGAAGTTAAACCCTCAAAAGATGGTCAGTTCTACTTTGTGCTGAAGGCTAAAAATCATCAGGTAATTGGTATCAGCGAAATGTACACCACGGAAAGCGCATCGAAAAAAGGTGTTCAGTCGGTGGTGAAAAACGGCGCAAGCACTGATATCCGCGATTTGACGCAGTAGTTCTCAATGATTTCCGTTTTTAGCTATTCAGGAGCACAGGAGGAAATTGATCTGGCTCCTGAATAGTCGAAATAGCGCTGTAATACCCACACGAAATGGCTGCTTTTGATCAACTCAGACGTTACAATTCTGACCTTTCGTCGCCCCGCATCCGGGACGGCCCTGACCTGTGATCAGACTGAGATTGACTATGTTTACCCGCGATTCTTTTGTTCCGGAACTCCTTTCCCCTGCCGGCTCCCTGAAAAACATGCGATACGCCTTCGCGTATGGCGCTGATGCGGTTTATGCCGGTCAGCCACGTTACAGCCTGCGCGTTCGTAATAACGAATTTAACCACCAGAATCTGGAAATCGGCATCAATGAAGCCCATGCTCTGGGGAAAAAATTCTATGTGGTGGTGAATATTGCCCCGCATAACGCCAAGCTGAAAACCTTCATCCGTGATCTGCAACCCGTTATCGACATGGGGCCCGATGCCCTGATCATGTCCGATCCGGGTCTTATCATGATGGTGCGCGAAGCCTTCCCGCAGATGGACATTCATCTTTCGGTGCAGGCTAACGCCGTGAACTGGGCGACGGTGAAATTCTGGAAACAAATGGGCCTGACCCGTGTGATTTTATCGCGCGAGTTGTCGCTGGAAGAAATCGCCGAGATCCGCGCACAGGTGCCGGATATGGAAATCGAAATCTTCGTTCACGGTGCGCTGTGCATGGCGTATTCCGGCCGCTGCCTGCTTTCCGGCTACATCAATAAGCGTGACCCGAATCAGGGAACCTGTACTAACGCCTGTCGCTGGGAATACAAAGTGCAGGAAGGCAAAGAAGACGCCATCGGCAATATCGTGCATCAGTACGAACCGATCCAGGTTCAGCAGGTGGAAGCCGCAGAACCGACATTAGGCATCGGCCAGCCGACAGATAAAGTCTTTATGCTGGAAGAAGCCCTGCGCCCTGGCGAATACATGAGCGCGTTTGAAGACGAACACGGCACGTATATTATGAATTCCAAGGACCTGCGCGCCATTCAGCATGTGGAAACTCTGACTAAAATGGGCGTGCATTCGCTTAAAATCGAGGGACGTACAAAATCCTTCTATTATTGCGCGCGCACCGCACAGGTTTATCGCCGGGCCATTGACGATGCTGTCGCCGGTAAGCCTTTTGATCCGACGCTGCTCTCCACGCTGGAAGGTCTGGCGCATCGCGGATACACCGAAGGTTTCCTGCGTCGCCATACTCACGATGCACAGCAGAACTACGAATATGGTTTCTCTGTCAGCGACCGCCAGCAGTTTGTCGGCGAATTCACCGGTAATCGGATGGATGGTTGGGCAGAAATTGATGTGAAGAATAAATTCTGCGTCGGTGACAGTGTGGAAATGATGACGCCGCAAGGCAACGTTCAGTTCAAACTGGAAGCCCTGCGCAATAAGAAAGGCCAGCCAACCGACGTGGCGCCGGGTAACGGCCACATGGTGTATGTCGCACTGCCGGAAGACGTCAATCTGGAGTTCGCCATTTTATTGCGTAATCTGGAAGAAACGGACACCCGTAATCCGCATTCGAAATAATGTTTTGGTCGAAAACAAGAATTCGATCACATCTATTTCTGACCGGGCTGGATAATATGCATTCGCAATTTACTTCGAATGCAAAATAAAGCACCGGACTATACCAGGAACCACCTCCTTGGCCAGCTCAATCTCCCTTGAGCTGGCTTTTCTTTTTGTATTCATTGAATAAAACTCTTCTTATTTAAGTAAACTCTTTCAGTTATTCAGATTAATAACGTGACATTCTGTCGCTTGAATAAAAATACGGTTCCGAAAAATAAACGTCCGTTCTAATTAATGGCAGTGCAATTATTTAACCCCATAGTCAACTTTTCGCTGATTTATCCGATAGCCAAATACCATCACTATCATCTATTGTTGATACAGATAGATAAAAGGAGCGTACATGACCACAGCAATGCTGATTTTAAATGGAAAAGGCGCAGGCAACGAAGAGCTGCGGATAGCCATCGGCGCGCTACGCAAAGAGGGCGAAGATCTCAATGTGCGTGTCACCTGGGAGTACGGGGACGCCGCGCGTTATGTGAATGAAGCCATTGAACTGGGCTGTGAAACCGTGGTTGCCGGTGGTGGCGACGGCACCATTAATGAAGTGGCGGGTGCGCTGGCACAATACGAGGGACAACACCGCCCCGTGCTCGGCATCGTGCCGTTGGGTACCGCCAATGATTTCGCCACGGCCTGTAATATTCCCCTCCAGCCGGAGCAGGCGTTACAGCTGGCTGTCAAAGGTCGCGCGGCCGATATCGATCTGGCAAAAGTGAATGACCAGCATTTCTTTATCAACATGGCGACCGGGGGATTCGGCACACGCATCACAACCGAGACGCCAGAAAAACTCAAGGCAGCACTTGGCGGCGTGTCCTATTTCATCCACGGACTGTTACGTCTGGATACGCTGAAAGCCGACCGCTGTGAAATCACAGGCCCGGATTTTCAGTGGGAAGGCGATGCGCTGGTCATCGGTATTGGTAATGGCCGCCAGGCAGGTGGCGGGCAACAAATATGTCCGGATGCACTGATTAACGACGGATTGCTGCAATTACGTCTGCTGACATCCGAGGAGCTGCTGCCGTCTTTCCTGCGCAGCTTGCTCAATAATGAAGAGAATAAAAACATTGTGTCCGCCAGTCTGCCCTGGCTGGAAATCACTGCGCCGCACGATATGACGTTCAATCTCGACGGCGAGCCACTGACCGGAAAACAATTCAGAATTGAAGTTCTTCCTTCTGCCATTCAGTGCCGCTTACCCCCTCACTGCGAACTTTTAGGCTAACCCTCTTTTCTTTTGTTCATTCTCTGTACTGTGATCCCTCCTGCAGTACAGAGCCAACCTGCCTTTGTTTTTGTGATCTTCTCCGCTAAAACCTTATTTTCATACTTGTATGGTAGTCTCGCCTTACCTAACTTTACTTTGCCGATGTCGCTGAATAATTCATTTCTGAGTTTCTGCGGGCACAAACGACGCATTTCTTTTGACGACTCTTATTAATCCGGTGACGGAATGCAGGGGTAGTATGATTAATCATCATAAAGAAAGACCGATATCGGTAAAAAATATGCTGGCCTACGGCGGAGGAGATTTCTTCGGCGGCGGATGTTTTGCGGTATTAGGTTTGTGGATTATGTTTTTCTACACCACCTATGCCGGACTAAGCCCCGCAGAGGCCGGAGCTGTTATTGCCACTGCACGTTTGCTGGATGCTTTCTTTGATCCGCTGATGGGATATGTCACAGACAATTTTTACCGAAATCCGCTGGGTAAAAAATATGGTCGCCGGGGTTTCTTCTTCTTATTTGGTGCCCCGCTTATCATGGTGACTTACATTATTATGTGGGTCAGCGGCATGGGGTTCTGGTATTACCTGCTTACCTATATTCTATTCTATGCTGCTTATACGCTGGCTATTGTACCTTATGAAACGCTGGCGGCAGAAATGACCTCCAGCTTTAAAATGCGCACCAAACTGACCGGTGTCAGAATGTTTTTCTCAACCGGTGCCGCTATTTTAGCTGCCTGGTTACCGGGGCGGATTATTGCCTATCTCGGTGAGGATTCCTCGTCATCTTTCCTGATTATGGGGGTGATTTTCGGTGTTCTGTTTGCCGTCGTAATCCTGCTGCTCTATTTCTACACCTGGGAACGACCAATTCCTGTGGATGTAACAGCGCCTAAATTATCATTCCGCCGGGATATGAAGCATCTGTTCAGATCGCTGGTTTCGACCATGAAAGTACGCACCTTCCGCCAGCATGTCGGGATGTATCTGGGAGGCTATGTGGCGCTCGACGTCCTTGGCGCTGTGCTGGCGTATTATATTATTTTTGTTCTCGGCCAAAATGCGGTGACGGCTTCTAATGCAATGACATTAATGACGCTGGTGCAGTTCGTCTGCGTCGCGCTGTTTATCTTCCTGTGTATGAAATTAGGCAATGGCGCATCATATCGTATTGCGCAATTATTTATGCTGGCCAGCGTTGGGTTATTTTTATCCATCCATCTTCTGCAACTTCCGTTTAATATGGCGCTCATTTATCTCTCGGTTATTTTAATGGGCGTGGGACGTTCCGGTACCAGTTATGTTTGCTGGAATATTTACAGTTTTATTCCTGATGTGGATGAAATGCTCACAGGGAAACGGAGGGAAGGTATTTTTGCCGGCGTAATGACTTTCGTGCGTAAAGCCGTTCAGGCGGTGGCGTTATTTGGAGCAGGTCTGTTATTACAGCATTACGGATTCACACCGAAAAGTGCCACGCAACCTGTCGAAGCCGTTTACGGTATCACACTGGTATTTGGCGCGGGCTCAGTTATTTTCCTGCTGGTGGGATTATACAGTTCAATGAAATTCCGCCTTACCCGCCATAACCATGCCCTGCTTGTAAATGAAATTGAACGCCTGAAAGCCGGTGGCAGTAAATATGATGTCACACCGGAAACACGTTTAATCGCCGAGCAACTTACCGGCTGGCCGTACGAAAAATGTTGGGGAGATAATAATATTCTTAGCCAGACAGAAGAATTATCACCTCTGACGCCTGATGATCTTTCAACCGGAGCCGACCATGCAAAGAATTGAATTCAGCCTGATGCAACAAACTATCCAGCGCGCCCTGCAAAAAGCGGGACTTGATGAAGCAGACGCACGGACCTGTGCGCAGATCCATACAGAGTCGAGTTGTGACGGTATTGCATCACATGGTCTGAACCGGGTGGCGCGTTTTGTCGATTATGTTCACAAAGGCTGGATTGATGTTCACGCCAAACCGGAACTGGAAAAAAACCTCGGTGCCATCGCTATTTACAACGGCAACCGCGGGATCGGCATCACCAATGCTTTATTTGCCGTCGAACAAGCCACTGAAATGGCGAAAGAGTATGGCGTTGGAATTGTGGCGCTGAAAAACAGCAGTCACTGGATGCGCGGTGGCAGTTATGGCTGGCACGCAGCACAACAAGGCATGGCGGCGATTTGCTGGACCAATACGGAATCCTGCATGCCCGCCTGGGGCGGAAAAAATACCCGTGTCGGCAATAACCCGTTTGTGATGGCGGTACCAAGAACCAAGGGTCCGATTGTACTGGACATGGCAATGTCACAGTATTCCTACGGCAAATTGCAGGTTACACGGCTGAAAAACGAAAAGCTGCCCTTCCCCGGCGGCTACGATAAAGAAGGAAATCTGACAGATGATCCGGGCCCGATTGAAGCCTCCATGCGCATTTTACCTACCGGTTACTGGAAAGGTTCCGGGCTGGCGATTGTGCTGGACGCCATGGCCGCGTTGCTTTCAGCGGGATCGCCCACCAATGAAATAGACAAAATCGGCAAAGGGAGCTGCACCGGCGCCAGCCAGATTTTCATGGTATTCGACCCGACACAGTTAGGTGGCGCTGAATTCACCGAACGCATGGCAGACAGCATCGCGGATTACGTGAATCAGTCGGAACCGGCAGAAAACAGTCACGATGTCCGTTATCCCGGCCAGACAGCCGCCGCCAACCGCGAGGAAAACCGCCGTCTGGGGATCCCGGCAGATGAAACGGTTTGGGATGAAGTGGTACGACTGGCGGAATAGGTCAGTACCCAGCCTAAAAAACGCCTGTCACAGACAGGCGCTTTCTTTTCATCCCGTTAAATTCCTGCAACGAAAGTGTGATCTTCTCCGGCAAAAACCGATTTACATACTTGTATGGTAGTTTGCATGTGGCGTATTTATAGCCAAAGAAAATGCATCCTACTTTTACTGCAGAAGGTCGTAACCGATGAAAATCGTGAATGCTGAAGTCTTTGTCACATGCCCGGGGCGCAACTTTGTTACGTTAAAAATCACCACTGACAGCGGACTGACCGGTATCGGGGATGCCACGCTGAACGGCCGCGAATTGCCGGTCGCTTCCTATCTGAAAGATCACGTTTGCCCGCAACTGATCGGCCGTGACGCGCATCAGATCGAGGACATCTGGCAGTTCTTCTACAAAGGCGCTTACTGGCGTCGCGGGCCGGTCACCATGTCGGCCATTTCTGCCGTCGATGTGGCGCTGTGGGATATCAAAGCTAAAGCCGCCAATATGCCGCTGTATCAGTTGCTGGGTGGTGCATCCCGCACCGGCGTGATGGTTTACTGCCACACAACCGGCCATTCCATTGATGAAGTGCTCGACGATTACGCCAAACATAAAGAGCTTGGGTTCAAGGCCATTCGCGCGCAATGCGGCGTGCCGGGCATGAAAACAACGTACGGTATGGCGAAAGGCAAAGGCCTGGCTTACGAACCGGCAACGAAAGGTAACTGGCCGGAAGAGCAATTGTGGTCGACAGAAAAATACCTCGATTTCACGCCTAAACTGTTTGAAGCCGTACGTAATAAATTCGGTTTTGATGAACATCTTCTGCATGACATGCACCACCGCCTGACCCCCATTGAAGCCGCGCGCTTTGGCAAAAGCATCGAAGAATATCGCCTGTTCTGGATGGAGGATCCGACCCCGGCTGAGAATCAGGAAAGCTTCCGTTTGATCCGCCAGCACACGGTGACGCCAGTTGCGGTTGGCGAAGTGTTCAACAGCATCTGGGATTGCAAACAGCTGATCGAAGAGCAACTGATCGACTATATCCGCACCACGATTACCCATGCGGGCGGCATTACCGGTATGCGTCGTATTGCCGATTTCGCCTCGCTGTACCAGGTACGTACCGGCTCACACGGGCCTTCAGACCTCTCACCCGTTTGCATGGCCGCCGCCCTGCACTTCGACCTGTGGGTGCCGAACTTTGGCGTGCAGGAATACATGGGATATTCCGAACAGATGCTGGAAGTCTTCCCGCATAACTGGACATTCGACAACGGCTATATGCATCCGGGCGAGAAGCCGGGGCTGGGTATCGAGTTCGACGAAAAACTGGCCGCAAAATATCCGTATGAACCGGCCTATCTGCCGGTAGCCCGTCTGGAAGACGGTACTTTGTGGAACTGGTGAGGGAACAAAAATGAACAGCGTCGTTATACAAGAGCCCGGAAAATTAGTCATCGAGCAACGTGCTTTGCCGGTACCTGCCGCCGGCGAAGTACGAGTTCGGGTCAGTTACGCCGGTATCTGCGGCTCCGATGTGCATATTTATCACGGTCACAATCCGTTCGCTAAATACCCGCGGGTGATTGGTCATGAATTTTTCGGCCACATCGACAGCGTGGGGGAAGGCGTAGAGGCTTCGCGCATCGGAGAACGGGTCGTGGTCGATCCGGTCGTCAGCTGCGGACATTGTTATCCATGTTCGATTGGTCGCCCGAATGTGTGTGCCCAATTGCAGGTGATCGGCGTCCACCGCGATGGCGGTTTTAGTGATTATGCCTGCGCGCCGGCGAAAAACGCCTACGTGGTTCCGGACGCTATTCCGGACAAACTCGCCAGCATGGTTGAACCCTTTACTATCGCGGCCAATATCACCGCCTTTCTCAAACCGACACCTCAGGACACTGCGCTTATCTACGGCGCTGGCCCGATGGGACTGACGGTGATTCAGGTGCTGAAAGGCGTTTACGGTGTACAGAAAGTGATTGTCGCCGACCGTATCGACGAGCGGTTGCAAATGGCACAGACAAGTGGCGCAGACTGGATCATCAATAACAGCGAGCGCAGCGTGGCGGATGAACTGGCCGCCGAAGGTTTGCGCCCGACGCTGATTGTCGATGCCGCCTGCCATCCGGCTATTTTACAGGAAGCTATTCTGCTGGCCTCGCCTGCGGCACGTATCGGCATGATGGGTTTTTCCGGTGAGCCAAGCTCGGTGACGCAACAAAGTATTACCAGCAAGGAGATTTCATTGTTTTCATCTCGCCTGAACAGCCACCGGTTCCCGCAGGTGATTGAATGGATGGAACAAGGGAAAATCGCGCCCGAAAAGCTGGTGACGCACTGGATGCCTGCCAGCGAAGTGGAAGCCGCATTAACGCTTTTTGAGAAAGATCAGCGTTCCTGCTGCAAGGTTTTACTGACATTCTGATATTTGACTATTTTTGAAAAATGACGGGGGGATTTTAAATATCCTCCCGTCTGCAGTACCTCATATTCTACCTACAAAAAACGCAACACTATTAAAACGACACCAACAAGTGGAGCACCTATGTTCAAGAACTTACGCTGGATCATCGTATTCCTGCTGTTCCTGGTTTACATGATCAATTACCTCGACCGCGTTGCGCTGTCGATTACTGTTCCGATGATAGAAAAAGAGCTGACCATTAATCCCGAACAATTCGGCATGATATTTGGCAGTTTCTTCTTCGGTTACGCGATATTTAACTTTATCGGTGGTCTGGCCGTAGATAAATTCGGCCCGACGCTGGTGATGGGATTAGCTGTCGGATTATGGTCGGTATTTTGTGGTATGACCGCTATCGCGACCGGTTTTTATTCCATGTTAATTTTACGGGTATTATTCGGTATGGCCGAAGGGCCTATTTGTGCTTCGGCAAATAAGATGATCAACGGATGGTTCCCGAAGAAACAGGCGGCCACCGCGATGGGACTGCTCAGCGCCGGTTCGCCTCTGGGCGGCGCTGTTGCCGGGCCGATTGTCGGGTATCTGGCAATTTCCTTCGGCTGGCGTCCGGCCTTTATGGTGATCGCTGCCATCGGGATTGTCTGGATGGCGGTCTGGTTCTTTACCGTCGCGGATAATCCGCTGAAGAGCAAACGAGTTTCACCGGAAGAATTACGTTTAGTTGATCAGATGAAGAACGAAAATATCAGTGAAGAAGAAGATCTGGCACAGGCCGCACACGGTCTGGGTTATTATTTACGCCAGCCCATTATCCTGGTTACCGCTTTCGCCTTCTTCTGTTACAACTACATTTTATTCTTCTTCCTCAGCTGGTTCCCGGCTTATCTGGTGCAGGCGCACGGCCTGAATATTAAAGAGATGAGCCTGACAACGGTTATTCCGTGGATTGTCGGCTTCGTCGGTCTGGCGCTGGGGGGGTATATTTCCGATAAGATTTTTAATATCACAGGCCGTTTATTGCTGTCGCGAAAAATTATATTAGTGGTCAGCCTGTTAGCCGCAGCGATTTGTGTTGCTCTGGCCGGTGTGGTCACCAGCGTAGTTCCGGCGGTTATTCTGATGTCGGTGTCTATTTTCTTCCTGTACACCACCGGTGCAATTTACTGGGCCATTATTCAGGACGTGGTGCATAAATCCCGCGTCGGCGGCACCAGCGGATTTATCCACCTGGTCGGCAGTGTGTCTGGCATCATCGGTCCGGTCGTCACCGGTTTCATCGTCCAAAACACGGGTCGCTTCGACAGCGCCTTTATTCTGGCCGGTGGTGTCGCCGCACTGGGCGCAATTCTGGTGTTCTTCGTGATAAAGCCACCAAAACATACTCCAGCCACCACCCTGTCTCACAACTGATGTTTTGAATGAAAAGCCGCTCTCTTTTCGGGAGCGGCGCATTGCTACCCGCGTCATTGTTAAACCGGAGCATTTCACCATGTCACAAATATCATCACAGCCCCTCTCAAAAGCATCTGAAAATGAACAGCGTGGTTTATTAAGACGCGTCGCTGGTGCTTCTGCCATTGGTACGGCCGCCGAATATTATGATTTCTTCGCCTATGGAACGGCAGCCGTTCTATTTTTCGGTCAGTTATTTTTCCCGAGTCATGATCCTCTTATCAGTACGCTGGCGGCCTTCGCCACTTATGCCGTCGGTTTTCTTGCCCGTCCGTTAGGTGGCATTGTGTTTGGCCATATCGGCGACAAAGTCGGCAGAAAAAAAGCGCTGGTGATCACCATTCTGATCGTCGGACTGGGGACATTTTGTATCGGGCTTCTGCCGACCTATGAAAAAATCGGCTTCTGGGCTCCGGTTCTGTTGATCCTGATCCGCGTATTGCAGGGATTCGGCGTCGGTGGCGAACAGGCCGGTGCGGTGCTGATGACCGCAGAATATTCTCCGCCGGAGCGTCGTGGTTTCTTCGCCAGTTGGGTGCAGATCGGAGCGCCTCTGGGTTTCCTGCTGCCGTCGGCGCTTTTTGCTTTACTGACTTCACAACTTTCCGCGGCACAAATGCTCGACTGGGGCTGGCGTATTCCGTTCCTGCTGAGCCTGTTGCTGGTGATCGTCGGGTTGTTCATCCGCCTGCGCATTGATGAATCGCCGGTGTTTGCTGAAATCCGCAAAACCAAAGCGGTGGAATCGCGCCCGGTAGTGGAAGTCATCAAACTGTATCCGGGAATTATCGTGAAAGGCGTCTGCGCCAAACTGATCGAAGCCTGCGCCTTCGCTATGTTTACGGTCATTGTGCTGGCATTCGGCAAGGCTAATCATCTGAGTGAAAGTATCCTGCTGCAAACCATGATTGTGGCGGTGATCCTCGAAATTTTCTCTATCCCGTTAATGGGAAAACTTTCCGACCGCATTGGCCGCAAACCGGTGTATATGGCAGGTGCGGTACTGCTGGCTGTCGGGATTATTCCTTTCTTCCTCGCCCTTAAACTGGATATTTTCTGGGTGACCCAGATAGCAATGATTGTGGCGCTGACATTCGGTCACAGCATGTGTTATGCCCCGCAGGCATCTTACTTCCCGGAACTGTTTCCGACACGGATCCGCTGCAGCGGTATTGCGTTGATCTGGCAAATCGGATCACTCATCGGCAGCGGGATCCTCGGGCTGGTGGCGGTAAAAATCCTGCAAATGACCGGCGGCGATTATCACGGGCTGGCCATTTACATGATCGTGCTGGGCGTTGTTTCTGTGATTGGTCTGGCCCTGTTACCGGAAACCGCACCGCGACGAAGAGGGAGCGAATATCACAGCTGGAAGCAGTGATCCCCGAAAAACAAAACCCGGCTCCCACGCCGGGTTTTGTCATCATCAACAGGTTTAGATCTGATCTATCCAAACCCGCATTTCCCCTTCCCCGCGATTTGCCCAGGTAAAATAAGGCACGAACGTCAGGGTTTGTGACGTGGTTTCCTCTGCCGGAGGATTAAAGCTATATAACGGCTGCTGATCGGCCTGAACCGATAACCGGCGCTCGCCTTGTGTCTGCAATAAGGCTTTACCGGCGAACAGTCCGCTGCCTGAAATCAGGCGGAACTCTGCATCCTGCGGCAGGCGTACATTATGCAGTTCACTGCCGTTATCGGCCTGTTCAAGGCAATACACCAGCGGGCCTCGCTGTATTGCCACTTTTCCTGCAACGTGCCGCAACAGGGCGTTTCCCTTCACGCGCGTGACTGGCATCGGTAATGTCATTTCAATGCGATCGCCTTTCTGCCAGTCCTGCGTCAGACGTAAATATCCGCTGCGCGTCAGAGCGGAAAGCGCCAGCGGTTTACCATTAAGCGTCACCTGCGGACTGGCGCACCAGTCAGGTAAACGCAGCGCCAGCGTGGCGTGCAGCGGCTGATCGGTATCTATTTCAATCTGAACGTGCTCAGTCCACGGATAACCACCGGACTGCCTGAGCCGCAACGGTTTGCCGCCGACCATCGCCTGCACGTCACTGCCTATATACAGGTTGATGTCCACGCCATCCGGCCGCTGGGTATAAATGTAATGGCCGAGGGATGCAAGAAGCCGCGCGATGTTCGGCGGACAACAGGCACAGCCGAACCAGCGCTGACGCACCGGTTTTACGTGATCATAGATATGATTGAAGGGAATACTTTTCGGATGCACTTCCAGCGGATTCACGTAGAAGAAATGTTTGCCGTCGAGCGCCATCCCGGCCAGCACGGTGTTATAGAGCGCGCGCTCCATCACATCGGCATAGCGACTGTCCGGATCCATCTGCAACATACGGTTGGCAAACATCATCAGCCCGATCGAGGCACAGGTTTCGGTGTAAGCCGTGTCATTCGGCAAATCGTAATCGGAAGAAAATGCTTCGCCGCTGCTTTGTGAGCCGATGGAACCGGTGATATACATCTGCCGCTGAGTCATGTTTTGCCACAACCGCTGGCAGACCTCGCGCTTTTCCTGATCCTGACTCAACCGCGCCAGATGAGCGACGCCGGCGTACAGATACACAAAGCGCACCGCATGTCCGATAGCCGTCTTCTGTAACGCAACCGGCAGATGGGCCTGACTATAGGCTTTATCTTTCACCATCCACGCCGGACCGTAAGTATTCCAGTGCGATGTTTTGCCACGTTTTTCATATTCAATATCGTAGAAATGCGGTTCTGCGCCGCGCTGCCCGACAAAATATCGGGTCAGCCCGAGATAGCGGGTTTCACCGGTAGCTTCGTATAAACGCATCAGTGCCAGTTCGATTTCCGGATGACCGGGATAGCCGTGCAGCTGTTTATCACCCGGCCCGAAAACATCCGCAATGTGATCAGCAAGCTTACAGACAATCTCCAGCAAACGCGTTTTCCCGGTTGCCTGAGCATAAGCCACGCCGGCTTCGATCAGATGTCCGGCACAATAGAGCTCGTGACATTCGGCCAGATTCGTCCACCGCTGTTGCGGCTCTTTCACGGTGAAATACGTGTTCAGATAGCCGTCGGGTTGCTGCACCGCCCCCAGCAGTTCGATCACCTGGTCTGCCGTTTCTTCCAGCGCAGGATCCGGCGTTTTCGCCAGTAAATAGCCGACGGCTTCCAGCCACTTCGCCACATCACTGTCCTGAAAAACCATACCGTAAAACTCCCCCGCACTTTGCCCGGCAGCGATGCGGAAGTTCTCTATGGCATGACTCGGTTCTGCATCTGCGACCTCATCATTCAGGGCCTTCCACTGGTAAGGCACGACGACGTCTTTGACCAGCCGCTGATATTCCAGCCAGAACGCGTCAGAAATATTGACCTTATCGAGCGGCACTTCTAAAGACTCAACCGGAGAAAACGACATACAACCTCCTGAATTGGATAATAACGATTAAATTTTCGCGGCCAGTTCATGCGACATCCGCGTCAGCAATGTGTTATCGAGTTTGCAGAACATCAGCGTGCCCGCCAGCAGCAGATGCATCGCCGCAGGCAACAGGGTTTCCAGAAGAGTGATCCCGCTCAGCGACGCCGCAGTCTGGTGTTCCGCGCCGGCCTGATAGGACACCAGAATGAACACCAGGCTGATGATCCCGGCGCTCGATGCCCAGGCTAATTTGATGAAAAACAGGTTGAAGGCGAAGTTCATGCCGGAGGAACGGATGCCGTTTTTCCAGTGTCCGTAATCGTCAGCGAAGGCCATCAGGGAAAAGTGCAGAGGCAGCGTGAAACCGAGGATCACGCAGTGAACAAAGATGATGCCGAGCCACAGCGTCTGATGCTGCTCACCGGCAGGCACAAACCACAGCAGCAGAGAAAAGACTGCCAGCACCAGATTGGTGATCATGTACAACCGAACGCTGTCGACAAATTTGGTCAGCTGATTGACGATCACCGCGCCGAGAATCGACGCCAGTGTCACCATACCAAAGAACATCGAGGCATAGCCCGCGCCCCCTTTCAGCACGTAAGTGATGAAATACATATAGCCGCCACCGCGCAGGTTAAACACGTTGATCAGCAGGAAAGACATCAGCAATACCAGCAGCAACTGGTCGTTTTTCAACATCCCGCGGATGTGTTCTTTCACGCTGAACTGGCCGAGCAGCGCCAGCGGCAGACGCTCACGCACAGTGAAAAAGCACCACAGAAACATCACCACTGCAAGGGCGCACAACAGACCGACACCCTGCTGATATCCGGCGGCAGCGTTCCCTTTACCCAGCACCTGAACCAGCCACGGCAACCCGACAGAAACCATGAATCCCGCCACACCGCAGAGCACAAAACGCCATGACTGGCAGGAAATGACCTCACGATGATCGGTGGTCATGGTATTAATCAGGGCACAGTACGGCACGTTGATCGCCGTGTAAGACACTGACAGCAGAAAATAAGTAAAAAAGGCGTAGGCAATTTTGGCGTCGCCACTCAGGCCGGGCACGGTAAACGTCAGGAAACCCACGATGCCAATCGGCAACGCAATCCACAATTGCCACGGCCGGAAACGTCCCCAGCGGCTTTGCGTGCGGTCAGCCAGAATGCCCATCAGCGGATCGGAAATCGCGTCAATCACACGCAGGGAAATAAACAGCGTGCCGACAATCGCAGGCGTCAGGCCGAAAACATCGGTATAAAAGAATGTCAGAAAACTGGTGATCAGACAGGTAATTATCGTGCCGCCAGCATCTCCTAACCCATAACCTATTTTCTCACTCACAGAAAGTTTGGCGCTGGCTGAAATTATTCCGCCCTCACCCGCTACCGGGGATGTGCCGGTATTAATAGAATCCGTTGACATTTTTTTCCTCGCTTTTATATCGTTATTAATAAGCAACAGGAACAGGATAAATAAGACTGATTATTCACATCATTCCGAAGAATAAATAAGGTACGAGGTCAATCTGGCACAGAGGCATCACGTCAACAAGAGGAGGATAAAGTAGTTAAACGGGACAATTCCGACTTGTCGTTTCAATCTGTGAAGCAGATCAAAACCTCCCGCCACGTCACCGGCAGTCGCCCATCCCTGTGCTACTGTCATGCTTTAACATCCCGCCAGGAGCCTGAGTTATGACTGAATCTCTCGCGTTTCCAGTAAATTACCCGTTGAAGGTTCAAAATGGTGGCTTATTCATTTCAAGGGGGATTGGCACACATCCGACCCGGAGACTCAGTTCGCATGAGTTAATTTACGTGGTCCGTGGCACCCTGTCGTTGCAGGAAGAAAATACCCGTTTTGATCTGCATGAAGGCGAAAGCTTATTATTATTTCCCGGGCGTGAACATAAAGGCTTAACCACTTTCGATTCTGACTTAAAATTTTACTGGCTGCATTTTGATTTCGTGAAAGATGTGGCAATGATTCAATCACAGCAAAATAATCCCTCTTTACAGCTGGATATTCCACAACACTGTAAAGTCAAAGACAGAGAAACTATTCTGACGTTGTTCAGATTATTTTTATATGAGCAGGAACGTGGCGGAAACTCACTTGAGCTGTTTTTGATATTACTTTTACAAGAAGTCTGCCGCGCCTGGCCGGAAAACGTCGAACCTGATGGTCCCGGCGTGGCGCTGGCGTATAAAGCCCGACAGCTGATCACCACACAATTTCATTTGCCGCTGGGTGCGACAGAGCTGGCTGAACGCTTGCATTGCAACGCAGATTATCTTGGGCGGGTGTACCGTCTGACGTTCCAGATGACACTGACCGATGCGCTGCATAAGCAACGGGTGACGGCGGCTGAAAAGCTTTTACTGGCTAATACCGGAAACGTTGCAGATGTGGCACGTCTGACCGGTTTTAATGATGTGGCGTATTTCCGGCGGGTATTTCGCAAACTGCTGGGCATCACACCCGCTGCCTACAAAAAACTGTATTGTCGTGAACATATCAATTCACAGTAATTCTTGCGCTAACAATCTCAAAATCCTGAGAAAACTCATGTTAGTATTGTGGCTTCCCGACTATAAAGACAACATTTGCCCATGACAGACTCCTTTGAATTTCTCAGTAATGTGCCGGTTAATCAGCAGATTTACCGCACCTTGCGTCAGGACATCGTCACCTGTGCTATCGCACCGGGAGCATTTCTGTCGGAAAAAGAAATATCCACCCGTTTCAACGTATCCCGCCAGCCGGTTCGCGAAGCCTTTATCAAACTGGCGGAAGCCGGACTGGTTCAGGTTTTGCCGCAGCGCGGTACCTATGTGATGAAGATTTCATCAAAACGGGTAGCTGACGGCCGTTTCATTCGTGAAGCCGTCGAAACTGCTGTGGTGCGTCGTGCGGCAATGGTCGCGACAGACAAAGATCTGGCGCTGCTCGGACACAATCTCGAACGCCAGACGCTGGCAGCAAAAAGCCTGCAGACGCAGGAATTTCTACTGCTCGACGATGAATTCCACCGCACAATTGCGCAAATCATTGATTGCAAACTGGCGTGGGAAACGGTCGAACACATTAAAGCGACCATGGATCGCGTACGCTTTTTGACGCTAAGTAAGGTGTCACCTCCGGAAAGTCTGATTGCGCAGCATTACGCCATCTTCGAAGGGCTAAAAGCACGTGACCCGGATGCCGCGGAAAAAGCCATCCGTATCCATCTGCAGGAGATGATTTCGACCATCACACCCATTGCCGAACAGAACAGCGACTGGTTTGATGCCGAATAACTGATGTCCCCTCTGATAAGCAAATTTTCTCAGACTGCAATAAAATACGCCTCACGCGACGGCGTTCAATTTTTGCGGGTTAGCCCTAAAATCTGTATGACAACTTAGTGTAAGCTGTAAACCACATCAATACCGTGGATACTCTTATGCCAGCTGCCGTCCCCCTGAAAAAAAGCTATTACAGCGCAGATCAGTCCCTTTCCCTCTCTCAACTCGATAACGAGAAAATCACGCAGATCGTGCAAGATCTGGATGTGGCTGAAAGTGAAAAAGAACATTACGTGACGGGCTGGATGGGCCAGAACAGCGTGGTGGTAGTGAGAAATTATCAGGATAAACGCGGCACTTCGAATGGACTGGTGCTATCCCGTGGCAACCGTTACAAGCTCACCGTACAGGCGATTACCTTCCGCATCCCTAAATTTTTACTGTGGGTGACCTTCCGTCGCAAACCCCGCACCATGACCGTTATTGCCTATAACAAACTCGGCGATCAGGCGACCGGCCTGCAACAATTCATCCATTTGCAGGAACCTGAGTTGCGGGAAAGGCTGGAAAGCGACTGGCGCGAGCTGAATGATTATCTCGGTATGGCCTGCTGGCAGATGGACAACAACCGCCCACTGTGGCGTCAGTTACATCAGGAAATCTCACCGCAGGCTTTGTGGACACTGGCAGAATCACCGTGGTTCAGCGGTAAAAAACTCCAAAAAGATGGCGAATTTGAAGGTCTGTGGTCCCACGAACAATTTATTGGCCGCCGCACCGGCGAGCACGCAGCATTGCTGCTGTCGTGGAAGGACGAAGAAAACGAGGAGATCGCCAGCTATCTTTTTGAACGGGTTTCAGCAAACAACATCCGCATCATGCTGCGCCCGCGTAAAGAAGAGAAATTCTATCCGCTTAACCCGTTTGACGCCGGGCATCTGCAACAGGCCCTGACGAAATTTCATCAGGCTGAACAGGCGCTGAGCGAAACCCAGCGCCGCGCTTAACCTGCTGTTACCACCAGCCGTGGAAATGGTGTACCGGCCCGATGCCGTGGCCGACTTCCAGGGAATCGGCCTGCATCAGTGCCTGTTGCAAATATTCTTTGGCTTCGCGTACGGTATCGGCCCAGTTGTTATGTCGCGGTCGCAATGCTGCCAGTGCCGCTGATAAGGTACATCCCGTGCCATGAGTGTGACGGGTGTCGACACGCGGCGCGGTAAACCGCTCGCGTGAACCGGCCATAAACAGCCAGTCAGGGCTTTCCTCATCACTCAGATGCCCGCCTTTCATCAACACCGCGCCACATCCCATCGCCAGCAAGGCTTCTCCCTGCTCACGCATTTCGGTTTCACTGGTGGCTGTCGCACACTCCAGCAACGCGGCGGCTTCAGGCAGGTTTGGCGTAATAATGGACACCTGTGGGATCAGCAAACGGCGCACGGCATCCACGGCTTCCGGCAGTAACAGCGGATCGCCACTCTTCGCCAGCATCACGGTATCCAGCACCACAAACGGCGGCTGATAATGTCTGAGCCGCTCCGCAACCACTTCCACAATCTGACTGTTTGCCAGCATGCCGATTTTCGTACTGTCGATACGAACGTCGCTCAGGACGGAATCCAGCTGCGCTGAAACAAACTCCGGCTCAATGTTATAAACCGACTGCACGCCGCGGGTATTCTGCGCCACCAGCGCGGTGATCACGCTGGTACCGTACGCACCCAGCGCCGAGAAGGCTTTCAAATCTGCCTGGATCCCCGCTCCGCCGCTCGGATCCGTGCCGGCAATCGTCAGTGCATTAATCCGTTTCATTGCCTCTCCTCCCCGTTCAGCCACTGCTCATCTATCAAATACAGATTATCGAGGAACTGAGGCGTGAAACTGCCCGGTCCGTTTGTGGCTGCACAGGCACGCTCACCGGCACATGACATCACGCGGCAGGCAGCAGCAACGTTATCCAGCCGGTCGCCCGGTAAAGCCACAAAGGCCGCCACCACGGCTGACAGGGCGCATCCGGTGCCGACAATGCGGGTCATCATCGGATGTCCGCCTGCTACGGACCGGCTGCGTTCGCCGTCAGTGACATAATCCGTTTCACCCGTGACAGCGACAATCGCGCCGGTTTTACGTGCCAGCTGTTGTGCGGCAGGTAAAGCTGACAGGGAGTCGTCGCCGCTGTCAACGCCGCGACCGGAGGCGCTGAGTCCACTGAGTGCAAGAATTTCGGACGCATTACCACGGATGGCGGCGGGTTTTCGTTTGATGAGTTCAAGACAAAATTCGGTTCGCCAGCTCAGGCCACCGACAGCGACCGGATCCAGTACCCACGGCTTTCCGGCCAGATCTGCCGCGTGAACAGCCGCCAGCATCGCATCGGCGTGAGGTCGGGTCAGCGTTCCGACATTCACCAGTAAGGCATCAGCAATGGCACTGAACTGCGCGGCTTCGGTGGGATCAACCACCATCGCCGGGGACGCACCCAGCGCCAGCAGAACATTGGCGGTAAAAGATTGCACCACATCGTTGGTCAGGCAGTGGACCAGCGGCGCAGAAAGGCGGAGTTGTTTCAGAGAAGTGGCAGCTAAAGAGCCGGGCAACAAGGTAGGTCGGATATTCATAAGACTCCCTACCGGCGCTAAAGAAGGCGGTATCAGGAGAGATACCTGACTTCCCTACGCTGGCATAATCCAGATCAGGTAATACGGGTAAAATCTCAGCCCTGCTCTGCAGCGGGCACCCCGAGTCAAGGGAGCATTATTGGCGGCGAGGGGCAGAAGATCAATCATGAATTGGTAAGCTTGTAATACTCCTTGCAGTTGCCCTGTGGAAAAACCAAATTGAACTTACCCAAAGCCGCTGGCAGTATCAGTCGTAGATTGCGCGCTCGTGACAGCAATCATCCCATCGTTTTAAAGGAGGCTTAATTTTTGTCATTACCCCTCAATATCCGGCCCTATGAGGAAGCAGATCGTCCGTTTTTACGCACGCTTTTTCTGGCCTCCCGGAAGCACACCTGGACGTGGCTGGAAGACGATTTTCAGCTGGAGGATTTCGATCGCGCAGTGATTGGCGAAAAGATACTGGTTGCAGAACGTGACGGACATTTGCTGGGATTTGTCTCGATTTTCACTCAGGAGGATTTCCTGCATAACCTGTTTGTCGATCCCAAATATCAGGGAACCGGCGCAGGTTCGGCATTGCTTCAGGCTGCGGAAGAGACGTTTACCCGTCGGGGCTCGCTGAAATGTTTAGTAAAGAGTAAAAAATCGGTCGCTTTTTATCTGTCAAAAGGCTGGAACATCATCTCTACGGGGGAAAGCCCAAAGGGCGAATACTATCTGTTTCATTCATCAAAAAAATAAATGGGGACGAAATGATTACCTCACGCAACAGTATTTTCGCGATCCTGACGGATATCAATTTTTCTTTGTAGTTAAGAGGTTAAATTCCACAGCGGTGCTATACATACTTTGTCTTCCTTAAAATTTCCGAGGGTACGAATGAAAAGAACAAAACTGATGCAGGTTGCTGCAGTCGCTGGCGCACTGTTTTTAGCCGGTTGCACCAGCCACATTACTAAGACTGAAAAATTCTCCGGTTTTTTAGGAGATTATTCCGGGCTGAAGGAAGTTAAAACCGCATCGGGTACCCCTGTACTTCGTTGGATAGATCCTTCTTTCAAGAAAGAAAATTATTCCTACATTAAATACGAACCTATTAAGTTCTATCCTGAACCTCAGCCAACTGAACAAATCAGTAAAGAGACGCTTCAGGGTGTACTCGATTACGCTAACAGCCGTATGAAACCTGCGCTCGCGGAGCGTTTGCCGCTGACCGATCACGCGGGGCCGCGTACCTTAATCTTTAAAGGTGCAATCACCGGTGTGGATACTTCTGCTGAAGGTCTGCAATTCTATGAAGTGATCCCGGTTGCCCTGGTCATTGCCGGTACTGAAACGGCGACCGGCCACCGTACCCGTGATACCGAAGTTTACTTTGAAGGTGAGCTGATTGACTCAGCAACCGGTAAACCGGTGATCAAAGTTGTCCGTAAAGGCTTCGGCAAACAAGTTTCTAACGATACACAAAAAGTTACCGCGAACGATTTGAAAGTCGTGGTCGATAGTCTGGCAAACGATACCAAGTTGTTTAACGAATAATTCTCGTCACAGCATCACAAAAAAGGCAGCCAGATGGCTGCCTTTTTTCATACCGAATCCACAATAAACTCGCGCAGCCACTGGTGTGAAGGGTCACGATGCGCGCGCTCGTGCCACACCATGTACATCTCAAAACCCGGCACATCCAGCGGCGGTTCCGTCATGTGCAAAGCAGAATTTCCACGTACCAGACGTTCCGGCAGCATCGACACCAGATCTGTCGTGATCAGCACCTGAACGACAAACAGGAAATGCGGCACCGACATTACGACGCGGCGGGATAAACCCATCGCCGCCAGCGCGATATCGGTATTGCCAGAGAAACCACCCCCATCGGGTGAAACGATCACATGTTCCAGTGTGCAAAAATCTGAAAGGGATATCTCGCCTTTCACCTGCGGATGCTGTTTTCTGCTCACCAGAACATATCGCTCGGCAAACAACAATCTGCTGTGCAGGCTGTTCATGACCGCCTCACCGGTGTGGAATGCCAGGTCCAGCGTACCCTGTTCCATTTTACGGATAATGCGCGCAGGCGACGTTTCAAAAATAGCCAGTCGCGCGGAAGGCGCGGCCACACGCAGCGCCTGCAATGCGGGTAATACAATGGTGGATTCGCCGTAATCCGCGGCGCCCAGTTTCCAGGTATTCTTCGCTGTCGACGGGTCAAAGGTTTCACCCGTCGCGACAGCATTTTCGAGAGCAGCCAGTGCCTGTCGTAGCGGTTCACGTAATTCATCGGCACGTGCAGTCGGACGCATTCCCCGCGGACCCGGCAGCAGCAGCGGATCGTCGAAAAATTCACGCAGTTTCGCCAGTTGCACACTGACCGATGGCTGTGAAAGATGACGACGCTGCGCAGCACGTGTGACGTTTTGCTCTGCAAGCAGGACATCCAGCGTCAGTAATAAATTCAGATCCAAACGCCCGAAATTACTCATCACTATACCTGTTATATGATCAATTCATTTTAACTATACCCCAGAGCGGCCTACTCTGCGTTCATCACTCACCGGAGATGTCGTCATGAATATTTTGATCGTGTATGCCCACCCCGAATCACAATCGTTAAACGGTTCCCTGAAGGATTTTGCTGTCAGTCATTTACAGGCTGCCGGGCACAATGTGCAGGTTTCAGATTTGTATGCCATGCAGTGGAAAGCCGCGCTGGATGCCGGAGACAATACCGCGCCTGCGCCGGGACCTTTCAAGCCATCGCAGGATTCTCAACGCGCCTACAAGAATGGTACGCAAAGCCCTGACATCGCCGCCGAGCAGGAAAAGTTACAGTGGGCAGACACCGTGATTTTCCAGTTCCCGCTGTGGTGGTTCTCTATGCCTGCGATCATGAAAGGCTGGGTGGAACGCGTTTACGCCTATGGTTTTGCTTACGGCGTCGGCGAGCATTCCGATAAACACTGGGGGGACCGTTACGGAGAAGGCAACATGGCCGGTAAACGCGCCATGCTGATGGTCACAACCGGCGGCTGGGAACCGCATTACAGTGCGCGGGGTATCAATGGCCCGATCGATGATTTGCTGTTCCCGATCAACCACGGCATCCTGCACTATCCGGGGTTCACCGTCCTTCCGCCGCTGGTGTTTTATCGCACCGACCGCACGGATGAAACCCGTTATGCGCACATGCGCCACGAACTGGCGGAAAGGCTGAATACACTGGACAGTACATCGCCTGTTCCATTCCGTCAGCAAAATGGCGGTGATTATGATATTCCGGCACTGACGCTAAAAGCGGACATTACGCCAGAGAGAAAAGGGTTTGCCGCGCATCTGAAATAATACTCTGAGTGATTTTCAGGCATAAAAAACGCCAGTGGATCTTGCGATCACACTGGCGTTTTTATGGGGTCAGGTTCAGCTTTCGCTAAAACTTATTCCCACTCAATCGTTGCCGGCGGCTTACCGGAGATGTCATACACCACGCGGGAAATGCCGTTAACTTCGTTGATGATGCGGTTGGAGCAGCGGCCGAGGAAATCGTACGGCAGGTGCGCCCAGTGCGCGGTCATGAAGTCGATAGTCTCTACTGCGCGCAGGGAAACCACCCAGTCATATTTACGGCCATCGCCCATCACGCCAACGGAGCGGACGGGCAGGAAGACGGTGAAGGCCTGGCTGACTTTGTTGTACAAATCAGCTTTATGCAGTTCTTCGATGAAAATCGCATCGGCACGACGCAACAGGTCGCAATACTCTTTCTTCACTTCGCCCAGCACGCGAACGCCTAAACCAGGTCCAGGGAACGGGTGACGGTAAAGCATGTCGTATGGCAGACCGAGTTCCAGACCGATTTTACGCACTTCGTCCTTGAATAGCTCTTTCAGCGGCTCAACCAGACCCAGTTTCATTTCTTTAGGCAGACCGCCCACGTTATGGTGCGATTTGATCACGTGCGCTTTGCCGGTAGCAGAAGCGGCAGATTCAATCACGTCAGGGTAGATGGTGCCCTGCGCCAGCCATTTCACTTCATCCTGCTTGCAGGCTTCTTCGTCGAATACTTCAACGAAGACGCGACCGATGATTTTACGTTTGGCTTCAGGTTCATCAACACCCGCCAGCGCAGACAGGAAACGATCTTCGGCAGCGACGTGAACGATGTTCAGGCCGAAACGGTCACCGAACATTTCCAGAACCTGATCCGCTTCATTCAGACGCAGCAGGCCGTTATCGACGAAAACGCAGGTCAGACGCTCACCGATGGCACGATGCAGCAGCATCGCGGTCACGGAGGAATCTACGCCACCGGACAGGCCAAGGATCACGTGGTCGTCGCCAATCTGCACACGCAGGCGTTCAACGGCGTCTTCGATGATTTTCGCGGGTGTCCACAGAGCTTCGCACTCGCAGATATCCATCACGAAACGTTCGAGCATACGCAGGCCCTGACGGGTGTGCGTCACTTCCGGGTGGAACTGCACACCGTAGAAGCGTTTTTCTTCGTTGGCCATAATGGCAAACGGGCAAGTCTCAGTGCTGGCAACGGTCACGAAATCAGACGGGATAGCCGTCACTTTATCGCCGTGGCTCATCCAGACGTCGAGCAGCGGTTTGTTGTTCTCGCTCAGGGCATCCTGAATATCGCGGATCAGCGCGCTTTCAGTCTGAACTTCAACCTGCGCATAACCAAATTCGCGCTCGTTTGAGCCTTCAACATGGCCGCCTAACTGCATCGCCATGGTTTGCATGCCGTAGCAGACGCCCAGAACCGGCACACCGGCTTCGAAGACGTAATCAGGGGCGCGCGGGCTGTCATGCTCGGTGGTACTTTCCGGGCCGCCGGACAGGATGATCCCGTTTGGATTGAATTCGCGGATTTGGGCTTCGGTTACGTCCCAGGCCCAGAGTTCGCAATAGACACCCAGTTCACGCACGCGGCGTGCAACAAGTTGGGTGTACTGGGAGCCGAAATCGAGGATCAGGATACGGTGCTTGTGAATATTTTCGCTCATGAGGGGGCGTTTTCCAGAAAGCAATAAAAGCGTTAAAACAACAGGTTAAATTTTCTAACAATCTTAAAAGCAGACAGCGAGCCTTTAGCTCGCTGTCTTTAGGATCAGGATCCCATGCGGTAGTTCGGTGACTCTTTGGTAATCGTCACGTCATGTACGTGGCTTTCCTGGATCCCTGCACCGCTGATGCGGACAAACTCAGCCTTGGTGCGCAGGTCGTCGATGGTAGCACAACCGGTCAGCCCCATACAGGAGCGCAGACCGCCCATTTGCTGGTGGATGATTTCTTTCAGACGGCCTTTATACGCGACGCGACCTTCGATACCTTCCGGTACCAGTTTGTCAGCGGCGTTATCAGTCTGGAAGTAACGGTCAGAAGAGCCTTTGGACATCGCGCCCAAAGAGCCCATGCCGCGGTAGGATTTGTACGAACGGCCCTGATACAGCTCGATTTCACCCGGAGATTCTTCTGTACCAGCCAGCATCCCGCCAACCATCACGCAGCTTGCGCCGGCAGCGATAGCCTTTGCGATGTCGCCGGAGAAGCGGATACCGCCGTCAGCGATAACCGGAATACCGGTGCCTTCCAGCGCTTCCACCGCATCAGAAACAGCGGTGATTTGTGGAACACCAACGCCGGTAACGATACGGGTGGTACAGATGGAGCCAGGACCGATACCGACTTTCACTGCGCTCACGCCTGCTTTCGCCAGTGCCAGAGCACCTGCGCCAGTCGCAACATTACCGCCAATGATTTGCAGATCCGGGTATTTAGCGCGGGTGGCACGGATACGTTCCAGAACGCCTTCGGAGTGGCCGTGAGAGGAGTCGATCAGCAGAACGTCAACACCGGCAGCAACCAGCGCATCGATACGTTCTTCATTGCCTGCACCTGCACCTACCGCTGCACCGACGCGCAGGCTGCCCTGCTCATCTTTACAGGCATTCGGTTTACGTTCGGCTTTCTGGAAGTCTTTTACGGTGATCATACCGAGCAGATGGAATTGCGCGTCAACGACCAGCGCTTTCTCTACACGTTTTTCGTGCATTTTTTGCAGCACGACTTCGCGGGCTTCGCCTTCTTTAACAGTGACCAGACGCTCTTTCGGCGTCATGACCGCAGTCACAGGCTGTTCCAGATCGGTCACGAAGCGAACGTCACGACCGGTAATAATACCGACCAGTTCGTTTTCTTCGGTCACGACCGGATAACCGGCAAAACCGTTAATTTCGGTGAGTTCTTTAACCTGACGCAAAGTGGTCGATGGTGTGACGGTTTTAGGGTCAGCAACAACGCCGCTTTCATGCTTCTTCACGCGACGGACTTCTTCCGCCTGACGCTCAATAGACATGTTCTTGTGAATGAATCCGAGGCCGCCTTCCTGCGCCAGAGCAATCGCCAGATTCGCTTCAGTCACGGTATCCATGGCTGCGGACAGCATAGGGATATTCAGACGGATTTTAGCGGTCAGTTGAGTACCGAGGTCGGCAGTATTGGGCAGAACTGTGGAATGGGCTGGAACAAGGAGAACGTCGTCGAACGTTAGTGCTTCTTTTGCGATACGTAGCATGGGCAATATCTCACCAAGGTGGATGCGGAAAAGATAAAATATTGCAGCGGGAGTATACAGGTGAGTAGGCATTTCGACCAGAACTATTTCAAAAACTTCTTGATTACCTTTTGCGGGCATGTAGTATCGTTCGATTAAGTCTCTGTTTTTGAATTTGATCTGGATCACATGTCACTACCTTCTTCGCCTCCTATTTTTACCGTAAGCCGCCTGAATCAGACGGTCCGACAGTTGCTGGAAAACGAAATGGGTCAGGTCTGGCTCTCCGGTGAGATTTCAAACTTCTCTCAGCCGTCTTCCGGCCACTGGTATTTTACGCTCAAAGATGACCGCGCTCAGGTCAAATGCGCGATGTTCCGCAATTCCAACCGCCGCACGACGTTCCGCCCGCAAAACGGCCAGCAGGTTCTGGTCCGCGCGACCATTACCTTGTATGAACCGCGCGGCGATTATCAGCTGATTGCCGAAAGTATGCAGGAAGCGGGCGACGGTCTTCTGCAGCAGAAATTCGATTTGCTTAAACAGCAACTGGCCGCCGAAGGTCTGTTTGATGCGCAGTTTAAACAGCCCCTGCCCTCGCCTGCTAAATGCGTGGGTGTGATCACCTCTGCCAGCGGTGCCGCGCTGCATGACGTCCTGAATGTCTTAAAGCGTCGCGACCCGTCTTTACCCGTCATTATCTATCCGACCTCCGTTCAGGGCGTGGATGCGCCAGGGCAGATTGTCCGCGCCATTCAGCTGGCTAACGCCCGCGAAGAAGTGGATGTGCTGATTGTCGGACGCGGTGGCGGCTCGCTGGAAGATTTGTGGAGTTTTAATGACGAACGCGTGGCGCGGGCGATTTTCGCCAGCCGTATTCCTGTGGTCAGCGCTGTCGGCCACGAAACCGATGTGACCATTGCTGATTTTGTCGCGGATTTGCGTGCACCGACGCCGTCTGCTGCTGCCGAACTGATCAGCCGCAATCAGCTGGAATTATTGCGCCAGATCCAGTCGCAACAACAGCGCCTTGAAATGGCGATGGATTATTATCTCGCGCAACTTGCGCAGCGCTTCACGCGCCTGAATCACCGGCTGCAACAGCAGCATCCACATTTACGTCTGGCGCGCCAGCAAACCACACTGTTCAAACTGCGCCGTCGTCTTGATGAAGCTATGCAAAACCAGTTGCGTCAGATGCTGCGCCGCACCGACCGTTTACAGCAGCGCCTGACCCAACAGCAGCCGCAGCCGCGTATTCACCGCGCCCAGCAAAGGGTGCAGCAGCTTCAGTATCGCCTGCAACAGGCGATGTCATCACAGCTTACTGAAAGCCGTCAGCGTTTTGGTACCGCCTGTACACAGCTTGAAAGCGTCAGTCCGCTGGCGACCCTCGCCCGCGGCTATAGCGTGACGACTACGCCACAAGGCGCATTGCTGAAGAAAACCACGCAGACCGCGCCGGGCGATACGCTTAAAACACGTCTGGCCGATGGCTGGATTGAAAGTGAAGTGAAATCGATTGTGGTGGAGAAGAAAGCGCGGAAACGTGCGGTTAAATAAGCGTTGGATTTAAAACCCCCTTCCGGCCTCCCCCTTCACAGGGGGAAGCGATTGAATTAATTACAGATTATAACTTTCCTTCCGTTCACCATTCACCCAAACTTCACGCGCCTCGCCTTGCGGAAGCACGATGTTCAGGGCAGTCCACGCAGGTTTGAAATCGCCGCGCTGCGTCAGCGTGATACTGATTCGCTGATCGTCACTCACAATATCCCAGTTCAGCCACAGCGCATGATTCTGTTCCCAGCGATGGCTTTCGCCGTCATCCTCGAACAACATCCCTGACGAGGTCGCCTGACCCGGCGCCGGAAATACGTGCAATTCACGCAGCGTATCTTTGCTGGCATCAACATGCGCCAGACGACAGGATTGAGGCAGTGCAGCGCCCGCGCGAACCAGGAGCGGCAGGCGATCCAGTGGCGCCTTCAATGTGATTGTCTGACCACCGGCAAACCATTCACCGGTATAGAAATCACACCAGCCAATTCCGTTATCCGGCAGGTAAACATCACGTTCACGTTGTCCCTCATCCACCACGCTGGCTACCAGCAAATCACGCCCCATCAGGAAATCATCGGTTTCCGCAAAGGTGTTTTTGTCATGCTCGTGATCGAGGAATGTCGGGCGCAGCATGGGTTCATCATCTGCATGAGCCTGCCATAACAAGGTGTAGAAATACGGCAGCAGGCGGTATCGCAGACGGATGGCGTCGCGGATAAGCGGCGTGACCTGCGGATACATCCATGGCTCATTCACGGTGTGATCGTCATTCCAGGAGTGAATGGTGAAACGCGGATGCATCACGCCGTTTTGTACCCAGCGGACGAACAATTCGGCATCAGGCTTATCCCCTGAAAAACCGCCGACATCGTGCCCGACGTTGTACAAACCGGACAAACTCATACCGATGCCCATGCGCGTGTTGTAGCGCAGTGTCTGCCAGCTGGTGCGGTTATCGCCGCTCCAGGTTTGTACGTAACGCTGCATCCCGGCACAACCGGAACGTGAAATCAGATACGGACGGGTTTCCGGTGCAAAACTTTGCTGCGCTTCAAAAGACGCGCGCATCATCAGCAACGGCATCACCGGACGAATATGTTTGATGGCGATAGACTTGCCAAAACCGTGGCAACGCGCATCGCTGTCCCAGACTTCGTATTCGTTATTGTCGTTCCAGGTCGAGCCGATACCTTTTTCCAGCAACTGATGTGTCACGCCTTTTTGCCACCAGCGAATGGCAGAAGGATGGGTGAAATCGAGATGCGACCCTTCGTCATCCCAGAACACAGAGCGTTCCGGCACGTTGTCTTCGCTGTCGCGGATAAACAACCCCTGTTCCGCCACCTGCCCGTACTGCGGGTGATCCTGCAACAGACACGGTTTGATGTTAGCTGCGAGACGAATACCGGCGTCAAGAAACGCCTTCGACATCACTTCGGGTTCCGGCACTTTGTCGTAGTTCCAGTTAAAGACATAACGCTTGTTGCCGATCGACGTGTAACCCGATGAAAGCTGGAACGAATCGCACGGAATTTCATGTTGCTGACACAGCGTGATGAATTTCATCAGTTGCTGCTGGGCGTCCGGCGCATCAGTGTAATACATGGTCGAGCCGCTGTAACCGAGGCTCCATTTTGGGCCAAACGTGGTTTTGCCGGTCAGGCGCACCAGCTTTTTGGTGACTTCCAGTGACGTCGGGCCGATGAACAGGTAGTAATCCAGATCGCCCGCTTCAGCACTGAAACGGCGGTATGGCAGATGGTAATTATCCAGTTCATTGCCGAGATCTAACCAGACGTTGCTGAGATTGTCGTAGAACACGCCAAAACTCACTTCATTGCGGCGCGTCAGGGTAAACGGAATATGTTTGTACAGCGGATCGGTGCTGGCGGCGTTATAGCCCATCGCATCGAGATTACGCATTTCGAAGCGACGACCGCTGCGGTTGAGGTCGCCGGCTTTTTCGCCCAGTCCGTACACGCCATCCTGCGCCTCACGCAGCTGATAGTGCGCCGATGCGTCATTTTTAACACCGAGCATATACGCGCCGGTTTTGCGATCTTTCACCAGCGGTTGCCAGGCACCGGCCTCATTTTTATATTCCCACTCGAGCCACAAAGGCTGATGTACCGTAACGCGCAGCGCGTCAGTGGTCAGTGTCAGACAATCGTCGCACTGTTCCAGCTGATAGCCTGGTAAGGAAAAACCTTCGTTGCTCAGTCTGTCACGCCCTTCCCAGGGCACATCGTTCAGGGGCGCGATACTATTTTGGGGTGCGATGCTCCAGGTACGATCCAGCGCCAGTTCGCCGTTGCGCTGAATGAACACACGAATTAAACCTTGTTCGAGCACGCGCAGAGAAAACAGATGTTTGCCATCCACGCGCAAATCCACACCTGCGTCATGCTGCCCGGCAAACTCCCAGTGTTTTAACGTCTTCATACACTCTCCCTTTTTGCCGGATTGCGGCGTTCAGCGATCAGGGCAATCAGGAAGACTGCGCCAATCAAATCAAAGAAACCCATCGCGATAAACAGCGGATTGAAACCCATTTTGTCGGCAACTGCGCCGATCAACAGTGAAAACAGGAAGCTGGCGATCCATGCGGAAGAACCGCGCATACCATTGACCGTCGCTACCTGATTTTTATCGAATGTCTCCACCACTACCGCGCTTAACATGCAGGAAATCACCTGATGACCGAATCCGCCGATGGAGATCAGGGCAATCGCGGCGTACGGGCTTTGTGTTACGGCGACCAACGCCAGCGAGAGCATCAGGAATGCGCCGGTAACAGAACTGGCGACAATGGAGTTGATGCGTGTGCAGCCAAAGACTTTCCGGTACAGCGTGGTGAGATATCCGCTGGCAATACTGCCCAGATCGGCGGCCAGGAACGGCAGCCAGGCAAACATCACGATGTGTTTTAAGTCCATCCCGCGTTCGTTGGCGAGATACAGCGGCACCCAGAAACTGAATACAGCCCATGCGGGTTCGGCCAGAAATGCCGGAATGGCGATACCGTAGAATTTCTTGTTTTTACAAACAATTTTCAGCGATTTGATAAACGGCAGACGCGTCTGTTGTGGTTCGTTATCGGAACGGATCAGCGCCAGTTCCTCTTTACTTAAGTTCGGATGCGTTTCCGGTGAGTGGTAGAACTTCCACCACAACAGAACCCACAGCATCGACAGCACACCGCAGAACAGGAACGCTCCGCGCCAGCCAAATGACACATGCGCGACCAGAATAATCGGCGGCGCGAGCATGGCACCAATCGAGAAGCCTACGCCTGCCCAACCCGCAGCAATCGGACGCTCCTTACGCGGAAACCAGTCAGAAATCGCTTTGGCGTTTGCCGGTGTAGCGGCAGCTTCGGCGCTGCCCATAAAGAAGCGCAGTACGGCAAGTTGGATCCAGCTGCCCGCCCCCGCGTGCATCATGCAAACGACCGCCCAGATTGAGGCGCAAATCAGAAAGCCCAGCTTCAGGCCAATCACGTCAATCAGCCAACCGCATAAAGGCTGGAAAATGGTGTATGCCGCCTGAAACGCCGCGACGATGTAAGAATATTGTTCAGTGGTCATGTTCAGGCTGGTTTTCAGTTCAGCCGCCAGCAGACCCAGAGAATTTCGCGTGACGTAGTTGACCGTCACGCCAAGAAGAAACAGCGCCAGCATCCACCAGCGTAACGCTTTTATTTTCCTGCGTTCTGCAACCGCAGCCGTCCTGGTATTTATTTGAATTGTCATGTCCGCTCTCCCACCCGTCGGCCTGGCCGCAGATGATGTGTTATGTGAGGTACTTCTGCAGAGTAGGCAGCCGGATTTGTGAGTGAAACGTGATTTTTTGCAAAAGCTTTCACGCTATAACTGCGAAACAAAGTGAGAGCAGATAAAGCTGAACCGACTCCCGCCTTTTTGCGGTGAAAAATTTTGCATGGACGATTTTGAAGGAGATCACAGTTTGAAAGGAAAGTTAAATATCCAGCAAATTGCCGACCAGACAGGGTTATCGATCAGCACCGTTTCACGGGTTCTGGCCGGTAAAAATAACACCAGCAGCAAGGCACGCGATCGCGTGCTGGAATGTGCAAAATCACAGGGCGTGCTTAATGAGCTTTCAACCGGCAGGCTGATGCTGAACAACATTGTGATTTTCGCCCCTGCCCGCGCCTTCGATGCGCGCAGTGATATTTTTTATTACAAGGTGATCCAGGGCATTCTGGCGACCATCGCCCGTCATGAAGTGCGTGTTCGCTACTGTGCGCTGGATGAAGAAAACGCCGACGCCGCACTGTTCATTGCCAAAATGACCGATCCGCAGACTGAAGCTATATTGCTGGTGGGTATAGACGATCCGCATATTCACCAGCTCGCTGCCGAGATCGGGAAACCGTGCGTATTACTTAACTGCTATGACCGCTTTATGCGTCATGACAGCGTGAGCCCCGATCATCAGACGACGGGTGATTTTGCCTGCGATTATCTGTTTTCACAGGGCCATACGCACATAGTGACCGTGCAGTGCCTGCGCCGCCATACGATGGAACTGCGTCTGACCGGTATCAAACAGGCATTTGCACGCCATCATCAGACGTTCTGCGACAAGCAGCATTTGATTAATACTTCCGGATTTGGCGCGCAGGAAAGTGAACGGGCGCTGCTGGAATATCTGGATGCGTTATCGCCGGATCAGCCCTTTCCTACCGCCATACTGACCGGTGGCGATTTCATGGCGTCGGGTATTGTAGCCGCATTGTCGAAACGCGGTCTGTCCGTACCGGGCGATATCAGCATTATCAGCACCGATGGCTTTAACCTGGCGGAGATCCACGACGTTCCGCTGACCTCTGTGCATGTTCCGCGTGATGAACTGGGCGCAGAAGCGATTGCTTTACTTCAACGCCGTATGCTCCGACCTGACGCCCCCCAGACCACGCAGTTATTACAAGGAAAACTGGTGGTACGGGCTTCGGTCAGAAAAGCCTCAGGACGTGCCGTGACATCCCATCCGCATAAATTGTATGACCTGCAGCCGGACAGATAAATCTCAACTTTTGCGGACGCGACGCTGAGCAGGCCTATACTGACGTTGATGGCGAAACATTAGCCGTCTTTCAGTATCCGATGATCAGAACACCTTTCTTTCACCTGCGGGTGAGCCTTGATAAGGAGATTCACGATGAGTCATAGTTCAGCGAAGCGTTACAACAGCGTTATCCCGCCCTACATGCTTAACCGTATTATCGAACACGGATCAGAACCTCAGCGTCGTTGCGCGAAACAGACACTGGTGCATGTAAATACCCTGATGGCACAGCCATACGCCAAACCCCAGAAAATTGTGACCGCCAAAGCAGGTCAGGTTGAGCGTGATATTTACGATGCCAAAAATACCACCCAACTGCCGGGGGAATCGGTTCGTAAAGAAGGTCAGGCCAGTAACGGCGATGTCGCCGTGGATGAAGCTTATGATTATCTCGGCGTGACGTATGATTTCTTCTGGCAGGCCTACAAACGCAACTCGCTCGATGGCAAAGGGCTGGCGCTGCCCGGTACTGTTCACTACGACAAAGGTTATCAGAACGCCTTCTGGAACGGGCAACAGATGGTCTTTGGTGACGGCGACGGGGAAATCTTCAACCGGTTCACGATCGCCATTGATGTCGTGGGACACGAGCTTTCCCACGGTGTGACGGAATCTGAAGCCGGTCTGAACTATAACGGACAATCGGGTGCGCTCAATGAATCCCTGTCAGACGTGTTTGGCTCGCTGGTGAAGCAGTTCCATCTCAGGCAAACTGCCGATAAAGCTGACTGGATCATTGGTGAAGGCTTGCTGGCAAAAGGCATTCACGGCACCGGCCTGCGTTCAATGTCCCATCCCGGCACGGCCTATGACGATCCTTTACTCGGCAAAGATCCGCAGCCTGCCGACATGAAAGGCTATGTAAACACCCGCGACGATAACGGCGGTGTACATATCAATTCAGGGATCCCTAATCGCGCATTTTATCTGGCGGCCACTAAACTGGGGGGGAACGCCTGGGAGCGAGCGGGTTACGTCTGGTATGACACGGTCTGCGATAAATCCCTGTCGAAAGATGCTGACTTTGTCGCCTTCGCACAGCTAACGGTCAAAAACGCGGGCAAACGCTTTGACGATGCAGTTGCACAAGCGGTTCGTGAAGCCTGGGAGCAGGTTGGAGTGATGTAAATGAAACCTTTAGATTCGCTGGAAAGTAATACGGTAATTGAAATCTACCGTGAGGGAGGGGTTGCTTTTATCCCCAAACTCAGCGGACCGCGACGGGTTGAGCTTTCGGGCATGAGTGATGACAAACGGCGGGAAATTTGCCAGCTCATCAACAAAGCCTTGCCTTATGCTCAGGAAAAAGAAAACGCTGGTCGGGGTGACCAGCGTTATTTCCGTCTCGAAATTTATTACGCGTCGGCAGATCATTCCGCCAGTCTGGTGGTGATTATTCCCGAAACAGAGACTCCCGAAGAACTGGTGGAGTTATGGAAACAGGCCCCGCCCGATGATCACTCTTGCGAATAAGGCGAATACGTAAACGTTATCCATTTTTTAGAAATCATCCCGTGCCCGTTTTGGCAGAAATAATCCACCGCGCCGCAGGCTTTCAGTTCCTGCAACGGTTGCTGACAATCCGGGCATAATGCCGTTTGCTGATAATCGGTATGGCACGCATCACAATGAAAGTGACCGCTGACCCAGCTCATTGGCTGGCCGCAAGCCGGACAGAACGCATCCATCGTATTCCCCTCTAAATGACGCCCAGCGTCCGCAGTAAATACAGACCCAGCGCAGTCGTGAAAAATGATCCCAGCGTCGTGACGGCAATAATATTGGCCGCCAGCGTAGCATTACCGCCCATCGCACGGGTCATGACATAGCTACCCGCCGCCGTGGGTGTACAGGAAAAGAGAAATATAACGCCGAGCGCCGCGCCGCGAAAGCCAAACAGCCATGCGCCGAAGGTCATCAGCGCAGGCACGAATATCACGCGTGAAGCTGAAGACCAGGCCGCCACGTTTGAGCTGCGAAACATCGCTTTCCAGTCGAGGCTTGCTCCGGCACACAACATCGCCAGCGGCAAAGCCATACCTGAAATAAAATCACCGGTGCTGGCAATCGTCGCCGGCATCGGTAAATGGCTGTACTGAAACGCCAGCCCCAGCACCAGACCGATGATCAGCGGATTGGTGACGATGCCATGCATGATGGGTTTAAGGCCGATACGTTTGCCCTGCCCGCCTTTCAGGCTGCGGGTCAGCGTAATCACGGACAGCACGTTAAAGAGGATTACTGTGACCGCCAGATACATCGACCCCAGCGCGATACCCTCACTGCCAAACGCCAGCGAGGCATAGGCCAGCCCCGCAATACCGGTATTTGCACGAAATCCACCCTGCACGAAAATGCCGCGCTCACGGGGGTCTTTCACCAGTTTAATCGCCACCAGTTCCAGCAGCAGAAAGGTCACGACGGTACCAAGGCCACCATAAATGGCGAGCGGCAGATTAGAACCGGAGGAATCGTGCCCTTGCGCCACGCTGAAGAAAAGCAGGCAAGGCAGCGCAATATTGAACACCAGACGGCTGGCTTTTTCGTTAAAACTGTCATCCATCAGGCCAGTGCGGCGTAAAAACACGCCCAGCAGCAAGATCAATAAATTGGGAACCGTAACGCCAAACGCAAAACTCCAGGTCTGCCAGAACATCCAGCCAGCTCCTTGCGGGAAAATAAAGACAAAAAAATGGGGTACATTTTCATGCACCCCATTCGTTTAGGATTTGTTTTTCAGGTGCTGCATCAGACGTCGGCGCTTGCGCTGCTGGTGAGGAGAAAGCGAGTTTTTCTTGCCTTCATACGGATTCTCACCTTCTTTGAACTGAATGCGGATTGGAGTACCCATCACTTTCAGTGAACGGCGGAAATAGTTCATCAGATAGCGTTTGTAGGAATCAGCCAGATCTTTCACCTGGTTACCGTGGATAACCACGATTGGCGGGTTATAACCGCCGGCGTGGGCATATTTCAGCTTAACGCGACGACCGTTAACCAGCGGCGGCTGGTGATCGTCAGCGGCCATCTGCATGATACGGGTCAGTAAGGAAGTACTTACACGCGTGGTCGCACAGATATACGCTTCGTTCACTGATTCAAACAGGTTACCTACGCCGCTGCCGTGCAGGGCAGAGATAAAGTGGATACGCGCGAAATCAACGAAACCAAGGCGCAGTTCCAGCTGATCTTTCACCTGCGCACGCGCTTCTTCGTTCATGCCGTCCCACTTGTTGACGACAATCACCAGTGAGCGCCCGCTGTTAAGAATGAAGCCTAACAGTGAGAGATCCTGATCGGAAATACCTTCGCGGGCATCGATGACCAGCATCACCACGTTGGCGTCTTCAATCGCCTGCAATGTTTTGATTACCGAGAATTTCTCAACGGTTTCAGTCACTTTTCCGCGCTTACGCACACCGGCGGTGTCAATCAGAACGTACTCACGCTCGTCACGCACCATCGGGATATAAATACTGTCACGGGTCGTGCCCGGCATGTCGTAAACCACGACACGTTCTTCGCCCAGAATACGGTTAGTCAGTGTGGACTTACCTACGTTCGGACGCCCCACGATAGCCAGTTTGATTGGCAGAGACTGCGGGTCGAAATCGTCTTCCACGTCTTCAGGGATTTCATCGCCGGTGCCTTCCTGCTCAGCCCAGTAAGCGGCATTCGCCTCTTCTTCGGTGAGTTCGACTTCTTCCGGTTTTTCGCCCACGAACGGGATCAGAACGTGTTCGATAAGCTGCGTGACACCACGACCGTGGGAAGCAGCGATAGCATAGACTTCGCCCAGACCCAGCGAGTAGAAATCGCCGGTGGCGCTGTCCGGATCCAGACCGTCCGTTTTGTTAGCGACCAGGAATGTGGCTTTCTCACGGCTGCGCAGGTGCTGAGCAATGCCCTGATCGGCAGGCATCAGACCCGCACGGGCATCGACCATGAACAGCACGATATCCGCTTCTTCGATAGCGAGCAGAGACTGCCCTGCCATGCGGGTTTCAACGCCGTCTTCGGTACCGTCGATACCGCCGGTATCCACGATGATGAATTCATTACCCTCAATTTCGGCACGACCATACTTGCGGTCACGCGTAAGCCCCGGGAAATCCGCAACCAGCGCGTCACGCGTTTTGGTTAAGCGGTTAAATAAAGTGGATTTACCCACATTCGGGCGCCCTACAAGCGCAACGACAGGTATCATTTTGAAGCCTCAGTTTTTTTAATATGGTGCAAAACGCAAATAGCTGGTCTGCAGAATTTCAATACAAACCACTATAATTCAAATTGTTACAGCGCAATCGGTTTAAACCCGTTACGCAGATTTCAGAATACGAAACGGCCCCTGAGCAATTCAGGAGCCGTTTTAAAGCCCGGGATCAACCGATCTCAGAGGCTGACGCAGGTCGCGGTATTAGCGGGTGAAGGAGTAAACTTCGCCACCTTTCGCCTGCACAACCAGCTTGTCACTGGCCACAATCGGTCCGCTCAGGAAGCCATCACTGTCGACTTTCTGCTGAGCCACAAAACGACCATCTGTGGTGTTAATCCAGTGCAGATAACCTTCGGAATCACCGACCACAATGTAACCATTATACAACACCGGGGCTGTCAGGTTACGGTGCAATAATTCACTCTGACGCCACACGCTGACACCGCCCTGGGTATCAAGTGCCATTACGCGGTCATCCTGGTCAACCATATAGATACGGCCGCCATCGACAATAATGTCGTTGACTGAACCTACATCGCGTTTCCACATGATCTGGCCAGAACGAAGATCCATCGCCACCAGGCTGCCGTTATAGGCCAGTGCATACACGATGCCATCAACGATAACCGGTGTGGTATCCACATCGCTCAGACGGTCAATTTCAGTTGTACCGGTAGTCTGAGAGATACGTTGTTGCCAGATCAGCTGACCTTCTTTCATCAGCACTGCGCTGACACGACCGTTGTCACCACCCACGATAGCCGCACCAAACGCCACGGCCGGAGCCGATTCGCCACGCAGGGAAAGCGTTGGCATATCGAGGTTAGCGGTCCACTGGATAGTACCATCGGACTCACTCAGCCCCTGCAACATACCGTTGCCGGTATGCACCAGAACCAGACCATCGCTGACGACAGGACGGGAAAGCGCTTCACCCGCAACTTTAGTCTGCCATGCCACGGTACCGTCAGAGGTGTTCAATGCGTACACCACGGCTTTCTCGCTACCGACATACACATGGCTACCGGAAACCGTCAGGCCGCCGGAAAGTTGTGCTGAAATATTGCTGGAGAAGAAGCCGGTCTTTTCAGACAGATTCACACTCCATTTTTCTTTACCGCTGTCAGCGTCCAGAGCTTTAACCACACCAAAACGATCGGCAGCATAAATTGTGTTGTCTTGCCAGGCCGGACGCAGGTTGGAGTAGAAATCGCCTACACCGTCGCCCACAGATTTGCTCCAGACTTTGGTCGGAGTAAACTGATTCTCAACTTTTGGCAGCGGAGACATTTTTACTACGTCTTCTTCGCTGTTAAACAATGAACAGCCACTCAGCAGGGCAACTGAAACCCATCCTACCAAGAGTGTTTTACGCAATTGCATCGGGGTTCCCCTTAGCTGGCTAAGTTGTTCAATTTCATACGCAGCATAGTTTGCAGCGTTTGAGAGGGTTTAGAATCGAGTCCTTTGCTGTAGGCTTCACGTGCACCTTTCGCATCGCCTTTCGCAAGCAGAACATCACCACGGATGCCTTGCTGCATAGCCGCCCAGCCTTCACCCTTCACGCCATCTAACGTTTTGAGTGCATCATCAAATTTGCCTTGCTGCATCTGGATACGAGCCAGACGTAAATTCACCAGCGAACGTAAATTATCTTCTTTAGCCTGACCTTGCGCCTGGACTAACTGCTTTTCAGCATTCGCGAAATCTTTGGTCTCAACGAAATGATCAGCCAGTTGCAGGGCAGCAAATACCCCGTAATTATTGTCATTACTCTGAGCAAACTTCTCGAGACTCGCCACGCCCTGCGCATTATTGCCAGTCATCGACTGATTAGCTTTCTGGAAAGACGCAGAAGCTTCCGTCAGGGCTGAGTCCTGCTGACTCTGCCAGAAACGCCAGCCGCCCAGGGCTGCAATACCCAGAACAACGCCGATGGCCAGCGCTTTACCATTTTCGGCAAAGAAGCGACGTACAGCATCAACCTGTTCATTCTCAGTGGTATAGACTTCCACAGTGTCCTTCTCCTTAACCCAACATCGAAGCCAGACGCGCGGCGATTTCGCTCTGCGCCAGCGTTTCTTGTGTTCCACTTTGCAGGTCTTTTACCACAACCTGCTGATTCGCAACTTCATCTTCGCCTAATACCAGTGCAATGCGCGCACCCCATTTATCTGCACGGGCGAATTGTTTTTTGAAGTTACCACCACCGTAGTTAGTCATTACTTTCAGCTCAGGCAGCGCATCACGCAATGTTTCCGCCAGCTGCATGGCCGCGCTTTGCGTACCTGCACCGGAAGAAATCACGTAGGCATCAACAGTTGCCGGTGCTTTGAAGTCCGGGTTTACGGCCTGAACCAGTAGTACCAGACGCTCAAGCCCCATCGCAAAACCGACGGCAGGCGTTGCACGGCCACCCAGTTGTTCGACCAGACCGTCGTAACGACCACCGGCACAAACGGTACCTTGCGAGCCTAAACTGTGAGTTACCCATTCGAACACAGTGCGGTTGTAATAATCCAGACCGCGCACAAGTCGCTGATTAACCGTATATGGGATACCAGACTGCTCTAAAAGTTCACACAGATCTGCAAAGTGTTCTCTTGATTCTTCATCAAGATAATCACCGAGCTCCGGTGCATCGTTTAATAACGCCTGAATATCCGGATTTTTTGAGTCCAGAACACGCAGCGGATTGCTGTACATGCGACGTTTGCAGTCTTCATCCAGCTTGTCTTTATGCTGTTCAAGGAAAGCCACCAGCGCGTCACGATAGTTGGCGCGAGCTTCCAGTGAACCGATAGAGTTCAGTTCCAGTGCGACGTGCTCGGAAATCCCAAGCGCACGCCACCAGCGGGCAGTCAGCAGAATTAATTCTGCATCAACGTCAGGCCCTTGCAGACCAAAGACTTCCACACCCAGCTGATTAAACTGACGATAGCGGCCTTTTTGCGGGCGCTCGTAGCGGAACATCGGACCGATGTACCACAGACGCTGTTCCTGATTGTACAGCAGACCATGTTCAATACCGGCGCGCACACAACCCGCCGTCCCTTCCGGACGCAGCGTCAGGCTTTCACCGTTGCGGTCTTCAAAGGTATACATTTCTTTTTCCACGACATCGGTCACTTCGCCGATAGCGCGTTTAAACAATGGGGTCTGCTCTACAATCGGCATACGGATTTCACTGTAGCCGTAGCTGCCGAGCACCTGTTTCAACGATCCTTCAATGCGTTGCCACAGTGCTGTGTCTTCTGGCAGGTAGTCGTTCATGCCGCGAATGGCCTGGATATTCTTTGCCACGTCAGTTCTCTATCGTTTTATAAAAAATGAACCCGATTATAGGGGCTTTGTGGGCTGTGGTTCAACGCACAGACGCCATTACCCCAGTCGGGTTCAATATAATGCAGATGTACGCTGACACCCGCAACCGATGTTACTTTTCAAGATGATTGATAACGATACGTTTACTCTCATCCATCAGCGCTGCTTTGGCGCGAATTTTAGCTTCTAACTGATCGATCATATCGTTGTTATCAAAACGCTCTCTCTGACGAACACCGTCTTCGTAGAAACCGCTTTTGTTATGACCGCCGGTTACGCCCATGGTAGATACCAGCGCTTCGCCCGGACCGTTAACTACACAGCCGATAATCGAAACATCCATTGGCGTGATGATATCTTCCAGACGTTGCTCCAGCGCATTCACGGTGCCTATGACATCAAACTCCTGACGCGAACAGGTCGGGCAGGCAATGAAGTTGATACCACGGGAACGGATACGCAGTGATTTGAGGATATCGAAACCGACTTTAACTTCTTCAATCGGATCCGCTGCCAGAGAGATACGCAGCGTGTCACCGATGCCTTCAGAAAGCAGCAGCCCTAAGCCAATCGCCGATTTTACGGAACCTGCACGCAGGCCACCCGCTTCGGTAATCCCCAGATGCAACGGCTGAACAATCTGTTTGGCCAGTAAACGGTATGACTCAACGGCCAGGAAGACGTCAGACGCTTTTACGCTGACTTTAAACTGGTCAAAGTTGAGACGGTCAAGAATATCAACGTGACGCATTGCCGATTCCAGCAACGCCTGTGGCGTAGGTTCGCCGTACTTCTCCTGGATATCTTTCTCCAGAGAGCCGCCGTTCACACCGATACGGATAGGAATATTTTTGTCGCGCGCGCAATCCACCACGGAGCGGATGCGGGATTCGTTACCAATGTTACCTGGGTTAATACGCAGGCAATCTACGCCGTATTCTGCAACCTGCAGGGCGATGCGGTAATCGAAATGAATATCAGCGACCAGCGGGACATTCACCTGCTGTTTGATAAGTTTGAATGCTTCTGCAGCATCCATCGTGGGCACAGAAACGCGAACAATATCGACACCTACGCGTTCCAGTGATTTGATCTGTGCGACCGTCGCCGCGACATCTGTGGTGCGGGTGTTGGTCATCGATTGCACTGCAATCGGTGCTCCGTCACCTACAGGCACCTTGCCGACATAAATCCGGGTTGATTTGCGACGGGTAATGGGTGACTGGTTATGCATTACTTCACTCTCCATCGTTGCAATCGTCTGACAAACTGCCGATTACTCGGCAGCTAAAGTCAGGCGCGCAACACGGCTTGATTTTACAAAACGACTTAAATCAACCGGTTTGCCCTGGAACTGGATATCTACTGCACCCGGCGCACCGATTTTCAGTTTATACGGCGCAGTGCCCTTCACGCTGAAGGTTTCACCGCCTTTCTTCATGCCGCTGAACAGGGTTTTACCTGCCGCGTCGTCAATCTGGAACCAGCAGTCGGCTTTAAAGGTAAAAGTGACCGCTTGTGGATCCGCACCCGCTGCCGTAGCAGTTTGTGCATCACCGGTTGGCAGACCGTTTTCAGCGGTGGCTGCTGGCTGGCTGGTAGAAACGGCAGCAGGTGCCTGTTCTGCCGGCGCAGTCGTCGTCGCTGGCGCACTGTTGGCGGTCGACGCCGGTGCTGTGTTCAACGGAATGCTGTTCTGTGCTTGCGGTGCGTTTGCAGCAGTCGCCGGCGCAGAGGAGGTATCGTCTGTGGTCGGTGCAGAATTTGCGTTATCGCCCAGAGGAATGGTCTGCCCCTGGCCATTATCCTGATTCAGCTGTGCCGATGACTGATCGGCCATGGTAGCGATTTCCTGCTGCTGCGCCTGATGATTTTGCCACCACCACGCACCTGTCAGACCAATCACGACAAACACCACCAGCCAGGTAAAGCCCATCAGCCAGCCATCGCGTTTTTTGCGAGACTTACCGAGAGAGAAACCTTGCATTGACGCCACTTTAGGCACTTTGATCGGCGCTTGTTTACCGATCAGACCTAATAATTCTTCTTCAGGTACATGAACCAGCTTGGCATAAGAACGCAGATAACCACGCAGGAAAGTCGGCGCAAGATCGGCCGGCGTCGTTTCTTCTTCAATTTGGCGAATAGTCGAGACTTTCAGACACAGGCGTTCTGCAACGGCCTGATGACTAAGACCTAACTGTTCACGAGCCTGACGCAGACGTTCGCCTGTAGTCAGTTTTGCATTATTTTCTTGAGGGGCTTCAGTATTCATTGGCTAAGAACTGCTGGTACTGTTTAGATTGTGGATAACTACGCGCAAGTTGCTTACCGTAGCGTTGAACGCTATCCGGGTTGCCCGCTAACGCAGCGAATCGAATTTGCAACATAATGCTGTCGGCTGTGGCTGGCAGAACATGTTGATATACATCCAGTAATAGTTTCGCCTGAGCGCGGTTCCCTTCCCCAAATTCTTTGGTTGCCTCAGTCAGCAAGGGTGCGCCTTTATCGGGATCAACTTTCAATGCCCGGCTTAGTAACACTCGCGCTTCCTCATTCTGATTGGCCTTCAGAAAACAGTAGCCTGCATTTTCCAGACTGTCAGCAACCTGACCGTAATCAGGCGCATTAGCTGCGGCGCTAAACTGCTGTTGTGCGGGTACATACTGCCCTAAACTACACAAAAACGCACCGTAATTATTTAAGACAGTCCCATTTTGCGGCGCCAGCTTCAGCGCTTGCTGGTAGCGGCTTTCTGCGGCTTTCTGATTGCCGTTTTTTTGCTCGTAAAGCGCCATCCCCAGCTGCGTCCGATAATCCTTCGGCGCGCCGTCAACGGCTTTCTGCAAGTTCTGTTTTGCCGCATCCATGTTCCCCTGATTCAGGTAAGCCATACCCAACTCGAGGCGCGTTTGTGCTGCACCACTGGCCGGTTGCGACTCTTTGGGTGAACTGGAACAGCCTGCCAGTAAAACCACTGACACACCTGCCGCAATCAACATTTTCACACTGCCCTTCATTGCCATGCTTAATTCCCTTTACCCTGCCAGCGACAATAAAACAGCGGGCTTCGACGGAACACCGTGGCGAAGCCCCTTGGGATCAGACGGCTTTTACGGAAATCTGTTGCTCGCCTGCCATTTTTTTCTTCAACGTACGTTTGGTACGGTCGATAACATCACCGGCCAGCTGACCACACGCGGCATCAATATCATCACCACGGGTTTTTCGCACGATAACTGTAAAGCCATAATCCATCAGCACTTTTGAGAAACGATCGATACGGCTGTTCGAGCTGCGGCCATACGGCGCGCCAGGGAACGGGTTCCATGGGATCAGGTTAATCTTGCATGGCGTATTTTTCAGACGCTCTGCCAGTTCGTGCGCATGCTCGGTGCCATCATTGATGTGATCCAGCATAACGTACTCAATGGTGACGCGCCCCTGGTTGGCGTTAGATTTGCCAATATAGCGCTCAACCGCTGCCAGGAAAGTATCGATATTGTATTTGCGGTTAATCGGCACAATTTCGTCACGAATGGTGTCGTTTGGTGCGTGCAGGGAAATCGCCAGCGCGACGTCAATCATATCGCCCAGTTTATCCAGCGCAGGCACGACGCCTGATGTGGAAAGCGTTACGCGACGTTTTGACAGGCCGAAACCGAAATCGTCGAGCATGATTTCCATCGCCGGAACCACGTTATTCAGGTTCAGCAACGGTTCGCCCATGCCCATCATCACCACGTTGGTGATAGGACGCGTACCGGCCACTTTCGCGGCACCGATAATTTTTGCCGCACGCCACACCTGACCGATAATTTCGGACACGCGCAGGTTACGGTTAAAGCCCTGTTGCGCCGTGGAACAGAAAGTACATTCCAGCGCACAGCCTACCTGAGAAGAAACGCAAAGGGTCGCACGGTCGCCGTCCGGGATATACACGGTTTCGACCAGCTGTCCGCCTACCTGAATGGCCCATTTGATAGTGCCGTCAGTGGAACGTTGTTCTGAAGCGACTTCCGGTGCACGAATTTCGGCAACGCGGGCCAGCTTTTCACGCAGCGCTTTGTTGATATCGGTCATTTGCTCGAAATCATCGCTGCAGTAGTGATACATCCACTTCATGACCTGATCAGCACGGAACGGTTTTTCGCCCATGTTGATGAAGAACTCACGCATTTGTTTGCGGTTAAGGTCAAGAAGATTAATTTTTGCGGCAGCAGGCGCGACAACGGCGACGGCTTCTGCAGAAGCTTGAGTAGTCTCAGACAAGGTTTGCTCGGGCGTGTTAAATTCTGACATGAAAAAATGGCCTCGTTGTTACACGTTATGGCGTATTGGAAGTGCAGAGCCGAATGTATCTTTTACATATAGTGCAAACAGTACAAATAGATGGCCTGCAAATAAATTGCGCCCCGAAGAGGCTGGCTCATTCGGGGCGCAACATTGTACAAATTTTAGGGCACGGTTGCCATGTTTGGTAGGTACCTGTTACAAAATTCTTGCGAATTTGCGGCACATCTTCCAGCAGAGCTTACCCAAAAATCTTAACGCGGGCAGATTTCGCTTTCGGTGAAGAAGTAAGCGATTTCGCGTTGTGCAGATTCTACAGCGTCAGAACCGTGAACCGCGTTAGCCGTGAAGCTGTCAGCGAAGTCTGCACGCAGAGTACCTGCCAGAGCGTTGTCCGGGTTAGTTGCGCCCATGATGTCACGGTTACGCTGAACTGCGTTTTCGCCTTCCAGAACCTGAACCATGATCGGGCCAGAAGTCATGAACTCAACCAGACCGTCGAAGAAAGGACGGCCTTTGTGTTCTGCGTAGAAGCCTTCAGCTTGTTCTTTAGTCAGTTTCAGCATTTTAGACGCGATGATAGTGAAACCAGCGCGTTCGAAACGTGCGTAGATAGCACCAATGTCGTTGTTAGCTACGGAGTTTGGCTTGATGATGGAGAAAGTACGTTCGATAGTCATGAAAAAACCTCTGTCTGACTTTTATAGGTAGGGCCGGTTAATTTAATGTTATACCTGCCGTAAAATGGCGGTGATTATAGGGAGCGAAGTTAAGATTGCCTACCCGAATCACAACATTTAATTAAAAAAATGTGTGATTGATTCACTAACGAACCTAAACAGCCTATTTCCCTTAAACAAAACAGGGACAAAACGGCGTACAGCCCCGCTTTATCCCCTGATTTTATGCCTGACCTGACGACGGAATAATGTTCCGCAACCAGCTTCCCCATTTGCGCTGATAGAACGGCTGCGTGTGGCTGATCAGATAATGGCTGATACCGCGTTCCTTTTCAGAAACGATACAGAAATCCACCGGACGGTCGTCGGGTGAGGTTTCACTCGCCACATTCCCCGCCTCGCGGATCAGCGCATCGATTTCCTGCTCATCACCGTCGGCCTCAACACCAATCAGCAGATTCGGCTGTTCATCTGCGGCTTTATCATGGATCAGCGCCATAAAGGCGCGGCGCACCGGCTTCTTCTGTGTGAAGAGTGTAGTCAGCGCGTCGATCATTGCAGAAGGATATTCCTCCGGCTGACCAATCAGCAACTGGCTTTCTTTATCCAGCACCAGCTCCGACGGCGCATTCAGTCCGCCATTGCTCAGCAACAGCGTGACTTCATTTGGGGTGAATTCCTTGCCGTATTCCGACTTGGGATTGAGAAACAATTCTTCCCCTTGCGTCATTTCAAACAACACGCGGGCGGGCAGCGCGACAAAAGCCTGCTCATCCGCGCTTTCACCGGCACTGGCTTTTTCCAGAAAATCCACCGAAGAAAAGAAAGGAATAATCGAGCTGCCGTCCTGCTTTTCCCAGTGCAAAATATTCAGTTCACTGCCTGCAGTTATCGCCACACTGCCCTGCTTTTCAGCGTCATCCTGCCCTGCATCACCCAACACAAAAACGGTGGATTCCAGCAAAGTTTGATAAAACGCCGGACGCCAGGCCGGTGCAGTGACAGACAGGCGCAGCAGGCGCTCCAGCTCGTTTTCACCGTCAGTTGCCGCCGCGCCAGCAGGAAGATGATCGTGTGGGACACTCATGATTCTTGACTCCGCTAATAGTATAAAACGGGGCGCCGTTAAGCGCCCCGTTGTGCATCATGCATTGCTTTCTGAAACTTACTTCGCTTTGGCTAACAATAAGTTAGCAACGGTACGCACGCCCAGACCCGTCGCACCGGCAGACCACTGATCCGCCGCGCTTTTGCGATAAGTCGCAGAACAGTCGATGTGCAGCCAGCCTTTCTTATATTCAGTGACGAAATGAGAAAGGAATGCTGCCGCCGTGCTCGCGCCCGCAGTGTGCGCAGGACCGGCAATGTTGTTCAGCTCGGCAAAGTTAGACGGCAGATGCGAACGGTGGAACTCTTCCAGCGGCAGACGCCAGAACGGTTCGTGTTCAGCTTTCGCGCTTTCCAGCAGTTCGCCTGCCAGTGCATCGTCAAAGCTAAACAGCGCATGGTAATCGTTGCCCAGCGCCATTTTTGCAGCACCTGTAAGCGTTGCCGCATCAATGATCAGTTCAGGATTTTGTGCAGACGCGTCAATCAGGCCATCGGCCAGTACCAGACGGCCTTCGGCGTCAGTATTCATCACTTCAACGGTTTTGCCGTTACGATAACGAATGATATCGCCGAGTTTCAGCGCATTGCCGCTGACCATGTTATCCGCACAGCACAGATACAGTTTTACGCGTTTATTCAGGCCGTTAGCCGCCGCCAGCGCCAGCGCGCCAGTCAGAGTCGCGGCACCGCCCATATCGGCTTTCATGGAATCCATGGAAGCGCTTGGTTTCAGGCTGTAGCCGCCTGTGTCGAAGGTAATACCTTTGCCGACCAGACAGGCATAAACCGGGGCATCTGCGTCGCCGCTCGGGTTGTAATCCAGTGCCAGCAGGACCGGCGGACGGTCAGAACCACGACCGACGGTGTGGATCCCCATGTAACTTTGCTGACGCAGATCGTCACCTTTGGTGATGCGGTAGCTGACTTTTTCGTTGCCGAATTCGCACATCAGATCAACGGCGCGGGTAGCCAATTGTTCAGGGGACAAATCTTCCGCCGGAGTATTGATGGTGTTACGCACCCAGTCGATGATTTTCAGGCGTTGTTTCAGTGTGTTTGCGTCATCTTCAGACAGGTCAGCCCATTCAACATTGCGTGTGCCTTTCGGACCCCGGAAGCCCTGCCAGAATGCCCAGCTGTTTTCGAGATCCCAGCCTTCACCCGCCAGTTTGACGTTTTTCACGCCCTGACCGTCGATGCGGCGTGCAGCGCGGGAAATAGCCGTCAGCGCATCGCCGTCTTTCAGGTGAATGGTCATACCGGCAGAATCCGTGCTCAGTGTTGCCTTTTCGCCCCAGCGTGCATCAGCTGGCTCAGAGGAAAGGAAGACGGACATCGCTTCATTGGTCGTTACTTCGGAACTCATAACAGGACTCCTGATTGTTTTTATCTTCAATGAATATTCATTATCAATGACAGGCAAATCACCCGTTCAGCGGGTGGCACTTCATTTCGTATAAACAGGGGGCAATTCACGCAGGCGGCGGACTGATTTCACCACCAGCGCAATCGCATAATCAATTTCTTCTTCCGTGGTCCAGCGCCCGAGGGAAAAACGGATTGAGCCGTGTGCCAGCTCTTCGCTTAATCCGATTGCGCGCAAAACGTAGGAAGGTTCAAGGCTCGCAGACGTACAGGCGGAACCTGACGATACCGCCAGATCCTTGAGCGCCATAATCAGGGATTCACCTTCAACATCGGCAAAACTGACGTTAAGAATATTTGGCGCAGCATGTTTCGGCGTGCCGTTGAGAAACACCTGATCAAGCTGCTGAATGCCTTTCCACAGACGATCGCGCAGTTCGCTCAGACGTGCCACTTCCGCGGTCATTTCCTCTCTGGCGATACGATACGCCTCGCCCATTCCGACAATCTGATGCACCGGCAACGTACCTGAACGCATACCGCGCTCATGACCGCCGCCGTGGATTTGCGCTTCTATCCGCACTTTCGGTTTGCGGCTGACATACAGCGCGCCAATCCCTTTTGGGCCATAAATCTTATGCGCGGAAAATGACATCAGATCCACTTTCAGCTCACTGACATCAATCGCAATTTTACCCACGCTCTGGGTTGCATCCACATGGAAAAGAATGCCACGACTGCGGCACAACTCACCGATTGTCGCAATATCCTGCACCACGCCGATTTCATTATTTACCTGCATGATGGATACCAAAACGGTGTCCGGGCGCAGCGCCGCTTCAATCATAGCAGGAGGGATAAAACCGTCGGCCTGGGGCGCTAAATAGGTGACGTCGAAGCCTTCGGTTTCCAGCTGAGCACAGGTGTCTAACACCGCTTTGTGTTCCGTCTGGCTGGTGATGATATGTCTGCCTTTCTCACGCTGCGCGTGGGCGGCACCTTTAATCGCCAGATTGTCTGATTCTGTCGCGCCTGAGGTGAAGACAATTTCACGCGGATCGGCATTAATCAGCCCGGCAATATGGTTGCGCGCCACATCTACCGCCTCTTCGGCCTGCCAGCCAAAGCGGTGAGAACGGGAGGCCGGATTACCGAAAGTACCGTCAAGTGTTAAACACTGCATCATCATTTTCGCCACACGCGGATCAACCGGCGTGGTAGCGGAATAATCGAGATAAATAGGTAATTTCATGGCAGGTAAGCTCCGGACTGCGCGTTCGTCTACGAACGAAAGAATAAAAAACGATAACCAGTTTAAAACGGGTTCACAGATTCTTAAAAGGGAAATGACACTTTGCGGGCACTAATCGGTAAGAATTGACGACACAAAAGCAAAAGCCCGCGGAAATCTGCATTTCCGCGGGCTTTCAGTCACATCAAAATTCCCATGCTTAACCTAAATCATTCGCGTCGCATCAGGGCGGCAATGGAGCAAATTCCCGGGAGCATACAATAGTATGTGACCGGGGTTTGCAACAGCAGCCAACGCAGAGGCGGCGCGAAGGATGTCGGGGATTAGGCTCGAAGATTGACGTTGATGGTTTCCATCTGGCGGCCATTCGGCTGACGACGGATTTCACCGTTCTGACGGTCGGCCACTTCCAGGATTTCCTGGTTGTTGACCAGCTCTGCCAGCGTGATGTTGTTCAGGAAGCCGCTGATGCGTTCACTGAGATCACGCCACAGGGTGTGAGTCAGGCAACGCTCGCCATTCTGGCAGCCTTCTTTACCCTGGCAGCGGGTCGCATCGACAGATTCGTCAACGGCAGTAATCACTGCGCCAACCGCGATATCGCCGGAATCTTTACCTAACAGATAACCACCGCCGGGACCACGAACACTGGCAACCAGACCATTTTTGCGTAAGCGCGAGAAAAGCTGCTCCAGGTAAGAAAGGGAAATACCCTGACGCTCAGAAATGTCAGCCAGTGGTACTGGTCCTTCCTGTGAATGCAGTGCAACGTCAAGCATAGCGGTCACGGCATAACGGCCTTTGGATGTCAGTCTCATAGCATGGTTACCTGTTTAAAATGACTTAAAAATTCAATAGTGCGGAACATGCAAACGAGTCTGCCATTCCCGAGTAAAACAGTCAACTATTTAACCTAGTAATTTACTCAAGTATTACAGATCGGGCAGAACCGCACTATTTTCGTCATCAGAAAAACTCAGACAACCTGTTGATTAAAATACATAAACCATGAATTTATAATCGTTTTTTCCCGCTTATTCTTTGTTGCTATTTGTCTTTTCAATCGACGTCAGGATACCGCGCAGGATGTTTAATTCCTGAGATTCAGGTCGCGCACGAGTAAACAAACGGCGTAATTTGCTCATCACCTGACCAGGATGTGCCTGACGAATAAAGCCGGTTTCCAGCAAGGTTTTTTCCAGATGCTGATAAAAACGTTCGAGGTCATCCACCAGCGGATAAGGCGTTTCTTCGTATTCGATTTGCGGTTTTGCCGCTTCCAGCAACGCCAGATGCGCGACACGCACTTCATAGGCAATAATCTGCACGGCCATCGCCAGATTCAGCGAGCTGTATTCAGGGTTCGCCGGAATACACACGTGGTAGTTACATTTCTGCAGTTCTTCATTGGTCAGCCCGACGCGTTCGCGGCCAAACACCAGCGCAACCGGCGCAGTTTGTGCCGCTTTCGCACTGTGCTCACCACATTCACGCGGCTCAAGCATCGGCCACGGCAGTGTGCGGGAACGCGCACTGGTGCCAATCACCAGACTACACCCCGCCAGGGCTTCATCGAGGGTATCAACAATTGTCGCATTACCGATGACATCACTGGCACCGGCAGACAAAGAGATAGCCTGAGAGTCAGGTTTTACCAGCGGATTTACCAGGTAAAGACTTGATAAACCCATCGTTTTCATGGCGCGGGCTGTGGAGCCCATATTGCCAGTGTGGGACGTTTCAACTAATACAATGCGGATATTGGGCAGCATAGGAACTCTTAGCCAGACGGAAAATCACAACAGCCTAACACAACGGTAGTTAATTTTCAGAACCCCTGCTATACTGCGTGCCGTTTCCCGTATTCCCGTTCTTTAACATCCTAGTTGGAAGATATCCATGCATCCGATGCTCACCATCGCCGTGCGCGCTGCGCGCAAGGCCGGTAACCTGATTGCCAAACATTACGAAACGCCAGACTCTGTAGAAGCTACTCAAAAAGGTACCAACGATTTTGTTACCAACGTAGACCGCGATGCAGAACACATGATTATCGATGTCATTCGCAAATCCTACCCAAAACACACCATCATCAGTGAAGAGTGTGGCGAACTGGAAGGCGAAGACAAAGACGTACAATGGATTATCGACCCGCTGGATGGCACCACCAACTTCGTTAAACGCTTCCCACATTTCGCTGTTTCTATCGCCGTGCGCATCAAAGGCCGCACTGAAGTCGCGGTAGTTTACGACCCAATGCGTAACGAACTGTTCACCGCGACCCGCGGTCAGGGCGCACAGCTGAACGGTTACCGTCTGCGCGGTACCAATGCGAAAGATCTCGACGGCACCATTCTGGCGACCGGCTTCCCGTTCAAAGCAAAACAACACGCAACCAGCTACATGAATGTGGTTGGCAAACTGTTCACTGAATGTGCAGACTTCCGTCGCACCGGTTCTGCTGCGCTGGATCTGGCTTACGTGGCTGCTGGCCGCGTTGACGGTTTCTTCGAAATCGCCCTGAAACCGTGGGATTTCGCCGGTGGCGAACTGCTGGTTCGTGAATCAGGCGGCGTTGTGACTGACTTCGTTGGCGGCCATAACCACTTCTCGTCTGGCAACATCGTTGCAGGCAACCCACGTGTCGTTAAAGGTATTCTGATGACCATGCGTGATGAACTGAGCGAAGCGCTGAAGCGTTAATTTCGCCGGTTATTGATACTAAGAAAAACGGACGTCCTTTCGGGCGTCCGTTTTTTTATGCCTGCTGTTTATCCCATGAAGGTTGCGCCACGGAAGTTATCCCCTGAAAGGCCCGCCGGTGATCGGCGAAACGTCTCCGCCGCCGGTGCTGTAGAGCAACACGCCCGCCACCAGCAAGACAATCCCACCGGTCAGCGCCAGCAATGACCAGGTGATCCGCTGCCAGGCCGCAGGCGTGCGGGTTGCACTCAGTTTTACCGCCAGCTCACGACTGTAAAACACCAGTACACCAATCAGCGAGACGGTCAGCGAAGTGCCGATGGCCATCGTAATGGCTGAAATCACGCCCCAGCTGTAAACGCCAATCACCTTGGAAAACAACAACACCATGATCGCGCCGGAGCACGGACGCAACCCCATCGCCAGCACTATCGCTATTTGCGTGCGCAAATCCCCGCCTGCCTGAAGCTGCTGATCGCTGGGTACATGCTGATGTCCGCAGCCGCAATGTTCATCGTGGACATGTGTTTCACTGCCCATCGGCGACAGGCTGTGGATTTTCATTGCCGGTGCGCGACGCAAACTTTTTATCGTCTGCCACACCCGTTTCAGCGCACGCCAGCACAGCAATACGCCGAGCAATATCACCAGTATGAAGCTGCCCCGCTCCATCCAGAAACTGCTCTGATGCAGCTGACGCGAGGAAAGTTGGAGCACGCCGAGCACGACGCTGACCAGCAATATCGCCACCAGCCCCTGCACTATCGCCGAGGCGAATGTCAGCTTCAGGCTGCTTTTTAGCCGTGAGGGATGCGTTGCCAGATAGGTGGTAATAACGATTTTACCGTGCCCCGGTCCGATGGCGTGGATCACACCGTAAATCAGGCTGAAACCGGCCAGCGTCATCCCCGACTGCATCGGATTTTCTTTCACCTGCCGCAACAGTCCGGCCAGTTCCTGATGCAATTCCCGCTGCCAGATAATGCTGCTCAGCAAAATTCGCGGCCAGTAATGAATGAGAAGAAAAATGCCACCCGCCAGCAGCAACAGAAATATCGCCAGCGGCCAGAGATCGCGCCAGGACAGCGTCTTCGGAGGTGTGGAAATTAATGACATTCCAGCGTGACCTTTTGAGCAAATTGCTGACCAAGATCCATATCTTCCGGCGGCGCATCGGCCTTATCGAGAGACAGCGCGTAGTTTTGCAGCGAAGCATCAGGTTTAGGCGTAAACAGCGCCAGCGTGCAGCGTTTTTCCAGCTCCGGCGGCAGATGCAGCGCGGTTTTATCCTTATACGTCATATCAACAAAATACGAAGGATCGAAGGTGGAAAATTCCATCGGTTTACCTTCCAGCACTTGCGGTTTTGCCAGCGGTAACACAAATTCCAGCACGGCCTGATCGCCTTTACGGGACAACTGATATTCGCTGGGCAAATCGAGATATTTCACCGGTTTTCCTTCGCGATAAAAGTCAGTGAAATAATGCTGACTGAGCACCCGCGCCATGACTTCTGCCGCCAGTTTTTTCCATATATCTGAACCGGGTTTGGCATTCTGCGCGTCGTAGAGCAAATCTGCGGAAGTAATTTCGTCCATCGTCCAGACCATTTTCAGCCCGGTCAGGGAGGTTTCATTCGCTACCAGCGTAGTCTGCATATCGATGAAGCTGTGCGGGTGCGCCATAACCGTGGCGGGCAGGCAGAACAGCGCGACTCCCAGCCATTTGGCATAACGGGAGAAAGGCCGGTTCCGGGCCTGAGGTAACATCATTTCCATATCAGCGCCATATATTGTTACTAAGTAACACTATTTTGCTGTGCAATTAAGCGGTCGTCAAAAATATCTGTGATCTGAGTTGTAAGCCGGAGTAAAACCCAATACCGCGGCCTTATTACGGGCATCCGCTTTGCTATGCTTGACTAATAATTTCAGGCGATACCTTTTTGGCAGGTGATATGAATCCAGAAAAACAGCCCTCCCCTGCGCTTTCCGCTACGCAACGCCGCTGCCACGTGTTGCTGATGCTGTACGCGCCGCTGACGGCAGTTCAGCTGGAGATCATCAGTGAAATCAACGGGGTCGGATTAACCACGACCTGGGAAGATCTGGCAGAAGTGACCTGCGAAATTCAGCGCATCCATCGCCTCGATGTTTTGCAGTACAGCGAAAAAGAATGCCGTATTCAGGGCGACAGCCTCGCCCAGCGCTTGTGTTTATTTCAGGGTTTGCGCCGCACATTACGCATTTCACCGGACTTTGTTTCCCGCCATTTTATCCCCTGGCTGCACATCGCCTTCGAAGGTCAGACCTGCCCGAAGGCTGCTCTGCGCACAGACATTCTGGGCATGATGCTGGAAGACTGCGGCACGTTACTACCCAAACCCCTGAGCGGGCATGACCGCCAGCTGATGCTGATCTGCCTGCAGTATTTTTTATGGCAAAACGGCTTGTGGCAGAACAACGCCCAGACCGGATTGCGCTTCACCGAGCAACAGCGCCGCTGGTTGCGCGAAAAACCGGAATATCCTGCCGCCCGTGAACTGTTCATCCAGTTACAGGAACTCAGCAACGGCCTGCTGGATGACTGTGAATGTGAGTTTTTCACCCTGATGTTGCGGATGCTGAAAAACCATAGTTATCAGAGTTCCGGTTCGACGGAAGATCAGCGTCTGTTATTAGAAATTGAAAATATGGTGGCACGTTTTCAGGACATCGCTGGCATGAAATTCAGCAGCTACGAAGGGCTGGTCGGGCAGCTTTTCGCCCATCTGGGTCCGGCGATTGAACGCTGTCATTTCGGCATTGGCATCGACAATCTGATGCAGGAAGAAGTGAACCGCATGTATCCGCGCCTGGTGCGCACTACCCGGGAGGCGTTAGTGGGTTTTGAGCACGAATATCTGATCAGTCTGTCGGAAGATGAAATCGGGCTGGTGGCGATTACTTTCGGTGCGTGGCTGATGCAGGGAAACGCCCTGCAGGAAAAACAGATTTTGCTGCTGACGCATGATAATCCCGCACTGGAAGAAGCCGTCGAGCAGCAAATCCGCGAGGCGACGTTGCTGCCGCTGAATATCAAATATCAGACACTGGCGGATTTCTATAAATTCGGTGCCCCGAGCGGGGTGGCGATGATTGTTACCCCTTACGCCACACGCAGCACCGATGCCGATCCGCTGGTGATCCACACGCAACTGCCGCTGGCGAAAGAGCAGCGAAAACGTATCCGCTCGCTGCTCGAAGCGCCCTAGCTGGCTGACACCTCCGGCGCTGACGGCGTGACCTGCGGACGCAGGAAAATCGCCGGCACCACCAGCAGCGCCATCACCCAGAACAATCCCGCGTGCAGATGTTCGAACAGGAAGCCGGACACCATGGTCATCACCGCCACGCCGCCGCCCATCGCCAGCGCGGAATACACCGATTGCAGGCGAATGACCTGATCACGCGGACGTGCCGCAATAAACCGCATCCCCGCCAGATGGCATACCGTGAAGGTACCGCAGTGCAAAATCTGAATCACAATCAGCCACGGCAATGCGGTAAATGCGCCCATCATTCCCCAGCGCACCACGCCACAGACAGCGGACAGCAACAGCAAATCGCGTGCTGACCAGCGGCTGAACAGCTGTTTGCTAAAGGTAAATACCAGCACTTCAGCGACCACGCCCAGCGACCATAAATAGCCGATGGTCGTCGAAGAATACCCGACATCCTGCCAGTAAATCGCGCTGAAACCGTAGTACGCGGCGTGTGCGCCCTGCAATAACGTCACGCATAACAGGAACTGCCAGACCGGTTTTTCGCCGAGCAACGCTTTCCACGAAATGGCCGGCGCACCGCTGACCCGCGGTTCTCCCACCGGTTTCACGCTCGGACGCAGCAACATCCCCAGCAACATGGCCGCCACGCCAGCGGTCAGCGTATAGAGGATCGCGTTGTGGCCGTAAACTTCGACCAGTTTACCGGTGACCGCCGAGCCAATCACAAAGGCAATCGAGCCCCAGACGCGCACTTTGCCGTAATCCATATTGATCTGGCGTTGCAGCGTACCCGCCAGCGCATCAGTCAGCGGCACCAGCGGACCAAAGAACAGACTGAAACCGGCAATGTTGATCATCAGCCACGCCCAGCCGTTACCGAACCAGAACCCGACGGCAAAAGCCAGCGTGAGCAACGCGAGGATCCGCAAACCGGTGATGAGATGCGAAGGGTCTTTGATGGAGGGAGAAATGATTAACGTGCCGAGAAAACGGGCAACTAAGCCAGCGCCAAGCAACAGGCCAATGCTTTCGGAGGAAATGCCCTCGCCTTTAAGCCATAAGCCCCAGAAGGGAAGAAAAATACCGTAACTGAAAAAATAGGTGAAATAACTGAGTGCAAGCCAGCGCGTGGAACGTAATTCCATAAATCCTCCGGTGTGAGGCCAATACTTTGACAAAGCTCACAATCGCTAGCAATCCGCAGACGCTTTCATACTCCAGGAATGTCTGCCAGCTCACAAATTCTGATACATGCCCATAAAAAAACCCGCCGGAGCGGGTTTTAGCAGCTTTACGGCTTTGCGAATATTACGCGTAAACCGGGAAGCGTGCACAGATGTCGAGAACTTTCTGTTTAACGCGTTCGATAGTAGCTTCATCGTTCACGTTGTCCAGCACGTCGCAGATCCAGCCAGCCAGTTCACGCGCTTCTGCTTCTTTAAAGCCGCGACGGGTGATAGCCGGAGTACCGATACGCACACCAGAAGTCACGAACGGGCTCTTAGGATCGTTAGGCACGCTGTTTTTGTTCACGGTGATGTTAGCGCGACCCAGTGCTGCATCGGCTTCTTTACCGGTCAGGTTTTTATCGACCAGATCCATCAGGAACAGGTGGTTGTGCGTACCGCCGGAAACCACTTTATAGCCACGTTCCAGAACCACAGCGACCATAGCCTGAGCATTTTTAGCCACTTGTTGCTGGTAGGTTTTGAACTCAGGTTCCATCGCTTCTTTCAGTGCTACCGCTTTACCGGCAATCACGTGCATCAGCGGGCCGCCCTGGCCACCAGGGAAGACAGCGGAGTTCAGTTTTTTGTAGAACTCTTCGTCACCGCCTTTCGCCAGAATCAGACCGCCGCGTGGGCCAGCCAGGGTTTTGTGCGTGGTGGTGGTCACGATGTGTGCGTGTGGAACCGGGTTCGGGTAAACGCCCGCAGCAATCAGACCGGCAACGTGTGCCATGTCGACGAAGAAATAAGCGCCAACGCTGTCGGCGATTTCACGCATTTTTGCCCAGTCAACGATCCCAGAGAATGCGGAGAAGCCGCCGATGATCATTTTTGGTTTGTGCGTTTCGGCCTGACGTTTCACGTCTTCGTAATCGATGTCGCCGCTTTCGTCGATACCATAAGGCACCACGTTATACAGTTTGCCGGAAAGGTTAACCGGTGAACCGTGAGTCAGGTGACCGCCATGGCCGAGGTTCATCCCCAGAATGGTATCGCCCGGTTGCAGCAATGCGGTGTACACCGCGAAGTTCGCCTGTGAGCCGGAGTGTGGCTGAACGTTAGCGAAATCTGCACCGAACAATTCTTTCGCACGGTCGATAGCCAGTTGTTCAACGATGTCGACGTACTCACAACCACCGTAATAACGTTTGCCCGGGTAGCCTTCGGCATATTTGTTGGTCAGCTGCGAACCCTGAGCCTGCATAACGCGCGGGCTGGTATAGTTTTCTGACGCAATCAGCTCGATATGTTCTTCCTGACGAACAACTTCTTTTTCCATTGCTGCCCACAGCTCAGCATCATAATCGGCAATGTTCATTTCACGCTTTAACATCCGCATCTCCTGACTCAACAAACTAAAAATAAAAGCCCCTTCCGGGTTCTGCGCAACAGTGTAAATGTTTAAGCGGCCTTCGGATAGGGTCAGTTTGAGGTTTTTAGGCAAACGATTGGCTCCAGATACAGCAAGGCTTTGATCTGCGAACCTCTGCCCGTAATCAAGGGATAAATATTCATCTGAACATGTACAAATTTCAGCTTTGTGACTCAGCCCCCATCGCCCCCGTCACCTCAAAAAGCCCTTACCCCTTTAGGGGGTGTTTACAGAAAATGTGGATTTATATAAGATGCATTTAAAATACATGTTTAATGAAATCAAAAAAGAGACGGAGTTCACTATGCTTGATTCATCCACTATCGCTATCGTTAAATCCACCATTCCTTTGCTCACAGCAACCGGTCCGAAACTCACCGCACACTTCTACGACCGCATGTTCGAACACAATCCCGAACTGAAAGATATCTTCAATATGAGCAACCAGCGTAACGGCGATCAGCGTCAGGCGCTGTTCGATGCCATCTGCGCTTACGCCGCTAATATTGAAAATCTGGCGGCACTGTTGCCTGCGGTGGAACGTATTGCGCAAAAGCACACCAGCTTCACCATTCAGCCGGATCAATACAATATTGTCGGCACTCACCTGCTGGCGACGCTGGATGAAATGTTAAGCCCGGGTCAGGAAGTGCTGGATGCGTGGGGGAAAGCCTACGGCGTGCTGGCGAATGTGTTTATCAATCGTGAGGCAGAAATTTATCAGGACAGCGCAGAAAAAACCGGTGGCTGGCGCGGCACGCGTGAATTCCGCATCGCCGAAAAGCAGCCTCAAAGTGAACTGATCACCTCATTCCTGCTGGAACCTGTCGATGGATTGCCTGTGGTGGATTTCCAGCCGGGACAATATCTTGCGGTCTATATCCGCGATGCCTCGCTGGAAAATCAGGAAATCCGTCAGTATTCCCTGACTCAGGCACCGAACGGAAAAACCTACCGCATTGCGGTAAAACGCGAAGGTCAGGGTGCGGTCTCTAACTTCCTGCATAACTTTGCGCAGCCGGGCGACATCATTCATCTGGCCGCCCCGCACGGGGATTTCTTTATGGATATCAGCGATACCACGCCGGTCGCGCTGATTTCCGCCGGTGTCGGTCAGACGCCGATGTTAGGTATGCTCAACACACTGGCAGAACGCGGACATCACGCGCCGGTTCAGTGGCTGCACGCGGCAGAAAACGGCGCGGTGCATGCTTTTGCTGGTGAAGTGAAAAGCGCGCAGAAAAACCTTCCGCAGCTGGAAAGCCATGTCTGGTATAACCAGCCACAGGCAAATGATTTGCCGGGAGGGGACTTTCAGTATCAGGGGCTGATGGATCTGAGCAAAGTCAGTGAAAAGCTGAATGATCCGGCGATGCATTTCTACCTGTGCGGTCCGGTCGGCTTTATGCAGTTCGCGGCCAAACAGCTGCTGGCGATGAACATCAGCGAAGCAAATATTCACTATGAATGCTTCGGCCCACATAAAGTGATTTAATCCCTGCCCCGAAAAGAAAAAGGCTGACACAGAATGTCAGCCTTTTTTGTTGCTGCGTCAGCAGGGATTAATGGCGGCGACGACGCACAAAGTACAGTGCAATCAGCAGAATAACGAGCAGTCCTGCTATCCCCATTCCCCAGTGCGCCAGTTCAAGCAACGGCGAAGGTTTACCGCCAGCACGCAGTTCTTTTACCCGCTGCGGCGTCACTTTTGCCTGATCGTTACCAAACTGCTGCAACAACTGATTACTCAGCGTGGCAACCTGTGTGTCTGACAGTAAATGCTCAAACGCAGGCATCGCCACGTCTTTGCTTTCCTCGCCGCGCTGCACGCCGTGAAGGATCGCCATCACCAGATTGTCGCTGTTCAGATGTCCGAGCGCGGTGTTGTTGATAAGCGACGGTAAGCCGCCGTCCTTGCTGCCACGCCCGTCGGGCTGATGGCAACTGGCGCAATAGCCGTCGTACACCTGCCAGCCGGTCATCTTGTCAGCATTTGCCGGACGCGGAACACCGCGAAGGGTATCGACATAATTCGCCGGTGAACCGAACTGGTCCGCTGCCCTCGCCTGCCCTTCCTGACTGACCGGCGTAGTTTGTTTCAGCCACACGGCAATCGCCTGCAAATCGCTGTCGCTGAGATGGCTGAGGCTGTGATCGATCGCTTCCGCCATCGGCCCTGCTGCCTGTGCTTTGCCCGGCGCATGACCGGTTTTCAGGTAACCGGCGATTTCATCAGTGCTCCAGTTACCTGTTCCGCTGACTGCATCCGACGTAATGTTGGGTGCAAACCAGGTACCCAGACTGCTGCCGCCCAACGCTTTATCGCCCTGCTCGGCCATCAGCGCATTACGCGGCGTATGGCAGGTGCTGCAGTGCGCCAGCGCTTCGCCAAGATACGCGCCACGGTTAACCTGATCGCTTTTCGACGGATCGGCTTTAAACGCACCTTTCTCGAGGAACAGCAAATTCCAGCCCGCCATCGACAAACGCACGTTGAACGGGAACGGCAGCGCGGTTGGCGTTGACGGCGCATCCACCGGGTGCACGCCCTGCATAAAATATGCGTACAGGGCTTTCATATCGTCATCGCTGATTTTGGCATACGACGTGTAAGGCATCGCCGGATACAGATTCGCACCGTCGCCGCGCACGCCATCACGCACCGCGTGTTCAAACTGCTCCAGCGTGTAATTGCCGATGCCATCTTTTTTTGACGGCGTAATGTTGCTCGAGTAAATAGTGCCCAGCGGCGTTGCCAGCCCGAGGCCGCCGGCGAACGGTTTGCCGCCTTCGGTGGAATGGCAGGCCACACAGTCACCGGCTATCGCGACGTATTCGCCTTTCTTGATCAGCGCATCCTGTTCCGGCGAAAGCGCGGCATAAGCCGTGCCTGCCATCAGGCTCAGGCCAAAGGCCAGCAACGCGCCCGTCAGACGTTTTTGAGATAAACGATTCAGAGTCATGTCAGTCAGCCTATAGCGCAGTTTTGGCAAGATGATCAGCGGTACGTAACGCCAGTGCGACGGCGGTCAGCGTGGAGTTGACCGTGGCCGAAGTTGGCATCACGCCGGTACTGGTGATGAACAGATTTTCGTGGTCGTGGGTACGTCCGAACGCATCCACCACAGAATCTTTCGGGTCATGGCCCATGCTCATCGTGCCGGTAATGTGCTGGTTATTGCCGTAAACGCCCGGCTTGCTGAAACGCAAATTGGTGCCGCCCATCAGTCTGGCAATTTCGGTATATTCCTTCACGGCACGCGCCATACCGCGATGGACGTAATCGTCCATGTGATAAATCGCAGCCGGTTTCGGGATACCCAGTTTGTCTTTTTTGTCGCTAAGAATGATGCGGTTATCGTAGTTCGGCAGCTGTTCCATCACGTTTTTCAGGCTGGTCTGGTGCGACGCACGGCGGCGGATTTCATTATCCAGGCTGATGCCGTACACGCCTTCCGCCAGCAAGTCCTGCGTCACTGACTGCACTTGTGAAGAGTTGGCGATATCAATACGGAACGAGGCGTAATCTTTGCGGAAATCGCCGTCGCGCAGGCTGTTGATGGACGCCGGACTCATTGGCCCGCGCCCCGCCCACAGCGGTTCTTCAGTTTCAAACGTCAGCGAGTTACTCGGGTGATCCATCAGGTGACGCCCGACGGTACCGGAGCTGTTTGCCAGTCCGTCCGGGTATTTATCGCTGGCAGAAATCAGCAGCAATTTAGGGCTTTCGATGCCGTTGGCAGCCAGCACGAAGTTTTTCGCTGTGACTTTATGCTCGCCTTTATCGGGATCGTAATAATGCGCGGCAACAATGCGGCCCTTTTCGTCGTGCTCGAGGCGATAAACCACCGCACTGGTAATGAGTTTTGCACCTGCCGCTTCGGCAGCCTGCGCAGCGATGCCGCCGTGATATTGCGCGTCAATCGGGCAGATCGGCATGCAGTTGTTGTTACCACAACAGGCCGGACGCCCGTCATAGTTGCGGCTGTTGCGCGCGGTGGTGTTCACAATCACCTCATAACCGCCCGGTGCCAGACGCTCGCGAAAACGCTGTTGCAGCCAGGATTCGGCGACCGGTTCCATCGGGAACGGCTGGCTGCGCGGCGAACCGTTATTGGGTGCGCCGGACACGCCCATTTTCACTTCGGCTTCGTAATAAAACGGTTCCAGCTCGTCGTACGATAACGGCCAGTCACGCCCCACGCCGTACAGGGTTTTGATCTTCATATCGTTTGGCAGAACACGCCACGCCTGCGCCGCCCAGTGCCAGGTAGTGCCGCCCATAATGCGGATATATTCCGCCGGGAACGGATACGGTCCCTGCTGTTGCAGGTAATCATTATCTTCAGGCTTATACACCGGGTGCGGCGACCAGTCGGAGTAAGGATACGGCGACATAAAGTCTTTTTTGCGCGGCGAATTACGGAAATTTTCGGTCAGCGTACCGCGATCAATCCGCGGGCCGGATTCGAGAATAATAACGGAGATACCCTGTTTTGCCAGACGCTGGGCGACCAGCGAGCCGCAGATCCCTGAGCCGATGACGACGACGTCAGCGGAAAGTTGTTCACTCATTACTTAACCCTTTTTGAACGTTATTTTCAGACAGGCTGTTTTGCCCAGGTACCGTACGCGCCGTAGGCATAGCTCGGCGGATTCAGATGATCGCGAACCGCGACATTCATCAGCGCGTTTTCATACGCCAGACAAACCGCCTGTTTGCCATCGCCGACTACGCCGAGATACCACGCCTGAAGGATGCTGCGCGGCAATTTCGCCAGCGCAGGCTGCTGTGTATCCAGCGCTTTTTGCAGGTCAGCGGCATCAATATGATTCGCCGTGATAAACGCCCGTAAAGCCTGAACCTGTGCAGTGAAATCCGGGTACAGCTGCAACATCGTCTGGTAATAACGTTCAGAAAGGGCCGGATCCAGCTGGTCATGACCGGTCAGATACAGCGAGAGTTGGGTGAAGTCTTGTTTTGCCTGCGACAAGCCCGCAACCGGCGCGGCATAAACCGGGCTGAGCAAAAGCTTGTTCATCAGCGGAACGGAAAGCGCCGCGAGTGCGCCCCCTAAAAATACGCGACGGGAAATGCGTATGGGTTTTTCTGGTTGTGACATTGCAAAGCCTTTTGAATGGGTGTGAAAACCACGATCAACGGAGATCAGTCCACACCAGTTCCGGCAGTCAGATACTTTCACCCTGAATTGTTTTAGTCGGTGATTACAACGTATCTGACAGGTTATTCGAACTGGTATAACAACAAACGTGATTTTACTCTCACTTTTTCAATGAAGTCACAATAAAAACCTCACAAACTTCACATAAAACTAACAAATAGCATTTTTTGTGGTTATTAACGGCGAGGGATTTTTGAAAGCGGATCAGCAGAATTAAGAGGAAAAAAAGCATAAACAAAGAGTTGAGAAGTGAACTGGTTAAAAACTGATTGGTATAACAAGATAAGGGAGGGGAATACAGAGGACAAACCCAGGGCCGGTAACATCGCATTACCCGCCCTGATGAAACATTAAATCGCTTCTTCGTCCTGCTCGCCGGTACGGATACGCACCACGCGGGCCACGTCGAACACGAAGATTTTGCCGTCGCCGATTTTACCGGTCTGGGCGGTGGTCATAATGGTTTCCACGCAAGTGTCCACGATGTCATCCGCCACCACGATTTCGATTTTCACTTTTGGCAGGAAATCGACCATGTATTCTGCACCACGGTACAGTTCTGTGTGACCTTTCTGACGGCCAAAGCCTTTCACTTCAGTCACGGTCATCCCGGTAATCCCAACTTCAGCCAGTGCTTCACGGACATCGTCGAGTTTGAATGGCTTGATAATCGCATCAATCTTTTTCATGGCGGACCCTTATAATCATTCGTTTGCTCTCCGCCTTCCTGAGCGGCAGCATGGTTCACAATCTGGTTTCGGATGCCAGAGGCATGCGAAGGCGCTAAAGGTATCATAGTTCAGCCGCAGGAATGTACCTCCAGCCGCTGAAAGTAAATTCCCGTTACTCTTTAAAATCGGTCGCTTCCAGCTCATGGCGTGAAAGCAACTTGTAAAACTCAGTGCGGTTACGCCCGGCGATACGTGCCGCCTGCGTGACATTGCCTTTGGTCATTTGCAGCAACTTACGCAGATAATTCAGTTCGAACTGATTACGCGCATCGGCAAACGTCGGCAGTGCGGTATTTTCACCTTCCAGCGCTTGCTGAACCAGGGCTTCGCTGATCACCGGTGCAGACGTCAGCGCCACGCATTGCTCGATCACGTTCACTAACTGGCGCACATTGCCCGGCCAGCTGGCGGCCATCAGACGTTTAAGAGCATCGGTTGAAAAGCTGCGAACGAAAGGTTTATGTCGCTGCGCCGCGACGCGCAGCAGATGATTGGCCAGCAACGGAATATCTTCAGCGCGTTCGCTCAGGGTCGGCAGCTTCAGGCCGACTACATTAAGACGATAGAACAGGTCTTCGCGAAACTCGCCCTTCTCCATCGCTTTCGGCAAATCACGGTGTGTCGCAGAAATAATACGCACATCGACATCGATATCCTGATTACTGCCCAGCGGACGCACCTTGCGCTCCTGCAACACGCGCAGCAATTTCACCTGCAATGACAGCGGCATATCGCCGATTTCATCAAGGAATAATGTTCCGCCGGTCGCCGCCTGGAACAACCCTTCGCGGCTGCTTACCGCGCCGGTAAACGCGCCTTTGGCGTGACCAAATAGTTCGGATTCCAGTAACTGTTCCGGCAACGCACCACAGTTAATGGCGATAAAGGCTTTCTTGCCGCGCGGGCTGGCACCATGAATCGCCTGCGCCAGCACTTCTTTACCGGTGCCGCTCTGACCGTTAATCAGCACGCTGACATCAGACTGCGCGACCATATTGGCCTGTTCAAGTAAACGCAGCATGATCGGGCTGCGGGTGACAATTGATTCGCGCCAGCTTTCATCGGCCGACGGGCTGGACTGTGCCAGCGCTTCATCAATGGCTTTATACAGCGCATCGCGATCGACCGGTTTGGTCAGGAATCCAAAGACGCCTTGCTGGGTCGCGGCCACCGCATCGGGTATAGAGCCGTGCGCGGTCAGAATAATCACCGGCATTCCGGGCTGGAATTTCTGGATTTCAGCGAACAGCGCCATGCCATCCATTTCATCCATACGCAAATCGCTCAGCACCAGATCAATACGTTCACGGTGCAGAACGCGCAGGGCTTCCGCCCCGCTTTCGGCGGTAGTGACACGAAAACCTTCGCTGGTCAGACGCATACCCAGTAACTTTAATAAGCTTGGATCGTCATCGACCAGCAATAAACTGGCTGCTTTACGTAACGTCATTTTGCGTTCGAATCCTTAGCCGGTGGCGTGTAAGTCTCAGCCGGTTTTACCAGATTACCGGAGGCCGCTTTAGCAGGCGCAGCTGCATCGTTATCCGGCAAATCGCCCTGGATCTGTTTGCGCGAAGAGAGCTGTCGCTCAATGTCCGTCAGGTTTTCCAGCTTACGGCGGGTATCGGCGAGATTGTTTTCCAGAACCTGCTGCTGCTCAGTCATCGCCTGAAGTTTTTCTTCATTCACTGCCAGCTGGCGGGCATTACGGGCTTTTTCATCACCCAGCACAACCTGTAAGTTCTGACGTTCACGCCATAACTGCACCAGCGGGCGAATTTGTCCCGGCATCTGACCGCGATACGCGCTGACTTTTGCCAGCAACTCACGGCGCTGTTGCTGATCGGGATCCGCACCGGAAAGCAGAATACTTTGTTTAAATACCTGATCCCAGGTGGTCGCCGGCATCTGCTGCGCCTGATAGCGCGCCTGCGCATCGCTCATCCGGTCGGCGCAGTCCATCGCCCGTAACCAGTAAAGGGAGTTAGTGACGGCGTCATTGTCATCGAGTGTCCACAGGGTTTCACAAGGAGCGATACGAAAGTCGATCACTTTGCTGTCAGGGACGACCTGAGCGGACACCTGCTGGAAATAACGGTTGTCGGCAGAATGCGGGACACAGCCCGCCAGCGCCAGTGGCGCGCTGAGTAAAAACGCCCGGCTGCGCAACACGGCGCGTACCAGACGGAGGGTGACAGGGGTGATAAAGGACAATGTGCTCATCAGACGCACCAGCCAGCAAATAGCATCATTATTATTTCTTCTCAGCCGTCAGGGGCAATTCAATACGGAAACAAACGTCCGCATCCTCAACGGCAACCAGTTGCAGCTCTCCATGCATGCGACGAATACAGTCCTGGGCGATACTCAATCCCAGACCGCTGCCTTTCACAGCCCCTTTTCGTTGCTGGCTACCCTGGTAAAAAGGTTCAAATATCATCGCGCGCTCGGCCTGCGGGATCGGGGTTCCGGTGTTTGCCACCTCGATAATAACCCGTCCGTGTAATTCCCGGCTGCGGACCCAAATAGTACCGGATTCAGCCCCGTAGTGCACCGCATTGGAATAGAGATTATCCACCACGCGCCGCAGTAATGTCGGCTCCGCCAGACAGGTCGGCGCATCAATCGTGACCTCACTGCGGATCTTCTTGGCGCGCGCCGGCAAACTGTTCGCCGTGACGACATCATTAACCAGCGATGTCAGGTCAACGGACACACTCAGCGTCGGCGCATCGGCCAGCTTGCGGTTGTAATCGAGCAGTTGTTCGATAAGCGTCTGCAAATGGCGGCTGCTGTTGTTCAGGATAGCCACCACTTCTTTTTGATCTGACGTCAGCGGACCGGCAACTTCATCGGCCAGCAGTTCAGTTCCTTCACGCATGCTGGCGAGCGGGGTTTTGAGTTCGTGGGAAATATGGCGCAGGAATTCGTGACGCTGCGATTCCAGCCACGCCAGACGTTCACTCAGCCAGACGATGCGCTGCACCAGAGAACGGATTTCGCGCGGGCCTTTAAAGCGGGTGACATCCCCCAGACTACGCCCTTCCCCCAGCCGGTTAATCATCCGTTCGACACCTTTTACCGGCCCGATAATCATGCGGGTAAACAGTACCACCAGCGCGCCGCTGAGCAGGAAAAGCACCAGCGCCTGCCAGCCAAAGAACTGACCACGTTCGGCAATCGCGCGCTGCAGCTGCTGGCCACGTGAGAATACGACCTCCCGCGTCGCCTGTACCATTTCGGCATTGGTGCGTGAGAAATTCTCAAGACGCGCAGAAGAGTCTTTATCCGGGGAGTTATTCTGGCAGGTCGGTTGCGTAAGCTGCGTCAGCAAGGTGCGCAACGTCTGGTAGTAATGTAAATCCGGCAGCACTGAAGCATGCGCATCCAGCAGCTGGGAATATTGTTTGTGCTGATTCTGATAAAGCCGTGAAAGCGTCGGATCGTCGAGAACGCAGTACTGGCGGTAGCTGCGCTCCATTTCCAGCGCAATACTGGACATTGATTCGCTGCGGCGGGCGTCACTGAGCGTGGTGCGGTTGATATGCGCCGCCTGACGGCTCAACTGATCGAGACTGTCATACGCCTGGTATGCCAGCACCAGCAACGGCAGCAGCACCAGCAGGAAAGCCATCAGTACCAGCTGACGTAGGGAGCCGGGGAATAAACGTCCTCTTTTCAACGCATTCATCTCATTTATCACAGATAAAGTCATGCTAGCGGACAACGGTTTAAACAGCCAGTGTCAGAGAAGGGGCTAAGGAGTTTTGAGGACAAACCAGGAAATTCAGAAGAGGTTGGTATTGCTGAACATCCTGATGGATGTTCAGCAAACCGGAAGAGGTGGTGCCTCACTCAACGTGTCGTTCGATGCTTGATAACGTGCTTGCGCAACGATTATCGGTCGGGTGAACGATAGGCACCGTTTCTTTGGCGTCATTCGGGCATTATGAGCATATCAACGCTTTCGCGTGAGCCAATCATAATCAGGTGAATGAGCAACTGCGCTAATCTAGCACGTTACGTGCCAATGTTGAATAAAAATTATCATCTCTCTGTATTTAAAAGATATTTATTGATAATTCATTTTCAGGCATCCGGAAAAGCACGGTTAAGCTGATGAATAAACACCCTTTGCGTCGCCAAATAACAACACAATAGAGTAATAAAAAAATATCCTTTAAATATCATTAAATTAAATGTCTCCAAAAAGAGACAACAAGTAAGCACATTGTCGCCATTTTATGACATGGGGCTGTCAGTGACTGATGACAACCTTTTTACTGAGCTGCTTATGGCTGTACATCGCCTGATCAGAGTCTGCCAGTAAGGCCTGTACAGACGGATGTCTGGTGGCATCATATTCAATCTGTCCGACGCTGAATTTTAAGTCATAGCCGCGCTGTTCATGCAGATTCCAGCCAATAACGGCTTCATGCAAACGCTGCATAATTTCAGCAGCTTCCAGATGGCTGGCATTGGTCAGCAACGCCACAAACTCATCACCACCCAGACGACCCACAACGTCTGTTTCACGCAGCAAGCCGCTGAGGATCCCGGCAAAAACGGTCAGGGCCCGATCCCCTTCCGCATGACCAAAGCGATCGTTAATCCCTTTAAAATCATTCAGATCGAAAAAAAGCATGGTCGCTGGTATGCCAAGCTTCTGACAGGCGTTAAGCGCCTGTTGCGCCTGCGCCTCGAAGCCACGCCGGTTAGCGACCAGCGTCAGTTCATCCATTGTCGCCATTTGCAGCGCCCCGATTTCCTGCTCGGCCATTTTGGCTAAGTCTCGCAGAAGCTGACGCTCATCGTCGCCCATATTACGGGGTTTAACATCAATGAGGCATAAGGTCCCCAGAGAACTGCCGTTCGGCACGATCAGCGGACAACCGGCGTAAAAACGAATCCCAGGATCGCCGGTTACCAGCGGATTATCGTAAAAACGCTCATCACTCAGGGTATTGGGCACCAGCATGATGTCATTATCGAGAATGGCATGTGCGCAGAAGGACACATCACGTGAAGTCTCGGTGACAGCAAGCCCCTGACAGGATTTAAACCACTGGCGGTTCACATCCACTAAAGACACCAGTGCAATCGGCACATCAAACAATCGTCTGGCCAGACGCGTCAGGCGGTCGAAGCGTTCTTCGGGTGGCGTATCAAGCAGATTATAGGCGCGCAACGCATGGATACGCTTCGCCTCGTCAGCGGGGATTTCTGGCGTTTTCATTCACAGACCTCATATTTCATGCCCCACCCTTACATCAGGCCATTATAAATCAGCCAAGCGGTGAAACAGATTTCCCGGGTTTAAAGAAACAATAAAGAAAGAGTTAGAGATAATGACTCTTTTATATTCTGGTGAAAAAAAACAATAACAAAAAACCTGTGCAAGATGAAACCTGTCGCAGGAATTGTACGATTTTTACATTAGGAATTTTAGTATCGTAATTAAATCAGCGATAACCGAAAGCCGGAAATACAGTGTCTGCGGCTTTAACAGACCACCTCGCTGGGATAAATCCGTAAAGTCGCAGGTTCCATACTTAAGTCAAATTAATGCTCACTAAAGCCCAGCGAATTAGGTGTCGGAACGGGTTGTTCGCAGTCAGCCGGATTATTCGCTTTGGCCGGATCGCACATGGTCGCCTGCGGTGGCAGGAAAATATGGTCGAGTATGGCGCGCGCGGTCGGTCCGGCCACCACGCCGTCACCGCCGCCATTTTCCATGATCAGCGCCATCACTACCGTCGGATGTTTGTAAGGCGCAAACGCCGTGTAGAAGATGTGGTCACGCAAGCGAACCGGCGTCATTTTAGCGTTATAAACCTGATTCTCACGCAGGCTGAAAACCTGCGATGTACCGGATTTTGCCGCAATCTGATAAGGCGCCGTGTGGAATAATTTATAGCCGGTACCATTCGGGAAATTTGCCATGCCAAACATGCCGTTTTTCACAATTCCCCAGACAGGGGATTTCGGATCCGCTATTTGCTGCGTCGGTGGCATTTTATATGGCGTAATTACTTTGCCGCTTTTCGCTGAATAAAGCAGATGGGGGGTTTCCAGCTTACCATTATTCACCAGCGCACTGAGCGCACGCACCATCTGAATTGGCGTCGCGACCCAATAGCCCTGCCCGATACCGACAGAAACGGTATCCCCCTGGTACCAGCCTTTTTTATGGACTTTCATTTTCCATTCACGGCTTGGCAGCACGCCATTATATTGCTCGTCGAGATCTATCCCGCTCGACTGCCCGTAGCCAAATTTACTCAGCCAGGTATGAATACGATCGATGCCCATTTCATAGGCCACCTGATAGAAGAACGTATCGGCAGACTCCTCAATCGCTTTGGTCACGTTCAGCATACCGTGGCCGGTTTTAAGCCAGTCGCGGTAGTGGCGTTCGGTGCCCGGCAGCGTCCAGGTCGGCGCACCAAAGAAGGTGGTTTGCGGTGTGATCACCCCTTCAAACAACGCCGACGTGGCCATAAAAGGTTTGACCGTAGAGGCCGGTGGATAAAGGCCCTGCGTAACACGGTTAATCAGCGGCAGGTCAGGGTTTTTCAGTAACGCACTGTATTGCTTAGTAGAAATGCCGTTCACAAACGGATTCGGATCATAGCTCGGGCTGGAGACCATGGCTTTAATGCCGCCGTCCCGGGGATCCATCACTACCACCGCCGCACGCTGACCTTTCAGGACTTTCTCGATGTACTGCTGCAACCCCAGATCCAGCGTCAGGTAGATATTTTGTCCGGCCTGCGGCGGAACCTCTTTGAGCAGGCGCACCACGTGGCCGTGGTTATCCACTTCGACTTCCTGATAACCGGTACGGCCATGCAGGATACTTTCATAATACTTTTCAACGCCCTGCTTGCCGATATCGTGGTCAGCGGCGTAATTCTCCGAAATCCCTTCGGCATCAAGACGTTTGGCATCTTTATCGTTAATTTTAGACACGTAGCCGACCACGTGCGCCAGCTCCGCGCCATAAGGATAACGACGCTGCTGATACGTACTGATAGAAACGCCAGGGAAATCAAACTGGTTCACGGAAAAACGCGCGACTTCCACATCGGTCAGCGCCAGCTTCAGCGGTATCTGTGCAAAACGACGGCCGTGGATCATGGCGTCGTGGAAACTGTCCAGATCGTCTTGTGTGAGATCGACAATCGGTTTCAGTGCGTTCAGCGTGGCGTTAAGATCCGGCACTTTGCCCGGGATCACTTCAATCTGATAGAGGGTAATATTTTGCGCCAGCACCACGCCGTTGCGATCCATAATCAGCCCGCGGCTTGGGGCGATCGGCAGCATTTTGATGTCATTCTGATTTGAGCGGGTCTGGTAAAAATCGTGCATACCCACCTGCAGATGGTACAGATTAAACACCAGCGCAGAAGACAGCAGGATCACGACCAAAAATGCAATCACGGCACGACGAACGAAAAGGACGGACTCGGCGGTATGGTCGCGAATTTCGTCGTTAAGTAGGGCCATAAGCGGGCAAATACCTTTTTTGTCTGCTTCTTGAAGCGGGCGAAATGAATAAACGGAGACTGGAAAAGTGCGAAAGGATAGCCCGTCATGCCACGGACGACTATAAGAAGTGTGCTAATGAACTGGCAGGAGTGTTTCTATTTATTGCAGGGCGATATTGCAGGGCGCTGAGACATGGCTCATGCGCCCACAGGGATTATAAATGCGGGCTAACGCTTTTTACTTCGCGGTATTCACTTTGCAATCACCGTAGACATACCCTTCTGTCTGGGTTGCCACCACAAAGCTGTCTTTAACGTGAATATACATCAGGTTATCCTGCGCGCCCGCTTTCATGGGCTGATTATCTTTGCCGATGATATCCGTCAGTTCAGGACTGGTGACCATTTTGCTGCCATCCGGTGAGAAACTGAACGTATTCCCCGCATCATAAACCTGGGCATTTTTGTTCACGACTTCAGAAACATCATTGCCATCATCAGACTGAGTATGATGAGTTAACACGCACTGATACTGCGTGACAGCCGATGCTGAAAACGACGCCAGCGCCAAAATAACCGCCACACAACCGCCTAACCTGACCATCAGATAAATCCATAAAGTGAGCAAGAGGCCCATGCTATCACTTGTCTGGCTGATAGAAAGCGCCTGCCAAATAAATATTCACAGGCCAAATACTTTAAGCCAAATTATTGAGTGAGTAACGTTTAGCTGGTGATTATTTAGACAAAAAAATAAGCTTTCTGCCTGTTTTCATACTCTGTTTGTTTACTTATTTTTTGTGCTGCCGGTAAGGAGGTTTCTGCCTATAATCCGCAGATTGTTCTTAAGCAAAATAGTACGTGGGCCGTCAGCAAAGGATCGAGATGAAATCGTTTAAAGTACCCGGTACGCAAATGCATTTACGCTTCCATGAATTGTCCGGGATGGGGGTTCCGCTGGTCTTTATTCACGGTCTGGGATGTGCGTCTTCCTGCGATTTTCCGCGCGTGGCGACTGATGCGTCATTACGTCCGCGCCGCTCACTGTTGCTCGATTTGGCAGGTTCAGGCTACAGCGATAAGCCCGATGATTTCAGCTACAGCCTGCAGGCACATGTCGATTGCGTGATTGTCTGGCTTGAAAGCCTCGGCGTGCCGCAGGTCAACTTAATCGGTCATAGCATGGGCGGCAGTATCGCCATTATGGTGGCGGCGCAACGTCCTGATCTGATCCAGCGCCTGATAGTCGCGGAACCGAATCTGGATGCCGGTGGCGGCGTGTTCAGCCGCGCTGTTGCCCAGTATTCTGAAGAAGACTATCTGCGCGAAGGCCACGGGCATCTGATTAAGGTGGCGGTTCGCGGAAATGATCACATCTGGGCAGGATGTATGGGCATCGCCTCACCGCTGGCGATCCACCGTCAGGCCGTCGGGCTGGTCAATGGCGAAAAGGTGTCGTGGCGCGAACAGCTTTATCAGCTGAAAATGCCGGCAACGGTATTGTTTGGTGAGTTTTCACTTCCTGAGCCTGATGTCGCCATTCTGCCGCAGCATGGCATTCAGACCGCTGTCGTGCCGCAGGCCGGTCATTCGATGATGTGGGAAAACCCGACGGGTGTGGCGGCGGCAATTAATACCGCGCTGAATGCACAGGCGTTGTAAGTCATAACAAAAAATCAGTGATACCTTCCTGATGCTCAGGCAGGTACGCAAATTAGCTGACGTGTTTGGGCTCAGGAGCAGAACGTAATTGCAGTGCCAGATTGATGTTTTCCGGTATCCCGGCGCTTTCAACCAGCACATGAAAGTAAAAATGAGGAGTGCCGGAAGGGTACGACCAGATTCCGGTGAGCCCTGCGTTATCTGCCCAATGAAATAACGAAACCTTTGTAACCGGGTCTGAAAAAACTAAATGACGGATTAGTGATCCAGATCAACTAAAACCCGCGCCCCGCAAGGGCTGCAGCGGTGTTTTAAGTCCAATTCTGGGGTGTTTTTAGCCCCAAAATGGCGACTCATACCATCATAGATGCATTTCATTCCGCAACTCGTGCATCTCACTCCGCAAATGCGCCGCCCCACATCGCCAGACTTATCATAGCCACAGTTAATTGAATCTACTTCGCCCGGGAGAACCCACTATGAGTGACCAATCTGGCATCCAGAATTACAACCGCACACGCGTGCTGACGTTAATCGGCACTATCCTGACTCAGCTTGCACTGGGTTCTGTTTATACCTGGAGTCTGTTTAACGGTCAGTTGTCTGAGAAGCTGGGTGAACCGGTGAGCCGCGTGGCACTGACCTTTGGGATCCTGAGCCTGTGTCTGGCGCTGGCCTCTTCCGTCGCCGGTAAACTTCAGGAACGTTTTGGCGTGCGCACCGTGACCATTGCCGCAGGTTTGCTGATGGCTGCCGGTTTTGCACTGACGGCACATTCTGACAATGTTCTGATGCTTTACATCAGCGCCGGTGTGCTGGTCGGTCTGGCGGACGGTGCCGGTTACCTGCTGACGCTGACCAACTGCGTGAAATGGTTCCCTGAACGCAAAGGTCTGATCTCCGCCTGTTCAATCGGTGCTTACGGTCTGGGCAGTCTGTTATTCAAATTCGTTTGCGGTCATCTGCTGGCGACTGAAGGTCTGCAAAATACCTTCATGATCTGGGGCGGCATCGCGATGGTGATGGTTATTGCCGGCGCGATGATGATGAAAGATGCGCCGAAACAGGAAACCGCAAACGTCACCCGTGAAGAAAACAGCCTGAATGACAGCACCAACGACACCCGTGATTTCACCCTGGCAGAAGCCATCCGCGCGCCGCAATACTGGATGCTGGCACTGATGTTCCTGACTGCCTGTATGAGCGGTTTGTATGTGATTGGTGTGGCGAAAGATATCGGTCAGAGCCTGGTTAAACTGGATGCGCTGACCGCGGCCAACGCCGTGACCGTGATTGCGATTGCTAACCTGAGTGGTCGTCTGGTGCTGGGTGTGTTGTCAGACAAAATGCAGCGTATTCGCGTTATTTCTATCGCGCAGATTGTGTCACTGGCGGGGATGAGTCTGATGTTATTCACTCAGATGAACGAGATGATGTTCTTCTTCTCCGTCGCCTGTGTTGCCTTCAGCTTCGGCGGTACCATTACCGTTTACCCGTCACTGGTCAGCGACTTCTTTGGCCTGAATAACATGACCAAAAATTACGGTCTGCTGTATCTGGGCTTCGGTATCGGCAGCATCTTTGCTTCCCTGGTTGCTTCCCTGTTCGGTGGCTTCGCGGTGACGTTCAGCATCATCACCGCATTATTGATCGTATCATTGGTTCTTTCTGCCACGATTCGCTTACCGAATAAATCAGAAACAGGTCATAATACGCTCCAGCACGTATAAAGCAGCAGCTGAGCGCATCATAAATGATGAACGGGAGCACAATTTGCTCCCGTTTCTTATGAATAAAGCATATAAAATCGGCCGCTGAATCACGCAACCCTTATGACAAATGTGAACAGACCGGACACCTGCAAAATGAAACGCACCACCCTCGCTCTTTTCAGCCTGATGATCGCAATGACCACGTTTAACAGCGTCGCTGCACTCCACCCTTCCAGCTCGCAGGAAGTGGCTTCTGAACTGAACCGTAAAGCCAGTGAAAGCGGTACCCGCCCTTCCACGACCATTGACGCCAGCGCACATAACAAACTGACCGCCAGCAGCGACTATCTGAAATAAATTTTCCGTGGCTGAGCCCTGCGCTTGCCTTGCGTTTTGCGGACAGATTTCCTCCTGAACCAGAACCGCTCCGCACTTTATGAGATTTTTCAGACTAAGTGATCAAAATTAGAGCAGATATTTATCCCCATAATTTTTATGTTTGATATAATTTCTGCGGTGAATTGATTATCTGAATGATCAAACCAACACAAGGAGTGTGAAATGAAGGCAACTGCATTTTGGTTAATTATGGCCGGAGGCTCTGTCGGGATTGGTTACATGATGGCTTTGATGATGGAGTTTCTCTAATCCTGCAACGTTGTATGTAATGTAAAAATAAGGATATTAAATGAAATTCTACAGCCCTAAACGCATTATCCTCTATACCGCCGCTGCGATTGCGCTACTGATCATCATCGGTCTGGTCACGCATTTCACTGTCAGCCACCTGGCCGCGTAACTTTTTTCTTCCTTTTCCGTTTTGCCACGTGGCGATACAACCGGTATCGCCGCATAATGCTGCCATTGAGCAGTCAAAGCGGAAGGATTGAAACATGACATACAAAGGATTAATGATTGTTGCCGTCGTCATTGTATTGGCAAGCATCGGTTCTGAATCGTTGATTCAGAAAGGAATTGCGCTGGCAGACGCCAAAATCGATCAAGTCATTTCGCATTACGCCGACAAATAAGCCTTACATCTGCTGGACTAACCTTACCGGGTGATGACAAAACCATACACAGGGTTTGATATCTTAAATCCATCAAATGTTGTGTGATGTCCCTGTGTAATACCCCTGTAGAACCCTGTTATTTTGCCCGCCGCGTGCGGGCTTTTTTTTGCCTGTTTTCCGGCAAAAACGCACGTAACCAATTCCCGCAAGCTTTTGCGGTTGGATCAAGGCGGCAACAGAACGAGTCCCCGGGAGCATACATTAGTATGTGACTGGGGTGAGTGATGGCGGCCAACGTAGAGCCAGCCCAAAGGATAAAGGGAATTCCCGCAAGCATTTGCGGTTGGATCAAGGCGGCAACAGAACGAGTCCCCGGGAGCATACATTAGTATGTGACTGGGGTGAGTGATGGCGGCCAACGCAGAGCCAGCCCAAAGGATAAAGGGAATTTGCCGGTGCTTTCCCGGCCGTCATATTATGGTGCAAGCGTCCATCGTACACTCCGACTTTGCACGGCCTGAGCACGGCCTTTTCACAACAGAAAAAACGACTGGAAGGGGAATAATTCAACCGGCTTTTCTGTTGTGGCTCCTGGAAATAAATTCAGAAGCTTTTAAATAATAAACCCCGGCGTTGGCCAGGGCTTATTTTTGTCATTTAGTATGTCGATACTGAAATATTTATTCTGTCTGCTCCGGGTTTAACCCATCTTCGCTATTGCAGAGTATTAACTTCAATATCTGGCGACATTACAGAACGACAACGTTACCGGCTGATGGGCCTTTCTGGCCTTGTTCGATGGTGAACTCAACGTTCTGACCTTCGTCCAGGGTTTTGAAATCATTGCTCTGGATTGCAGAGAAGTGAACGAACACGTCTTTGCTGCCATCTGCAGGGCTGATGAAACCGAAACCTTTACCAGCGTCAAACCATTTTACTAAACCAGTCATTTTATTAGACATAGAAAATACCTTCTTCGTTTTTATTTTATGATGCCATAGGGCAATATAGGTCTGTTTTTATTTGAAATACTTATGGATGCATCAGAGAAGGAAATTCGTCGGAGAAAGGATTTGCTATATCACTTGAACCAGGAACTGCTTTACTAAAATGTCTTACATAAATAGGTCTTAACCACAAACCGTTGACGCTATTTACACACAGCGGGATTTATTAAGCAAGCGTTAATTTCATCGGGGTTATATTCCCCGGTTTTTTATTTTTGTATAAAATAACGCGCAGGCCGCCACTGACGGTGGCTGTAGCCTGAAAAGAAAAATAATTAGCCCGCCAATATCTGGCAGGCTTTAAGAATGTTTACCTTCGATTAGCTGGCGTTGGCGCGTTTTACACAGTCCGCACGTCGCCCGTCCACTCGTTTAGCGAACCAGGCAGTGGTCAGCTTGCGGGTAATTTTCGGACTTTCCAGCGTAATGCCCGGCAACATTTCACGCGGCTGACGTTTACCGGTGGTTTTATCCGCCAGTGCATAAACCTGCTTATAGAGCGTCGTGTCTTCGAACTCCAGCTGCTCGCCCTTCTCCAGCGCTTTGCGGATTGCACCGTGGCTGATATCCAGACGTTTACTCAGCGTGCGTACAGCCAGTTCAGTGCTGCCCGGTTTATCGGTGCCGTAATTTATCAGGTCACCGTCCAGCGCCAGCGGAATGCCTGACACTTTGCTGACCGCGTTCTGGAACGCGGCGTTACGGCTGGCGTACCAGCCGGCATTGAAATCGGCAAAGCGATAAAGTGACTGCGAGTAATGGGTCGGATAGCCCAGCAGATGTTTCACGCCGAACCACACACCACCACGACGGCTGAAGACTTCGTTACGAATTGAGCCGTCAATTTTATACGGATATCCCTTAGCGTTCTGCTCGGCGAAGGCGATGCTGACCTGCATCGGACCGCCGGTATGCACCGGATTCAGGTTGCCAAACAGCTTCTGTCCCATCGGCACCATATCAATGAAATCATCGAAAATAGCGCTCAGTTGCTTCTCTGTTTTTACGTTATCCAGACGCTCACTGTAGGATTTTCCGTTCGGCGATTTTAACAGCAGCGCGGTATGCACCAGGAAATTAGGCACATGAACCGCATCGGCACGACGGTCGATCTCTTTCCACGCTATTTTGCCTAAACCCGGCACGGGCGCATTCGGATTGAAATTGGATTCCTGCTGCGCAACCGCCAGTACCGAACAGATGTTTTCGGTGGTCGCCGGAATATTTTGCGTGGTGAATGCGGCGGTAATATCCGTCGCCCAGCCTTTTTTGTCCGGCGCGCTGGCGGGCATCAGCCGCACAATATCTGCTTTCACATCATGCGGATTTTGCGCCGGCGTCTCACTTTTTTTCGTTGATGTACAACCGGCAAGGATCATCATAGCCAGCAGCGGCGCAAGGTGTTTTATCGAAAATGACTTATGCTTCAAAGTTATACATTCCCTGGATAAATGACTCTGAGAGTGACGTTAGCGAAGATAGCTATGCTGATCTAGCAAAAAATTATCTTTATGCGTTAAGGTTAAAGCTCTGATGATGGAGATAAAGGAACAAGGAAATGATGCATTCTGCGACCCGGACACCCCCCCTTCACCGTGTATTTTTGCTGCCTTTTATGCTGTTGCTGATGATGTTTGCCCTCAGCGGTTGCGGCGATAAAGAGCCTGCACAGCGTAAAGCATTCATCGATTTTCTTCAGACCCGTATTCTGGATAAACCCGTTCTTGCTGTGCCGCAGCTGACCGAGGCGCAGCAGAAAGAGTTTGGCGATTACAGTAAAGATTACGCCATCATTACCGGATTTCATCATCAGATGAACATTGAACTGGATTCCTCACTGGTGCCGGTCTTTGCAGGGATGAATGGCGTGAACAGCGTCAATAACCTGCTTGAACAGCGTGATGATTTAAAGAAAATGGCGGACAGCAGCGAACGCTGGAAAGAAAAAATCATGCTGCTGAAAACGCAGGCCGACACGCAACATGCCGCACTGAAACAGCCTGATGACCTGAAAAAAGTCTATGACCAGGCTTACGATAAAACCATCGTTCAGCCGTCGGCGATCACTGAACAGGTATTCGACCTGCTACCACAGGTGCTGAACCTGATCGTCGAGAAAGCCGATTTCATTAAAAGTCAGGGTAAAAATGTCACTATCACCGGTAACCGCTTGCAATTTGCCAACCAGAAGCAGCTGGACAAATACAATGCTATCCAGCAAAAGCTGGTGCCACTCAATGCACAACTGATGAAGCTGAGCCGCCAGATGCAGCAAATGGTGCGTTAAACCCGCAGCCAGCATACAGACCGCCGGAAGGCGGTTTTTTCATGGCGATGCTTTTGTTATGGTGTGCGGCAATTAAATAAGGAGACACCTATGAATGACGATACCCTGAACAAGCGCGTTGACCAGCTCGAGCGCGTAAACCGTGAACTTCTGGTGCAGATTTCTGCCATGCGCCTGCTGTTTGGCTGCGTCGGCAATGTGCTCAATGCCAGCCAGGAAAACGCGTTTACTGTCGCAGTCAATCAGGCGCTGGAAGCCAACCGCGCTGACGTCGCGAATCAGGCCGATCTTGATGACGCATCACGTAAATTCCGCGAAGATGTCTTTAAGTGCACAGAGTCTCTGTTGCCGGGGTCGCGCTAAAACACAAAAAAGGCCCGGGCAATCTGCCTGAGCCTTTTTATCACTATCCGCCATTCCAGCTATCCGCCATTACAAATAGCCGCCATTACAGATTGATTACCCGGTTACGCCCTTCATTCTTGGCCTGATACAACGCTTTATCCGCGGCTTTCAGTGCACCGTCGATATTGTCCCTGCCGGGATAGAAATGCGTAACCCCAAGCGAAATCGTAACGTTCTCCGCCCCCTCAAAATGATGAGACTCGACCTGACGTCGTAACCGTTCCGCGAGCTGGATAGCCTGCGTGACGGACGCGCCGGGCAGCAGTAACAGGAATTCTTCGCCGCCCATGCGGCACAGCAAATCCCCTTCCCGCGAACTGTCCAGAATCAGGCGTGCAAGCTGCGTGATCACCACGTCACCGACATCGTGACCGTAAGTGTCATTAATCTTTTTGAAGTGATCGATATCCAGCGTAATGACCGCAATCCGTGAAGCCTCTGTCAGCTGTTTATCCACTAATTCATAAAAACCGCGCCGGTTCAGCAGACCTGTCATCGGGTCGGTATGCGCTTCGGTGCTGAGCTTTTCGATGCGCTGATGCAAAAGGCGAATCCCCTGCAACATCACAGTTTTCAGCTTGGAGGATTCATAATACCAGGCGTTGATCTGTTCAATTTCCTGAGAAACGTCCTCGGAATCCATGGTGTCAGCACGGGACGCGAGCTGGCGAAGCGGCATCGAAATATAGCGCGTCAGCAACCAGATACAGATGAACACCAGAATGACAATGGGCAGTGTGTAGAGCAACACCTGCATCATCACGTTGTACAACAGCACCACATCGGCTCTGGCGGGATGCAGCACCAGCACCGTCCAGCCCGCCACTTCCATGGTGGCGAAACCCGCCAGCGACGCCTCACCTTGCAGATTTTCCATCCGCAGATAACCCTGCTCACGATCGCCTAACAGCGCCTTATTCACATGTCCCTGCGGCACGCTTTCGACCCATCCCGATGCGTCGCGATACAACACATCGCCCTCACGGTCTATGACATAGATATAGGCGTCTTTGCGGTAATTGCGGGCATTGATCAGCGTATCGATAATGCTGCTTTTGCTGAGGTCAATTTCTGTCGCCAGGTACCCCAGATAACCGCCACGCGCGTTACGGATGGGCGAGGAAAGCACCATAATGTGACTGTCTTGCGCGGTGCGAAACGGTGAACTGAGCACCGGATTTTGCGTCAAAAGTGCCGCCGTATTGGCATCGGACACGAGTTTTAACCCGACCATTTCCGCCGAATTTCTGGAAGTTGCGCGCACCACACCGGTTTTATCCACCACCAGCACCGAGCTGAAACGCTTGCTCTGTACATGTAAACGGTCGGCTTCTTCGGTGAGGGCATCAATATTATCAAATTCATCGCCCAGTAAATCCGCACTGTAAGCGACCTGTTTTTGTGCCGCATTGAAAAACAGGTCGGCCGTCAGCGACAGTCTGGTCGCATAAGACTGACTCGCCCGTAATGACGATTCGATGAGAAGTTTTTTTTCTACCTGAAAAATTGCCAGATAACTGGTGAGCAAGGTAATAACCGTACTCACCAGCGCCAGAAGCAATATCAGTCTCTTAAGATCAAAAGCAAACCGCCGGTGCTGCCGCATTCTCTGTCCGCTGAGCAAATGACCACGAATATTACAGAGGATAGCAGTATGTTTACTCATGTTTTTGATATGCCGCAGTCAGGACGGTTTTACTGGCGATTAAAACGTCAGAAAGTTAGCCGGTAAAATTTACTGTCTACCGCCATCAGCGGAAAAGCTTCCGGCAACGCGGATACCGGCACCTCCTGAAATCCGTTCTTTTCATAAAAACGATGAGCTGCCAGAAATTTATCGGTCGTGCCCAGAAAAACCTCTTTCACTTTTTCAGCCTGTGCATGTTGCAGTAACGCCTTCAGCAATAGCGCCGCCACGCCGTAATCTCGGCCGCGATAAGGCGCGCTCACGAACATTTTTCGCAGCGCCGCCTGTGCATTGCCGATATCTTTCAGGCCCAGCGTCCCTACCACTTTTCCCTCACAGCGGGCGATCCAGAAATCCCCGGTTCCGCGCTGATAAAACTGCGGAATATCGTGCAAATCTGGCTGCTGCTGTTCAGTTATCGGAATGCCAAATTCCTGATTCTGAATCGGCAAAATCACATCAATCACGCCGCGCTGGTCTGCAGCAGAAAAGCGTTCAATTAAGACAGAATGACTCATCGCACACTCCCTGAGTTTAATTAGGACATAGCAGTGCCAGCTCCGGGTTTTCAGGGAATACCCGTTCGCTGAAAAAGTCGATTAATACCCGAAGTTTCGGTGTCATATAACCGCCCGACGGCCACAAAATAAAAAAGTCGGCACTGCGCTTCACGTACTCATCCAGTACTGTCACCAACTGCCCGCGGGCCAGTTCTTTGCGGATACTGAAATCCGGCAGACAGGCGATGCCCAACCCCTGCAGGGCAAAGCAATGACGCGTTTCTATATTATTGCAAACCATCGAAACCGGCAGCGCTAAATCCTGATATTCCGGCAGAGGCCAGGGTTCGAGTTTTCCGCTATTGGGAAAGCGGAAATGCAGACAACGGTGATCGGCCAGATCATGCGGTTTCGCCGGCCTGCCGTACTGCTCAAAGTATGCCGGTGCGCCGACCAGCAGATGATGGAATGTGCCCAGTTTGCGCATCGACAACCGTGAATCAGCCATCTGACCCGTTCGCACCACGGCATCGAAACCTTCTTCCACAACGTCAACAATGCGATCGGTGAAATCCAGATCCAGTTCGATATCGGGATAACGGCGCATAAACTCGCCCAGCACCGGCAACAACAGCGTACTGACCTGTGGCAGACTCAGACGCAGCCTGCCGCGCGGACATTCCGCCAGTTGCGACAGCTCACTTTCTGCCGCCTCGAGTTCCGCCACAATGCGCCGGCAACGCTCGAGAAACAGCGAACCTTCCGCCGTCAGCGTCACGCTGCGGGTACTGCGGTGAAACAGCCGCACATTCAGTTTGGTTTCCATCCGCGCAATGCTTTTACCCACCGCCGACGCGGAAATCCCTAAGATACGCCCTGCGGCGACAAAGCTGCGGGTTTCCGCCACATGCACAAACGTATTCAGGCTGCTAAGACTTTCCACCCTCACCTCCGATTGCGGACATCAGCGTCCGCATACTCTGGAAATCTACCCTACTTTTTCCGCAACAGGGAGTTCTCTATCGTGATTTAACTCTTTCTGAAACTGAGATAACACCATGAACACTGCTGCACAGAAATCTCCGCTGCCGCTTTCGGCTTTACTGGCGATGGCGCTGACCGGTTTTATCGCCATCATGACCGAAACCCTGCCCGCCGGATTGCTGCCGCAAATCGCTGACGGTCTGAATGTTTCGCAGGCCATGGCCGGACAGTTAATCACGCTGTATGCCGCCGGTTCGCTGATGGCGGTGATCCCCCTTGCAGCACTCACCCGGGGCTGGAACCGCCGCACGGCGTTGCTGACGGCTATCGTCGGCTTTCTGGTTTTCAACACTCTCACCACTTTCTCCACGCATTACATCCTGACGCTTGTTGCCCGCTGGATGGCCGGTGCCGCGGCGGGTCTGGCGTGGGGTTTGCTGGCAGGCTATGCGCGGCGGATGGTGCCGGTTGAGCAACAGGGGCGGGCATTGTCAGTAGCGATGGTCGGCACACCGCTGGCGCTGTCCGTGGGTGTCCCGCTCGGCACCTGGATGGGTTCTTTGCTCGGCTGGCGGATGGCGTTCGGCGTGATGTCCGCGCTCACGCTGATTCTGGTGGTCTGGGTTATCAGAAAAGTACCGGACTATCCCGGACAGGCCGCCAGCCAGCGCCAGTCGTTGCTTCAGGTGGTGATGATGCCTGGCGTGCGCAGTATTCTGCTGGTCATCCTGCTGTGGATGCTGACGCATAACCTGCTTTACACCTACATCGTGCCATTCCTGCACTTATCCGGGCTTAGCGCACGGGCTGATCAGATATTACTGGTCTTTGGCATTGGCGCGCTGGCAGGTATTGGCATCACCGGCCTGCTGGTTGACCGGCGATTGCGCCAGACTCTCCTGTTCAGCCTTCTGCTGTTTGCCCTGATTTCCCTGATGCTGGTGTTTTTCAGTCAGACTCCCGTGCTGGTGGTTTTATGTGTGGCGCTGTGGGGGCTGACGTTCGGCGGTGCGGCAACCTTGCTGCAAACGGCTATCGCCGATGCCACCGGTGAACACGCCGACATGGCGCAGTCGATGGTGGTCGTGGCGTGGAATCTGGCGATTGCGGGCGGCGGCTTAACCGGAGGGATTTTGCTGGAAACCGTCGGCGTTAAAACTTTTCCACAGACAATGCTGATTCTGCTGGCGGCAGGGCTGATTATCGCCTGGCGAGCTAAAAAGCACGGCTTCATGCCCGGTGCCCGTCATGCAAAAACTGCACAAAATCCTAGTGAGCAGGAACAGGATCAAAGTTTAGAAACGGCTGGAAAGGTATAATTTCCTAAACCTTTCCGGAACCAGACGCCTGAATGTCTGCCAGAAGCCATTTTTTCTGGCAGACTAAAAAACAGGCAAAACAGAAACAATGAGAACCATGGAAGCACGTAATAAAGCCGTTATACTTTTGTCAGTGATTCTCGCCGCAGCCCTGCTGTTGATAGCGTTTGAATGGCTGGCTGATCAGGCGGTGCCTGAACTGAAAGAGCAGGTTATTCACTATGTGGATGAACACATGGCGCACTAAAATGCCCTGATGGCAGGAGGAGTAATGGTAACGAAAAGGATGATGACCAAACACTGGAAAATGGTCGTGGTATTGCTGTGTATCTGCGGCGCATTGATGCTGTTGCGCTGGGCAGCGATGATCTGGGGGTAAAGTTTTGCAAATTTGACCGATAAACACTGGTTAAATATTCAACAACCCGGTCAGCGGGCTTGAAACCTTCTTCTGCGCGAGCCAGAATATCTGCAGTGATTTTTAAGAGCCTGCGCGCCTGCTTATGAATAACAGCAAACCTCGTCGTCCTCACGGGCGATGGACCTATTACATCATGTACGAAGACATTCTGTGGCCCTGTCCGGTTCGCTGGGAGTGGGAGAATGGCTACGGCGGCTGGCTGCCTTTTTATTACTCACCGACGCTGGAATTTGTTGCCGGTGATCCGGACAAAGCCACCAAAGTGGCGGGCAACAAGGCCCGTACTCTGCGTAAACCCGTCAGAATTCACGAATACGAATACTGACTTCCCACTCTTAACCTTTTCGCTGTAAATTTATCATTTATTAAACAAGGTATTACGCGCCTTCAATTAATCCGCTGGCACGTAACACGCGCCGCTGCACGGCTTGCGGCAATACCGCATTCACGCCTCCGACACATCCCAGACTGAACCAGTGACGCGCGCGTGTGATGCCGGTATAGATCAGCTCGCGGGTTAAAATCGGGCTCAGATTCTCCGGCAGCAGCAGCGCGGTATGGGTAAATTCCGATCCCTGGGATTTATGCACTGTCATAGCAAACACCGTTTCCACCGCCTGCAAACGTCCCGGCATTACCCAGCGGATATCCTGCGTACCGTCCCCGGCCAGAAACGCCACCCGCAGCACCGGCACCACCGAACCGTCGGCCAGCCGGTGCGGGATTTCCAGTGTGATGCCGATGTCGCCATTCATCAGGCGCTGGCTGTAATCGTTACGGGTCACCAGTACCGGACGTCCCGGATACCAGCCGACTGACGCCTCCAGCAAGCCTTCTTTATACAAAATTTCAGCAATGCGCAGATTGAGTCCTTCCACGCCCCAGCGCCCGCCACGTAAGGCGCACAGCAACTGGAACTGGCTGTAGGCCAGCAGCACTTTGGTCGCCCAGCGGTTGAAGGCTTCCGGCGGTTCGTCGTCCGCAGGCCGCTCCTGAATCATTACGTTGAGATAATGCTGATAACCGACAGGAGGCTCGGTGCCTTCGCGTTTTGACGCCGCAGGAAACTGTGCTGCGCACCCCTTCACTACCCAGTTGCGCAATTCGCTGTCATCGTCAGCGCGTAATGTCAGTTGCGCGAGATCGGCATATCCGTGTTTCCAGACCTGTTTCAGCGCATTAACATCACCGTCGTTGACCGCTTCCGCCAGCTGACCGATGCCGCTTTGTGCATCAAAACGGTAACTGTGACGCAGCATGACCACCGCCTGATCCATCGCTGACCCTTGCGGATCTACCAGCGTATCCGGGATCTGCTCACCGGTCGCACTCTGCAGCCAGTCGCGGGTTTGCGGCAGATAATGACCGCCCTTCGCACGCTGACATAACTCACTGAGCAATGCGCCCGCTTCTACCGACGCCAGCTGATCTTTATCACCCAGCAGGATCAGACGCGCGTGGTCTGGCAACGCGGCAAGAAGCGCCGCCATCATTTCCAGGTCAACCATTGACGCTTCGTCCACCACCAGCACATCCAGCATCAGTGGATTTCCCTGATGATGCCTGAAATGGCGGGTATCGGGGCGGCTGCCCAGCAAACGGTGCAGCGTGACCACTTCAGTATTAATGCTCTCACGCACCGCATCACCGTTACCGAGCCCGCTGAGATCCAGTTTAGACACCGCACCGGCTATCGACTCATTCAGACGCGCCGCTGCCTTACCCGTCGGGGCAGCCAGCCGGATACGCAGCGGCTGGCCGGTTTCTTCCAGCGCCAGCGTTTGCAACAGCGCCAGCAGACGCACCACCGTCGTGGTTTTCCCGGTGCCCGGTCCGCCGGTAATAATGCTGAACGCATTGCCCGCCGCCAGCGCACAGGCCAGTTTCTGCCAGTCGGCGGTGGCAGAATCCGCCGTCGGGAATAATGCCGTCAGCGGTGCCTGCAGGGATTCAGCCGGTAATGTATGCAGGGCACTGCGGGTCAGACGCTGTTCAATCGCCGCGCGCACATTCTGTTCGTACTGCCAGTACCGGCGCAGATACAGACGCTGCCCGCTCAGCACCAGCGGAGAATTCCCCTCACCGTGCCCGACCAGGGTCGGGTGCGCCAGCGCCGCCATCCATTCCTGCAAACTCAGGTCGTCCAGCACCGCCGCGGGGCAGATCACCGCGCCGTCAGCGTGATCCCCTTCCGGTGGCAGCGACAGTGAAAATGCACTGTCGTCGAGCGTGGCCTGCAAATCCAGACACACATGACCGCGCCCCAGCTGATAGCTGGTCAGCGCGGTCGCCAGCAATAATAACGGATGCGCGTCCGGCGCTTCTTTCGCCAGAAACGTCACCAGGGCGCGATCCAGTTCACGCAGCCAGCCACATTCCACCCAGCTCGCCAGCAGTCGGGCAATCTTTTCACGGCTGTTGATTTTCATGCGTGTTCCTCCGCGCCGCTGAACAGAGCGTCGAGTTGTTCCATTAAGGCTTTATCCGGCCGCTGAACGCAGACGCCGTTACCCGGCGCGTGGCTGCCGCGCAGGAATAAATACACCGCGCCGCCGATATGCCGGTCGTAGTCGTAATCCGGTATGCGGGATTTCAGCAGGCGATGCAGCGCAAACAGATACAGCGAGAACTGCAAATCGTAGCGGTGATCGCGCATCGACTGCGTCATATTTTCCTGGTCATAACCGCTGGCGTCATCACCCAGCCAGTTGGATTTGTAATCCAGCACGTAATAACGCCCGTCATGTTCAAACACCAGATCGATAAAACCTTTCAGCATACCGTTGAGATCTTCCGCCAGCAGTGGCGCCCGCTCCGCGCCTTCCAGCGTGTATTGCTGAACCAGCTTATCAAGACGACGCGTCGGCACGCGGGTCAGGGAGAACCAGAACTCCATTTCAACCTGATACGGCGGCAGCTCAGCCAGCGTAAAAGTATTGCCTCCCGGCAACGGTAACGGCTGCGTCAGCAGCGCCGTCAGCCAGCCGGTCAGTGGCACGATCCACTTTTCCCAGCCCCGCGTATTACAACGCCGTGCGACCTGATCGGCGATCCTTTCCGGATCCTCCGCCAGCACGGCAAAGCCTTCCTCACCCGCCCATTCCAGCAAACCGTGCAGGAAATTACCCGGTGCAGGTCCGCGCGGGAAGGCATATAAATTTTCGCCAGTCATGGGCTGCGACAGTTCATGCAGCGGATCCTTCGCAGTGTTCTGCGTTTTCTGATCTTCCAGATAACTGTCCTGCGCGGCGCTTTCGATTTCTCTTTGCGGGTCGCGGTTCAGCGGGTCGCGAAGCAGAGTTTCAGGCGCGATATACGTCCCTGCCGGGGCGATTTGCAGGCCGGAGAAACTCGACACCCACCAGCGCGGACCTTTATGCAGACGCAGCGGCGGACGCGGCCCGAGTTCCGGCAATGTCTGCTGGCTGCGATACACCGCGCCGTCAGATACCGGCAGCGGCCACGCGCGGATATGCTCTGTTTCCAGTGCCTGCAAACTGGCAGGCAACTCGTCAGCCTGCATCGTCTCGCCGCCGTTAAAAAGGTCACTGAAAAATAAATAGCCGGGTGCGCTCTTTTCAAACTCTTTCAGCGGAGCCATGCCCAGCCACAGCGCGTAACGCGAACGGGTCAGCGCCACGTAAAACTTACGCAGGTCTTCTCCCAGACGCTCGCGGTCAGCCAGCACCAGCTGCTCGTCGGATGCACTCAGTGCCACTTCCAGCTCACCTTCCGGCGAATGCCATTTCAGCGGTGAATCCTGCTTTTTCACGGCGCGGAATGCACAGGCAAACGGCAGAAATACCAGCGGATATTCCAGCCCTTTGGATTTATGTACGGTAACCACTTTCACCAGATCCGCATCGCTTTCGAGACGCAGTTTGCGCGCATCGCCGCCCTGATGTTCGTCCTGACATTGTTCCGCCAGATAACGGATCAGCGCATGTTCGCCGTCGAGCTGCACACTGGCCTGTTGTAACAGTTCGGAAAGATGCAGCAGATCGGTCAGCGCACGTTCGTCACCGCGTCCGAGCAGACGGCGCGGCACGTCGAATTCCCACATCAGGCGGCGCAGCATCGGCAGAATGCCCTGTTTACGCCAGCAGGTACGCAGCGCCTGAAACTGCTGGACGTAGCGTTCCCACTCATTTTCGTCCTGATTCAGCCGGTCCAGCGCTTCCCAGCTCAGGTTCAGCGAAGGCGTCCCGAGAGCCGCCCGCAGCAGACGGTCGTTTTCCGGCGCGGCGCAGGCCGCCAGCCAGTACTGTAATTCGCCCGCCTGCGCACTTTCAAAAATGGATTCTTTATCAGAAAGATAAACGCTGCGTACGCCACTTTTTGACAGCGCGAGGCGTATCGCCGAGGCTTCGCGGCCGGTATTCACCAGCACCGCGATATCCCCCGGCATCACCGGTTTTAGCATTTCACCGGGCTGACCGAACCCTGCACAACCCTGCTGCCCCTGACGCAGCAACTGGACGATTTTGGCCGCACAGCCTTCTGCCATCAGTTGAACGTATTGTGTTTTAGGCAACGTTTCCGTCTGATTTTCGGGATACCACAACGTCAGCGCAGTGGCTTCGGCATCGTCAATGACCAGCGTGTCGGCACGCCCTTTGGCTTCTACCGGCAGGAATGGCACCTGATTTTCATCACCTTGACGGAACAGGAACGCGCCCTCGCCGGCGCGGCGGTTTTCCGCTAATTCAAACACTTCGTTAACCGCGGCGACCATGGCGCGGGTGGAACGGAAGTTGGTCGCCAGCGTGTAGTGGCGACCGCCGGTATCGCGGCGGGCACGCAGATAGGTATAAATGTCCGCGCCACGGAAGGCGTATATCGCCTGTTTCGGATCACCGATCAGGATCAGTCCCTGCTCCGGCGCGTTTTCTGCCACACGATAGACGGTATCAAAAATGCGGTATTGCAGCGGATCGGTGTCCTGGAATTCGTCGATCATCGCCACCGGGAATTGCGCGCGAATGATGTCTGCGAGCCGCGCACCGTTGTCGCTGCGCAGGGCAGAATCCAGACGGGTCAGTAAATCGTTAAATCCCATCTGCGCACGCTTTTGCTGCTCAAGGTCAAAACGATTTTTTATCCAGCGGCAGGCGTGTTGCAGCAAACCGCTGCGTGCATCCGGCAAACTCTCAAGGCGGGATTTCAGGGTTTCCATCGCAGTCAGTGCCGGATGCTCAGGCGGCTGGCCCTGCTTCCAGCATTCGGCCAACCCTTCCGGTGTCAGCCGCGTCCAGCCGGTTTTCAGGTCAGGAATGATTTCGTCAGACGTCGCCCAGGTGTGCAGTTTTTCCAGCCACGGATTGAAAAAACGCGCCTGAATTTTTTTGCCATCGACCACTTTCGCCGCCACCGCGCCTTCCAGCAGGGTGCGCAGTTCCTGCGTCCACTCTGGCCAGTTTTGTTTCAGCGCGCTCAGTTCCGCCGCTTTCTGGTTATTTACCGTTTCGACCACTTCGGCGGGTGTCAGGTCTGAGCCTAACTCTTCGGCATATTCCAGCAACGACATCACGCTGCGGTGTAAATCTTCCGGCGCGCGCCACCAGCCGCGCAGCGTACGGATTTCCTGCTCACCGAGCGGGAAGTAGAAACTGCGCCAGTAATCCCGCACCACATTCATCAGCAGTTCGGTCTGATCGGTTTCCAGCGTCTGGGTAAACAGGCTGTCGCTGTCGAACGCGTGCTCGCCCAGCATACGGTTACACCAGCCGTGGATGGTAGAAACCGCCGATTCATCCATCCATTCCGCTGCCAGTTGCAGCTTGCGGGCGCAGCCCGGCCATTGCTCCGGCGTGTATTCCGCGCGCAGGTTTAGCAGAAATTCGTCGCTGTCTTTTTCTGCTTCAGGATTACCTAAAAAGTATCCCGCCGCTTGCGACAAGCGCGCACGGATACGGTCACGCAGCTCTTTGGTCGCCGCATCGGTAAAGGTCACCACCAGAATTTCCGGCGGCGTCAGCGGGCGGCTGAAGGCGTTATCCGCGCCGTGCCCAAGCACCAGCCGCACATACAGCGCGGCGATAGTAAAGGTTTTGCCGGTACCCGCGCTGGCTTCAATCAGGCGGCTGCCTGTCAGCGGAAAATTCAGCACGTTCAGGGGGGATGGCAACGTCTGCTCCGTCATTCCTTCGCTCCTTTTTTGCTGCGTGACAGGTGATTTCTCAGCGGTGCCAGCAGGGTTTCGGCGAGACGGGCAAATTCACCGTCTGACCAGAGTGAGGCGAAATCCGGCCACGCGCGGGCCAGATACGCGTTGCTGTCACGCTCACCAAATTTCATGTTCGCCGGATCATGATTTTCATAACTGTCGCGGGCGGCAAACCAGGCGTCACTGTCCGGCGCACTCTGCTCCGTGCCCTCTTTTTTCAGCCAGACAAAGGCGGTTTTCACTGCCAGCGGCAACGGCCGCAGTTGCCCCGCTTTCCACGTTTCAATCAGCGTTTCCCACAAATTGCGTGCAAAAGCTATCTCAAGGGGCGGCAATTCAGCCGTGCCGTTTTTACTGACAATCACTGTGTTCATCGGCTTTCCGTCAAGATGTCCTGCGATATGCGCGACCCAGTAAGGCAGCAGCCGGTCGAAGCGGTAACTGCGTTCCTTCGTCATGATGCCGATACTTTCCAGCACCACGCGCGCACGGTCGCCCGCCGCATTTGCGCGCAGTTCACTCAGCCAGTCAGAGAACATCACGCCGCCGGTTTCAGACTCCAGCGCCTCATTTGCCAGCGGTTGCGGCCAGTCATCGAGTATCTGCTGATAACTGGCAAATAAGGTGTCCATCGGCTCAGCCAGATCTTCACTCAGTACCGCCGCAAATTCGCCCGGTGCCAGCTCGCCGCGCCGCTCAATGCGTTCGAGTTGCTCACGTAAAACATCCTGACGCGAAACGCCCGCTTCCAGCGCCCATTTTTGCGCGCGGATCAGTTCATCCTGCAAACGCCAGTTTTCCAGCGCATTAATATCGAACGGTTCCTGATCTTCACTGCCGGGATCTTCCAGCTCGAAATAGATATTCAGCCGCTGACGGAAGAAACTGCGCACCGGATCCGACAGAAAATCCGACAACTGACGCAGCGTCAGCGCGCCTTCCTGTTCGACCGGTTGCAGCGGTTGTGTGGCCACGGACGCAGCTTCCGCTTCCAGTCCGGCGCGCCATTCGTGGGCATAGCTGAACAGCGAACTTTCCCGACTGAAATAGTCACGGTTGAAGGGTTGCAGGCGATGTTCTACGGTCAGCGCATGCAGCAAATCTTCGCCGTTTTCGGCTTTCCAGCCTGCCGCCAGATGGTCGCGTAACTGTGCCACCAGCACGGACGGCGGACGCTCAGTGTTGTCATGAATGCTGCGCCCCACCCAGCTGATATGTAAGCGTTCACGCGCTGAAAGCAGCGCTTCGAGGAACAGATAGCGGTCATCTTCACGACGCGAACGGTCGCCGGTGCGGTAATCGCGCCCCATCAGATCGAAATCCATCGGCACGCGGTTACGCGGATAATCGCCGTCGTTCATACCCAGCAGATAGACGTGGCGGAAAGGAATGGCACGCATTGGCATCAGCGTGGCGAACGTCACCGCGCCGCCGAAAAACGGTTGTGACAGGCCTGACTGGTCGAACTGCGCCAGCCAGTGATCGCGCACCACCGACAACGGCAGTTCAGCCTGCAGATCGACGCTTTCGCAGGCTTCCAGCCAGGTTTCCAGTTCGCCGTGCAGACGCACTAAAATAAAGCCGTCCTCGCCGTCATCTTCGGCAAAGTATTGGGAAAGAATAGTGCGCAGGCGCTCGCCCCATACCTGCGGTGCGGCAGGTTCCCGCAACTGACGCCAGGTGTCATCAAGGCAGTTCAGCAGATGCGACAGCGGACCGATCAGCGCCGCATCCAGCCCGCCGATTTCATCCAGCGGCTCGATGTTTTCCCAGGCTTCGCCGCTGCCCACCGCGTAACCCAGCAGCATACGTTGCAGGCCAAAGAACCAGCTGTTTTGTTCCGGCGATAATGGCAGCTCGAGGCTCTGACGCTGTTCCGCATGCAGCCCCCAGCGCACGTTGGCGGCGCGGATCCAGCGGTGCAGCAGCGGCAGTTGTTCTTCCTCAATCCCGAAGCGCTGACGCACCGACGGTACGTCGAGTAAATCCAGCAAATCACTGACCGCAAAACGCGACTGCGGCAGTTCCAGCAGGCTTTCCAGCGCGCCGAGTAATGAGTTGTTCTGGCGCGGCCCCTGATCGGCAACCGTGAACGGGATATAGCGCGGATCGCTGCGCTCTGTCAGGCCAAATACCGCCTGAATGTGCGGCGCATAACCGTTGATATCCGGCACCATCACGATGATATCGCGGGCTTTCAGCGTCGAGTCAGCCGCCAGCGCCGCCAGCAGGCGGTCATGCAGCACTTCCACTTCACGCTGAGCGCTGTGGGTAATGTAGAAACGCAGGGAATCGTCGTGCTGAACATCTGCCGGAGGCCATTCATCGATCGTTTCAGCCAGCGGACGCAGCTGCAAAATATCTTCCTGCAGCTGATGCAACAGGGTATCAGTGCCGTTCGACGTAAAGAGATCGATGCGCGGGATCACCGGTGCGAGCTGCGAGGCATAGGATTCGTGGTTGTCATATTCATTGAGCAGACCAATATAATCGCGGCCCTGCTTGCCCCACGCCGCCAGCAGCGGATGGGCATGCTGATGGAGTTCATCGTCGGCAATCACCTGCGGCATGCCCGGCTTACGCAACTGGCGTTTGCGTTCCGCACGCAGCAGATCTTTATCGGCGATGATATCGCTCCAGTCATGCTCGCACGGGTTATGCACGCACATAAAGATGTGTGTCCAGCGCCCCAGTACCGCCAGCACTTCGAGAGATTGTTGCGGTAACGAGGAGATGCCAAACACCACCAGCCGCGCGGGTAATCCGGCCGGACGCTGATCTTCAGGAAGGGTTTGCGCGTGTTGCAGGAACCGCTGATGCAGCGCCGCACGGCTGGTGTTGCGCTCGTTTTCAGGCACATCCGCCAGCAGTGCCCGCCACAGTTGCGGCTGCCACAGCAGGTTTTCCGGCAACGGCTCGCTGCCTGTGCGGCTGGTGCGCAGAACATCCAGCCCGTTGCCCCAGTCTTCCAGCCAGTCGGCGCGATAAACCTGATACTGATCGAATAAATCCGCCAGCCGCTGTGAGAGCTGATGCAGCTTGCGCATATCGCCGTCATCTTTTAAGAAACGGGCCAGCGGCGCAAACACCGGTTCGGCAAGCAGTTCGGGCAACAGGCGGATCAGGCGCCAGGTCAGCAGCGGACGGTCGAACGGCGATGATTCCGGCACCTGTTCTTTACCGAGCACCGCACGGTAAACCTGCCAGAAAAAGCGTGCCGGTAATTTGATATCCAGCGCCGCCGCAATGCCGCAACCGCCTTCAGCCACATCACGCGCCAGCGCCAGTTTCAGCCACTGATTAATGCCGTTGCTCTGCACCAGAATCACTTCGTTTTCCAGCGGCGACAGCGGATGCGCCGCCATCCACGAGACCAGCACGTCCCTCAGCGCTTCTGAGTGATTTCCGTGTAATACCATCAAACCTGAATTCACGCCCGCATCCCTTGTTATCGCCTGTCAGGGTTGAGATTTTGCGTTGATTTGGAAAGGATTGAAAGGACAGAAAAGAAAAGAGGCCGGGCCTGAAGACACCCTCATCCCACGGCGAGTTAACTTTATTTCTCAGTTATCCGGTCTTTTTATTCAATCGTTTAATTAAGCATTTCCATAAAATACTAAGAATCCTGATAATTTTCTATTTATCTGAAATAAAAATCTGAGTTTAAGAAATATTAAGAAATGAGATTTTGTGTAATGAAACGTAAACTGATATAAAGACGGCGTCAGGCCCTTGTCGCATAACTAAAACTAATTGATTCGTAAATAAGGACATTTACAATGAATATTTAAGCCACGTGCTGGGCTCTCTTTCTGGCCGCCTTTCCGGTGCATGCCGCGCTGCTCAGTCCGGCAGACAGGGACAATATTGAGCAACAACAAAGAGATCGCCTGCAACAACAGCAAATGCAGCGTGATGAGCTGGAAAGAAGCCAGACGCTCTCTTTACCCGTCCCCGCCCCGGCTCACTCTGACGAAAAACCGTGCTTTACTATTTCCACCATCAATATTACTCAAGCCAATCATTTATCTTCCAGCGCTCAAGACAGGTTAACGAAACCTTTAATTGGAAAGTGTTTAGGCATTAAGAGAATTACCCAGCTCGTGCAGGAAATATCTGATGCCTATATCGAACGCGGGTATATCACCAGCCGTGCTTTTCTTTCCGAGCAGGATCTCTCACGGGGAGAGCTGAATATTACAGTGATGGAAGGCAAGCTTCAGGATATTCAATTAGATAAACACAGCGACCGTATTTTGACGATGGCTTTCCCTGGCCTTAAAGGCAAGATCCTCAATCTGCGCGATATTGAACAAGGCATGGAACAAATCAACCGGTTGCGCCAGACGCCGGTCCAGATTGAGATCCTTCCGGCTGAACAACCGGGTTATTCCATTGTGAATTTAACCGCCACGCCGGAGTTTCCACTTAGCATTGGGGTGGGATTCGATAACAGCGGGCAAAAAAGCACCGGTACCGGCCAGATGAACGGCTCGCTGATCGCCAGTAATGTGCTCGGACTGGCGGATCAGTGGTTTGTCAGCGGCGCGAAAAGCAGCGATTTCTCCAGCAGCCACGACGCCCGCAGCGTGCAGGCTGGCATGAGCGTGCCTTATGGCTACTGGCTGATGAATTACAGTTACAGCTACAGCGACTATCTCAACACCGTGAATTCTCAGGGCTTCGGCTGGCGGTCAACCGGCGATTCCCAAACCCATCGCGTCAATCTTTCCCGCGTCGTATTTCGAAACAGCGATATCAAAACCGGTGTATCTGTCGGGATCAGCAACAATATGGCGCGTAACTATCTCAATGATGCACCGCTGGCCAGCAGCAGCCGCAAGCTCAGCAATGTCAGCGTGGGCATCAACCATAGCCAGAAACTGTGGGGAGGATTGTCCACGCTGAACCCGACATTCAGCCGCGGCGTGCCCTGGTTAGGCGCGGAAGACGATCAACACAAACCTGACGATGCGCCCAAAGCAGAGTTCTCCAAATGGTCACTGTCCGGCAGTTACTACAAGCCGGTCAGCCAGAAAGTCACCTTCCTTTCCAGCGTTTACGGTCAGTGGACCGGCGACCGTCTATACGGCAGCGAACGCCTGACGATAGGCGGTGAAAGCTCGGTGCGCGGCTTCAAAGAGCAATATCTTTCCGGTGACAACGGCGGTTACTGGCGAAATGAACTCAACACGGCGCTGTTCAATATGCCTTTGCTGGGTGCCATCAACGCTGTGGCCGCGGTTGATGGCGGATATCTGCATCATGATAATCACGACGTTAACGCGGCAGGCACGCTGTGGGGCGGCGCGGTAGGGCTTAGCAGCAGCGCCGGTCATTTCTCCAGCCAGTTTACCGTCGGCTGGCCCCTGCGTTACCCCGGCGATTTAGCCCCTGACCGCATCACGGTGTATTACCACCTGAATGTCGTGCTGTAATTTCTGATAAGGATATCGAAAATGGAAAAGAATACGTTACCGCCGGTCGCTGTCTGGCGTCGTCTGATGAGTTACACCCTGATGACCTTTCTCGCCATTCAGCCGGTGATGCCTGCCGTGGCGGCAGGTGTGCAGGTGGCAAACGGCGCAACGCAGGTCGATCAGGCAGGAAACGGCGTGCCGGTGGTTAACATCGCGACACCGAATCAGGCGGGCGTATCCCATAACCAGTATCAGAATTTCAACGTCGGCACCGAAGGCTTAATCCTCAATAACGGCACAGACCGGCTGACCCAAAGCCAGCTTGGCGGCCTGATCCAGAACAACCCTAATCTGAAGGCCGGGCAGGAAGAATGAGGTTGAGAATAATGCGCTGAGTTCAACTCAGGCACTGGCCTTCGATAAAGAACTCGCGGACTGCCGGAAATCGGGTGGTGACTGCCAGTCAATCATCGATAAATGGAAGCAAGTCAGTGACAAGCAGAGTGCGGAAACTAATCAGAAGCTGAAAGACGATCCGCTGGAAGCACAGGAAATTGATAAAGAAATCGCCCAAGGTGGTTTCGATATGACGAAGCGCCCAGCTTGGTTGGATAATATCGGTGCTGATGTAATGACCAGCAACGAGGCAAAAGCCTATGTTCAGCAGTGGAACGGCCAGGATCTGGCAAATATTGATGTAAACAGCCCAGGCTGGACGAAGTTTGCAGTATTTGTCTCAGATCCGGAAAATCAGGCCATGCTAGTTTCGGGTGGGTTACTGGCGAAGGATTTAGTACAACTAGCAAAAGCTACCGTAACCAACTTATCCCAAGGCGGCATTCCGTTCGCAATAAAAAGTATGCAAGTTGGATTACGGAATCCACAGCAGGTGGATCAGCTTAAAAATGATATGGTGAGTGGTAATTATAAATTTACAGCGCCTGAGGGTCGTATTGCTGGATATGTTGATAGTAAAGGAAATTATTATATATCTGAAGGTAATCACAGGATGGTTGCAGCTCAGGAAATATACAATAAAACAGGGGATGCTTCGTATATAGAAAAGCTTATACAAAATGGCTCATGGACTCAGACTAAAAATGCTCCGGCTGGAGCTTCTTCTATGCCGACAAGAAAGTGATGAGTTTTATTCATATTAATCATGAGGATGGATACATGTATAAAAATGAGATATACGTAAAAATGTTAGGGCTTGCACTGCCTTATATACGAAATCTACAGCGGCTGGAAAAGAAAGAAAAAAGCGTGGATTTATCTTGCTATCTGGAAGCTGAACTTGTTCATAATTTGACGCTTACTATCCTAGATAAGGATTTTAAAGAACACGATATATGGTTTTTAAATAATCAAGCGAAATATTACTTTGAAAAATGTAATGAAGATATATCTCCAAATTACAATCAGCATTGTATTTATATAAAAGAGCTATTTAATATAGTGCCTGACGATTTGAAGCCAAAATTAACGTGGGTTGGCCCATAATAAAATAGGTCCCAACCCTTGCGGTTGGGATTTTTTTTACCTGTCAGCCGTCAGCCCCACTTCCCGACCGGTGGTCGTTTGGCAGTGATCACACAAATAAACTGTTGCGGTTGTGGTTGACTGCTCTTTAACAGCGCCGGGGAAAGTGGCTTACAGGGTGCAAAAGTGCACGTCGGGGGGGGGCGTCCGACCATCAGAATGCACAGGCGGAAATGGCCTGCAATATACTGATAGCACTGGGAAAGTTAGTGTGCACTGGCCGACTTCGCAACGGATAAAGTTGTTGTTGAGAATAATGCGCTGGGGCGTAATTGTAGTCCAATGACTTGTAAATCCTTGGTTGATCCGATGGATGGTGGATTTAGGCGGAGGGCCACGTGGTGGATCATACAATCCTACGGGAAGAAGTGGGGATCCCATAAATACTAAAGGCTCCAACGTATCCACAGTTATCGGTGAACGGAATTACTCAGCCCATGCTGTTGACCGTATGCAAGGAAGAGGAATTCCACCATCAGCAATAGAAAATACAATCAAGACTGGAACACAATATTCCACTAAATCTGGGACGACTGGTTACTATGATTCGACAAATAATTTGCGTGTAATTGTTAACTCAAATACTGGGAGTGTTGTGACAGTTATTCCAGGGGCACCGAAAAATGAATAATGTAATGCTATATGAAAAAATAAGAACCATTTTACTGCACGATTGGGATCCAATCGGTGTTAGTGATTTACCAGACGCTCAGGATGAATATGACTCATATGTACACCCAATCTCTGAGATGCTTAATCAAGGAAAAAGTGTTAACGAAATCTATACTTACCTTCGGTGGGTTGTTAATGATTACATGTGTTTGGATGGTAATGAAGATGTGGAACGTGCTATTGCTGAGAAGTTAGTAAATATATTAATAACCCATTAAATACAACAAGATCCCGGCCTAGTCGCCGGGATCTTGTTATCTATCATTCAGCCGCAGCACATCGTTGCCTACCCCGCTGGCCTCCGGAAAAGGTGAAGTCTGATTCACTTAGTAAATAAGCTAGGCCGTTAATCCAGACGCTCTTTAAAAACCTGGCATCAGAATCTTCGCCGACGTCAACGCTGCCGCAGGCAAAAACCACGGCGACGGCACCACCTGGACGAATTCCGAAACCGGCGCAGGCAACAACCTGAACATCAATGCCGGTAACGATCTGAACATCAGAGGCGCTCAGGTTTCCGGTGAGCAGATCACCGCTGAGATTGGCCGCAACCTGACGGTCGAAAGCCTGCAGGACACCGAACATTACGATTCGAAACAGCAGAGCGCCGCAGCGGGCGGCAGCTTCACCTGGGGCGGCGGTGGCGGCAGCGGGTATATCAGCCTGACGCAGGACAAAATGAACGCCGACTATGCCAGCGTCACCGACCAGAGCGGCATATTCGCGGGCAACGGCGGCTTCGACATCACCGTCGGCAACCACACCCAGCTTAACGGCGGCGTGATTGCCTCCGGTGCCGCGTCGGACAAAAACCGCCTCGATACCGGCACGCTGGGCTGGAACGACATCCGCAACAAAGCCGATTACAGCGTCGAGAGCAGCAGCGCCAGCATGAGCTCCAGCGGCCACACCACGTCGCAATTCATGGGCAATATGGCTAACGGCATGCTCGCCGGGCTGAACAACGACGGCAGCGCCACCAGCACCACCGGTTCCGCTGTCGCGGACGGCACGATCTGATTTATTTGATCCTAATACTGTGGATTCCAGAGGGCGATCCAATATCCAAAGAATGGAGAAAGGTCTCGCTCCTTTGGATTCAAATGGTCAATCTGTAAATCTTCATCATATGTTACAAAAGCAAGATGGTCCGATAGCGGAAGTTACGCAGAGTTTTCATAAGGATAATCATAGTGTTATTCATATTAATGATAACAAAATACCTTCCGGCATTGATCGTAATGAATTTAACAAATGGCGCTCTGATTACTGGAAACAGAGGGCTAATGATTTCAAATAGTAGGTAATTATGAGTGTCGATAATGTTAGAAAGGCCATCTCTATAATAAATCAGCATCAAGATGATGCTGATTTTGAGGGTGTTAAAGAAGAAAAACTTATTGATCTTGCAGAGAAAACTCTTGGTGTTGAGTTTCCTGATAGCTATAGGTTTTTTCTAAAAAACTTAGGTTGTGGTGATATCGCAGGACAAGAATTTTATGGAATCATAAAATCAGATTTTATCAATTCCGGTATACCCGATGCTATATGGTTAACCATTAAAGAGCGGCAAGAATCAAATTTACCTGAAAATTATGTGATTGTAAGTTCAACAGGTGATGGCGATTATGTTGTGATGGACTGTACAAAAAAACAAGGAAATATAATCTTACTGTGGGCTCCGGGTCTAAAAGAACAATCAGCAGCTTTTAAATCATATTACGATGATTTTGGAGACTTTTTTTACGATCAAATCGTAGCAGCATTAAGTTAATACAGCTAAAAAGGAAAATCCCAACCCTTGCGGTAGGGATTTTTTTATCTGTCATTCTGCAGCAGCACATCGATGCGTACCCCCGCTGGTCTCCTTAAAAGGTGAAGTCTGAGTCACTTAGTAAATGACCTAAAGTCGTTAATCCAGACGCTCTTTAAAAATCTGACACCGCGTTAAATGACTTCAGCACCGGCAGCGATAAACAGAAAGCCGTACAGGCGATCACCGCCGAAGGCGCCCAGCGCATAATCAGCCACGCGCTGGCCGGTGCCGTCGTCGCCGAAATGCAAGGCGGCAATGCCGCTGCGGGCGCGGCCGGTGCCGGGCTGTCAGCCGCAGGCGCGAAATACATCGCCGAAGCGCTCTATCCGGGCAAAGACATCAAAAATCTGAGCGAAGAAGAGAAACAAGGCGTGGTTGCGCTGGCAACGTTAGCCTCAGGGATCGCCGGTGGCGTCGTCGGAGGAGATGTAAGCTCGGGGATCGATGGGGCTAAGGGCGGGAAGAATGAGATTGAGAATAATGCGCTGAGCCTCGGCGATGCCTTTGGTATTCAGGATGGTAAGTATTTTGAAGGTGCCGCCTCTTTAGGAAAAGAGCTTTTGCAAGATCCAAATCTGACTGTTCAAGAAAAACAAACAATCCGTAATCAATACATAAAAGGCGATCTACCTGAGGATGTCATCAAAGCTATCTTGGAAAATAATCCAGGATCAGACACTGTGATGGCATTATTGAATGCAAAAAATCCAGAAAACTTTGCGTTAGCACTATTAAGTTCATTACCTGCTGAACGCGCACTAGCCTTAATTGGGTAATGACAAAAGGCGCTCAGGTGACTGGAATCTTTAATATAGCTGATCGAGTGTACGCTCAATTAAATGACACGCGGTTGGGTAATTTATCTGGGAAGCTTAACGCTGCGGAGCTCCAGAAGTTAGCTAACAACCCCGCAGCAGTATGCGTTTATGAAGCAAGGAGTGGCCATATCAATGTAATACAAAGTGTTGATGAAAAATTTTTCGCATCACACTACCAAATAATGAAATGAAGATAATATCTGTCGGCCCTATAAGGCCAAACCAAGTGAAAAATCTTATCGAGAAAGGTTCTTTTGTTCCTATATCTTGAGGTGTTTAACGAGAATGGCAAAAATACATATTGAAGAAATACAAAAATATCTTGCGACACGAGGTGAAAAAGATGTATTGCCTCATGTGAACAACGGCGAAGGTTATTTCCTTGAAATCCGATTTGATGATCAAACGCAGAAGACTTCACACTGCATAGATGAAGAGCTTAAAAACAAAGTCATCACGGCTGATTGCCCTTACGGAATGGTGACAATTATTTTTGGTGATGACGGGCAACTCGTCTCTTTAGATTTAAGTTGATCGCTCAATCCCGCCCTTGTTGGCGGGATCTTACTTTATACGTCAGCTTATTACTTTTCACTCGCCAGCCGGATGATCAGCTATCCCCGCGCCGCTTTAATCATCCCGTCGAGCCATTCCTGATGACCGTTGATCATCGGATTAGGTCGCGTTATCGCCAGTTCGCGTGCGGGTTTTCCATTTTGCGTTTCCTGCGTCAGGATACGTACGCGGCCGCCGGACAGTTCTTCGATAAGCCACGCGTGATGCACGTCGAGACGGGTGTCGGCATCGCCTTCTGCCCAGCCGTGCCACGCCATTCGCGCTGGCTGGCCTTTGACCGGCGGGACGTATTCATTAATCTGCGCTTCCACCGGAAAACCAAAGGTGCTGAAACGAAAACGTGCGCCGTCGCTCAGGCCCGGTCCGCTGCCGTCGTGGAAGTCAATATCAGATGCATTACTGTAGTAAACCGGCCAGGCGGCAGTGTTATCAAGTTGTGCCCAGAGTTCTTCCACGGTCACGCCGGTGATGATCATTTCGTTAGACGCGAAGTTGTCGGTTTCGCCGGGGATATAGCCTTCCGGCCAGTTGATCGCATTCATGTGTGTTTCCTTAATGTCTGTGGAACAGCCTGCTGGCTGGTGTTCACAAAGAATACGCATCGCCGAGATATTACGGAAATCACCGATTTTGATAATAAATATTCATTATTTTTATATCTGAGCGCCGGACAAAAAAACAGGCAGAAGAAAGCTTCTGCCTTGTGGGTTAATGCGCTGATGTAAAACGAATATCAGCTGATGCTGTAACGCTCAAGCCAGTGTGCATAAGGCGCAGGCAGAACCCATGAAGGGTTGTCTTCGCCCAGCTCTTTCGCCAGCGCATACGGATAATGCGGGTTGGCGAGCATAGCGCGGCCAATCATCACCAGATCCATATCTTGTTCGCTGATGCAGCGTTCGGCGATTTCAGCGGAAGCGACACCCCATGAACTTGCCACCGGTAAACCGGCTTCGGCACGCACGCGGCGCGACACCGGTGCAAGGAAACCAGCACCCCATGGGATCTGTGCTTCCCAGGTCGAGAAACCGACGCTGACGTTAAGCATATCCAGCCCTTTCTCACGCAGAATACGGGTCAGTTCGATAGATTCCGCCAGGGTTTCTTCATCACGGCCATCGTATTCGATCACGCCAAAACGCGCGGTGATTGGCAGGTTTTTCGGCCAGACGGCATTAACGGCGTCGAAAGTTTCAATCAGGAAACGGCTGCGACCGGCGAAATCACCGCCGTATTCGTCGGTACGGGTGTTGGAATGCACGGAGAAGAAGCTTTGCGCCAGATAGCCGTGGGCGAAATGCAGCTCCAGCCATTCAAAACCGGCATCGCGCGCGCGTTTTGCGGCAGCGACAAAATCGGCCATCACGCGCTGGATGTCGGCTTTGGTCATTTCTTTTGGCACTTTTGGCAGATGTTTGCCGAATGCTACCGCGGATGGCGCGATGGTCGCCCAGCCACGCGGATCGCCTTCAGCAATATGGTCGTCCCCTTCCCATGGCAGATTGGCGCTGGCTTTACGGCCTGCGTGGCCGATCTGGATCCCCGGTACCGCGCCTGCGGCTTTGATGGATTTGGCGATCTTCGCCAGTTCAGCGGCCTGTTCATCGTTCCAGATCCCCAGACATCCCGGGGTGATACGGCCTTCCGGTGAAACCGCCGTCGCTTCGACAATCACCAGGCTCGCGCCGCCGCGTGCCAGCGTGGCGTAATGCACCTGATGCCAGTCATTCGGCACGCCATCAGTGGCGGAATACTGGCACATCGGCGGAACGGCAATACGGTTTTTTAAGGTGACGTCTTTGAGGGTAAACGGCGTAAATAGTGCAGACATAATTTTTCCTCGGTGGATTGGCACATTCAGCACACAGAGTGCTGCCAAAGAGCTATAAGCAGAAGTGTAGAAATATTATAGTGCGTATCAAATTTCGTTATAACTCAATCGGTGCCCTGCCCATGCGCAATCTGAAAAGTCTCGACCTCAACCTGCTAAAGACTTTCGATGCATTGCTCGACGAACGCAGCGTGACCCGCGCCGCAGAACGGCTTTCCCTGACGCAACCCGCCGTGAGCAGCATGCTGACGCGTCTGCGGGAAAGCTTTGACGATCCCTTATTTGTGCGGGCGCGCTACGGCATCGTGCCAACTGAACGCGCTCTGGCGCTGGCTAAACCGGTTAAACGGGTGATGGCGGAAATCGAGGCGCTGTTGCAGCCGGAAGTCTTTGTGCCCGCTGACTGCGAGATGACGTTTACCCTCGCCGCCACCGATTACGCGCTGAGCGTCATTATCGTGCCGTTCTTTTCCCTGCTACAGAAGCGGGCGCCGGGCATTCATCTGTCAGTCCAGCGGGTTGAGGATTCGACCATTCAGGGTCGGCTGGAGCGCGGTGAAATCGACCTCGCGCTGCTGACGCCGGAGACAACCCCACCCGATCTGCATATCCGCCATTTATACGATGAGCGGTACGTTTGTACGCTGCGCAAAGGCCATCCGGCGCTGGATAAAGGGAAGATTTCACTCGAGACTTTTTGTCAGTACGATCATGCGCTGGTGTCGCTGAGCGGAGAGAATTTTACCGGCGTGACGGATACCGCGCTTCAGGCGCTGGGTAAAAAGCGCAATGTGGTGCTGTCGGTAAACAGTTTTCTGGTGCTGCCGCCGGTCTTACAGACCACGGATTTAATCGCCGTGGTGCCGGAACGGCTGGTGCGCGACGCGGCAGGACTGGAAGTGATGCCGCCACCGCTGGACATTCCCGGCTTTACTAAAGTCGCCGCGTGGCACGAACGCTCGCATCTTTCTGCTGCGCATCAGTGGCTTAGACAACAACTGGCGCAGGTCTGTAGCGGACATTAATATCTGCTTTCTAAAACATCGATAAAATCCTCATAAAAGGGTCCGCACTATGGAAAAACTGCCTGCCATCACCATCACTTATTGTTCCCAATGTAACTGGCTGCTGCGCGCTGCGTGGATGGCGCAGGAGTTGCTGAATTCGTTCAGTACCGATCTGGCGTCCGTGACGCTGATCCCCGGTACCGGCGGGATCTACGAGATTAAAGTCGATGACCAGTTAATCTGGGAGCGTAAACGTGACGGCGGTTTTCCGGATGCTGCGCCGCTCAAACAGCGCGTGCGCGATATCTGCTTCCCGGAGAGATCGCTGGGGCATGTGGATAAGAAGAAGATAGGTGAAGAGTAAGACGTTGCATTGACGCTGCGGCTTTCGCCGCAGCCCATTCACGTGTTAACCGGCCTTCAGCATATCTAAAATGACTCTTGCATAACCTTTAGCGATGGCGGGACTGGAAAGATATTGCATCATGATTTCCTGCTGGGCGGCGTTACAGTCCATGATGGCTTCATCGACCGCTTTTGGAAAGTCTCCCAGCATCACCTGCTCAGACGTATTATTGGCAAGTTGCGTCATAACCGTCTGGTTTTCAGAAATCTTGCCGCACACAGTGTGTAAGCCGCTGATCAAATCTCTATCTGTCAGATTATCGGTAATAAACAATTCGTTTAAACGCTCCAGCACATGCGACAGAAAATCCTCTTTCTTGTCTTTGGGTTTCGCCGAGCCGACGTCATTACCGGGTTGCAGCCGGTCGTCAGCACTGCTGTCGGTAAGCCGCAGACTTTGCTCGCGCATTTTCGATAAACGGTAATGGCTCATCACCACATTCTGCAAATCCACGTCATCTTCCTGCACGTTTTGTTCCCGCAGTAGCGGGCGCAGATGCCGTGCGAACAGGCTGAGTTTCTCCAGATCCTGATTGTCGTAATCGATAATCTGCGAAATAAACTCGTAGAAGCGCACAAAGCTGCCGAGGTCTTTTTTGAAGATTTCCAGCCGGTCTTTTTCCTTTTTACAGTCTTTAAAGGTGTTCTCCGCATTGGCGATAATTACCGGATCCTGCGTTTTTTTGGTGCGCTCAAACATATCTTTCGCCTGCTTATAGGCTTCAATCGCCGAGGCATAGCGTTTCTCCCAGCGCACGACGGCGGGTCTGCTGATATTGCTTAGGGCGGCGCTGGATTTGTTTTTGCTGAAAAAGGCGGTGCAAAACTGTTCGACCTCGCTCCACTGAAAAATCCCGCCGGTGCGCAGTTTTTCAAACAGTTCGAAAACCAGTGCCGGATCGGACACATCCATCAGCTCAGCGGTCTGATAATAAGGCTGAAAGGCAGCGAGGATTTCGTCCGGCTGGTTAAAGAAATCGAGAATAAAAGTGCCGGATTCGGCTTTACCGGGACAGATGCGGTTCAGACGGGAAAGGGTCTGCACGCACTCGACGCCGCCGAGTGGTTTATCGACATACATGGCGCACAGTTTCGGCTGATCAAATCCCGTCTGGAATTTGTTTGCTACCAGCATCACCTGATAATCGTCGCTGTCGAACGCCTTGCGCATATCACGCCCTTTCAGGCCGGGATTCATGTTGGATTCCGTGAATTTCTGCCCGAGCTGCGCGCTGCTGTTCGGGTCGTTTTCGGTAAATTCCACTTCACCGGAAAATGCCACCATGGCGCTGATTTTCTGGTAATTATTTTCAACAATGTATTTGTCGAACGCCAGTTTGTAGCGCACTGCTTCCTTGCGCGAGCTGGTGACGACCATGGCTTTAGCCTGCCCGCTGAGTAAGTTCATCACGTGATTTTTGTAGTGCTCGACAATCACTTTCACTTTCTGCGCAATATTGTGATCATGCAGCCGTACCCACTGATTCAGCCGGGTTTTGGCCTTTTTACTGTCGACTTCTTTATCTGCATCCGTTTGTCTCTGCACCAGTTTATAAGCCACCTGATAGGTGACGTAATTTTTGAGCACGTCGAGAATGAAGCCCTCTTCGATGGCCTGCCGCATGGAATAAACGTGAAACGCCTGTGGCCGGTTGGTTTTGGACGCTGGTTCGTCCGGGTTGGGAAGACGGCCAAACAGTTCCAGCGTTTTGGCTTTCGGCGTGGCGGTAAACGCGTAATAGTTGAGATTATTGCTGCCGCGGCGGGCAGCCATGGTGGCGTCCATGATGTCTTCGGAAGACAGCTCAACGTCGTCGCCGGTATTTTCCAGCATCAGCACTTCTTTCAGCTGACGCGCCGTCGAACCACTTTGTGAGGAATGCGCCTCATCAGCAATGATCGCGTACTGCCGCTGTTTAAGGCTCACGCTGTTTTCAATCGCTTTCAGCACAAACGGGAACGTCTGGATGGTGACGATAATAATCGGCTGCGAGTTTTCCAGCGCGGCGGCGAGCTTCTCGGCTTTTGAGCCATCGCCGGTCTTATTATTGATGCGCCCGACCACACCGTCAGCATGTTCAAACTGGTAAATAGTGTCCTGAAGCTGATCATCGAGCACCGTGCGGTCGGTGACCACAATCACCGAATGAAACTGCTTTTGGCCGCCGGCGGCATATAGCGTCGAAAGCTGATGCGCTGTCCAGGCAATCGAGTTGGATTTGCCGGAACCGGCGCTGTGCTGGATCAGGTATTTATGTCCGCAGCCCTCTTCCGTTGCGGCACGCACCAGTTTATTCACCACATCCCACTGATGATATCGCGGGAATATCAGCGCTTCTTTTTTGTATTTGAGTCCCTGCCAGTCTTCTTTTTCATCGATTTGCAGATGCACGTAACTGCCCAAAATGGTCAGCAGGTTATCGGGCAGTAACACTTCATTCCACAGATAATCCGTCGCGTAACGGGTCTGGTCGGCGGGCGTCGGATTGCCCTTTCCGCCTTCCGGCGTGCCTTTGTTGAACGGCAGGAAATAGGTATCTTTACCCGCCAGCCGGGTGGTCATGAATACGTCGTACTGGCTGACGGCGAAATGCACCAGCGCCCCGCGTTTGAATGTCAGCAGCGGCTCAGGCTTTTTGGTCGCCGGATCTTTCGGCAGACGGGTGTCTTTGTACTGAGCGATGGCGCTTTGCACTGTCTGCTTGAACTCGGATTTTAGCTCCAGCGTGGCGACCGGCAGACCGTTAACGAACAATACCAGGTCGATGCGCCAGCTTTTGGCTTTCACCCCGCTTTCTGCAAAATGCTCCGCGCTGGCATACGGGCTGTACACCAGTTCCGGTACCACGCGGCAGATATTTTGCCGGTAGCGCGTTAGCGTATCGGGATTCAGGTCATGCTCGGGTTTGAACTGACAAAAGGTAAAACTGGCATTGCGGATCTTCAGTCCGTGACGCAATACGCCGAGGGTGCCGTAGGTGCGCGAAAGTTTATCTGTGGCGTTGCTGTCAGCTTTATTTAACTGCGTCACCAGCGCATCGAAGAAATGACGTTCGGTATCCTGCGGATACACCCGCGCCAGCTTCTCCCACTCTTTCGGCTGCGTGGTGTGCACAAAGGTCAGAACGTCCTGCAGATACAGCGCCCGCTCGCGATCGTAGCCGTCCGGTTTACCGGTGATCCAGCCGTTAGCGCACAACTGCGCGATTATCTCATCCTGAAAAATCCGTTCTTTGGTCGGATCCGACATCATGCCATCACCTCGTCGGATTCAGTTTGCGTGACAGGTACCTGCCAGTCGCGCACATCGATTTTGCCGGTGACGGCGGCGGAAATCAGGGCGGTACGGCGTTCTTGTATTAATTCAATAAACTCGTATGCACTTGTAATTAGTAGGTCATATTTTTCTTTTTGTTTTACTATATAAGAAACAATCTCATGAATCTCAAGGCTCGGAGGTAATGCAACCTTAATACAGCCAACAGTGTCCGTATTTAAATTCAATTGTGTTCCCATCTTTCCTAAACCAAGATATGCCTGCCCAGCATCAAAAATATAAAATAAGTATTTGTTATTAATTTTCAAAGAAGGGAAATATACAAACCCATCATGAATGCAAGCTTTTGAAGTAGTGATACACGGTTTACCGACAGTACCAGCAATACTTAGAAAGAGTTCACCACGTTCTAGTTTCACACTCAAAGATGACCCTAAACTTGAAAGTCGTTGTTGAGTGTCTTTCAGATACATTCCAGCCAGAGATACATCTGCAATACGAGTCCATGCATATTCTCCCTCTTCATCAAAATATTTTTGATCATCAATCGGCCTTGGACTTGCTCCCCTTTTAACCTCAGATAAGTGCTTAATATAAATTACTTTCCAATGCTCCGGCACTTCCCCCAACCAATCAACTCCTGAATCTTTCATCGGCACATCAGGATCCAGCCCTTTGGTCACCGCATGACTGATCACCGCCTGACGTTTTTCTTTCAGCAGTTCAATCAGTTGTTGCTGCTTGCCGATTAGAGTATCGATTTTGGCGGTTTCGTGATCGAGGAAGGCGGCGATTTGGGTTTGTTCTGCAAAGGATGGAATTAAAAGGGGTAATCTCCTAAAATCTTCAAACTTCATTGATTGTCGTAATCCCCCTCCCATGCCATAAAACACTTTTGTCGTATCATAAGAATGAAGAAGACGATACATGAATGGTGAACTCATTTTTTTCGTAAAGACAAGTTTCAAATAAGCCGATGTAATAATCCCTTGTTGTTTTGAAAATCCTACACGAAGACTTCTTTTATCATTCTGGAGATCTGTTAGACGGAGTATTATATTTTGAGGATAAACTAGTTGATAGGTATTAAAAGACTCTGGCAGCAATCCAAAATTATCATCAACGTCTCTGGGTATAATATTTCCATAACTCAACGAAAGAACATTTTTTTCTCTTCCATCTGAGTTTTTTTCGATCGGGGCGTCGCAATTTGAAAATAGTGGTTCTATTGTCCAATGACTAGGCATTGAACCGACCCACTCAACCCCAGACTCCTTATATTCCCCATACGCCTTATACCGCCCGCTCATGAATGCACCTCCTGCAACAGCGCCATGATTTCGGCACTGATCGCATCGAGGTCGGCGTCGATCTCTTTCAGATCGCGTGGCGGCTGATAAACATAGAAGTGGCGGTTGAACGGGATCTCGTAACCGACGACGCCGATCTCGTTGTCTTTCGTATCGCGTTTGTCGGCGTTGATCCAGGCGTCACTGACGTGCGGTTTTACTTCGCGTTCGAAATAGCTTTCGATAAGCAGGCTGGTAGCGACGGAGGGATCGAGCGGGACGTTTTCGTTATCGCGTAAATCACCGTCCGGTTCGAATTCGACCACTTTGCCTTTGTAGCGGAACGCGCCATACAACGGCTGTTCACTCTCTTTCAGGACTTTCTTCACCACCGGTTCGGCTGAAGGATTTTTAGTGGTGACCGCGTCGATAAACTGCTTTTTCTCTCGGGTGTCGAGCTTCACGCACGCAACACTGAGCGCGGTTTTCAGTGAGTGATCAAACTGATTGAAATCGTTGCTGACGCTGTATTTACCGCCGTCAGTTGCACCAAAGGCCATCTGGATCTGACGGGCTTTCTCCATCAGCGTGCGTTGCGCCAGCCACAGTTTGGCATCGAGCAGATCTTTAATCTGCTTCTCTTTCAGCTCAGGGAAATCGGCTTTGATGATGGCGCGGGCTTCAGTTTCAATATCCGAAAAATCGCCATAAGTCTGTGCATTCCACGGCGCGGCGAAATCCTGATACAACCGCTCCATCGGTGCGTTAAAAGGCTTAGGCGCAAAACGTAAAGTGGCAATGGCCTGATCGGTGATTTGTGCGCAAAGGCGCAGAGGACGTTCAATGGTCAGACGACGATAACCGAAATCGGTGCTGTTAAAGATTTTGCTGGCGAAGGTTTTCGGCGCGTCTTTTTTACTGCTGGCGGACTGACGACCCCGGCTGGATTTTTGTTCCGGCGCTTTCTCTAATCCCAGCTCATGCAGCGGGGTCGGATTGATCACCGCAAAATCGCCGAAGGTGCGGGTGATGAGTCTGATGTCATCTTCGCCCATCAGATTACGCTTCGACCCTAACGATTTGCGCATTTTACCGCACAGATTTGAGCCGTCGATCAGCTGAACCTTGCCCTTACGCGTCCTGTCTTTGTTGTTCGACAGGATCCACACGTAGGTCGAAATGCCGGTGTTGTAGAACATGTCTGTCGGCAGCGCGACGATGCCTTCGAGCAGGTCGGCTTCCAGGATATAACGGCGGATCTCGCTTTCACCGCTGCCCGCCCCGCCGGTAAACAATGGCGAACCGTTAAGGATAATGCCGATGCGCCCGCCGCCATCTTTTCCGCCATCGTGCATTTTGCTGATCAGATGCAGCAAAAACAGCAGCGAACCGTCGGAAACACGGGGTAATCCGGCACCGAAACGGCCATCAAATCCTTTTACGGTGTGTTCATCGCTGATCTCGGTTTCGATTTTCTTCCAGTCCACGCCGAACGGGGGATTGGAGAGCATGTAGTCAAATTTGTCGGCGGGAAGCTGGTCGTTAGAAAGTGTGTTGCCGAGTTTGATCAGGCTGACGTCCTGCCCTTTGATGAGCATGTCGGCTTTGCAGATGGCGTAGGATTCCGGGTTCAGTTCCTGCCCGAACGCGCGCATCACGGCCCCCGGATTCAGCTCGTGCAGGTATTCCATCCCCGCCGATAAAAAGCCGCCCGTCCCCGCCGTCGGATCGTAAATGGTGCGGATGATCCCGTCGCGGGTCAGCGCCTCATCATCTTTCATAAACACCAGCGCAGTGGTCAGCCGGACGATGTCGCGCGGCGTAAAGTGCTCACCCGCCGTTTCATTGGATCCTTCGGCAAAGCGGCGGATCAGTTCTTCAAACACCAGCCCCATATCGTGGTTGGATACCGCCGCGGGGCTGAGGTCGGTCGCGGCAACCTTCTGCACCACTTTGAATAACAGATTCGCTTCGTCGAGCTGACTGAGAAATTCGCTGAATTTGAAGTGTTCAAAAATCTCGCGGGCATCGGTGGAGAAGCTCTGAATATAGTTCTCCAGATTATCCCGGATGTCTTTTTGCCCGAGAGTGCTGAGATTCATCGGCGAGGTGTTGAAGAAAGCCAGTCCTCCGGTGGCGCGCAAAATCAGTTTTTCCTGCGCTTCTTCCGGCAAATCCATCGCGTGAACTTTTTGCGCCTGTATCACCACCGCGTCTTTGCTGTTTTCCAGCACGCATTCCAGACGGCGCAGTAAGGCGAAGGGAAGGATGATGCGTCCGTACTGCGACTGTTTGAAATCACCACGTAGCAAATCAGCCACTGACCAGATAAAGGCAGCGGTTTGGGAAAAATCCATCTTAGACATGGAAAGTCCGTTTCTATTTTTCGGAAAGGTAAGTCGAATACATTAGTGATAATGAAGATATAAAAACCAAATACAGATCAAAATACAGGTAATTGATCTGACTTATTTAAAATAAATAATTTTTTATTATGATTAATGCGGGAAGCATTCATTGGAATTATTTATACCTTTTTCCATTCCCAGCACAAAAGGCTCTCTTTCAGACTGCTACCACGCTTTATTTTTTGTGACTTACTTCAAGTTCTCCCCTTTCCTGCCGATACCATAAACTTAAGATTCCTTCCAGGGAAACGCCCATGTTAAAGACCATCCGCTCACGCATTATCACAGCCTGTATCGCCATCGTGGCATGCTCACTGGTTATCAATACGCTACTGAGTTACACCGTTGCTAACAAATACAACGGTCAGGCGACAGACAGTACGCTGAACGCCCTGACCTCCAGCCACACGCAAGGGATAAGCGACTGGGTAAGTTCTAAAACAGGGATGATCGATTCACTGCAACAAGTCGCTTTGTCGGATGATCCGGTCCCGGTTCTCAAACAAATCGCCAGCGCAGGTGGGTTTACTAACGTCTACGTCGGATACGCAAATAAAACCGCGAAGTTCTCCGATCCAACCGGTGTGCCCGCAGATTACGACCCGACCGGTCGCCCGTGGTATACGCAGGCAGCCGGCACCGGACATCCGGTCGCTACGCCACCGTATATCGATGCCGGAACCGGTAAGTTAGTGGTTACTTTCGCCGTGCCTGTAATGGCATCCGGCACGCTGAAAGCGATTGTGGCAGGCGATGTTTCGATGGACAGCGTGGTGAATAACGTCAATACCATACATCCGACGCCGGGCAGTTTCGGCATGCTGGTGGATAAATCGGGCATTATCATTGCACATCCTGACGCCAGTCTGGCGCTGAAACCCTTTACTGCCCTGGCGCAAGGCGTGGATTTACCGGCGCTGTTAGCAGCGAATTCACCGCAGAATATTGAACTCAATGGTGTGGTGAAACGCGTGCGCGCGATGCCGGTAGCAGGCACGGAATGGTATACGCTGGTGGCGCAGGACCAGAAAGAATCCACGGCGGGAATGCGATCCCTGCTGACATCGTCGGTGATTACGCTGATTGTGATTGTGCTGATTTCCGCGGCAGTTATCGGGCTGATTATCAGCAAATCCTTCCGCCGCCTTTCTGTCGTGCGAGATACGCTCAACGCCATAAGTTCCGGCGAAGGTGACCTGACGCAACGTCTGCCGGCGGACGGCCACGACGAGGTGACGCAAATCGCGCACGCGTTCAATACCTTTGTCGATAAGCTCAGCAAGGTGATGTCGGAGATCCGCACCACCAGCGAATCCGTCAAAATTGCCGCCGATGAAATTGCCGCAGGGAATAACGATTTGTCCGGACGTACCGAATCCGCTGCAGCCAGCCTGCAACAAACAGCGGCTTCGCTGGAACAAATCACCGCCACGGTTTCTCAGTCGGCGAGTTCCGCTAAACAGGCGTCCGGCACCGCGCGTTCGGCGTCTGAAGCCGCCACTCGTGGTGACGAAGTGGTGACCAAAGTTATCAGGACAATGGAAAGTATCGAAACAGCGTCGTCGAAAATCGGTGATATTACCGGCGTTATTGACGGCATTGCTTTCCAGACCAATATTCTGGCGCTGAATGCCGCGGTCGAAGCCGCGCGTGCCGGTGAACAGGGGCGTGGTTTTGCGGTGGTCGCCAGTGAAGTGCGCAGTCTGGCACAGCGCAGCGCACAGGCGGCGAAGGAGATCAAAGTGCTGATCGAATCCACCGTCAGCAGCGTAGCTTCAGGCTCAGCGCAGGTCAGGCTGGCCAGCGACAGCATGAGTGAGATCGTCAGTAATGTGTCGAATGTCAGCAGCGTGATGCTGGAAATCACCCACGCGTCTGAAGAACAGATGCTGAGCATTCACGAAATTAACCGCGCCATCACTCAGCTCGACGGCATGGTGCAGCAGAACGCCGCAATGGTTCAGCAGTCCACCGGCGCCGCTTCGGCATTACAGGAACAAGCGAACGGCCTGGCCATCGCCGTGGGGCATTTCCGGGTGTAACCTTTCCCGCTGACCCTTTCCCAATAGCAAAAAGGCCGGACACTGTGAAATGTCCGGCCTTTTTTTACGCATCTGGCAGGCGTTATGCGTTCAGTTCCCGCTCAACCAGCGTCGTCAGCACACCGATACCCAGCGGGATAATGTCGTCATTAAAGTCATAACGCGGACTGTGCAAAGAAGCCGAAGGCGTTGCGCCATCGGCACCTAACCAGAAGTACGCGCCCGGACAGGCTTCGAGCAAATAAGCAAAGTCTTCGGCAGCCATCGACGGCGCGTTGTTGAAATGCACTTTCTGAATGCCCGGCGTATTTTCTGCCGCGATGCGCACAATATCGGCCTGCGCCGCATGATTTTGCGTGACCGGATAGCCATATTCCCAGCGCACTTCCCCTTTCACACCAAACGGCTGCGGCACCGCTTTGACGTATTCCTCAATCAGCTGCCAGCAGGTTTCACGGGTTTTACTGCTCAGGCAACGCAGTGTTCCCGACATTTGCAGCGTTTCCGGGATCACGTTGATGGCTTCACCGGCCTGAAGCTGTGTCAGGCTGATCACCGTTTGTTCCAGCGGCGACAGACGGCGGGAGATCAGGCTTTGCAGAGATAGAATCAGTTGCGCGCCAGCCACCACCGGATCGGCACCGAGTTCAGGCATCGCCGCGTGGCAGCCCTTTCCGGTCAGGGTGATATAGAAATTATCCTGCGACGCCATCATCGGCCCCTGACTGACCGCCACTTCGCCGACCGGTAAGCCCGGCCAGTTATGCAACGCGTAAACCGCCTGCATCGGGAAGCGTTCGAATAGCCCTTCTTTTACCATCATTTCACCGCCACCGAAATTCTCTTCCGCAGGCTGGAAGATGAAATGCACCGTGCCGCGAAAATGGCGGCTCTCACTAAGATGTTTTGCCACACCCAGCAAAATCGACGTATGGCCGTCATGGCCACAGGCGTGCATCAGTCCCGGATTCTGCGACTGGTGAGCGAAATCATTCAGTTCATGAATAGGCAACGCATCGATATCCGCGCGCAAGCCAATGGACGGCCCCTCGCCGTTGCGCAACGTGGCGATAACACCGGTTTCAGCAATGCCGGTGTGGACTTCAAGACCAAATGACAGCAACAGCTCACTGATTATTTTTGCGGTGCCATGTTCATTCAGCCCCAGTTCCGGGCGCATATGGAAGTCCCTGCGCCAGTGTTTTGCCTGCTCAATAATGTGTTGGGAAATGACCGCCATAAACCCTCTGTGCTGTTCAGAATCCGAAGCGATGAGTTGCTCTCACCGGCACGTAAGGGGTTCAAAGTATCACATCCCGTCGTGAACCGATAAACGTGAAATCGGGTTGTTTGCCTCTGCCTGGCACGTTAATTATTATCCGTGATCCCTGCGGTACAGTTCCCATTCATCGATACCCCTGCCATCCGGGAATACGCAGTCGGCACGAACACCGTGCGGGGTTTGCACACTCACCGATCTCCCGCCTCTCTCATGGCAATAGACTGCGGCCGGATTCGCCATGCCGATCGGATGCCTTTGCGGTTTAGGGTGTTCACTGACACACCCCGCCAGCGCTGAAACCATGATGATAAGAAAGAGTTTTTTCATAACAAACCTTCATAAAAAGAATAAGCGACGGAGGATTCTATTCCCCGCCGCTTTCAGTTTTCTACTCCCGCATTCTTAAAAGGTGTGCTGTTTGGGCTTCGTTTATCAGGCGTTCAGCTTTCAGGAAAGCGCCACCGCATCTGCTGCGAAAGCCCCAGCCTCACGCGAATACTGAAGTCGCTGTTTCCATTCCAATGCCAGGGGAAAATTATTACCCGATATATCGCGCCGATGAGGTATCTGATGGCGTGGTGAATGACGATTGCCAGGAGAATCACATTTTTGAAAGGTGATTAAATCCCGGGACGCCAGCGATATCAGAAGGGTGGAAACATGTGCCACCTCAAAGATTGTTGGATGATGCAGGCTCTTTCAGCTAATCCCTTTAATAAAAGGGTAATGTTCACTGTGCTCAGGCACTGATGCGAGCAGAGTACTGGCGCGAATCATTCATTATTGCGTTTGTCCTGTCAGCCTGAAACCGTGCGGGTAAATTCCCTGCGCGTCTTCAGAGGAAGATTGAATATTTTTGCCACCCGGCTGATGGCATGAACCAATAACTTAAAAAACCTGCACCTCACATAACCAGAAAAAAATATGACTATGATTATTTAGGTCGTGAATGAACTCATCAATCAGGGAGGGGAATATGGAAAGGTACCAGAACCGGGGAGGCAATTCGGGTATCGTCGCGTTCACGACGACGGAAGATGCCATCACGGTGAAATTTAAAGATGGCTGGCATTATATCTACAATTCTATCCGGCCAGGATTGAGCGACGTTGAGCATATGAAAGCCATGGCAAAAGCCGGCAGCGGACTACATGGTTTTATCAATCGCAAGATCCGCAATAATCATTTTCATAAATACCGTTAGTCCCAGACACGAAAAAGGCGGCAATCGCCGCCTCTTCTGCATACTGCTGGTTACTGCTCTGCTTATTTGCACATTTCTGCTTTACCCTGCAGCGGGTTATTACCCGATACACCGGTAGAGGCGGGAGACCCTCTGCCGAAGAAAACTCAGTGGCGGGTGACAGCGGAAATAGTCTGAATCAGAAAAAATGAACCCATAAACTGGATATTGGCATGGCAAGGATCAGCGCCGGCAGCATACTGGCGACAGGGAATATTTTGATGCCGCAAATTCGAAAACCGGTGGCGAACATCAGGACACCGCCGACGGCTGAGAAGTCCGCCTGCATTTCCGGCGTGGTCAGCGGCAGAATAAATACTGCGCCGTACGCCAGCAGCAACTGGATGATGAGCTGCGGCACCGCGACCACCGCCACGGCGAAGCCGAGCGTGGTGGCAAAAATCGCCGCAGTGAACAAATCGAGGAACGATTTGGCGATCAGCACGCTGGTATCACCGGTCATGCCTTCATGCATGGAACCGAAAATCCCGGTGCCACTGGCACAGAACAGTACGATAATCGCCACGTAACTTTGCAGAAACTGTTCCTGAGACTCCTGATCACCCGGATCGGACTTCACAAAAATCTCCACCAGACTGCGGGCTTTGCTGCCCAGCTTGCCGATGCCTTTCTCCAGATAACAGAGTTCCCCCAGCATCGCGCCGAGGATCACTGACAGCACCATCACCGGCATGTGGCTGACTTTGACCACCAGCACGATGCCCATACACATTGAGGCCGCACCGAAAATCAGGGGCATGGAAGTCCGCAGACGCTCCGGCAGCCGGTGACTGAGTAACGCGCCGACAATCCCGCCAAGCAATACAGCGGAACCGTTGATATAAGGTCCGATAATCATGAGTTATTACTCCTGGTCATTAACTTCATAGTTCCGCCGCTGCCTGCTTATTTTTTATTAAAACCTGGAATAAAGCGGTTCACATCCACTTCGAGGAACTCGCTGCGCTGGAAATTCGCTTTCAGGTTATAGGGTACTGTGCAGTCGAAAATGGTTTTGCAGGCAATACCGTGGTCGCGTACCGACGGGCTGAACGCCGGATCGGAAGACGGATCAAGCGGATGGCAGCGCACCCCCGGAATAAACACGGTGCTGACGTCGCCCTGATAGCGGGTGGTCATCGCCCAGATCACGTCGTTGAGATCGAACACATCGACGTCTTCATCCACCAGCATCACGTGTTTCAGCTCAGAGAAGGCAGCAAACGCCAGCAGAGCCGCCTGACGCTGACGACCTTCATCCGCCGCAAAGCGTTTTTTCACCTGCAATACCGCGAGGTATTTACCGGTCCCCGGTGACGGGCAGTGAACGTTCTGCACAAAGCCCGGCAGCGCACGTTCTACCATCTGCAAGATACTGGCTTCGGTCGGAATACCGGCCATATTGGTATGTTCGTCGCTCGGCCCGATACAGGTTTGCAGGATCGGATGACGGCGGTGCGTGATAGCTTTCACTTTAATCACCGGCACTTCGGCCTGTGCTGCGCCGGTGTAACCCGGGAACTCAGGCATGGCTTTGCCGGTATTGGTGTTCTGGTCTTCGCGAACCCGATAGTTCGGCACCAGTTCACCTTCAATAACCACTTCGGCGTTGGCGATACCACGCGCATTGACGGTCAGAGCATCCACCAGTTCGACGGCCTGATTACGCAGGCTGCCCGCGATGGACAGTTCATCAAAGCCCAGCGGTGTGGTTGGCGGCTCAAAACACGCACCGATTTCAATCGCCGGATCAACGCCGATGCTGATGGTAATTGGCAGTGCTTTACCTGCGGCTTCGGCTTTCTGGCGAAACACGTCGAGGTGACGGCCCGGCACAAAGTACATGGAGATTTCGTCTTTGCTCTGCACGCACAGGCGGTGAATGGTGACGTCATGTTCCCCGGTTTCAGGATCGGCGGCGTAGCACATGCCGAGAGTGAAATACGGGCCCGCATCTTCCGGCGTATTGGTCGGCGCTGGCAGGATTTTCAGAATGTCGAAATCCGGATCCGTCGCCAGATGAACCACTTCCTGACAGACCGCTTTTTCACGTGGAATAACGATCGGCGGAATAGGATTCGACACGGAATCTTTCAGCATAAACGCCAGATTTTCCGGCGTGGTGCCAAACAGACGCGCCACACGTTTACGCGAAGACAGCAGGCCAATCAGCACCCGCATATCGTTGTAACCTTTGACCTTATTAAAGATCATCGCCGGACCGGTTTGGGTCGGACGTTCAACGGTGCCATGTGCGCCAACGTAGCGGTATACACCGGATAACTCCGCAATCGGGTCTACAGGTTCATCGGTGTAGATCAGTTCGTCATCGTACTGGCTCAACACCTCCAGCGCGGAACGAAGATCAGTCACTTTTGTTTGTTTTTCAGACATCTCATGCCCCTTAAATTCATCTCATCGAGGATGCAGCGGCATGTTGTTCATCGCCGCTGCCCCCTCAGTTTGCAAAGGATTGGTGATAAGAGTCCAATAAGAATACACGGCTTTTTAATAAGGAATTATTATGAGTAAAACGCTCAGGAGGACCTATGGATTACCGACAATTACACTCATTTGTGGTGCTGGCGGAAGTGCTGCACTTTGGTAAAGCCGCGCTGCAACTGAACATCGCCCAGCCGGCATTAAGTCAGCACATCAAGCAACTGGAACAGTCACTGGGGATCCCCCTTTTCACCCGTGACAAGCGCCACGTGGCGCTGACCTTTGAGGGGCAGCAACTGGTGGAAGAAGCGCGCATCGCCATCACCCACTACGATAAATTTCTCGAAAACGCACGCAGTTTGCGCCTCGGGCACAAAGGACAACTCAAACTCGGTTATGTCGGATCGTCGATTCTGGATCCGGCCCTGGCGCTGTTAATTAATGGTTACCGCAAGCATAAACCCGATATTGATATCGTCATTGAGGAACATAACGTTCACGAGCAGCTAACACTTTTGCTCAATTATCAGCTGGATATCGCGCTGGTGCGTTCGCCGGTGCCGCAGTTTCCTGAGCTGGAATATCTCGACGTCGCCACCCGTCCGCTGATCGCTGTGCTGCCGCGCGACCATCCGGCCTGTTCAGGAAAAAAAATCGACCTTTCCTCACTGTCAGACTCACCGTTCCTTATCCAGAAAGACCCGGCGGGTGTCGGCCTCGGCTGGTCAGCCCTCAACGCCTGTCAGCAGGCCGGATTTGTGCCGCAGAAAATTCAGTTCACACGCGATGTGTCGGTGGCGATCGGGCTGGTGTCGATGGGCATGGGCGTGACGTTAGTCCCGGAAACCCAGCGCTCAGTGATGATCCCCGATGTGAATTACTGTTTCCTGACCGATCCCGGCGCCACCACTACGCTGACACTCAGCTGGCAGCGGCATTTGAAAAACAAAGCACTGGCGGATTTCATCCGTTATGCGCGGGAACTGACGAAGCCAGTGAAGGGAAAAATGCAGGACTGAAAGAAGAACAAACTGAAGAAGCCGGACTTCAGGATTAATCCCAACGCCATCGCCGACTATGCTTAAGGCTTCGTGATAAAAAAATGCCGCAAAGGCACCCGCGAAGTCACCCCCTTTTTGAGTCAAATTTTGTAATACCGGAGGTCTGGCATGAGCAACCATGACAATGAAACGCATCAGTCCCATCTTAAACTGAAAGTGAATGGCCAGATCCGCCAGCTGGTCGTTGATACGCGCACTACCCTGCTGGACGCGTTACGCGAAAACCTGCAACTGACCGGCACTAAAAAAGGCTGCGACCACGGCCAGTGCGGCGCCTGTACCGTTATCGTCGATGGTCGCCGGATCAACGCCTGCCTGACGCTGGCAGTGATGCATCAGGACGCCGACGTCACCACCATTGAAGGTCTTGGCACGCCTGACAACCTGCATCCGATGCAGGCTGCATTTATCAGACACGACGGCTACCAGTGCGGTTACTGCACGCCGGGGCAGATCTGCTCCTCAGTCGCCGTGTTACAGGAAATCGAAAGCGGCATTCCCAGCCACGTCACGCTGGATCTGGTTTCTCCTCCTCCACGTACCGCAGAAGAAATCCGCGAACGCATGAGTGGCAATATCTGCCGCTGTGGCGCGTATTCCAACATTCTTGCCGCGATTGAAGACGTCGCCGGAGGACAAAAACCATGAAGGCTTTTACCTATGAACGGGTCAAGACGCCCGCCGACGCTGCCAGCAGTGCCTTACAGCATCCCGGTGCAAAATTTATTGCGGGCGGTACCAACCTGCTGGATCTGATGAAACTTGAGATCGAGCAACCTTCCCATCTGATTGACGTCAACGGTCTGGCACTGGATACCATTGAACCCGACGGCAACGGCGGCTTGCGCATTGGCGCGCTGGTACGTAATACCGATCTGGCCGCTGATTTGCGCATCCGCCGCGACTATGCCGTGCTGTCGCGGGCGCTGCTGGCGGGAGCCTCCGGCCAGTTACGCAATCAGGCGACTACCGCCGGTAACCTGCTCCAGCGTACCCGCTGCCCGTATTTTTACGATACCAACCAGCCGTGCAATAAACGTCAGCCCGGCAGTGGTTGTGCGGCCATCAGGGGCTTCAGCCGCCAGCATGCCGTCGTCGGCGCAAGCGCGGCCTGCATCGCCACACACCCGAGCGACATGGCCGTCGCGATGCAATTGCTCGATGCCGTAGTGGAAACCATCAACCCTGACGGCGCGGTGCGCCTCATTCCGCTGGCCGACTTCTACCTTGCACCGGGCGATACGCCACATCTGGAAACCGTGCTGGCCAAAGGTGAACTAATCACCGCCGTTATCCTGCCGCCCCCTGCGGGAGGCACGCATGTTTACCGCAAAGTCCGTGACCGCGCATCTTACGCTTTTGCGCTGGTGTCGGTTGCTGCCATCGTACAGCCCGACGGCACCGGTCGTGTCGCACTCGGCGGTGTGGCGCATAAACCCTGGAGGCTGGCAGAAGCCGATGCACAGGTGGCGAACGGTGCGGGAGAGGTTTACGCGCGGTTGTTCGCCGCTGCGCAACCGACGCCTGAGAATGCGTTCAAGCTGATACTGGCGAAGCGAACGCTCGCCTCCGTACTGACTGAAGCGAGGGCATAACAGATGAAATTCGACACGCCTGCAACAGACAATCCGATCGACCAGATGAAAGTGGTTGGTCGTGCGCATGACCGCATCGACGGTCCGCTTAAAACCACCGGCACCGCGCCCTACGCCTATGAATGGCAGAATGAAGTGCCGGGCGCCGCTTACGGTTATGTCCTCGGGGCCGCCATTGCCAAAGGCCGGATCACCGCGATGGACCTGCATGACGCCGAAAGCGCGCCCGGCGTGCTGGCCATCGTCACCGCGGCCAACGCCGGGAAGCTGGGCAAAGGTGAGATGAATACCGCCGCACTGCTGGGCGGTCCGCAGATTGAACACTATCATCAGGCGATTGCTGTGGTTGTGGCGGAGACCTTCGAGCAGGCACGCGCCGCCGCGTCATTGATCAACGTTGACTACCAGCGTGAACAAGGTGCGTACAGCCTGGCAGAGCAAAAGCCTGCCGTCACCACTCCGCCGGAAGATACGCCAGACAAAACCGCAGGTGATTTCGACACCGCCTTTGTTGCTTCACCGGTGCAGCATGACGCCACTTACACCACGCCGGATCAGAGCCATATGGCGATGGAGCCGCATGCCTCGCTGGCCGTCTGGGAAGGCGACAAGCTGATCTTGCGCACCTCGAACCAGATGATCGCCTGGTGTCGCAGTGAACTTGCCAAAACGCTGAATATTCCCGAAGAGAAGGTGCGGGTGCTTTCGCCATACATCGGCGGCGGTTTCGGCGGCAAACTGTTTCTGCGCTGCGATGCCGTGCTGGCGGCGCTGGCGGCCCGTGCTGCACACCGGCCGGTGAAAGTGATGTTGCCCCGACCGCTGATCCCCAATAACACCACGCACCGTCCGGCCACTATTCAGCACATCCGTATAGGCACGGATGTAAAAGGCCGGATCACCGCCATCGCCCACGAAAGCTGGTCCGGCAACCTGCCAGGCGGCGCACCGGAGCTGGCCGTTCAGCAAAGCGAACTGCTTTATGCGGGCAAAAACCGCCTGATCGGACTGCGGCTGGCGCAACTGGATCTGCCCGAAGGCAATTCCATGCGTGCTCCAGGAGAAGCGCCCGGCCTGATGGCGCTGGAAATCGCTATCGACGAAGTGGCAGAGAAAGCCGGCGTCGATCCGGTTGAGTTTCGTATTATCAACGACACGCAGGTGGATCCGCTCAATACCGAACGTTTCTTTTCACGTCGTCAGTTGATTGAATGCCTGCGCACCGGCGCAGATAAATTCGGCTGGCATCGTCGTAATACCACACCGGGACAGGTTCGCGACGGACGCTGGCTGATCGGTATGGGCGTCGCGGCGGGCTTTCGTAACAATCTGCTGGATAAATCCGCTGCGCGGGTGCATCTCGACGCGCAGGGTGTCGTAACGGTGGAGACCGATATGACCGATATCGGCACCGGCAGTTACACCATTATCGCCCAGACCGCCGCTGAGATGATGGGCGTTCCCATGGAAAAAGTGGTGGTGCGTTTGGGCGATTCCGACTTCCCGGTATCTGCCGGTTCCGGCGGCCAGTGGGGAGCGAATACCTCCACCGCCGGAGTGTACGCTGCCTGTGTGAAACTGCGCGAAGCTGTCGCTGAAAAGCTCGGGTTTGATGCGGATAACGCCGTGTTTACCGATGAACTGATTTGTCAGGGCGAGCGCACCGCCCCGCTCGCCAAAGCCGCCGCCAGCGGCACCCTCACAGCGGAAGACACCATCGAGTTCGGCGGGCTGGATAAGACGTTCCAGCAATCGACCTTCGCTGCGCATTTCGTCGAAGTCGGCGTGGATATCGCGACCGGCGAAACCCGTGTCCGCCGCATGCTGGCGGTCTGCGCTGCGGGCCGGATCCTTAATCCGAAAACGGCACGCAGCCAGGTGATCGGCGCGATGACCATGGGCGTCGGGGCTGCGCTGACGGAAGAACTGAATATCGACAAAGAGTTGGGATATTTCGTGAATCACGATCTGGCAGCCTATGAAGTGCCGGTACACGCCGACATCCCTGAACAGGAAGTGATTTTCCTCGACGACACCGATCCGGTTTCTTCCCCCATGAAAGCCAAAGGCGTCGGCGAACTGGGCCTGTGCGGCGTCAGCGCCGCCATCGCCAATGCCATTTATAACGCCACAGGCGTCAGGGTGCGGGATTATCCGGTGACGCTGGATAAACTGATTGAGGGGCTGCCGGATCTGGAGTGAGTTCGTCAGAGAGAAAGATCTATGCCCGCAGGAAGGTGCTGCGGGCATGAGTGGAATTTTTGGGGTTACCAGCGGAGTTCTGAGGTGGGTATAAACGCTACCTCCTTCACTCTGTCCATATGGTCATAATCAAATTGCATGCTTAGCGGCAAGGCAAATCCTTCGACAGTAAACAGCTCAACCCAGCCAAATGCTTTTTTCATAATCACTTTTGGAGGAACGCTACGTTCTGGCTCTCCAAAAGTTTCATGAACCCACTGCCGCGACATAGTTTTCTGTAACGGAGACGGCAATTCATTGGGGAACTCCCATCCATTAACCTTTTCATGCTGAATGTTCATTGTTATTTCAATAAGGATGCGTCCCTCACGTTTAAACGCTAAAGATAGGCCTTCTTTTGCCATTTCAAGAATTATCACTGGTGAACCAGATGCACCCTTGGGATTAGTTTTATAAGGAATTAATTCAGCATCAACAATTTCCGAGTACCCTTTGCCCAGATATTGAAGCAGTGCTTTAATATTCACTGTCATTTGTATAATCAATACCGTATGGGTGTTAATGATTAAATCTCACCACCTGAAATTTGAATAATTTTTTGCTCTGCATAAAATTTAATCCCCAGCATAGATTCCAATTCTAATGCTTGTGTCTTTGTAACGTTAAATCCCCCAATCCCACGGATAAATGAAATTTTATCTGTTGCATTCCATTTCATGATTTCAGCGACAAAATCTACGTTAGCTTCAGGGATCTCTATCTCCCGCACTAACTCCTCGCTGAACTCATCAAAGATTTCAATGCTATAAACAATCATTATTTTTCAACTCTCCGACTTGAATCTGCTGGTTTCGTTTGTAACCCCGTTTCAGGATTAAACTCACCTAAATGGTTACGCCCGCTTTTGTCATAGACTTCGACGGTAGCATGTTGTGAATCCCATTCATAAATCTTACCTTTAGAATCTTTCCATCTAACTCTTAATCCCCCCCCACCTTGTATAGCTGTTTTTCGTGGCGCCCTTTTAGCATCAGGAAATGCTGGCAAGGGAGGATTTCCTCTTGGTGCCACATGGTATTTGTGGTCATTACTCAGATAAATATAAACCGGCGGCATGCCATGCGGCAGATTGACCAGGATGTAATCATCAAATGAGGATTCATCCGGGATCGGCAGCGAGGTTGAGGTACTGCCCATTTCTTCCGCGCCGGGTAACGGTAATACGGTGATGGTCGAAGGTAAATACGGCTCGTCACGATTACCGGTATTAGTGGGCGCTTTAAACTCCAGCTCGTCTGGCGTCCAGATGATGGTGGGCTTTTCCGCGCCATCCGCCCGGAACTCATAATTACCCGTGAACGTGTTCCACCGCATGGCGCGCACACGAACCTGATCCTGTCCGCTGTCAGCGCCGGTGTGATAAGCCACCGGTGTTAACCGGCCATATTTATCCTTCACCCACTGAAAGCGGATCCGCGTCGGGGCAGATTTTCCGGCCAGCGCCGCAAGCTGGCTGTCGCTTAAAATATCCTCCTCACCGGCGTTCAGCTTGTTCGAATAAAAAATTCCGATGACACCCACGGCTACCGGATTCACGAACAGGCTGCCGGAGCGGATCGACGTCACGCCGCGCAGTGCATTCATGCCCGCCGCAATGAGCTCAGTGCCGCTGCCCGTTGCCACAGGGATAGCCAGCGGCATGCCAGACTGCGCGGGAGTATCAGCCTTCGCGCCAAAAAACTTTTTGTACCACGGCGTTTTATCCCCGGCTGGTTTCTTACGCTTCGCTGCCTGCGCATGCTGCTCAATTTCGGGCTTTATGCCAGCGACCGGCGTCGGTACGCCGTAAGACATCCGCCCGAAGTTATGATGTTGCTCCTCACAGGTTCGTGCTTCGGTATTTCCTGCGCCACATTCCGCGGATTTCGCAAACACCGGCATCGAACGTCTGGCCTGTTCTGCCGCTTCTTTCTCAGCCTGAACCCGTAATATCGCGGCACGCTCTGCTTCCCACTTTTCACGCGCCAGTTCGGAAGGTGATTTACCTCTCCCCATCCATTGTCCGGCTGGCGCGATAACCCGGTTCGTCCCCGGCGGGCAACCGCATAAAACCTGCGAACCATCCACGGCAGAAGCAAGACCGTCATAGATGCAATGCGGCTCTCCGCTGGTGATTTTTCCGCGACGACCACATTTCGGGCAGTCAGTTGTGACATCCCCGATGCGGACCACGCCAAGTCCGTGCTCTGTGGCATTCGGCAGTGAGGTGATGCACACCGCGCCCGTCGTGGTTTTATCACCGTGCAGCGCCTGTCCGCGACCATAACAATTTGAACGATACCCCATCCGTTACGCTCCGCTGCCCGAAACCGCCAGCCGGTAAATCGCAATCACAGGATGCTGACGTGCAAATGCGGCCTGTTCCTCAACCACAGCCCTCGCGCTTTCATCCATTTCAGCCAGCTGTTCAGCCGTGAAAAGAGAGGCATTAATGACATCCAGTAATTCCTGATTCAGTTCATTAGTGAATTGCATTTCCATATTTATTTTCGTCCGCTGAGGTGAATTCAGTCGGTATAATAAGCAGCTTAAATAAACACTCACAACGAACAAAAAATATAAATCCCCAAACATTGAGACAAATCAAAATATATAACCACATTAAGTTATTCTGCTTATTTATAGAAATAGATAAAATCAATAGTCATATCCATCACTATTACCTAGTTATTGAGTGAAAAGTATATTAAATATTTATGGCACAAATAGCCTTTTAAATTATTTCAAGCGAGATAAATTCGATATCAAAACGCATCTATCGCAGAAAATAACACATGATAATGAATGGATATAGAATGAAAGTTGTCCTAATTTTTCTGTCACTGGCTCTCATTTCTGGCACTACTCATGCAAAGCGTTGTACTGTACTTTATGCTGAAACTGCTGATTTAGCTTTCGATAATCTGGATTCATGGGAAGCAATACAAAAGAATTACGTCGCTTACCCGCAATGTGATGATGGCAGTATTGCTGAAGGGAATTCAGAAGCAATCGCGAGAATACTTGTTGATGAATGGCCGGAAAACGCAAAATTGCAATCTCTGATAATTCACGATTCAGGATTTGAAAAGTATGTTGTGAGGCATATCAATTCCACGCTGGATACGGATGACCTGCATCAGATCATTACACTATCATCTGAGTCCTGCCCGGCTGAAAATAAAGCTTTATGCGGTAAACTTATTGCTGCTGCGAAAAGTGAAGAGAAATAGCATTGGTGATAATTCACAGGCGGCAGAGATATGATCTGACGCCTGAATGCTAATTAGCTTTCCCGGCAACTTTCTATTCCCGTGGAATTCAATAATCAGCGCAGCAAGCTCGTCTTCCTCGGCATAAAAATAGGCAACAGGCACATCCAGCACTTTAGATATTCGGCTGACAGTATCCTGATCTGGCTCATGATTGAGGCAAAGGAGATCTGGCTAAGTCGGTATTTTTTTGGGTAAAAAAGGAAAAAAATAGACAGAAGGTGAGGTCTTAAATGAATTAATTGTTTTATGATATAAAAATTAAAGCAGAAATGGTGCCAACTACCGGAACACATAATATATCTTAATCATTGATGTGATTAATATTTCGCGTCAAACGACAGAGGATTAGTTATGGTTAATACTAATCTAATCCATGGCAGTGGCAAAACCGTAAGATGTGGAGTCGGGAGGGCTGGCATGTATACAGAGGAAACCTCTTTTTATATATCCACTGCCAAAAGGGGGAGTATACTCACACGCTGGGAACTGGCTAATAAAAGGAATTAGCATGAGCAATTATGAGGAAATCGCCACACGAATTGCCGATATCATTATATCACCTGACTCAGTATTAGGTTTTATTAACGGTGCTATTTCCGTACCTCTCGATCTGGGTTATATGGCGTATGGTGTATTCGACACTGATTCACATTACTCTCACGAAACTGAAACAATCAGAATAATCCAGGCGATGAGGAACGGAATTCTTAATTACGACCGAATTCTAGATGCGATAGAGATTGTTTTCTCAAAGTTTGATCAATATGTATCTGTAAGCAAACAAAACAAGGTGTTGAGCCTTGGCTCATTCTCAATAATAGGGCGCGCCGTTACTAATTCTGCGATTTCATCAACGATAGCTAAGGCAATTGCTCAGCGGGCTGGCTGGACAGTAGCTCTGCGGGGGGGTGCTGTAGGTAACATTTTGCTTATAGGAGGAATGAAGGAGCGCTGTATAAGAACATCGGAACAGCTCAGCGTAGACGAACCTGAATTATATCAGGTGCTGCGTGTAAAAGATTATGACTTACTCTACTTTATGTTTGAACCGGCACTTAAACCCTTTGTGGATGCTCTGATCGTAAGACGACAACAGGGAATCCCCGCCTTTGATAACATACTGGAACGTGTAGAATCTAAAGTGAGTGGTGACCATGGGCATCATTAAGGGGATATTGGGTGCGTTGGTAGGCGCGATTGCTGTCTGGTTGGGAATATATTTCTTTTTCCACTTCGAAACCTGGACAATGAGACTACTTTCTATTTTTACGCTTGCCGTCTGTGTCTATCTTCTGGGGAAATTATTAGATAAATTTTTTCCAATGTAGTTATTTGAAATTACACAATTTATAAGTGTGTAAAATGTCAAATCCAGCATATTTATGGTTAACTGATGAAAATGGATCACCTGTTATAGGCGGTTCTTTAGTTTCTGGTCGAGTCGGAGCCATAGAATTAAAGTCGTTGACTCATAATGTACAGGTCCCAACCGACTCGAATACGGGACGATTAACGGGAACGCGGGTACATTCACCTTTATCATTTCAAAAGGAATTTGATAAGGTTACACCGCTTTTATACAAAGGACTGAGCCAGGGGCTTACCATGAAATCCGCAACATTTAAGATGTACCAGATCTTAGATGCAGGCATCGAATCCGAGTATTTTAATATAATTCTTGAAAATGTAAAAATAACGTCAATTACACCGAACTTATACCAAGGTGGTCAGACGGGAACGCACTTTGAAACAATCCAAATGCGCTATGAAGTTATTACTTGGAAGTGTTGCGAGGGCAATATTATATTTAAAGATTCGTGGAACAACCGCTGGGTTGCATAAACAGGCTATATAACTGCGCGTAATACAGGAGTGGCTGAAGGTAAAATTCAAAGATTATTGTTATTTATCAGCCAGTTTACTCACTATGGGTCAACAGAATAGAACTCTTGTGGCTTACGCTGCATGAAACGGTACCGCGTAAACGCCGTTACAGGACAATGTGGCAGCTACTGAAAAATGTCAGACAGTTTATGAAATCAGCTTCACCGTTCCACGGCAGTCAGCGTGGGTTAAGCAAAGTGGAGCGGTAACAGGCGCAGTTTTTTAGACCGAACTCGAGATGCCCCGCATCGTGACCCCAATCATGTGTTCATTTCAATAGACACGGGTTGACACCAAAAGAGTGGAAAAGGTATTTTTTTGTTTGATTTTAAAGGGTTTTATTAATGGGACTTGACTTGAAAAGACTTTGAAATGGTGCCGACTACCGGAATCGAACTGGTGACCTACTGATTACAAGTCAGTTGCTCTACCTACTGAGCTAAGTCGGCATTTTGGAGTGTTACCGGGGGACTACGGGGTGCTAAATTAGTGAAATATGACGCTGCCGTCAAGCCCCCTGCAGTGCGTTTGCTGCTTTTCTCATCACCCTAAGCAAAATAGGGGATTAGCACCGGCTTCATGACTAAAAATCCACCGGTGCTGACTGTTACGGACGGACTAAATCGTCGCCGTAACCAATCCATTTGTAGGTCGTCAGGGCTTCTAATCCCATCGGGCCGCGGGCGTGCAGTTTTTGGGTACTGACCGCCACTTCTGCGCCTAAACCGAACTGACCGCCGTCGGTGAAACGGGTGCTGGCGTTGACGTATACCGCTGAGGAATCCACTTCTCGCACGAACCTGTCGGCGCTGCTGATAGAACGCGTGAGGATCGCATCGGAATGCTCGGTGCCGTAGGTGCGGATATGCGCCACGGCGGCATCCAGATCGGCGACGACCGTCACGTTCAGATCCAGTGACAACCATTCATCTGAATAATCTTCTTCAGTTACCGCCAGCACTTTCGCCGGGCCGTTTTGCAGATACGGCATTGCGGATTCGCTGGCATGCAGCGTAACGCCTGCGCGGGACATTTTGTCGCTCAGTTCCGGCAGGAATCGGGCGGCAATGGCTTCATGCACCAGCACGGTTTCCAGGCTGTTACAGGCACTCGGACGCTGCACTTTCGCGCTTTCCAGCACGGTCAGCGCTTTATCGAAATCTGCGCTTTCATCCACAAACGTATGACACACCCCGATACCGCCGGTGATCACCGGAATGGTGGATTGTTCGCGGCACAGTTTATGCAGCGCCGCGCCACCGCGTGGGATCAGCATGTCGACGTATTTATCCAGACGCAGCAGTTCTGCGACCAGTGCGCGATCCGGGCTGTCGATCGCCTGAACCGCCGCTTTCGGCAGTCCGCACTCTTCAAGCGCCATCTGGATGACATTAACCGTCGCCTGATTAGTGTGGTGCGTTTCTTTGCCACCGCGCAGGATTACGGCGTTGCCGGTTTTCAGGCACAGGCTGGCGACGTCGATGGTGACGTTCGGACGCGCTTCATAAATCACGCCGATCACGCCGAGCGGCACACGGCGGCGTTCGAGACGCAAACCGCTGTCCTGCTGTGAACCGTCAATCACCTGCCCGACCGGATCGCTCAGGCGGCAGACATCGCGCACGTCGCTGGCAATCGCCGATAAGCGCGCGGGCGTCAGCAACAGGCGGTCTAATAAGGCTTCGCTCATGCCGCTTTCGCGGGCGGCGGACATGTCGAGTTCGTTGGCAAGAATAATGCTCTGGCTGTTGGCCTCAAGCATGTCGGCCATCAGCATCAGCGCACGGTTTTTCTGCGCGGTGCTGAGGGTGGCGAGTTGCCAGGACGCGGCTTTCGCAGCTTTGCCCATCTCGTTAAGCATCTGTGGCTCCTTAACTGACAATCATGTCGTCACGATGCACGGCAACCGGGCCGTATTCGTAACCGAGAATTTCGCTGATCTGCTGAGAGTGATGACCGGCAATCATGCGCATCGCATCGCTGTTATAGCGGCTGACACCGTGCGCGAGGTCGCGTCCGTTCAGATTGCGGATGCGGATCACTTCGCCACGCGAGAAATCGCCTTTCACTTCGCGGATACCTTTTGGCAGCAGTGAACTGCCGCGCTCCATCATGGCGGAAACCGCGCCATCGTCGATAGTGATTTCACCGGCTGGCGGTGCACCGAAGATCCAGCGTTTGCGGTTCTCCAGCGGCGTCTGCATCGCGTGAAAACGTGTGCCGACAGACACGCCGTTAATCACATCACCAATCACGCCCGGCAGGTTGCCTGCGGCAATAATGGTATCGACACCCGCACGACATGCGACATCTGCCGCCTGCAATTTGGTCGCCATACCGCCAGTGCCCAGACCGGAAACGCTGTCGCCTGCCACGCCGCGCAGTTCATCATCAATCGTCATGACTTCGCGGATAAGCTCTGCCTGCGGGTTGGTACGCGGATCGGCGGTGAAAAGCCCGCGCTGATCGGTCAGCAGCAGCAGTTTATCGGCACCGGCAAGAATTGCCGCCAGCGCGGAGAGATTGTCGTTATCGCCGACTTTGATCTCAGCCGTCGCCACCGCATCGTTTTCGTTAATCACCGGCACGATATGGTTATCAAGCAGCGCATGCATGGTGTCACGGGCGTTGAGGAACCGCTCGCGGTCTTCCATGTCGGCACGCGTCAGCAGCATCTGACCAATGTGGATGCCATAAATAGAGAACAATTGCTCCCACAGCTGGATCAAACGGCTTTGCCCGACGGCAGCCAGCAGTTGTTTGGAAGCAATGGTGGCGGGGAGTTCGGGGTAGCCAAGATGTTCACGCCCGGCGGCAATTGCGCCCGACGTCACAATCACAATCCGATGCCCTGCCGCATGTTGCTGCGCGCACTGGCGGACAAGCTCAACAATGTGAGCACGGTTGAGGCGGCGTGAACCGCCAGTGAGCACGCTGGTGCCCAGTTTTACAACCAGTGTCTGACTACCACTCATAATCGTTCCATTAGTGTGAATAAGAAGTGCTTCTTTGTCTTTTTAACAGGGGAGAAGCGTTATGCCAACCGGCATAACGCTATAATAGCAGCATTCAGTATGGGAATGGGTAGTACGGAAAGTCAGGCGGAGAGCTTCACCGGTTGTTCGCTGAAATCATCAGCGGGTTCCAGTTTGAGCGACATCTCTTCAATCATCTTGTTCAGGTTCTTGTGGAACCCTATTAATGTCGTCTCAAGCTTCTCACGAACTTCAGCATCTTTAATGTTTTGCGCTTTCCAGATGCCATCTTTATCGAACAAACCGAAATGATAAACATAGGTAAAACGTTCAGCTTCGGCCTGTAATTCAATCCACCAGCCCCAGAATTCACGCTTCTCTGGCGCGGGCTTCACGTTCACACAGACAGCTAAGCAGTCAAAGAAAAAGCGGTCGTTCTCGCATTTCCCTTCTCTAATGTACGGCCCCAGTGTACCGAAACGTTTCATTAGCCTGCTTTTAGGATGACCACTTGGTAACGTCATAGTACAACCTCCATTGAAAGACGATCCTTTTTAGCAAAACGTTAGGAATTAGCAACTGTTAAGTTAACGCATATGCTTTTGCAACCACTCACAAATCTCATGCAACGCCTTGTCAAAATGCTCATAAAGTGGCTCGTTCTGAATGGCTAAAAGCTTGCCTTCCGATGAGGAATCCGCAATCAACCTGGCTTCCGCCTTCGGACTGAAGATGTCATTTTCCCAGTAGGCGGCCAGCATTGGCGTCGGCGTTCTGCGCCCCAGCAGCCCCTGCATTTTCAGAGAATATCGATTAAGTTCGGTTTTGAGTGCGGAATCCGACGCGCTCGACATGCCGATGCGGCTGGCCAGCACATCCATATACATATCCGGCACCTGTTCCTGACATTTCGGGTCGCTCAGCAATGAATGCACCAGTGCGCCTAATGTGGCAACGGCACACACACGGCGCGGTTCGAGATAGGCCAGACGCACCGCGACGTTCGCGCCAAAACGATAACCGAGCAGGCTGACACGGCTGGCATCGACCCACGCAACATCAGCAAGCTGGTGCAATACCTGCTGATGCAGGAAGCTGGTGTCCTGAGTGAGTTTCCACTTCGACGAGAACCCGATCGACGGCATGTCGATGGTCAGCATCGCAATGCCCATCGGCGCAAGATAAGAACGGAACAGACGCTGATGGTCACTTTGCAACGTATCCAGACCGCCGCACACCATCACCGTCGGGAACGGCGCTTTGCCTTCGTTTGGCAGATGCAGAAAACCGATGATCGGCGCCCCGCCCTGAATTTTGAACTCGATCTCTTTGAGAGAATACGGCGAATGTTCTGACGATTTCTCAAAGGCTTTATTGGCCAGTGCTTCTGACTGCTCTGCCAGGGTATCGCCTTTCAGATGCGGATAACCGGCGATACTGTAAAGGTTTGCCGCCTTCAGCCAGTATTCGCTGGCAAGGTTCGGATCTTTTTCTTCTGCGGCTTTTTGCTGCCACGCCATCGCCTGATTTGACCATTCGTAAACCCAGTTGCCGTTACGATAGCCAATCACGGTGTCCAGCAGCAGCGGATCGCTGTGCTCGGCTTTGGAAACCGCAATCCGCGACAGCACTTCTTCGACTTCTAAAGGATCGACACCCCGCCACATCCACATCAGGCGGTTAATGGTTCTGTACCAGCAATTTACCGTGTCGCCTTCCAGCGCAGTGTGCATCGGCGGGTGCGTATTATGATGATGAACGCGACGAACCAGCGTCGAAGTTTCCGGATATTTAAAGGAAGGTTTAAACAGTTTTTCCGTAAGGTTGGCTGGAGCCATGATGCAAGATCCTCCGTTAGCAAGCAGCAGGTCGCCCGCAGGCGATCATTTCTGGACGGGATTATAACCCGACCACGTTGCGACAAGTGAGGGGTGAGGTCAAGCGGAAAGGATTTCAAGTCAACAAAAGCAAAACGCCCGGCAATAAGCCAGGCGTTTATAAACACTAAGGGAAAATTACTTACCCACTAATGGAGGCACAAAGATGACCCCCATATCCCACGGCTGCTCGATCCAGGTGTTCTGCGGAATGTCGATCACATAATCATCGACCAGCGGTGCGCCAGCAGGTTTGGCGAAGATGGTGATGAAATGCGCTTTCGGGTACATTTCGCGGATCGCTTTCGCGGTGCCGCCGGTATCCACCAGATCGTCGATCACGATGAAGCCTTCACCGTCGCCTTCTGCGCGTTTCAGCACTTGCATTTCGCGCTGATTATCATGGTCATAGCTGGAGATACACACGGTATCGACATGGCGGATGCACAGCTCGCGAGCCAGCAACGCTGCAGGGACCAGACCGCCACGGCTGACGGCAATAATGCCTTTCCATTGTTCTGCCGGCAGCAGGCGTTTAGCCATGGTGCGGGCGTGGATTTGCAGCATGTCCCAGGTTACAACGTATTTTTCGCTCATAAAGGTGTCCCAGCCAGTGAATTAACGGCTTCTAAATAAATAATGGGGGGAAAAAAGGTTGCGCGAGATTATAGTGAGTCCGTCTCACAAAAACCAGCGATTATCTGGTCAAAGCGCCCCAAAAAACCCGGAATTTCTCCCCGTCCCCGCGCACAGGTTAAGATTAAGTGATATTCTGTCAGGCCACTCGCCACACAGTCTGGCGGGGATTACTTAACCTTAAACCTACAGCATCTCAATCAGTTCCCCTGCAAACGGAGCCTGAATGAGCTGACTGTTACAGGAGACTTATAGTGTCTGAACTGTCTCAGCTTTCGCCACAACCGTTGTGGGATATTTTTGCCAAAATCTGTTCAATTCCGCACCCTTCTTATCATGAAGAAGAACTGGCAAAACACATCGTTGAATGGGCACAGGAAAAGGGTATCCACGCTGAGCGTGATGAAGTCGGCAACATTTTGCTGCGTAAACCGGCCACAAAAGGCATGGAAAACCGCAAAGCCGTTGCCCTGCAGGCGCACCTCGATATGGTGCCGCAGAAAAACAACGATACCGTTCATGATTTCACTAAAGATCCGATCCAGCCGTTCATCGAAGACGGTTGGGTAAAAGCCCGCGGCACCACGCTGGGTTCTGACAATGGTATCGGCATGGCGTCCGCGCTGGCAGTTCTGGCTGATGACAGCGTAGAGCACGGTCCGCTTGAAGTGCTGCTGACCATGACCGAAGAAACCGGCATGGCAGGCGCATTCGGCCTGCAACCAGACTGGTTACAGTCTGAAATCCTGATCAACACCGATTCTGAAACCGAAGGCGAAATCTACATGGGTTGCGCCGGCGGCATTGATTTTACCGCCACATTGCCACTGAGCCGTGAAGCGGTTCCGGCCGGTTTCACTACGCTGAAGCTGACCCTGAAAGGACTGAAAGGCGGCCACTCCGGCGCTGATATCCATTTAGGTCTGGGTAACGCAAGCAAACTGCTGGCGCGTTTCCTGGCAGACAACGCCGAGACACTGGGCCTGCGTCTGCTGGATTTCACCGGCGGCACACTGCGTAACGCCATCCCGCGTGAAGCGATTGCAACTCTGGCCGTTGCTGCGGATAAAACAGACGCACTGAAAGCGGCAGCACAGGAATTCCTGGCGACCATTCAGTTCGAACTGTCAGCGGTTGAGAAGAAAATCGCCCTGGTGACAGAAGCGGCCGAAAGCAACGCGAAAGCGCTGACTGCTGAAACTCAGGGGAAATTCCTTGCGCTGCTGAACGCGACGCCAAACGGCGTGATCCGCATGAGTGATGACGTGAAAGGCGTGGTAGAAACCTCGCTGAACGTCGGTGTTGTCACCATGAAAGATGACGAAGTGGCGATCAACAGCCTGATCCGTTCTCTTATCGACAGCGGTAAAGAATATGTGGTCAGCATGCTCAACTCACTGAGTGAACTGGCTGGCGCGAAAAGCCTGGCAAAAGGCAGCTACCCTGGCTGGAAACCGGAGCCAAGCTCACCGGTGATGACGCTGGTGCGTGAAACTTACCAGTCGCTGTTCAATAAAACCCCGAACATCATGGTGATCCACGCCGGTCTGGAATGCGGTCTGTTCAAAAAACCGTACCCGGAGATGGACATGGTTTCCATCGGGCCAACCATCACCGGCCCGCACTCGCCGGATGAACAGGTTGAAATCGCCAGCGTCGAGCTGTACTGGAAACTGCTGACGGCCCTGCTGAAAGCGATCCCTGAAAAGAAATGATATTTAAGCTCCTCCCCCTTCGCAGGGGGAGGAGCTCAAATCCAATAGAAGCTGACGCTCTATCTGCGGATCCTGCAACGTCACATGTAACCCCACCAGCCTGACCCCTCTTCCGCCACGCCGCTGTTCCCAGGCATCACGTGCGACTTTCAGTAAATCTTCTTTATTCAGTACCGGCCAGACGTGTTCCTGCGTGGTTTGCTGGAAATCGTGGAATTTGAGCTTTACGCCCTGTCGCGCAATGCGCAGATCCGGGCTGACACGGCTTAAACGTGTTTGCAGTTCAGGATACAAACGTTCGATCAGCGCCACGCACTCTTCCCAGCTGTGAATATCTTCGGCCAGCGTACGTTCCACACCGACGGATTTACGCAACCGCTCGGGGGAGATCTCACGTTCGTCGATCCCCTGACAACGTTCCCACAACACACGCCCGAATTTGCCAAAACGTTTAAGCAGTTTCGCCAGATCGTAACGTTGCACGTCGCCGCAGGTGATCAGCCCCTGCTCCTGCAATCGCTGGGCGGTAACTTTGCCGACGCCGGGAATTTTGCTCAGCGGCAAATCTTGTAAAAATGCGTCCACTTTATCGGGCGTAATCACAAACTGGCCGTTGGGTTTGTTCAGATCTGAGGCGATTTTTGCCAGAAATTTTATTGGCGCAATGCCCGCAGAAGCCGTCAGATTGATTTCATCGAAAATCGCCTGACGAATTTCAGCGGCGATAAGCGTGGCGGAACCGTTGCACTGGGTAGCGTCGGAAACATCCAGATAAGCTTCGTCGAGTGACAACGGTTCAATCAATGGCGTATAACGCGCGAAGATTTCACGAATGTGGTTTGACGCTTCTTTATAAGCGTCCATTCTGCCGGGAATGACTTTCAGATGCGGGCAGAGTTTCAGGGCCATGCCGGTAGGCATTGCGCTGTGTACACCGAACTTGCGTGCAGGATAATTGGCGGTACTGATGACACCACGGCGGTCACGACTGCCGCCGATGGCGATGGGAATGTCGCGCAGGGAAGGATCGTCGCGCATCTCGACAGCCGCGAAAAAGCAGTCCATATCCACATGAATGATTTTACGCATAGCCCTCCCCAAAGACTGTATAAGTATACAGTTCAATGTGGAGATTTCCAACACAGAAAATGTTGGTTAATTTCGCTCAATTCATCACCATTCATGGCAAGGTAATAAATTTCCGATTAGGAAACTCATTATTCATTATTTGGTGATTGCTAAAAAATTAATCAGTATTAATATGGCATCGTTTCAGACAGGCAGTACATAAGAAGAAAATCAGTGGCGGTCTTACAGGCAGTTCAGCTGTAGACAAAATAATCGAAATTATTACCAAGCAGGATTTAGAATGATCAGAATCGCGCTGTTTCTTGCGATGCTCCTCAGTTTGCCTTTATTTACAGCAAATTACGCCGTGGCCAGCGATGCTGTCCCGGTCAACGCGACGCTTAAAAAGCAATTGTTAGGCGCTCCGGTTTATATCCAGATCTTCAAACAAGAACGTAAACTCGAATTGTATGCCCAGCTCGACGGCGAATTTCGTCTGATCGGCAGCTACGGCATCTGCGATTTTTCCGGCGGTTTGGGAAATAAACGTCGCGAAGGTGATTTCAAAAGCCCGGAAGGTTTCTACAACGTGGATATTCACCACCTGAAACCCGACAGCCGCTTTTATCGCGCCATCAACATCGGTTTCCCCAACGCTTACGACATCTCGCAGGGCTATTCCGGTAAGTATCTGATGATCCACGGGAACTGTAAGTCTATCGGTTGCTATGCCATGACCGACGGCTACATGGACGAAATCTTTACCTATGTGCAGGCGGCATTCCAGTTCGGGCAGCGTAACCTGCAGATCAGCATTTACCCGTTCAAAATGACCGATGCCAATATGAAGGCGCACAAAAACTCAAGCTACTACAGCTTCTGGAGCCAGTTGCAGCCGGGATATGCGTACTTTGAGAAACACCATCAGCCACCGAATGTCGTGGTGAGTGATGGTAAATATGAAGTGCTGCAGCCGTTGTCTAACACCCCGCTGTCCTCACAGCTGGCGTTCGCCCCGATGAAATAACGCGAACTCACCTGGAGCAATCTTGTTCCAGGTTTCGTTTGCGGTCAGCGGTTGCGTGGCAATCACGGTGACGACATCATCCGGTGTCGTCTGCTGCTGAAAATCAATTTCCACATCCTGATCCAACAACGTTGCCTTACCGAAAGGCGCCCGCCGCGTGATCCAGTGCAAATTCGTCGAGCAGTATGCCATCACGAAATTACCGTCCGACAGCAACATGTTAAACACCCCTTTCTGCCGTAACTCATCAGCCAGCGACGCGATATAGCGAAATACCGGCGGCCAGCTTGCTGGGCGGCGCGGATAACGTTGGGTGAGTTTATGCAGCAACCAGCAAAATGCGTATTCACTGTCAGTCTGACCGACCGGGCGCAGCGTGCCGGTATCCAGCTGGCGGTAACCGCGAAGCTGGCCGTTGTGTGCGTAAGTCCAGTTGCGTCCCCACAGTTCGCGGGTAAACGGATGGGTATTTTCCAGCGCCACTTCGCCACGGTTTGCCTGACGAATATGAGAAATCACCGCGCAGGATTTGATCGGGTATTCCTGAACAAGGCGGGCAATGGGCGAATTAAAACTTGGCGTCGGATCTTTAAAAGTACGACAGCCATTACCTTCATAAAAGGTAATGCCCCAGCCGTCTTTATGCGGGCCAGTCCCGCCACCGCGCTGCACTAACCCACTGAAACTGAAACAAATATCAGTAGGAACGTTAGCGCTCATCCCGAGCAATTCGCACATCACCTGCCTCCTTTTATTATTCTTATAATGCGCTGCACTCAGGTAAGACAAGGCGAAATCTGGCGAAGAAGCGGAGTTTACACAGAGTAAATGAGCATTCTGAGCCAGATTTCAACGCCGTATTACCCACGTGCGGCGAATTATTTTGCCATCTCTTTTTCGATCAATAAGATCAGGATATGTATCACTTTAATGTGGATTTCCTGTACGCGGTCAGCGAAACCAAAGTGCGGAACGCGGATTTCCACGTCGGCTGAGCCGTCCATTTTGCCGCCATCTTTACCGGTCAGGGTAATGACTTTCATGCCTTTGGCACGCGCGGCTTCGATAGCTTTGATCACGTTACCGGAATTACCGGAAGTGGAGATGCCCAGCAGAACGTCGCCTTTCTGGCCAACCGCTTCCAGATAACGGGAAAAAATGTATTCGTAACCGAAATCGTTGCCGACGCAGGAGATGTGGCTGACGTCAGAAATGGCAATCGCCGGATAGCCCGGACGGTTTTCGCGATAACGGCCAGTCAGTTCTTCCGCGAAATGCATGGCGTCACAATGTGAACCGCCGTTGCCGCAGGAAATCACTTTCCCACCCGCCTTGAATGAATCTGCCAGCAGCACTGCTGCACGTTGAATAGACTCAATATTTGCCGGATCGCTGATGAATTTATTCAGCGTGTCAGCAGCTTCGTTCAGTTCAGTACGGATAATATCCTGGTACATAGCAGCCTCTTTTATGTCCATTTGCAGCCGGTTTACGCACGGCCGATAGCAATAAAACGTTCCGCTGTGCAGTTTAACGGAAAGCCGAAACAGCGAGAAGCAATGAAGCGGTAATGATTCCGATAGTTTCAGTTTTTGACGCTTCGTGCGGCCGGTTTGTGAGCTGTGTTGTAATTAGTATGTAAACACATTGATAAAGAAATGAGCATGAACTAAAACCATTGTATCCCTACAACAGGTCAGACCTCCTACTACTCAGGAGCTTTACTATGATGGTTCTTAGCATTGTTGCATTTGTCGTGATCCTTGGTGTGTTGTTCTACCACAAGGTCAATCTTGCCCTTAGCAGCCTGATTTTACTGGCGTTTACCGCTGTCATGGGTGCCATTCATCTGTGGACGCTGTGGCTTTTGTTGCCGCTGGCGATCATTTTGCTGCCGTTTAATATCCCGGCCCTGCGTCGTTCATTGTTCTCAGCCCCTGCCCTTCGTACCTTCCGTAAAGTGATGCCGGCCATGTCGCGCACTGAAAAAGAAGCGATCGAAGCCGGGACGACCTGGTGGGAAGGCGATCTGTTTGGCGGTAAGCCGGACTGGAGAAAATTGCAGGATTATCCTGAACAGCGCCTGACTGAAGAAGAGCAACGCTTTATCGACGGCCCGGTAGAAGAAGCCTGCCGCATGGCGAATGACTTTCAGATTACCCATGAACTGGCGGATTTGCCGCCGGAACTGTGGGCGTATCTGAAAGAACACCGCTTCTTCGCGATGATTATTAAGAAAGAATACGGCGGCCTGGAATTCTCCGCTTACGCTCAGGCACGTGTGTTGCAAAAACTGGCCGGTGTTTCCGGTATTCTGGCAATCACCGTCGGTGTGCCGAACTCCCTCGGCCCGGGCGAACTGCTGCAGCATTACGGCACTGAAGAACAGAAAGATCATTATCTACCACGTCTGGCTGAAGGTCTGGAAATCCCTTGTTTCGCCCTGACCAGCCCGGAAGCGGGTTCTGATGCCGGCGCTATTCCGGATTTCGGTATCGTCTGTAAAGGCCAGTGGCAGGGGAAAGAAGTCCTCGGTATGCGTCTGACCTGGAACAAGCGATACATCACGCTGGCCCCTATCGCCACCGTGCTGGGCCTGGCGTTTAAACTGAAAGACCCTGAACATCTGCTCGGCAACGAAACCGAACTGGGCATTACCTGTGCGCTGATCCCAACAGATACCGCCGGTGTCGAAATTGGCCATCGTCACTTCCCGCTCAACGTGCCGTTCCAGAACGGTCCGACGCGCGGCCACGATATTTTCGTGCCGATTGACTACATCATTGGCGGCCCGAAAATGGCCGGTCAGGGCTGGCGTATGCTGGTGGAATGCCTGTCTGTCGGTCGCGGTATTACCCTGCCATCTAACTCCACGGGTAGCCTGAAATCTCTGGCGCTGGCGACCGGCGCATATGCCTATATCCGCCGTCAGTTCAAACTGCCTATCGGTAAAATGGAAGGTATCGAAGAACCGCTGGCGCGCATCGCCGGTAACGCGTATGTGATGGACGCCGCTGCTACCTTGATTACTAACGGCATTATGCTGGGCGAAAAACCGGCGGTGCTGTCAGCTATCGTGAAATACCACTGTACCCACCGCGGCCAGCGCGCCGTGATGGATGCGATGGATATCACCGGCGGTAAAGGCATTATGCTCGGTACCAGCAACTTTGTGGCCCGTTCTTATCAGGGCGCGCCGATTGCGATTACCGTGGAAGGTGCCAACATTCTGACCCGCAGCATGATCATCTTTGGACAGGGCGCGATCCGCTGCCATCCTTATGTTCTGCGTGAAATGGCAGCAGCTGAGAAAAACGATCTGGTCGATTTCGACCGTGCGCTGTTCGGCCATATCGGCCATGTCGGCAGTAATAAAATGCGCAGTTTCTGGCTCGGTCTGACCGGCGGGCGCACCAGCGATACGCCGGTAAACGACAAAACGGCGCGTTACTATCAGCACATCAACCGTCTGAGCGCTAACCTGGCGCTGCTGTCTGATATTTCGATGGGCGTGCTCGGCGGCAGTCTGAAACGTCGCGAACGTATTTCTGCCCGTCTCGGCGATATCCTCAGCCAGATGTATCTGGCGACGGCAACGCTGAAACGTTATGACGAAGAAGGCTGTAACGAAGAGGATTTACCGCTGGTTCACTGGGGCGTGCAGGATTGTCTGCATCAGGCTGAAGTGGCTATCGACGATTTGTTGCGTAACTTCCCGAACCGTTTCGTGGCGGGTGTGATGCGTCTGGTGATTTTCCCGCTGGGCCTTTCACACGCCGCACCGTCTGACCGACTTGATCATGAACTGGCACGTATTCTTCAGGTGCCTTCCGCGACCCGCAGCCGCATCGGGCGTGGTCAGTATCTGACGCCAAGCGAGCATAATCCGGTCGGTCTGCTGGAAGAAGCGTTGCAGGATATTCTGGCCGCTGAGCCGGTTCACAAACGTCTGTGCGATGCGATGGGCAAAAAGCTGCCATTCACCCGTCTGGATATTCTGGCGCAAAAAGGTCTGGATGCCGGCCATCTGAGTGCTGATGACGCCCGGATCCTGAGCCGTGCGGAAGAAAGCCGTCTGCGTTCCATTAACGTCGATGAGTTTGAACCGGACGCACTGGCTGCGCAAAAACCTGAAGCGGAGAAAGACAGCGTAAAAAAGGCTGAGGCGAAACCCCGCCACACCGAAGCTGCCTGATTTAACGGTTAAGTCATAAAAAAGCCTGAGTGTTTACGCACTCAGGCTTTTATTATTTTGTGAAGATACACACGTATTACCCTAAATAGTTCATGTTGCAGAAAGGCGGTAAGCTCATGAATCCCCGGGAGCTTAGATAACTAAGCTCCCGGGGTGAGTGAGTGCAACCAACGCATCTGCAGCGCGAAATATGACGGGTAATTTAGAAGTAGTATTTAAAGCGGACACGCGCCCCATACCTCTGGTCGCTGTCATCATCGCTGCTGTAAGTTTTATCCGCTTCCAGCATGGAGATATAGGCGCCGAGATACACGTTGAAGTTTTCCATGTTCATGACGTTCGGGATCAGGTAGCTGGCGTGCACGGTATGGATATCGTAGCTGCCCGGTTCATCGAACCAGTCATCGTCGTAATCGGATGCACGAACACCTTCAATACTGAAATCTTCGATTTTGTTATGCGCGTAGATGTAACCCAGTTCGAAGTTTTTCCACAACGCATTGGCACCGACGGTGAAGTCCTTTTCATCCGACGCGTCCATATACGCCGTGCTCAGGTTTGCCACCACGCCATTTTCCGGATCAGCTTTCTGGCCGTTCCAGGTCATCGTCATACCGTAACCATTACGTTTAGACTGATCGACGAATTCGTTTTTATCGTTGGTATAACCATACGCGTTGTTCACCACGTTGGTTTCCATTGCCGCCGCGACCGAGAAGGCATCCCCTTTCCAGGCAATAATCGGGCGCAGATACGCAACGTTTTTGTCATTCTCAAGTTCGTTGCCGTGATAGTTTTGCTCGGCAAACAGGGCTGTACCGTTTTCCAGCAAGGTATTCAGCTCGAAATACCAGTTGCCGATATTTTTATTCAGCAAGATGTTGCCGCCGCTGTCACTACGCCCGCGCCCTTCTTTCATCATGTAGACATAGCCATAACCGTCGGCGTACAAGTCGTTGGCGGTATTCCCGGAGTATTCGATGAAGGTATCCTGATTAAGCGGGAACATATCGTAGGCTTCGAAACGACCGATTTTTGCCATCCAGTCTTTCTCCTCACCGAAGAAGAAGGCGGCATCATCAAGATTCATCGAGCCATTCAGATCAGCCGTTGGCTGTACGGAAAAACCAGAGAACTGACCATTATCATTACGGCGATAACCGTCCAGCCCGATTAATAACCGTCCGTTAACATCCCAGCGTTCGTTATTTCCCGGCTTCCAGTTTTTATTGTCACTGGTTCGCACTGAGGTTAATTGCCCCGTACGACTTGCGCCGTCGACATTAAATTCCACATCGCCATACAGTTTTAAATTATCGAATCCATTTAGTGTTAATAATTTGTCTTTCGATATGCCATCCTTTTTAACTTCCACCGGATTGGCTTCTTTCACGCTGGCAATTTCCTGCTCGCGTTTGATGTCCTGATGTTTTAGCTGCTGGATTTGCTTTTCTGCCGTTTCTGCTCGCATTTCAGCTTGTTGCAGACGTTGTTCGAGCTGTGCCATACGGGCTTCGAGACTGCTTTGAGAGGCCGCGGCAACAGAAGAACCCGAAACGGCCAATCCAACGAACAGGGCCAGCGCTTTAATTTTTGTCATAATAAGATATCCTTTTCACTATAAAATTTAACCGCAGCCAGTCAATTAACAGCGGTGTTTTATTTATTTTGAAATAGTGCCCAGAGGTATTACGGCGAGGGATGAAGATAGTTTCCTGATTAATATGCTGTCAAAAATAAACTAAAAAAACGTGAAGTGAGAAAGGAATAACCAAATTCCGCAATTACAGAATCAATAAACGTAAAACGGGAGCCTTTTTTAAAGGCTCCCGCTTATTATTCATTCTTGAAGTATTCAGTGTAAAAATATTTACTTCATGAATATTTTATATTCAACCCTTTTTAGGACGCACTTTCGCCGTCAGCCCTTTCAGGAAATAACGCATCACCTGATCGCCGCACGGACGGTAGTTTTTGTGGCCTTCTTTACGGAAGAATGCGCTCAGTTCGCCTTCAGATACTTTGAAATCAGCGGCGGTCAGTACAGAAATCATGTCTTCAGTTTTCAGCTCAAACGCCACACGCAATTTTTTCAGCATGATGTTGTTGGTCAGACGCTTTTCTACTTCCGGTGCCGGGAAGCGATCGTCTTTGCCGCGTTTGAAGGTAATCAGGCCATTGAGGAAGTTCGCCATCACTTCGTCCGGCACTTCCATATACCCTTCTTCGTCTTCTTTTTTCAGGTAGCGCGACATCACTTCTGGGCTGACAGGCGTACCGGTCGTTTTGAGGATCTCAATCAACTGACCTTCGCTCAAATCCAGCATGTAGCGCACGCTGCGCAAGACATGGTTATGCATCATAATTCTGTATTCCTGTTAAAAGTAAACCGAGGAAATGCCACCGGGTTTACCCCTACGCACCTCGAAGGCGGGCATTATACAAGAATATTACAGGATTAGCTGAACTGACGTATCCGCGCAATAAGTGACTCCACATCGCTGATTTGTTGTGCAGTCAGAATGAGTTTTTGGCCGAGGCTCAGCGCATGACGCTGACAATCGGCGCGCATCGCAGCCTCTTTAATGCTGTCGAGATCGGCGACGTGTGCCAGCCCGATGGTACGGCGGATCAACTCCGCGCCGCAGTAACCGACCGCATCGTGCCAGACTTCCTGCAGGAAGACTTCTGCATAGCCCGGCTCTGCCAGAGTCGGATCCTGTGATTTATCCCGCGCCAGTTGCAGGAAACGTTCCGAGAAGCTCAGCCACAGTTCACGCACATCTTTCAGGCGTTGCTCGCGACCCTCTGCTGCTTCACGCACGCCGACCAGCCCCGGCAGACCGCAGTAGTTCAGTAACAAATTGCCCATCGCCGAACCCGGATCGAACCCCAGCGGGCCGTAATACCCGAATTCCGCATCGATGGCTTTGAGTTTACCTTCTGCGACAAAAATCGAGCCGCTGTGAATATCCCCGTGCAGCAACGCTTCGGCTTTACTCAGGAAACGGTGCTTCAGCCCAGCCACTGCCAGACGCAGCGGTTTATCGGCCCGCAGCGCGTCCACTTCCGGCTGCAATACGGCGTCAAAATTATTGCGCTCATGGTCGACATACGGATCGGTAAAGAACAGATCTTCGGTGATCTGGCACAATTCAGGATTAGTAAAACGGGAGACTTCGGCTTTTTTGGACTGCGCGTTCTGGAAGAAATCCGAGGTATGGAACAGCGTCTGCGCCAGATATTCACCCAGCTGGGCAGATGCCTGCGGGTAGTATTTCCCCTGCACCAGTTCGCTGCGCCAGATGTGATGATCCGACAAATCTTCCTGCACCATTACCGCCAGTTCGGCATCATGATGTAACACGGTGACCGTATGCTGCGGGCAATACTGACTGTGGATAATCAGGGTTTCCGCTTCAATGCGCGCACGATCTAAGGTCAGCGGCCAGGATTCACCTACACAGCGCACATAGGGCAACGCCTGTTTGACAATCACCCGGCTTTTACCCGCGGTATCGCGGATCTTAAACACCAGATTCAGATTTCCGTCACCGATTTCATCAGCGGTAACCAGGGATTGCGGATCCGCCACGCCACCAAACTGACGGGCATATTCAACGGCATCTTTGGCGGTAAATGTGTAGTAGCGCGACATCCTGACCTCTCGAATTCTTTTTTAGCCTTTAAAGCGTTTAGACGTCTATACATCCGTTACGCATGTTGGCAGAATAAGTGACCAGATGCAACCGGGCAACAAGGATTTAACCAATAATGCAAAGCCTCACAACCACCAGTTTACGTATTCGTGAAAACCAGCTGTGGATCCTCGACCAGCAAGCCCTGCCGCAACAGTCTGACTGGCGCGAATGTCGCGACGTCAGCGAACTGGTGGATCATATCCGCACCCTGCGCGTGCGCGGTGCGCCGCTGATTGGCTTGTCTGCCAGCCTGCTGCTGGCCCTGCTGGCCGAACGGGGTATGGCGCAGGATGAATTACATCAGGCGCTGGAAACACTGCGTGCTTCACGCCCGACCGCCGTGAATCTGATGAACAATCTCGACCGGATGAAAGCCGCGCTGCAACAATCTGATTACGTGAAAGCGTTAGCAGAAGAAGCGTTGCGTCTGGTGGATGAGGACCGCGCATTGTGCGAAAGCATTGCGGCTCATGGCGCTAAGCTGGTCACGCCCGGCAGCCGCCTGCTGACCCATTGCAACACAGGTGGGCTGGCAACGGCAGGAGTCGGCACGGCAATCGGGGTGATCCGCCGCGCCCATGAACAAGGCAATGTAGAACAGGTTTGGGTGGACGAAACCCGTCCGCTGTTGCAGGGCGGTCGTCTCACCGCCTGGGAACTCGGTGAGCTGAGCATTCCTTATCAGCTGATTTGTGATTCGATGGCCGCCAGCCTGATGGCACAAAAGCGCGTCGATGCCGTCTGGGTCGGGGCTGACCGCATTGCTGCGAATGGCGATGTTGCCAACAAAATCGGCACTTACAGCCTGGCGGTTCTGGCGAAATATCACGGCATTCCATTCTACGTCGCTGCACCGCATACCACCCACGATCCGCAATGCCCGAACGGTGCCGCCATCCCTATCGAACAGCGCGACGCACGCGAAGTCACCGGCGTTTCCGGCAGTTTTGGTTCCGTACAATGGGCACCGCTGGACGCACAGGTTTATAACCCGGCATTTGATGTCACCCCGGCAGAATTGATCAGCGGCTGGGTGCTGGATGTGGGGGTGGTGACGCCGGATCAGGTTCGCGAGGGTATTTTCCGGCAAGCCTTGCAGTGATCCCTCCAATAAATAATGCGGCGTCTGCGGGCGCTGTTTTTTTGAGCTGATGATAAGAAAATCCCAAAAATGTAAGGAAATCGAAAAGCAATATCTGTTAGGATTATTTTTAGCCAATTTTAAATTTTATTCTCTTTCAGAGCCGGTATTCCGTAACTGAAAAGAATAAAAATGGCTATTGAGATAATTCATCGTTTTTAAGTGAAATATCCGCATCAACCTATTGGAACGACATTAAACCAAATTAATTTAATTTGGCACGGGCTGCTTTTGCCCGTTAATAAGACATTAAATGGACAAGGAATAGTAACATGAGGAAATCAGTTTTCATTTTGTCGGCCATGATTGCGGCAGGCACATTATCAGGGTGCGCTACAGAATCATCCCGCACAGTAGAAGTTCAGAAAGTCGCTTCTTATAACACGCAATATAACGGCCCCCGCAGTCCGATTTCTGTCGGCAAATTCGATAATCGCTCCAGCTATATGAGTGGTATTTTCTCCGACGGCGTTGATCGTCTGGGCAATCAGTCTAAAACTATTCTGGTTACAGACCTGCAACAAACTGGCCGCTTCAATGTTTTAGACCGCACGAATATGGCGGAAATTAAAGAAGAAGCCGGAATTAAAGGGCAGGCACAAACGCTGAAAGGGGCTAACTACGTCATCACCGGTGATGTGACTGAATTTGGCCGTAAAGAAGTCGGCGACAACCAGCTGTGGGGGATCCTCGGCCGCGGTAAGCAGCAAATTGCGTATGCCAAAGTTAGCCTGAATGTGGTCAACGTCCAGACCTCTGAAGTGGTGTATTCCTCTCAGGGCGCAGGCGAATATTCCCTGTCCAACCGTGAAATTATTGGTTTCGGCGGCACCGCCAGTTATGACTCCACGTTAAACGGTAAAGTGCTGGATTTAGCGATCCGCGAAGCAGTGAATAATCTGGTGAATGGAATCGAAAGCGGCGCATGGCGTCCGGCTAATTAATAATACGGATATTCTAAAATGACATTATGTAAAACCCGAAGTGCCGTGATAAAAGTCGGCCTTGTTACCTTAGCGTTATTATTAGCGGGCTGCGCAAAACAGGCTGACAAATCATTATATAACTGGGATAACTATCAGAAGACCGTTTACCAGTATTATCAGGGCGACAAAGTCGGACCGGAAGAGCAAATCGCGTCATTGAAAGAGTCGATTGAAAAATCCCGTGCCACCAGTAAAGCCGTTCCTCCAGGCCTGCACGCGCAACTCGGATTACTTTATGCCAATACCGGTCATACCGATCTGGCATTCCAGGAATTTAACACTGAGAAAAGTTTATTTCCGGAGTCAGCAACCTACATGGATTTCCTGCTGAAAAATAAAGGGAGAGTTAAATGAAACGTTTATTCCTGCTGACCGGTATGGTGCTGACGTTGCTGCTGACAGGCTGTGCGAAAAAAGCGTCTTACGATTACACGGCGTTTAAAGAGAGCAAGCCGCGGTCGATTCTGGTGCTGCCACCGGTGAACCATTCACCGGATGTGAACGCCAGCCACAGCATGCTTTCAACTGTCACGGCACCGCTGGCAGAAGACGGCTTCTATGTCTTCCCGGTGGCTGTCGTTGAGGAAACCTTCAAGCAGAACGGCATAACCGGTGCGGAAGATATCCGTGCAGTCAGCGCCGCCAAACTGCGTGAAATTTTCGGTGCTGATGCCGCGCTTTACATTGATATCACCAGTTACGGCAGCAGCTACATGGTGGTTTCCAGCGAAACCCGTGTCACCGCTAATGCCAAACTGGTGGATTTACGCAATGGCAAAGTGCTGTGGACAGGTAACGCCACTGCCTCTGACAGCGAAAATGACAACAACAACGGCGGGATCATCGGCATGCTGGTTCAGGCTGCGGTGAAGCAAATCTCCAGCACGATTTCCGACAAAGGTCATGATATCGCCGGGCTCACCAGCTACCGTCTGCTGAGTGCATCTCAGACCGACGGCCTGCTGTACGGCCCACGCTCACCGAATTATGGTAAGCAGGCAATGCGTTAAAGGCCTGAAGAAAGCCGTCCCTTGCGGGACGGCTTTCTGGCTTACTTGCCCGGTGCGTTAATGATCACATTAAGAGAGTTGTTGGAAATGCTCCAGCTCCCCTTCCCTTGTGTCAGCGTCGCGCCGGTGACAACGAGAAAGATACAGATGTACCCTTTCATTGTGCGGTCCTTGCAAAGACCGCTTCACGTCAACACCACCGGTGATATCTCCGTGAAAACAAGCACTGGGTTGCGCCTGCGTTGACGGTCATTGGACATCCTTTTCTGAAACCGGTGCCCGTTTGCTAAGACGGCGTAAAGGGCCGCCACAATCATACTCTTGTTGTCGGCCAGCTTGACAAAATTGTTCAGAAAGCAGACTATATTTTGGCTGGGTTGCGCTTGCGTTACATCAGTAACGAAGCCCGCTGGAAAGGCCGCTAACCTGACCAGCACAAAAAAACCACCTTCTGGTGGTTTTTTTGTTTCTGCAGTACGCAAACCTTATTCACCCATCCTCGGATACGCATCGGCAATCTTATCGCCCGTGAAATGCGCCACCCACCCTTCAGGATTGTCGAATACACGGATCGCCGTAAACGACGGGGAACCGCCCATATCAAACCAGTGGCGGGTGTTGGCCGGTACAGAGATCAGATCGTTCTTCTCGCACAGGATCTGGAAGATCTTACCGTTCAGATGCAGGCAAAACAGCCCGGCGCCTTCGACAAAGAAACGCACTTCATCTTCACCATGTGTATGTTCGGAAAGGAATTTTGTGCGCAGCACGTCGCGCTGTTCGTTGTCCGGACGCATGCTGATCACATCCCAGCTCTGGTAACCCTTCTCTTCGACCAGCTTGTCGATTTCATGCTGATAAGCGGCAATCACGTCCTGCGGCTGCGGGTTCGCGCCTAAATCGCGGTCGGCCTGCCAGCGCTCGAAACGTACATCAATTTTGCTCAGTTCAGCGGCAATAGCGTCGCCGTCCCGGCTTTCCCACACCGGTGCGGAAGGATCCTGGTCACTAAAAATCGTTAATGCACTCATGGTCAACCCTCTTATAAGAATGCTTCTAAGGCTATCTGATCAAAACGATTAACCTGCAGGTGGTCGCTGAGTTCGTCAGCGTCATCGCGGATCAGCTGACAGGTATGCCAGCCCGCCAGGCGCGCGGCATCCAGTTCCTGACGGATGTCCGATAAAAACAGTAAATCCTGCGGCGGCAATATCAGTTGCTCGGCGATGTTCTGATACGACTCTGTTTCACGCTTGGCACCGACGCGGGTGTCGAAATATCCGCTGAACAGTGGCGTTAAATCACCGGCATCGCTGTAACCAAACAACAGTTTCTGCGCGTCCACCGAACCGGAGGAATACACGCAAAGTTGCAGGCCTTCGGCTTTCCACGCTTCCAGTTGCGGCGCGACGTCGTCATAAAGATGCCCGCGAAAATCGCCATTCTCATAACCGGTACGCCAGATGATGCCCTGCAAAACTTTCAGCGACGTCGATTTCACGTCGTTGTCCATGTAGGTAAAAAGCTGTTCGATCAGCGCTTCGATGCTGGCCTGTGGCCGGTCGATTTCAGTGCGTAAGGCATCCAGCGCTGCCGCGACGTCCGGCTGTTCATGCTCATGGCGAAGGAATTCCGCCAGACGCTGGCGGGCATAAGGGAATAACACCTGATGCACAAAACGGATATCTGTAGTGGTACCTTCAATATCAGTGACAATGGCGCGAATCATTTGGCCTCCAGCAGGCGACGTTGCAGTTCACACTGGAACAGGAATTCCAGCCCTTCCAGATGGCGGCGTGCTTCAGCCACATCCCGTCCCCAGCAAGTCAGCCCGTGACCGCGCAGCAGAAAACCATACTGCAACGGCGCATGCTCTGAAGACGCAATAATTTTCTGCGCCAGCGCAGGAATATCCTGGCTGTTGTCGAAAATAGGGATCACCACCTGATCGAGGTGCGAGGTCTGGCCGCTGAGCGATTTCTGCATCTCGTAGCCTTCCAGCACCAGCGCGCCGCTGCGCTCAACCCGCGATAACACGGTCGAATTGACCGAATGGGTATGCAGCACCGCGCCTGTTTCAGGATAGCGGGAATACAGCATCGTGTGCAGCCCGGTTTCCGCAGACGGACGACGACCGCCCGGCGCAAGACCGCTTTCCAGCGCCACCAGCAGGAAATCATCTGCAGTCAGTGAGCCTTTGTCTTTCCCTGATTCGGTGATCAGGCAATGGGCATCGCCTTCGCGAACAGACATATTACCGCCCGTCGCCGGGCTCCAGCCCTTCTGACCAATCCAGTGACAGGCCGCCAGCAGCGCGCCCAGTTGCAAATTTTCTGTCATCTTTATCCTGAAAAACGGTGCGTTGAGGGACGGAGTTTGGGGTGAAAATAGCGATATATAAAAAGTGTAGTGCCTTAGACCGAATTGGCATTTAGCCATCTAAGCGTCTCGATTGCCAAATATTAACATCGTGTTATATTGTCAGCAACATCGCTATTTGCACACCTGACGCCTGTCAGGTCAACGGTCCAGGAGTATTGACCCGCCATGAGCACAGCAGCATTGATCCCCGAAAGTAAACTTCCTGCCTTAGGCACCACAATTTTCACCCAAATGAGTGCTCTGGCGCAGAAACACAATGCGATTAACCTGTCGCAGGGTTTTCCTGATTTCGACGGTCCGCAATATCTTCGGGATCGTCTGGCGTATCACGTCAGTCAGGGTTCGAACCAGTACGCCCCGATGACCGGCACGGCGCCACTGCGTGAAGCGATTGCCGCGAAAACAGAACAGATTTACGGCTATGCGCCGGACGCCAGCACCGACATCACCATCACGGCGGGCGCGACAGAATCGCTGTATATCGCCATCACCGCGCTGGTATCGAAAGGTGATGAAGTGATCGCTTTTGATCCGAGCTATGACTGCTATGCCCCGGCGGTGGAACTGGCGGGCGGCGTGATGAAACGCATTCAGCTACAACCGCCGGAATTTAAAGTGAACTGGGCGGAATTCGCCGATCAGATCACTGACCGCACGAAGCTGGTGATCATCAACACGCCGCATAATCCGTCGGCCACGGTCTGGAGCGACAGCGACGTCGAACAACTCTGGCAGACCATTGCGGATAAGCACATTTTCGTGCTGAGCGATGAAGTGTACGAGCACATCTGCTTCGCGCCGCAAGGCCACGCCAGCGTGCTGCGTCATCCCGAGCTGCGTCAGCGCGCCATTGCGGTGTCATCGTTCGGCAAGACCTATCACATGACCGGCTGGCGCGTGGGTTACTGCATCGCACCGGCGATTATCAGCGCCGAACTGCGTAAGGTTCATCAGTATCTGACCTTCTCCATCACCACACCGGTTCAGCTGGCGCTGGCGGATATGCTGCGTGAAGCGCCTGAACACTGGCAGGAATTACCGGCCTTTTATCAGGCCAAGCGCGACCGTTTGGCGCAGGGACTGGCGAACAGCCGTCTGAAAGTGTTACCCAGTCAGGGCACCTATTTCCTGCTGGTCGATTACAGCGACGTGTCCGATTTAGACGACGTTGCATTCTGCCACTGGCTGACTGAACATGTGGGCGTGGCGGCCATTCCGATGTCGGTATTCTGCGCCGCGCCTTTCCCACACAAACTGATCCGGCTGTGCTTTGCCAAACGGGAAGCCACGCTGGACGCTGCCGCGGAGCGCCTGTGTCAACTTTAAAACTGTCCGTACTGCAACAGCCTCTGGTATGGCTGGACGGCGAGGCGAATCTCGCGCATTTCGACGGTCTGCTGGGTGCGCTGACCGGCCGTGACCTGATTGTGTTGCCGGAAATGTTCACCACCGGTTTTGCCATGCAGGCACCGGGCAGCGCGCTGCCTGAGTCGCGCGTGGTGCAGTGGCTGCAACACTGGGCGACACAACTCGGCGCGATGATTGGCGGCAGTGTGGCGCTGAGCACCACGGAAGGCGCGGTGAACCGTTTCCTGCTGGTTGAGCCACAGGGCAAAGTGCATTTTTACGATAAACGTCACCTGTTCCGCATGGCGGGCGAACATAATTATTATGTGCCAGGCAAACGTCGTGAAATCGTCGAATGGCGCGGCTGGCGTATTTTGCCGCAAGTCTGTTACGACCTGCGTTTCCCGGTATATTCGCGTAACCGTCAGGATTATGACCTGGCACTTTATGTCGCCAACTGGCCAGCCCCGCGCAGCCGCCACTGGCAGACATTGCTCGCCGCCCGTGCGATTGAAAATCAGGCGTATGTTGCCGGTTGCAACCGCGTCGGCCACGACGATAACGGCCATTACTACAGCGGCGACAGCCTGATCATTAATCCGCAAGGTGAAGAACTGTCACGGGCAGAACCGGGTTCGGCGATGATTATTGAGGCCGAATTATCACTGGAAGCGTTACAGGATTACCGCGAAACCTTCCCCGCCTGGCGCGATGCTGATACGTATTTGTTGCATGACTAAAATTGTTACATGACTAAGATTTTGCGTCAGAAATAAAAAATGCCCCGGACTTTTCAGCCGGGGCTTTTTTTATTCAACAGGTGTGATTAGTTGCCGCCGATAAAGTCCGCTTTACCGATGTTCACGCCCAGATGGCGCAGAATGTTATAGGCCGTGGTGATGTGGAAATAGAAGTTCGGCACGGCAAAGACGGTGACGTAGCTGTGCGCGGTGAATTTCAGTTCATGGTTTCTGCCCTTCACCACGATCTCACGGGATTCATCGCCTTCGAGTTTCGCGACATCCACGCTTTCGATAAAGCGCAGCGTTTTGGCGATACGTTCCTGCAACTCAGCAAACGTCACTTCATTATCTTCCATCGCCGGTGCGGCAACGCCCGACAGACGGGCAATTGCGCCTTTCGACATATCACTGGTGATTTGCACCTGACGTGCCAGCGGATACATATCTTCCGCCAGACGGGTATTCAGCACTTCTTCTTCTGATTTTCCGTTTTCTTTTGCCCATGCAGCGCCCTTTTCCAGCAAGGCTGAAAGATTCTTTAATCCACGAACAAACTGTGCTGCCGTACTGCCATAAAGAGATGCTGACATGATGCTTCCTTAGTGAATGAGGTGTTAGAACAACCGGCGCTACATTAGCGCGTTCCGCTCTAAACAGCGCGACGTTTTATAGCAGTGAAGTGTGACGAAAATCTTGTTTGCGACACAGCGCCCTCTTTTTGTCAGAGCATGTAAAAACACCCCGGTGTGGATCAATTCTTGCATTCAATACTCCCGCAAAAACATCTGACAGAGGACCCCTGATGACCATCACCTTTATTGCACACTCCACGCCCGAACCTGCGTTGTACGGCGCGATGGCAGCGATACTTGCTGAACTCCGCGCTTTGCCGCTGTGTCACTTTCCCGTCAGTCACGATGCACAACGTTACCCGAATGCCCGTCAGCACGTCACGGCACAGGGACACGCACTGACCAGCGGACTGGTGTGGCTTGAGCGCCTGACCGGGCGCGGTGCGGGTGAAGAAACTGGCCTTGAATCCCTGATTTATCGGGCACTTAAAGAAGATATCGTCGTGCCATTGCGTGAGCCTTTATCCGCAGGTCTGGCGGCACAAATCGCAGAACACAGCATTGAAATTGAGTCACTGACCGTGGTGCGCCATCAGGATAAATTTCAGCTGGAAGATTGCGTGACCGGCAAAATTCGCAGCAACGGCTGGGGGCGCGATGCCTTCGGACGCTGGGCGTTAGGCTCAGTTTCGCAGCCGGTTATGCGGGCAGGAAAAACTCTGCGCGTGGCGCTGGCAGGCGATTTTGCCGAGCAGCGCGACAGCTATCCGGCGATGCTCGCTGCACTGGGAGACGCCGCCGATGCACTGGCAATGAACATTGAGGTGGTTTATGTGACAGCCGCGTTACTTGGCAGCCAGCTGGACTGCACGCTTTACGACGTAGATGGCATTATTTTACCGGGAGCGACGTTAACGCAGGGCGATCATCAGGCCAGTGCGCTGGCGACTGCCGCCTGGGCACTGGAAAACCGGACGCCGGTGCTGGGCATCAATCAGGGAATGCATCAGATGGTGACGGCGCTGGGCCAGAAAGTGCTCGGACAAGATCGGGTGGTGATGCACGGCCCGTCAACGCTGGGCAGTCTGCAAACCGGTCTGCCGCTCGCCGAACACGCGCAGCCGCGTCCAGGGAATCAAACTGTCATCACCCGCAGCGGCAGTCTGCTGGCGAATAAAATGGGTGATGAGTTTACACTGCGCTATAACCAGCGCCGCTATCTGAATCCGCATTTACTGGCAGAACTGGAAAGTTCGGGATTGCGCATTACAGGTTACGACGAAAGCGGGGAACAGGCGCAGGTGGCAGAGCTGGACAATCATCCGTTCTTCCTCGGCGTTCAGGGGCAACCGGAACTGATGTCACGCCGTGAGCGCCCGCATCCGCTGCTGATGGCGTTTTTGCAACAGGTGCGTCAGGGCAATCGTGACCGCGATGTCAGCCACGCGGCACTGACCCAAAGCGTGCGGCTAAAGCATCCGCACCTGCTGATGGGCTGAATGACAGAAAGAGTTAACTGCCGCGATACGTTGAATAAGAATACGGACTGACCAACAGCGGCAGATGATAATGATCCTGCTCACCGTCGATCACCACATCAATGATCGCCGAGTGATACAGTGTTTCGCGCCCCGTTGCCGTGAAATACGCGCCGATATCCGCACATAACCGGTAATGCCCGGAAGCCACCGGTTCAGGCGTTAATTTCGCGGCGCGGCCATCGGCATCGGTTTGGGTTTCGCTGAGAAGCGTGATGTTCTGCCCTTCAACGCGTTCCAGCCAGATGCGTACATTGGCCGCAGGCTGCCCCAAAGACGTATCAAGAATATGGGTGGTGATGCGTGTCATATCGGGAATATCTCCTTTAAACGCAGCAGGGTAATTTCTTTAAGTTGTTGCGCCGTTTCCTGATCTTCAGTCTCTGGTGAATTCTGTAACCGCCGTTGCAGATTATCCAGAATTTCCTCAGCGCTGCGCCCTTTGGCGCGGATCAGAAATACCCGCCCGAAACGCTGTTCATAACGCAGGTTGCCGTCCTGCAGCGCATCAGTCACCGTTTGCTGGCTGATGTTGAGCGTCGCCTGTTCGCCACGGGAAAGCTGCGCTTCCTTACTGGCTCCGCTGGCACGTTCGCCGATGCGAGGATGCGCCGACAGCGCCTGAGTAATATCTTCCGGCTGCCAGTTTTCGCAGGCCGCTTCAGCGCTGCGCAATACCTCTTCCACACAAGTATAAGGCCGCCCGTCACTGACGATTTTCGCCCACGAGGGAATATTCACCAGCGGGCGCAACAGGGCAACGGCTTCGAATTCGGATAGCGCATTAAATCTGGATAACGCGCCGGATACTTCAAAGGTCATAAATGTCCCTCTGCAAAACTCATCACCGTATTGATATACGCCTGTACCGCATAGGCCACGTCGCCGCGGGTGACCGATTCATCGGGATGGTGGCTGATGCCGTCTTTACAGCGGACAAACAACATGCCGACCGGCCAGCATTCGGCGATGGCAATCGCGTCATGCCCTGCACCGCTTGGCAGCGACATCGCCTGTCCCAGCAGGTGTAAAACGCTCTGGCTCAGACGATGCTGCAACCCCGCGTTACAGGTCGTCGCGCTGATAGCGTAAAACTGCTCGGCAGCGAACGTCAGGCCACGCCGTGCGGCGATATCCCGGCCTTTCGCCAGCAGCGTTTCCAGCAGCGCAGAGAGATCATCATCGCGCGGGCCGCGCACATCCAGCGACAATTTCACCTGTCCCGGAATGACATTTACCGCACCCGGCAGGCATTCCAGCGTGCCGACCGTTGCCACCAGATTACGGCCGGTGGCAGTAGTGATGCTTTCAATTGCCAGCGTCCATTCGGCGGCGGCGGTCAGGGCGTCCTGACGCTGCCCCATCGGCACGGTTCCGGCATGACCTGCGTGGCCGGTAAATTCGCAATTAAGGCGACGCGCACCGTTAATCGCCGTGACCACACCAAGCGGAACATCCGCCGTTTGCAGGCACGGGCCTTGTTCGATATGCAGTTCCAGATACGCACAGAAATCGCTGACCGCACGCTGTGACGCGCCGATTTTCAGCGGCTCCAGCCCGACATTCTGCATTGCCTGTGCGACGGTAATGCCTTGCGCATCCTGACGGTCCAGCCAGTCAGCAGGCCAGGTGCCGGTCAGCCCGCGACTGCCCAGCAGCGTAATGCCAAAACGTGTGCCTTCCTCATCGCAGAATCCGACAATTTCCACCGCCATCGGCAAACGGATGCCGTTCTGATGCAAATGCGCCACCACTTCCAGCGCTGTCAGCACACCGAGCGGGCCATCGTAACGCCCTGCATTTCGTACGCTGTCGAGATGTGAACCGAGCAGGATGGCGGGTGCCGAAGGATCCAGTCCTTCATAGCGCCCGCAGATGTTGCCGACGCTGTCCTGCCAGACGCGCATACCGGCTGCTTCCATCCATTCACCCACCAGCTGATTAGCCTGTAAATGTTCGGCAGAGAGATACACGCGGGTCAGTTGCCCCGGCGTTTCACTGATGGCGGCGAGTGCGTCGCAGCGCGTCATCACCCGCTCAGCGGCACGTTTTGCGCTTTCGGAAACCGCAGCCAGCGTAAAGGCTTCTGCCATTACTGACCTCCTGCGTAGTGATCCCAGGCGGCCTGCGCCCCTGCGCCATATTTCGACGCATACCCGAGACGGTTAAGCACCGCTTCCAGCGCCACCAGTGTTTGCAACACGCAGTCCTTACGCGCGTTGTAACCCATAGTGCCGATACGCCAGATTTTCCCGGCCAGAGGACCAAATGACGTGCCGATTTCAATGCTGAAATCGTTAAGCATCATCTGACGCACCTGTTCGCCGTGAACGCCCTGCGGAATGACCACGCCGAGCACGTTGTTCATGCGGTTATTCAGGTCGCCGAACACTTCCAGCCCCATGCCCTGAATCCCTGCCAGCAGTGCGCCGCCGTGCAATTTGTGGCGGGCGATGCCGGTGTCGAGCCCTTCTTCCAGAATGATGCGCGCGCACTCACGCGCCGCAAATAACATGCTGGTGGCTTCAGTGTGGTGGTTCAGACGCTCCGGGCCCCAGTAATCCATGATCATGCCCAGATCGAAATAGTTGGAGTAGATCATCTCGTCGTCGCCGTCGGCGTGATCAGCGGTACGGATACCTTCCTCAACGCATTTACGGCGACGGATTTGCTCTTCGAAACGCGGGCTGATGGTCACCGGCGAGCTGCCGGACGGACCGCCGAGACATTTTTGCAAACCGGCAGACACAGCGTCTAAACCCCAGGCGTCAGTTTCCAGCGGATTGCCGCCAAAGGACGCCGTGGCATCGGAATAGAACAGCACGCCGTGACGACGGCAGATTTCACCCAGTTGCTCCAGCGGCTGCAACATGGTGGTGGACGTATCGCCCTGCACGGTCAGCAACCAGCGCGGTTTCACGGATTTAATCGCGTCTTCGATTTGCTGCGGATCAAACACCTCGCCCCACGGCGCTTCAATGGTGTGAACTTCAGCGCGGCAGCGGCGGGCTATTTCACACAACAGGTGCCCGAAACGACCAAACACCGGCACCAGCACTTTGTCGCCCGGACGGATGCCCGAAAGCAGCACGGCTTCGATCCCGGCGCGCGAGGTGCCGTCGATCAGCAACGTCCACTGGTTTTCGGTTTTATACAGCGCACGGTACAGCGCCATCACTTCGTTCATGTAGCCGGTCATGACCGGGTCATATTGCCCGACCAACTGGCTCGCCATCGCCCGCAGCACGCGCGGGTCAGCATTGATTGGCCCCGGCCCCATCAGCAGACGGGTTGGCGGGTTGATTTGTCCTGGAGAGATGAAATTTGACATAGTTAATCCTTTACGATGTTAGCTTGCGGCAGCCTCATTAAGGCCGCGTACGGATGCTATAAATTGTTTTAACTCCGGCGTTTGCGGGTTAGCAAACAGCGCCCGGCTTTCGCCCTGTTCCCACACGGTGCCCTGATGCATAAACACCACGCGGTCGCCCACTTCGCGGGCAAAATTCATTTCGTGCGTCACCAGCACCAGCGTCATGCCTTCTTTCGCCAGTTGCTCAAGCACTTTCAATACTTCGCCGACCAGTTCCGGATCCAGCGCCGAGGTGATTTCATCACACAGCAGCACTTTCGGGTTCATCGCCAGCGCACGGGCAATCGCCACACGTTGCTGCTGGCCGCCGGAAAGATTCGACGGGTAATAATCCATGCGATCCGCCAGCCCGACTTTCGCCAGCATCTGCGCGGCCAGTTCACGGCATTCAGCAGCGGACTTTTTCAGCACGCGTCGCGGCGCCAGCATGACGTTTTCCAGCGCGGTCATGTGCGGAAAAAGATTGAAACTCTGGAACACCATGCCGACGGAACGACTGATATCACGCGCCTGAGAATCGCGGTCGGTGATGGTCATCCCGCCCAGTTTGATGCTGCCTTCCTGATAGCCTTCCAGCCCGTTCATGCAGCGCAACAACGTGCTTTTGCCTGAACCGCTGCGGCCGATAATCGAAATCACTTCGCCGCTGTCGATATCCAGATCCACGCCTTTCAGCACGTGGTTCTGACCGTAAAATTTCTGAACCTGATTGATGGTGATCAGTGGCATTACTGTTTCTCTCCACGTAATGATTTTTCTAAATGCTGGCTGTAACGGGACAGCGGATAGCACATCAGGAAGTAGCCCAGCGCCACTAATCCAAACACTTTGAACGGCTCATATGTCACGTTGTTCAGCATGGTTCCGGCTTTGGTCAGCTCGACAAAACCGATAATCGAGGCCAGAGCGGTGCCCTTTACTACCTGCACGGAAAATCCGACGGTCGGCGCAATCGCGATCCGCAAAGCCTGCGGGGTGATGACACGCCATAACGTCTGAGTGAAATTCAGGCCGAGGCAGCGCGACGCTTCCCACTGGCCTTTGGGTAACGCGGCAATGCTGCCACTCCAGATATCCACCAGATACGCGCTGGTATACAGCGTCAGCGCCAGCGCGGCAGCCGTCCACGGGCTGACGTTGATACCAAACAGGCCAAGCCCGAAGAACGCCAGAAACAGCTGCATCAGCAGTGGCGTGCCCTGAAACAATTCGGAATAAAGACGCACAAACCGCGTTAGCCAGCGCCGTTTGGTCAGGCGCATCAACAGCAACGGCAAGGTCACCAGCGTGCCGCCGATAAACGCGGTCAGCGACAACAGCAAGGTCCAGCGCGCGGCCAGCAGCAGATTGCGCACAATGTCCCAGTCAGTGAAGGTCATCATCAGTTTTCACTCCCAAAGACACGGCGACCGGCCAGCAGCAACAACTGACGCATCGCAACAGACAGCAACAGATAGAACAGCGTGGTGACCAGATACACTTCAAAACTGAGGAAAGTGCGCGACTGAATTAAGTTCGCGGCAAACGTCAGTTCTTCAAAGGACACCTGCGACACCACGGAAGATCCGAGCATCACGATAATGCACTGGCTGACCAGCGACGGATAAATGCGCTTCAGCGACGGCGGCAGCACGATGCGCAGGAACGTCTGACTGCGCGTTAATCCCAGCACCCGCCCGGCCTCCCACTGGCCTTTTGGCGTCACCTGAATACCGGCGCGGATAATCTCCGTGCTGTACGCGCCGAGGTTAATCAGCATCGCCAGCAGCGCCGCTTCACCGGCGGTCATTTTCAGGCCAATGGCTGGCAGACCAAACACAATGAAAAACAACTGCACCACAAACGGCGTATTACGGATGGCTTCGACATAAATGCCCCAGACTGTCCGCAGGGTTTTATGGTTGCCGCAGCGGATGGCTGCGCCGCAAATTCCTATTGCGACACCGCCAACCGTTGCCAGTACCGTCAGCTCAATGGTGGTCCATAATCCGGCCAGCAGTTCCGGCATATAAGGCCACAGCGCGCTAAAGTTAAGCTGATAGGTCATGAAAAATCTCCGTCAAAACCCTGATCACGCGCCGATGGAAGCCGGCAGCGGTGCCTTCATCCATTTTTCAGACAGCGTATTCAGCGTCTTGTCTTTGATGCCTTCGGCGATCAGTTCATTCACTTTGTCTTTCAGCGCCGGTTCATCTTTACGCAGACCGACGTAACACGGCGAGTCTTTCAGCATCACTTTCGAAACCGGGGCTTTGGCCGGGTTCATGCGGGCTACGGCCGCCACCACCAGATTACCGGTGGCGATGTATTCCACCTGACCTGAAAGGTAGGCCGACAGCGTGGTGTTGTTGTCTTCGTAACGCTGAATTTTGGCGTCTTTCGGTGCCACATCGGTCAGTGCCAGATCCTCCACCGCGCCACGGGTCACGCCGATGGTTTTACCGGACAGTTCTTTCAGATCCGCCAGTTTGTCACCCTGCGCGCCAAACACGCCGAGGAAGAACGGTGCGTAAGCGTTACTGAAGTCGATGACTTTTTCCCGCTCAGCGTTTTTGCCGAGGCTGGAAATCACCAGATCGACTTTATCTGTTTGCAGATAAGGTACGCGGTTGGCGCTGGTGACAGGCACCAGTTGCAACTTAAGTTTCATCTTATCGGCCAGATACTGCGCCATGTCGATGTCATAACCTTCCGGCTGCAAATCCTTGCTCACCGAACCAAACGGCGGGAAATCCTGCGGAACGGCCACGCGCAACACGCCACGTTTCTGAATATCCTGCAACTGATCGGCCATAACGCCCGATGCCTGAAGCACCAACATTGCCGCACCTGCCCATGCCAACAGCCGTTTGTTCATGTTCATAGATTATCTCCGGTGAAAAGTTTTTGGAACGATAGATTCTTATATTTAAAACTTTGCAACGAATGTGCCAAAAACGACGCAGCAGAAAAAATGTGCGCAAAGTCACGGTGAGACAAGGAATTACCGGTTCAGAGGAGAAAGCAGAAGGCACTTTTTTGCCCTGAATCAGGGCAAAAAATGTGAAAGAGTGAAAAGCTGGATGCACCGTAATTGTGCGAAAGCACCAGAAAAGCGCTCAGTTTGTCCCTGAATCGGGAATCAGCGCTGCTCCAGCTCATCCAGATCGTTATACATATCGCTTATCTGATGAATGCGCTGACGGCCTGAAGCGAGTATATCGTGCAACAACGCATTGCTGAGTAAATTCGCCAGACTCATGGCAGAAGAGTAGCTGTCGAACGCCGATACACTGTCGAGCGGTGCGGCCAGATGCCAGGTCGCCAGCGGAATAAGGGTCTGCGCCTGCGGCTCGCAAATCAGCAGCACCGGCACGCCAAGTGACTGTAACTGTGTGAGAATCGCCTTCGCCATGCGTGGACGGCGCCGGAAAGCAACGAAAATCACCACGTCCTGCGCGGTGAGATCAACCAGTTCTTCCGCCAGCGTTTGCCCCGGCTGCGGCATCATCATCACGCCTGCGCGCACCTGAATCAGCTGCTGACGCAAATGCAGCGCCACCGGATAACTGTTACGAAACCCCAGTAACCGCACCTGCCGCGCCTGACTCAGGGCGGTGATCAGCTCGCCAAACTGTGCGCCATCAATCTGATTGATCCACTGCGTCAGATTGGCCATTTCCTGTTTATAGTGCCTTGATAACAAAGTGTTACCTTGCACCGCGTCACGGCTGTCGGTCAGCGGCATACCGCTCTGGCGCAGGGTGCGCATTTCATCGCGCATATCGCGGTAACTCGGGTAACCAAGACGCTTAAACAGGCGGCTGACCGTGGCTTTCGACACGCCGCTGAGCCGCGCCAGCTCCGCGCTGTTGTAGCTCATCAGGTCATCAATGCTGGCAAAAATAAAGTCAGCCACCCGCTGTTCCTGCGGCGTCAGTTCTGCGTAATGGTCACGCAGACGCTCATCAATCTGTTTCATCTCTGGCCCTTTTGTAACCAATGTTTCAGTAAATCAGCGGAACATACCATGCACTATGCTTGCCAATGCAAGCTAAATTATGAGTGAAAGTCTGAAGGTTTTGCCGATGTGGAACACCTCTTGCTTAAGTTAATCCCTACGCGCCCACATTCCTGCATGCGCGGGCAGCATAAAAAAAAGCGTTTCAAAAAAGGACATCGCATGATTAACAGTAACAGCGCACCGCTGGGCATGGCGGTTACACCTCATCATCTGGCGAGCCAGAGTGCGCTTGCGGTATTGCGTGAAGGCGGCAATGCCATTGAGGCAATGGTGGCCGCGGCCGCCACCATTGCCGTGGTCTATCCGCACATGAACGGACTGGGCGGCGACGGTTTTTGGCTGATTGTGCCCCCGCAGGGCAATCCGGTGGCGATAGACGCTAGCGGTGCCGCCGGCTCGCTGGCCTCTCTCGATTTTTACGCCGGTGAAACGCACATTCCGCACCGTGGCCCGAAAGCGGCACTGACGGTCGCAGGCACCGTGGGCGGCTGGCAGGAAGCGCTGAATGTATCGGCTGAATTTGGCGGCGAGCAAAAACCACTCTCGCGCCTGCTGCGTGATGCCATCCGCTACGCCGCTGACGGCATTCCGGTGACCGCGTCGCAGGAAGCCGCGACCCGCGCCAAGCAACACGAACTGAAAGATTTCCCCACCTTCGCCGACGTTTTTCTGCCTAACGGCGAGGTGCCGCGCGCCGGGAACCGTTTCACGCAACCGCAACTGGCGCAGACGCTATCCATGCTGTGCGAAGACGGGCTGAACAGTTTCTATCGCGGTGAGCTGGCCGACAATATGGCCGCCGACATGGAAAAGCTCGGTATGCCGGTCACCCGCGCCGATCTTGCTGCTTACAAGCCGCAGCGCCGTGTGCCGCTGCGCCTCAAACACAGCAAAGGCGAAATCTACAACCTGACGCCACCGACGCAGGGGCTGGTTTCGCTGGCGATCCTCGGCCTGACTGACCGTCTGCCGCTGGAAACCATGGATGAAAGCGCGACGATCCACAGCATTGTCGAAGCCACCAAACTGGCATTCGGCCTGCGCGACCGTTTCATCACCGATCCGCGCATGATGACCCAGGACGCCCAGAGCCTGCTGGATCCGCAGTATCTCGACGCCCTCGCCACCCGCATCAAACCGCACAGCGCCGCCGGCTGGGGCAAAGGTAAAGGACCGGGCGACACCGTCTGGATGGGTGTGATGGACAGCAGCGGGCTGGCGGTCTCATTTATCCAGAGCATTTATCACGAGTTCGGCAGTGGAGTCGTGCTGCCGGGCAGCGGCGTGCTGTGGCAAAACCGCGGCGCATCCTTCAGCCTCGACGCCGGTCATTTACTGGCGCTGGCACCGGGCAAGCAACCTTTCCATACCCTCAATCCTGCTGCCGCACGTTTATACGACGGCCGCACGATGGTTTACGGCTCGATGGGCGGCGACGGTCAGCCGCAAACGCAGGCCGCCGTGTTTATCCGCCATGTGGTACAGGGACAATCCTTGCAGCAGGCGATCAGCGGTCCGCGCTGGCTGCTGGGTCGCACCTGGGGCGAAAGCACGGATTCACTGAAACTGGAAGGACGTTTCGCCTATCCGACGCAGGCTGGACTGAGACAGCGCGGTCACGACGTCGAACTGTTGCCAGATTTCAGCGAAGCCGTAGGCCATGCCGGTGCGATTGTCCGCCATACCAACGGCATGTTTGAAGGTGCCTCCGACCCGCGCAGCAACGGCAGCGCCGCCGGATTTTAAACATAAGCATTGATAAGGAAGCAGCATGAAAAATACCCCCGCAGCCACCGACTGGGCCGCTTATATCCGCCAGATGGAAACCGTGCTGGCGCTCGAACTCGACGACGCCCGTCGTCAGGAATTGCTGGTACAGTTCAGCCGTATCGCCCAGATGGCACAACCGCTGATGGATTTACCGTTCGATTCGCGACTGGAAATTGCCGGGGTGTATAGAGCATGAAGAGTGTATCGCGCATGAAATCCTTTGATAGCTTTACCGTTGGTCAGTTACATCAGGCGGTTGCGCAGGGTGAAATCTCTGCGACAGAAATTGCCAGCGCCACGCTCGACGCCGTCGAACAGGCCAATCCGGTCATCAACGCGTATACACATATCACCCGCGAGCGCATGCTGAGTGAGGCCGCAAAAGTCGATAAAACCCGCGCCAGTGGTGCCGCACTTGCGCCGCTGGCAGGCATCCCCTATGCGGTGAAAAATCTGCTGGACGTCGCCGGTGAAGTCACGCTGGCAGGCGCGAGCCTCAACAGCAGCAACGCCGCCGCCCGCCATGATGCGTGGACGGTTTCACGCCTCGCCGCCCAAGGCGCGATGCTTTCCGGCATGCTCAACATGGATGCTTACGCATACGGTTTCACCACTGAAAACAGCCATTACGGTGCTACCCGTAATCCGCGGGATCTGGCGCGTGTCGCCGGAGGATCGTCCGGCGGTTCAGCCGCGGCAGTCGCTGCCGGTCTGGTGCATTTCACCCTCGGCAGTGACACTAACGGCTCGATCCGCGTACCTGCATCACTGAGCGGTATTCTCGGCCTGAAGCCGACCTTCGGGCGTATTTCACGTCGCGGCAGCCAGCCGTTTGTCGCCAGCCTCGATCATATCGGCCCGATGGCGCGGTGCAGCGAGGATCTGTCGCAGGTCTATGACGCGATTCAGGGCACAGATCCGCAGGATCACTTTCAGGCAGATAAACCCGTTACCGCCACGTTTTCTCAGCTCGCACGCGGCCAGCAGGGTTTGCGCACCGCGGTACTGGGCGGATATTTTTCTACCTGGTGCGATGACCACGCTAAAGCGGCGGTGCGTCAGATTGCGCAGGCTCTGGAGGCGCAGGATGAAGTTGAATTGCCGCAGGCCGAACTGGCGCGTTCAGCGGCATTTATCATCAGTGCTTCTGAAGGCGGTAATCAGTATTTGCCAAAACTGCGCAGCATTCCGCAGCAGTTTGAGCCATTATCCCGCGAGCGTTTACTGGCCGGTGCGATGATCCCGGCGGCGTGGTACGTACAGGCACAGCGTTTTCGTCAGCATTTTCAGGAACAAATCTTGCCCCTGTTTGATCACTGGGACATTTTGATCGCGCCGGCCACGCCATGCCCGGCGACGCTGATTGGTCAGGACACGATCAGAATTAACGGTGAGGATCTGCCAACACGTGCCAATATGGGCATGCTGACACAGCCGATTTCATTCCTCGGTTTACCGGTGGTGACGGTGCCGGTCACGACATCAGCCGGCCTGCCGATTGGATTACAACTGATTGCCCCGCCGTGGCGTGAAGACCTGTGCCTGCGCGCTGCACGGGCATTGGAATTACAGGGAATAGTGAACGTCAGCAGTTCTCCGGTGATGCCCGCGTAAAAACCTGCATCCCCGTTTTCCAGGGTGAAGTAAAAAGAGTAAAGAGACGAATCATGAAAACTGAACATATCGACCGCCCGGCGATCCTTGCCGAAATGAATGCGGCATTTTATCGCTATGAACAGGCGCTGATCACCAACGATACCGCCGTACTCGACGAACTTTTCTGGCACGACCCGCGTACCGTGCGCTACGGTGCGGGTGAAAATCTTTACGGCATTGAAGCCATCCGCGCGTTCCGCTCAGCGCGCTCGTCACAGGGGTTGAACAGGGATCTGGTCAACACCACCATCACCACGTTTGGCGATGACATGGCGGTGGCCAGCACGGAATTTCGCCGTGAAGGCAGCGATAAAATTGGCCGTCAGCAGCAGACGTGGGTGAAGATGGCGAGTGGCTGGAAGATTGTGGCGGCCCATGTGAGTCTGATGGTTTGACCGAACCATTGGGCGGTTCAGCTTTGGAAAGCTGAGGAAACTTTTTTTCGGTTTCACCGAAGGGGAGTTTTGGTTACCACGGAGGGGAAACCTGACCGGTGACAATTTCGGTTTCTCAATAATAGCGATCACTTATCGCGCTGCGCCGAAACCGCCCAAGAGAGGGAAGTGCTTTCCCTCTCTTGGATCTCTCCCCGCTTTTTCAACCAGCGCTATCGCTCGCTGGCTATGTTTCAGGTATCACAGAGTCAGGCTGGAAATCTTGCCGCTACGCGGTTCCCTCTCTCGGTCCTGAAGCCTCAGGTCTTCAGGCCGCTCCGTTCGGCAAGATTTCTGAATCGCCCGTGGGCTTTTTAAAAAATATAGTGAGGTTGTGAAGTTGAAGCCTGAGGCCGGTTCCAAAATCGCGCCAGAGGAGAGGTGGAAAACCGCGCGTCTTTTTGCGCGGGTTGTAACCCGAACGGAGGGCACCGCGGAGCGGCGAGATTTTGCGGCTATCGCTATGGCTTATGAAACATAGCCAACGAGCAGAGCGCGCAGTGAAAAAGCGCGGGAGTCCAGAGGGCGCGCGCTTACACGTCCTCTGGGCCAGTTTGGGCGGCGAGCCCAAGGTTTTGAATTTGAATTTGAATTTGAATTTCGCGATTAAACACCGAAATGTTTAACCCAATGGTCGGCAATGTCCTGCCGCTTACAAACCCATACGCGATCATGCGATTCGACGTAATCGAGAAACCGCTGTAAAGCGCGAAATCTCCCGGGGCGTCCCAGGATCCGGCAGTGCATCCCGATCGACATCATTTTCGGCGAGGTTTCCCCTTCTTCGTACAACACGTCAAAGGTGTCTTTGAGGTAAGTGTAAAACTGCTCTCCGGTATTGAACCCCTGCGGAGAGGCAAACCGCATGTCGTTGGTTTCCAGCGTGTACGGGATCACCAGATGCTGTTTAGTTTCACCATTTTCCAGTTTCACCGGCGTCCAGAAAGGCAGGTCATCGCCGTAATAATCGCTGTCATACTGGAATCCGCCAGACTCCGCCACGAGCTGACGCGTGTTCGGGCTGTCGCGGCCGGTGTACCAGCCGGATGGCGCTTTGCCAAACAGGTCGCGCAGCACGGTGATGGCTTTTTGCATATGTTCCGCTTCTTCGGCTTTGCTCATATTCTGATAGTGGATCCAGCGCCAGCCGTGGCTGACGACGTCGTAATCCGCTGCTTTGATCGCGCTGACGATTTCCGGATTGCGCGCCAGCGCCATCGCCACACCGAAAACGGTCAGCGGTAAGCCGCGTTTCTGAAACTCATTGTGGATGCGCCAGAAACCCGCACGGGAACCGTATTCGTAAAGGGAATCCATCGACATGTGACGGTCTGGGAAACTGGCGGCACCGATGATGTCAGAGAGGAATTGTTCGGAACCGGCATCACCATGCAGAACGTTATTTTCTGCGCCCTCTTCGTAATTGAGGACAAACTGCACCGCGATACGGGCGTTGCCCGGCCAGTTGGCGTGGGGCGGGCGTCCGGCGTAGCCGATTAAGTCGCGCGGGTAAGCATCAGTAAAACCGTAATCAAAATCAGACATAATGTTCTCTCAGATTCAGTCCGGCAAAACGACCAGACAAAGGTTTTTTCAGCGGATAATCCAGATCACCGTGTTTACTGGTCGTCAGGCGTAAAGACGCCAGTGACTCGACCATTTTGACCGCCGCGCTGACACCGTCGATCACCGGTATATTCAGCTCAAGCGTCAGTTCCTGCGCCAGATCGGCCATTCCGCCACAACCCAGCACAATCGCCCCGCTGCCGTCGGATTTTTTCGCCGCAATACATTGCTCGCGCACTTTCTGTTGCGCCAGCCCGCTGCCGTCCTCCAGTGATAAGACGGGTAAATCAATAGCGTGCAAAGCGGCGCAATGACGCTCAAATCCGTACTGATGCAGTAAATGCCGGGCGATGGTCAGCGTGCGCGGCAAGGTCGTGACGACAGAGAATCGCGTCGCCACCATTGTCGCCAGATGCATCGCCGCTTCGGCAATGCCGACAACCGGCGCACGCACCAGTTCGCGGGCAGCCAGTAAACCGGGGTCACCGAAGCAGGCAATAATGTGCCCGCCGACACCCGCATCCCGCCCGGCTTTTATCTGCTGCAATACGCCGAGCGTGGCAATCGCTTCATCGAAATGTCCTTCAATGGAGGGCGCACCTTCTTCAGGACAGACGGCCAAAATTTGCGTATCCGGCGCCGCCACCGAACGGGCGGTTTGCGCCATCACTTCGGTCATCGCCAGACTGGTATTGGGATTGATCAGTTGTATACAAAGTGAATTCGCCATCAGTCGGTGCCCTTTTCTGTGACCGGCATCTGAGCGGCAAAAATCTGCGCGAAATCAGGCGTCGGCCCTTTGTTTTGCTCAAAGCGCAGGCTGGCGACGATGCTGTCAAAATGCTGCGCCATGCTGTCGGACAACGCCGCCGTGTCGCGTTTTTTCAACAGTTCCAGCAGATCGTCGTGATCATGGCAACGGCAACCCTGCTGCCACGGCGCGCCCCAGGCAGCGATCGCCAGTGAAGATCGCAATGTGAGCTGAGAGACAGATTCGGTCAGGACTTTATTGCCGGAAATGGCCTGAAGCTGGACGTGAAAAGCAGCAGACAGACGGATTGCCGCAGCACCGTCCCGTTGGTCATGGGCACGCTTTTCTTCCTGCACCAGTTTCTTCAGGGCGACCAGATGTGTCGACTGACAACGGGCAATCACCAGCGGCAGGTTGGCGCATTCAAGAATTTTACGGGTCGAGAAAACGTCGCGAGCCTCAGCAGCATCCGGCGCGGTCACATACGCACCACGCTTGGGCAATATCGTCACCAGTTGCACTGCGGCAAGGCGTTGTAACACCCGACGGATACCGGTGCGGCTGACGGAAAATACCTCAGCCAGCGCTTCTTCCGGCAGTTTGTTGCCCGGCAAAAGCTGGTGTTCCACAATAGATTTCACCAGCGCGTTATAAATATGGTCGTCCTTATCCTCGGTAAAATAGGCCGTATTAAGCCCGTTCCAACTGGTCATTGCCGTTACTCCGTATACCGTTCGAGAATTTAATCGTATACATGAAAGTTAATTTTTGTATACAAAAAGTGAAATTTGGCCTGATTCATGCAGTGCTCCCGTGACTGCTTTTTAACTTTTGGCAGCCGGTCTCCGGCTTCCGACTTTCACATGTTGTTTATGACAGGAGCACGATTTATGCCAAATCAGGAAATCACCTCCGCCACGGCGTCATCTGAGCACAGCGCCGGGATCATCAAACCTTATTACAGCCCGAAACTGTGTAACGATGATTTAGCGCCCACGCGTGACCAGAACTGGAGCTGGTACAACATATTTTCTTTCTGGATGTCCGATGTGCACAGCATGGGCGGCTATGTGGTCGCCGCGAGTTTCTTCACCCTGGGTCTGACCAGCTGGCAGGTGTTGCTGTGCTTACTGTGCGGGATTTGTATCGTGCAGATTTGTGCCAACCTGGTGGCGAAACCGAGCCAGCAGGCCGGTGTGCCTTACGCAGTGATTTGCCGTCAGGCATTTGGGGTATTCGGGGCGAATATTCCGGCGGTGATCCGCGGGCTGATCGCCTTCGCCTGGTACGGCATTCAGACCTATCTGGCGGCAAACGCGTTAATGCTGGTACTGCTGAAATTCTTCCCCGCGCTGACGTCAATGACCGTTCCACACTGGCTCGGATTGTCGGCGCTGGGATGGGTATGTTTCGGCATTATGTGGGTGCTTCAGGCGATGGTGTTCTGGCACGGCATGAGTGCGATTAAGCGTTTTATCGATGTGGCGGGCCCGGCGGTATATGTCGTTATGCTGTTGCTGGCAGGCTGGATTTTGTATAAAACCGGACTGAGCAATATCTCCTTTACGTTATCAACCAAAACCCTGACGGTCGGCCAGCAAGGTTGGGAAATGCTGACTGCTACGGCGCTGGTGGTCTCTTATTTCTCTGGTCCGCTGCTGAACTTTGGCGACTTCTCCCGCTACGCCAAAAGCATGGGTGAAATCCGTCGCGGTAACCGCTGGGGTCTGCCGTTTAACTTTCTGCTGTTCTCAATTGTGACCGTGGTGATTGTTTCAGGGACGCAATCGCTGTTCGGCCAGATGATTACCGATCCTATTGAAACCGTCAGCCGCGTGGGCAACAGTGTGGCAGTGGCGCTGGGTCTGCTGACCATGATCATCGCCACCATCGGTATCAATATCGTGGCGAACTTCGTGTCGCCGGCATTCGACTTCTCTAACTGTTCACCGCAGAAAATCAGTTTCCGTACCGGCGGGATGATCGCCGCTGTCGGGTCTGTGCTGCTGACGCCGTGGAATCTGTTCCAGTCACCGGAAATTATCCACTATACGCTGGACGTCCTGGGGGCATTTATCGGGCCATTGTTCGGGATTTTGCTGGCGGATTATTATCTGATCAAACGCGGTCATATGGATGTCGATGCGCTGTTTAACGCCACGCCTTCAGGCCGTTACTGGTATCGCAACGGGTTCAACCCGAAAGCGATTGCTGCCCTGGTGCCTGCAGTGGTGATTGGTCTGGTGATAAGCTTTACGCCGGGCCTGCATCAGGTGGCGAACTTCAGCTGGTTTATCGGCGCATTTCTGTCTGGCGGTTTCTATCGTTACATCGCCCGTCATGATCGCGTAGCCAGCGGCGCAATGGGCTATATGAAAACCGAAACGGAGTAACAGCCTGATACAAGGAAGGAAATAGCCAGGATGGCAGAAACGACGAAGCCCTGAGTGATTTCTCACTCAGGGCTTCTGAATAGTGGCGGAACGGACGGGGCTCGAACCCGCGACCCCCTGCGTGACAGGCAGGTATTCTAACCAACTGAACTACCGCTCCGCGTTTTGTTCTGGTTAAGAACGGAGCGGATATTAAGGAATGCCCGCCCTTACGTCAATGCTTTTCCTGATATTTTCAATCAACCGCACAGTTTTTCCGCAGGCTGGATATTTTCAATCCAAAAGTCAGGGAAAGTGGCTTACGAACGCCACAAACAACTGCCGCCCTTTTTCACCACCAGATCCAATCTTTCTTCGTGCCACGCCAGTTCCTGCTCATTTGCCGCGATCACTTTTAACCCTGAAGCAGGACGCGCCACGCGCTGGATCCCGAGCCCGTCTGCACCGGTATTTTGCTCGCCTTCGTGGGTAAATTTAATGCTGGTCTGGCCGCCGGTCATCATCAGATAAACTTCGGCAAGAATTTCGGAGTCAAGCAATGCGCCGTGCAGCGTACGTTTACTGTTATCGATCAGGTAACGATCGCTCAGGGCATCGAGGTTATTACGCTTGCCGGGGAACAGCTTACGCGCCATCGCCAGGCTGTCGGTGATTTTACAGAACGTCTCGGTTTTCGGCAGATTACGGCCGAGCATATCGAATTCGTAATCCATAAAGCCGATGTCGAACGTCGCGTTATGAATGACTAATTCGCTGCCGCGAATGTACTCGATAAAGTCATCAGCTACCTCGGCGAAAGTCGGCTTATCGGCGAGGAATTCGTCACTGATACCGTGAACGCCGAAGGCTTCCGGATCCACCAGACGATCGGGTTTGAGATAAACATGGAAATTGCGCCCCGTCAGACGACGGTTAACCACTTCAACAGCACCGATTTCGATAATCCGGTGCCCTTCGTAATGGACGCCGAGTTTATTCATACCGGTGGTTTCAGTATCGAGAACGACGATCCTGTTAGATGTGTTTTGTAAATCCATGGGTCATTTTCCAACGCTGACGGTCAATGGCAAAAACAGTCTGCCCGGCACGAATACAGACACGCGCCGGGCACTTTATCTTACGCGGGGATTTGCTGCGTAATGCAGTGAATGTTACCACCACCCAGCAGAATTTCACGGGCCGGAATACCGGTGATTTTATAATCCGGATACATTTGCGCAAACATTGCTTCAGCCAGCTTATCGGTTCTCGCATCGAGCAACGGGAAGATGATGTGGTTATTGCTGATCAGGTAATTGACATAAGACGCCGCCAGACGGTTACCTTCCACACGTTCAATCGCCGTACCCGGCAATACGCCAATCGTCTCTTCTGCGGTGGCGTGCATCACAGGAGGCGAAGGCATTTTCCAGATTTTCAGGCTGCGCCCTCTGGCATCTTTCGTGGCTTCCAGCACTTTTAAGGCGGCGGCAGAGCGCGCGTACTGCGGGTCTTGCTCGTCGTCAGTCCAGTGCAAAGCGACTTCACCCGGACGCACGAAGCAGCACATATTGTCGATGTGTCCGTCGGTTTCGTCGTTAAATACGCCGTCTTCCAGCCAGATGAATTGCTTCACGCCGAGGTATTTCTGCAACTGCGCTTCAATGTCAGCTTTGGAAAGATGAGGGTTACGGTTCGGATTGAGCAGGCATTCTGCTGTGGTCAGCAGGGTGCCTTCGCCGTCGACATGAATGGAACCCCCTTCCAGCACCAGATCCGTCGACACATAAGGAATGTGCTGATAGTTCGCCACCTGACGGGCTACCAGCTGGTCGCGTTCCCAGCTCGAATACAGACCGCCGTTAAAGCCGCCCCAGGCGTTAAATGTCCAGTCGATGGCCAGACGCTCGCCTTGCGGATTGACCACGATGGTCGGGCCCGTATCGCGCATCCAGGCGTCGTCGCTTTCCATTTCCACCAGCGTAATCTGCGCAGGCATCACTTCACGCGCATTTACCATTTCCGCTGCGGGAACGGCCATCAATACCGGCGTGGTGGTGGCAATCGCGGCAGCCACGTTGGCGAAAGCCAGCTGTGCCGGACGCCCGTTAGAGCGCCAGTTATCGGTGCGGTAAGGCCAGATCATCCAGACAGCCTGCTGCGATGCCCATTCAGCGGGCATCGCAAAACCTTCAGCCTGAGGATTGATATCAATAGAAGACATCAGTTATTTCCTTGTTGAACCGTCAGAGGTCGCGATTGCGCCATACATTTCAGGTCGGCGGTCGCGGAACAGACCCCACGATGCGCGCTGTGCAGCGATGGCATCCAGATCGAAGGTATGAACCAGCACGGCTTCTTCGGTCTTGTTAGCCTGTTCAACCAGCGCACCGGTCTGATCAGCAATAAATGAAGATCCGTAGAAGGTCATTTCATAATCAGGAATGAATTTGCTTTTTTCGGTACCGATACGGTTAGAGGCAATCACCGGCACCAGGTTGGCCGCAGCGTGCCCCTGCTGAACGCGGGTCCAGTGTGGCTGGCTGTCGATTTCCGGATAAGCCGGTTCTGAACCGATCGCCGTCGGGTAGAAAATGATTTCCGCGCCCTGCAGAGCCAGGCAACGTGCAGTTTCCGGGAACCACTGATCCCAGCAAATGCCTACGCCGATTTTCGCGTAACGGGTATTCCACACTTTGAAACCGGTGTCGCCCGGAATGAAGAATTGTTTTTCCTGATAGGCCGGGCCGTTCGGAATGTGAGTTTTGCGGTAAACATCCAGCACACTGCCGTCAGCATCAATCATGACCAGCGAGTTGTAATAGGCGTTATTGCACTTTTCAAAGAAGCTCAGAGGCAGTACCACTTCCAGTTCTTTCGCCAGCGCAGAGAAATGGCGGATCAGCGGGCTGTTGTCCAGCTCCTGTGCCAGGCTGTAATGCTCAGGGCTCTGATCAATACAGAAGTAAGGCGCAGCAAAAAGTTCCTGGATCAGAATAACTTGCGCGCCTTTAGAATGAGCCTGGCGAACCAGTTTCTCAGCGTTAACAATATTCTTTTCCAGATCCCAGCTGCAGCTCATTTGTGTTGCAGAAACCGTTACATTTCTCATTAGACATCCTTAAAGCATTGAAAAATTGGCAGTGAAAAAACCATGAAAGTCGGAACTCACTCAGAGTTTTGAACTGGCACTCTGCAGTTTCCTATTATATTGCAAAAGACAGCGCTCTCCAGCCAAAAGAGTCATTACTGACGGTCAAACCTGTTACAAAGGCACCCTGGCGCCCCGCTTTCAGACAGTTACACCCCAAGATATTGCTGTGCCGGGCACAGCGGTTTATGTCAGACTTGGTTTTTACTTTTGATGACAGAGCCTGCCAGATATGACCAAACAGGTAGAAATTTTCACCGACGGCTCCTGCCTGGGTAATCCCGGTCCCGGCGGTTTCGGTGCGATTTTACGCTATAAGCAACACGAAAAAGAGTTCAGCGCGGGTTTCCGTCTGACCACCAATAACCGCATGGAAATGATGGCGGCGATTGTGGCGCTTGAAGCACTGAGCACGCCGTGCGAAGTGACGCTGAGCACCGACAGCCAGTATGTGCGCCAGGGCATTACCACCTGGATCCACAACTGGAAGAAGCGTGGCTGGAAAACAGCAGACAAAAAACCGGTGAAAAATGTCGATTTGTGGAAACGCCTCGACGCCGCCATCCAGACGCATCAGCTGAACTGGATGTGGGTCAAAGGCCACGCCGGGCACCCGGAGAATGAGCGGTGCGACGTGCTGGCGAAAGAAGCGGCGGGGAATCCGACGCTGGAAGATGTGGGATATCAGGCTGAGAATTAAACGGCTGGCATCGGTCATTTTTTTCTCAACTCAATCCCGATGCTCTTCCCGGTAACTTTTAGTCGCCCCCACCGCTTGCGGTATTTTTTGTTTCTGTGCGAGGACTTTTTTCGCGGTAGGTGTCAGCGGGAAAGTCCTTTTGCGGGCAATGATCAGCGTCATACATCCCAGCGCAGGAAGATGCGTACTCAATAATTTTCCGCCATTCTTTTTCCACGGCAGCACGTGAAAACGCCGGTGAACCATCACTTCATAATTGAGCAAAGACAGCCAGTCGAGCAGACGCATCTGTGTAAATAAACGGCTGCTGTAGGGCTGGCGTTTACGAAACACCGGCATCAGTTTGCCGATACCTAAAAGACTGAGCGGATTAAAGCTGCTGAGCACCATCCAGCCGTCATCAATCAGCACACGATCCACTTCACGCAGTATGCGGTGCGGGTCATCCGCGTAAGCCAGCGTATGGCTAAGCAGGCAGGCATCCACCGATTTTGCCGCAAACGGTAAAGAGTAAGGATCGCCCTGAACATGCAGCCCCTCACCTTCCGGTGCGAAGTTCACCTGATGCGAGATCGGACAGGCCTGAGCATCGATTTCGGCACTTAATGCGCCGATTTTCAGCAGGTGGAACCCGTAAAGTTTGCCCCACCAGGGTTGCAGTTGTTGCTCAAGCGCGGCACGGTAGTAGTCGCCGCATGGGATATCTTCCCATGAAGCCGGTGCAACTATTTTCTTACGGGCGCGGGCTGGTCGCATAGTTTGTTATCTTCTTTCAAGCAGTTGCCAAAGAGAGGTTGCCATGAATCTTATCAGTATTCCTGCCTTGCAGGACAATTACATTTGGATGCTCGATGACCAGCAAGGGCATTGCCTGATTGTCGATCCGGGTGAAGCTGCGCCTGTTTTAGCCGCGCTGAAAAAGGCCAATTTAACCCCGACCGCTATCCTTCTGACTCATCATCATCACGACCATGTTGGGGGTGTTGATGAGATTTGCAGCCATTTTCCGGGTCTGAAAGTGTACGGACCTCACGAAACCGAGAACAAATTTAGTCAGATTAGTCTTAAAAATGGAGATAAATTGGTAATTGGCGGTCTGGAATGGCAGATCTTTGCTACGCCCGGGCACACTCTTGGTCACATTTCATACTATAGCGCGCCTTATCTTTTCTGCGGAGACACGATGTTTTCCGCCGGATGTGGCCGTTTATTTGAAGGCACCCCGGAGCAAATGTACCAGTCGTTTCAACGCTTAGCAGCGCTGCCTGATGAAACATTAGTCTGCGCCGCACATGAGTACACTCTCTCAAATCTTAAGTTTGCGCGCTCCATTTTACCGCAGGATCATGATATTCATTCTCATGAGCACAAAGTGCAACAAATGCGTGAAAAGGGACAATCTTCCCTGCCTTCTACCCTCGGTCTTGAGCGTAAAATCAACCTCTTTTTACGTTGTGATGATGTTGATTTACAAAACAAATTAAACCTTAACGATCCCTTAAAGCCTGACTGGCAGGTTTTCGCCCATTTAAGGGCACTCAAAGATAGCTTTTAGCCCCAAAGGTTGTGTTTTTTTTCGAAGCAAAGTATTATCGCTCGTCTTTTAAGCAACTATGACACACACATGAAGGCAAACGCGATCCTAATAATCGCCTCCATGTTGCTCACAGGTTGCCAGGCGTCCAGGCAGGGCGTGAAGGTACCGGAACAACATGCACAGAGTTTGTCTTCAGCAAGTCAAAGTGAAGCAGGACAGTACACAGATGATGGCCGAGCGGCCTCTGGGGGATGGTTGGATGGAAACGACACCGTCTCCCAACAAAATTTGTGGAACTTCATAGGCGACGAGCTGAAGATGAAGGTTCCGGATAATCCCCGGATCCGCGAACAAAGAGTTAAATATTTAAAGAATAAGAGCTATCTCCACGATGTAACATTACGGGCAGAGCCGTACATGTACTGGATCACCGAGCAGATTAAGAAACGTAATATGCCGATGGAACTGGTACTGCTACCCATAGTGGAGAGCGCTTTTGACCCTAAAGCAACCTCATCAGCTAACGCTGCAGGGTTGTGGCAGATTGTGCCTCAAACGGGTCGAAACTATGGTTTGAAACAAAACCAGTGGTATGACGGTCGCCGCGATGTTGTGGCTTCGACAACTGCTGCGCTTGATATGATGCAACGCCTGAACAAGATGTTTGGTGGCGACTGGTTACTGACCGTTGCTGCGTATAACAGTGGTGAAGGCCGCGTGATGCAAGCGGTGAAAGCGAACAAAGCCAAGGGTCGTTCGACTGACTTCTGGGCGCTGGCGCTTCCACGTGAAACATCGATTTATGTGCCGAAGATGTTAGCCCTGAGCGACATTCTCAAGCACAGCAAAAAATACGGTATCAGCCTGCCGAAACCGAGTGAAGACCGTGCCCTGGCGCGTGTTGAAGTCGGACAGCAGATGCAGCTGACCCAGGCGGCGGAGATGGCGGGTATGTCCCTCACCAAGCTCAAGTCGTTTAACACTGGCTACAAGAAAAATGTAACCGCGCCGAATGGCCCGCATTACATCGTTCTGCCGAAGGCGCATGCCGACCAGTTAAAAGATTCACTGGCTGATGGCGATATTGCCGCAGTACAGGAAACCAAACTGGCCAGCAACACTCCGTCAGGTGCAAAACAGTACAAGGTTCGCTCCGGCGACAGCTTGTCTGGCATTGCAGCCCGGCTGAATGTGAAGACCCGTGATTTACAGCGTTGGAACAATTTGCGCTCAGCAGGCGCGTTAAAAGTTGGGCAAACACTGCAGGTGGCGGATAACAGCGTCAGCGATACCAGTGCCAATGGCGGCAGCATCACTTATCAGGTGCGTAAAGGCGATTCATTGTCGAGCATTGCTAAGCGTCACGGCGTCAACATCAAAGATGTGATGCGCTGGAACACCAATGCAGACAACCTGCAGCCGGGCAACAAGTTAACGTTGTTCGTCAGCAACAAGATGAGTCCTGATACCTGATTCTGACCGGTACCGGCAATAAAAAAGCACCCTGAATATTCCGGGTGCTTTTTTTATGTCTGCGTTTTTTGACCGGCGCTCTTTTGTGCCACCTTCTTTTGAACAACAAAAAAAACGTTACAGCACCAGCGGTTTACTGGCCATGAACTCTACCCGCAACGGGTTGTGGTCAGAAGCTCGCGTTTCCATCACCGACGCACTGGTGACGCTCAGGTCACGGTAGAAGATGAAATCCAGCGGCCTGCCAAACGCCCGCTTACGGTAGTCAGAAGGGAAACGCACTTCCTCCAGATGGATATTCCCCGCAAAGCCATACAGCGCGTTAATGCGCTGTTTGCTCCAGGCATTGAAATCCCCCGCCATAATCACCGGCCCTTTATGGTTGGCAATCTGCTCACCAATCGGGTCGAGCTGTTTGCTGTAGACGTCGATACCGATACTGAAATTGACGGCATGAATATTCACCACCATCAGCAAACGTCCGTCCAGAAGCGGATAGACCGTCACTAATGCCGATTTAGACAGCCTCAGAAGCGGCTCACGCTCCCGCAGCGGGCAACAATAAACCGGATGTGCTGCAGAGAGTGTCATCACGCCAGAGGGGTGCTGAGGCAACATAAACGCAGGCACCTGATCGGCGGCCAGATAGTTGGATGTCGCAAAACGGATCAGTTCGGGCGTCGTCTGCGCCTCCTGAAGTAACACCAGTTGCGCATCTTTGCCGTAATCGCGCAGAACTGACAACCAGTCAGCCCGCTGCTGTTTAAAGATATTCCACACCATGACGCGCAGAATATTCGAGTTGGGTAGCGCAGCACCCGGCGGCAAATCCGGCCCTAAATGTGCGAGGGCACCTGGGAAGATTTGCTCAGCGGGCTGACCTGCGACATACCTCATTGCATATGTTTTTTTCCGCACGCTAATCGCCTGTTTACCCGTTGTATCGTTGCTATATGAGAGAGATTCCCACAGCGAAAGTTCAGTATACGCCCGCAGGCGCTCAGGCCAAATCTGTTTACATTGGTATACAACCTGGTCACATCTACAGGCTAGCACAAAAACAAAAACGGCCCGCCGAAGCGAGCCGTGAAGACACAGAATGCAGGGAAATCAGGCCAGTGCTGCTTTCGGTTTGCAGTCGAGATGCCCGCTCAGACGAACAAGCAGCAGTGCACCCGCGACGATCACCGCGCCAATCCATGGCGTTTGCGCCAGACCAAGGGTAGAAACCACCTGCCCGCCAATCACGGAACCTAAAGCAATACCGACGTTAAATGCTGCAATGTTCAGACCGGAGGCGACATCGACCGCATCAGGTGTCACTTCTTCTGCCTTTTGCACCACGTAAACCTGCAATCCCGGTACGTTGCCGAAGGCGAAAACCCCCATCACCATCAGCGTGATTAATGCCGGAATACCGAAACCTGAAGTGAACTGGAAAATCAGCAACAACACGGCAAGTGCGGCAAAAATAATCGTCAGGGCTTTGACTGCACCATGACGGTCAGCCAGCTTGCCACCCCAGATATTGCCGATAGCCACTGAGACGCCGTACGCCAGCAAGATCCAGCTCACCATACTGGCGGAGAAACCGGCCTGCTCCTGCATCATCGGGGCAAGAAACGTAAAGGTGGTGAACACACCGCCGTAACCCAATGCGGTAATCGCGTAAATCAGCAACAGGCGTGGATTCATCAGCACTTTAACCTGATCGGCAATACGCGCTGCCGGTTTGTTTTTGATGTTATTCGGTACCAGGATCGCGCTGGCGATGATGGCGATAACACCAATCAGCGACACTGCGAGGAACGTTTCACGCCAGCCGAAATGCTGACCGATAAATGTCCCGAGCGGCACACCCGTCACCAGCGCCACGGTCAGACCGCCAAACATCAGCGCAATGGCAGAAGCGGCTTTTTCTTTCGACACCAGACTGGTGGCGATGGTCGAGCCAATCGAGAAGAACACACCATGCGCCAGACCGGTCAGCAGGCGTGCCATCACCAGCGTGTTGTAATTCGGAGACTGCCACGCCAGCAAATTACCCAGCGTGAACAGCACCATCAGGCCAATCAGCAACGTTTTGCGCGGTACGCGGCCAGTCAGCGCAGTCAGAACCGGTGCGCCAATCGCCACGCCGAGCGCGTAAATGGATACCAGCAAGCCGGCTGACGGGACTGAAACGCCCAGTTGCTGCGCGATGGTCGGCACAAGGCCTACGCTAACAAACTCTGTTGTTCCTATAGCGAACGCACTGATAGTCAGTGCTAATAGTGCAAGCGGCATAACCTTTACTCCACATGAATATCGATTTGATGGCGGCTATTATCTGCTTGTGCTTAAATGACAGAAATAACCAAAGTATCAATTTATTTATGCTGGAGTAACAACAATGCGAGCCAGTTCTGAAGAGTTGATTACCTTTGTCACCGTGGTAGAAAGCGGCAGTTTCAGCCGCGCGGCAGAACAGCTGGGGCAGGATAATTCCGTGGTCAGCCGGACACTAAAACGTCTGGAGCAAAAACTGGGCATCACCCTGCTCAACCGTACCACGCGCCAGATAAGCCTGACGCACGAGGGCGAGCGTTATTTCGTCCGGGTGCAGAAGATCCTCCATGAAATGGCAGCCGCGGAAGACGATCTTCTTGAGAACCGCGACGACCCGCAGGGGATTTTACGCGTCGATGCGGCCACGCCGGTTATTTTGCATATCATCTCGCCGCTGGTGGCTGAATTTACCGAACGTTTCCCGAAGATGTCACTCGCCCTGTTTTCTTCCGAGAGCAATATCAATCTCATCGACCACAAAGTGGATGTGGCGATCCGCGTCGGTGAGCTGGAAGATTCCAGCCTGCGGGCGCGCAAGCTGATGCTGAGCTACCGCAGCGTGCTGGCGTCACCGGATTACCTGAAAAAATGGGGAACGCCGCAACGCGCTGATGATCTGCTGAAACACCGCTGTCTGGGTTTTAACGAAGTGGTGGCGCTGAACAAATGGCCACTGCTGTGTGCGGACGGCCAGCAACTGACGGTTACGCCGTTTATCAGTTCAGGAAGTGGTGAGACGCTGCGCAGGCTGTGTTTACAGGGCAACGGCATTGCCTGTCTGTCAGATTTTATGACCGATGAGGATATTGCACGAGGAGATCTGGTGAAACTGCTGGTGCCGGATACCCTGCGCATCGCCATGCCATTACACGCGGTGTATTACAGCGATCAGACGGTCAGCACCAGGATCCGGTGTTTTATTGATTTTCTGAGTGAAAAGCTGGGAACTCGCGGGGCCTGAAGATCCCCCTTCGCAGGGGGAGGCGTTTAAGGATCAATCCCAGTCTGGCGCAAGACCTTCGGGACTGACCAGACGGCCGTTGCGTTCCAGCGCGGCGATCTGTTGCATGTCTGCATCTGTCAGCGTCAGTTTTTGCGCCAGCAGATTGCTTTGCAGGTTTTCGCGTTTGGTCGATGACGGGATAACCGCATACCCTGACTGCAATGCCCAGGCCAGCACGACCTGCGCAGGCGTCGCGTTGTGGCGGGCGGCAATCTCAATAATCGTCGCATCTTTCAGGGCGTCACCGTAGGCCAGCGTCATATATGACGTTACAGCAATGCCGTTCTGGCGGGCGAAATCGACCACGGTCTGGTTTTGCAGGAACGGCGACAGCTCGATCTGGTTTGTCGCAATCTGATCCGCGCCCACCGCGTCGATCGCTTCCTGCATCAGCGCGACGGTAAAGTTGGAAACACCGATTTCGCGGGTCAGACCCATTTTCTTCGCTTCCACCAGTGCGTGCATCGTTTCTGCCACACTGACGGCCTGATTCGGTGAAGGCCAGTGGATCAGCGTTAAATCGACATAATCCGTTTTCAGTTTACGCAGGCTCTCCTTCAGGCTGTCGACGACTTTGTCAGCCGCCAGGTTTTCAATCCAGATTTTGGTGGTGATGTAGAGTTCTTCGCGCGCGATGCCGCTTTCAGCCAGTGCATCGCCGACGGCTGCTTCATTGTCATAAATCTGTGCGGTATCAATGGCGCGATAACCCAGTTCCACTGCGGTGGCAACGGACGCTTTAACCACGTCATCTTTCAGGCGAAATGTTCCCAAACCGAAGGCAGGAATGCTCATAGTGTTCTCTCTTTTTAATTTTTAAGGGTGATAAATCATGGAGAGAGTATGAACTGCGCGTTCATGGATAAAAACGACCGTATTGCCAGAAGACTTTTGATTTGAGCGCAATAATCAGCGGGATGAAAACTGCGACCATGGCCGCGAGGCCAGTGGGATAAAATCGCCGGAAACCGCGTTAAAAGCATATTCCTCAAGTTCTGAAACGCCCGCAGGCAGTGCCAGCGCACGCATCTCAGATCCATCGGCGACAAACCATAACCGGCTGTCGGTAGAAGGCTGTGAAGTAAACTGATGATTTTTCGGATCCAGATGGATCCGGTCCATCTGCCACACGCTGCCGCCCTGTTGTTTCAGCCATGCTTCCCGCAGACACCACAGTTGCCAGAACGCCGTTTGCGGTTCCGCCTGTTCCGTCAGCCACTGAAACTCAGTTTCACTGAATGCTTCACGGGCGACGTTAAGATAACGTCGCCGCGGGCGCATTTGCTCCACATCGCCTCCGGCGTCACCCGCCTGACATAGCAGCAGTTGCAGGTGATTTTTGCTATGACTGAGAGAAAAATGCGGCAGGGAAGTGTCAGAGAAATAGGGCTTTCCCTGCGCAGAATGTTGCAGTTCTGGTAACACCTCACAACCGCAGAAAACGGACAGCGCTTCGGCAAGTAATGCCCTGCCCGCATGCCATTGCTGGCGGCGTGCTGGTGTCATTCCGGCACTTTTGGCGAGCATATCTGCGGACAAGCGGGACAGCGAAAAAGTATCATCCAGCGACGCGGTCATAAGATGCGCAGCGTTCATCGTTTACGGCCAGCGACGGAAAACTAAAGAGGTATTGATGCCGCCGAATGCAAAGTTATTCGACTGAATAAATTCAGTCTGAATATGGCGCGATTCCCCCATGATGTAGTCCAGTTCGCCGCACAGCGGATCCGGTTGCGTCAGGTTGATGGTCGGCACAAACCGGTCTTCACGCATCATTTCCAGCGACATCCACGCTTCCAGCGCACCACAGGCACCGAGCGTATGCCCCAAGTAACTTTTCAGCGACGAGATTGGCGTCTGATTACCAAAAACCGCTGTGGTTGCATGACTTTCTGCAATATCTCCGCGATCTGTCGCCGTGCCATGCGCACTGATATACCCGATTTCAGAGGCAGGAATACCGGCATTTTTCAGCGATTTTTCGATACAAATCTGCATAGTCGATTGCTGCGGCTGGGTAATATGCGCCGCGTCGCAGTTGGTGGCGAATCCGACGATTTCTGCGTAAATTTTCGCACCACGTGCCTGCGCATGTTCGAGCGATTCAAGAATAAGTGCCCCGGCTCCTTCTCCAATCACCAGACCGTCACGCTGCGTATCAAACGGACGCGGCGAAAGTTCCGGGTGATCATTCTGCTGACTGGTGGCAAACAGCGTGTCGAACACGGCCGCTTCTGACGGACAGAGTTCTTCCGCACCGCCCGCCACCATCACAGTCTGGTAACCGTGTTTGATCGCTTCATAGGCATAACCGATCGCCTGACTGCCGGAGGTACAGGCGCTGGACGTTGGAATAACGCGCCCTTTCAGCCCGAAGAATAATCCGGCATTCACCGCCGTGGTATGCGGCATCATCTGCACATACGTCGTGCCGGTGATGTTATTGGTGTGCTTTTCGGTCAGCATGGTGGCGAATTCGCTCACCGGTCCGGTGCTACCGGTCGAGGAACCGAACGCAATCCCAGTTTCGCCATCCGTCAGAACCGGGTCTTCCAGCAAACCGGCCTGCTCCAGCGCCAGTTCCACCGCACGGGTCGACAACAGCGAAACCCGCCCCATCGAGCGGATACGTTTTCGGGTGTAGTGCGCGGGCAGGACAAAATCATCCACCGGTGCGCCCAGATGAGTGTTCAGCCCCTGGTAGATCAACCACTCATCCATATGCCGAACGGCATTTTTACCCTGCTGCAGACGGGCAGAAACCTCGTCCCAGTGGTTGCCGAATGCCGTCACACCTTTCATGCCGGTAATCACTACACGATAGCTCATACCATGCCTCCGTTGATGGAGATCACCTGACGCGTCACGTAGCCCGCGATATCTGACATCAGATAGCTCGCCAGCCCGGCGACTTCTTCCGCACGCCCCATACGTTTGAGCGGGATCATGCTCATGGCGGCATCCAGCGCCGGTTTTTCCATCTCCAGCATGCCGGTATCAATCAGCCCCGGCGCAATACAGTTGACGGTGATTTTGCGTTTTGCCAGCTCCAGCGACAGCGCTTTGCAGGCGCCGATAATCCCGGCTTTGGCGGCACTGTAATTGACCTGGCCGCGGTTGCCCGTAATACCGGAAACCGAAGAAAGTGCAATAATGCGCCCACCCTGACGCAGGCCGATCATCGGCATCACGCAAGGGTGTAAAACATTGTAGAAGCTGTCGAGATTGGTGTGGACTACGCCGTCCCAGTCTTCGTCAGTCAGCGCCGGAAACGCCGCGTCGCGGGTGATGCCGGCGTTATTAATCACACCGTAATAAGCGCCATACGCCTCAATATCCGCTTCGATCACTTCCCGGCACTGCTGGCGGTTGCTGATATCGAACTGCACAATGCGCCCGCTGCCGCCATTTTCGCTAATCTGTTGCAGGGTATCTTCTGCACCCGCTTTATCGCTGTGGTAGTGAATGACTACCAAAAAACCCTCGCCTGCCAGCCGACAGGCAATGGCTTTGCCGATCCCCTTGCTGGCACCGGTCACTAATACCGAACGCGTCATTCCTGTTTCCCCTGTGTCAGTTTAATCAGTTCATCCTTGTCTGGCTGGTAAGTGTTCAGCCTTCCCTGTGCAACCTGCAGGTTGTCTTGTTTTCTTTTAATGCAGATAACGCCTTCAAAACTGGCGAGTTTTTCGTCGCGCAGAACCATCGCCACGCTTATCTGTAATTCACTGCCTGCTGCAAATTCCGGCACGCTGCATTTTATCGCCCTTCCGCCCAGCAGCATGCCCACCTGCGGCGATTCTCCGCTTTGCGCGCCGTGCCAGCCACTCCACACGCCAATTGTCTGCGCGATCAGCTCAATGGCGTACCACGCGGGCAAGGCACCACGGGCATTGAGAAACGGCGCCAGCACGCTCTGTTCTGATACCACAACGCTGCATAACGCCGTTTCTTCTGTTACTTCGATGACGTTTTCCAGCAACACCATCGGCGATTCATGCGGTAAATAATCCGCAGCGTTTAAGGTATTCATGACGGCCTCCCGATCACCAGGCTGGCGTTATTGCCGCCAAAAGCAAAGGAGTTGGACAAAATGACCGGTTTCTCCACCATTTGTGTCGTTTCCACCAGCCGGATATCCGGCAGGCTGTTATCCCGCGGCGTTTTGCTGAAATCCTGTCCTGGCAACGCAATATGTTGCGTAAGGATGAGCCAGCTCAGCGCCGCTTCCGTTGCTCCCGCGGCGCCCAGCGTATGGCCGGTGAGATGTTTGGTAGAACTGCACGGCGTCCGGTTGCCAAACAGACGATGTATCACAGCAGCTTCCACCTGATCATTAAGCGGGGTGGCAGTGCCGTGCGCATTGATGTAGCCCACATCATCGGGGCGAAGACCGGCCTGCTCTAACGCCATACTTATGGCGCGTTCGGCGCCCAGTCCTTCAGGATGCGGGGCAGACATATGCCAGGCATCCGACGATTCACCGGCACCAAGCAGCGCAATATCCGCCGGTTCACGTGTCAGCAAAATCAGGGCTGATGCCTCACCGATATTGATGCCATCGCGGTTTTGACCGAATGGCGTGCAATGACCGCGGGAATAGGATCCCAGGCTGTTGAAGCCGTTCACCGGCATCCGGCACAAACTGTCAGCACCGCCGACCAGTGCGGCATCAGCCAGCCCGGATTCAATCAGGCGCTTTCCGCTGATAATCGCTTTCGCACTGGAAGAACAGGCCGTCGATAAGGTATAGGCGGGACCACTCAGATCGAGTAATTGCGCCATAAATTGTGAAGGATCACCCAGCTCCTGCTGCTGATAGTCATAATCCGCCGGAAATTCGCCATGCTGCTGAAGATGACGCACTGCGTCTTCACCTTCAGCAATACCCGACGTGCTGGTGCCCATTACGATTGCCACGCGATCTTTGCCATAACGGGCGATCGCGTCATTTACCGGCGCTTCAATTTGCGCCAGCGCGGCCAGTAACAGCTGATTATTGCGGCTGCGGTGTGCCGGGAGGCCAGACGGGATAGCCGGTAATTCGCCCGTCACACTGCCGAGCCAGACCGGCCGGTCTTCCGTCAGCCAGCCTTTCTGCACGGTCATACCCGGCGCGACGCCCGCCTTCAGGCTGGCCGCGATTTGCGCATGGTTGTTTCCCAGCGCGTTAACCATGCCCACGGCCGAAAAGTAGATCATGTTAGTCACCGACATTCTGGATAGTTATCTGGTAGTGAAACGCCATCTGAGTAATCGAAACAGGCTGACGAGAGTTGCCCTGCGCCACGTAATCAATGCGGGTGACGGCATGGCCTTCGTTATCCAGTAATGTCCGGCGAAGCGGCTGCTCATCGAACGTCCAGCCCGCTGGCAGCAATGGTTGCCAGATCTGAACCGGCCAGTAGCTCAACATAATATCGGCCAGAACCTGATTAGCTGGAGGTAAACCCTCCATTTTTATCGCCTGCTCGGTGTGGATCCCCGTTTGATCGTAGACCACTTTGAACAGGCGGATCCCAAGCGGAGACAATCCGGCCAGTTGCAGCGATTTACCATCAGCATTAAGCAGTACCAGCAATGACTGTTGTTTGCCGTTGACGGTCGCCGTCAGCAACTGTTGCTGACTGACCGGTTTATCCAGCAAGGGTGGCGGAAGTTTTACCTGCACACCACGCTTCAGCCAGGCCTGTGGCCGGGTACCGGAAGGCGAACTTGTCGCACAACCGCCCAGCATGAAGAGAAGAAGCGCCAGCACCGGCCAGGTCATTCGGGTCATTTTTTGCGTCCTCTTTTTTTAGCTGGCAAAGTCAGTGGCGACAGCAGGAAGGCGGTTAAAATACCGGCGCTCAGTACAATACCAAAACTGCTGATTGCCTGTGTCGAACTGAATACCAGCATGCCGAACGTCAGTAATGTCGTCACCACCGCCATGAAAATGGCAAACATTGATGTGGTTGGCGTGCCGCGCGGATTGGTGAAAAACAGGGTGTAATTGATGCCGATCCCCAGCACCAGGATGAGCGCCAGCAGAGAGAAAAGATTGAGATTGTGACCGCTGAAACCCAGCGCCGCGATCCCCATTCCCAGCGAAAGCAGCGTTGGCAACAGGCAAATAAGCCCGTGGGGCAGACGAAAACGCCAGAGATAAACAGCCGCGATGACCGCCACAGCCAGCGCCAGCAGATACGTCAGATAAACACGGTATTGCGAGAAAAGGCTGCTGAATTCCGTTTTGCGGTCGATCCAGCCTGCTCCTGGGGTGGAAGCCGCCAGCACCGCCATGGCCGCGCTGTCATGAACACCGTTCACCGGAATCAACGTGGCGCTGCGCCCGTCGGGCAGCGTCAGCCACAGCAAACGCCAGCCCTCGCTCACTACGCTGTTAAGCCATTGCGGTACCTCAACCTTTTGCGCACTCAGATCGGGGGGTGCCACTGTCACTCCCGCTTGCTGCAGCTGCGTAACAATTTGCGGAGCACGCTGCCGGAGCAGGGATAAATCGCGCTGCTGTTGTGCTTGTGAAGGCAGGCTGATCGCCCGGAAACCGTCAATCACCCCCTTCTCTTTAGCCTGCGCCAGCTTTGGCCGCAGAGCTTCCAGACGTTGCAGTGTCTGCTCTGCGCTGTCGCCATACACCAGCAGCCATTTCTGGTCGTTGGTCTGTCCGGTCAGCGCGGCGATATGTTGTTCCTGCTGCTGCAAATCCGCAGGCAGGGATTGCAAATCTGCGATGTCATCGTTGATTTTCAGCCGCGATATTCCTGTCACCACCAGCACTAAAACCAGCAAGGGCAATCCGAACCGGACGGCTTTGCGGCTGCGCCACGCCAGCAACCAGCGCATGATGATCGCCAGCCCCGGCGTGGGCCCGACCGGCAAGCGTGTCGACAAATACGGATACCAGCACATGACGGTGATACAGGCGGCACTCAGCCCGGCGGCAGCAAAAACAGCCAGCTGTTGCAGGCCGGGGAACGGCGCAATCAGCAACATCAGATAGGCAGCCACCGTAGTCAGCAAGGCCACAGATAAAGCAGGGAACAGCTTTTTCAGGCTTTCCAGCGGGGAATTGACCTCACCGTGTACGCGCCGTTCAGTCAGGAAGTACAACGTGTAGTCGGCAGAAATCCCGACAATGCTGGTGCTCAGCACCAGTGTCATCACGTGAATTTCGCCAAATATCCATAAGGTAAAAACGGTGCCAGACAGCGCGCCGATAGCGACAGATAGCAGGCTGAGCAGCAATGGCAGGACGGAGCGGAACATCAGTAAGATCAGTGCAAATACGCCCAGCACTGACGCCGCACCCATCGTGGAGAGATCGTGTTCAGCCTGCTGACTGGCATAATTGCTGTAGAAAATTGTGCCGCGCTCAAGCACTTTTGCGCCCGGCCAGCGTGCCTCAAACGCATCTTTCGCCGCACTGAGCGCCGCCACCGTGTGTTTCGCCGAGGTGATGTCATACGAAGAAGCTTTCAGCTCACCGTGCAGCAGGTACCAGTTGCGACCCTGATTATCGCGGGCCATCAGCCAGCCATGATCCAGCGCCATACCGGCACTGTTTTGCTGCTGCGCCATTTGCGAAGCGCGCACCAGCAGCAGCGGATCGTTTGCCAGTTCTTTGCCACTGACGCCTGAAAATGCCGAATAGACCTGACCGAGGATCCACTGACTTTGTGCCTCAGCCCCCGATTTCAGGCGCTGGCGGGTCTCGTCATCGAGCAACGCATTGCGATGTTTGAAAAAGAAAGCCCCCCACTCCTGCTGACGCTGTGCATCCATCGGCCCTGCGACCTGGGTCAGTTCCGGCAACGTTTGCAACTGTCTGAGCCAGTCATCAGCGGGCTGAACTCCGGCACCCGGCGGCGGACTGACCAGCCACATCAGCTGGCGGTCCAGCCGCTGTGTGAATCCGTCAGAAAATGCCTGCGGAACCTCCGCCGTCTGTTGCTGAGGCAAGAGCGCCAGCACGCTGCTGTTAATCTGACTGCGCGGCAGTAACCAGAACAGTGCCGCCACCAGCAGCACGATTATCAGCAGCCAGCTTTGCGCCAGTTTTCTGTGAAGATCAGGATGCAAAATGGCGTTTCTCGGCGTCGGTCAGCGTGGCAGGCGTCGTTTTCTGATTGAAGAAACGAATGTGTGTGGCGTCACCCTGCATGTCATCAATATCAATATTGTTCAGGAAGGTTTCGCCATTAAGCGTGATACGGCGAAACAGGCGGTTCAGCGGCGACACTTTCGGCGTCAGGATCAGTTTCCATGCGCCTTTGCCCAGATCGCTAAAATCGAGAGAGAAGTTTTCTTCCAGCACCTTGCGGTCTGCGTGGAACAGCGCGCTGAGCAGGGAGTTAAACTGAAACATCTGCGGATTATTATCTGCCGTCACCACCTGCGGTTCCTGACCCGCCATGACTTGTACCATGCGTTTTTCTGTCAGCAATAAGGTCAGGCTGAACGGTTTTTCCTGCTGCCACCACAGCCCCTGCTGCTGGGCAATCAGCAGATTTCCGCTGGAATTAAGCGGTTGCGCCATCCCGCTGATGGTTCTTTGCTGTGCAAAATCAGCACGCAAAACCGGTACCTGACTGAAGCGCTGCTGTAACTCTTCCAGCGTGACGGCGTGCGCGGTGACACTAAAAATGGTCAGCACGAGGAACAGAAAAGCTTTCACAGGCTGACTCCTGTTTTATCGAAAAGCACCTGCGGCGAGACAAAACACATTTCTTTGGTGGTGGCATCTACCGCGACCTGCAATGTGTAACCCGTCGTTGTGCGTTTACCGGTTTCGACGTCATAAATCTGATAGCCAATGCGCAGACGATTTTCGATTTCCTCAAGCTGAGCATGAACTGCAATACGCTGCTCAAAGAGCACCGGCGCGATATATTTCAGGCGGGTATCTACAATCGGCCAGACATAACCGGAAGCTTGCATCTGGCGGTAACCGTAATCAAACTGTTTGAGTAACTGCTCGCGCGCGACTTCCAGATAACGGAAATAGTTGCCATGCCAGACCACGCCCATCGCATCGGCATCATGAAAAGGCACGGTGATTTCAACGCGGGTGGAAAATCGCGGATCGCTAAAACGCGGATCAAGTTTGGAAGTCATATCAGTCAGGTTTCCTGTCAGGGGCGACATCCGCAGGATGCTGCCAGAAATCATAAAAATTGAACCAGTCGTGAGGCGCAAGCAGGCTGTAATATTCCAGCCGTGCGGCATAATGGTCGACTGCGACCTGTAACGCAGGCAGGCGGTTGCCGCGCGGCAGAATCAGCGGATCGGCAAAAGATTCGCAGTAAATATGCAGACGCTGTTGCTGCATAATGCCAAACATCAGCATGACCGGTGCCCGCAGCGCCGCAGCCAAAATAAAAGGTCCTTGCGGGAAGGCGGCTGGCTGACCCAGAAACTCGCTGTAAATAATGCGGGAATGCTCCCCGCGCTGATGCTGGCTGGCAGACGTGCGGTCACCGACAATCGCTACCCATTCACCCGCATCCAATTTTTCCTGCAGTAAAATAGCCGTTTCCGGCCCCATCTGGCTGACCTGAATCAGATTAACCACCGCCTGCGGATTAACTTCTTTCATCACCTGATTGAACCGCTCGGCATGTTCAGTAAACACCAGCGCATTGACAGTAATGCGGTGATTGAGCGCACCCATCGCCCGGCAGGATTCGATGTCGCCCAGATGTGAAGCGAGGATCAGCGTGCCACGGCCGGAGGCAATATGCGATTCACAAATTTCGGGATTGACCAGCACCGCGTCGGTCAGGATTTTATCACCCTGCCAGCTCGCCAGTTTACTCAGCATCGATTCACCAAAGCGCATGAAATGGCGGAACGTACTCAGCGGGTAAGGCAGGGAAATGTTGCGCTGTGCGGCCGTGTCGCGGACACGTTTAAGCCAGTCCGCAGAGGCATTGCGCTGTTTGCGGCCAGTCAGCCAAAAATAAGTGATGACCGGATAAAGTAGCAGACGAAAAGCCTTGTATCCCAGCGTCCGGTAAACCGCCAGCATCAGTCGAATGCCCCATAATCCTTTGCGTTCCCGGGTCACAGACCAGTGATCCGGCCGGTCTTTCCGCTGACGCAGCAAATAAGGAATGCGCGGCAACATGCCAAAAAACAGCCGGGTGTGCATCCGGGAAATTTGCAGGTTGTCCTTCACGGCATCAAAATGCGAGAGGCCGTCTTCGGGATAAGTCACCCGCGTGGGCAGGAAACGGCTGCGCGTGCCCTGCCAGTAAAGACGCACCATGATTTCCGTATCGAAATCCATCCGCAAACCCAGCGTCTTATTCTCCATCAGTTGCAGGCAAGGCCTGAGAGGATAAACGCGGAAGCCGCACATACTGTCTTTTATTGAGAATGACAGGGTTTCGACCCATACCCAGAAATGCGTGATGTAGCGGCCATAGAGTCGCGATTTTGGCACGCTGTCATCGTAAACCGGCTGACCGGAGATCAGACAATCCGGATTGCTCCTGGCTTCCGCCAGCATCGCCGGGACGTCAGAAAGCTGATGCTGACCGTCGGCGTCTACCTGTAGTGCATGAGTGAAACCTTTTTCAGCAGCCAGCCGCAGCGCCGCCATCACTGCGCCCCCCTTTCCCTGATTTACCGGTAAGCGCGTCAGGCTCATCCACGGCGTTTTACAAGCCAGACGTTGTAGCTCATCTGCCGTTTGCGCGTCGCTGCCATCGTCTACCACGATACAGGGCAGACCGAACGACCGGAGGCTATCCAAAACACCGGCCATCATCAGCCCGTGGTTGTAGCAAGGAATAATCAGGCAGGGAGAAAATGTAGCTGGCGGCATCATGGACATAATGTGATTTTTCCACTGCTGGCGACTGCATCACCCACGCAGTACCGGAATACCAGCCGGTGCTTTTCTTTCAGCCAGTCGATGTGCAAATCCACGGTTTCTTCAGGTAAAAGTGGACGCTGGAATTTCACCACTTCCATGCCGGAAAACGCTTTATTCATCCCCAGAATCGTTTCTGCGTAGTTCATGGCCCAGTTCACCTGAGTCACACCCGGAAGGATTGGCGCCGATGGGAAGTGGCCGCTGAACCAGAGTAATTCTGCAGGCAACCTGAACGTCAGATGCAGGCCATTCTCGCTGTTGAGTTGCTGGTTCAGCACGTCAGGCAAAATCATAAAAACATTTCCTGTAGTTCAGCAAAGGAGCGTTTACCTTGCTGGTTAAGAGGGATCGCCGGAACAATACGCCAGTATCGTGGCAGAGCAACAGGTGATATCCAGCTGCGCAGCGCCTGGCGAAGGTTATCCAGCAGAGCAGCCCGGCCTTGTGCATCCAACAACTGTTCACCATCGCGGCTTAAGACCAGCACGGCAGCCACATAAACCCGACCGTGCTTTTCAACAGTCAGCACGCTGGCCTCTGAAAGAAAATCCATGTGGCACAAACGTTGCTCAATTTCAGTCAGTGAGACACGTTGCTCAGCTATTTTCACAATCCTGTCTTTGCGTCCCAGCAACTCAAAATGGCGCGGATCAGATGGCAACATTCGAATCTCATCGCTCAGCGTAAAGCCGTCCGAAGGCGATACCAGAGGTGAAATCAGGGAAGTATTACCATCAGGACTGAGTGAAAAGACGATATCGTCAAACAGCGTCCAGACCTGTTCTGGCTGATGCTGCTGCCGAAAAGCGATAATACCTGTTTCTGTCGTGCCATAGATCTCCGTCGGCACGTCGCCACAGGTCTGTTCGACTAACCGTGCAGCTTCATGTTTAAGCGGTCCGCCAGCAGAAAAAACGTGCCGGAGTGTTCGCGTATTCAACGACGGATCCAGTCTTCCCAGAAATGCCGGACTGCTGATGAAAACCAGAGAATGCGCGGCTGCCAGAGAGTGTAACTGCTCATGATATTTAATGCCGGTGGTCGCAAACGGCAGTCCCAGCGACAGCGGTAACATGAAAGCGAAACTCAGCCCATACATATGATGAGGAGCAACGGTGGCGGCGAAACGTGTGCCCGCAAATTCTGTTCCCCAGCGCGCACAGAGCCACTGGCTTTCAAGTTCCAGACAGGAAACCGGCTTAACGATTTTTTGCGGTTTACCCGTCGAACCGGAAGTAAACAGGATGACCGAAGCATCTTGCGGCCATGGTGGCAAAACCGTCAGAGTCTCTTGCAGTGCGAAGGGTAAACGCAGCAGAGGGCAATCCGGTGACAAAGGGAGATCGGTAATCAGCGCATCAAATTCACTTCGCTGTTCAGCTAAAACCGCAGGCCGAGAATGACCGGTCAGAACCGGTGTTTTCCCGCTGTAAATCACCGCCAGCAGCGCGACCGCGAATGAATAGTTATCGTCAAGACATAACGCCCAGCGGCTATGAGAAGTCCTGCGGAGCCCGGCAATAAGAGATAGCACATCGCGACGAAACTCGTGTTGCCGCCATTCACGGCTTTCATTCCATGCGACGAGATGATCCGCAGATCTTTCCGCGCTCAGCCATTTACACATCGGCAGGGTTATCACTGACGCAGACGCTTTCTGACTATCCATTCAATACCCATCAATAAGCCAATCAGCAGATAACTGATCCCGCCGTTATAAAGAGCCCATAAATCCATATCGCCTTTCAGGCAGGTATATAAGGCCATTAATCCATTACAGAAAAAGAAGACACACCAGACTTGCGTAACCCGACGTGTATACATCACGCCCCGGGGCGGCAATTCCGGTTCACTCAAACGGGCAAGTCGCTCAACCAGAGATTGCCGGGCATAGAGCGAGCTGAAAAAGACGCCCAGCAATAAAGCATTCACTGCGACCGGGTAATACAACAACATTGATGTTTCGCGGAGCAAAACGCTGGTTGCTACCAGCACAATCCCCACGATGGCAATCGCTTTTCCAAAAAAGGTAAGCTGGGATAATTTTCCGCGGAAAGTCATTAGCCGCAGAATAAATATGGCAATCAGCAAAGGGGCCAGAACGCCTGTCCCCCAATTTTTTAAACCACACCAGACAGCGACTGGATAAGCAATCACCGCCAACGGCATTGCCCATCGGGCAATTTTTGCCAGCAGAGAGAATGACAAATGCCGGGACTTATTCACAAATATCAGGACGCAGGCGTGTTGAGCAATTCATCAATCGCATCAACAACATCCTGAACTGTTCTTACAGACTTGAACATTTCAGGTTTAATCTTTCTGCCCGTTATCTTTTGCAAATGAACAACCAGATCAACAGCATCAATGCTGTCTAATTCCAGATCCTCATAAAGCTTCGCTTGCGGACTGATATCATTTTCATCAATTTCAAATAGCTTGATTAATAAGGCGCTAATTTGCTGGTAAATTTCTTGCTTCTGCATAGGAATCTCTTTAACCACGCTGTACTGATATAAATCTGGCCAGACTTTCAACAGAATAGAAATGTTCGCGCATTTCCTGATTTTCAGCCGAAAGGATCACACCGTATTGCTTTTTCAACGCCAGGCCCAGTTCAAGAGCATCGATGGAGTCCAGCCCCAAACCGTCACCAAAAAGCGGCGCCTGAGTGTCTATCTCATCGGGTGTCATACCCTCGAGATTAAGCGTCGTGATGATCAGGGCTTTAATGTCGTTACTTAATGAATCCATGACTTATTTCTCATTATTTTGAGTATTTCCACGCATCAGCTCAGTGCGCAAATGTTGTGTCAGACGTCTTGCAGCCAGAGCCGGTGAAAGATCGCTTTCATGGAGAAAGTCTTCAGCTTTTACCTTATCGGCAACAGTAATAACAAACTGAGGTTTTACCGGAGGAATTTGATACCATTTTCCCCGTTTAGTCAGCATAGGCGGCTGACAGGTAATATGAACAATTCTTACATCACAATTTGCTCTCAGCGCAATGTTTGCGGCACCACGCTGTAACGTCATCGGCTCGCCCGGCACAGTACGTGTCCCTTCCGGGAAAACCAGCAGCGTTCCTCCCGCTTGCAGGCGTGTTTCACAAGCCTGTAGCAGCGTATCCGATCCCGAGTTAACCAGATATCCGGCGGCTTTAATTACCCCACTCAGAAACGGGTTCTTCAGCAAAGCTTGTTTGACAATGCAATCACAGCGCGGCATTTGCGATGCCAGAATGACATAGTCAAGCAAGCTGGGATGATTCGCGACGATCAGACAGCCGGTATCCTGCTGAAACTTTTCATCACCTGTAAACCGGTAATCCATCACCCCCACCAGACGTAATCCGCCGAGGAAAAATCGAAAGCTGCTGCGGATACTGTTCAGCGTCATTCGGTGCAGTCTGTCTGGCTGGCGTATGATGAGCCGCAACAGATTAAACCAGATAAGCGAAAGCAACAGTCCGCCAATTCCGAAAAGTGCGAAAAAGAATCCTGTCGCCAGCCATCGCCAGATTCTGTTCGGCAGTGAAGACACTTCCTGGTTCAATTCAGACTCTCTCATTGCACGCCACGCGACCATTGCCAGCTATGACGATTACCCGCACTCACCTCAAATGAAGAGGAAGATGAAAGATAGCCACGCAGGAATTGAAGGCTCTGCGGCAAGGGTAATGCCTGATGTTCACCAGGCAGAGAAACGCGCTCACACTGCAAAGTATTGCCAGCCACTAATATTATTGCTACCGCATAAGGAAGAAACTCAGAATTTACCGATTCATTATATATCGCAGGAATTTGCCCGTCGAAATCGACTAACATCACGCGGGAAGCTCCTGCAGATAATATCGATTGCGCTTCAAGTATTCCCTGTTGAAAACTGTCATTACCCGCCGCTAATGAGGTGACGGGTAGAGCGTTTTTACCGGTAATGGTTAACCAACCCGCCGCAGTATTGTGTACTGACATCGAAAACTCTGTCGGTGAAACAGGCTCTTCATTCGCTAAATTATGCAAAATGCGCCCTGTTTTTTCGAGCTCACCGTGACGACTGGTAAAAATGGCAGCATCGACTTTATACTTTTCGAGCAATGAAAGACCGGTATCTACTGCAAAACGGCTTCCGATACTCATACGACGCGCAGTCATCATGGGAATTTGCGCGCATTTAGGAATTTCACCCGAAAATTTGTCTGCATCAGGCCGCATGGCCCACTGGATCCAGTGTTCGCAACTGTTAACTCCCGGAGCAAGAGCCTGCCAGTCAAGCATATCCAGTGTGAATTTCATGATGGGTGATCTTTGTGAATTATTTGAAATATGACTTTATGATATTTTATTGAAAGTTGCATCTCTAATTTGTAGACATATTACTCTGAACTATAGATTTCACTTAAGATCGCAAGACAAGTTATTTTTTGCCCGCATTTATTTAAACTAATATTAAAATATAAACGAACTATTTATTGAGAGAGAAGATTATCATTAAAATTCAGAGCACCTTGAATATAAAATAATATAGCTGATAAC